>NZ_JAYMYG010000005.1:0-4480 GCF_035830915.1 Pseudomonas sp. DSV-1 | reverse complement strand
GTTACCCGTTAAACATGTGGCCTTTTTTGCGTATGACGCGGCTGCGCTGGGCGGTCCGTACGGAGTAGTGCCCGAATGAGCGGCCGTTACGCTAACGAATACGATCCGTTTATCGCGATAAAAATGCCCCTTGAGGTTCTAGAAAGTCTGAGCCGCCGCCTGACAGCCATCGAGCGCAGCGCCGACACCCTGCAGGTGCATCTGGCCAGCGAACGGGCGCAAGGCTTCGTCGAAGCGCTGGAGGTGCTTAAGGTGTTTAAACCGGGGGAGATTGAAAGCCTGTACCTGATCATGGATGACGCCGCTCAGGCGCGCGTCACGGCGTTGCTGCTGTGATCGGGGACGGGATTCACGAAGACGCGCTGCAGCACCTGGTGCAACAGAGCGCGGTCAGGGAGTTTGTCGCCGGCCGTGATACCACCCGTACCAAGTGGACGTTTTCGGTACGCCTCGGCGGGCCGCACTCGCGGCTGATTCCAGTACGGTCGAGGCGGGAGGTGATTCGTACCTGGGCCAGCCTAACGGCGGTGGGTCGCTTTGCCGAAGGGCTCGGCGTGCGAGGCTTTGCGGTGGAACTGTGAAGTTTCGCGCCCGCGAAACTGGCCACGGCTTTTAGTTATCGAGAGCGTCGAGCAAATTTGCCCAAGTAGGGGCTTCCCCTGGCTTCGCGTTGTGAGGCAATGCAGGTTTAGGCTCGGGTTTATGCTCGATCAGCCGAAGTGATTGTTGCAGCTCTTGTATCTCTGCACGCAGCAATCGAACCTCTTCAACCAACGAGTGTAGGGCTGGGTGTAAGGCGTCCATTTCAGGTGTAGGGGAAGTGTAGGGCGAGGGTGTCGGGTCAAGTGTAGGGCGGTGTAGGGTGATCCCCTGTGGTTCGCCATAAACGCGGATCATTTCTGATAGGTCGATAACCTTTTGCCCTTTACCGTCTAGGCCAGCAGTTACGCGGCCTTTAGACACGGCCTCATGCAATGTTGAACGGTGTAAACCGTAGAGTTTTGCCATGCGGCCGATGGTTAATTTTGCCATGTAGGGCAGTGTCGGGTTCTGTCTGTAGGGTGCCCTACAGTCTACTGCTATTTATGAGACTTAACCGACCATTCCCTAACGCGGTCCGGTGGACCTTGTTGGCTACCGTGCTGGTAGGCAGCACAGCTGCCAGACCCACACGGCAGCTTGTGAAAGACACAGGGTTTGCGCTGAGCGAGCAAACGCAATATCTTTGGGTAATAGATACATAGCATTAAAACGAAAAAACCCTGCCAAGGCAGGGTTTCATTCGGGCCAGCGGCGACTGCAATCGCTCTGGCCAAGGTCTCGGGGAATCTCTGCTTTTCGGTGCGGGGAACGAGACCTGGTAAGCCAATTCTGTCGGGAAAACTCCCGTCTGTCCAGCTTCCAGCCTCCCCCGACACCTCTTCCCGACGCTTGGAATCAAGATGCTTTGGGCCCGGGAAGTAATAGCTGCCGATCAAGGGGATCTCTTCACGGCAGCCGGTATAGCCGGTTAGGTGCGACCCGCAAGGGCGAGAAGGCAATGGCAGGGCAGCGTAAAAACCCAACCACGGGCGCTGTCACTGTCCTAAAACCCACCAACCGCCAGACGCCGAAGAGGGCAGGGGGCGCAGTGGTAAACAATCCCCGAAAGTCTGGAACGCCTGTTGGGAGTGGGAGCCGGGTGGTCGCACCTGGAACAAAATCCTCACTGCGTGGAGTCATGCGAGACGCTTTTTTTAAAAGCCGATCGTAGGGGCTCCCACGCCAGTGGGAGCCATCAAGTGCGTCGCGCAGCCATCATTATTGCCGCCAGTGGGCGGCCTTAGACTGGCGTCAGCCATCATTGCTCGTGCTCTTGTCTCTCAGGGTTATTACCCGCTTTGGATCTTTCCCAGCGAGTGGGGGTCCCCCTTTAGGGGGTCGAGCTGGTGAGCGCGTAGCGCGAATGCTCTTGGCTTTTTGCCCTTTTGTACCTTTTCACCTTTATACCTCTCCTATTGGCGTTCTATTGCTGAAGCAATAGCCAACGCAATAGAACGACCAATAGAACGCCACATAGATAATCCAAGACAAAAGCAGAGCAACAGCGCGCCATCCCTACGGTCTGTCGTGGCCGCCCTGCGGGACGCCCAAACCTTCCGGGGGAGCGCCCCGTCAGGCTTTCAGGGTTCCGACTCGCTGCGCGAGCCTCCACCCTCTTTCCTCACCTGCGCCCTGAACGGGCTTGTCTCGAAAATTCACCCGCGTGCGCGCCCGGCAAAGCCGGACCAACCTGCATTCTGCAATTGCGCGACGTCTCGTTGCGGTCCTTTGTCCCTTTCTCGACTGCTACATCGCGAATCCAGGTTGGTCCGGTTTCACCTGACGCGCACGCAAGCGGTGCGGCCGGATGCTTCGCACCCTGGTTACGCCCTGAACGGGCGTAACCAGGGCAGACCGGAAAAATTTGGCCTGGGGGCCATTTTTCCTCCCCCCCCTCGTGGGCTCGGGAGGCGTCTGTCAGGCTGTTCACGCCACCAGAGGTGGCGGTTTATCCGAGCAGCTTTTGGCTGCTCGGGATGCGCTACCATGCGATTTTTTAAGGAGCCATCTCATGCAGCGTTTGGTAAAGCCGTCGGATTACGTCCTGCAGGACGTACTTGGCCAATCGATGTATCAGATTCCCTGGGAGCCCAGGCTCTGCCCGGGCAACCCTGCAGAAGATCCCGAGGCTGGCGCACTTCTTTACAACGCATTCGTCCAGGATCAGGCCAAAGGTGTTGTGCCGCGGACACCCGCCGAGCAGATGAGTGACATTCTGGATTGGGTTTTCGAAACGGCAGGCGAACCCGCCCGCAGCCTGGCCGCTGACTTGGCGGCAGCGTACCTAGGCAATCACGCCTTCCTGATCGATGATCTGGATGATTGGGACGCGGAAACCAAGTCGCATCGGGCGCACATGGTTTTTCATGGCGAGGACATTAGGGGACTTTCAGCGCGAACCGTCATGAAATTGCGGGCTCGAGCTGCCGCCGGATTTTAGCCGCGAAAATATCGTTAGACCGGTTGTTGCTACTAGCAACACGGGAGCGCATAACGAATAGAAAGGAACCCGCCCGGACGGGCCAAGAAGGTGTCGCAATGCGTATGACGTTTGGCAGTGCCTGCCGTAACGCGGGCCTTATGGCGGTGGTGTATTTCCTGTACGTGGGCTTCCAGAAGGGACACTTTGATGTCTTCGGCTGGTACGGGGTTGGGTGGTCGTGGGGGGACTGGCTAGTGTTGGCGGTGCTGACGGGGGTTTTTGGGGTCATTCTGTTTGAAGAATGGTGGGGGCAGCGCAAGCGTGCGAAGGCGAAGGCCCGCGAGCAGGGCGAAGACTTCCAATAACGCCGCGTATGTAAGTCGGACACAAAAAATCCCGCCAAAAGGCAGGATTTTTTGCTTCCGAACTCACCAATCTTCAGGGCGTTCCGCGTGCTGATGGAGAATTCGATATATCAGGATGGTATCCCCCTTCCGCGTGTAAATAGATCGATAGGGGTATTTCGAAATAATCAGTTCTCGGCAATCAGGGATATCCGAGGCTTTCCCTAACTGAGGAAAGGTCTCCAGTCGGGTTATGGCTTCCAGCACTTGGGAAATGACTTCCTCGGCCTTTTCAGCACCTAGACGCGGTTCGTAATGCTCGTAGATACCTTCGAGGTCACTGTCCGCTTTGCTGGTTAATGCGATTTTCGGCACGAGCCACCCACTTAGCCTTCACGGCATCCAAGTCGATTAGATTGCCTGCCTCAGCATCAGCGATCCCTTCGGCTACCGCTCGAAAATGCCAGGACTCTGACTCTACATAACGTGCCAATGCACGTTTGAGATGGTACTGACGATCCCGATCAGTTGCTTCAGCGAGCTGATCGAGCTGGTTAATCAGCTCCGATTCCACACGAAAAGACAGGACAGGCGAGGCCATGTTATCACTCCACACGATTTTGTCTACGATGTAGACGTTGTCTACTCATATTTGAGTATTCCACTATCAGTGGAATATCGCAACTATTTGCTAATCATTTATGAGCACTCACTATCATCGACCCAGTGCGAATAACGCCGCTTATGTCAAAAAGGCCCACACACTCAAGCCGAGCGTGGGGGCCTTTTTTTGTGGGCACGGAAACCACACCCCTCCTACACTGGTACGCCATACCCCACCTCTGTGGTTTTACGCACTGTGGGCCACTGACTCGGATAAGGACGCCACCTCCATGCCGTTACCCGTCACACCGACCTATGAGCGCGGTTTGCGCGACCTGCGCGCACTATCCCCCGAGACTGCCGAGCTGGCCGAGCGCATCGCCCTGGACCTAAAGCCTGAACTGTTGAGCATTGCGTCCGCCACCCTGGAGGCCCAGTTGCTGGATCTAATGCAGGAAGTGGCTCAACAACATATCCGCTGTGTGACACGGCTATGGGACTGGTTAACAGCTGTGGCCAGCGCGGGGGC
>NZ_JAYMYG010000004.1:0-6364 GCF_035830915.1 Pseudomonas sp. DSV-1 | reverse complement strand
AGCCAATTCTGTCGGGAAAACCCCCGTCTGTCCAGCTTCCAGCCTCCCCCGACACCTCTTCCCGACGCTTGGAATCAAGATGCTTTGGGCCCGGGAAAGTAATAGCTGCCGATCAAGGGGATCTCTTCACGGCAGCCGGTATAGCCGGTTAGGTGCGACCCGCAAGGGCGAGAAGGCAATGGCAGGGCAGCGTAAAACCCCAACCACGGGCGCTGTCACTGTCCTAAAACCCACCAACCGCCAGACGCCGAAGAGGGCAGGGGGCGCAGTGGTAAACAATCCCCGAAAGTCTGGAACGCCTGTTGGGAGTGGGAGCCGGGTGCTGTACCTGGAACAAAATCCTCACTGCGTGGAGTCATGCGAGACGCTTTTTTTAAAAGCCGATCGTAGGGGCTCCCACGCCAGTGGGAGCCATCAAGAGCGTCGCGTAGCCATCATTATTGCCGCCAGTGGGCGGCCTTAGACTGGCGTCAGCCATCATTGCTCGTGCTCTTGTCTCTCAGGGTTATTACCTGCTCTGGATTTTTCCCAGCGAGTGGGGGTCCCCCTTTAGGGGGTCGAGCTGGTGAGCGCGCAGCGCGAATGCCCTTGGCTTTTTGCCCTTTTGTACCTTTTCACCTTTGTACGCTTTCTATGGGCCTTCTATTGCTGGAGTAATAACCGCAGCAATAGAACGACCCATAGCAAAAACCATAGATAAACCAAGACAAAAACAGATCCACAGCGCGCCATCCCTACGGTCTGTCGTGGCCGCCCTGCGGGACGCCCAAACCTTCCGGGGGAGCGCCCCTTCAGGCTTTCAGGGTTCCGACTCGCTGCGCGAGCCTCCACCCTCTTTCCTCCCCTGCGCCCTGGACGGGCTTGTCTCGAAAATTCACCCGCGTGCGCGCCCGGCAAAGCCGGACCAATCTGCATTCTGCAATTGCGCGACGTCTCGTTGCGGTCCTTTGTCCCTTTCTTGACTGCTACATCGCGAATCCAGGTTGGTCCGGTTTCACCTGACGCGCACGCAAGCGGTGCGGCCTGATGCTTCGCACCCTGGTTACACCCTGAACGGGTTTCACCAGGGCAGACCGGAAAAATTTGGCCTAGGGGCCATTTTTCCTAACTCCCCTCGTGGGCTCGGGGGAGTTTCTGTCAGGCTACTTTCGCCGTCTTCGACGACGATTTATCAGAGCGGCTAAGGCCGCTCTGGACGCGTTACCATGCGATTTTTGCTTGGGAGATAACTTCATGCAGCGTTTGGTAAAGCCGTCGGATTACGTCCTGCAGGACGTTCTTGGCCAATCGATGTATCAGATTCCCTGGGAGCCCAGGCTCTGCCCGGGCAACCCAGCAGAAGATCCCGAGGTTGGCGCACTGCTTTACAACGCATTCGTCCAGGATCAGGCCAAAGGTGTTGTGCCGCGGACACCCGCCGAGCAGATGAGCGATATCCTGGATTGGGTTTTCGAAACTGCGGGCGAACCCGCCCGCAGCTTGGCCACTGACTTGGCGGCAGCGTACCTGGGCAAGCACGCCTTCCTGATCGATGATATGGAGGATTGGGACGCGGAAACCAAGTCGCACCGGGCACACATGGTTTTTCATGGCGAGGACATTAGGGGACTTTCAGCGCGAACCGTCATGAAATTGCGGGCTCGAGCTGCCGCCGGATTTTAGCCGCGACAATATCGTTCGACCGGTTGTTGCTACTAGCAACACGGGAGCGCATAACGAATAGAAAGGAACCCGGGCAGTTCCGTGTCGGTGCTGCCTACACAACCCAAGGAGTCACGATGTCGAACACTAATATCGGCGAGATTTATGAATCGTTCAGCGAGGATGATGCTAATCAATACTTAGCCAACGGCTGGGTGATTGTTGCTGTGGTTAGCGGAGTTCGCGAGCTGGCAGGCAAAGAGGAAGTAGGACCGGTCTATGTGCTGGGCAAGCCAGCAGCAACAGCCGGCAAGACATTCCTGACCAAGAAGTGAGCAGCCGTTACGAATAACGCCGCTTATGTCAAAAAGGCCCCCACACTTGAGAGAGTGCTGGGGGCCTTTTTTTGTGGGCACGGAAACCACACCCCCCTACACTGGTACACCAGACCCCCTTGCTATGGTTTTACGCGTAGTGGGCCACCTACTCGGACAAGGAAACCGCATATGCTCATCGAACAAGAAGTGGTAAGGCGCGGCCTGCAGTTAATGAAACTTACACATCCAGCTGAGGCCGCACTGACCAGCGCATTGCTAGAAACGCTTAGCTATGAAAAAAGCGTCCACCGAGACCCCAACCAGCTTCGGGTCATGGCATTTACGCTGGGAAAAAAACTGGCCACCGAAGGTAAAAAAGGGCTGATCAGTTGGAATGCCTGGTTGCTGCAGTTTGTGAAAGACGGTGCCTTGAGTGAAGAACAGGCCGCTGACTTCAAACGTCAGGCTGAGGAGATCCGGCGATGAATGTTCGTTACGGTAACGATCCGTTTACCGCGATAAAAATGCCGCCCGAGGTTCTAGAGAACCTGCGCCTCCGCCTGACCACTATCGAGCTCAGCGCCGACACCCTGCAGGTGCATCTGGCCAGCGAACGAGCTCAAGGTTTTGTCGAAGCGCTTGAGGTGCTCAAGGTGCTTAAGCCGGCGGAGATTGAAAGCCTGTACCTGATCATGGATGACGCCGCTCAGGAGCGCGTCACGGCGTTGCTGCTGTGATCGGGGACGGGATTCACGAAGACGCGTTGCAGCACCTGGTACAACAGAACGCGGTCAGGGAGTTTGTCGCCGGCCGTGATACCACCCGTACCAAGTGGACGTTTTCGGTACGCCTCGGCGGGCCGCACTCGCGGCTGATCCCGGTACGGTCGAGGCGCGAAGTGATTCGTACCTGGGCCAGCCTGACAGCGGTAGGTCGCTTTGCCGAGGGGTTGGGCGTGCGGGGCTTTGCAGTTGAACTATGACCTACCATTGCGACTAAATCGCAGGCAAAAAAAACCGCCTTTAGGAAGGCGGTTTTTTCTTGAGTGCAGGTTAGGCCGACACTCAATACATCCCACGGGATGCACAGACAAGCTAAGTTTACGGCTCATAGTCATGTCAGCAACAACGATCAGACGACGAACTAGGGCTGTATTGGAAAAATACCATTTTGATGAAGCCTCGGTACTTACCGAGGTTTCAACCGTTTTTATGGCGTTTCGTCGCATCCCCTGAAAAAAAACTGGCTGAAACGATCGCTTATCGAACCGTGCTCGCGTCCTGATTGAATAGCAGCTTGCGTGTTTCCTCGTCGACGACCGGAGCGGTGTTGATTCGTTCCGCCATCGCATATGCACGCTTTGTCGCAGGTCGATCACCTACTCGCTCAAACCAGCGAGCCAAATGAGGGAAGTCGGCAAGCTCTTGCTGCTGCCGGACGTGGGGCACAATCCATGGATAACTGGCCATGTCGGCAATGCTGTAGTCGCCAGCGATGTAGTCACGGCCATCCGCCAAGTGTTTATTCAACACGCCATACAATCGAGCGGTTTCCTTGACGTAGCGCTCCTGCGCATAGGGAATTGGCACCGGAGCGTATTGTACGAAGTGATGATTCTGCCCCGCCATCGGCCCCAACCCACCCATTTGCCAGAACAACCACTGCAAGGTTTCGTTGCGCCCTCGTAGATCGCCAGGAATGAACTGATGAGTTTTATCTGCCAGGTACAACAAAATGGCACCCGACTCGAAGACTGACAACGGCTGACCACCGTCCAGTGGCTCATGATCTACAATGGCTGGAATACGATTATTGGGAGCAATTTTTAAAAATGAAGGCGTGAATTGCTCCCCTTTCCCAATGTTCACCGGCACGATCCGATAAGGCAGGCCCGACTCTTCAAGGAATATGGAAATTTTGTGCCCGTTAGGGGTAGTCCAGTAATGCAGGTCGATCATGATCTTGCACCTCTACTGAATAATCTGAGGGAACATCGCTTTACGGGCGTCAGCATCCATTTCGGTCTTGTAACTGTGTTGGGTCTTCAGTGCTTCAGCTCGCTGGGCTGCCGGTCGCGCATTGATTTCATCAAGGAGCCGTTTGACGTTTGGAAGTTTCCCCCAAGCTTCGTCACCCAGGATGAAAGGTACTGCTCGCGCCCAGCCCCACACCGCCATATCCACCAGCGTGTACTCATTTCCTAACATGTAAGGCATGTTTGCCAGGCGGTCGTTGATGATCGTCCAGTGACGCCAGGCTTCAAAGGTGTAACGGGTAACGGCGTAATCTTTGGGGTCGGGGGCGAAGTGTTTGAAATGCACTGCCTGACCAGAGTACGGGCCGATGCCAGTCGCGATGAACATGAGCCAGGAATACATTTCTCCACGTGCTTTCAGATTGTCAGCGGGTAGGAATTTTCGGCTCTTTTCCGCCAGGTAAAGCAGTATGGCGTTGCTGTCGAACACTACGGTGTCGCCGTCAACCAAAGCCGGTGTCTTGGCGTTTGGGTTGATCTTGAGAAACGCCGGATCGTGCTGCTCTCCCTTGCGGGTATCGACAGGGATGAGTTCGTACGCAAGACCTGCTTCCTCGAGGAAAAGCGCAACTTTTGCGGGGTTGGGTGACGGGTGATAGTAGAACTTGATCATGTTGACTCCGTGTAGTGGCGGTCAGTGAATGTCGCAAAGTGCCAGGGGCGGAAGCCCAAGACTTTTGAGTGCAATACCAATAGCGTCTGTGACACACGCAGGATCAGGATTAATTCGCGCCAACACTCGAACGCCTAGCAATACGCTAAGGAGGTGATTGGCGCCCGCCGTTGCATTGACTTCTCCAGCAACGTCGCGTTGTGTGGTGAAGGCAACCAGCCGGCCTTCAAAAAAACTTCGAATTGTCTGGAGTTCATCTACCACTGCCTGACGCAAGTCTGCGTCATCTGCTCTCGCCTCGATGGCCGAATTTACCAGCAGGCATCCGCGATGAAGGGGATCGTTCAGCGTGCGATCTACCAGTTCTGCAAAAAATCTGGTAATGGCCATTCCAGAATGAGGCAAGCCTTCAAGACGCTGAATTCGCTCACGCACGCTGCATTCCAGATAGTGATCAAGGGAACGACGATAAAGACTGCGTTTATCGCCAAAGGCGTTGTACAGGCTTGGCTGGTTTAGGCCTGTGGCCTTGACGAGATCGCGGGTAGAAGTCCCCTCATATCCATGCGTCCAGAATGCCTCGACTGCGGCGGTTAGAACCATTGACTCATCGAATGTACGAGGGCGGGCCATTGACTGAATACGCTCTGCGGGTTTGTTACCGACCATAACACATGTTTTGTATCGATCGACACAAAACGAATTTTCGATTCCGTATTTTTCGGGTTTGCGCTGTTACCAATGGGTTGAGCCCTACCCCGCAAGCTTCAGAGCTTCCGTTGCGAGGCTACTGGTTGACGGATGAGGGTCTCAATTCAGTAACTCAAGGAAAACTCACAGGGAGAGCAGCAGGCAACACAGAGACAACACAGAGACACAGATAAGTAGACCAGCATCATGGCTTGTTTATTGGTCTATGCGGTTGATTAGACTGGGCCAAGTCACCGGCTCCTGAGGTTTCCTGGTACAGAGGTTTTGACCTCCGTTGGAGTTTCGCGCCCGCGAAACTGACGGTGGCTTTCAGTCATCTAGAGCGTCGAGCAGATTGGCCCAAGTAGCGGTGTCCCCTAGTTTCGTACTCGGAGCCGAAACAGGTTTTGGGGCGGGCTTATGCTCAATCAGCCGAAGTGACTCACGTAATTCGTGTATCTCTGTGCGCAGCAGTCGAACTTCCTCAATTAGCGGCTGTAGGGCTGGGTGTAGGGCGTCTATTTCAGATGTAGGGAAAGTGTAGGGCGAGGGTGTTGGGTTAAGTGTAGGGCGGTGTAGGGGACGTCCCTGTGGTTCGCCATAGACACGGATCATTTCTGATAGGTCGATAACCTTTTGCCCTTTACCGTCCAGGCCAGCAGTCACGCGGCCTTTAGACACGGCCTCGTGCAATGTTGAACGGTGCAAACCGTAGAGTTTTGCCATGCGGCCGATGGTTAATTTTGCCATGTAGGGCAGTGTCGGGTTCTGTCTGTAGGGTGCCCACAGTCTACTGCTATAACCGACCGTTCACTAATGCGGTCCGTAGGACCTTGTAGGCTACGGTGCAGCTAGGCAGTCAAGCTGCCAGCCCCTCACGGTAGCTTGTGAAAGACACAGGGTTTGCGCTGGGCGAGCAAACGCAATATCTTTGGGCGATAGATACATAGCATTAAAACGAAAAAACCCTGCCAAGGCAGGGTTTCATTCGGGCCAGCGGCGACGGCAATCGCTCTGGCCAAGGTCTCGGGGAATCTCTGCTTTGCGTGCGGGGAACGAGACCTGGTA
>NZ_JAYMYG010000003.1:0-65723 GCF_035830915.1 Pseudomonas sp. DSV-1 | reverse complement strand
GACCGATCTCCTCGGTCTGGCCACGCAGGCGGTCGTAGCGCGCCGTGTTAGCGACGGGGGCTTCCTTGAGCGACAAGTGGGTTTCGACGCTGGGTGGTGGTTCGGTCGCGGCCAGGCGCGCCACGACATTGAGGATGTGTTCGGCGCTCAGGCTGCCGCTTTCCAGTACCAGCTCAACAGCCACCAGCACCGCATCGAGCCCGGCGACCGGTACGGCAGCCAGAACTTGCGCCATGATCCGGTCACCGCCGGCATGACGCCCCAGACCGTGCTTAAGCTGACGCAGCGGCGCCGGCAGATCAGCAAAGGGCGCGCCGTTGCGCAGCGCACCGGGCTTGCGTTCGATCAGCGGGAGGTAGTGCTGCCAGTCATAGCTGACCTGGTCGCGATCCAGCAAGCGGACATGGCTGGCGATCAGCGCGTCGTCAGCCACCACCTCGATTCGCGTCGGATACAAACGGCTGCTGACCCACTTACCCGCATACTCACACGGCACCGAGTAGCGGTTGCGCCCGACGCTGACCAGGCAGGTGCTGGAGACCCGCGCAGGCCGCTCGACGTAACCGTCGAATGGCGCTGGCACAGGCATCAGTTCAGCGCGCTCCAACTCCAGCACTTCGGCCACACTCAGCCCGCTGTATTGAGGGTGCGTCAGCTCGTTCCAAAGCGCGCGGCAGCGCTGGCCCAGCCAGGCATTGAGTTCCTCGAAGGAGTGAAACTGGCAGTCCTGGGCGTCTAGCCAGATACGCCTGCGGCTGTCTTGCACGTTCTTTTCAACGATGCCCTTTTCCCAACCAGCGGCGACGTTGCAGAAGTCCGGATCGAACAGGTAATGCGCGCACATCACCGCAAAGCGCGCATTCACCGCCCGGCCTTTGCCCTTATTGACCTTGTCGACGGCGGTCTTCATGTTGTCGTAGATGCCCCGGCGCGGCACGCCGCCCAAGGAGCCGAACGAGCGTGTATGGGCGTCAAATAAGGGGCGAATAGAGAAAACGGAAAAAATCGTACGCTAAGGTTTTCCGGGCAACCGTAGCGGCCTGAACTTCCCGTCTTCAAGCCGGCGGCTCTGCCGCCAGACGTAATCGCCGGTTAGGTTGATGTGTTCCCAACCCAGCGGCGACAGGTATTGCAGCAGCTCGCCGTCCACCGGCTTACCAGCCTCGACCAGCCCCTGGGTGGCGCGTTCCAGATACACTGTGTTCCACAGCACGATAGCCGCCGTCACCAGGTTGAGGCCGCTGGCCCGGTAGCGCTGCTGCTCGAAGCTCCGATCCCTGATTTCGCCGAGGCGGTTGAAGAACACCGCCCTGGCCAGGGAGTTGCGCGCTTCACCCTTGTTCAGGCCGGCATGCACGCGACGGCGCAGCTCGACGCTTTGCAGCCAGTCGAGGATGAACAGCGTGCGCTCGATCCGGCCCAGCTCGCGCAGGGCCACGGCCAGTCCGTTCTGGCGCGGGTAGCTGCCGAGCTTGCGCAGCATCAGCGAGGCGGTGACGGTGCCCTGCTTGATCGAGCTGGCCAGGCGCAGGATGTCGTCCCAGTGGGCACGCACGTGCTTGATGTTCAGGGTGCCGCCGATCAGCGGGCGCAACGTCGGGTAGGCTTGCACGCCCTGCGGCACGTACAGCTTGGTTTCGCCGAGGTCGCGGATGCGCGGCGCGAAGCGGAAGCCTAGCAGGTGCATCAGGGCAAAGACGTGATCGGTGAAGCCGGCCGTGTCGGTGTAGTGCTCCTCGATCCGCAGGTCGGACTCGTGGTACAGCAGGCCGTCGAGCACATAGGTGGAATCGCGGACGCCGACATTCACCACGCGGGTGCTGAACGGCGCGTACTGGTCGGAGATATGGGTATAGAACAGCCGTCCCGGCTCGCTACCGTACTTCGGGTTGACGTGCCCGGTGCTCTCGCCCCGGCCACCCGCGCGGAAGCGCTGGCCATCGGAGGATGAGGTCGTGCCGTCGCCCCAGTGGGCGGCAAAGGCGTGGCGATACTGGTGGTTGACCAGCTCGGCCAAGGCCGCCGAATAGGTTTCGTCGCGGATGTGCCAGGCTTGCAGCCAGGACAGCTTGGCGTAGGTCAGGCCGGGGCTCGACTCGGCCATCTTGGTCAGCCCGAGGTTGATCGCATCACCGAGGATTGCGGACAGCAGCAACGTCCTGTCTTTGGCCTCGGCCCCGTCCTTCAAGTGGGTGAAGTGGCGGCTGAAGCCCGTCCAGTCGTCCACGTCCATCAGCAGTTCGGTGATCTTGATGCGCGGCAGTAACTGGCTGGTTTGGTCGATCAGCGCCTGCGCCCGATCCGGCACCGCCGCATCCAGCGGGGTGATTTTCAGCCCTGACTCGGTGAGGATGGCATCGGGCAGCTCGTTGTCCTTGGCCAGGCGGGTGACGGTGGCCAACTGCTCGTCCAGCAGCTGCAAACGCTCTTCCAGGTACTGGTCGCTGTTCGGGTTGATCGCCAGGGGCAGGGCCTGCTCGCGCTTGAGTGCGGCGAACTTCTCGGCCGGCAGCAGGTAGTCGTCGAAGTCGCGGAACTGCCGCGAGCCCTTGACCCAGATGTCGCCGGAGCGCAGGGCGTTCTTCAGCTCGGACAGCGCGCAGATTTCGTAGAAGCGCCGGTCGAGGCCTTCCGGGGTGATCACCAGCGGCTTCCAGCGCGGCTTGATGAAGGCAGTGGGGGCATCGGCCGGCACCTTGCGCAGGTTGTCGGCGTTCATCTCGCGCAGGGTCTGCACGGCTGCCAGCACGCCTTGCGCGGCCGGGGCGGCGCGCAGCTCCAGTACCTCCAGCAGGGCCGGCGTGTAGCGGCGCAGGGTGGCGAAGTTCTCGCCGACCAGGTGCAGGTGGTCGAAGCCCTCCGGCCGGGCCAGCAGCTCGGCCTCACTGACGCTCTCGGTGAACTCGTCCCAGGGAATCACCGCCTCGATGGCGGCGTAGGGATCGCTGCCGCTTTCCTTTGCCTCCAGCAGCGCCTGGCCGATCTTGGAGTACAGGCGCACTTTGTCATTGATCGCCTTGCCCTGCTTCTGGAACTGCTGCTGATGCTTGTGTTTCGCGCCGCTGAACAGCTTGACCAGGATGCGGTCGTGCAGATCCACCAGCTCATCAATCACGGTTGCAGTGCTCTCCAGTACCACGGCGGCCAGGGTCGCATAACGTCGCTGCGGCTCGAACTTGCCAAGGTCTTTGGGCGTCATCTGCCCACCCTCGCGGGCCAGCTTGAGCAGGCGGTTCTGGTGGATGTGCCGGCCAAGGCCTTCGGGCAAGTCCACCAGCTGAAATGTCTTCAGCCGTTCGATGTGCTCAAGCATGTGGCGGGAGTTGGGTTTCAGCGGTGCCTGCCGCAGCCAGGTCAACCAGGTGATGCTGCTGCCGGCCTTGAGCTTAAGCAACTCGTCCAGCTTGGCCCGATGCGAGTCGGTGAGAGGTTCGACCAGGGCGCGGTAGACCCGCCGATTGGCTCGCGCAATGGCTTCCGAGCAGGCCCGGTCAATCACGCTCAGCGCCGGCAGGATGCGTCGTTTCTGCCGTAGGCTCTCCAGGGCCTGACCGGCCAGCAGCAAGCCTTTGTCGGTCTGCTGGGCCAGCTCGGTTAGCTCGCGCACCAGGGCGCGGAAGTCGGACAGGCCGAACGGGGCCAGTTGCAGGTAGGTGCGCAGTTCCTGGGCATGCTCGCGACGGGTCACGTCGCGCTCGCCGTACTTTGCCCAGCTCGCCGGCTCGGCCTGGACTTGCTTCGCCACCCACAGGATGACCGGCTCGGGCAGCTCGCTGTCGGTTCCCAGCGCGTAACCGGGGTAGCACAGCAGGCAGAGCTGCACGGCGAAGCCGAGGCGGTTGGCGTCGCCGCGTCGCTGGCGGATCAGCGACAGGTCGGAGTCGTTGAAGGTGTAGTAGCGGATCAGGTCATCCTGGCTTTCCGGCAGCGCAAGCAGGGTGTCCCGCTCCGTGGCCGAGAGGATCAAGCGACGCGGCATGTGTCAGTCGTCCGTGCGGAGGTACTGGTAGAGGGTTTCCCGGCTGATGTTGAACTCGCGGGCAAGCTGCGCCTTGGGCTCGCCGGCCGTCGCTCGCTGCCGCAGGGTAGCAGCCTGCTCATCGGACAGGGCTTTCTTGCGGCCCCGGTACGCGCCACGCTGCTTGGCCAAGGCGATGCCCTCACGCTGCCGCTCGCGGATCAGGGCGCGCTCGAACTCAGCGAAGGCCCCCATCACCGACAGCATCAGGTTGGCCATCGGCGAGTCCTCGCCAGTGAACACCAGGCCCTCCTTCAGGAACTCGATGCGCACGCCGCGCTGAGTCAGCTTCTGTACCAAGCGACGCAGGTCATCGAGGTTGCGGGCCAGCCGATCCATGCTGTGCACCACCACTGTATCGCCTTCGCGGACGAAGCTCAGCAGCGCTTCGAGCTGGGGGCGCTGGGTGTCCTTGCCCGATGCCTTGTCGGTGAACACCTTGCTCACCTGGGTTTGTTCCAGCTGGCGTTCCGGGTTCTGGTCAAAGCTGCTGACCCGGACGTAGCCGATGCGGTGCCCCTGCACGATGTCTCCTTGGTTGAAGGCGGCTTAAGTGCACTTTCTGTTCCGTTGTGCCTCAAAGCCCATTTCTGTCAGGCTGAAATCTATGACCTTCGCGGGCATGTGTCAACGAATGCGAAAGACCACTCTATTCTGACGACTCGGAGCGGCCTTGCCTGACGTCCGGTTAGGGTATAGCTCAATATGACACATGGCTGCAAATCGCTAATTTTCCAACTATAAAGAGCTATGCTCTCAAGAAGCGGTTGCGCTAACCTATTGTGATGGACACACCAAATAACTCACTGCATGAGGCAACCCATGAAAAAGCAATTAAAAATAATTCTGCTCGCGTCCCACCTGGCTCTGTTTGGCGCGGGAGTTGGGCTAGGGATCTATATACTTCCGATTTTGACAGCACAAGAAAACGCCACCATCGCCGAAATTGAAGAAGTGCAAAAGGTGGCAAAGTATAGCGGAGAGTTCAAGAAAGATCAGAAAGGCAGCGACGCCCTTCACTGGGCGAATGGACAACTTTTTGTTACGGATAACGAAATTGTATTTAAAGGTGATGTAGCACCTGGTCCAGACTACAAAATTTACCTGACAAAGAAACAAGCCACCGACAAAGAATCGTTTTTGGACATAAAGAAAGAAGCAATTCTGATTGGCGAATTGAAAAACTTCGGGAATTTCAAGAAAACCATTCCTGCAAGCGTCAACGTCAACGAGTTTACAACGGTCCAAATATGGTGCGAGCATTTCTCTAAGTTCATCGGCTCCGCAAAATATCAGTAAACAAGCTTAAACTTGGATCTTGCCTGTTCACGAATAACATGCGCCTCATGCCAATGGAAATTAAAGTCTTGCCGGGCATGAGGCCTCCCCTCCACGTCTAGATTCTTGAAGTCAAAATTGACCTCAACCGACCCTCAGACACTGACTACGATGCCTGCATACCCTGAAGCGGTTCACCAGATGGGCTTGCGACAGAGATAAGTACGCGCCAACCTCAGATGCCGCTAAGGCTCTATACGCCGCCTTATCGGAATGGGTGGAATTTTGCGCGCGAGCGTCTAATGTTATCCAAGAGCGAGGGCTCTGATTAGTCCCGTCTCCCATGAAGATTCGCAGACTAAGACCAGTATAAATTGGGCCCCAAGTATTATTTTATTTGCACAAAGGTAATGATTATGTTTTTCAATAAAAACAAACAACTGCTGGACACAGAAAATAAGCTCTCAGAACTACAGCGGCAGCTTGATTCAATAAGTCGAAATGTCGCGGAAATCAGATTCAGGCCAGACGGGAGCGTAATCTATGCGAGCAATATCTTTCTAGAGATGCTTGGTTACAAACTCGAAGAAATAGCAGGGCAGCACCACAGAATTTTCTGCGAAAAGAATTATGCTAACACAGCTGATTATTCGCGCTTCTGGCAGAAATTGGCTGACGGCCATCTTCAATCAGGTTTATTTAGGCGGCTGCGCAAAGACGGTAACTTAGTATTGATTGAGGCTACTTATATTCCAGTTCAAAATCAAGATGGAAAAGTTATTGAAATCATTAAGATTGGCTCAGATGTCACTCAGAGAGAAAACGAGTTACTCTCACTAAGAGCCGTCCATGCAGCCATCTCCCGCTCGATGGCGGAGATCGAGTTCACACCTAACGGTGACATCCTGCATGCAAATGAGAATTTCCTCCGTGCTATGGGTTATCGCCTCAGCGATATCAAGGGTCGACACCACCGAATGTTCTGTTTCGATAATTTTTATCAAGAAAATCCAAATTTTTGGCAGAGTTTAAAGGGAGGAACTTTTTTCAGCGGGCAATTTGAGCGCAAGACCGCATCGGGAGAGACCACCTATCTTGAGGCCACCTACAACCCCGTCATTGATGAAGCCGGCCAGGTTGTGAAAGTGTTAAAATTTGCCACCGACGTCAGCTCGCAGAAGCATAAGGCTGATGAAATCCGCCAGGCCGCAGAGCTTTCCTTCACCACCGCCGAGGAGACATCTCAAATTTCCGTGCGGGGCATGGAGTCCCTTGCTAGTTCAATTGAACTATCTCAGGGTACATTTAATTTAATAAACGGTGCGGTTATTTCGATTACACAGCTAAATGCTCAGGCTAAAGATATCGAGAAAATTGTTACCATCATCCAAGGCGTGGCAGAACAAACTAACTTACTAGCACTTAACGCCGCAATTGAAGCTGCCCGAGCGGGTGAAATGGGCCGAGGCTTTGCTGTAGTAGCCGACGAGGTTCGTCAGTTGGCAGCTCGAACTAGCAGTGCCACCGTGGAAATCCAGAATGTGGTAACTGCTAACGGAAAGCTTACTCAGCAACTGAATATAGATATGAACAGCATCGCTAGAAGCGCCGAAGAAAACAACGATCAGATCGCAACTGTAACAACTATTATGCGTGAAATCAGTGACGGTGCAGACCATGTTGCCCGTACCGTATCGACGTTGTTCAAAGACAATAGCTAGTGTCCAGTTTTAGGCAAAATCAGGATCGGAACTTCGAGCCGCAGCGCTACAGAGCCAGAAGCCCAAACTTGGTGACGGCCATCGCGCTATGGAACACGATGTATCTGGAGTGCATCACTTGGGGCTGGTCGAGGCTGGCAAGTCGGTGGGCGGCGAGCTGCTGCAATACCTATTGCCGCTGGGCTGGGAGCACATCAACCTGACTGGCGATTACGTCTGGCGGCAGAGCCGCAGGCTGGAGATCGGGAAGTTCAGGCCGCTACGATTGCCCGGAAAACCTTAGCGTACGATTTTTTCCGAATTCTGCGGGCTCCCCAATAACATCTCATGGCCCTGGCTCGGATACGCCACAAGCCAGAACGCACGGCTGGCACACAGCTTCAGATGTGCCACCTGCATACGCCGGTAAATGCCGCCGACCAGCAAGCCTTCCTCGCTCCAGTCAAACTGAAACGCCTCGCCAAGAGCAAAGGTCAGCGGCACAAAGGCCTGCGACGCCTTGCCCTGTCCCCCTCGCCAGGCACGGATAAACGCGGTGAGCTGGCTGTAGCCACCGTCATAACCTTCGGCTTTGATTTGCGCCAACAGCGCCTTGGCACTGCGCCGCTGTTGCTTGGGCCGCAGCGAATCGGCTTTTAGCGCCTGCTCCAGCGTGGCGTGAAAAGGGCTGAGTTTGTTGAAGATCGCGCGGCGTTGGTAGACCGGCGGCTTGGCCTCAGGTGCTCTGACCCACTTGCGAATCGTGTTGCGCGCCAACCCGGTGCGCTTGGCTATCTCATGCAGCGACAGCTTGTCGCGGAAATACATCCGGCGAATTTTGCCCATCATTTCCATACTGATCACCCTGTGTTCTCCTGCTCAAAAATTGAGCAGAAGCAGTTGAACACCTGGGTCAGTTTTCAGTCGGCAGAACAGCCTCTACTGGGTCAGTTTTCGGTCAGCGGCAACAACCCCTCTACACACGCGGTTTCAGGGGCGCATCACCTGATCCGTGGGAGTTGTTCATCACGTCCAGGAGCGCGCCTGTCGTTTTCAGAAGACGGCTGCACTGAACGTCAGAAGCCGACTGCACTATAGCAGCGGAGGGGTTGGATCCATCAGGCAACGACGGGCTGCTGCCGGCCAATAGCCGACAATGACGACACTGGAAATCCCCGCCTGTGAGCGTCGGCTCAGGGCGGGACAGCGTCATCCAGCTACCTGCGCCACTGACTCAGCCTTGTCCAGCCGGCCGCGCCGCACGAACAGACTGACCAGCCGTTGACGGATCGCCACCTGGAGTTCCGCCAGTTGTTCCGGCGTGATGCGAATTTCACCCGCTCGACGAGCGCAACACCGGCGCCGCCTACGCCAAGAACCGGCGAATCGAACTCAAACTCACGAACCGCTGAGCGCCGCGTCACCGCGCTGCTGCGCCAGCCAGTCGCGCGGGGCGCAGCCCATGCGCACGCGGAAGGCGCGCGCCAGAGCGTTCGGGCTGCCGTAGCCGACGCGGTCGGCCACCACCGCCACCGGCCGCCCCTGCTTGAGCAGGGTGCAACTGACGTTCATCCGCCAGTCGGCCAGATAGTCGCCCGGCGTGACGCCCACCGCGTCCTTGAACGCGGCGGCGAAGCGCGCGCGTGACATGCCCGCCTTCGCCGCCAGCGCCTCGAGCGACCACGCGGTCTGCGGCGCATCGTGCATGGCGGTTATGGCGCGCGCGAGTTTCGGGTCGGCCAGGCCCGCCAGCAGTCCGGTGGCGCCAAGCCGCCCATCCATCAGATAACGCAGCAACTGGATCAGTAGCAACTCGTACAAGCGGTCGATGGCGGCCTGCCGACCGCACTGGTCGCGCTCGGCTTCGGCAAACAGCAACTCTAGCGTCGGCCCGAGGCCGGGCAAGTCCGCCAACGGAATCAGCAGCATCGACGGCAAGGCCATGGCCAACGGATTGCCCGTCGAAGCGCCCAGGTCGACCTCCGCACACAACAGCTCAGCGGTATCGCCGGGGGCGGCGACAAAACGATGCGACGCCACGCGCGGATAAAACAGCAGGCTCGGCTCGGTAACCAGCAGATCTTCATGCACGGGCGAACGCGCCGTAATCGGGCCGCGCCGCACCAGATGGATATAGCCATGCGGCGCCGCGTAATGATGCTGCCCACAGAAGGCGCCGCTGTGAAAAACGCGCGCCGAAAGCGAGTAGTGCCGGAGCAAGCCGGCCAGTCGATCCGCCATTCCACTCTCCATATAAGACGATAGGTTACGTATTTGATACTTTACGTGCCATATCGTACCAAACAAAGGGCGATCATGCCCACGTGCTCTTGCACCTCACCCACTACGGAGATAGACATGACCCAAATCGCCCCCCTGACCATCGACACCGCTGACGCCGCTACCGCTGCCACACTCAAGGCCGTCAAAGCCAAGCTTGGCATGGTGCCGAACCTGTTCGCCACGCTGGCCCACGCGCCGGCGGCGCTCAATGGCTACCTCGGCTTGTCCGAAACGCTGGGCACCGGCCGCCTGAATGCCTCCCAGCGCGAGATCGTTGCGCTCGCTGCCGGTCAAGCCAATCGCTGCCAGTATTGCCTGAGCGCACACACCCTGATCGGCAAAGGTGCCGGACTGTCGGCAGAGGCCATCGCCGCGGCCCGCACCGGCCAGGCGGCCAACGCACTTGACGATGCAATCGCCGGCTTTGCCCGCGCGCTGGTCGAGCAACGCGGCGTGGTGTCGGCCGACGCCATGGCCAACTACCGCCGCGCGGGGCTCGACGACGGCCTGATACTGGAAGTGATCGCCAACGTCGCGCTGAACACGCTCACCAACTACACCAACCACATCGCCGACACCACGGTGGATTTCCCCGTGGTCGCCGTCTGATCTCCATAGGCATATAAGGAGAACACGATGAAAATCGCACTCACCGGCGCTCTGCTCGCCAGCGCCCTCGTCCTGCCACTGGCCGTCACGGCCGGCGACTTTTCGCCCTATGTGGGGTCGTCTCAGAAAACGGAAAATAAAGCACTCTAAGAGTCGCTAACACCACTGCCCAAGAGACCCGCATGAAGCAGTTATGCTTCATGCCCTCATGGCAAGACAACCCGTTAGCAAAGAACTGTGGCTGCAGTTGCAGCCCCTGATCCCCACCTTCACTCCCTCCGCCAAAGGTGGCGCACGCAAGCTCGCAGTGAGCGATGAGGCCGCCCTCAACGGCATCTTGTTCGTGTTGCATACCGGCATTCCATGGGAAGACCTCCCACAATCCCTTGGCTATGGCAGCGGCATGACTTGCTGGCGGCGACTTCGGAATTGGAGCGCAGCAGGGGTTTGGCAGAGGTTGCACCAGGCCATGCTGATGCGTTTGCGTGAACACGACCAGATCGATTGGAGCCGGGCCAGTATTGATGGCTCTTCGGTACCAAGCCCCCGGGGGGCCAGGAAACAGGCCCGAACCCCACCGACAGAGGAAAACTCGGCTCCAAGCGGCACATCGTCGTAGACGCCAGAGGCATCCCGCTGGTGGTTCTTGTCAGCGGGGCGAACAGACATGACTCCATGATGTTCGAGCGGTGCTTGGATGCGATCCCTGGCGTTGCAGGCCTGCAGGGTCGACCTCGCAAGCGACCAGCGAAGCTGCATGCTGACAAAGGCTATGACTACAAACGCTGCCGTGCCCATCTGAGGCAGCGAGGCATATCCAGCCGCATTGCCAGGCGCGGCATTGAAAGCAGCGAAAGGCTGGGCAAACATCGCTGGGTAGTGGAGAGGACGCACGGATGGTTTGCTGGCTTTGGCAAACTGCGAATCCGCTTTGAAAGGCGCCTTGACATCCACGAAGCGCTTTTGAAGTTGGCAGCCGCGATCATCTGCGCACGCTTCGTGGATAGGTGGTGTTAGCGGCTCTAAGCCGATGGCGTAGGTGGCACTCATCGTGTCACGTGCGGGCAAGCAGCTTCTCGCCATCGGGGCGCAACTCGCCCTTGGGCGAAATGTGCCGGTACAGGGTCTGCCGTGTGATTCCAAGCTCCAGACACAGGTCACCCACCTTGGTTTCTGGCTGGCCCATCGCGGCCATGGCCAGCCGCAGCTTGGCTGCGGTCATCTTGAACGGACGCCCGCCCTTTCGACCGCGCGCCCGCGCCGACGCCAGGCCGGCAATGGTGCGCTCGGCAATCAGTTCGCGCTCGAACTCGGCTAGTGCCGCAAAGATGCCAAAGACCAGCTTGCCAGCTGCCGTCGTGGTGTCGATGGCAGCGCCATGTCCGGTCAGCACTTTTAGCCCGACACCGCGCCCGGTCATATCGTGCACGGTGTTGATGAGGTGACGCAGGTCCCGACCCAGCCGGTCGAGCTTCCAGACCACCAGCGTGTCACCTGGCCGTAGCGCTTTGAGGCATGCGACCAGACCGGGGCGGTCCTCGCGCTTGCCGGACACCTGATCATCATAGAGGTGGGCCGGATCGACGCCGGCAGCAACCAGCGCATCGCGCTGCAAGTCCGTCCCCTGGGTGCCGTCAGCCTTGGATACCCGCATGTAGCCAATTTGCATATTTTGTCCTGTCACATATACGTTCGATTATGTGACAGTTTGAGTCGGAAAGCTGTGGCCGTCAAAAATTGTCACTTAACCCGTTAGTTAATTTAAGACATGCAAAGGGTTCGTAAGACTAATAATGTGACAAAAATTCCGGGGAATCCGCTCGTTGGCAAACATGGCATTAAGTCTGCGTCGAAACCTGTGATCCCTACCCACAAGATCCTCTCACTTGCAGTTAATGCTGGTTGGCGACGATGGAATGCAGGTTGGTGTGGATCAATGCAGGTTCATTCGCAGCTAACGCTGGTTTGCCGGACCGGACAATCGCAGTTAATCCTGGTCGGAAAACGCCTTGATTGCAGGTCGGAACGTTTTCGTTTGCAGGTCGTTACACCTAGCATTTGCCTAGTTTTTTCAACGCAATCACCAAGCGGTTCAGACTCACGTCGAGATGCTCTTTGTTGGCGGCCAGTTCTTTTTTCATGATCTCCAGGTACCGCTTCAACTCCTCGTTATCGGTCGAAAAGGAAATGGGGAAGTCTTCAGTTGATGTCAGTTCGTTGCCATTTTCCGCGTAGCGAATGGCAGCACAGACCAGGGTGGCCAGATCGATCACCCTGTGCAGGGGTAACTCTTCAGATTGGCGGGACCATTTTTCGCCGGTATTGCGCCACACCTTGGCCGAGATCTCCGTGCAACCGGGCTCGTTCCATTGCGCCAGTCCTACCGAAAGCCCCTTCGCATCGGTCTTCGTCCTGTAAGGACCGTCGAGTTGATCGTAGTTTGCGACTTCAAGAACGGGCTTGTGCTTCAAGTGCGTCGGGATTTTCATGTGTTCGCCGTTTTAGTGAATTTAGTAAAATTACTGAAGTTAGTAATTTCAGTAAAGTTAGTAGAATTCGATCTCGAAAGGAAGGCCTTACTCGACATTTTTTCGAGTAGCCTTGGCTTGACAGCTATTTCCCGTTTTCTCTCTTCTTCCCTATTTAGTGTGTTCCATGCTGCCGCTTGGGCTGTTGGGCCGCATGCGTTTTTCGCGTTCCAAAGCGCGCTCGGTTTTTGGCCCATCCACCACCGTTTTCGGGGTGTGCGCTTTCTGCAGACGTTGCGCGTCACGCTCTTTCTGCAGAGCCAGTGCCGTAGATTTGTCGTAGCGCTTGGCAATGGCCCCCGGCAAACCGGCGATAGCATCGGTGTAGATCCTCGCCTCCAACCGTGCCCGACTGATGGCCACGTAGAACAGATTGAGCGAAGTGGTACGGCTCTTGGTGTTGACGGAGATCATCACCCGATCATTGGTCAGGCCCTGCGCACTGTGAACAGTCGCGGAGTAAGCGTGTTCCAGGTGCAGCGGTTTATTCGCGGGCAACTTCACCACGCGCTCGGGCTTTCCGTCGCGCTCTTTGGTCGAAGCCAGCTCGATCATTCCGTTGGCTGTGCTGACCACACGCATCCGGTCGCCGTTGGTGAGGTCGAGTGATGGGGTATTGCGGGTGATGCGTACCAGGTCGCCAATGGACAGCTCCGGGCGCTCCATCTTATAGACGCTGAGCTTCGTAACCTGTCGAGGGTTGATCTGACGACTCTCGCCATCGGCGCCGATCACTACAAGGATGTTCCCCGGCAGCGCCTGCTTGACGGTGTAGATTTCGCCACGGGCCAAGCCCGCCTTTTTGTAGTCTTTCTCCGGCTGAATCACCATCCCTTGCTGGTAGGTCGGGGCAAAGCGGCGCTCTGCCTGGGTCATGTCAACGCGGTTCAACGTGTCGAACTTTGTCCCTTGGCCCTCAAGTCCCAAGGCCTTGCGCGCCAAGGTGTTGATCTCTTTACGGTCTTTGTTCGTACCGGCAACGATCAACACCTCTTTGCGCTCCTGGTCAGTGAGCTGCATGTAGTCGTTCACAATCGCCTGGTGTCGATCGGTAGGATTGCGCAGTTCCTCAATGTGCTTGATGTGCTGCAGGGACATGGGGGTATTGCCATCGGCGGCGTGCTCGACGGCAATTTTCAGTTCGGGGTCTTTCTGCCGCTGGATTTCCTTGATCCGGGCGGTTTGCATGCCGTTCTGCTGGAGCTGGGCGAATGGCTTGCCCGCCTCGATGGCCTCGGTCTGTTTGGTGTCGCCCAGCTGGACAAGACGGGCGCCGGACTTTTCCACCAGGCGCATGAGCTGTTCCATCTGGCGAGCGCCGACGACACCGGCCTCGTCGAGAACAATGATCGTCCTCTCGTCCAGGGTCTTGTCTTTGGTGTTGAAAAAGCTGGCCAGGGTATGAGCGTCCATCCCCTCATTTTTGAGTGCGGCAACCTGGTTGCCATACGGAGCCAACGCGAGGATCCGGTAGCCGGGTTGATCCTCTGTTTTGCCGTAGCTCATTGCCTCGTTGACGGATGTGAGCAATTGCACGGCCCGTTCGACAGAGTAGGTTTTGCCCGTCCCGGCATCACCCTGAATACCCACAAACCGATTTGGCGTGCTGACGATGGCCTCGACGGCTTGCCGCTGGCCAGCGGTGAGGGTTGACCCTTCGAGTGCTTTAGCGACCTGTTCCTGAGACATGAGCGGAGTAACCTGGCCCCGGCCAGTGCGCTCAATGGCAAGAATGGCTTTCTCGCGTTTCAAGCCCTTCTGCGTGGTGTAGCGCTTTTCGGTTGGCACCAATGAACCCCGTTCGATGGCGGTGGCCACGTACTGTTTTGCCTGCTTGTCCGTCCAGCCTTTCAACTCCTGCAGGTGAGATTGCCAACCTGCAGGCGACAAAACAGGCGCGTTCTCCGTGGGCTGCGCCATTGCGTAGGCCGGTGCCGACTCTATGAGCGTGCCCTGTTTTACCAGGCGATCTATTTCACCCCTTACCTGGTCAGGACCGGCCAAACCTACCGAACGTCGAAGCGCCACGGTCATTAGATCCTGTTCGGTAACTACCTGCTCGCGCTCGGTCAGGTGATTGATTGCGTACTGCACAACGGCTTGGGCTGGTGTGATCGCTGCGGGTAAGTTGGGATCAGATGGAACACCTGCCCCTGACGCTGGGCCTGTTTCACCATATTCGCGGCCATCCAGCCGACTCTGTGGGCCGTAGTCGATTCCCAGCTCGCGGCTTTTCGTCACCCAATACTGTTTCACCAGGTCCCGGTCGCGTTCGTCCTTGTGCGGCCTGGTGGCCATGGAGATAACTTGTTTTTCAAGGGTGGTCGCGTCGGCCCGGGTTTTCCCGTCCTTGGCCAGCGCTTCCTCGATGACCTTGCTACGGCTGGAGAATGCTTCGATCTGTTCCCGTGAAATGTGATTCAGCTCGAAGTTGCCTTTGCCATCGAGTACGCGGATCTCGTAGCCCAGCTCGCGCAGCTCCAAGGCCAGTTGGCCTTTGTACATGGCATCAACTTCATGCTGAACCTTGAAAATATCGTCGTTGAACAAGGCACGCCATTTACCATCGGCGCGCTGCGTCATGTTCATGATCACCGCATGGGTGTGCAGCTGGGGATCCTTGCCGCGACTCATTTCGTGGCGAAACTTGCCGATGACCATGTTCCCGGTGCGTTCGCGAAGGAACTTGCCCTGCTCCTTGCGCCGTGCCTGGGCGAGTTTTTCGACGTGGTGCATGGCCTTGGCCACCGCCCGGTCGTGAGCCAGGGTGACATTTTTGTCGCCGGCGACGAGTGCTTGCATCGACACCGATTTCGGCGCCGAGAATGTCATGTCCAAGCCCATGCGCCGCTTGTTGGTTTCGGCATTGAACGTGGTGTGAATCCGCTCGCCGTTCGGCAACTTGCCATCAAGCAGTTTGGCCAGTTGCAGCTGATCGACGGGGCCGACCAGGCCGAGCCGTTCGGCACCTTCGCCTTGCCACTCGCCGGGTGTTTCCTTGGCGTAGTAGTCGTCTGCAGCAGAAAAATAACGTGCTGCAGCGTACTGGTTGTTTCCTCGAATCGGCGTGACGTTGAGCATGCAACCTCCGTTACGCCGCCTGACCGGCAACGACTATTCCCTGCGCTCTCTCTTTGTGATTCACATAGGGCAGCTTGATTTTGGTGATAGGGAAGTCCTCACCGAATTTCAGATAAGCCTCAAGGTCTTTCAAGTTTGAGATTTCGGAGTCCATGACCACGGGCTCTTTCTTGATCTCTGGCGAGCGGTTGCTGCGACCGTTGCTGAAAGAGACACGCATACGCCTGACTTCCTGCTGGCCAAGGATCTCGCTGGCCTTGTCCGAGGTTTGTGCGTTGGATGCGGCAAGAATCACGTAATTACGGAAGCAAGACAGCACCGTTTCTGCATCGTGTTGGCCATAGCTGGTGATCAACTGCGACCAGTCTTGCAGACTGGCAACCATACGAAGGCCGTGTTTCCGGCCTTTGGTGGCTGCTGGCACGAACGATTCGAGTTTGCCCAGCGACTGCAGCTCGTCCAGGAACATCCAGAGACGTTTCCCGGTCAGGGGCTCATAGCTGAGGATGGTCGCGCAGATCGTGTCAATCCACATGGCCACCAATGGCTGCATGGTCGAGCGCATGTCCTCCCGCCAGGTGATAAACAGATTGCCCGCATTCGGGTCTGTCACCCACTTATGGATCGAGAAACTACCCTTGGTCATGAAGCGCAGCGGGCGAATGTACTTGTTCATCATGAACTGAATACTGGCAATCGCCTTTTCAGCGTTGTCGCGGAAATAGCCCTCGGAGTCGGTGTTGGCCAGGAACGCCCGAATGGTGTCCCCATCCTCCCGAACCAGCAGGTTTACCAGCGTGTCCTGGTTCGGGTTGTTGGTTTCCTTGAGCTTACGCATGGTGTCGGCCAGTACGTCACGGGCATACGCGCACCACTGTTCATCACCTGGATCCACCTGCGGCGGGATGATGGATTTCGCCATACGGTCGAAGTCGTGAACACCCCTGATCTCGTTGAACACCGTCCAACCTGCTGACCGTGCATCGAAGGGGTTGAGAATCACATCGCCTTTGAAACTGAACTTTGAGTAAAAGGTGCCGTTGGGATCGACAACGGCCATCTTGTCGTTACGCTTCAACGCCGAGGCCATCATGCTTTCCATGGTGACGGACTTACCGGCACCGATGGACGCGCAAATCATGGTGTTTCGATCTTCAAGGTGCAGTGGCATCGGCACTTTGCCGACCATGATCGGTTCGATGTTATCCAGCCCACTTTTGCGGCGTTCCCGGTTGGTTTTGGCGTTACGTCTACGGACTTTGCTGTCCACGTAGTGCCAATTTCGCATGCGAGAACCGCGCAAATGCTCAATGAATCGTTCGCCACGGAACCCATCGTCGCAATACTCATTGAGGTAGTAGACCAGGGCACCGGCCACCACGGAGGTGGCCACCGTGCATCCGGCCATGATTGGGTTCTGTAGTGTCTGGTGCAATGTCTCGCGGAAGGCGCCGGGGAATGGTGTAAACGGCATCTGCGCCAGGTAGGCGCCGCCGACCCAACCGGCGATTGGCAGAGCAATCCCCGCCGTCAATGTTGCGCTATCGACTTCTTGTTTGTGCACTAGTCCTCTCCTGATAGACGTTCAATGTCCTTAGCCAACTCGGGCAACAGAGCGGCTAATGCTTCCTCGTTGCTCCCCAATGCGGACAGTTCGGCGCGCAGCTCGTTGAGCTTTCCTTGCGTGCTGTTCTGTCGCAGCAGGTAGACCACGATGGCCAGAATGGTTCGGTTAGTGGCCTGCGCCTGGTCGAGTGATTCGAGCAAACTCAAGATGCGTTGTTGGTCTGCCCACTGGTCGATTCCGCCCTGGTGGCTGTCCACTTTGGACGGCTCAAGCAGACGATCACGCATGTAGGTGGACAGGTGTTTGTAGCCTGCCAAAGCAGCCGATTCCTCGACCCTGGCCAGCTGCTCATCGTTCAAACGTATCGGTACGGTCTTCCCCACATTGCCCCCTCATGGCGGTCAAAATCCCCCCTTGAAATGGGGGGGTCCAGGTCTTCGAGTTCATGTATTACAAATGTAATACACAAAACACTAGTAAAATATGGCCAATATTGTATGTATGTAATACATGTGTATCACATGTGCATTCAGGCAAAACCCAGTGGAAGCACTGTATATGCTGGGCTGGCCTCCCGCTAGGGAGGTGCGTGATGTGTATTAAGATTTTGATCCTGTTAAGGATCAAAAATTATGCTCTTGTTAAGGGCGTATCCATCATTTAGGTCGAAGACCGTAGGGTAGGGTACAGATAGGGTGCAATATGGGTGCTGTAAGGCTGCAAAATGAATGCAGAAGGGTTTAGCTTGACTATGTATATGGGGTGAGTAGGATGCACATAGAGAGCAACAAGGGTGCATATAGGGTGCAATATGGCAAAGCTAGACCTAGCGACTGCATTGCAGGCGGTTGAACCGGAAACCAAGGCGGCACAAATACGCCAGGTGATGCCGATTATCGAGCAGCAATTGAAGGCCGGAGTGAGACGGCAAGCGATCCTGGATGTGCTCAAGGCGCAGGGGATCGAGATCACCATGGAGACGCTGAAAAGTTACCTGTATCGGTATCGCAAGTCGGTCAAGGCCGGAACGGTCGAAGCACCTGCAAATGTGCCGAGTTCGCAGTCAGCGGCGGTAGTGCCAGAGGCACCCGCCGAAAAGCCGGAAATTGTATCGTACGATACAAAGCCGGAAAGTCAGGATCTACCGGCGCCAATGGCGCCGAACGAATTGAGCAAGATCATGAACCCTGGGGATGATGTGAACGCCTCAGAACTGGCTCGCTACGAGAGTGTGAGCCCAAGCAGAAGGAGACGCACATGAGCAAAATCGCCGTAGTGAATTTCAGCGGTAACACCGGCAAGACGACTGTATCCGATCAGTTGTTGTCGCCACGGATGGACGCGCCACGCTTCGCCATTGAGACGATCAACGCGGGGGCTTCCGACACTGCTGCCGAGATCGAGCGTATGAAGGGTCGCCAGTTCGGCGAGCTGCAAGAATGGCTGATGGTCGAGACCAAAGCGGTGGTCGACGTGGGAGCCTCGAACGTTGAAGACTTCTTCAAGTACATGGGGCAGTTCGCTGGCTCGCAGGAAGAGTTCGATTACTTCCTGGTGCCCACGGTCAGCGAGAAGAAGCAGCAGGCCGACACAATCAACACGATCAAGACGCTTTCCGCGCTTGGCGTTCCAGCCAAGCGAATCCTGGTCGTGTTCAACAAGGTGCAGATCGACGATGCAGACGATCTGCCGCAAACCTTCTCGGCGGTGTTCGGCTTTCACAAGCTGGAGAAGAAATTCACCCTCAACCCTGACGCGGTGATCTATTCCAACGAGGTGTTCGAGCGGCTGCGTGCGCTCAAGAAAAACATTTCCGAGGTCGTGAAAGACACCACACCGTACCGTGAGCAGTTGAAAGACGCGAAGACCGAGGAAGACAAGGAGCACGCTATACGGATGATCTCGGTTCAGCGCCTGGCTAAGTCAGCCTGGAAAAACCTCGATGACGTGTACGCGGCGCTGTTCGGGAAAGGGAAGTAACGGCGATGGCCAAGGATCCGACAACCGCCCGCGAAGCGTTGGCGGTTCAGATGATGGAAGACATTGACGCCCTGGTGCGCCGTCTCGAAGAAGTGGACGGCGAACTGGGCACGAAAATGGAGCAGGCGATCAAGGACGGCGCGGCAAAGGCGTTGCTGCAGACGCGGTTGAACTTCGAGTCAATGATGGAAACCCAGCAGGTAGCGTTGCTGCAGGCTGGTCGTGAGGCCGCTGCCAGGATTGGTAACGAGCTGAACCGCAGTTCAGCGCCGTTGATCCTCGCAGCCGGAGGCTTGCGCCGTTGGTTCGTTGTGTTCGCACTTACAGCGGTGGTGTCGGCGATTGTCGCCGGTGCCGTGGGTGCTTTCATCGGGTATCGCCTGGCCGCAATGTAAGGGGGGGCGCCCCCTTTTTTGAGATTTATCCTGTATCGTACGATACAGGATAAACTTTCCGTATTGCCACAACCCTCCCTCCGCAGGCGATCAGGCCAGGGGGGATTTCTCGCGTGCGAGAAAAGGAGGACACATGACCGCAACTGCCAGTCAGGAACTGTACGAAGAAATCGAAGGCGCCTATGCGTACTTCAATGAGGTGCTGTTTGATGGCCAGCTCCCTGGCTGTCTGTTCACGTTGCAGCGCAAAAGCAACACGTTCGGGTACTACTCTGAGTCGCGCTTTCTTCGCCGGAACGGCGACGGAAAGAGCGATGAGATTGCGCTGAACCCTGCATATTTCGCGCACCGTCGCGTAGAGCAGACCCTATCCACACTGGCACATGAGCAGGCCCACCAGTGGCAGGCCCATTTCGGCAAGCGCTCCCGATCCGGGTATCACAACGCGGAATGGGCGAACAAAATGCAGTCCATTGGGCTGATGCCGTCCGACACTGGTGAGCCTGGTGGGAAACGTCATGGCCAACAGATGACGCACTACATCATCGAGGGTGGGCCGTTCGATCTTTCCTGCAAGGAATTGATCGACCAGGGCCGCATGTTGTCGTGGATCGACGTAGTAACCAAACGGGTTCCCATGTCAGCGGTGCTGCTTTACGGGCCTGGTGGCGAGCCGGTGCCAGGTACGCCGGAGGATCCGACGATAGATATATCGGCGCTGACCTCGGCGGGTTTGCTGCAGCCAGATCCTGGCAAGGAAGACCCGAAGAACAAGCGCAAGTACACCTGTCCGAGTTGCCACCTGAATCTATGGGGCAAACCGGGGCTTAGCGGTCGCATTCAATGTATTGAGTGCGCAGTCCCGTTTGTAGACTCGAAAGAGCTGGTCGAAGTCCCGCCAGAGGTGGCGGCTGAGAGCGGCGAATAGGCCCGCACAGATCGCGGGCGAAGCCCGAACCATTCCAACTTGCGGATCCAAGGGGGGCACCCCCTTGGTCGCCGAAGGCATTCCGATGCAACGGCCAGCGCACACAAAAATCGCCCAGCGAGCGGGGCCCGTCAGAGGCCAGAGCGAGCGATGCAGTTATCCACGGGGCGGGAGGCTTCTTGCCCGGGCGGTGGGTAACTGCAGGGTGATTTCCTGAGTCGTGCGCAGATCCAGGACGCGGGCTGTTGCATCGCCCGGGCTGGCCCGGGCTATCGGCTTTTTCCCTGTATCGTACGATATAAACCGAGTGGGGAACGTTGACCTGGTGCAAGCGGAGCGCGCAGCCCGGGACGGGCGAAGGCGTGAGGATCGAAGCCCGAAGGGCCAAGACCCGGCGCGCTTTTGGCCGGGGCTTGGTTTACGAGAGCCGTTTCGGCGAAGCCGAACACGCACAGCGGCGGGGTCACACCGGCTCGCGTTGCGGATATTCGCAAGCGGAGGGAGTTAGAGCGCGGATTCTCTTAAAAAGTGGGGGTGTAGAGCCCCGCGGATTCGTCAGATTTCAACGTAGCGCGGGGTATCCCTGGTGCGGTGACCACCGCTCCAGGTGATTATTGTGTGTCGTCGCCTTCGAGATCCGACAGCTATCTGCAAGGTCGATTTCCACCGGAAAGTTATCCGAACTGGCCACGGTAAACGAGCAGGCGCTACCGTGTTCCCCTGCGGCGATACGCTCTTGAAAATAAAGGTCAGCTACGGCCTGTGCAGCGTCTTTGTGGTCGCCCATTACTTCGACGTCCACCGTCCAGGTTACGGTGTATTGGTTGCTCATCGCGTCCTTCCCTTAACTGGTGGCAACCAGGTCGGTTGCCGGGGCGGTGGGGTTGGGATCATGCCGCCTGGCGGATGCCAGCGGCGAAGGCGCGGAAGTCGCTCATGGTGAGCCAATCCAAAGAGGCCAATGCGAATTCACGATCTTCGGCTTCTTGCTCTGCCTCGATCTCGGCGCGCAGGGCGGCAAAATCTTCGTCATGGCATGACTCGAAAAGATGATCGTATTCATCACCTTCGCCGGTATCGCCCTCGAAGTGGCCGCAAACCGTGCAATGGATGTTGTTATAAGCGTTGATCGCACCGCCTTCGCAGGCTTCCCAGTAGCGGGCGATTGCCTTGCCTTTGCACGCTGGGCATTGAACTTCGTCGTGGTTGTCGTCGAGATCCATGCCGTCAGGTTCTACACCAGGCCCAAATACGCGAGTAGCCATGTTGTTGCTCCTTCTCAGACTTCCCGGAGCGGTTGCCGCCGCTGGATCCGGGTGCCGAAGCGATATTGCTTCGACGGGGTTAGTATCTCAAGCCCCGCCCGACATGTCAACTAAATGTAAAATATTAGTTTACTTAAAGTGTGCATTCTCGCGTGCGAGAAAAATCACTCAATGACCCGAAACTGTGCCCGCTTCTGCCTGGCCCGCGATTCGCTACCTGAGTGAGCAAGGGAAACTTTCCCAACCAAGTCGCCGCCCTGGTCGGTGATGATGAAGCCAGACCGACCAAGCAGGCGAAGTGCTGCGGCCAGCTCCTGGTCTTCAACGTCCAGATCCGGCGCGTAGTAATGGGCTTGATACCCTTTTTTTGCCAGGACGGATAATGCTCGATCCCTGGCAAATTCGCTAAGCATCATCGGTTCTGGTCGCTGAACAAACAGCCCGACAACTCGCCCGCGCACCGCCATGTATGCCGTCTTGAACATCAGCTCAGCCCTTCTGCGCATTGCGCGGCAATGTAAGGTAAGCGGACATCATGCGATCTAGTTGGGTGGACAGCAGGAACAACGGGGGGCCATAGGTGCCATCGTCAAAACTCGGCTTCCCGTCAGCCCAGCCAGCCACAAACAAACGATGATCGCCGGCGACGTTCTCGACGAAAGCACCGTGGTTCAACTCGAACTCACTTTCCAGATTCCAGAACTCTATTGAATCAGCGTCCACGTCCCAAAGTTTGGCCAGTACCTCGCGGATCCCGAGCCTTGCCCCGTCGCGGTTCTCTGCCTCGATGAAAACCCGGCGCTCGACGCAATCACGGTCGGCCCAGGTGGGTGAAGTTGAAACTGCTAGAGCTCTATAAATCATCAATCACCATCCTTTGGTTGATCACGTTTAATTTTTTCCAGCTCGTCACTGAATGCACGATCCAGCAGCGATTGGCGTTTTTTCCACGGCATACGCGAGGGTAGCGGCTGTGCCGCGTACAAAGTGCTTTCGCCCTGGTAAGCCTGTGTCATGCGCTCCAGGTCGGCGCGGATCTCGTCCTTACTCTTGCTCATTTCGTGCTGGCCTTCCCCTTGCCTGCTGGCTGGTCATAAGGCGCTGCCATTTGCCGAACCTGCTCGGCCAGCTCAGGCGGGAGCCAAACCATCACCGGCACCAACTCTTGCGCCTGGTGTTCCTCCAGAATCTTGCGAACCCGTTGAACGGCGGCATAGACAAGCTGGCGGGACACGTCAGATTGTCGCGCCAGATCCGAAGGTCGCACACCGTCAACCAATACCGCCTTGGCCATCTCAACAGTGCCGACAGCCAAACCGCGAAAGGCCGGGGAAACCTGTTCCCATTGGGCGGCTGTGTACTTTGGCTGCATTCGTTTTCTCCGTAGGTGAAGCGCCCGCAGATCTGCCAGGCGCTTTTAGCGTTTTAGTGTGGTGGTGAACCGTGAGCCTGTCGATCAGTGAACAGGGTTCCTGTAGCGCTGATGGTGACGCGCTGGATAATCATCTGATGCGTGAGGGTGGCCAACCCCAAGAAAGCCCAGTAGCGGCCATGACAGAGCGCATAGATGCGCGTCAGATTTCCAATCTCGTACTTTTCGAGCTTGAACGAGTAAGTTTTGCCGTCAGCGGCGAAGTCCAGCACCGGTAGACGGGTTAGCGCGTAGTCGTAGCGCGCCTCTGTGATTTCTTGGGGTTGCGTACCTAACGAGGCTTCCTGGGCCAGCAAGAAGGCTTCTTCATCACCCAGCACCGCGCCGGGGTGGCAGACGCGCAACTCGGGCAGCATCAGCATTCTGCAGCGGGTTGCCCACATATTTGGGGCGATCTCGCGGGCATAGTCGATGATCGAAGTTTGGCCGGGTACATAGAAAACTTTGGACATGGCTGTATCTCCTACCGCACAAGAACCGGGCGCACTAGGCGCCCGGTTGGGTGATTAAGCGGCCTGCTGAGTGCGCAGGGCCTGGGCCAGAACCCACAGGGCGCGATTCAGTTTCACGTCCTGGTCAATGCCACCAACGGCGCGGGTAGTCGCCCGGCGCCCTTGCTTGTTACGGCCTCGCAAGCCCCCCTTGATCGAGTTTTCTTGAATGCGGTTGAAGGTAGTCCACAAGTCGTTGTCGTAGTCCTGGACACGGCGCGGGCTGAGCAACTGGCTGGACGTCACCGGCGCCGGTCCCTCTTTCGGGTCGTAGCGGTAGGCCAGCGCGGCCATGGCGAAGGCTTCTTGCTCGTCCGGGCGCAGCTTGATTTGCTTCATGCACTCGCGCTGATCGTTCACGGCGTCGAACTGATTGAGCACTTCATAGGCTCCCTCGATCACGTCGCTGATTACGTCACCGCGACCGCTGTGCCGTACTTTCTGATCAATCGAGCAATCGCCGATTACCAGGCCATTGGCGCAAACAAACCGGAATATACCCGCCATCATCTGGTAGCTGCTGGTGCCGTCATGGCTGTTCAGCAGAATGATTTCGTTGGCCTCCTTGTTCATGATGGTGTTGGCATGGCGCAGGCGCAGCATGTGTTTAGTGTGTTCGCGTTTGTCAGAGTTACGAACGCGGGTTTGGCACGCCATGAATGGCTCGAAGCCTTCGGCGCGCAGCGCGTCGAGTACCTTAATCGTTGGGATGTACAGGTAACGATCGGAGCGACTGTCGTGCGCTTCCTCGGCAAAAATCGAAGGTGCAACGCTCGCAATCTGTTCATTGCTCAAGGCTGCATCGCTGCGGATCATGCAAGGGTTACGGAAGTTACTGGATAGACGCATTTTTGAATCTCCTTCGCAGAATTCCCGGAGCGGTTGCCGCCGCTGGTTCCGGGCTATCGAGGCGGTGTTGCTTCGACGTGGTAAGTATCTCAAATGCAGCGTATTACGTCAACTATCTGTAAAATATTATTGTACATAAAGTGCTTGCGCTTCCGTGATTTATAAACTACAATCAGTCTATGAAAACGATCAAACAAACCGCCACGTTTATGACGTGGGAACGCAAGCTCAAAGATCACCGCGCAAAGGCGATCATTGCGGCGCGGGTATTCCGGGTAGCCAACGGCCTTTTGGGTGACGTTGAGCCGGTTGGCCAAGGCGTAAGCGAGTTGCGTATTCACTACGGCCCCGGCTACCGGGTCTATTTTCAGCAACGCGGCAATGAGCTTGTGCTGTTGTTGTGCGGTGGCGACAAAAGCAGCCAGGCACGCGATATAGAAACCGCCAAGATGCTTGCCAGTCAGTGGAGTGAGGACGAATGAAAGAGCCAATCTATGAATATGATCCAGCGGCAGCGCTGACCGATCCTGAAAGCATTGCCATCTTTATGAGCGATGCTTTTGAAACCGGCGACGCTGGCTACATTGCCAAAGCGCTAGGCGTTGTTGCCCGCGCCAAAGGCATGACAGAGCTGGCCAAAGAATCCGGGTTGTCACGTGAGCAGCTTTACCGTTCGTTCAGTGACAAGGGCAATCCAACCCTAAAAACCATGCTCGCCGTCATGCGCGCTGTCGGCCTCGATCTGACAACCCGGCAACACGCACACCCTTGATTCTCGCGTGCGAGAAAAGCGGCGAATTGCTTGACGCCGCCGCTCTCGCGGGCTGCTCCGAGGCCGAGTGTTAGAGCGGTAAATAAACGCTTTTCAGCCGTCCGCGAAGCGGGCGCAGCAAAGTCTCTCGATCTGGAACGCGCTGCCGCTGGTGGTCTGCTCGTCAGCGTCGGTCGGTCGCGGTAAGCCCGGACTATCCAGAGCCTGGCCGCGTGCAATGGGACCGTGGAATACCGCAGGCCCAGCTTCACCGGGCCGAGGATATGCCGCGAAAGCCCATTGCAGGCAAGGCTAGGCGGCGGATAGGCCATTGGGGCGATCCGCTACCAACCGATGATGATGAGCCACCTGGTGAACGTGGAAGGTCGAGCAAGCCGTCCTGCAGGACGGCGCGCAGGCCGAAGGCCGGAGGTAAGCGGAGCGCGCAGCCCGGAACGGGCGAAGGCGTGAGGATCGAAGCCCGATGGGTCAGGACCCGCCGCGCTTTTGGCCGGAGTTTGGTCCACGAAAGCCGGTGAAGCGTAGCTGAGCACGCCTAAATATATCGGCCCTTCACTCAGGCTTTTTCAAAGCCTCATTCTGTACCTGCGTCTCGATTTCCGTCGTCACGTGGGAGCTGGAACGATTACTTAGTAAATGGATCGACGTAGATTTGTGAGATCATTACCGCCTCGAAAGCTGTATGTATTTACAGTATTATTGGCTCAATGAGCCGCCGGCAAGATCCGGCTACAAACCCTTTTGGCACAGAGTAGAGGTTTTGCTAGTCAATCCCTTTCCTCCTAGAGTGAGATCACCGAATGAGCTACGAGCAAATGACTCGCAGTGACCTGATAAGATTGCTTGAGCAGCATGATCTGGCTCGCTCCGAAGCAGGCAAAGACGGCATTGTCATGTCGTACACAGGCCGAACAGCTCCTTGGCAAATCATTCGCCAAGTCAAACCAAAAATGACGAAAATCAACCAACGGCTTTCCACTGGTGCCGTGCACGAGCAAGCAGAAAATATCATCATGGAGGGCGAAAACCTCTCTGCGATGGTTACGCTGTATAAATACAGGGGACAGGTAGACTTGGTCCTCACTGATCCTCCATACAACACAGGTGAGGATTTCAGGTACAACGATAAATGGGATCAAGATCCAAATGATCCGGATCTCGGCGATCTAGTCCCTAAAGAAGATGGTTCTCGCCACTCCAAATGGCTACGCTTCATGACTCCACGTCTGTGGATGATGAGAGAAATGCTAAAGCCCGGCGGGGTGATTGCAATCTGTATTGACCACCGTGAGCTTTATCGCCTCGGGATGCTAATGGACGAGATTTTCCGGGAAGAAAATCGCATTGGGATCATAAACTGGCAAAAAGCTTATTCACCTAAGAGTGATACAGGTGGGAAAAAGGGTGGGCTGTCTACAGCTACCGAATATGTCCTTGTCTACGCTAAAGATATTGATAAGGCAAAGACAACCCTGTTAGACCGTACGGAAGAAATGGATGCTCGATACCAATCGACGGTTGATGATGATCCGCACGAATGGAAGTCCGGTGATTGCTCAGGTCCTAATGCTGCTACCCACCGTAAAATGGTCTACGCCATTCAAAGCCCATTTACGGGGAAACTTCACTATCCCCCGGAGGGTCGTTGCTGGGCTAATGAAAAGCCAACTATGAAAGCTTGGCTAGAAGGTTGGGGACACGAGTACCAAGAAAAGTGGATTGATGACGGTAACGAATACACCGACAAAAATTCCAAGACGTGGAAAGTCAAAGCCTTGGTTTTAAAAGGTACCAGTTTCGTTCGTGGAGAGCAGGTCGCTGGCCAAAAAATATTGAAAGATGCTCGTACATTAGCTCTTAAAAAAATGAAAGATGGCACTTGGCCTTCACTGTTTTTTGGGTTGACTGGTGAAACCGGGCCTCAACAAAAGCGTTATCTTAAAGATGTTAAAAAGGGTAAGGTCGCTATGACCTATTGGGCAAACGAAGATTACACTGTTCCTTTAAATATTGATTCCCAGTCTTGGGATCATGAGGAATCAGGTCATAGCCAAACAGGTATTAATGAACTTAACGCCGTTGTAGGCAAAGGTCACGATTTTAAGACAGTAAAGCCTATACGTTTAATGTCAAAAATTATTCAAATATGGTGCAAACCTGATGGAATAGTTTTAGATCCTTTCGCAGGGTCTGGCACAACTGGACATGCAGTATTAGATGTAAACCATAAAGCAGGCACGAATCGGCGTTTTATACTCATAGAACAAGGTAATGATGTAAAAGGCGATTTGTACGCTAAAACACTTACAGCTGATCGCATACGCCGTGTCATTACTGGTGATTGGAAAGCTGGGAAATGCGCTCCGTTAGGCGGCGGGTTCCAGTTCCAGGAGTTAAAGAGGCAGCAAGTGGACGCCGCTGCAGTCAGCGCTTTGCAGCGAGAGGAGATGATCGATCTTCTCTTAACTAGCCACTGGGATAAATCCGAGCGGACTAAAACATCGCTGACCCGCCTACTTCCAGGGGATAGTAGATATTTGTTCGCGGTTAATTCCAGAAACGAAGGTTTCTTCTTGATTTGGGATGGTGCAGATAAACCGTCGGTGCTCAATCGCGAAACATTTAAGAATATTATTCAAGAGGCAAAAGAGCATTCGTTAGCTGAGCGATATCACGTATATGCAGCCTTAGCTCCATACTCAGGCCGCACAGTAGAATTTTACAAAATACCAGATCGAGTCTTGGAGCATATTGGTTTCAATTCGCGTGCTGATGCTTATAACAATGATGTTGAAGTAGAAGTTGAGGTTGAGCAGGGATGAAAGAAATAAAATTTCAGAATGATGCCGCGCAACAGATAGCGCAGCGTTATGCATATTTTGCAAATCATGATGCCCGGCCAGGTACGCGAAAGACTTCTGATCCTTTCTTTCAAGCTCTTTCAGCACTTACAGGTGCTGGTAAAACCCCAATACTAGCGGAAGCTGTAACGCTCATTCGTAATGAGCTACAGGGGGAACCAATAGTTCTTTGGATGTCCAAGGCCAAGTCAGTGGTTGGACAGACGTATAATAATTTTAATGGCGGTAAGTACGCGCCGTTGATAGAAGGTTTTCAAGTCTGCTTGATTAAAGACCTTACACCGTCCTTGATACAAGACAGTGGCTCGCCTCTACTCATCTTAACCACGACTGGGCTTTTTAATAATAAAGACCAAGCGGAGGGTGATCTGAAGGTTTACAGGCCCGGTGAGGACAAGCTTGGAAGCCTCTCGATGTGGCAAAGGCTTATTCAGCGGAATGACGGTTCCGTCCGTAGACCTTTGATCATCGTATATGATGAGGCTCATAACCTTTCAGAGCAACAGACCGATATTCTCCGTGAGTTAGAGCCGGAGGCGTGGCTGCTTGCCAGCGCCACAGTTAAGCTACCAGCAAAATTTCAAACAATGGTCATTCAGCAGATTCGAGGTTGGGTGCTGCGCTGTGAAAGCGAAGTTCCAGCATTCAAAACTCTAAATGCCCTCAAGGACGGTGTTCCTGATTCAGACGCTTTTATGACTACAGCGGTTGACAGTAAAGAGGTCGTGAACGCAGAGCTAGTCAAAAATGCTATCAACTTCGACGGATCAACTGCGCCAATGGAGCGCAGTTTGGATGAACTTATCGAACGTTGGAAGCTGATCAAGGGCGAGGTAGCAATAAGAGATCTACAAATTAAGCCGAAAGCGATTTATGTTTGTAAAACAAATATAAATGATGACGGCCAAGTTGATGATCCAACCCGTCCGTTTAATTTGCGTCAAGCACCGCCAATCAAAATATGGCGGTACTTGGTTGAGGATAAAGGGATAGATCCGTCAACAGTTGCAATTTATGCAAACTTGAAATTCTCTGATGGTAGTAAACCTGACGCTGTAATTCATTACTCTCAAGGTGATGATGATTTTGATAATTTCCAAGAAGGCGATTACGAACATATAATTTTCAACCTATCACTTCAGGAAGGTTGGGATGACCCAGAGTGTTATCTAGCTTATATAGATAAGTCGATGGGCTCTTCATTGCAGGTTCAGCAGCTTATCGGTCGCGTATTACGCCAACCTCATGCCACACATTATGATAGTGAGGCATTAAATGCAGCTCACTTTTTCATACGTGTGGATAAGAAAAGTGTTTTCAACGAAGCTCTAGATCTTGTCAAGGCTAAGCTTGATCAAGAGGGTGCCCCGATTGCGATATCTTCATCGTTTGTGACCGGTAATGCTCCAGGTGCAATTGAAGTCTACCCTAAAGAAGATGTTCTTCCTGAACTCCATAATATATATGTTCAGAAAGAAGAGGCGATGGAAACAGTTAATCAACTGTTATCGGTCTTTCCAACATATTCGGAAGGTTCTGAGGATACGACTGGTAAGGCCGAGTCTGCAAGAACTTCGATAAAACTAGGGGACAAGCAAGGTAATAATGTAGGTATAGAGTGGCAGGAGGGTGGTCATACAAACCCTGTGCGTCTACGCTGGCTCCTATCTCTGGCAGTTCGCTCTTCTGCCCCTCAAGCCAATAAAATTCTTGACTCAAAACACCCTAAATTTGACGTGCGAGTTCAGGTTAGGAGTAATGCAGAGCATCAGGTGAAACTGCTTGCTGATAAAATCGCTGATGCATATTTTGATCACTCTGAACTAATTTATGAAGATCAAGACGCCTTCAAGTTCAGTCCTATCAGAGTAGTGAAAGAAGGAAGTAATCTTTTCACTAATAGCCTCTATCCACAATATGGGAAAATGAATTCCGAAGAGTTGGCATTTGCGAATGCATTAGATGAGTCGGGCATGCTGTGGCACAGAAACCCATCGACAGGTGGTTATTTCATTCCGCTGTTATCTTCAGGGGATACTGCCAATTTTTATCCCGACTTTCTTGTTTGGAGTAAGGGGCTTGTTTTTGCTTTAGATACAAAAGGTAAACATCTGTTAACAGACGCCCTCGCCAGAAAAATGTTTGATATTTATGAAGGCAAAACTATTCGGATGCACGTCAGGTTTATTGTGAAAGGTAAACAGGAAGAAATAGACGGTAAGACTACGAGTAAAGAGGGCTATACAATTTGGCGAATCAAGAGCAATCAGCCAAAGCCGTTTTACGTTGACACGATTGGTAAGGCCGTAAAAGAATGTCTTAAGTGATTTTCTATGCAGCTGACTGATCGGGGTATGGGCTTGCGAATACGCTTTGCTGCCTGCGTTGGTGGGAAAAGCCTTGGCGAAGCTGTAGAATAACGAGACGGTCTTTGCTCCTTCGCAGAAACCTAGAAACCCGCAAGCATTGCCGTGCTGCGGGTTTCGTCGTTTCAGGCTTCTGAATTGTCGGAGATCGACGGCAAGTCTGGCAGCATGCTTTCGAATGTTTCTTGAACTGGCGGGGCCAGACCATCACCAGCTGGCAACTGCAAATCACCTGGTGCCATGACCGGTGCTTTCAACAGTTTGCCGCTGCCCAGGTCACTTTGATCTTCGGACGACACAAGCACACGCGCATTGAAGCGTGCGAAGCGGATATTTTCGCGGCTATCCGCCCAAGCGATCCTGCTGTTCACCACGTAGGCCAGCGCACCGCCTCGATCACTCCCCAGCCGGATTGTCTGAATCCAAGCCTGCTCGATCAGTACCGACAACGCTCGCTTTGTCGTTGCTGTAGAGGTTTCCATCAGCTTGGCCAAAGTAGCTTGGCTGGCAATCAGGGCACCGCTCTTATCCATGTTGGCCACGAGTATGTGCAGCAGCTGTGCCGCACGTGGAGCGTGCGCGATCAGTTGCGCCCAAGCTTCATGGCCAGCACGTTCTGTCTGAACCCAAGTCCCGCGTGGTGCGGGTTGGTGTAGATTGCGGATTTCCTCAGACATTGACCCTCCTGTCAGATCATCCAAAAGTGTTGTTTGCTATCTCTCAAACTTGTCAGATAGCGAGCAAGAATGAGCCAAGGGTAGCTCACGCTGTGCTCTATGGCTAGATCAAATTTGTTCGCTATCTGACAGACTTGTCGGATAGCGCGCAAAAAATGAGCTAGGGGTAGCTCATGCTGTGAGCTAGGGGTAGCTCAAGGATGTTTGCTATCGAGCACCGATGAGCGAGGGGTAGCTCATCCACGGGGGTAGCTCATCAGGTGAGCTAGGTTAGGTCACGGTCTATGAACTAGGTTGGTTCACAGTTGATGATCGAAGGTTCGCTCATAGGCTGAGCTATCTACTGCTCTGGAGGCCCCGTAAATCAAGGGGTTAGAAGTCCTGCTTCTTATGATCTCTAACTGTCGTCCTCTGCCTTGGGGTTGATAAGTCAAAGTCGCCTGCCGGCGGCGGCCACTCGTAAGCGCCTGACAGACTACGGCTTTGCCTCCGCTAGTCAGTCACTTCCGACCGGCTCAACTAACTGAGTTGTTGAACCTGGTCACGGATTTTGAGAACGGTCGTGGTTGAACAACCAGCGTGACGGGCAGTTGCTCGAATGCCCAAATTTGCTGCAAGCAGTTCACGTACACGCTTGTGCAGATCGGCATCAATGGGTCGGCCTTTGTATGCCCCGGAGCTTTTGGCTTTAGCGATTCCCTGGGCTTGCCGCTCGCGGCGTTGTTGATAGTCCTTACGAGCAATAGCCGCCATCATTTCGATCATCATGTTATTGATTGCTCCAAGCATGCGGCTGGTGAACTCGTCGCCTTGGGTGATTCTCAATGCCAGGTGACTGGTTGGCAGATCAAGCGCGACGATGCGAAGTCCTTTTGAGTCGATAGTCGTTTTGAGCATCCGCCAATCAGGATCTTCCATGCGTGACAGCCGGTCGATGCTTTCAACCAGGAGAACGTCGCCTTTGCGCGCATCCTTGAGCAAGCGAAGAAGTTCGGGTCTGTTCGCTTCGGTGCCACTGGCATTCTCTGTGTATGTACTGGCAACAACCTGGCCATGATCCGCTGCAAACTGTTCCAACGCGCCATTGGCTCGGTTCGCGTCCTGCTCGATGGTTGAGGCTCGCAGGTAAGAACGGATGAACATAACGGGCTCTACTCCTTCGTATCATTTTGAGTGTTCATTTAATAGTGTATCAAATTGAACGTATCACTAATCGAAGTAAAGCCCTGCCCGGTTTACCTCTGACTGTCTCAATTCATGTATGCCCTAAAGAAACAGTCCCGCAGTCAATGCTCACGCTTCTGTGCTGCCATTCTCGATAGCGGTTTCAGCAGTTTTGAGATTGCTCGATAGTCGCTTTATCGATCATGCGTTCTTATCCTTTTTTGTTGTGGATTTGCTCTGCCCAATACCTCAATCGCTCGGTGTCGGCTTCTTTGACGAAACGATTGATCATTTCCTCGGGGGCGCAGATTTTCGCATAGCTCCAGCCTTCGGGAGCCTGGAGTAGATAGGCTGAGTAGATTTTGTCCCTTATGGCTAAAGCGCGCTGTTTCGTCAGTCCGTGCGCGTTGGCCACTGCTACAAGCTTTTTGCCCTCAACGAGGATTTCAAAGGCCACGTCAAGGCTGCGGTTGTGCATCTTTGAGTTACTGCGGATACGCTCGAAGTCTTCGGGCGGTATTCGTAGGTCCTGGTCAGCGAGGCGGGTAGTCATTCTGCAGGTTTCCACTGGTCGGCGATTTGTTGCCGTGCTTTCTCCAGTTCCTCAGAGAGATACACCTTTTCAGACTTCAAGGTATTTACCTGCTCGGTCAGGAGGGCAACCTGTTCTTTCAACAAATCGAGTTCTGTCGCTTTGCCTGGTGTCTTGGGCTTGGCTTTGCCCCCGCCTATCCTGAGCGCCTTGGTTGTTTTGAGTTCCGTGCGTACTTCGTTGCGGACGTTCAGGTCAGGATCAGCTTCGGCACGCTGTACCACATTGGCGGCTGCAGCGGGGTCTAGACGTTCAAGGCGCGCTAGGTCGTTTACCACTGATACGTCAGCGGTTATACCGTTCTGTACTGCTGTACGGGTAGCTCCCCCCGCTTCGATGGCATCGAGATAGGACAAGCGTTCAGCCACCCAACTGATGCTCTTTTTCCATTCGGCAGCAACTGCCTGCAGGGTGCCTAATTCTTCCTTGTCGGCTTTCAGGGACAGGGCTATTTCGATTTGCAGAAGTCCTTCGCGTTGGACATTCTCAGAACGTTGAATCCGTTTTGCCTGGGCGTCTGTGAGGTCGCGTACTACTGCTTCAAGCAAAAGGCTTTTGAGTGCGCAAGACCGCAACCGTCGCTCACCCGCGACCATTAGGTATTTGAACCCGCTTCCAGGGTTTGGGTGGGGCCGTAGGACGGCAGCTTCTGCCTGTCCGTTCTGTTCAATGTCGTCGCCCAGTTCAATCAGAGATTCTTGTGTGAAGCCTGGGTTGTCCTTGCCACGGATTTGCGGCTTGCACTCAACCTCGTCGGGGTTGACCTTGATAATGCGTTCACCTTCCAGAACTGCCGTTTTTTGCTTCTGAAAGTCAGAAAGCTTTTTGACTGCACCCCCGAATGCGTTGGGTTTCTTCGTTGTCATGACATGGCCCTCATTCAACCCAAACTTTATCGAGAACGGCCTTACAAGCCCGTTTCATTTCCCGGCCCGCTTCACGCTGACTGCCGCTGCGCGCCTTCCACCAGACCGGATTACCAGCGGCCAGCGATTTGTTGATACAAGGCCGGTAGATGATCTGCTCCGCGAACATGGCATCACCGTAGCTCTCGCGAAGTCCGGGGAGGGCGTCTATTTCCTCGGGCGAACGGCTGTTCACCAAGTTCGGCAAATAGCCCAAAAAGCGCAGATCAGGGTTGTATCTGTCTTGCACAGTTTCGATGGTGTTCATCAATTTCGGGAGTCGAGCAAGGGTAAAGGCGCTGATATTGAACGGGGCCACCACGGCATGGGAGGCCGTCAGGGCCGCAACCATGCGACGTTGCAAGTTCGGTGGGGTGTCGATCATGCAGAGATCAAAATCGTCAGAAAATCGTTCCAGTGCAGGCCGTAGAGCGTGGATTACGTCTAGATCCATATCGTCCACGTCGAGCAGTGCTACGTCAGCTTCGATCAACCAGATGTTGGGGCCGACCTGGCGTGGCTTACGCCCTTCATGCTCGCCATTGAACAACTGGCTGGACATTAGATAAGGCGTATTATCGCCATCCTCTGCTTGGGGAAAAAACTGCGATAGGTCGCCTTCATCAAGGTCTACGACCAGGACACGCTTACCATCCTCTGCCGCGCATGCTGCCAAGTGAATCTCTAGGGTGGTCTTCCCTACGCCGCCCTTTTGATTAGCTACAGTTGTGATCTTCATCATGATCTCCGGCTTGTCCGATAGTGGACCGTGGTTCAAGTTTGCATATGGTAAACCCTTTGGTCAACCCATAAATAGGGTTTACTTTGTGTTTTTCTCGCATGCGATAAATACACGACACCGCGTCGCGTTCTCGCACGCGAGAATTCGTTTCACGGCTGCTCGACTTCGCGACCTTTGCCCCTCCCCACGTCGAACATTCGTTCAACTCAGCTCAATACCGTTCATCAGCATTTGTTCAAATAATTGAGAAAAATCCGATCCCCGCTGTCACATCCGCGTGGAAGGCTATGCCCTCTTGCCTTACCTCATACACGACATGAAGCCGCCAGGCCTCAAGGGATAGATCGTGAAACGCCTTATGTCTCAATCACTTATCGCTACCCATCAGTACGCAGGTTTATTCCTGGGGCATTCGTTCGTCCACACTCTTTGCGGAATCCAAAAAACGCAACATGAAATGTTGATTTCGTTAAATTAAAAGAATATATTGAGTAACGAAATGCATAAAACGTTAAACAAAACGCTAAAGAGGAAGAAAATGCGAGGTGGGATCTAGAAGAAAAATGTCAGGGGCTACAGTATCCCCTCTGTTTTTAGCGCTGAGCTATTCAGAGGACATGATGCAATCCCTAGATAAAAAAGACCTGGTGGTTTTCACCAACGCCCAACCGGATTACCGAGTTCATCTACAAGAGCGGTACTTGGATAATGTTCGGAAGTGGGAACTCATCATCGAAAGTCCATCAACAGGGCAAGTGTTTTCGGTTGTTACAGCGTTAGGGAAGACCAGACTTTTTAAAAATGCCGATACTGCTATCGACTTTATAAAAGAGACCTGTCCTAACAATCCGCACAAAGCAATAACCATAACGTACGGGGATTCCCCGTCATGACTATGAAGAGGCAACGGTATGCAACTCGAAATTGGAAAGTCGAATTCCCGTAAGTCAGAAACCATTAAAAAACAATCCTGGGTAACAAAGCTTCAACAAAGCAACACGGTAACAACCCTTCGCAATATCTTCACCCCTAAACACGGAATGAACCACGCGGCCCTGATGCGCAAAGACTGGACTGCCAAGGCAGAAAAGATCGTCGTCATCGGGTCGCTGTTCTCCCTGAGCCTTCTCCCTGAATTTGCCAACGCGGCGATGGACTTCAGTTCGGTCAAGAACCTGCTGAAAGACATTGTTAGCTTCCTCATCTTTGATATCGGTTACTACCTGGGCATCCTGGCCATTGTGGTGCAGGGCTTCCGGGCTAAGTCGGGCCGTGTCGAGTGGTCCACCTTCGGTTGGACTGTCGCCGGTGTGTTCCTGGTGTTCTTCGCACCGAACATCGTCGCCGAGATCAAATCTGGCGCAGCAACCTCATTGCAATGAGTGCGGTCGAGCATGCACCCGATGAGGGTGAGGTGCTCGTCTTAGCGATGGCTCGGCCATCTATGGTCGGCGCCTTCACGCTATCGAGCATCCTTATCAGCATCTTTGGGCCGCTCATAACAGCATTGGTAATTCGCTCGTTATGGCCGGTTGGGGCAATACCACTTCTGTTTGGCATTTCGTATTACATCTGCAGCAAAGACGTTTACTTGTTTGGTGTCTTGCAATCTGCATTTCGTTTACGGGCCTCTCGGAATAGGAAATTGTGGGGGTATCGGAGTTATGCGCCTCGTTGATAAAGCGTTTAGGAAATTGACGCGCAATCTCGACTTGTCGCTAGGCGTTCAACAGCCAGCAGGATCCGAAGAGGATCTGCTGGAGTTGGAAGTCAGCGCAATGGTGCCGTATGACTATCACTACGATGATCAGACGGTAATGACCAAGGAAAGCGCGTTAGTCCAAGTTATAAAAATTGATGGCTTGCTCTTTGATTCGCTGACCGAAGAACAGGTTAAACAGTTTGAAGTTCGCCGTAACACGCTGCTGCGTACCGTCGCATCCAGTAACTTGGGCCTGTACGTGCATACCATCCGCCGTAAGGTCTTTGATTTCCCAGAAGGCGAGGGCGGCACCTGGTTCTCCAAACAACTCAACGCTGCTTGGCGTGGCCGCTATCAACACAAAGGGTTCTACGTCAACGAGATCTATATCTCGCTGGTACGCAACCGTTTCCGGTCTGGTGTACCAGGGCTGATGGATCGAGGCATTGCGCTGATTACAGGGACGAGCCCGACTAAGCAGGATGCTGAATCCTATGACGACATGGCTGACGATCTGTACAAGGCTGCGAATCTGCTGCTGGGTGGACTGTCCGAGTACGGTGCGACTCGCCTGAAAGTGCAGCGGCACCCTAAAACCGATTCAAAGATGATCGACCGTGACCGGGCTTATGACGCGGTGCGTCGTTTCCGTTGGAGCTGGGCGGATTTCAAAGAGCACAACGGCGATCACCAGCAATACCCTTCAGAGGTCGTGTATGACTTCCTGGGAGAGGAATTCTCTGAACTCAGTACGTTCTTCAACTACTTGATCAACCTTGAGGATCGCAAGATCCCTCTGAGCGATCAGAAGCTCTGCGAAACGTTGACATACGCTCGTCTTAATTTTCGTGTGTTGGCAACCATGTGCGAAGTACGTGGCAGCACCAGTTCGCGTATCGGCGCGATGTTGAGCATGGCTGAATGGCCGCGCAGAACTCCATCGCGGATGATGAACAAGTTCCTGCAGCAGCCGGTGGAATACATCACCACGCAATCGTTCTTCTTCTCTAACCGAATCGAAGCTGAATCGGCGATGACGCAAGAACAACGGCGTCTGACTGTCTCGGACACCCACGGCATCGCCGACGATGACAGCAAGGAACTGACTGAGGGTATTCGGGCGTTGCGCCGTGGTGATGCTGTCAACGGTCTGCACCACCTGACCATCTTTGTGCATGTGCCGTCGCTGCCTATGGACTCGGAAGCGAATCGTAAGCAGAACGCTAGCGAACTCGATAAGGCCGTGGGCCTGGTGGAAAACTGCTTTGTTGACCTGAACGTCAAATCGGTACGCGAGTGGATGGGCCTGGAAACCTTCTACTGGTCGCAGCTGCCAGGCCAAGCACAGAATCTGATTGGTCGTCGCGGCAAGATCAAATCGACCAACTTCGCGGGGTTTGCTTCGTTGCACAACTTCGCCAAGGGGCGTCGGGATGGCAACTTGTGGGGGCCAGCCATTACTGCTTTTGAAACTGAGAGCGGGACTTCCTACAACTTCAACTTCCATCGCGAACTGGAAGGGATGGTTGCAGGACACACGGCAATTGCCGCTGATACGGGTTCGGGCAAGACCACCGTTATTTCTCTAATGGTCAGTGAGGCCGACAAAGCCGAGCCGCGAGTATTCTGGTTCGATAACCGCTACGGCGCAAAGGTGTTCATGAAAGCTATGGGAGGTGTGCATACCACGCTTTCCCCTCATAGCGGCATGAACTGGAACCCCTTCAAACTGCCCGATACAGCTGAAAATCGTGCGTTCCTGGTGGATCTGCAAGTGCTGATGCGTCAGTGCTACGCATCAACCCCTACGTCTGCTGATGACATCAAGCGTTTCAAGGCTCTGGTGGACGAAAACTACAGCCTGCCGTTCGAGGATCGCCGGTTCCGCAATATCGTGTGGACGTATGGCCAGGGCGAGCTGGCCGATGTTATGGCCATCTGGCACGGCGCCAAGGGTGTCACTGGCGCGAATGCCGGTGTCTTCGACAACGTGAATGACTCCATCGACCTGAGCACGTCGAGGCACTACTGCTTTGAAATGATGGAACTGCTCAAGGGCGGTGAGGCGCGGCCAGAACTTCCGGTCGTGTTGAGCTACCCCCTGCATCGCATCGAGCAAGCAATGGATGGCACGCCTTTCATCCTGGTACTGGAAGAAGGGCAAAACCTGGTGAAGAACGAGTATTGGAAGAAGCGAATCGACAACTTCATCATGCAGATCCGTCGCAAAAACGGCCTGATTATCTTTGTCACGCCTGATGCCAAGTATTTCCGCAGTGAAACCGACTCAATCGACAAACAGAGTGCCACCAAGATCTATCTGTCGAACGACGCGGCCACTGATGAAGATCATCAAAACCTGACCGTCGCTGAACGTAAGTGGATCCGCGAAATCGGCCAGGGCTCTCGCAAGTTCCTTATCCGTCGCGGCAAAGAGTCGATCAAGGTTGTATTCGATCTGACCTCAGAGGATCCGAAGGCCGATCTGTCCGACTTCATCCCTGTGCTGTCCTCGAACGATGTTGGTGTGGCTCTGATGGAGTCGATCATCAAGCGCCTGGGCACTGACGATCCAGAGCAATGGGTTCCGGTCTTCATGGCCGAAGCCAAAGCCAAAAACACTCACAACTTGAAGGCGGTCAAATGATGACGACTATCAAAAAGCTGAGCCTCGCTACGGCGGTGGTTATGGCTATCAGCGGCCAAGCACACGCAACGGGTGTTCCAACTGGTGACGCTGGCACCTGGGCTGCGTTGGCCCAGCAATACCTCGTGTTGAAAGATCAATTTGACACGTTGAAACAGTCCTACGAGACGCAAAGCCGAACCCTGGACAGCCTCAAAGGCTCGTACGGTCGCGGCGCTATCGGTCTGAATGACGCGATCAACTCAGCCTCGGTCGTGCCAGGTTCATGGCAGGAAGTCGTTTCCCGTCAAAGCTCGGGCGCTTATGGCAGCAAGCAGTCGTATTACGAGCAACTGATCAACACGTTGCCGCAGGAACTGTTCAACAACCCGCAGGGCCAACGGGCTCAGAATTATCAGCTCAGTTCTGACTCTGTTCGCGCTGCAATGTCTGGTGGTGACGCGCTGTACAGCGAGGTGCAAGTCCACCTGAACAACTTGGCCACGCTCTCGGCGCAAGTCGATCACACCGCCAATGCCAAGGACGCAGCAGACCTGCAAAACCGTATTGCCGCTGAAAACGGCATGTTGTCCTCGGCTCAGTCGAAGCTGTCAGCGTTGAACATGAACCTGCAAGCGAACCTGAACAACGCTGAGAACCAGGCTACATCGGACAACGAAAAATTCTTCAAGTGGAAAGATCAGTAATTCTCGCGTGCGAGAAAAGGAGTAACCGCATGAAAGCAATCGTCTTCATCTTCAAAGGCGTCACCCTCCCGATCTGGCTCCCGCTGTGGGTGGTGTTCAAGCTCTGGAAAGTGGTGCTGCTGGCCGTAGTGGTCAGTGCGGCCTCGGGCTGTGTCACCAACACCGGCAAGATTGATAAGTCGCCTTGCGCTTGCCAGTTCACCCCGTTCGTCACAGCAGACCAGGAGCGCAGCAATGCTTAAATTCAAACTGCATCACGTCCTTTCGGTAGTCGTTGCCGTGGTCGTTGTCGGTAGCGTGGTTTACATCAATACCGCTTCGTACTTCTCGACGGAACCTGCTGAACCAGGCAATCCAACAGCACCGATCAGCGTCGGGAAAAACCCTCTGTTGAGCGCATCAAAACGCGACGTTGGCAACTGGTTCCCTGGCACTTGCTTTGCTGAGATCTACATGAAGTCGTCGTCGTACGGTGGTTCGCTGGTTCAAGGCTGCATCGAACAGACTTCCAGAGAGATCAAGGCACAAACCGGTGTGCAGTTGAGTGCCAATGACTTCCGCGACCCCGAAGTGCTCTCCCACTTCAAGGGTGTGTACGGAGCATCGAACCCATGGCGCAGCTGACCCTTGAGGGCTTAATCGGTGCCACTGACGAAGTGACTACCAGCTTCGTCGCCCAGGTGTTTCCTGACTTGGCGGAACTGGTTTCCCCAGCCGTGTACCTGATTGCCGTTGCTTACTGGGCAGTGCTCGGGTTCACGATCTACAACGGCCAAGCCATCAAGTATTGGGATCTGGCGCAAAGGATGTTCCTCACTGCCATGGTGTTCCTGACGCTGAATTGGTCTACGGGAGGGCTTGTGTTCTACCAGGCATGGGGCGGTTTCACAGAATCCATTGCCGCGAAGATCATGAGCGGGGGTATCAACTCGACGTCGATGCTCGACGCCTTGTATGTGAATGTCGGGAAAGTAGCCAGCGTTCTGATGAACGTCAGTTGGCGGCAGTTTGCAATGATCATGATGGGCTACGGCTTATTCGTTATTAACTGCATTCTGTTCGTGGTCGCGATCTTGAACATGCTGATTGCTAAATTTGGTGCAGCTATCAGCATGTCGATTCTTCCGATCCTGGTCGCGTTTTTCTTCTTTCCTCAAACACGGGGTTGGGGAATGAATTGGCTAAGCAAGATGTTGAACTTCTCGCTTATCTACATTCTGTCCATCGCCATTATCCGGTTCGGTTACTCCGTCTTCGGAGACGCCATTAACGAAGTTGCGCAAACCGCGACTATCAGTGACGCAGCCCTGATGACGGCTCAACAGTACGGCACATTATTGATCGTGGAAGGAGTCTTGATTATCTGCATGTTGCAAGTTCGCGGTTGGGCCGCTGCGTTGTCCTCTGGTGCAACTGTAGGGGGTTCGTCGCTGGTGATGATGGCTGTTAGAACTTTGGGAGTGAAAATGTAATGGACAAGACATTCAAGAATGATGAGGCCGTGCGCCGCAATTCATTGCGAGAGCAGCAGAAGGTCAAACAGGAACGCAATCGCTCCCTGTTCCTCAATGGTGCTCAGGCGATTTCCATTGTTGCGTTGGCTTGTGCGGTCTATGTCCTGTCGGATCTGCACACTGTAATTCCCGTGGTAGCCACCATCGGCGCAGACGGTGAAGTCCTGAAAATGCGCGTCATTGACAAGGACAATGTTTCGGCAGAACAAGCCTTGATCGAGTCAGACCTGTACGCCTTCGTGAATGCGTGCAACACCTTTGATCCACGCAGAAGGCAGTCACTTTCTGACACCTGCCACCTGTACACAACGCCGGAGGTTGCCCGCCAGTACGAGCAGGAAATCAATCCTGATAACCCAAGAAACCCCTACGCATTGCTGGGTGAAAAGGAGTGGATTGAAGCCGAGGCGTACAGCATCAACAAAGTAGGCGACATTTATCAAGTTTCATTCACGTCAAACTTTCATCAAGCAGGGAAAGCTGATCCCGTACCAACAAACTACACAGCGAACCTGAAAATAGCGAACACACTTGTACCGCGTCAGCTCGGTGATCGCTGGGTTAACCCGCTCGGTACTGTGATTACTGTTTATCGAAAAAGTGAAGAACTGAGCCGCCGGTAATTCACTCAATTCAAGGAAACTAAACCATGAAGCAACATTGCATTTTGCCGACCGCTATCGCCCTGAGTTTGTGTTTTTTTGGTGGTTTTGCACACGCCGCTAAGTTGCCAACCCCGCTCTTGACCGATAACCGGGTTAAACAAGTTGCTTATGACCCGAACCAAGTCTACGAACTGGTGGGCACTTATAACTATCAAACATCCCTCGAATTTGAAGCGGATGAAATGGTGAAAGTTGTTGCCTTGGGCGACACCATCGCCTGGCAAACCATCCCGTTCCGCAATCGTCTGTTCCTCAAGCCGGTCGAGGAAAACGCGGACACCAACCTGACCGTGATCACCAGCAAGCGTACTTACTATTTCCAGCTGGGTAGCTCCAAGAAAAACACCGGCCAGTCGTACCTGATTCGCTTCATTTACCCAAGCAGCCGCGTGTCCTCTTTCACTGAGGTCAAGAGCAATGAGCCCCCGCCTGTGGTCAGCACCGGCACGCCAAGCTCCCCGAACATCAACTACGGCTATGCAGGTGACAAGGACGCCATTGGCTTGCAGTCGGTCATGGATGATGGCCAGTTCACCAAGTTCCTGCTCAAGAAAGGGGCTGACATGCCGCAGTTCTACCGCGTGTTGCCCGATGGCACTGAGGCCATGGTCAACAAACGCCGTGAGGGTGATTACGTGGTCATAGAGCGCCTGGACAGTATGTTTGTCCTGCGTGACGGCAACGCCCATGTCTGCGTGGAGAACCTAGCCAACCCATACAAGCACACCGTTACTCGGGGCGCTCGTGATGGCGGGGGGGCGTAAGCATGAAAAATGACGACAACAAACCCGTTCCGGAGAAAACCCGCGAGGACGAACTTCGTGAGTGGAACGAATCACAGTCGAACTCGATGCTCAAAGCGAAGCCCGGCTCAAACAAGGCTGCCGGTGTCGCTATGGCGCTCACGGCGGTTGCGCTTTGTGGGTTTGTCTACTGGTTAAAACACAGTGATGAACCTGTAGCCGGGAACAGCGTTGGTAATGACGCGATCACCGCCGCACAGCCGCGCCGAGTGCAGGATCCAACCCCCAAGCGCCAAGCGGCGCAGGTCGCTCCTGTCAGCAATGACGGCAGCACTGCACCCGCTGACACGCCGCGCACGGTGGTAGACCGTGAAAATCAAACCGGTATGAGCGAAGCCGAGAAGCGTCGCCAGGCCATTGAGCTGCAGCGTGAGCTTGAAGAACAGAAGATGCAGGCCGCACGTCAACGCTCGGCCATCATCGCCACTGCGAAAGACGAGGGCTTCACGGATGAAGCGGAGGGCCAGAAGGGTGGGTCTGGATCCTTGGGCGGGGGGAGCGATAGAAACGCTCCTGTCCCGTCAAATGCCAATAGCGCTTATGCATCCTCGACGTTCACCGATGGGGTTGCGGTATCCAAGGTGCGCAAGATGGAAAACCTGGAATACAAGGTTCTGCAGGGCGCTGTTATCGAGGCTGTGTTGCAGCCCCGCGCCCAAAGCCAGTTGCCGGGGCAGATCTGCGTAGACATTCAGCAGGACGTTTACGCGGCGGTCGGTCGCCGGGTTCTGATTCCGTGGGGCTCGACGGTTTGCGGCAGCTACAACGCCAGTCTTCGCCCTGGTCAAGAACGCTTGTTCACCATCTGGAATTGGTTGCGTACGCCGAACCTGCCGGGACGTCCAGCAATGGAGATCGCGATCAATAGCGCGGGCTCTGACCAGTTGGGCACCGCTGGCCAAGGTGGCGTAGTCGATAACCATTGGGGGCAAATCTTCGGTGTTGCTGCAGCGGTTTCGATCATCGGCGCCGGTGCCTCGAATACCGGCGTGTCGTCCGGCGATCAAGAAAACTCGGCGTCACGCTATCGCACGGAAGTACAGGAAGCCGCTTCTGAGTCGGCCCAAACGATCCTGGGTCGTTACGCCAGTATCCAACCGACTTTGACCGTGCCCCATGGCTCGCGTGTGGTGATCTACCTGCAGCGCGATTTGGATTTCACCTCGCAGTTTGAGGCCGAGATCGAGCACGCCAAAAGTGGCGGCGTCACCTTCATCCAGTGAGGAAGCGGTATGTCTGAGATTGCATCGTTCCGCGCCAAACTGAAAAACCTGGTCACGCTTCTAGACGATCCAGAAGTGACCGAAATTGCGATCAATGGCCCCGACAACGTCTGGGCCGGGTATCGCGGCAGTCGGTTCATGAGGCCGGTGCAGATCGAGGGGGTAACAACTGGATTGATTACCTCGCTCGGTGAGGTGATTGCCGCTCATACCGGGCAACAGGTTGACTCGTATACGCCGATTCTGTCGGGCCGTATTCCGATCAATCTCGCCGAGGGTGTGCCAGACAACCAGCGCGGCGATTACCGCGTGCAGGTTGTCTTGGCGCCTGCGGTCGAGCAGCACATTGGCGGCATCGTCTGTATCCGTAAGCCCGGTATCAAGCAAATCACCCTGGACGAATACCAGGACACCGGGGCTTTCGAGCATATCAACGAGCCTCGGTTGCACAGCGATTATTCCGACGATCACCTGATAGCGCTGTATCGCGCTAAGCGCTGGAAAGAGTTCTTCATCGGGATCATGAAAGCCCGCAAGAACATCATGATTTCAGCCGGAACCAACGCGGGTAAAACCACCTGGCTCAACGGGATGCTGGAGCACATTGATCCGCATGAACGTCTCGTCACCATTGAAGACACCCGCGAGATCCGCACACCCAACAAGAACGTGGTTCACCTGATCTATTCACGCGGCGGTCAAGGTCGCGCCAAGGTCACACCGTTTGACCTGCTTGAGTCGATTCTTCGACTGACCCCCGACCGGGCAATCATGGGCGAGATCCGCGGCGGCGAAGCCTTCCCGTTTTTGGAGCTGCTGAACACCGGTCATAGCGGTTCGCTTTCCTCGATTCACTCGGACTCGCCGGAAATGATGTTCGACCGCTTGGCGTCCATGGCTGCCCGTGGCGGCGCCGAAATGAACAAGTCGCAACTGATCGAATACTCGCGGCAACTGATCGATGTCGTCATTCAGTGGGAGTACGGCTTTGATGGCCGTCGCTACATCTCGGAGGTTCAATATGCAAAAGCTGCCTAAGTTCGCGGTAACGCTGTTGGCACTGGCCTGCACCCTCGGCCAGGCCTGGGCCGATGAACAAGCCCCGGTGCCGTTCTCTGAGCTGGCAGCCAAGTGCGCGCCTGCCGTGCATCCGCAGACCCTAAAGTCATTGATCGGCAATGAATCGACCTACAACCCCTACGCGATTGGGGTTGTCGATGGCCGATTGGAGCGTCAGCCCCAGTCGTTGCGTGAAGCGGTGGCCACCGCCGAACGGTTGGAGCGCGAAGGCTTCCGTTTCTCGGTCGGTATTGGCCAGCTCCTGGTGACGAACATGCGCGCTCTTGGCCTGAGCTATGCCCAGGCATTCGAACCATGCCGCAACCTGCAGGCGATTAGCGAGCTGATGGTCAAGAACTACACCAAGGCCCTGACCGCGAATCCGAACCCTCAAGAAGCCCTGCGCGACTCGCTGTCGATGTACTACAGCGGGAGCCCTGTACGTGGTTATCGCCCGGACAAAGAGGGTGATCTGTCCTATGTGCAGAAAGTCGTGGTCGGTGCCCTGAATCCTTCGAGTGCTGATCCGATTGTGCCTGCTGTGGCGGCCACTGCAGGCGATGAGGCGATACCCGTAGCGGTTGCATCACTAGGGGCACGGAAAGCGCCTGTGCGCGCTCGTACGGCTTCGGCAAAACATAGTGACCCATGGGTGATTGTGACCGACGAAAACGGCCAGGCACCGCAACCCGCTCAACAGGCTGCGATGCAACCGGCGAGCCCTGAGCAGCCAAGGATTCAAGTTGCGCTGGACACTGGCGATGCCGCGCCGGTTGAACAGTTCCAACGCTTCGCTGATCCAAAACAAGCCGTTGCGCCTGCATCCGGCCAAGGGCAAGCGCAAGTCGAGCCATCTTTCGTACAGATCATCAATTGAATTTCTCGCACGCGAGAAAAGGGGGATTTATGCAAAAACTTCCATCCGTTTTTTTGCTGGGAGCGTTATTGCTGTCAGGTACAGCCGCTGCTGATGACCCGGTCCAGCCGCCCTATGGCCATGACAGTAACCCCGACGCTTGCGGTGCTGTGCTTTGTCTACTTGGCATGACCCGCGATGGTGACTGCGACAAGTACATCCAGAAATATTTCAGTATCAAGCGTTACAAGCACGGACATTTCAGTCCTGCGCGCACGAAAGCCGCACGTGGGGAGGCTGTTGAGTCCTGCAAGGACGATGAGGGTTTGACTAAAAAGGCCAACGATATTTGGGGGCCTGTAGAACATGGTTTCTAGAGTTTTCAAGCCACTGGCGTTGACGATGGCACTGGTCGCGGGGGTCAGCCAGCAAGTGCTGGCCCTGGCTGCTGACAACGAGGGCGACGGAAGCCGTCGCATCGATGTCGGTTTCTCGCCCGAGGGCTCTGCACAGAAACTAGTCCTGCGCACCATTGACGCGGCCACCAGCTCTATCCGCGTTGCTGCGTACGTCTTCACCAGTCCAGACGTTACCCGAGCGCTGGTTGCCGCCAAGCAACGCGGTGTTGACGTGGCGGTGGTCGCCGATCACCGCAGCAACCTCGAAGAAGCGCGCTCAACCGCTGGGCGCCATGCCCTGACGCTTCTAGCCAAGGCGGGTATCCCGACCCGTACGGTCAAGTCTTACCCGATTCATCACGACAAGTTCATGGTTGTCGATGGAATGGCGGTGGAAACCGGAAGTTTCAACTTCACCGCAGCAGCCAAGAGCAACAGCGAAAACGCCCTGGTGGTTTGGAATGATCCGGCACTCGCTGAAACCTATCTGAACCATTGGCAAAGCCGCTGGGATCAAGGTCAAGCCTTCAAGGTAAAATACTGAGAGAGGGTTTACACATGGCAAAACCAGAAGTTACCTATTTGCTCAATCAAGAAGGCAAAGACCGTCAGGTCTTTACCGATGCGGCCAAAGCAGGCGAGGCTTGGCACAAGGCGGATGTGAACTCGAAGCCGATGATGCTCGTTGAGCAACCTGGCCAAAAGGTGCAGATCTATGCCAGCACCGGCAATACCGATGGGAAACTATACAAAGACCTACCGTTTGATAATCAACCAGGATCGGCAGAATTCAAACAGTCATTCAAGCAATCCATGGAGCTGGGCAACGCCACGCTTGGAAACGCGAAGTTGGCCAAGCCTGATCAGAATGCAGCGGCGTCCGGCATGAATGCGAAGCATGACATGCCCGCTATGAGGAAGGCTGAGGATGGCAAAACCTACGAAGGCAAGATCGTTTCGTTCAACTCGGGCAAGGTGGTACAAGCTGTTACCGATGGAAAGCAAACCTACTTTGTTGAGCACGACCGGGCTGCTCTGAGTGGTGCCAAGTCCGGCCTGATCGCGAAAGACAAGGACTTGTCTATTCGCTATGCCTACGCCGGGGTGGTGGTAGTCAAAGACAAGGCTCTGGAGCGCAAAGTGCCGGAGTATCAGGCCAAGGGTTTTGGAGGCGCGGGCCGTTTCTGAGTAAGCCCTAGCGACGCTCTCTGCCAGGATCCATTACGATATTCGTCGTTGCCCTGGTAGAGAGCACACTGTCATGGCATAACTGAACTGCAGCAAGCGGCCTAACGACCGCATCTGTCCGGTTCTCGCGGTCGTTTACGAAACGTCAATCTCCAGGACGTAAACCGGTATCCGCTTTTCGGGGTATCCCCATTTACCAGCCAGGTAGTCCTCGTGAATGAGGGTTTCGGATCTCAACACCAGTTCCGCACCTGCTGCGAGGAGGACTTCGCTCTCATGCCCAAGATTCGTGCCTTTTCGCTTGAACACGAAGGCCTTAGTTATTGGGTTCGTAGCTCTTAGGACGAGCAGGTCAATCCGGCCGGCATCATACGCTTTGCCCTTATGATCCGCATTTCTCAAGGCAACTTGGGGGCAGAGGGATGTGGAAAACGGTCGATCAGTGACATGGCTGTCGCAGCCGTTCCATAGCCCGCCGTGAAACAGACATTGACCTTCACTGAGCACGCCCCCCACCGCATCGATCTCTTTGGAAACTTGGTCGAAATCACACTTCGGGTAGCTCTTCTGATAGCGTGAAAGTTCGGCTGGCGTCGCCGATGGCATCGCTTTCCGCCAGGATTTGTACTCCGGGCTGTTGTCCAAAGCATCTTGGATGAAGTTGCCCAGCCCATTGTCAGCTCCTTCATCCGCCATATAGATGGCAGCTTCATGGGCGGTGGAGACGCGGGCTTTGAGCGTTTCGTTGACGTAAATAATGGGCTTGCCCGCTGCGAGCATCTCTTCGAGAGTGGCATGCCTGGTTTGCCAAGCCTCATAGGGAAGATAGAACGGATCAACCAATGGTAGAGTCATGAATCAAACGCCCTGTTAAATAACCAGTCGAGGTTCCTGCGTGCCGCCCGTTGTGATGACTTCACGCACCTGGCAGACTTTCGTCATCAGCCGATCAGCATCCTCTTGGATTTTGCCAACATAAGCCAGTATCGGGGCTAATAGAGAAAACGGAAATTTTCGTACGCTAAGCGCTTTGTCTGTCAGGCTGGCCAAAGATCGCAGCGCGTCCTCATGGATACCTTCACGCATCGTTAGGCAAACTCTGGATTTTTTCAGCGGCCACGGCCATGGCCACACATGCCATTCGATCACGCTGAATTTCAGTGATGACCCCCGCATCGCGTAAGCCCAAGGCATACCCCTCAGCACGACCGGCCACTTCCATCACCTGGTGCAGGGATCTGCCTTCGATAATCTTGAGCAGCAGGTTCCCCCACCGTGCCGTATGCCCGCTGCTTAGCCCCAAAACAGCCTCATACGCGGCGGGAGAATTCAACACATTACGGTCAGTTGGATCGCTTGACATGGATCAGATCCTTATTGTTGGCGCTGATGGAAAATTGACCCACCCTGCCGATTGAAATTTGACCCAGGGCGGATTGCTGATTTTGTTACCAGCAACTGTGGATAAGTCTACCAGCGCAGCTGCTGTTGCCCCCACTCCTTCGCTAGCCCAGTTCAGTTGTTTAAGACCTGCCACACGCAGCCATGTAGCAGGCCGTCGTCGCCATGAAATCAGAACGGCTCATCGTCCTCCGGTTCCTGGCCGCCCTTACGCTTTCGCTCCCGTGATTTGATCTTGGCCTGGGCCGCCAAGCTACTGTGTTGCAGGCGATAGGACTCGTTACCGGTTTCGACGATGTGGCAGTGGTGGGTCAGCCGATCCAGCAGGGCGGTGGTCATCTTGGCGTCGCCGAACACGCTCGACCATTCGGCGAAGCTCAGGTTGGTGGTGATCACCACGCTGGTGTGTTCGTACAGCTTGGATAGCAGGTGAAACAGCAACGCACCGCCGGCCTGGCTGAAGGGCAGATAACCCAGTTCGTCGAGGATGACCAGATCCATGCGCAGCAGAGCTTGGGCGATCCGCCCGGCTTTGCCGTCGTGCTTTTCGCGCTCCAGCAGATTGACCAGATCGACCGTGGAGTAGAAGCGCACGCGCTTGCCGTGCCGGGTGATGCCGGACACGGCCAGCGCAGTGGCCAGGTGGGTTTTACCGGTGCCAGGCCCACCGATCAGCACCACGTTCTGCGCGGTGTCGGTAAAGGCCAGACTGGCCAGTTCGCTGATCAAACGAGCGTCTGCGCTGGAGGCGCTGAAGTCGAAGCCGGCCAGGTCGCGGTGCATCGGCAGCTTGGCCATGTTCATCTGGTGGCTCACCGAGCGCATGGCGCGATCTGTGTGCTCTTGTTCCAGCAGGTGTTCGAGCAGCCACTTGGACGAGGCTGTGTTCGACTCACCCTGCGCAGTCAACTCCGCCCAGGCCGTGGCCATGCCGTGCAGGCGCAGCTCCTTGAGTTCCGCCATCAAATCACGCATGACCGATCTCCTCGGTCTGGCCACGCAGGCGGTCGTAGCGCGCCGTGTTAGCGACGGGGGCTTCCTTGAGCGACAAGTGGGTTTCGACGCTGGGTGGTGGTTCGGTCGCGGCCAGGCGCGCCACGACATTGAGGATGTGTTCGGCGCTCAGGCTGCCGCTTTCCAGTACCAGCTCAACAGCCACCAGCACCGCATCGAGCCCGGCGACCGGTACGGCAGCCAGAACTTGCGCCATGATCCGGTCACCGCCGGCATGACGCCCCAGACCGTGCTTAAGCTGACGCAGCGGCGCCGGCAGATCAGCAAAGGGCGCGCCGTTGCGCAGCGCACCGGGCTTGCGTTCGATCAGCGGGAGGTAGTGCTGCCAGTCATAGCTGACCTGGTCGCGATCCAGCAAGCGGACATGGCTGGCGATCAGCGCGTCGTCAGCCACCACCTCGATTCGCGTCGGATACAAACGGCTGCTGACCCACTTACCCGCATACTCACACGGCACCGAGTAGCGGTTGCGCCCGACGCTGACCAGGCAGGTGCTGGAGACCCGCGCAGGCCGCTCGACGTAACCGTCGAATGGCGCTGGCACAGGCATCAGTTCAGCGCGCTCCAACTCCAGCACTTCGGCCACACTCAGCCCGCTGTATTGAGGGTGCGTCAGCTCGTTCCAAAGCGCGCGGCAGCGCTGGCCCAGCCAGGCATTGAGTTCCTCGAAGGAGTGAAACTGGCAGTCCTGGGCGTCTAGCCAGATACGCCTGCGGCTGTCTTGCACGTTCTTTTCAACGATGCCCTTTTCCCAACCAGCGGCGACGTTGCAGAAGTCCGGATCGAACAGGTAATGCGCGCACATCACCGCAAAGCGCGCATTCACCGCCCGGCCTTTGCCCTTATTGACCTTGTCGACGGCGGTCTTCATGTTGTCGTAGATGCCCCGGCGCGGCACGCCGCCCAAGGAGCCGAACGAGCGTGTATGGGCGTCAAATAACATCTCATGGCCCTGGCTCGGATACGCCACAAGCCAGAACGCACGGCTGGCACACAGCTTCAGATGTGCCACCTGCATACGCCGGTAAATGCCGCCGACCAGCAAGCCTTCCTCGCTCCAGTCAAACTGAAACGCCTCGCCAAGAGCAAAGGTCAGCGGCACAAAGGCCTGCGACGCCTTGCCCTGTCCCCCTCGCCAGGCACGGATAAACGCGGTGAGCTGGCTGTAGCCACCGTCATAACCTTCGGCTTTGATTTGCGCCAACAGCGCCTTGGCACTGCGCCGCTGTTGCTTGGGCCGCAGCGAATCGGCTTTTAGCGCCTGCTCCAGCGTGGCGTGAAAAGGGCTGAGTTTGTTGAAGATCGCGCGGCGTTGGTAGACCGGCGGCTTGGCCTCAGGTGCTCTGACCCACTTGCGAATCGTGTTGCGCGCCAACCCGGTGCGCTTGGCTATCTCATGCAGCGACAGCTTGTCGCGGAAATACATCCGGCGAATTTTGCCCATCATTTCCATACTGATCACCCTGTGTTCTCCTGCTCAAAAATTGAGCAGAAGCAGTTGAACACCTGGGTCAGTTTTCAGTCGGCAGAACAGCCTCTACTGGGTCAGTTTTCGGTCAGCGGCAACAGATTAACCATGTTGCTGGCTTGCCACCAACACCGCTCAAGGTACGGGTGGACATTTCCCCGGAAATTTTCGAAAAGGTCGCTTTGGATGACAGTGTGTTCGTTTTCGTACAGACGCTATCGGGCTCCAAGGTACCTCTCGCTACCATACGACTTAAGGTCTCAAGTCTGCCGGCCGAGGTGGAGTTTTCAGGCGCTGATGCAATAGTTACCAGCAACACCTTATCGCAGACAGCCGCGATTCAAGTGACTGCTAGGGTCTCTAGGGGAGGGAAGAGTAGGTCGGGGGAATGGTTGGGCCGAAGCTCGACGACATTAAATTCGAAGAGCGCTAGGCTGAAGCTTACGATCAACCTTCCGGATATCTGATCGACTGCACCGCAAAGTGCTGTTGCCAGGTACTGTAAAATAGAAGAGTGAGCACTTGATTTGCTGGTGCTTTCAAACAACGGTGTTGTTTTTTTAACAGCCGAACTGGAAAGGGAGGCTGAGCTGCTCAGTGATCACTTTATCCGTTGGCTGATTTACGCCGGCATGTTCGCTACAGGCACTGAACGACAACGCAGATGGTATGGTCTGTGCGTTCTGACTCGTCAAGGATCGGCCAATGGATCGTTTGTCTAATTTGCTCTCGCGGTTCGGCGTGCGGGCCAATCTGTTCTATGACGGCGACCTATGCGGCTCTGCATCTTACGATGGCGCCGAGCGGCGAGGTTATATCCATCTGCTTCAGGCCGGCAGCGTGACGTTGCTTGGTCCCGATCGCAAGGATTTGCAGCTCACTCGCCCTAGCTTGATTTTTATGCCACGCCCCGCCAAGCATCAATTGTTTGCGGGTGAGTCCGATGGCGCAAAGTTGTTGTGTGCTTCCATGGAGTTTGAGGGCGGAATTGATAATCCTTTGTCGGCTTCATTACCGGACTGTTTGGTGCTCGCACTCGATGATCTGCCCATGCTGGCAGACACGTTGGAGTGGATGTTTGCCGAGGCGGCAAATGTGCATTGTGGAAGGGAAGCCGCGCTTGAGCGCTTATTTGAGCTCCTAATCATTCTGTTGCTCCGTTACCTGCTCGATCATCACCAGTTGCGCACCGGAATGATGGCTGGACTGGCCGACATGCGGCTTGCCCGATCGCTTTTACAGATGCACAACTCCCCGGAACATGCCTGGTCAATAGCAGAGCTGGCCAGTGAGTCAAATATGTCACGCGCTGCGTATGCCGTGCATTTCAAGAGTGTCATCGGACAGACGCCTGCTGATTATTTGTTGAGTTGGCGAGTTAGCCTGGCTCAGAAGCTGATGCGAGAAGGGCGCTCGATTACGCTGATTGCAGCTCAAGTCGGCTACGAAAGTCCTTCGGCGCTGTCTCGCGCATTTAGACGCAAGACGGGGTTGAGCCCTCGTGACTGGTTGAAAGATCTGGCGGGGGAAAATGATGGCAAAAAGGCCTAAGGCATTACTGCCTTAAGCCATTGAAAAAATTATGCATTAATTTTACGTTTTTCCAGTTCAACCAGCGAATGGCCTGCCACAAATATCGAAACAGCAAGCAACCCTAAGTCTTTAAGCAGAAACTGACCTGGCGCAACGGAAATCGCCGGAAACCCTAAACTAGGCTCAATGACGCCCGGAGTGGAAAACATAAAGCTAAGGGTTGTGAAGAACAGGCCTGCAGACAGAGCGCCTCCTACCACGGATAGTTTGGGCGACAGCATGCGGCCTGCGATCAGAGTGCCGATCGAAATCTCTAGTATGCCGAGCAGGCTGGAGAACATGTCGACCGAAAAAATGCTATACACCCATCCCAAAAGCGGGCTGTTGCTCACCAGTGGAACCAGGCCCTCGGCCTCGTAGTGGGTAAATTTCATGCCGCCGAACCAGAAGTAAATAATAGCGAGAGCCAAGTACGCGCCATAGATACCTAGCCCCATAGTTTTGGTTCCAAGCGTTAAGTGGGCCTGTACGCTGGACTTCGAGTTTTCAATGCCTATGGTTTTCATGTCTGAGCTTCCAGTAGTGAGTGAGAGTGTGTTGGCTGCCGAACGCCGTATGCGTTGGCGATGAGATGATTATGGCTGGCATCTCTAATCAAGAGGCATCAGAAAGTATTGATTTCAGTGCAGATCGTCTTGGGCGGTGCAATTCGCGATGAAGGGATCGCCGTGGAGAGCGATGAGTGCACTATTTCGATAAAGGAGTCGTTTTACATAGGTCGATGAAGCGCGTTGCGGCATCGCCTACTGTCATTTCTCAAATCTGACTATGGGGCTTGGGGCGAAGGGCGGCACTGACTAGGCTTAGAACAGCTACCAACTAGCCGCGCGGCCGCGATGCACAAAGAATGGTAACTGAGCCGTGAGTGCGGTGGGCGCCCGCATTTATTTCCAAACCCTACAGATACATCGATCTTCGACTTCAACCGGGCAGATAGCTGTTGCAGCAAGCCTATCAATCGACTTTGACGTGTTAAAGAGGATAGGTTTTCCAGGGTTGGGGAACAGCATGCCCTGCAGAACGACACACGTCACTTTTGTTAAATTAATAAGCTAGCTACCTATTGGGCATAACCTTGCAATTTGCTTCAATTTACGCACATGCACTTGCGACCTCAAAATGCAACGTAAGCCCCGAATATCTCCATTATTGTCGCCGCCAGCCTTAGTTACAGCTGCTATGATGAATGAGATCGAAAACTGAAATCCCCCACTAGAATTGTTGACTGGAGTCAAAATGAATAAAAAGCGGCCGGTTAATCTTGATATTCGAACCATTCAGCTTCCTCTCACGGCGCTTACATCGATTCTGCACCGGATTTCAGGAATTATGCTCTTTATTTTTCTGGGACTGATACTGTATATGCTGAGCAAATCGTTGGAGTCAGAAAAGGGTTTTAATGAAGTCAAGGAGATTTTTTCTTCACCTTTCGGCAAAGTTAGTTTCTGGTTGGTATACTCTTCATTTATTTATCATCTCGTAGCCGGAATTCGACACCTAGTTATGGATGTGGGTGTTGGTCATACTTTGAAAGGCAGCAATCGCGCCTCTACTATTGTTTTAGTAGTGTCGGGTGTTTTAATGGTTGCTGGCGCCGTATGGATTTGGTAGCTGTGGAGTCGTAATGCGTATTTACAAGGACTAAAAGCGTCCTTTAAAGCTAACTTACGAAAGTATTTATAATCGACGGTTCACGCTTAAACGGTTGAATCCTTTCGGGCTTCCGAATAGCTGTTAGCTGAAAGCTATCATGAGCTAAGTTTTCTGTGCATCATCAAATGTGTTAATGGGAGCGCCATAGTACTAGGTACAAATATGGCTCTAGGACAATGTTAGATGTTTTGGATTTTGAGGCGGATCGCTCTTATCGAAGATCGTCTAATTCGCTCTGAAGCGCAGGTTTTTTGAAACTATCACCTGGTTGGCACACTGTGCGAATCAACATCAGATATGAGAAAGCCAATCAGGTGAACACTACCCTCGAGGGCTCATCTGTCCAGTTAAAGCCTCGAGTCTTTCTGGGTGCGCAAAAGACAAGAAGGTTATATGGGAAAATTATGAGGCCTGGATACCATGCGTCATGGGCGTGCCGATGCTGTGAGTGACAGAGCGAGAAGCAAGTGAAAGTCCCTGAAGTAGGGGCGGGATGCGCCCGAGTGGCATTTTTTGTCTTAAGGTAGATCGCGTAGCTGTTCTTCAGAATAATCTTCAGAGCGTTGACGACAGCCATCGCTGTGCATTCCTCAAGAATAGAATGTGTCGGAAGGGTGGCGTCATTGGTGTTAGTCATCGCTTAGGATTTCTCAATCTGGCTTACACGGGCGCCTGTACCGATATCCCCGCGGATGGCGACGTATCGATGTTGAATTCCTCGCCAGACGAAGTGCAATGAGCTGCGGCTATAGGCTTGCGCAGCCTTAGATAGCCGGCCGTCGCAGGCGCGCCGGTTGGCCGGGATCTTCTTCTGCCCGTCAGGTGTCCGGTCGGAACTCCAGCACGAACGCTACGACCTTTTCGGCGGACATTTCGCACGGCTTCAACAATGTCCTATCTGATGTAACGCGGAAGAGGTTGAAGCTGACAATGTCAGTCCCGTCCAACTCCCTGGCGAACAGACTGTTGCGACGTCCGTCCCCAGATCGCCGGACGATCAAGCTGAAACGCCGGCCTTCATAAGTCCCTTCTCTGTATCCCTCCGCAAGCTTCGCGAAAGCGGCATCGAACTCGGAATGCTCCATGTCATCCATCCTTATTGATAGAACAGAGGCGCGGCGGGTGCGAGACCGCCAGTGCCGGGTCGCGCTAAGGTGCCGGGCAGATTCCTGCAGCCGACGAGGCCCGGGGTGGGCAGGATAATTGAGATGTCGGCGCCCGCATGGCTATCAGCGAAGTCGTCCGTCCAGTCTGCTAGGCAACGTCCACGCCTTTCCAGAAAGCGATGTAATCCCGGATACCCTCGGCATCCGGAGTGGGGGCGGGATAGGTCCAAGCGGCGTTCACGTTGAGCGCGTCACCCGCGCGAACATGAAAGAAGCGCGCGGCGCCTTTGATCGGACAGACAGATGTGTGCGGGCTCATCTCAAGCAGGCTCAGGTCGACTCCTGACGGTGGGAAGTAGTGATTTCCCTCGACGATGACTGTTTCGTCGCTTGTGGCGATAGTAGTGTCTTTCCAGATGGCTGAGACCAACGGACTCTCCTTTTGTATTCATCAACCGGCGAAGGCTCGCGGGCTGGCTGCCCCAAGCCGCACCTCCTCAGGTGGCAGGCGGGTTGCGCCCGAGAAGTTTGTCGAGCTCGCCTCTGACATCGAGCGCGAATAGCTCATCGGAGCCACCGATAAGGGTGCCATTGATGAAGATCTGCGGCACGGAGCTTCGCCCCGACGCTTCCGCCATGGCCTGCCGGTGAGCCGGATCCGCCTCAATATCGAGCTCCTTCCATCGCACGCCCTTTTCCTTGAGGAGCGCCTTCGCTCGGCGGCAGAACGGGCACCAATTCGTGGTGTACAGCAATACATCAGTTGTCATATTGCATCTCCGGCAGTTGCACGCGGATCGCTGTCATGGCGTTGATCTCCAATTCGCGGCGTTCAAAGATGGCGACTGCACCTTGGCCGACATCGGAGCAGATGCTGACGATTGGCCGCTATCCAGGCGACATGGCCCAAAGTGCTTTCACCGCCAGGCAGAGGCCGCACGCGCCTCCTGTAGCGCCGAGCCGATGCTCTAAGGTAACCGAGCCTCGATTGGGACGGAAGCGGTCCCGCTCGAATCGCCCATCATGCTGGTCGAGCATATCAGGACGACGGATAGTGCAGGAACTTTCAAATTGAGCTTGATGTCGAGCCAGGTATCGCGAGCGAAGGCGTTCTAGAGGCCGGGGGGTACGAAGACTGTGTTCGGCAAAACGGTTCACGTTGATCGCCAAAGCTTCCCAGGGCGCACGTCTACGATCGGCGCGACGTGAGATAGCTCGCGCCGCTAGCCCCCGTAGCGCTCCGTCTTGATGATGGAGGCGTCCAAGCCCGCCAGCAGCGCGCTATCGGTTGCGATGTTGACGAATCCGTTAGACCCGCAGACGAACACTTGCGTCGGCTTTCCCTGAAGCCTGGTTAGAATTTCTTGGACCATCATGCCGTCGATCCGTCGCGCAAAGTCCGATGCGCGAACCGGTTTCTCGCGCGTAATCGCGAGCGCCAGGACGAACGCCGGATCGCTGATTTCGATGCAATGAAGTTCTTCTGAGAAGAGAACGTCCTCGGCGGTTCGTGCGGACAGGAGCAACGCTGTCGGAACGGCTTGGGCCAATGCGCGGCGCTGCCGGATCATTGCCATCAACGGCACGAGGCCGGAGCCTCCCCCGATCAACAGAACCGGATCTATGGCAGGCTCAGGCCAAAGGAAATGGCCACCGAGCGGACCGCGAACTTCGATTTCGTCACCAATCGCCGCGATGTCGTGAAAAAACGGCGAAACTTCGGCATCCGGCATGCGCTCGATAGCTATCTCGACGATCGGGGTCGAAACTGCCGATGACGCGATCGAGTAGCTGCGCATTGCACTGTAGCCGTCGGGCGCGGTCAGCCGGATATCGACGTGCTGACCTGCGGTGTGCGCGAACGGCTTGCTCAACCGAAGGAAGAAGCTCTTGATACTCGGTGTTTGCTGGATGATGTCGTCGATCACGCATGATTGCCACGAACGGACTTGCGCTTCGTTTTCAGTCATGGGTGTATCGTTGTTCGCGCCACGGATCGCCGTAGATGTGATAGCCGTGCAGCTCCCAAAAGCCGGCCTCGTCACGCGTCGTGAATTGCAGCGCATTCACCCATTTGGCGGATTTCCAGAAGTAAAGGTGCGGCACTAGAAGACGCGCCGGCCCCCCATGATCGCGGGAAAGTGGCTTGCCCGCATAACTGAGGGCGACCATCGCTTTCCCGGAAAGCAGATCCGTCAGAGGGACGTTTGTCGAATAATTATCGTAGCAGTGCGCCAAGACGAAATCGGTAGGCCGATCAAGCTCTGCATCTGCAAGGATGTCTTCAATGAGTACACCCTCCCAAACGGTATCCAGTTTGGACCAAGAGGTGACGCAGTGAATATCCTTTGTCACCTGGGTCTTTGGTAGAGTGTTGAATTCGCCCCAATTCCACGTTTTGACGGGCTTCGGACCAATTTTGACTGTGAATTTCCAGTCGGAGGGCTCTACCCTCGGCGTAGGGCCGGCCGACAGAACAGGGAAATCCTCCACCAGATGCTGACCTGGCGGAATCCGATCGGACTGGTCGCCTGAACCGCGACCGGTGAAACCTCTGGTGACCATAGTGACCCCTCTTGCTCGATACGGCAGACCGAAGCCGGCCTTCATTTCAGTACTCTGCGTAAAGCATTTGCCCGCACATCCGCCGAATAAGCCAATCGACTAAAAATCAGATACAGATGCTCTATCATCGTAAAAAATCGCGTATCGAACATAGCGTCAGGCCAGCATGATTCCCAATACCCAATGGCTATAGGGTAGATAACCCCAAGGCTGCGTACGCTGATCTGCGGTATGCGGAGCGGAAGTTGCAGGTTCGCTCTCAAACGGATGGGCAGCGTGCAAAGCTCAAGGCTCACCAGCGCATGGTTGCCCAGTTCGCGCTCGCCGGCAGCTTGAGTATATTAAGGACGAAATGTCGATCTGATCTATTCTGGCTTCAGGAAATAGGGAAAATAAGGTCGGACGTTCGCGCACCGTCGCGACGCGCGATCATCCACTAAGCTTCTGTATCGGGGTTGGAGGATCAGATGAACGAGATCGAACGACAAGCGCCTGAGCTGCGGGTGCAAAAATGGATTGGCAAAGATGGGGAAAGTATCGCGCCGTTCAAACTGTCAGATATCGGGCCCGGCCCGAAAATCTTGTTTGCCTTCCAGCATTGGTGCCAAGGTTGCCATTTGCATGGGTTTCCGACGCTACAAAAGTTGCATGCAGCGTTGAGCTCAAAAGACGTGGGGTTCGCAGTGATCCAGACCGTCTTCGAAGGAACGCATGAGAATACCTTCGAGAAGTTGCGCGTGAACCAGCTCAAGTATGAGCTTCCTATCGTTTTCGGTCACGACGAGCAACCGACCGGCTCGCCGTTTCCAACCTTCATGGAAGACTACCGCACACGAGGAACTCCGTGGTTTACGGTTATCGACGCTGGCGGTAGCATTGTTTTCTCGGACTTCCATCTCGACGCGGAGCGACTAGTGAAGCAACTTGAGCAAGGTTAATCGTTGGAAGGTGGGCAATCATCCTGATTGCCACCCATCCCCTGATGCCCACTACAGGCGTTGCGCGCTGTAACTCTGTTGATCAGCGTGCGAAAACCCGGATCCGGATAGGAGGAGCGTCAACGATTGAATCAATCCGTTGGGAGAGGGCGGCTCCGCTCCGTCAGCTCGGCAATAGATAACCCATTCTCGCCGAGCAACTCTCTGATCCGATCGACGATATGAGCCCCTAGCGCCGCTGTCTTGGTCCCCCCCACAGATTCCCAAGATGCGAGTTCACACGCCGATACCTCGTGGTCAGCGCCGAAGTGCTTCTGTCGGTATGTCACCGCCGCCCTTCAATGATAAAGGCGCGGTAACGGGAACCGGCAAAGCGTTGAGCAGCGATGGTTTGGTAGGCGGGACTGTCATACCAGTCGCGAGCGGCCTGCATCGTCGGGAAACGCAAGATTACGGCCCCTTCGATGGGCGGCCCCTCCAAATGCTGGATCGCGCCATAAGCGGCGAGAAAGGTAACGTCGTGACCATCGAACGATGGTCCGACGCCTGCAGAATAGGTTGCGAGTGCATGTGGGTCGCTGGTTTCTTCCCGCGTAAAGACGACGAACGCTTCCATCATTAGGCCTCTCAAAGGTTGGATCTGTTGGCCATTACCACCGGTGATGGCCTCACAGTCGTCAGGCTGGCAACTGGAACCCGATTTTCATGAGTGCCTCGACGCACGCATCCTGATCCTGCTGATAGTTGCCTCCGGAGATGCCTATGCCGCCGATCAACTTCCCATCCTCCAGAATCGGATAACCGCCGCCGACAGCGACCATCCGAGGGCGATAGGCTAGCGGCGCCACTTTTGGATCGTTGGTCACATAGTCGTTCCAGACATGGGTCGGGAACCCAAACGAGGCGGAACTCCAGGCCTTGTCGATGGCAACATCGACGGTAAGGAACGGCGCATCGTCGGTGCGCTCGAACGCGCGCAGGTTACCGGTGGCGTCGACGACGGCGACGGCAGCCGGGATGCCGATGGCACGGGCCGCAGCGAGCGCCGCGTCGATGAGGGCGACTGCGGTTTCGCGGTTGATCGAGGCGGTGGCAATAGATTTGGTCATGGGATTCTCATCGCTGGGGCATAACCCGTTCGGCTTTTTGAGGTTGGACAAGATGTTTGGCGATCGCGGTCGTTAGAAGCCTTCGAGGACGATCTTGCCTTTAGCCGCGCCACTTTCGATCAGTGCATGCACCGTCTTCAGATTGGCGGCATTGATCGGCGACAGTCGCCGGGTCAGCGTCGTGCGGATTTTGCCGTCGTCAACCAGCGCTGCCATCGCATCCAGAATCTCGCCCTGCTCATTCATGTCGGGCGTGCCGTAGATCGACCGCGTGAACATCAGCTCGTGGTGGATCGACACCGCCTTGCGCTTGAAAACCATGATATCGAATGCCTTGGGATCGTCGATCAGTCCGAACCGTCCTTGTGGGGCGATCAGTTCGGCGATGTCGGCGACATGTTGCTCGGTATGTGTGGTCGAAAAGACGAAAGCGGGAGCACCGATGCCGAGTTCGGCGATCTGTGGCGCGAGCGGACGAGAATGGTCGATGACGTGGTGAGCTCCAAGCCCTCTTACCCACTCTTGGGTTTCCGGTCGAGAGGCTGTGGCGATGACGGTGAGGTCCGTGCGCTGTCGCGCGATCTGGACGGCGATCGACCCAACCCCGCCCGCGCCACCGATGATGAGGATCGCCTCCGCCGCACCGGGTACGGGCTTCGCCACGTCCAGGCGGTCGAACATCGCCTCCCAGGCCGTCAACGTCGTCAGCGGCAGCGCCGCCGCTTCCGCCCAGGAGAGCGACGCAGGTTTGTGACCGACAATCCGGGCGTCGACGAGATGGAACTCCGCATTGGTACCGGGCCGTGTGATCGATCCGGCATAATAGACCTCGTCGCCTAACTCGAACTGCGTGACGTCGGGGCCGACCTCGCGCACAATCCCGGCGGCATCCCATCCCAGCACCTTCCAATCGCCATCTGCCGGCGGCGTGCTGTTGCGGACCTTGTAGTCGACCGGGTTGACCGAGACGGCCTTCACCTCAACCAGGATATCGTATCCTGCAGCGACAGGCCGAGGCAGATTGATGTCGACCAGCGCGGCATCCGCGGCGATGGGTCCCGGAACCTTGTAACCAATGGCTTTCATAAATGTCTCCAGCTTGCTTGATCGGATGACGCGAATGCTCGTTAGTCAACTTCTTCTACATTGAGGTCCCGACTCTTGAACTGGGTCGCGGTAGCAGATTTCATCGAACACGTCGATCAACAGGCCCTTATGCTCGGTCGCCGGATCGGTGATCGCGTAGAGGGTGGAGGCGTTATCGCCATCATCACCGCTTCCGAGGCGAAACGCCGCGTCGACGCAGATGCCGCACGGACCGATGGTTGATCCTGGCTCGAGATCGACGAGATTGCTGTCCTTGACGCGCTATTCGCGGTCTTAGCCCTTGGCGATGAAGGACTGAACTGCTTGTAGAGCGTCGGTCAGCTGCTATGTCATGGACGCACCTTCATCTTGAGTTGGATTGGACAAGCTTCCGTATAAGGCCCGCTGTAACCGTCAGATGACGGCGAAGAAAACGATGGGCAGTATTCACAGCCACTTAGCCTTCTTGAAGCGCACAAATAGGAAAACGCACGATATCGCTATCACTCCGAGCACGACAAAGTATCCGTAGGCCGTGTCCAGCTCCGGCATGTGCTTAAAGTTCATGCCGTATATTCCAGCGATCGCCGTCGGGACTGCCAGTATTGCCGCCCAAGCCGCCAGCTGGCGGGTGATCACCCCCGTCCTTTGCGCTTCAAGAAGGCTGCTGGCCTCAAAGACCGTGGACAGGACAAGCAGGAGGCCGTCGACCATGGACTGCACGCGGTGGACATGGTCCGCGACGTCGTGGAAATATGGTGTCATTTCGGCGCTGATGCAGGGAAAGTGGCCGCGAACGAGCTTTCGCACCAGCTCGGCCATAGCCCCGAGCGTGCGCTGGAACCGCGTGAGTTCGGACCTTAGTTCGAAGATTCGCGCCACCTCTTCTGGCCCGAGGAAATCGTGCAGCGACCGTCGCTCCATCGCCAGGACGTCGTCCTCGATCATTTCGAAGATGGGCAGATACTGGTCGACCACGCGATGCAAGATCGCGTGCAGCACATAGTCGACACCCTTGCCGAACTGCGTCGGCGATGCCTCGAGTTGCTCCCGAAGTTTGCCCAGCGCTCCGGCATTGCCGTGCCGCACGGTGATAAGGTGATTGTGACCGGTGAAGATCGCCATCTTGCCGTAGCTGATCCGGTCGCCGACCAGCTCGGCGGTCTGCGCGACGACGTACAACTCATCGTTGTAGACCTCGAGCTTGGGCGGGCACAGCGGGTGCATCGCGTTGTCGATCGCCAACGGATGAAGATTATATGTCCTTTGGATCGCGAGTAGTTCCTCGGGGGTGGGTTCGCTAAGCGCGATCCAGCAGAAGCCCGAGCGACTCTCGCCCAACTTGACGTGCTCATCGAGCGCGATTTCGCGAACTCGCTTGCCTTCGTTGTAATAATAGGCGGCGATGATGCTCATGCTGGCCTCGCGGGAATGTGGAGGCCACGCTGGACGGCCGGTCGAGCCAGCCCGCGTCCAAGCCATGCGCGGACGTTCGAAAAGCTGCTGAGGCCAAGGATGTCACCCGCAGCGTAGAATTCCACCAGCGCATTCACCCAGCCGAGCGTCGCGATGTCCGCGATCGAATAGTCGTCGACGATCCAGTCGCGGCCTTCCAGCCGGCGATCCAGAATCCCCAGCAGACGCGTGGATTCGTCGATAAAGCGCTGTTGCGGCCGCTTGTCCTCATAGTCCTTGCCGCCAAATCGCAGGAAGAAGCCGAGCTGACCGAACATCGGCCCGATGGCCGACATCTGAAAGAACACCCACGCTAGGGTCTCGTAACGCTGGCCTGGTTCGGTGGAGATGAACTGACCCGTCTTGTCGGCCAGATAGAGGAGGATCGCACCGGATTCCCATAAGGCGATGGGTCTACCGTCAGGGCCAGCCGGATCGATGATCGCCGGTATGCGTCCGTTCGGGTTCAGCGACACGAACGCCGGATCCTTCGACTCGTTGTTCGAGATGTCGATCAGGTGGGGCTCGTACGCCAGGCCAGTCTCCTCAAGCATGATCGAGACCTTGACGCCATTGGGCGTAGGGGCTGCGTAGAGTTGCAGGCGATCGGGATGAGATGCCGGCCAGCGCTGCGTGATCGGAAAGGACGAGAGGTCTGGCATAAATCTGCGATCCTGGTGTTGCGATGGCGACTGACTGGAACGAGCCGTCACTCTGAAGTAGGGTTCGATGACCGCGTCGCTGAACGACGCGGTCACGAAGATTGCGGACCGGATCGGCGCAGTGGCAACGGCAGTGAAGCCTATTCCGCCGCGGTCCCGGCCGCTGGCTGTACGTCGTCAACCTTTTGGCGCTTCGGAAGCACCCAGCCGGGACGGACGAAGTGGCAGGTGTAGCCGCCCGGGCGCTTCTCCAGATAATCCTGGTGATCGGGCTCGGCCTCCCAGAACTCGCCGACCGGCTGGACCTCGGTCACCACTTTGCCATCCCACAGCCCCGAGGCATCCACATCGGCGATCGTATCCTCGGCGACGCGCTTCTGCTCCTCGTCGACATAATAGATGCCCGACCGGTAGGAGAGCCCACGATCATTGCCCTGGCGGTTCAGCGTCGTCGGATCGTGGATCTGGAAGAAGAATTCCAGGATGTTCCGGTAGCTCGTCACTGTCGGGTCGAAGACAATCTCGATCCCCTCGGCATGCGTGCCGTGATTACGATACGTGGCGTTCGGAATATCGCCGCCCGTGTAACCCACACGGGTCGAGATGATGCCGGGCCGCTTGCGGATCAGATCCTGCATGCCCCAGAAACATCCTCCTGCGAGAACAGCGCGCTGATGCATGTTAAGCCTCCTCTACTTGATCGAGATATTCACCGTATCCCTCGGACTCCATCTCGTCGCGCGGGATGAAGCGAAGGGACGCTGAGTTGATGCAGTACCGCAGACCGCCGCGGTCGGAAGGACCATCGGGGAACACATGGCCGAGATGACTGTCTGCGTGTACTGACCTGACCTCCGTCCGGACCATGCCGTGTGCGCTGTCCCGCACCTCGTTCACGTTTGCCGAAACGATCGGCTTGGTGAAGCTGGGCCAGCCAGTACCCGAATCGAACTTGTCCGTCGAAGCGAACAGTGGCTCTCCCGACACTATGTCGACGTAGATGCCAGGCTCCTTGTTGTCGTTGTACTCGCCCGTGAAGGGCCTTTCGGTGCCCGCCTCCTGGGTAATTCGGTGTTGCTCGGGAGTCAGGTGGTCGATTGCTGTCTGTGACTTTTCAAACTTCATTACAGTCTCCAATACTTATCTAGAGGGCCAGGCACGCTACCGCTAATTTTTTATGTCTCCTGATTTGCTCCTACAATGGTAGTGGGATGGCAAACGAGGTTTTACTAAGTGTTGGAAAATTAGAGATTTAAATTTCGCGTCTATTAGTTCTAGCGCAACTGAGTGGTTAAGCAAGTACGTAATCAGTAAATATTAAAAAAATAACACAAAAGCACGATTATATAATACAGTGTCAGTGTTTTATGATAATCAACAACGCCTGTTTAGATGCTGGTAGATGCGAATTTTTTGGCGTACAGTCAAAATTTTCTGATGGTTGCTTAGTGTGTTGGCGCTGATGGAAAATTGACCCACCCTGCCGATTGAAATTTGACCCAGGGCGGATTGCTGATTTTGTTACCAGCAACTGTGGATAAGTCTACCAGCGCAGCTGCTGTTGCCCCCACTCCTTCGCTAGCCCAGTTCAGTTGTTTAAGACCTGCCACACGCAGCCATGTAGCAGGCCGTCGTCGCCATGAAATCAGAACGGCTCATCGTCCTCCGGTTCCTGGCCGCCCTTACGCTTTCGCTCCCGTGATTTGATCTTGGCCTGGGCCGCCAAGCTACTGTGTTGCAGGCGATAGGACTCGTTACCGGTTTCGACGATGTGGCAGTGGTGGGTCAGCCGATCCAGCAGGGCGGTGGTCATCTTGGCGTCGCCGAACACGCTCGACCATTCGGCGAAGCTCAGGTTGGTGGTGATCACCACGCTGGTGTGTTCGTACAGCTTGGATAGCAGGTGAAACAGCAACGCACCGCCGGCCTGGCTGAAGGGCAGATAACCCAGTTCGTCGAGGATGACCAGATCCATGCGCAGCAGAGCTTGGGCGATCCGCCCGGCTTTGCCGTCGTGCTTTTCGCGCTCCAGCAGATTGACCAGATCGACCGTGGAGTAGAAGCGCACGCGCTTGCCGTGCCGGGTGATGCCGGACACGGCCAGCGCAGTGGCCAGGTGGGTTTTACCGGTGCCAGGCCCACCGATCAGCACCACGTTCTGCGCGGTGTCGGTAAAGGCCAGACTGGCCAGTTCGCTGATCAAACGAGCGTCTGCGCTGGAGGCGCTGAAGTCGAAGCCGGCCAGGTCGCGGTGCATCGGCAGCTTGGCCATGTTCATCTGGTGGCTCACCGAGCGCATGGCGCGATCTGTGTGCTCTTGTTCCAGCAGGTGTTCGAGCAGCCACTTGGACGAGGCTGTGTTCGACTCACCCTGCGCAGTCAACTCCGCCCAGGCCGTGGCCATGCCGTGCAGGCGCAGCTCCTTGAGTTCCGCCATCAAATCACGCAT
>NZ_JAYMYG010000002.1:0-385565 GCF_035830915.1 Pseudomonas sp. DSV-1 | reverse complement strand
GACCGATCTCCTCGGTCTGGCCACGCAGGCGGTCGTAGCGCGCCGTGTTAGCGACGGGGGCTTCCTTGAGCGACAAGTGGGTTTCGACGCTGGGTGGTGGTTCGGTCGCGGCCAGGCGCGCCACGACATTGAGGATGTGTTCGGCGCTCAGGCTGCCGCTTTCCAGTACCAGCTCAACAGCCACCAGCACCGCATCGAGCCCGGCGACCGGTACGGCAGCCAGAACTTGCGCCATGATCCGGTCACCGCCGGCATGACGCCCCAGACCGTGCTTAAGCTGACGCAGCGGCGCCGGCAGATCAGCAAAGGGCGCGCCGTTGCGCAGCGCACCGGGCTTGCGTTCGATCAGCGGGAGGTAGTGCTGCCAGTCATAGCTGACCTGGTCGCGATCCAGCAAGCGGACATGGCTGGCGATCAGCGCGTCGTCAGCCACCACCTCGATTCGCGTCGGATACAAACGGCTGCTGACCCACTTACCCGCATACTCACACGGCACCGAGTAGCGGTTGCGCCCGACGCTGACCAGGCAGGTGCTGGAGACCCGCGCAGGCCGCTCGACGTAACCGTCGAATGGCGCTGGCACAGGCATCAGTTCAGCGCGCTCCAACTCCAGCACTTCGGCCACACTCAGCCCGCTGTATTGAGGGTGCGTCAGCTCGTTCCAAAGCGCGCGGCAGCGCTGGCCCAGCCAGGCATTGAGTTCCTCGAAGGAGTGAAACTGGCAGTCCTGGGCGTCTAGCCAGATACGCCTGCGGCTGTCTTGCACGTTCTTTTCAACGATGCCCTTTTCCCAACCAGCGGCGACGTTGCAGAAGTCCGGATCGAACAGGTAATGCGCGCACATCACCGCAAAGCGCGCATTCACCGCCCGGCCTTTGCCCTTATTGACCTTGTCGACGGCGGTCTTCATGTTGTCGTAGATGCCCCGGCGCGGCACGCCGCCCAAGGAGCCGAACGAGCGTGTATGGGCGTCAAATAACATCTCATGGCCCTGGCTCGGATACGCCACAAGCCAGAACGCACGGCTGGCACACAGCTTCAGATGTGCCACCTGCATACGCCGGTAAATGCCGCCGACCAGCAAGCCTTCCTCGCTCCAGTCAAACTGAAACGCCTCGCCAAGAGCAAAGGTCAGCGGCACAAAGGCCTGCGACGCCTTGCCCTGTCCCCCTCGCCAGGCACGGATAAACGCGGTGAGCTGGCTGTAGCCACCGTCATAACCTTCGGCTTTGATTTGCGCCAACAGCGCCTTGGCACTGCGCCGCTGTTGCTTGGGCCGCAGCGAATCGGCTTTTAGCGCCTGCTCCAGCGTGGCGTGAAAAGGGCTGAGTTTGTTGAAGATCGCGCGGCGTTGGTAGACCGGCGGCTTGGCCTCAGGTGCTCTGACCCACTTGCGAATCGTGTTGCGCGCCAACCCGGTGCGCTTGGCTATCTCATGCAGCGACAGCTTGTCGCGGAAATACATCCGGCGAATTTTGCCCATCATTTCCATACTGATCACCCTGTGTTCTCCTGCTCAAAAATTGAGCAGAAGCAGTTGAACACCTGGGTCAGTTTTCAGTCGGCAGAACAGCCTCTACTGGGTCAGTTTTCGGTCAGCGGCAACACCCTTTCCTATGATTCATAGTGAGCGGCGCAATGGGGCCTGCCTATGTGACTGTCCTTGAATAGCTCAGTTCTTTGCGGGAGGGTTGCCAGTGAGGTCAAAAATCCGCTCGTCTAGCGGCCCGGATGGATCACGTACTTTAATGAACCCTGCTGCAACACCCATGTTGTAAGCGTGGTCAGCTTGTTCATCCGTTTGATCGCAGAGCGTGCTAAATCCATGGGGCAAGTCTTGGTCGGCCTGAGAATTTGCCATTAGGTGAGCAGACTCGCGCTCGATAGCGAGCAGAGTTGCTGCCCCATCATCGCTCATACCGTTATCACGCAGATGGCCAAGCATCACCAGACCGTTGAGCATCCAGTAGGCTGATGACGCACCGTCGTTGCGCCCTTGGCCATCTGGTTGGCTCAACTCGCGGCGCAGCTCAACGAGCTGAGTCTGAGCCGATTCAATAATTGTTTTCTCAAGCTGATTCATCTGCTACTGATCCTCAACGAGTTGTCGAACGCAGCCCCGGTTTCAATGTTTGGGACTGGCAAGCAGTCAATGACCGCGCCGGTTGGCACATTTAGGCTTGGCACGGCTTCCGCCGCCTGGGTAGTACCTGCGATGATCGAAAGCGCTGCTGCATAAACGAATTTCATTGGTTGAATCCTTTTGTATGAGGGAGAGCAGCATGTCGCTACTCAACCCATCGGCTCGCGTCTTCCCTCAATTGGCTGCTGGTTCATTGTCGCGAAGGATCTGCGCAACTTCGACGTTAAGCCCTTCCCTGTACCATCTATCAAGTGGGGTCATATCGACCTTCCGAAGCACTGCCAAAGCAGAGTCCAGTTTGGCAGACACGGAGCTTGAATCATTCTGGTCTACATTGGCAGTTATTGACTTGTTCAAGAGGCTTGCCACGCTGTCAGCGCTGACTTTTGCTAGCGTCTCGGAACAGTGGTTGCAGCCGAGGAAGAAAACACACTGTACGTCTTGAGTGTTGAGGCGCCCTTGCTGGACGCTCGACAGGTTGACGATAGAGGTTTGCCAAGTCAGGTCAGTGCTTTCGCATGCCTTGCAAACTGTGATTGTCGATGCCCTGATGCTCATGCTTTATCACTCCTACCTGTTTTGGCAGTGAGGGCATACGTGGATATTCCGACCTTTCAATCGGCGCATTACCCAGCCATTAGCTTTCGCCACTTCCCATGCACCTGTGGCGCAGCCTTTGGTGCTATGCCAGTAGGTCTCACCCTGTTCGATGAAATCTGTTTTGGCGCAGCCCCCACCGTCAGTCCCGTCGCAAAAAATATCAGCTTGCCAAACTATGCTCATTTGAATTTCCTTCTTACGCAGCCGCGTGTTCAGCTACGACGGTGCAGTGTTCCAAAGAAACAGCACCTGAAACATCCTCCACCATGATGACCGGCTCGCAGCACATGACGAATGCTTTGCCGCAGGTCTTGGTCTGGATCGTCTCACCCGAGCCAAGGCGCTCTTCGTAGGTCACGTTTACACCTTCCTGGTGCTCGGAGTTCCAGTCGTAGCACTGAACCTTGGCGGCAACTTCCCGTTGGCGAAGGGTCATGTTTTTTGGTTTCGGTAGTGGCATGTGTCAGTCCTTAGATTTGGTAGACGCCAAAAGGGCATCTTTCTACGGCCTCGGCCTGTATTCGGGCCGGAGCTTTAGCGTCCCTATTGAGAAATTCCTATCGCGCAACGCAAACGGCATGCCCTGGTTGATCACCCGCATTGCGATCTCGGCCCTGCCAGATATTTACTGCTTGAGTGCAAGCCACTTCTGAATTAAAGCCAGGCACATACGTGGCGGACTGATTCGTCGGGGTGAGGATCAACACCCAATCTTTACTGCGGTCTGAGCTGAGTCCTTTGCATGCGACGGGGAGGTCAATGCCCATTTGCCTAAGTTTGTCCTCTGCTTCTGTGCTCAACGATCCGCTCAGATAGATAGGGCAAGCTTGTGTTAGATCAAAGGTAGGGGTCGGAGCCTGTTTACCGACCGCTCCAACAGAGGTAGAAATCAGCAAGGTCGTAATGGCGGCAACTTTAAGAATGTTCAATTTCATCTCCTAATCCCGAGCGCAAAACCACGCCTCTTCTACTGCCAAAGCCCAGCTATAGCTGGGCTTTGGCATTTCATTTTGTTGGACATCAAGATGACTTGTTGTCTTCGCCGCCGCGAAAATGGATGAACTTCTATGCGTCAGATCTTGCTGGATCGCGGGCTACGTCGTCGCACGTGACAGCGGTATTAAGCTACGCGGCTGTTCTCGGGTGCCGATACGGAGATTCTTGCGTGGGCAGGTCCAGGGCTTTAGCAACCAGACGACGTCTTACTGCTTGGGCGAGCTTCTTGGCTTCCTTATCGCTATCGAAGGGAACGACATAAACCTCGCACTGCATATAGTCTGGATCGGACACCGGCCCCCCCATAGACCAAGAGCCATTCGGGAATCGCACCACCGTGATGAGCTTCATGGACAATTTTCCTTATTGGTCGTCGTCGACATCTTCAAGCTGGCCGAAGAGAGGTATTTCGTTCAAGTGCGTTTGATCGGGCCGAACGTGCTCAAGCTCTCGCAGGATTTTTTGAGCCAGTGCAAGCGCTTGATCCTTTGGGATAACCAACCGAACGAGGTCCGGGTAATGTGAACGAGCCCCATGAAAGACAGGACACCGTTTCCCCCTTACGATAAGGGATAGGCAAACGGTTATGTTTATGACTAATAGCAACGATAAGAGTGGGGAGCTTTTGGGCCAGGAGCGGCGGCGCCGATGGAGCCCGGAGCAAAAACTGGCCATGGTTCGCGAGAGCCTTGAGCCCGGACAAAGCGTTTCGGTGGTGGCTCGGCGCAACGGCATCAATGCCAACCAGCTGTTCCTGTGGCGCAAGCTGTACCAGGACGGCAGCCTGTCGGCGGTCAGTGCTGGCGAAGCCGTGGTGCCGGCCTCCGAGCTGAGCGATGCGCTCAAGCAGATCCGTGAACTGCAACGGATGCTGGGCAAGAAAACGATGGAAGCAGAAATCCTCAAAGAGGCCGTGGAGATCGCCCGGTCGCGAAAATGGATTGCGCACTCACCCTTGTTGCCGGGGGACGACCAGTGAAGCTGGTCAGCAAATGTCTCGGTGTGGCGCGCTCGCAATTAACGGTTCGAATCAAACAATCGGTATCGCCCAAAGTACGGCGAAGCAGACCTGTGGACGACGCTGAGTTGGTGGTTGAGATCCAGCAACAGGTCAGCGAGCTGCCCAGCTATGGCTACCGTCGGGTCTGGGGATTGCTGCGTCGAGCCCGTGAAACCCAGTCGCTACCGGCAATCAATGTGAAGCGGGTTTACCGGGTCATGCGTGATCACAACTTGCTGCTGGAGCGTCGACTCAAACAACCCGGCGTGCCGCGGCGGCACGAAGGTCGTATTGCGGTGAAAACCAGTGATACGCGTTGGTGCTCGGATGGTTTTGAGTTCCGCTGCGAGGACGGTGCCAAACTGAGCGTGACCTTCGCCCTGGACTGCTGTGATCGTGAGGCCATCGGCTGGGTTGCAAGTCCAACGGGGTACAGCGGCGATGATATCCGCGACTTGATGCTGGAAAGCGTGGAGAAGCGCTTTGGCGATCAACTGCCCGCCACGCCGGTGCAATGGCTAAGCGATAACGGCTCGGCGTACACCGCCGAACAGACACGCCTGTTTGCTCGGCAGATCGGTTTGCAACCGGTGACCACACCTGTGCGCAGCCCGCAGAGCAACGGCATGGCCGAGAGCTTCGTGAAGACGATCAAGCGGGATTATGTGGCGCACATGCCCAAGCCGGATCGAGAAACGGCGCTGCGTAACCTGGCAATTGCCTTTGAGCATTACAACGAGCAGCATCCGCACAGCGCTTTGAACTATCGCTCACCGAGGGAGTTCAGGCGCTTGGCAGTGGCATCAATTTAACGGGGAGTTGGTGTCCGGTTTTGTAGGGGCTAATCCATAATGGGACTTTCCGTCCACCATTTCCTGACCCTTGCCGATAGTGAATTCCTGATCTTTGCAGCGCATGATGCATCCCCATTGAATAGTTGAATGTTGGCAGCCGACTCTTCGAATCGTCTCTCGACAGGTCCCGGAATTCCGGGGCTAAGTGACAAGTGGCGTGCGTGAATTCAGTTGCGAATAGCGCTCTACCGAGCGCAACGTTACGGCTTTCTTAGGCTTCAGTGTCCAACTATCACGCATCATCATTGATTCGCTTCAGTGAAAATAGTGTATACCTCTAAGGATATACACACAAGCAAAAGAGCCACTTCAAATGGACCGGCAGATTTTAGAGAATGAAAGCTGTCGTAGGGGATTAAAAGCTGTCGTGACCGGCTGCCTCAGCTCGCCTATCCTGTAGCAATTCCATTCATAACAGGGTGATCCAGATGCACCACGCCATACGAAAAAGTAACGCCGGACTTGTGCTCTGGGGCGATATTTACGAACTCAAAGCGCTCTGGACTTTCATCCACCGTGTCATCGAAGAAAGCACCCTTATCGAAATAGAAGACCCACTACTATTAGGGCTAGCCGATGAGGTGCGTCACGCCTGCGATGGCATGAGGCACAAAGGTACGAAGGATTTGTTCGGGGACGACCCGGCACCGATTTATGGGTTTGACTGTATTTGGCCAAACATGCTGATCCAGATGGGCTTATTGAGAGCAGGTTTGGCCTTCATGCCTACCGTGACGAGAAATGACCAAGCGATTATGTACCAGTTGGAGCATGCCTTGTTGGATGGCCTTGAGGCCCTGCTGCCTGGGGCGAGCGAAAATTTATACAAAACTGCGCTCATGGTTGCCCAAGAAGGCGGGGAAAGCGCCAACGAAAAAATCCATAGCAGGACAAGTTACTTTCTAACGCTGACACCAGCCAAAAGGAAAAACGAATTGGGCGCAATTTTGGATACGCTTCTCGCCATCGCTGCATTCGACAACCCTCTCAAATCGATGGTTTTTGAGCCGTTCGAAAGCTGGTCTGAATATCCCTCTTACAAATGGTGAGTTGTTTTCGCAGCGCATGAGCGTTGGGTGCGTAGGCGCTTGGACGGAACTGAAGAGCGGTGTAGGTCGCGACAGTTTTAATTTTCAAAATCAAACGGGAATACCTCGCGCTCACGTCGGCACCTGCATGAATCGTCACTGTATGCCTGCGGCCCTCCGCTGACTGCCATTGCCATCAAATGATCCTCCGGACCATGACATGCAGTGCTCATGAATTTTAGTGGCACAACAATGCCTTCAAAGAGCCATAACAATGACCAAAATTTTGATGCTGCTCGCTATATTTTTTGGTGAGGATTAACGGGTGGCGTAGAAGGTTTGCAGTTTGGCGGCTGACGTACATCAGTCTGCACAGTGGCGCATATTTCTGCGGAGCAGATTGGTGGGGCTATGGCCAACGACTTTTGCAGCCTGGACGTTGACATCGACTAGAAGCTGGGACCGTATCGGCAAGCTCTGGATCTTGCATGAGCATTTGTGCGCCGCACGCTGGTTTTGAATTAATGACGATGTGGTAGCGCTTCGGCGTGCGTGTATCCGGGTAATTCAACCAGCTGGCGTCACGCTGCGCGGCCATTTCCAGATCAGGATTTACAGTGGAGGGATGGACCAGTGGATCGGGTGGTTTCCATTCAAGCCCGCTGCCGACAATTCTTGCAGCCGCTGACTTCGCGCCACGAACTGTTTGGTATCGCCTGGGCAGCTCCAGATACACCGAGCTACCTCGACGATCAAGGTTACATTCAAGCGAGAAGGGCATGTCGAGGCGATGCGAGACCTCGATACGCAACTCATCCAAACCATTCTTGGAAATGAATAATATTGTACTCATAGCTTGGTCGCCTATGACTGGTGGCGAGCACCAAAACAAGCAGGAGGGGTATTTGCTGGCCTTCAATGCTCGATGGCGTGTAAGAGACGGAGAGGCCGTCATCGAGCATGGATCTAAAGGTGCTGTGCCTACAGAAACAGACTGCATTGATTGGCTTGCCGATTACACAGCACTTCACCGCGCAACAAGCGATCAGCACAGATCAAAATTCAGCGCTGCGCTTGTGAGGTTGGATAAAACCGCAGGACATCAAGTAACCCATCCAAATAGCAGCGCCGCACGGCAACGCATGGCCAAGACCTATAACCGAGAAAACAATTGCGCGGGGGATGCTCGATTCAGGCAGTTGATACGCACTGCCTATGAAGGTGGCATCAAACGCCACCAAGAGAAAACCGAGCCCACTGAAAACCAATGCGCAGAATAAAAGACCTACAAGCCAAACAGCGATGATGAAAACGCCCGATGCTTTGGCTGAATGGTTCGATGCATGCAAAGCCCCTTCCTGCTGCTCCGAGTTAAAAGCATCAAATTCCTGCTCCGCAAACGAATCTTTTTCGCTAAGAGTTAAACCTTGTGGGACCTGCATGTTAAATCCTTTTTTTGAGGTGATGGCTGTGGGCGCGAACACCGCTCCCTGGTACTGCCGTTATGCTGACCAATTATGTAAACAAAGATGATTGAACGGGGACGGCAGCAGCCTTGGAGAGCGTAGGTTTCTGAAAATGGAAATAAATACTCGAAATACCGCTAAAAGTTTACACAAATCTCAAGGCGTTCCCGGGCGCCCTCGTATCCATAGAATCTGGTGACCCACACCCTTCACTTAAGTTTTTTCGGCATCGATAGCTGCTTATCGGTTGCGAACCAAACCACTATCTCTCGTGAATTCACAGGACGCTCTTGGCTTTTCCTCGAACACGAAATGCCCGGGTTCCGACAGATGCTTGTGGGTGGATGGACAAACGGGAAAAATCGTACGTTAAGCCTGCAAAGCGTTATGAGTATGCCTATATTTCAGAACGCTTAACTTACGGATTGGACTGAATCGATGAGCACCGTTATAACTACCCAAGGCTTAAACAGCCTTATCGATCCGCAGGCTCAGCGCCTGGTGGATTTCTTGCGCGACGTGGGCCTTCCTCACGAAAACATTATGGCCGAACCGTCCGAACGGTCGATCATTGCAAACAACCTTCCCAGCTACCTGCAATCTTTGCCGGCCGAGGTGAAGCGCGACGCGCGCTACCTTTCTAAGTTTGTGATAGGCGCCGGCTCTGGCCTCTTCGATTATGCGCTGAACGCAATCTGGAACGAGGTCGTCATCGACCTCCGCAAGAAGGCGGCACTCTACGGTCTCGATATTTTTTTCGATGCTGCCGTTGGCGGGAGCAAGACGCGCGAGTTTTACAAGACTGAAGACGATCTCGCTGCTCTCAAGGATGCAGTGCTTCTCGATACCTGCCGCAAGTTGGAGCTGATCTCCGACACCACCTACAAGAAGCTCAAGCACATTTTGGATATGCGAAACGATATCGGCATATCCCACCCGACGAATTACAACATCAATGCCTTCGAGCTAATGGGTTGGTTGCAGACGTGCGTGCAGGATGTATTGCACGATCGCCCAACCGAGGCAGCCCTTCAAGTCCAAGCGTTTATCGCAAACCTCAAGGGACATACGGACCCGATCGACCAAGCCACGAAGCAAACCATTGAGCGCCGCTTCACGGAACTGCCGAGCCATCTATGCGGAAACCTGCTACGAACCGTGTTTGGCATCTACGTAGCACCGGATACTGATCAGGGCGTACGCAAGAATATCGCTACCTTGGTGCCTGCGCTTTGGAATACATGTCCCGACGAACCACGATATCGACTCGGGATCGTGTTGGAGGGCTACAACACCAATCTCTACAAGGACAAATACGCGCTCGGAAACCAGTTCTTTACGCTGGTGGGTGGCAATGCCTACCGCTCTGCCTCCGAACGGCTTGTCATCGTAGATACGCTGATCACGGAGCTACTCGACAAGCACAACGGCTGGGATAACTTCCATCACGAAGCTCCTGTAGCTGCCAATTTGTGGTCGTACGTACCAGATCAAAACTCGATTTTTGACAATCTGGCGGCACGCCTTTTCAAGACGGTCCTGCTGTGTCGTATCGGTCGAGGGGTGTCCTTTAACGATGGCGTCTCGCCTGGCGGAAAGCGCTATTACGACGCGATCCTGAAACTTTGCGGCGACAAATTCGCGCCGCACATCCTGGCTGCGTTCACCCACTACGAGATTTCGGGCCAGCTCGGTCGCTCGGTCTGTCGAACTCAAGCGAAGCAGGCATTGGAAGCCGCCCGCACAAATATCATCAATGAGCGGCTGATCGAGTGCATGACCTATCTTATCGAGCACATCGACGCAAACCCCGGCTGCGCGACTAGCACCGAATTCAAACGGTTATCCGCTGACTACATACGCTGGAACTGACGGAGAGCTTGGCAGCTTTCGCCTAAAACAGGCAAAAATAAGGTTGAACTCGTTTTGATGAGGCCGATTTTGATTCTTGCAGCTCTTGGCGAAACTCCAGGGCCGCTGCTGCAGTTGGCATTCCCAGGTGCTCGATAGAGCAGCATGGACAAAACAGTGCGATCGCGCAGGCCGTATTGGGTGACAGCGCCGGGCACTTCGCAATGACACGCGATGAGTTGAATAAATACCTGAAGCAACAGGTCGAAATCTACAAAGCGCTGATCAAGGACCTGCGAGCGAGTCAGTAGTCAAACTTTGCTGAGCCACCCAGCCTGTGCTGGCTCAGCATTTGATTCCAAGTGAATTGCCATGAAACCCGTTTTGCATCTCGTCTCTTGCATTTCATCAACCTCACCTTCTGCTGTCAGCGTATATGGTGAGTTTTTTTGTCCATCTGCGCGTATTAGCTGGCCAAATAAACTAGAAAACTAGTTTTATGCGCAATTATGCAAAAATTCATAATTTGCCTCAGGCCATATCCAAGCAATGAAAAACTTAAGGTACGGGGGACCGCCGTCGCGATCTACCAATCATGGCTACAAGGTGCGTTGGTCACCGCTTCTCAAGAGCCTTGATTTAGGTTGACTGACTTCCTCAGGGCGTGAAGCGGCCGTTCGTCTGTACCCAATGCGAAATTGCGCTCCACTTGACCACCCGTTTGCATTCGACCCGACCAGTCACTTGCATTCGTCCTGACCAGCGATTGCATCGGATTTGACCAACACGCGTTGTAACCATGATCGGCAGAGAACGGCCACAAGCCGTCGCTAGATGTCCCACTTAACCGTGCCCAACTCGGGAATTAGCCGCTGCTCACGTTGGCAACGCAAATCAAGGTACATTTGTGCCTGCCAAGTAAGATCAGCAGTGCTGGGATGGAGCGACCATGCCGGCTTGAAAGGGAATCAGAGCATGGACAAAAAGTCGCTTACCGAGCGAGACATCTGCAGCAAGTACATCGCACCTGCCATCCAGCAATCTGGCTGGGACATGCATAAGCAGGTGCGCGAGGAAGTCAGCTTTACCAAGGGCCGCATCATCGTCCGGGGCAAACTACACAGCCGTGGAGAAGCACGCCGCGCAGACTTCATCCTCTACCACCAAGCCAATCTGCCTATCGCCGTGATCGAGGCGAAAGACAACAAGCACTCCGTCGGCTCCGGTATGCAGCAGGCTCTGGGTTACGCGGAGACGTTGGATGTGCCATTCGTGTTCTCCAGCAATGGCGATGGCTTTCTGTTTCATGACCGCAGTGGCACAGGCAGCCAAGTAGAAACCGAACTCAGCCTCGACCAGTTCCCCAGTCCTGACGAACTCTGGCAGCGATACTGCCAGTGGAAGGGCTTGAACGACCAAGTTCAGCACAAGATCGAAGCACCCTATTACGACGACGGCTCCGGGCGTATGCCTCGCTACTACCAAATGAACGCCATCAACCGCACGGTCGAAGCCGTGGCACGTGGGCAGAATCGCGCGCTGCTAGTTATGGCCACCGGCACCGGCAAGACCTACACTGCCTTCCAGATCATCTGGCGGCTCTGGAAATCCAAACAGAAGAAACGCATTCTGTTTCTCGCCGACCGCAACATCCTGGTCGATCAAACCAAGAACAACGACTTCAAACCGTTCGGCCGGGCGATGACCAAGATCGCCAGGCGTCAGATCGACACCTCCTATGAGATCTACCTGTCGCTTTATCAGGCCGTGACAGGCACTGAAGAGGAGATGAACATCTACAAGCAGTTCTCTCGCGACTTCTTCGATCTGATTGTGATTGACGAATGCCACCGTGGCAGTGCCGCCGAGGATTCCGCATGGCGCGAAATTCTCGATTACTTCTCCAGCGCCACCCACGTCGGCCTCACCGCCACACCGAAGGAAACCAAAGAGGTTTCCAGCATCACTTACTTCGGTGAACCGGTGTACACCTACACCCTTAAGCAGGGTATCGAAGATGGCTTCCTCGCACCTTATAAGGTGGTGCGTATCGACTTCGACAAAGACCTTCAGGGATGGCGTCCGCCCAAAGGCATGCTCGATAAGAATGGCGAGCTGATCGAAGACCGCATCTACAACCTCAAGGATATGGACCGCACCTTGGTAATTGAAGCGCGCACCCAACTGGTTGCATTGAAAGTTACCGAGTTCCTCAAGGCCACGGATCCGTTCCAGAAGACCATCATCTTCTGCGACGATATCAACCACGCAGAGCGCATGCGCCAGAGCCTAGTCAACCTTAACCCGGAGCGCATTGCAGAGAACCGCAAATACGTCATGCGTATTACCGGCGATGATCAGGAAGGCAAAGCCGAGCTGGATAACTTCATCAACCCGGAAGAGCGCTACCCAGTCATCGCAACCACCAGCAAGCTGATGACCACCGGCGTCGATGCGCAGACCTGCAAACTGATCGTACTCGACCAGCACATCAAGTCGATGACCGAGTTCAAGCAGATTATCGGGCGCGGCACACGCATAAACGAGGACTTCGGTAAATACTGGTTCACCATCATGGACTTCAAGAAGGCTACCGAGCTGTTTGCCGACCCAGCCTTCGACGGCGATCCGGTGGTGATCTACACCCCCGAAGGCGGCGTACCGCCCGTGCCACCCGATGACCTGATGGAGGACGATGGCATCAGTTCCGGCAACAATGCCGAGGCTGATGACCTGGAGTTCACAGGCGACGATGACGGCAAGAAGCGCATCAAATACGTTATCGACAGCATCCCGATCTACGTCATTGCCGAGCGTGTGCAGTACTACGGACCAGATGGCCACCTGATCACTGAGTCGCTGCACGACTACACCCGCACCTGCGTACAAAAACAGTTCGCCTCGCTGGATGACTTCCTGCGCCGCTGGAGTGATGCCGAGCAGAAGAAGGCCATCATCGACGAGATGGCCGCACAAGGTGTGATGTGGGAAGCCCTGGCAGAGGAAGTGGAAAAGAAGCAGGGTAAGCCCCTCGATCCGTTTGACCTTGTCTGCCATGTCGCCTTCGACCAACCTGCCTTATCGCGCAAGGAGCGTGCTGAGCAGGTGAAAAAGCGCAATTACTTTGCCAAGTATTCCGGCGCGGCTCGGCAAGTGCTGGAGGCGTTGTTAGATAAATACGCCGATACCGGTGTTGAGCATATCGAGGACATCAAAATCCTCCAGCTCGACCCTTTCATCCAGATCGGTGCCCCCCTCGAACTGGTTAAGGCATTTGGTGGCAAGGCCGGTTACAACCAGGCCATCCATGAACTGGAAGACGAACTTTACGCCAGTTAACCCGCATTGCCCCGCAAGTGGATTAGCCGTGCAGCTGGGTAACCTATCAGCAGCCAATCCCTTTACAATCGTCCGCTTTGCCGCGCCTCCCGAGTACTTGTTATGTCGATCAGCTCCACCATCAAATCCATCCAGGACATCATGCGCAAAGACGTTGGTGTCGACGGCGACGCTCAGCGTATCGGCCAACTTGTCTGGCTGCTATTCCTGAAGATATTCGATGACCGCGAGCAGGAATGGGAGCTCATGGACGATAACTACCACTCGCCCATCCCCGAGAGTTGCCGCTGGCGCACCTGGGCTGCCGACCCGGAAGGGATGACCGGCGATGAGTTGAAGAACTTTATCGACAACAACCTCTTTCCCCAGTTGCAGAACTTGCATGAGTACAGCAACACACCTTCAGCCTTCGTAGTCCGTAGCGTGTTTGAAGACGCCTACAACTACATGAAGTCGGGCCAGCTGCTGCGTCAGGTGATCAACAAAATTCAGCAAGGTGTGGACTTCAACAAGGCCCAGGAGCGCCACGAATTCGGCAACCTCTACGAGCAACTGCTGCGCGACCTGCAGAATGCCGGCAACGCTGGCGAGTTCTACACACCGCGCCCGGTCACCGAATTCATGGTGCGTATGGTCGATCCAAAATTGGACGAGAAAGTTATGGACCCGGCCTGCGGCACCGGCGGCTTCCTTACCTGCGCGATCGAGCGCAAGCGCAGCCGCTATGTAAAAACCGCCGAGGACGAACGCATCCTGCAGGCCAGCATCTTCGGCGTTGAAAAGAAGCCGCTGCCGCACCTGCTGGCCACTACCAACATGATCCTGCACGGCATCGAGGTGCCCAGCCAGATCCGTCACGACAACACCTTGAGTAAACCGCTGATCAGCTGGGGGCCGAGTGAGCGCGTGCACTGCATAGTTGCCAACCCGCCGTTCGGGGGCATGGAAGAAGACGGCATCGAAACCAACTTCCCCGCCGCCTTCCGTACCCGTGAAACCGCCGATTTGTTCCTGGTGCTGATCATGCACCTGCTTAAAGACGGCGGCCGCGCCGCCGTGGTGCTGCCTGACGGCTTCCTGTTCGGCGAAGGTATCAAGAGCCGCATCAAGGAAAAGCTGCTGACCGAGTGCAATCTGCACACCATCGTTCGCCTCCCCAGCGGCGTGTTCAACCCCTACACCAGTATCAAAACCAACCTGCTGTTCTTCACTAAAGGTACTCCGACCAAAAAAGTGTGGTTCTACGAGCATCAGTACCCGGCCGGAGTGAAAAACTACTCTAAGACCCGGCCCATGCGTATCGAAGAATTTAGCGCAGAAGAAGCCTGGTGGGGCAACGAGACCGACGGCTTTGCCGCACGGGTGGAGAACGAATTCGCTTGGCAGGTCAGTGTCGAAGAGCTGCAGGCGCGCAACTGGAACCTCGACTGCAAAAACCCACATATCGGCGAGCAAATTAGCCATGACCCAGGCGAACTGCTACGCAGCTATGCCGCCCTGCAAGGTGGAATCAGCGACCTGCGCGACCAGCTTAGGGCCGTGCTGGCCAAAGCACTGGAGCGCCAGGTATGACAGCGTTGCTGACCGAGAATCTGCCGCTGCTGGCTGGCGCACCCAATGGCATCAAAAAGCTGCGAGAGCTGATCCTGGAATTGGCGGTACGCGGCAAGTTGGTGCCGCAAGATCCCAGCGATGAACCGGCCAGTGAGCTGCTCAAGCGGATTGTTGAGGAAAAGGCGCGGTTGGTGGCTGAAGGGAAGATCAAGAAAGGTAAGACTGTAGATGACGCCGTAGCCGAAATTTCTTACCCAATACCATCGACGTGGGACGTTGCTTCACTTGGCCAGGTCGTTGAGATTGTTCGTGGAATTACTTTCCCAGCCAACGAGAAATCGAGAGAACCAGAGCACGGGCGTGTTGCATGTCTGCGGACTGCAAACGTGCAAAACGAAATTGAATGGGATGATCTGCTGTACATCCGCGAGAGTTTTATCTCTCGACCTGATCAGTACGTCCAGCCGTATGACATTGTTATGTCCATGGCAAACAGCCGGGAACTAGTCGGAAAAGTTGCCATGATTGGTTCAACACTTGATCAGCCAACAACATTTGGTGGCTTTCTCGGTGTCCTACGCCCGGTGTTGATTGAACCTCGATTTGTGATGGCACTACTGCGCACACCTCATGCTCGAAGTGCCTTAATAGATAGTGCGAGCCAGACCACAAACATTGCTAACGTGTCATTGGCAAAACTACGCCCCTTGTTGTTTGCTATTCCTCCACTTGCAGAACAATACCGAATCGTAGCCAAAGTTGATGAGTTGATGGCACTCTGCGACCGCCTGGAAGCTCAGCAGGCCGACGCCGAAAGCGCCCATACCCAACTCGTACAAGCGCTGCTCGACAGCCTGACCCAAGCTTGCGACGCAGATGACTTCGCCACCAACTGGCAACGCCTGGCCGAACACTTCCACGCCCTGTTCACCACCGAACCCAGCATCGTCGCCCTCAAACAAACCCTATTGCAACTGGCCGTGATGGGCAAGTTGGTGCCGCAAGATCCCAGCGATGAACCGGCCAGTGAGCTGCTCAAGCGGATTGTTGAGGAAAAGGCGCGACTGGTAGCGGAAGGCAAGATCAAGAGGCAGAAAGCGCAGGCTGAAATTGTTGAAGAGGAAAAACCGTTTGTACTGCCAGAGAAATGGACGTGGGTCCGTCTCGGGGAAATATTATCTTTAACATCAGGAAAAGGCTTTAAAGCGCAGGAGTACTCGCTTAGTGGCGCTAGACTTTTTCAAATAGCGAATGTAAGCCTTGGGCATACAAAGTGGCAAATTGAAAATTTCCTTCCGGAAAATTATCTCAATGACTATCCAGAGCTTGCACTCAAAGAAGGAGATGTACTGATAGCACTTAACAGGCCGTTACTTAATGGCAGGATGAAGGTTTGCATTATCTCTGAAAAAGACCTCCCTGCAATTTTGTATCAGAGAGTTGGAAGATTTAACTTTTACGACTCATCCGTAGAGGCTAAATTTTTTTATTACTATCTGCAGTCTCATTTATTCATTGGCAAATTGAATGAGAGCCTGCAAGGATCAGACCAGCCGTTCATTAACCAATCCCAGGTAGTTGAGTTCTTGTTTTCTTGGCCGCCTCTAGCCGAACAACACCGCATCGTCAACAAAGTCGATCAACTTATGGCCCTCTGCGACCAACTGGAAATCCGCCTATCCCAGGCCCGCGAACTGAACGAACAACTGGCCAGCACTCTGGTTGAGCAGGCGGTGGCGTGATGAGCGAAACCTTCAACATCTACTGCGACAAGTCCTGCCATCTGGAGAACGATGGCCAGAAGGCTATGGCGCTGGGCGCGGTCTGGTGCCCCAAAGCCAAGCGCCTAGAGATCGGCCAGACGACGAATCGATGGCTCACTAAGGGGGCCAGAGGCTTATCTATGATTTCTACTTCGCGCTCTTAGTTGGAAGACATTGATTAGCGTACCCGCAACGGGTTCCTATCTTCGGAGTTGAAGGGCGAGGATCCTCGATACAGGGTCGCTTTTGCGGCAGAAAGGCCGGCGGGAACGACGCACTGAAGGGCAGCATAGGGTCGTTCTCTGCCGGTCATGTCCACGAATCGTGCTGGTCAAATCCGATGCAAATGACTGGTCAGGTCGAATGCAAATGGGTGGGCAAGTCCGTGCAATTACCCACCCAATGAACCTCAGGTATTAAAGGTTGCTTACAGCCACCCCCACAGAAGGCTCGCTTTCGCACTGCTATCGCCTGAACCTCGGCGTCTAGCGCTTTTTCTTGTTCGCCTTCTTGGCTTCTTTCCGAGCTTCTTTCGCCATTTTGCGACGCTCAGCTCGGTTCATTGGGGTGCCAGAACCGTACTCGTAGAACTTGGGGCCACCAAAGTTGAACGGCATCGGGAATTCGTGATCTCCTCCGCCGAAGTACTGCACATCCTTGCTCGGTGTCTGCAGGACGTCGAGTTCCTCCATTACGCCCTTCCAATGGACTGACTCCTCTGGGCTCAGCTCGTGAGCAAGGTCGACGTACAAAAAATCTTGCGAAGCTACTTTCTCGGAAAAGGGCTCGGATGCAATACCAATCGCTTCGGTCGCGCAGGGAAAGCGCAGCTTGATGCCGTGGCAGTATGCGAGCAGTACAGCCGAGCGCATCTCCCGGTAATCCTGGTAGTCAACATTCGCTGGCTTTGGAACAGTTAGGAATACGTACCCACGGGACATGGTGTCACCGCTCAGGATCATGCGAGCGAACTTCTTGCCGGGCTCGCTCTTCGAGAGCGCGAGGCGGAATTGGTTGGCGAGATCACGCCTTGCCAGTCGGGGCTCTGATGCGAAGGCACGCAGGATTCGCTCGTGGTCGACGGTCTCAGGGGGGATCTCGGGAAGCCCAATCGCTGTCCCTGCACGAACGAAGGATGCTTGGTACTCAATGAGTGCATCCCACATGTAGCTGCCCTGATCGGCCACGCGCTTGGCCGCTCGTTGAGGGCTTGAGCGGTAGAACTGCCAATCGCCCTCCAAGAGGGTGACGGCACCAGTGCCAGGTGGCACTTTAGGCAAGGTGTGCCGACCGTTCTCCATCGTGCACATGTACTGCGCAAGCAATTCCTCTTCACCGGCAACGTGCATTACGACGCCGTTCGCGCTGAAATAGCGCTCCTTGCAGACTAGGTAGTCGACAAGGTCCGGGACGGTGTCCAGTTCCTCTAAGAGGGCGTCGACTGTCACCTCATCAAGGACGTGGACGAAGCGGCGGCCTTTCAGTGGGAAGCCGACTTCGAAAGGGTGTTCGTAGTGGGCGTTGCCCTCAAGCATGCTGTTGAGCATCAAGCTGCCGCTGCTTCCACCGCCGAAGTACCGAGCTGCTGCCTCATGGCCGCCTCGCGTGACGGCAATCAGGAAGTAGCGGGCTAAGCTTGGGTTCGGGAGTTCAACGGGTAACTCGGTCTGACATGACTTATCGACGAACACGCGGCCTCGGAAACGACGCAGGAAATTTTCGGCCCCTACAAGTTGCCTTGTTGACTTCTCGACTGCTCGTTTATACCAACGCGGCCAAGCAACCTTGATGTCCACGTCCGACTGAAACGCGCAGTGCTTGTCGGAGAACAGCAGCACGTCGTTGCCAAAGACTACCAGCAGGTCTACCAGCTCCTTGCCATCACCTTTGCCGCTAGATCTTCCTTCGTCGCTGTGAACGTTCGGGTAGCTCCACAGACTCAGAAACGCCTTGCGGGCGAGCCGCGCTAGGGCACGCTCCGAATCGGTCGTGCCCTCTGCCTCAGCTGCCTTCTCCCATGCGGTCTTGTTGCTCATCCGATTATCCCTAGCCTGCTATTCCACCAGCATATCCGGGCCGGTTTTTACACGTGTATTGAAATCGTGTGAGCGACCAATGACCCCACTTGATTACACCACGGTCGCCCGCGCCGTCGAGGCGTGCTGCAACTCTTAGCCCTGAGTGTGAAAAAACGCTAAATCGGTTTTTCTATAGCAACGCTAAGGAAAAGAAATGTTTCCTTTAAGTGGTGAATATAGCCGTAAAGACAACATTTCTTTACTTACGGCTATCGACCGATTCTGTTGAAAAAGTCGGCCATGGTTTCCACGGCAGAAAAGTAAGCGCTTGAGATTGAAATCTTTACCTTGTGCAGAGGATTCCGGGCTTAGATTTCGCGTAGCTGCGTGCAAAAAAGGCATTTTGAGCAGTAAGTACGCGGGCAGTCTGGAAGTACCGACTTTTTCAACACAATCGACCAAAAACTGACATTCGTAATCGATGACGGTTTTCTGGGCACAACCGCGCTTTGAAGCCGTCGCCAGTGGAATGCTTGGAAGTCAAAGCGCCCATTCGTGGCCCTCCCCAACGACTTGGTGCGATTCGCTGACCACGATTAGTGTCTTACCGCGATGCACTAGACAAAAACTCGATACAAGGTCAGCGTCGACGCCGACGGCTGATGTTATGTCACCAAGCGTTCCGATCCAGACATATCGCTGGGTTTCGAGGCAAGCCAAGTAGTAGCCGACAGACATAGCATGCTCCACAAACAAAAATACGAATCCCAAGCTCCCTGAAGCTACAGAGGGCAGTCGCAGCAACAGGCGTGATCTAAGCCCAGCATGAGCGCCTGCCATCCACTATGGTGTTTGCTGTCGATTGATGGCGGGTAGTGGGCGGCATAGGAACTGTTCATCCAAACCCCGGCTGTAAGCGTTGTAGGCCCACCGCACAAATTGTTCGAGCAGTCGATCATTCTCCATTTGCAGGCGTTGATTCTCGCCTTCCAAACGTGCGATTCGCTCGTTTGTCGCTTGAAACTCTGGGCTTATGGCCTTCTTCTTCCCAACCGAAATAGAGAGTGTTTTTTTACGTAAAGTGAACGCACTCCTAATCCGTTCATGCTTATGAAGCGCCTGACGCGTGTAGGTCCCCCGCAAACGGCGAGCGACGCTTTGGATCAGCAGATCCCAAGTCAACTTTCCAGACCAGCCATCAAGGATAGACACGATCTGCTCTATAGCACCAGGGGTAAGATTTCTCGAACGAGACATCACAGGTCCTCAGACTCTATGCGTGGCACATTTGGATCTTCAATGGCTGGACCTTGAAGTTCACGCGTTTTTACAATTTGATGATGGGCCAGTAACTGTTCCAATCTTGACGCAGGTACAACCCCGCGCGGCTGAATAATTGCGTTCGCGGCAACGGAAGAGTCCTCAAAAATGTCACACAGTTCATCCAAACGTTTTAGGGTCAGCGTCTGGTGTTCGACCCAACGGTTGGCACCAAACGCCTCCTCGTCCAGCGCTTCTAAGGCTTTCGCGAGGAGGACCTGGATTTCCACACGATGCTGACGTATAGCCTGCTCTCGGACCACATCGCCTTTAATGCACACATGCTCATCACAATTGAGGCAATCTCGATAGAGCTGACAAGGCAGCATGGAAAAATCGTGCAGGCAATATCCCAGGTCCGTAGTATGGGCGGTCACGATCTTCAGTGCCGCAAACTGATCCCGTGCAATCAAACTACTGGGTGGAATACTCGCGATATGCCCGGCCGACTTTTCTGGATCACCTAAAGCGGACCTGGCGAGTGCCAGCACATCCCTGTCGGATTGGTGGTCATAGCACCTGTTCTGTCCAACCTTGGCGCGACCGCTCCACTTGGCGATGTCGAGTTGCGATAATCCGCCCATCTGCGCCACGGTATTTAAAAAATGGCGAAATTGATGCGTCGTGATTTTCATTGGGCTGCCATCTAATTCACGATATCCGAAGCGATCAAAAATATTGAGGGCCCTTCGCGCACTGGACAATTGCTTCTGAATATAACTGGTGTCTGGTAAGACGATTACCCCTCGGTACGTTGCCCACGCCTCGGTTAATTCATTAACGCGCGTCAAGCAAAGCCCTTCACTGTATTTCAGGTTGTTGTTCTGGTCCGCCATCGGGAAGTTAGTTGGCAGCATCGAAATGATCACTCGTTCAATGTCCGCGAACAGAAATCTCGGGGCATTTTTTCGCTGAGGCTCATAAGGAATGTGTTCAACAATCCCATGCTTCCTGCACCACCGTGCCCCACGCTTGGCATGATTGCCATTGGGCGGTGGAGTGAGAAAAACAATCGCACTCACCTCTTCTGAACTTACTAGCGTCCTCCCCCGAAGAGTCTCCAATTCCGCTGATAAATAAATGGCATCAGGATGTTGCTCGTACCACCGTGCTACGTCACGCGCGGGCGTAGAAATGCTCCTGAGTTTACTCACCGCCTCTCGAGCAACACTGGCCATGGATTGCACCACCCATTTGACTTGCGCCTTTCCACCCTTTGAAGGCCGCCAGCGCAATCCATACAGTTGTTGCTTCGTTTTTGGATCGAACTCCTCCACTTCGCATTGTATTGAAATGGATAGCACCTCATTAATGCGACTTGGCGCCGACGCCAACAACGCACACACACAGGAGGTGAAGATGTCGCCAGGTTTTTCGGCGGCTCCGAAGATTTCGGCAATCGCCTCTAATGAGGCCGACGAGGGCAGACGAGCTTGACGCGAAGCATCAAACTCAGGCCCAACGCGGCGCTCAAAACTCGTTGGCGCTCGAAGCGGGTTTTGCCATTGGATTGGCACAGTGCAGAGCTGATGTTCGACAAGAAACTGCGAAATACGCTTGAGTTCTACACCGGCAAAAAAAGCGGCGGAGGTTTGATAACGCTCATTAAGTATCGCGCATGCGCGATTAAAATGCCTCAGACCGGCTTTGATTGGCGTGACACAATCCTCTGTTTCCTCCAAAGCTACAGCCAGAGAACGGAGCGCGGCCAATCGGGAGCTGACGGTGGTATAGGGACACAACGCATAATCATAACGGCAGTAAGCTTTGGCAAAGTCTTTGTAAGGCTGAGGTAAGCAACAAGAATCCCTTTGCCCTCGCCCACTAGGGAATCCATGAAATCGGATACTTGAGCAAGAGTTTCGTCGTTTCAATCGGACATAATTGGTGACATCCCAACTGTCTGCATCAAAAATCAACCCACTACCAAAAGCCGTCAGAGAATCTCTGGCGAGGGTAATGAAATCCCTTAGGTTATCTTCAGCCGCGTGCTCTGCTCGGGGCTTGAACAGGATGACCCTATCGTCCATGACCCTGCTCCTTTCTGCTACGGCATAATTGGACCACCTCTGCCACGGCGAGCATCGTTCGATCATTGATTGCCGCAATACGCCCATCCGAATAGCGTTTAGCATCCTCTAGCAAGAAATCCAGGACCGCCTCATGCGGCCCGTCCAACCAAGGTTGAAAACATTGGCAGGTGTAACAGGCCACGGGAGCATTCAATCCGCAGAAACTGAAGCTTCCACAAGAGCCCATTGGCCGTGCGCTTTGATCGATACGCAGATCAATGATGCGGCTAGAAGGGTCTGCACCACGAACAGCATTACCCTCATGAGCTATCAATTGACCTTTAAAGGCTTGAGCCAGTGGCGCCATGTACAGCGCAGTCGCCTTTTCAATCCGCATCGCAAGTTCTGGTGTGGCGGCGACATAGACCCCCGCAGAGTCGGTACGCGAATGATCAAGCAAGTCCGCAATAACCAACACCCCATGACCTTCACGAGCAAGATTTGTCCCTAAGGTGCGCCGAAAGCGTAGGGCACAGATATTAATCACAGTCCCTGTGCGCTCAGATCGAACGGAAAGTTTGTCCAACGCAGACACCAACATTTTCCGTAAATTCTCGCTGGTGCGATGGAACCTTCCCCATCCTGGCCCACTCGCCAAATACTGTAACTGCAGGGGTAAAGGAAACAGGGGCGCCTGCTGGGTGTCTGGAAACTCTCCAATAAAGCGCTCACTAACGCGCTGAGCATAATCAAACAAGGGGCGGCCAATTTGATTCACTAGCGCCCTGGGCTTGAGTTCCTGACGGAGCAGTGGGTTTTGTTGCTTCGCACGCGGAATGAGCAAAAGAAAAGACTCTGTTCCATCCGCAGCCACAGAGCGCACGACATCACAAACCTTCAAGGCTGCCAACTGAATAGGGCGGGAACCTAACGCAATGAACAACAATGCCAGCAGGTAAATTTCCTCACTCAACTGCCCTGAGGCATAAGCGTCATTCAAGGCATCTTGAATGCCCACTTGCTCAATTGGCGTGAAGGGGCCCAATACGGGATCCCACGTCAACACGGCAACCCCCGTTTCTCGTTTTCGAAGTTTTTTCCTGTCTAGGACGTACGCCACATCATCTTGAATCCCCGGCAGGCCCATTGCATGCCATCGGCGTAAAAAAGCAAAGAGATTGCGTGTTCGAAAGGCGTTGGCGTCGCAATGTATCAATACGTCATTTCCGCCGATAAATTCCAAAGGTTCAACTCGACCCTCCTGCAATCGCAAGGCAAATGCTTTCAAACCTATAAAATGCCCCATCAAGGTACCCGGCGCCCTATTTTCGGCAAACCATATCAACGTAAGGCGGACCGAAGCCAAGAGCACGACGGAAAAATTCAGCGCAGAAAAATTTATATAAACCGAATCCACACCGTCCCGATACGACCAAAGAGGCTGGTTAGGGTCAAACACAATTCCGCTTTTGCTCCGAACTACCAAGGGAAGTGAAGGACAGACATCACTTTCTGTCATTACGAAGTCTATCTCTGCACTTTTACTCATCCCGATGAGCCTCCATACGCAATTGCTTTTGCATTTGTAAGGACACAGCGGTGGCTTTTTTCTTGATGTGGCGCTGGTTATATACAGTCGCCATTCCGGATGTCTCGGACCACCCCATCAGTCGCGATCGCAGTTTTTGCTCCACGGTCGACGAAACTTCGTTTCTATCAATCTCTTCCGAAAAAAGATCATTCCAGGTATGACGAAGGAGATGGGGACAGAGATTTTCCGGCAATTCCGGGCAGTGTTGCCGTAGAGTGATGAACACTTTATTGAGTCCCGCAAGACTCAGCGGTTTGCCCGACCCACCGGCCACCCAAAGATATTCATGCTTACGCGCGCCTGTAATATTTCGACGAATGGACATTACATAAGTTCGAGTGAGCGCCGCCAACTCTACGTCAAGTGCTAATAATCGACCACTCGTTTTGGCATTGGGTTGTCTCAAGCGAGGATCCGCAGGATCATCTGCCCTCCTGGCAATTAAAACTTCATTGGTCTGAAAATTAATATCCGAAATTTTCACACCCAGCAATTCACCTCGCCGTACTCCCAAGAATAATAGCCAGCGAATCATTAAGTAGTTTCGCTGCCGAACATATTCATGCGACCACGGATTTTGCCCAAACGTTGGATCAACCACCTGTTGCAGAAGCGATAACATTTGCTCAGATAAACCCTCGCGAGGCGTTACATTTGAAAAACGGTGTACAGAAGGGATGCGAGCCTTTATGGATGTAGACACCCGCTCCCGTAATTTTTCTAAATTAGAGAAATGTGGGTGTCCAACCCCTGCTTTTAGTAAGTAATCGGTAGCAATCCAGTCAAGGTATCGGGCAATGTATAAAAGGCGTATGGCAATAGTGGCGGGATTAATTTTTTGCGAATTTGAGTCACTCGTATAACATGACCATGCAAATACACCATTTCCACATCGTTCTTCATCGCCAGCTGAGATTGGCAACTTACACGCCCCAACGATAGCTTCTATATCTCCTACAGTTAGAAGCTGGCCTTCACGCAACCGGGCGCATAAATCTATTTTTAGTTCATCCAGAACAATGAACAGCACCATCAGCGAGCGAAGTGCCTGATAGAGAGTGCTCGTTGACAAGTTAGCCGTTCTTAACTCTATCAGTACCCAAAGCGTGGCACTGTGTACGGGCATACCATCTTGCCGAGTACAAAGGACGGGAAACCGCTCGCCGCCATCGAATCGCACAAGCTTAATTCTATAAGGGTTCATTGTTTACACACCTGACAGGTAAACAATAATCAACCTTAGATTACAAATTACTTCTGCGCAAAAAATAGAAATAACTCTCTGTTTTTATTAGCTATTTACCGAATAAATTTACATCCAAGAAATGGTCATGCTGACTGACAAAGCCCCGAACGAGACGGGGTTAAGAGAGGGATCTGTTTGAACAGTTACTTATGAGGGCTCTAAATATACCTTAAAAGGTATAAATTGAAACTTATAAATACCTTAAAAGGAATATTTCTGTTTGAGGCCCTTCTTCGTCCAAGGCCAACTGCGACCAGAGATTTTTCAAAGGTGCTTTGCTTGCAAGTTTTGCGATTGAAGTCCTGCAATCAAATTTCATGACCTGGCTCCCTGAGGTACCTCATTTCGCAAGGCGCTGGTGGGAGGGTCAAACTTGAAAGATCAACATCTGTGCCTGCGCTAGGCCCGTCAAAATCGATTGATATAAACGTTCCAAAACCAGTAGCTGCGTCGTAGTGAGTAAGCACCCACTCGTCACACTCCTCGCTCAAGAGGTGGCTCATTAAGTCGCCCGACGGATAGGGCGGCAAAGCGACCTTGAATTCACAGATGTCATTACCAAGGCCGGGGTCGAGGTGTCCGGGTACGCTTGGCTCATGAGGCTCAATTTTGGTGATGATTGAAATCTTCACTCGGGTTCCCATGGCGGTAATGATTGGTTTGAGAATCAAGTGAAAGTAGCCTCACAGAACCTTCAATCCAGTAGCTGACCAGTAGATCGTCAGGCCTGCGTGAAAGGCATCTCTGCCGGTGCTGCATGGATCACATCAGCTGCTATTTTTCGATCTGACTTTGTGAAGCTCCCCACGGGCGCAAGCACAACCGACTCCAATGCTTCAATTGATTGCTCGCGCATGTACTTTTTATAAAGTTTGCGATTGAGGCGAACTTCCCAGTTGATCCAGAGTGCTAGGAAGGTGAAAGCACAAAATGCGTATGGAGTCAGCAGTGCCGGATCACCAATAAGCCCCGCAAGCATCCAAAAGCCCGCGATAAAGCAAGTGACAAGCACGTACGCGATTGCGAGAACAAAAGGAGTCAGAAAGAGACATGCACAGATCCGCGCCAGCCGCGCCCTGATGGTCTTGGGCAGCGTTTTTTTGAATTGTTTGGACGAATAGATCATTGGTCACCATGCCAGCAGGTAAAGAGCATTTCGCGCTGCGCTCCTGGTGAGCACAAAAGCTTTCAGGTCACCTTGAATGAGGGTGATCAGTTGATGCTGCAGAAAGCGCAATTCTACAATGTTTCATAATATTCTATGGCGCATATTTTTAACGTGCAACCTGAAGCGCTCAAAGGTAATGGCCAAGGGCTAGAGATGGAGTCGTGGGTTTGAAGGGGGATGGGGGAGGGCGAAGAATGTAGAACGGTCCCGCCCGGCTTGCTCGCAAGCCCCAAAGCCATGGCTTTGATCTAAAAACAGGGCATGAGTAAGGTTTAGAAAGGCGGTGAGTATTGAGGCAATAGCCCTGTGAATATCTGAAGCATTGGCCCTTTGTTGAACGGTACAAATAGCTCCAGTTGCGTGATACTACGTATCATTATACGGTGCAAACTGCTCGGCGGGTTCTGCTTCCTCCACTGGTTACTGCTTAGGACTTCATTGTGAAGGTTGGAAAATTAATGATGTGCGACGACCTGGTTCCACAATGCGCTGCCGCATTGCACTGCTGTGAGACACGGGCCCTTCGGGTCATTGATGCCAACGCTTTGATTCCGCAGGCCATGCCTTGAACATGGAGCAGACCGGCTATGAGAACAAGATGATCGAGGTCAGCATTACTGAGTACTACCATGCCCTGGTTCAACATGATTGGTATTCGAGTTGGTCTTCTGATCTGGAGGTGTACTGGGCAGGCGAAGTTAGCTACGAGTCACTGCGTCAGGTTGCGTTGAGCAATGGGCCTCCGTTCGCGTGGCTGATGGCCGAATACAAAAAGCGATATTTCAGTGGAAAGGCATGGGGCTGTGAATCACTTCCCATGCTTACAGCTCCCGAAACGCCAGCGGTGAGTGCGATGATTGATCTTCGGGCGGATTACGAGTGTCTTGCGTTTGCGCCAGCAGAAGGGACCACTGAAGAATCACTTTTGGAAAGGGCCTACAACATGGGCGCGCTTGCATATCCCGGATCAGACGTTCCGTGCCTGATTCATGGTGTTGCCCCTTTGAGGGATGCTTGGACGAAAGGTCAGCATGAGGCCGTCGAGTTGTTTAAGTCTCTCAAGCCAGCGGGGGTGATGGTTAGACTTTTAGCCGCTCAGAAATTGGCATTTGAGCGAGCTAGTGCAGAGGCCGAAATCCAAGCCGATTGCGATTGTGAAACCCCGTTCCCTGTGGGCACATCGCACTAAAAAGTAGGCCCTGCAGACCTCAGTTCACTGAGCAGGATTCTTACGATCATATTTGACGGGGATGGACGTTTACTTTGGTTCTGGGGCTGGCGCTGACACACTGTGGAGTACGGTTCAAGCTGCGTTATCCGTATCTGGCGATTGCTTTGCGTAATAAATACTCAGCTCAAAAGCGCGGTTGCTTTCGGCTTGAATGACCTTCAATCGCTTGTAGAACTGACCGGCATTGAGGCCGTTATTTTTCCATGCATCAGTGGCGGTTGAGCCTTTGACAAAATAATCACGCAGAGCGTTGGTAATCTTCTCGCCACGAATGCTGGTGCCTTCCATAAGCAAATCGAAGTGCCTCTGGGCAACCGTGCCTGGCGTGAGTCCAACTGCATCTTCTACCATGAGAATACCCATCTATTAAAAAGTTAGAGTTTACCTGACGTGGTGAACTCTGGCACGGAAGTGGGTTGAGTGCTGACGTAGAAATCATGATGCATCCGCACATGCTGAAATCACTTTGTACATGGACCCACAATCGCTGCGGTGCTCCCCCTTGATAACAGCGTCCAAAGACGGCTCAAGCAGCGCAGCACAATTGACGCACTCGCGCAGGCCCACGGGCTTGCGCTGAGCCTTGGCTTCCAATCCAAGCAAAGATTTAATCTTGCCTGTGATCTGCATGTCTTTCCTCTACCACTACATGTTGTGTTCGATCAGCTGGTCAGCGACACCAGATGTAGTGCCGCCACGTTTTCCTATTGCGCGTCAGGGTCAACCGCGACCCACGCTTTTGCACCGTTGTAGTCGTCGCCGCCCTCGGCCTTGAAGACCAGTCCGGCCTTGTCCACGGCATACGCACCTGGGCGCTCGCTGGCCGGATCACGCAGCTCATTCTTCCAGCCGTAAACCTCGCCGTCCCACACCAGCACTACGCCTTCGCGGTGTTCCTGGTTGCCTGCTCGCCACTTCGCGGCGGTCGAGCGTAGCGACTCCATCAGTTGTGCCATGGTCACGTTTTCCTATAGCCCTACGGGGACTTCGTAGACCCCAAAATGTTGGTATTGGGAGGCTTCAGCTCCTGCAGGATGACGACGCTCCCATTCTTTCATCCGTGCCTTGTAGTCGTTCCAGATTTCGCAGCCTGCCTCTAAAGGAATTTCAGGCGGGCTTAGGTGATAGTCGAACAGAACGTTCTGCCACTCCTCGGCTTGAGCGCGGTTCTCAAAAGCCCTTAATGGCAATGGCTTCCTTTCGTCGCTTCTAAAACCGCTGGCTGTCGCCATCACCAAAAAAAAGGTCACCATGAGCAACCCCCTCTACGTTTTCCTATGTGCCTGGATTCTGTAGCTGGGCCCTGCGCAACACCTCACGAAAAACATCACTTTCAGCGCCGTAATGTTGACTATCTAAGCGTGTTCCGATGCGTCGCGATGACTCACCTAGTGACCGATACCAATCATCTTTGGCACCAACGAATACCGCTGGCCTGCCTTCGAACTGATCGCTAGTGATATCGATCACAACGCCTTCGCACTCTAGCCAAGCATGACCAGTCCCACAGACGTATTCAGCCCGAACCCCTGAGGCGTTTAAGTAATGACCTAGCAGCTCTGAAGTAACGCCACAGCACCACGCAGGAAACTTGTGCATATGAGGCGGTAGCGTGCCATCGCGCTTTTGCGCATCAAGCGCCTCGCGGAAGGAACGGGCGATATTCAATAAATCCATGTACGTTTCCCTAACTGTTTTCAGCAGCTCGTAATGCCGCCTTCAAGGTGGTGCTACGGGTAGTAGACCGGCTGGATTTTTGAGCCTTCTCGATGATGCTGTGCAGGCCCGCTTTGGCCGCAATCAAATTTTCAGCGTCACCAGATGAAGCCTCAAGGATCGCGCTTAGGTAACTGGCAGCATCGTGCAGCGCTTCCAGCTCCTGGGTAGAGACATAGACGCTCGATCCTTTCATGGCTCTTTTTCTACAAAAAAACGGTGTCAGTGAGGGTCCTGCTCCCATCGGTGCCGATGGTGTTCATCCGCATCCGCGCCCCCTCGCCACCGCGCAATTCAAACCCTTCGGGGGGGTTGATCAGAAACCCGGCTGTTCGGGTGCTTGGGTCGCCAAGACCGTAGACCGGATTTTCACCTTCGGCGCTGGGCGTCACATTGCCAAAGCAGGGTAGCACCGCCTCAATTTCTTCGGAGGTCAACGGCAGGTAGGGGAGCCTACAGAATTCGGAAAAAATCGTACGCTAAGGTTTTCCGATCAGTCGTAGGCCCGCCAGTTGGTGTGTTCCGTTCCTCTATCGGTCTTCGCGGGTGTGCCACAGGCGCAGCAGGTAAATAGTTGAATCCGCTACCTCGTAACGCATCTCGTATTGGCCGATCTGAATTCGGCGTACGTCCTTTGGCTCGAACTCCTCTAGGCGTTCGCCAATGCGCGGGTTAGTCAGAAGCGTGGTAGGTGCTGTGGTGAGTTGCTGCACTACTCGTGCTGCGGCAGGTTGATTCGCCAAGGCCAGAAACTCGTATAGCCTGGTAATGTCGGAAAGCGCCTTGCTTGTCCACTTCAATTCCATCAGCGCGGCACCGGCAACGGAGTGTCGGTGCTAAGACTGTCAGCCCAGGCCTGGACGGCTTGGTGATCAATAACGCGTCCAGCGTCAACATCAGCCAAGGCCTCACGGGTCAGGCGACTACGCTCTTCTTCCTGGTCTATCCAAGCAGACAGGGCTTGCTTGACGATCCAGTTTTTAGAGCGCTCCAGACGCTCAGCCATCAAATCGACTTTTTCCGCCAGCTGAACCGGAACGTGAGCTGTGACAGATCGGGTTTTGGCGGTGGTTGCCATATGCGGTTAGTCCTGATTCGTTTCGATTTAAATATAATCATAGTGAATAATAATGTGTCGTCAAGCGTGATGTCAGGTTGGGCTATACTCTAAACTGACGTCAGGGCACCTTCTAGCAATCCGTCAGTTTAGGGCCCTGAAACTATAATGTTGACACCTGATAGCAAAGGTTATAGATTTCAGCCTTACACAATCGGTAAAATTCTCGACTTTTGCGCTTGCGGAAGTACCAAGGGGAGAGTCTTATGAATCAAATTGATTTGAAGAGTCCCTGTGAATGCTCGGACTATGAAATTGATGATTTCATGCGCCTGGTTACGGAAGGGTGCGAGGTGGCAGTTGGTGGGCTACGGAAAAGGGTAATGGCTGCCAAACACTTAGTTTTCCTGCGCACCGATGGACAGTTGGTTGGAGTAGCTGCAATGAAGAATCCCCATGATGGGTATCGTCTGAGGGTGGCTAATGCATCTGGGGTTCCGTTAGTGAAGCAGGAATTCCCTTATGAGCTGGGTTGGGTATTTGTCGTCCCTGCTGCTAGAGGCAATGGTTACGCGCACGCTCTCGCAAAAGCCGCAGTAACACATGTAAACAAAAATGGAATTATTGCTACATCAAGAACTGACAACTTGGCGATGCATCGTATCTTGATCCATCTCGAATTCACTCCGTCAGGATCCACATATTGTTCAACCCTCGACAACTATAAGTTGCAACTTTTTTTACGAGAGTCCCGCGTACATTTCCTGTCTGTAAACCGAATTTAGATTTCATAGAGTTGCACAATTACATTTATGAATTGATCACATAAATTTCTTATCTAAAAATTTCAAAACCTGAGGATAATCCATGTGGTGGTTAATTACAGTCGCAGCCATAGCCATATTATTGGTCGTAGTCCGCTGGGGTGGGAGCGATGTCCGTTTTATTGGGCGAAGCATTGGTGTCGCACTGAATATCAAGCCTCATCTCATCGAGCAAATGGCCTTAAAAATGGGTCAGGAACGATCTTCAATGCTCGCTAAGCAGCTAAAAAGCTTCCCTACACAAACGATGCAGGCTGCTGTCACAACCACTTTTATCTACCAAATATCGTTGAATATGCATCCCAAAAACGTCAAGTGGTGGCAGCAACGAGTAGTAGAACGCGGTTTTGACCCTCGACTTAACCTAGAAAATGTTGAGATCGCATTTATGTACTTGCGGGATGCAGGGAGCGAATTTGATATTTTAACATCGCGGGCATTTTTGAGCTCATACATTGCCAAGTATGAAAGTTAGTGATTAGTCCCGAAACTTTATTACCCCCCCATTGTTAATTCCGTGACGTTATCAGCCATTTGCAAATAGAGCAGTGCGTCTTTCGCATCCGTAAATAGAGGGGACCCCCTTGCAAGGACAACGTATCGGTTATGTCCGGGTCAGCAGCTACGACCAGAACCCGGAGCGCCAGCTGGAGCAGGCCGAGGTGAACAAGCTGTTCACCGACAAGGCCTCTGGCAAAGACACCCAGCGTCCGCAACTGGAGGCCTTGCTCGGCTTCGTCCGCGAGGGTGACACCGTTGTCGTGCATAGCATGGATCGCCTGGCCCGCAATCTGGATGACCTGCGCCGCCTGGTGCAAAAGCTGACCAAGCGCGGCGTGCGTATCGAGTTTTTGAAGGAAGGCTTGGTTTTCACCGGTGAAGATTCGCCGATGGCCAACCTGATGCTGTCGGTCATGGGAGCCTTCGCCGAGTTCGAGCGAGCGCTCATTCGCGAGCGGCAACGCGAGGGCATCGCCCTGGCCAAGCAGCGCGGCGCTTACAGAGGCCGCAAGAAAGCCCTATCTGATGAACAGACCGTCATAGTCAGGCAACGGGCCGCTGCCGGTGAGCCGAAGGCCCAGTTGGCCCGTGAGTTCGGTATAAGTAGGGAAACCCTCTACCAGTACCTACGCACGGATGACTGACACATGCCTCGTCGCTCGATCCTTTCGGCCAGTGAACGCGACACCTTGCTTGCACTGCCGGACATTCAGGACGATCTGATCCGCTACTACACCTTCAACGAGTCCGACCTGTCGCTGATCCGTCAGCGACGAGGTGATGCCAATCGCCTCGGGTTTGCGATTCAGCTTTGCCTGCTGCGCTACCCCGGATACGCACTGGCCAGCGACAGCGTGTTGCCCGATCCGGTCATTGAGTGGGTGGCCCGACAGGTTCAGGTAGCTCCTGACAGTTGGGCAAAGTACGGTGAGCGCGATGTCACCCGCCGTGAACATGCCCAGGAGCTGCGCACCTACCTTGGCTTACTGCCGTTCGGGCTTTCCGACTTTCGTGCACTGGTACAAGAGTTGACCCACCTGGCCCAGCAGACCGACAAAAGCCTGTTACTCGCCGGGCAGGCCCTGGAGAGTCTGCGTCAACAACGGAGAATCTTGCCCTCCCTGACGGTGATTGATCGTGCCTGCTCCGAAGCCGTGGCACGAGCCAATCGGAGGATCTACCGTACCTTGATCAAGCCGCTGAATCAGTCGCATCGCAACAAGCTCGACGAATTGTTGACCCTCAAGGCGGGCAGCAATAGCACCTGGTTGACCTGGCTGCGGCAGTCACCATTGAAAGCGAATTCACGGCACATGATGGAGCACATCGAGCGGCTAAAGATTTTCCAACTGGTGGCCCTGCCCGAAGGGCTCGACCGGCACATCCACCAGAATCGCTTGCTCAAGCTTGCCCGTGAAGGTGGACAAATGACGCCGCAGGATCTGGGCAAGTTCGAAAATGAACGGCGCTACGCCACCTTGGTGGCCATGGTGCTGGAGAGCACCGCGACGGTGATCGATGAACTGGTTGAGCTGCACGACCGCATCCTGATCAAGCTGTTCAGCAGCGCCAAGAACAAGCATCAGCAGCAGTTCCAGAAGCAGGGCAAGGCGATCAACGACAAGGTTCGCCTCTACTCGAAAATAGGTCAGGCCTTGCTGGATGCCAAAGCGTCGGGTGACGATCCGTTCGCCGCCATCGAGGCCGTTTTACCTTGGGCTGAATTCGCCCAGAGCGTGACCGATGCCGAGCAGCTTGCACGCCCAGAAACGTTTGACCACTTGCACCTGGTCAGCGAGAACTTCAACACGCTGCGCCGCTACACCCCGGCTTTTCTGGAGGTACTTCAGCTACGGGCTGCACCCGCAGCGCAACGCGTGCTGGATGCTGTCCAGCAGCTGCGCGAGATGAACGCTGACAACCTGCGCAAGGTGCCATCGGACGCTCCAACCGCTTTTATCAAGCCGCGCTGGAAGCCGCTGGTGATCACGCCGGAAGGCATTGACCGGCGCTTTTACGAGATATGCGCCTTGTCCGAGCTAAAAAACGCGCTGCGCTCCGGCGACATCTGGGTCAAGGGTTCTCGGCAGTTCCGTGACTTTGAAGATTACCTGCTACCACCCGCAAAGTTTGCCGCGCTCAAGAAGGAACAGGCGCTGCCATTGGCGATCAACCCCAACAGCGACCAGTACCTGGAGGAACGTTTACAGCTGTTGGACGAGCAACTGGCGACCGTCGCCAAGCTGGCCAAGGACAACGAGTTACCTGACGCAATCCTCACCGAGTCCGGACTGAAAATCACGCCGCTGGATGCGGCAGTGCCGGACACCGCCCAAGCACTGATCGACAAGACCAGTCAGCTACTGCCGCGCATCAAAATCACCGAACTGCTGATGGATGTGGATGAGTGGACAGGCTTCACCCGCCACTTCACTCACTTGAAGGACGGTAGCCAGGCCAAGGATCGAACGCTGCTGCTGTCGGCAATCCTCGGTGATGCCATCAACATTGGGTTGACCAAAATGGCCGAGTCGAGCCCCGGCATGACCTACGCCAAGCTTTCTTGGCTGCAAGCCTGGCACATTCGCGACGAAACCTACTCGGCGGCGCTGGCCGAACTGGTCAACAGTCAGTTCAACCATGCCTTTGCGGCCAACTGGGGAGACGGCACCACCTCATCCTCCGATGGCCAGCGCTTCCGTGCAGGCGGTCGAGGCCAGAGCACGGGGCATGTAAACCCGAAGTATGGCAACGAGCCGGGACGGCTGTTCTACACCCATATCTCCGATCAGTACGCGCCGTTCAGCACCCGCGTGGTGAATGTCGGTGTGCGGGACTCGACCTACGTGCTCGATGGATTGCTGTATCACGAGTCAGATCTGCGGATCGAGGAGCACTACACCGACACGGCAGGCTTCACCGATCACGTCTTCGCTCTGATGCACCTGCTGGGATTTCGCTTTGCACCGCGCATCCGCGACCTAGGCGAAACCAAGCTGTATGTCCCACATAGTCTGCAGGACTACCCGACGCTGCGCCCGATGATCGGCGGCACGCTGAACATCAAGCACGTCCGTGCCCACTGGGACGAGATTCTGCGCCTGGCCACGTCGATCAAACAAGGCACTGTCACCGCCTCGTTGATGCTGCGCAAACTGGGGAGCTATCCGCGCCAGAACGGCTTGGCCGTGGCCCTGCGGGAGCTGGGCCGGATTGAACGCACGCTATTTATCCTGGACTGGTTGCAAAGTGTCGAGCTGCGTCGTCGCGTGCATGCAGGATTGAACAAGGGCGAGGCTCGCAATGCCTTGGCCAGGGCGGTGTTTTTCAACCGCCTCGGTGAAATCAGGGATCGGAGCTTCGAGCAGCAGCGCTACCGGGCCAGCGGCCTCAACCTGGTGACCGCCGCCATAGTGCTGTGGAACACGGTTTACCTGGAACGGGCCACCCAAGGGCTGGCTGATGCCGGGAAGCCGGTGGATAACGACCTATATCAGTATCTGTCGCCGTTGGGCTGGGAGCACGTCAACCTGACCGGCGATTACGTCTGGCGGCAGAGCCGCAAGCTGGAAGACGGGAAATTCAGGCCGTTACGACAGATCGGAAAACCTTAGCGTACGATTTTTTCCGAATTCTGTAGGCTCCCCAAAAAGAAGCTGATGCGTTCGCAGAATCGCTGCACGTCCAGGCCGTTGTTTTGCACTTGCTCGGCGTAAGTCCTTGCGTTGATCAGGGTCAGTGCCAGCTCCAGCACGGTGTCGGCCCCGGCCTCTTGAAAGTGATAACCGGACACCGAAATCGGATTAAACCGAGGTACGTGCTCATTCAAGTAGCTGATCACATCAAGAGTGATCTGCATTGAAGGTTTCGGCGCAAAAATGTAGGTGTTGCGAACCATGAACTCTTTGAGAATGTCGTTCTGGATCGTGCCGCTGAGCCGTTCCGGCGCGACGCCGGATTCCTGAGCGGCAACGATGAAGGCCGCCAGCACTGGCAGTACCGCGCCGTTCATGGTCAATGACACCGAGACCCGGTCCAGGGCGATGCCGTCCAGCAACTCGATCATGTCCTCAACGCTGTCGATGGCCACGCCTGCCTTGCCGACGTCGGCCTGCCAGTGTGGATCGCTGGAGTCGTAGCCGCGATGGGTCGGCAGATCGAAGGCGAGCGACAGGCCGGTGGCGCCTTCGGCCAGGCGCTGGCGCAGGCGCTGATTGCTCGCCTCGGCGCCGGCGAACCCGGTGTATTGACGCACGGTCCAGGGCTTTTGCGGGTACATGCTGGCGTAGGGGCCACGCACAAAGGGTGCCTTGCCGGGCAGGCTGTGCAGGTGCTCAAGACCTTCGACGTCACTGCTCTGGTACAACGGCTTGAGTCGCAGACCTTCGGGTCGCCAAAGGGGAGAATGGCTCATCGGCTGCAGTCCGAAAGATGGTGTTTGCGGGTGAACACATCGGCCAGCTTGAACCCGTCGCTACGCCGAAATACCTCGCACCAGTGAAGCTCGCGATGGCTTGGCGATGTCGTGTGCAACAGCAGTTGCACGCTGTCACCGATATTGAGGTTGCCGTAGAAATGCAGCTCGCGCTGGCGGACATGACCTGGGCGGCGCAACCCCAGCAGGGCCCATTCGGCACGCTCGACCATGGCCTGGAAGTTGGCGAAGTACAGCAGGTCGGCACCGTTGAAATCGATGTCGGGGCAGGGCGTGAAATCGAATGCCTGCGCCGCGGTTGCCTGGCGATCAATACCGTAATGACTGTGCCAATCCCCGCTGCGTATCCGACGGTTGTCGACATGCAGTACTTGCAGTGCCTGCGGCAGCTCGGTCACTGCTGCCGACGAGCCCCTGAGGCAAGCCTTGCTGACACTGCGATTGTCCCCCGGTACATGCCGGCTGATGAAGGTCGACAGTAGCGCCAGTTGCCCCACGACGCGATCGCCCAGCCAGACTTCATGTTCGCTGAAATGCCGGGCCTGGCCGCCGCGACCGATCCGGGTATGAATCTGGAACGCGCGATTTTCGATGATCGCTTCCAGCTTCAAATCCCAAGTATTGACCGCCGTGAACGCGGCGTAGGCGATGCGTCCTTGGTCATCGACGAAATCCGGCAACGCGCGATCATGCAATTGCGCCAGGGCGAGCCAGTGTTGATGGCCGCACTCTTTCAACAACCAGTTTTCCGACAACCCGGTGAAGGCCAGGTTGGGCATCGAAGCCAGGTAGGTTTCTGTTCGGGAAGCGATGAGCGTGGTGGCTGTTGGCATGGTAGGTATCCGTCGTTTCGCCGCGGAGGGCGGCTGACGGCTACCCAATTGCGAATGACGTACCACTTTGTTGATGATTTCATATCGTTATGATTAATAACGGTATTTTTGATTTGTGGGACGTTCCGTTCTGAGCCGACCCGCTACGTAACTCCGTAGGAGTACGACATTTCGTAGCGGGTTTTACGAAGTTGCGTGGCGACCGGGTCCACGCTTTATTCGAGCTTGATCTCCAGCCGTTTGAACCGCGACGCCAATGTCGTCGGTTTCAGTCCCAGCAATTGCGCTGCGCCGCCCTTGCCGAACAACTTGCCATCCGCCGCCTTCAATGCGGCCTGCATGTTGCTGCGTTCAAGTTCGCGAATTTGCGCGTCAGTCATGATCTCAACTTCGGAGGAGGGTTGCTGTGGTGCTGGCAGGCTGGTTTTGGGCTCGTCCGGCAGGTCCAGGTTCAGGTCGGCGCCAATCGAGGTGATCAACGCGCGCTCGATGACGTTTTGCAGTTCGCGAATATTCCCCGGCCACGAATAGCGTTGCAGGCGTTCGATATCGCTATTGCGCAGGCGCCGGCCGGGCATGTTCAGGCGTTTGCCGGTCTGCTTGAGGAAGTGCGCGGCCAGGGCGCCGATGTCCATCAGGCGATCGCGCAACGCCGGGGACTGGATCGGGAACACGTTGAGGCGAAAATACAGGTCTTCACGAAAGTGCTTGGCCGCCACTTCTTGGCGTAGGTCGCGGTTGGTCGCGGCGACGATCCGCACATCGACCTTGCGCGTGCGCTCTTCGCCGACCCGTTCGAATTGCCCCTCCTGCAACACGCGCAGCAGTTTGCTTTGCAGCTCAAGGGGGATTTCGCCGATTTCATCGAGAAAGAGCGTGCCGCCATCCGCCAGCTCGAAGCGGCCGACCCGATCACGCACGGCGCCGGTAAAGGCGCCGCGGATGTGGCCGAAGAATTCGCTCTCGAACAGTTCTGCGGGGATCGCCGCACAGTTGACCCGGATCAGCGGGTGGCCGTTACGGCGGCTGGCCTGGTGAATCGCGCGGGCGATCAGTTCCTTGCCTGTGCCCGATTCACCGTTGATCAACACGCTGGCATCGGTGGGCGCGACCACGTCGATCTGCCGGATGATTTTCTTGATCGGTTCGCTCTGGCCGACGATCTCGCGGTAGTTGTGCTCGATGTGAATCTCTTCCTGCAGATAGGCGTTTTGCTCTTCCAGCCGATCCTTGAGCACCTTGAGTTCTTCGAGGGCGCTTTGCAGCTGGTTTTCTGTGCTGCGCCGCTCGGTGATGTCGCGGAACACCACCACGGCGCCAACGATACGGCCATCGGAGATCACCGGGGTGCTGGTGAATTCCACCGGGAACGAACTGCCGTCGCGGCGCCAGAAAATCTCCTGACGACCTTCGTGGATCACACCGTCGTGCACCGCTTTGTAGATGGGGCACTGTTCCACCGGGTAATGGCTGCCATCGGCATGGGTGTGGTGGTGAATGCGGTGGATGTTCTTGCCGATCATGTCCTGGGTTTCCCAGCCCAGCATGCGCGCGCAGGCTGGATTGACGAAGGTGGCCAGGCCTTCGCTGTCGATGCTGTAGATGCCGTCGCCCACGGAGCTGAGCAGCAACTTGTTATCGCGCTCGTTTTCCTGGAACAGGTTGAGGATATTGCGCCACTCGATCAGCCCGCCGCGCATGGTGCGTTCGGTGTCCGCCTGGTCGCGCTGGTACTTCTGCAGGCTGAGTTCGCGCATTACCAGAATCAGCTGCTGCTCGCCCTTGACCTGCAAGGTGGTGGCGGAGATTTCCAGCTCGATGCGTTCGCCGCTCTTGCAGTTGCAGCTGAGCTCGTCGCTCCAGCCGCGACCCTTGTCCATCACCGCCTGGGTGAAGACGATCAAGTCTGCCAGTTGATGACCGAAGAGTTTGCTCACCGGCAGTTCAAGAAGCTCCTGCCTGGGATAGCCGAGCAGTTTGCAGGCGGCGATGTTGAGGTCCACCAGCCGATCGGCGTAGGGATTGAGCAACGCGATGGCTTCGGCGCAATGCTCGAACACCATGTGCCGCGAGGAATACGCCAGGTCGGCCCAACCGCTGAGGGAGTCTGCTTCGTTCATGGCTACGAAATCTCGTGTTCTGTGGCTACGAATATTCGTATTTCTACGGGAATGCGTGGTTCGGCGATAGCATCAGATGCTGGAACAAAAACCAGATCAGATTGGTATCTTCATATAAATCAGATGCTTAACCCACTGCAGAAAAACGTTTTATTTTCTGGCACGGCGTTCGCTCTATCTCCTGCAACCCGGCAGCCAACTCAGGCTGACGTTCAAGCACGAAGACACTGGAGAGCGACACTATGCCAACCGTGGACATCCCCCATTACAAAGACGGCGACTTCCTGGTCAATTACGAAGAGAAAGTCTTCGAGGACATCAAAGCCGAACCGGGCGAAAAAGTACTGATCACCTTCCACACCATCGCCTTTGAAGGCTCCATCGGCCTGGTCAACATGCTTCAGGCCAAGCGCCTGCTGCGCAAAGGCTTCGAAACCAAAATCCTGCTGTACGGGCCGGGCGTGCAACTGGGCGTGCAACGCGGCTTCCCGACTCTGGGCGCCGAAGCGTTTCCCGGGCACCTGGCGGTGAACAAGCAATTGATGCAGTTCATGGAGGAGGGCGGTGAGGTGTACGCCTGCCGCTTTGCCCTGCAAGCCCTGTACGGCCAGACTGAAAAAGCCCTGATCGAAGGCATCCGCCCGATCAACCCGCTGGACGTGATGGATCTGCGCCTGCTGATGCGCCGCGAGGGCGCAATGATCATTGATACCTGGACGGCCTGAAAGCACCGCTGAAATACCCCTGTGGCGAGCGAGCAAGCTCGCTTGCCACAACAGCGACATCGATCTTGTGAACACACCACACTTCAGGACCCCCATCATGCCCATCATTCGCGCAGCAGCCGTTCAACTGAGCCCCGTGCTTTACAGCCGCGAAGGCACCGTGGACAAGGTCTGCCAACAGATCATCGCTTTGGGCGAGCAAGGCGTGCAGTTCGCCGTGTTCCCGGAGACGGTGGTGCCGTACTACCCGTATTTTTCCTTCGTGCAGCCGGCTTTCGCCATGGGTGCCCAGCACCTGAAACTGCTTGATCAATCGGTCACCGTACCGTCCGCCGCCACCCTGGCCATTGGCGAGGCGTGCAAGCAGGCGGGCATGGTGGTGTCCATCGGCGTCAATGAGCGCGATGGCGGCACGATCTACAACGCCCAGCTGCTGTTCGACGCCGACGGCACGCTGATCCAGCATCGCCGCAAGATCACCCCGACCTACCACGAGCGCATGGTCTGGGGGCAGGGCGACGGCTCCGGCCTGCGCGCCGTCGACAGCGCCATCGGGCGCATCGGTTCGCTGGCGTGCTGGGAGCATTACAACCCGCTGGCGCGCTACGCCTTGATGGCCGACGGCGAGCAGATCCACGCGGCGATGTTTCCCGGCTCCCTGGTGGGCGACATCTTCGCCGAACAGATCGAAGTCACCATTCGCCATCACGCCCTGGAGTCCGGCTGCTTCGTAGTCAACGCCACTGCTTGGCTGGATGCCGATCAGCAAGGCCAGATCATGCAGGACACCGGTTGCGGCCTGGGCCCGATCTCCGGTGGTTGCTTCACTGCCATCGTTTCACCTGAGGGCAAGTTGCTCGGCGAGCCGCTGCGTGCCGGCGAAGGCGTGGTGATTGCCGACCTCGACCTGGCCCTGATCGACAAGCGCAAACGCATGATGGATTCGGTCGGGCACTACAGTCGTCCGGAACTGCTCAGCCTGCTGATCGACCGCACGCCCACGGCCCATGTGCATGAGCGTGCTGCCCATTTGGCAACGGCTGCTACCGAGGAGCTCGATCATGCAAACCAATGAATTGCTGGCCGAGTTGCAGTGCCACGGCGTGCGCTGGCCAGCGGCGCAAAACGGCCTGTCCCGCCAGGGCGGCGCCGGGCCGTCGGACCACAAGGCGCTGACGTTCGGCAGCCGGACCATGATGGTGCCGATCCTCAACCAGGCCTCGCAGACCTCGCCTTACCAGGCGCAACCCAGTGCTGATGGCAGCCAGGCGTTGATCTTCCGTGAAGGCTTGCAGGTCGGTCAGGTACAGATGCCCGGAGTGCCGAACTTCTACGGCTTGAGCACCGCCGACGGCATTCCCTACTGGAAAATCGCCACGCTGCACAGCCGCGACGTATTGGCGACCACGGTATTGCAGCACTGCATTCGCTTCAACGATCGCGGCAGCTCCTGCCAGTTCTGCGCTATCGGCCAGTCGCTGGCAGCTGGCAAGACCATCGCTCGCAAGCGTCCGCAGCAATTGGCGCAAGTGGCGAAGGCCGCGGTGGAGCTCGATGGCGTCAAGCACATGGTGATGACCACCGGCACGCCGCAAACCCCGGACCGCGGTGCGTCGATCCTGTGTGAATCCGCCGCAGCCGTGACAGCGGCAGTCGACCTGCCGATCCAGGCGCAGTGCGAGCCGCCGGACGATGATCGCTGGTTCCAGCGCCTGGCCGACAGTGGCGTGGTATCCCTAGGCATGCACCTGGAAGCGGTCACCGACGAAGTGCGCCAGCGGATCATGCCGGGCAAGGCCGAAGTACCGCTGAGTCGTTACTTCGAAGCCTTCAGCGCAGCGGTCGAGGTGTTCGGTCGCGGCCAGGTCAGCACCTACATCCTCGCCGGCCTGGGTGACAGCGAAGCGGCCATCAGCGAGATGAGCGAGCGTTTGTGCGCCCTTGGCGTGTACCCGTTCGTGGTGCCGTTCGTGCCCATCGACGGCACACCGTTGGCCCATCACCCCAAACCCGACAGCGCCATGATGGCTCGCCTGTATCCGCAGATCGGCGCGAGCCTGCGCCGTCATGGTCTGCACTCCGATCAGATCAACGCCGGCTGCGCCAAATGTGGCGCGTGCTCGGCCCTGAAAAACTACGAATAAGCCGGAGAACTCCCATGGCCCATTCCGTCTTTGCTTTGGTCGACAGCACGTTCGAGCCGTTTCGCGCCGGTGAGTTGCTGGTCAAGCCCGCCCGTGAACACTGGGAGAAACAGGCGTATTTCGCCCTGCGTCGCTCGGTGTTTTCCGATGAGCAACAACTGTTGGTGCAGGACAAGGACAGCCATGACTTCCAGGCAATTGCCATCGTCGCCCTGGCCGGCAATTGCGGGATCGCCGATCAGGTGGTGGGCGCGGTGCGCATCTACCAGCCGGAGCCGGGTCTGTGGTTTGGCGGGCGCTTGTGCGTGGCGCCGGCGTATCGGCGGCACAGCATGATCGGTAAGGCGTTGGTCAACGAGGCGGTATCACGGGCCAAGGACCTGGGCTGCGAGGTGTTCCGCGCCACGGTTCAGGCGCAGAACGAAGGCTATTTCCATGGTTTGCGCTGGCACAGCCTGGAACAACTGGAGTTGCTCGGCCAGCCTCATTGCCTGATGCAGGCGGATCTGGCGAGCTACCCGTTGATGCCGCGTCAGGTGTCGTTGCGGGCGCTGAAGGTGGCGCGCCATGAATGATCTCGCGATTTTGATCGACACCCTGCGCAGCACCCCGGCGATGCTGTCGAAACAGGCGATCCAACAGCCGGCGGCGGTGATGGGCTGCACCGAACAAGCCCTGACCCGTGAACAGCTGTACGCCTTGCCCGGCGACGACACCGCGGCCATTGCCTGTGGCAATCACTTTCAACTGCTTGCCATCGAAGGCATGTTGCCGGCCTTCGTCGAGGCGGCGCCGTGGTTTGCGGGATGGTCGGCGGTCATGGCCAACGTCAGCGACATCACCGCCATGGGCGGCCGCGCGACGGCGGTGGTCAATGCCTATTGGCATCACGACAACACGGCTGCGCAGCAGATTCTGGCGGGTATTCGTGCGGCATGTGAGGCCTACGGCCTGTTGCTCGCCGGGGGCCATACCAGCCTCACCCGCGATAACCCGACGGCGCTGGCCGTGGCGATTACCGGCACTGCGCAGCACCTGTTGTCGACCCTCCATGTCGCGCCGGGGCAGGTTATCTCCATGGCCGTGGACCTTGAAGGTGCCTGGCACGCTGACAGTACCTATTGGAAGGCATTCGAAGGCGTGCCCGCCGAACGCCTGCGCAGCAAGCTCGACGTGCTGCCGCGCCTGGCCGATGCCCGATTGCTACACGCCGCTAAGGACATCAGCAACGCCGGGGTTCTGGGCAGCCTGTTGATGCTGCTGGAAACCACCGGTTGCGGCGCGAGCGTCGATCTGGCGGCGCTGCCGTGCCCGCCGGATGCCGACCTTGTGCGCTGGCTGCAGGTGTTCCCCAGCTACGGCTTTCTGATGACCCTCGATGAAGGTGACTGGGACCAGGTCCAGACCGCTTTCGCCTTCGAAGGGCTGCGCTGTGAGCGCATTGGCGCGGTCGATGCCAGCGGCGTCATGACCGTCCGCCACGGCGAACAACGCGGCCTGTTCTGGAATCTGCGCGAGCAGGCCTTCACCGGTTTCAGCTATCCCCATCTGGACCTGACCCCTTTAAACCTCAAGCAACAGGAGCACTGACATGCCCGCCGTCAACTTCAAGATCCGCTGGCCCAATGGCCGCGAAGCCACCGGTTACTCGCCTTCAACGGTGATTTTCCAATACCTGGAAGAGGGCACCAGTTACCCGCTGCCGGACTTTTTGCAGCGCATCGAAAGCGCGCTGAACAACGCCTCGGAACGGGTCAAGGAGGTCAAGGGGTTCTATTGCAGTTCGGCCATGGACACCTTGAGCTCGCTGAAGGGTCAGGCCAGTTATCTGGTTGAGCCGGCCGACGTCGAGGGGCGGGTGAACGTGATCAGCATGCGCACCGAGGGCGCGGGGCAAGTGATCGGTGCGGGCTGGAGCTCGTTCTGATTTTTCTGAATTTTTATCGTCACCGATGACCGGAGCAACGTTATGACCAGCCACCTCACTTCCATCAAAACTCAACACCACAGCGTGATCGTCGTCGGCGGCGGGCAGGCCGGATTGTCTGCCAGCTACTACCTGCAACAGGAAGGGGTCGATCATCTGGTGCTGGAAAAGCACAGCGTCACCCACACATGGCGCAACCAGCGCTGGGATGCCTTCAGCCTGGTCACGCCGAACTGGCAGTGCGCCTTACCGGGTTACACCTACGTCGATGATTTCAAGGGCGCCGATCCTCACGGGTTCATGAAAAAAGACGAGATCAACGCGTACCTGGCGGGCTTCGTTAAAGCGGTGAATGCGCCGGTGCGCGAGGGCGTGACAGTACAGCGCGTGGTGCCGCGCGCCATCGGTGGTTTCGAGGTGCATACCTCCCAGGGCGAGTTTTCGGCCGATCAGGTGATTGTTGCCTCGGGTGGTTATCACACGCCAATCATTCCGCGCCTGGCCGAGCGTCTGCCTGCGGGCGTTCATCAGTTGCATTCGGAGCAGTACCGCAATCCCGCGGCCTTACCTGCCGGGAATGTGCTGGTGGTCGGATCTGGACAATCGGGGGCGCAAATCGCCGAGGACCTGCACTTGGCCGGGCGCAAGGTCTTTCTGGCGGTCGGTGATGCACCGCGTTGCGCACGCTTCTACCGGGGCAAGGACGTGGTCGATTGGCTGGCGGAAATGGGCTACTACGAAATCGGGGTTGACACCCATCCGTTGCGCGAAGGCGTTCGCGATAACACCAACCACTATGTCACCGGGCGTGACGGCGGGCGCGACATCGACCTGCGCAAGTTTGCCGTGGAAGGCATGGAATTGCTCGGTCGACTAGAAGGCTTGCAGGGCACGCGGATGCAGTTCGCGCTTAACCTAGCGGAGAGCCTCGACAGCGCCGATGCGGTGTACAACCGCATCAACGGCTCGATCGACAAGTACATCGAACAGCACGGCATCGAGGCGCCGGCCGGTGAGCGCTATGTTCCCACCTGGACGCCTGAGCAAGAACGCAGTGAAGTGGACCTTGTGGCGGCTGGCATCACCAGCATCATCTGGTGCATCGGCTTCAGCCCGGACTTCACCTGGGTCGAGGCACCGGTCTTCAATGGCCGTGGCCATCCGGGCCATCAGCGCGGCGTGACCGCGCAGCCGGGGTTGTACTTCCTTGGGTTGCCTTGGTTGTACACCTGGGGCTCGGGGCGGTTTTCCGGGGTGGCCAAGGATGCGCGTTACCTCGTGGACCAGATCAGCTCTGACCGGGCCGAGAGCTTGATTCAGGGAAAACGGGCAGCGGCGAGGTGATTGAGCAAAGGTTTTGAGCCATGCCTCAGACCCAATGGGAGCAAGCAGGCGCTGACGATGATTGAGCAAGTTGGCTGATTGCCAGTTCGCACCGACCTCCGGTAACTCGGTCATTCTGGCAGCCTGCGTCATCGTTGGCGTCCATCACGAGCTGGCTCGCTCCCATGATCCAGGTTATACCTGATCCTGTACCCGTCACATCACCCCTGTGGGAGCGAGCCTGCTCGCGATGGTCTCATAGACGCTGCGGATAACCAGACGAAGCCCGTTATCACTCGCGGCGACCGGGTTTGTAATTCCGCGGATCAATGTTCCATTTGCGCAGGCGTGAGGCCAGGGTGGTCGGTTTGAGCCCCAGCAGTTGCGCAGCTCCGCCTTCGCCGGAGACTTTGCCTCCAGTGCGTTTGAGCATCGCCACGGTGTTCAGGCGAAGTTGCTGTTGCACAATCTCATCGCGCAGCGGTTCGCTGTCGTCCAGCGGTTCTACGGGTGTCTCAATCTGCTCGCGAGCGGCGGCCGGCAATAGCTCATCGAAGCGTAAGCGGCCATCCTGCGAGACGATGATCTGTCGCTCGATCACGTTTTCCAGCTCTCGAATATTGCCCGGCCACGGATAACGCTTGAGCACCTCGACCTGGGTCAACGGCAGACGCACTCCCGGTTTGTTGAAGGCCTGGCAGGCGCGCTCAAGAAAGTGGCCAGCCAACAGCGGTATGTCGCCCAGGCGTTCGCGCAAGGGCACCGAACGCACCGGAAACACGTTCAAGCGGAAGTACAAATCTTCACGAAATCCGCCAGCGGCGACCATCTCCCGCAGGTCGCGGTTGGTGGCGGCAATCACCCTCACATCCACCGCTCGGGTCAGGTTATCGCCCACCCGTTCGAACTGCTGGTCCTGCAGCACCCTTAGCAGTTTGCTTTGCAGCTCCAAGGGGATTTCGCCCACCTCATCGAGAAACAGCGTGCCGCCATCGGCCAGTTCAAAGCGTCCGACCCGATCATTGGTGGCCCCTGTGAAGGCGCCTTTGACGTGACCGAAAAACTCGCTTTCGAACAAGTCCCGAGGAATCGCCGCGCAGTTGACGCGAATTAACGGGCGGTCGCTGCGCCGGCTGCTGGCGTGGATCGCCCGGGCAATCAATTCCTTTCCGGTCCCGGATTCGCCAGTGACCAGCACGTTGGCGTCGGTTGGCGCCACCAGTTCGATCTGGCGGATCAGATGCAGCACCGCAGGACTATCGCCAACGATCTCGTGGTGATTGCGCTCCGCCTTGATCTCTTCCTGCAGGTATTGGTTTTCCAGCTCCAGACGTTGCTTGAGTTGCTCCACTTCATTCAAGGCTTCGCGCAACCGCAGTTCGGCCCGTTGCCGCTCACGAATGTCGCGGAACAACACCACCGCCCCCACCAGACGGCCCATCTCGAAAATCGGTGTGCTGGTGTACTCCACGGGTATGGCTTCGCCGTTCTTGTGCCAGAAAACCTCGTTGTCGACACGGTGCACCTGGCCGTCGCTGAACGAGGTGTGAATGGAGCACTGCTGTACTTCAAACAGACTGCCATCACTGTGGCTGTGGTGAAACAACTGGTGGGCGTCATGGCCGACCATGTCCCCTGCGCTCCACCCGAGAATCCGTTCGGCGGCCGGGTTGATGAAGGTGGTTTGCCCAGTGGCGTCCAGCCCGTAGATGCCTTCACCTACGGCGCCGAGGATCAGGCGGTTCTGTCGCTCGATGCGTTCGAACACTTGGGTGATGCGCTCCCAGCCAACGTGGCCCAAGCGATGCTGGCGGCGGGCTTCGGAACGGTTGCGGCGGGTTTCCAGCTGATCGCGGTCTTGGATCATCAGCAGGATGCGCTGGCCATCCTCCAGTGCCCGGGCGTTGACTTCGACGGCGTGGTGTTTGCGGGTCAGGTCGAGCAGGCTGAGATCGTCGGACCAGGCTTCGCCCTGAGTTAGCACCTCGTCGGTGAAGCTGACCCACAGTGCGATGGCGCTGCCGAAGAAATGGCTGAAGCGGGTGAGGGAAGTAGCATTCTCTTCGCAGCCAAGCAGAGCGAGGCCGGCGGCGTTGACCTGGACCAGAGCGTCCGATGCCGGGTCCACCACCAGCATGGCTAGCGGAGCGTACGCAGCGGATATTTTGTCGATGGCGGTGGACATGGTCCGGGAGCCCTAGCTGATACGGTACGTCGAATATACGAAAAATCGTAAATTAATTAACCAAGTTTCGTTATTTACGATAATTCGTTAGTTTCTTTTGAAACTATTCTGAGAATAAACCTCTAAAAATCAACGTGATAAGAATAATTTAGCAATTGGCACGACTCTCGCTATCTCTCCAGTATCGCTAAAACCCACAAGAGAGATCTTCAACATGAACAAAGTCGAAATGCATCACACCATCATGGCCGCCAAGGCTCGCAAGGAAATGACCTGGGACCACTTGAGCGAACTGGTCAGAAAGGCGCCGGTGTGGCTGGCCTCGGTGTGCTACGGCATGAACAGCGCCTCGCCGGATGTCGCCGCGCGTATTTGTGAGGTGCTGGAGTTGGGTGAAGACGTGGCCATAGCCATGACCGAGTTCCCGGTCAAGAGTTGGGAAAAGACCGTGCCCCAGGACCCGCTGATCTATCGCCTGTACGAGGTGGTGGGTGTCTACGGCCCGACGCTCAAGGACGTGATCCAGGAAAAATTTGGCGACGGCATCATGAGCGCCATCGACTTCTCCATGCATGTCGAAAAAATTGAAGACCCCAAGGGCGATCGCGTCCTGCTGACCCTCAATGGCAAGTTCCTGCCTTACCGGTCCTGGTGATCGAGCAGCCGTTCCGCTTTTGAAAAATCAGCTACGAGGAAAGCCCAATGTCCTATCTACTTCCGTTCGAATTCGTCACCAAGATGCTCGATGCCGGCGAATCGAAAATTCACATGTCGACCCGCGACACCCTGATTCGCAGTTTCATGGCGGGGGCGATTCTGGCTCTGGCCGCAGTGTTTGCGGTCACCATCGCGGTGCAGAGCGGTTCCGCGCTGCTCGGTGCGGTGCTGTTCCCCGTGGGCTTCTCGATGCTGTACCTGATGGGTTTCGACCTGCTGACCGGGGTGTTCATGCTCACGCCACTGGCGCTGCTGGACAAGCGTCCGGGCGTCACCGTGCGCGGTGTGTTGCGCAACTGGGGGCTGGTGTTTGTCGGTAACTTTGCCGGTGCGCTGACCGTGGCGTTCATGATGGCGTTCGTCTTTACCTACGGCTTCAACACCGGTCCGGGCGCGGTCGGGGAAAAGATCGCCAGCATCGGCGAGGCCCGCACCCTGGGTTATGCACACTATGGCGTGGGCGGCTGGATCACGATTTTCCTGCGCGGCATGCTGTGCAACTGGATGGTCTCCATGGGTGTGGTCGGCGCGATGATCTCGACCTCGGTGAGCGGTAAGGTGATCGCCATGTGGATGCCGATCATGCTGTTCTTCTTTATGGGGTTCGAGCACTCGGTGGTCAACATGTTCCTGTTTCCGTCGGCGATGATCATGGGCGGCGGGTTCTCGGTGATGGACTACCTGGTCTGGAATGAGATCCCGACCGTGCTGGGCAACCTGGTTGGTGGCCTGGCGTTCACCGGGTTGACGCTGTACAGCACCCACATCAAAACGGCGGCCAAGCGCTCTGGCGTGATATGAAAAGTCACGCCAAGGCGACAAACGCTCACCGCTGATTATTTTTACAAGGCGTGAGCGTATGGTTAGGCGGCAGCTGTGATTCATGAGCTTGAGTCGACAGGAACGCACCAGTGCGGGGTTCTCGAACTTTGCGAGCTAGGCGTCATCGTGGAAAACCTTGGAGGTGTCGTGAATCCAGACGAAGTCGATGCTGTCCACGTCCATGCACGTAAAGCGATCCTCGAACGACTTTTAGCTAACGCCTTCGGAGTAGTCATACGGGGTGCCTTCGCCAACTCGCTCCTACAGGGATTCACAAACTCGCTATTGACGCCCCAGCATTTCATTTTCTGAAATGCTGGATTGCATTTTGTGCCCATTCCGCCACTGGCACTTCAGCGTCAAGATGAGCCTGACTCAGTTCACCTCCACGTTTGAGGTGACGAAGCAGACAGACCGTTACGGCGGGCGCAAGGGGAAAGCGAATGGACGACACCTCAAAACCTCTATCTTCACCTTGGCATGAAGGTGAATTGACTTTACAGCGCGCCGTCGGTGCAGTGGACATGATGGTGGGTGTCGGTCAGCGGCAGATGTCGCGGACGTGGATGCCGGACCAGCATCGCGAGTTTTATTCGCAACTACCTTTTGTGGTGTTGGGCGCCGTGGATCGGCAAGGCGATGTGTGGGCCACCCTTCGCACCGGGCAACCGGGCTTCATGAACTCTCCCACACCGGAAGTTTTGCAGATCAAGCTCGAACCACAGCCTAACGATCCTGCTCATGAAGGCATGCAGCCGGGCGATGCGATAGGTATGTTGGGCATTGAGTTGCACACTCGCCGCCGCAATCGTATGAATGGCAATGTACTGCGGGAGCTGGACGATCGTATCGAGATCGTCGTGACTCAAGCCTATGGTAACTGCCCACGCTACATTAATCTGCGTCAGTACGAGTTCGTCGAAGAGACGGCAGACATCGCTCAAGAGCTGACCGTGACCGATCCACTGATACGCCGCATGGTCACATCGGCGGATTCGTTTTATGTAGCGACCTACGTCGTGCGTGATGGTCAGAACCAAGTCGATGCCTCTCATCGCGGCGGCAAGGCTGGTTTTGTACGAATGGAAGAAGACGGCTCGCTCACTATCCCGGACTTTTCCGGCAACCTTTTTTTCAACACCCTTGGCAACATCTTGCTCAACCCCCGTGCCGGGCTGACGTTTATCAATTTCGAGAACGGTGACCTGCTACAAATGACCGGCACCGCTGAAGTACTGCTAGACGACCCGGAAATCGCCGCGTTCCAAGGCGCCGAGCGGCTCTGGCGTTTCACGCCGCAGCGCATCGTTCACCGTCAGGCTGCGCTGGCATTGCGCTGGGCCGACCAGGCCGAAGGCGAATCACTCAACTCGACGATGACAGGAAGTTGGGAGCAGGCTGCGGAGCGATTGGAGGCCGAAGCCCTTCGTACTCACTGGCGTCCGCTGCGGGTGGCGCGCATCGTCGATGAAAGCCGCAGTATTCGTTCGTTCTATTTTGAGTCGTGCGATGGCGTTGGTTTGCCCGGATTCGAGCCGGGCCAACACATGCCTGTGCGGCTGTTGCTGGATGGGCAACCGCCGACGATTCGTACCTACACCGTGTCCAGTGCACCCTCGGATCAATTTTTGCGCATCAGCGTCAAGCGTGATGGCGTGGTGTCTTCACATCTGCACGATCGGATTCAGGTCGGTGACTTGATCGAAGCGCGGGCACCCCAGGGGCATTTCACGGTTCAACCCTCGGAGCGGCGTCCTCTTGTGCTTCTGGGGGCGGGCGTTGGCATTACGCCGATGTTGTCGATGCTGCGGGAAGTAGTCTACGAAGGAAAACGCATTAACCGTATGCGCCCGACCTGGGTGTTACAAAGCAGTCGCTCGGTGGACGACCTGGCCTTTCGCGAGGAATTCGAAGAGTTAGTGGCGAGGGCAGGGGACAAGGTCAAAGTCCTGCGGGTGGTCAGCCAGCCGCCGACCGAGGGCGGTGGCGAGAGTTATGACCTGGCCGGCAGGATCGATGTCGAACTGCTCAAGACCCTGCTGCCGCTCAACGACTACGACTTTTACCTGTGCGGGCCGGGGAGTTTCACCCAGGCGTTGTATGACGGCCTGCGCAAAATGCGCATCCCAGATGACCGCATTCATGCCGAGACATTCGGACCGTCCACGCTAGTGCGTGACGCCGAAGTCAGCGTTCCCGCCGCACTGCAGGTGCCTATCGCCAGTGAGCCCGTGAAGGTGCTGTTCGCCACTTCCGGCAAGGAAGCGCGCTGGGAGCCAGGCACCGGGACTCTACTGGAACTGGCGGAAGCCCGCGGCCTTAACCCTGAGTTCAGCTGCCGTGGCGGCTCCTGCGGCACCTGTACTACCAAGATGACCAGTGGGCAGGTCCACTACCTCAACACCCCGGAACAAGGCTTGGCGGCGGATGAAGTACTGATCTGCTGCGCCGTGCCGGCCGCAGGCAGTGAGACCCTAGTACTGGACATCTGATTCTCACAGCAGACCGAGTTCTCCTGTAGGAGCGAACTTGCGAGCGATGGGTGTCTACGATAACGCGGGGCAACTGCCTCTATAGTGCTGGATGAGGCAGAACTCTCGACGACGCAGTTCCCCTGACACTGTATGCGGCCTTTAGGAACAACCGTCGGGCCTGGGTTGCTGGCACAAGACTATGGTTGCGTCGCGCGCGCTTTAAGGATGCGCTTAAAAGGATAAAGACTTCAGTAAGAGCGGTACTAGTCGACAACCATCACGATTCGGCAACCTCCATCGGCCCACTAGTCAGCCGCGCCCAAGTTGACCGCGCACAACATTTCATTCGATGGCGCGCAACCACGCGAACCGAGTCCATCCGCTCCATCAACGGTGAAACAAATTTACTCGCGACACTTCATCCGGCCCTTAGGGATTTTCAGCCACTGTCAACGCTTGCACTTGGGAAATAGCTGATGAAGTGAGTGGCCGACTTGTCGCCAACTCCCCAAAGGAATCTGCCGTGTCGATGTAGCGCATGGCTGACTTCATGTCCTTCCAGCCGACGTACGTCATCATCGCTTTGATATCCCAGCCATTGGCCGCTGCCCAGGTGGCGAAGCCGCGACGTAATGAGTGACTGGTGTAAAGATCGCCAGACACCCCCGCGCGATTAAAAATTCGCCGCAGCAGTGGAATCAGGCTGTTAGCGTTAAAGCCGTCTTCAGCTAGATGCCCCCAACGATCGAGCTTTCTGAAGACTGGGCCATGTGCAATGCCGGCGATGGTGATCCAGTTCACATAGGCTTGCACCGGACAAAGCTTCTTCAAGGCAGGTGTACGGAACGTCGTGCCGCGGTGCTGGCGATCGCCCTTGCTGTGCGGTAGGTAGAAGGTAATGCCCACCCCTGCCTGCGCTTGGGTGTTCTCAATCTGCAAGCGCGACAACTCATCCCCGCGAAAACCACGCCAGAACCCGATCAGCACCAAGGCCATGTCACGCCGGCTGCGCAGCAGGGTGGTCAGATCCTGGCGGGCAGCTGCTTGCTCCGCGTCCTGCTCCAGCCACTGAACAGCTTGTTCCAGGTGCTGCAGGAGCAGGGGAGTCGCTTGTTTCTCCTGAGCGGGATGCAACGCGCGGATGCCCTTGATCATCTGCCGCACGGTGGGTGTTTTGGTGGGGTCGGGGAATCCCTGCGTGATGTGCCATTGGGCGAGGGCGGCCAGGCGCTGCTTCAGCGTGCTGATGGTGTGCTTGTCCGCGTACTCGGCGAGGTAGCGCACGATGCCATCGCCCGTCGTGGGGAGGAAGCCACCCCAAGTCACTTCGAAATGTTCCACCGCTGCACGATAGCTGCGCCGGGTATTTTCCCGGGTGCCGGCCTGCAGGTAGCGATCCGCCTTGTTCATATCGTTCCTACGCCAAACGTACCTTTTCCCACGCTGGAAAAAACGAAAACCAGCTCTATGATGCGATAACGCTCGATTATTTTATCAAATAAAAGCTCTCATATCGTTCTTTTTTTAGCAGTAAAGTGCTATGTATATACGTGGTATGTAAAACAGTACGAAATCGTAGGAGAGAAAAATGGCACGCGGCGGAATTAATAAGGCGATTGTCCAAAAAGCCCGGGAATCGCTGATAGCTCGGGGAGAAAATCCGAGCATCGACGCCGTGCGCATCGAGTTGGGAAATACCGGCTCCAAGACAACTATTCACCGTTATTTGAAGGAATTAGAAGATTTTGACCCTCGGCCGCGGTCCTCTAGAGAACGGCTGAGTGATGAATTGACTGAGCTTGTTGCCGGCCTCTTAGAGCGAATGACAGAGGAGGGCGGAGAAGCTCTTGCGTACGCCCAAGCGCGCTTCGACGAGCAGCGCAGCGAGCTGGAGCAAAAGCTCGACGGCTTGAGTGCAGAACTCACCTCATTGCAGCGTGAAGTGGATAGTCAGAAAGGAGCGTTAGCGCTTCAAGCGGATGAGTTGCAGATTTGTCAGGCAAGCCTGCAAGCCGAGCTCACCCGCAATGCCCGCCTGAGCCAAAATTGCAGTGACTTAGAAATTCGTGTGCAGGAGAAGGATGAGCAGATCCGCTCTCTCGAAGAAAAGCACCTCCATTCTCGAGATGCATTGGAGCATTACCGCAATGCGGTCAAGGAACAGCGAGACCAGGAACAGCAACGGCACGAAGGGCAGGTGCAGCAAGTTCAGGTTGAGCTGCGCCAACTCAAGCAGACGTTGATGATCAAGCAGGACGAACTGACTCGACTCAACAGAGATAACGAGCGCTTGCTGAGTGAGGCTCGGCAGCAGGCCAAAGCGGCAGCGACGCATGAAGATGCAGCGATGCGGTTGGCCGGTGAGATTGCTCACATGAAGACAGCAGTTGCCAAGGCAGATGGGGCGAAAGAGGCGCTTCAGGAGCAGCTTGGTTTGTCACGCGCTGAATCCAAGCGCCTAGGGGATAATTTGCTGCATGCGAGCGCGAAATTGGCCGAAGCCACGAAGCTGTCAGAGCACAATTCACTGGAGCTTACTCGACTTCGACACGCCGCGGATGACCCAGGTAGTGACAATGAAAGCTCAACAAAATAACGCCCAAGGAGAGGTAAGTTGATCAAATTTAGCGCAGTGTGCAGAGGAACTGTTGTAAGTGCTTTTGGCCTGAAGCATGCGCATTAGCGCTTAAATCAGATGATTTCTTCGGATGATTGGACCGTGCCTCTGAGGCGCCCAGCGCGACTCACCTCTAAAGCGAAGAAGGCGAGGGCAAAAAAAGAGGTGGCAGCTAATGAAATACGCGCCGTGCCTACCGATGCACGCAAAGATGTAAGTGGCCTCTTGCGCGGCTAGTTACGCGTAACCCATGCAAGATAGGTAATACGGTCGACTCCATCGGCACACCGTCGCCGCTGGAAGCCCAAACCACCGGAAGACTGCGCGCCAGCAAGCCGGGCTGCTTAAGCAAGCAGGTTTTCACCCCGTTGACATTAATTTGCGGCCGAGACCTAAATCGTCGTTATGAGGCTCAGTCGTTTGGTTTGCCCGAAACTTAGGTGTCTCATGCGGCGCCCTGGCTAACTCAAGATTGAGCTGCTGATGGCTTTCTGATAGCTTTGCTGCATAGAAACTTAAAAAGGCGAACTTTGTTATTTCGCTGACAAGCTTCGCGAGCAATATTACGAACATGAAGAGTACGTGAGTGAGCCGGGACAGAAATAAGACGAAAAAAAAGATTATTGCCGATCCCAACATCTACCGGGCGCGCCACGGCGAAACGCCCATACACGTTGCCAGCAGGGTCCTGCGTCAATTAAAGAAACTTAGCGACATCGGGGCGCGACGTGCAATCTTCGAACTGTCAAAAAATGCACTCCTGCCGCGCTACTTGAAGCCGCTCTACACTGCAGAAACATTCTATCGAATACCGAGTACTTCTGAATATTGCTCTGCCGAGCATTATCTCTATTGGGTGCTTGGGTTGTTTCATAATTGTGCCGGCCAACTGCGCACATTCAACACAGTGCGCATTGACTTTAACGGCGCGTTACTGCGCTCCGATGAGGCAGGCGCTCACGCGGCTTTGGACGCAGTCGAGGGAGTTACCCACTGCTGGTGGGCAATTGAAAATAGAATTCACGTCATGAAGGAGCTGACCAAAGCCTCCACCAAGGACGCGATCCAGAAACTAAGGGAGCGGTTTGAAAAACATTCCGTATCGGGACGTTTTCGTGATCTATTGCTAATCTCCGAAAGTGGCTCTATCACGGTATTCGCCACCATTTTAGACGCTCAGCTTAAAGAGTATCGAAGTTCCGGATTAAAGCCCGTCATTTCATATGGGGCGGTATTGTCCTGTATGCAATTGCCGATTGCGTTTGACATGGACAGGGCAGTGACACCGGAGGAGGCCAATGTTTATAAAATCGAATCTCTGGTTGATCAGTTTGTGCTGTACAAAACCATCCTGTCAGAGATGTATGTCCGCGATGAACCGATGGACCCCCTTTTGCGAGAATTGTCATTAGATTTGGCTGAAAAGCTGGATGATGATGAACTCCGCAGTTTGGTCAATCGCGAGGTGGCCCTGAGCCCAACGATGCTTACGACGGTCAACCAATATACACATGGACAATACGCGGCTGTTCTTCCCCGCGTGCAGGAAGCTCTGGTCCGCGAACCTCGGATGGCATTTGGCTTGCTCGAGCTTTACGCGCGAGCCAAGTTATACGAGGGCGATCGAAGTGAAGCTCACCTGTACGACAGCATTGCGTTGGCACTGGGTGACATCTTCATGCTCCGGCAAAATAGCGACGAGCGAATCGCCTACCTGAAGCGACTGTGCGTCAAATTCCGCAGTGAGCCCTGGGCGAAATCTTTGATGTTCCACGTCGCCAATGTGCTCTCCGAAATGGAAGGCGCCGCTGTCGTGACCGCCAGCCGAAAGGCGACGCTTGCCTTGGGCGAATGGAATACTCCCAAGGCTTCGCCCGATTACCAACCGGACGATCTTTTCATTGGTAGCAACCGAGACCTCATCCCTGCCGAGCGCATGCTCCGTCACAGCCAGAAGTTAGCGGATGACCCGTTACTGCAGGAATCAGATTTCCCTATCGCTGCCGACTATTTGAAGACCCAATCGGTGCGCTACTTGGTCCGTGAGCAATGGACCCATCTCATCGATTTCTCAATCGATATGTGTAACGGCTTGCATTTGAAAACGGCCGGACTCGCAATCATCTCCATTTCCAGCTCAGATTAACTGCGACTGACGATGCGCTCGGGCTCACATTCGCTGCGAGTGAACTTGCATTCACCCGCGCCGGCTTGCATTCCATCGCGATGGGCTCACGCTTTCTGCAACTGAACATCACCACCACAATCCGTCCAACAAACCAGGGTTTGGTGGACGCCAGCCTCTCGGCAGGCAACCCCCGCGCAAACCCGCATCGCGCGCATCCAAGTACAGTCTCCATCTTTCAATATCCGACTACACTGGAGTATCGCTGAATAGTTGGACAACGCCATGTTGATTGGATACGCCCGTGTCTCGACCGACGACCAACTCCTTGATCTGCAACGCGATGCTCTGGCGAAGATCGGTTGCGAGCGAGTGTTCGAGGATACCGCCAGCGGCGCCAAGGCCGAGCGGGTCGGTTTGACTACCTTGCTGGCCACGCTGCGCCGTGATGACACCGTGGTGATCTGGCGCCTGGATCGCCTCGGCCGCTCGCTGAAGGATCTGATCCGGCTGGTCGAGCAACTAGACGCCGCCGGCGTCGGCTTACGCAGCTTGCAGGAAAACATCGATACAGCGTCAATTGGTGGCCGCCTGGTATTTCACCTGTTCGGCGCCTTGGCCGAGTTTGAGCGCAACCTGATCCGCGAACGCACGCAAGCCGGCTTAGCCGCCGCGCGAGCGCGTGGCCGCAAGGGCGGGCGCAAGAAACGACTCGATCCGGCCAAGCAGGAACTCGCCCTGCGCCTGTATCACGAGCGGAAACACACCGTGGCGGAAATCTGCCGGATGATGGGCATCGGCCGCTCGACGCTCTACAACTATCTCACCGAGGCCGAGCGTGATGCCCAGCGGGCGGCGTAAAGCCATCCCGACCGATTCGCTGATGCAGTTGCGGCAGAGGCTTGACCGTCTGCCGAAGAAAAGCCCAGAGCGGGCCGCTCAGGTGGTCGCGATAGCTGAGTTGTATGGCGTGTCCCCGAGCACCGTCTACCGGGCGCTGAACTTCATCCATAAACCCCATGCGGCCCATCGAGCCGATCACGGCAAACCGCGCGTGTTGCAGCAGGCTGAACTGGAACGCTACTGCGAGCTGATTGCCGCGCTGAAACTGCGCACCACCAACAAACAAGGGCGGCACCTGTCCACCCGCCGCGCCATCGAGTTGCTGGAAGACTACGGGGTGGAGACAGTGCAAGGGTTGATCAAAGCCCCTAAGGGTGTACTCAGCCGTCCGACAGTAAACCGCTACCTTTCCCTCTGGCGCTTGGATCAAGCGCGGCTGTTGCGGCAGCCGCCAGCCACGCGCTTTCAGGCGGCGCACAGCAACGATTGTTGGCAGTTCGATCTGTCGCCTTCCGACCTGAAACACATCGACAAGCCTGAATGGGTTGATCCGGCCAGAGGTGAGCCAACGTTGATGCTTTTCAGCGTGGTGGATGACCGCAGCGGGGTGGCCTATCAGGAATACCACTGCGTGTACGGTGAGGACGCGGAGTCGGCGCTGCGCTTCTTGTTCAACGCCATGGCGCCGAAGGCAGATCCGACCTTTCCATTCCAGGGCCGACCCAAGATGATCTATCTGGACAACGGCCCGGTGGCCAAACGCCGAGTTTTCCAGAACGTTATGCAGGCGCTTGGCATCGAGTGGCAGACACACATCCCGGCCGGCAGGGACGGCACGCGCACCACGGCTCGCTCGAAAGGCAAGGTTGAGCGGCCATTCCGCACCGTGAAGGAAGCCCACGAGACGCTGTATCACTTCCACAAGCCGGAAACGGAAGCGCAAGCCAATGAGTGGCTGCTACGTTATCTGGTACGTACCTACAACGTGCAGGATCATCGCTCCGAACCGCATTCGCGGATCGAGGACTGGCTGGCCAACCTGCCCGCCGAGGGCCTTCGCGAAATGTGCACGTGGGAGCAATTTTGCCGCTTCGCCCGCGAGCCTGAACGGCGCAAGGTTGGCGTCGATGCGCGAGTCACCATCGAGGGCACGGCCTACGAGGTGGAGCCCGACATGGCGGGCGAAACCGTAGTCTTGCTCTGGGGCTTGTTCGATGACGAGCTCTATGCCGAATTCGGGGGGGCGCGCTTCGGACCTTACTACCCAGTCACCGGGCCAATTCCACTGCATCGCTACCGCACATTTAAACGCGGCAAGGCGGATGAGCGGTCTGATCGAATCCGATCGCTGGCTGACCAGCTTGGTCTACCCATCGCCGCATTGGCCGGCGACGATGTGCGACTGACACCTCCCGCAGCTCCCATGGCACTGCCGCGCCAACCCTTCGATCCCGAGGTGCATGAATACCGGTTTCCCAGCGCCATCGCGGCCAAACTCGCCATTGCCGACGACTTAGCGCAGCCGTTAGCTAAGCTCCCACCCGAAGATCAGACATTCATCCACCAGGTGCTGAGCGAAACCCTGACGCGCCGCATTGTGTTGGAACGCATTCGGGGCTACTTCCGCCACAAGAAAGCAGGAGAAGAACATGCGGGTTGAAGTGATGCAGCACTACGGACTGACGTTGCCATTGAACCATGCCGGCTACTTTGAGACCGCCCACCATCAGCAATTGATCAAGGAGGGGCGAATAGAGAAAACGGAAATTTTCGTACGCTAAGCGTTCTGTGTCAGGTTGAGGTCGTAGAGGTGGACGCTGCAGCGTCAGAAAATGCAGAAATAAACCCTAATCTGACGTGGGGCGAGTAATCATCCTGACGCCTGAGTGAGGTGTACCTCAAATTGACACTGCGTATTCCAGAGAACGTGATGACGGAAGGTTGAACCTTCCGTCATAGCGCATCTGGTTTGGCCTCCCGTCAGCCAACCACGGGAAACACTGACTCGATCATTGGAGAATGGTCAGCTTGGCCTTGAGATCAATGGCTCTCGCGAAGTTGTGGTAATTCGGCGATGTTCGCTGCACCTGCGCGTGCAATGCTTTCAGCGCCGCCGAATCCGCCGACGACTCCATTTCGACCTCATACTCGACCTGGTCGTACCCTGGATTGATCCCAGGATCGATTCCAAGAAAACCTCTCAGATCGAGGCTTCCCTTCGTGCGGATAGTCAGCGATTGCAACTCGATGTTCATTGCCGCCGCATTTGCCGCGTAGGTTGCAGTCATGCATGCGTTCAACGCAGCCAGGATCAATTCTTGTGGATTAGCGGCCGTGTCGGTACCGAGCAATTCTGCCGGTTCGTCCGCGTCGATGACAAAGCCGCGCGCCAAGGCCGTGTCACCTAGTACGAGCGGCATGGTTCGCGCACGCGTCCGGGTGCCACCCTCCCAGGTTGTCACGACGCCGAACGTCGCGATGCCTGCGGCGGGCTTTGCTGCGACCTGATCTGCAAACTCACGCAATGCGCCGACGTTGATCCCGTTGCCGGGAGTTCCTTTAATGTTTGTGTTCATTTCTCGTTCCCCCATTATGTGTTACGCCCGGCCATCACGCCGCCGTCAACGTCCCAGATTGCGCCCGTCACCCATGCTGCCTTGTCCGACAACAGGAAGAGGATGACCTCGGCGACGTCTTGTGGCGTCCCAACCCTGCCGATTGGGTGGAAGCTGTTGAATCCCTGTAAGGCGCCATGAACCTCGGCCTTGGGTATGAATCCCTCGTAAATCGGCGTTTCGACAACCGCCGGAGAAACGGCATTGACCCTGATTTGTTTGGATGCCAGCTCCATCGCAAGGTGCTGGGTCAGCGAATGCAAACCTGCTTTTGCCATCGAATACGCGGACGACGGCGTAGCCGCAATCGCCTGCTTGCCCCACATCGAGCCGATGTTCACAATGGCGCCGGGACGCTCGCTGGCCACGAGATTGGCCACGACTTTTTGTGTGATGAAGAAGAACGCTTTATTCAACGTCAAATATTGTTCGTAATCACTTTCCGTGTGCTCAAGAAACGCCTTCGGGAAGAACACCCCAGCCGCGTTGACCAGAAGATTGATGTCCTTGTGGTGTTCATCGATGGTATGCAGGAGTCGCTTCACATCTTCGGCTCGCGAGAGATCGGCAGTCAGGGCGGTCACGGTGCCCAACGACGACAGCGCCTTGCGGGCCTCTTCGGCCTTGTCTTCACGGTGACCGACGATGACGACGCTTCCGCCTTGCTCAAGAACCATGCGGGCAGTTTGCAGTCCCATCCCGCTAGTGCCGCCGATGACCAACAACTTCTTGCCATTAAATTCAGTACTCATAATAATCTCCTTAACTACCAACTAAATGGTAGGGTTGTGTTGCAAAAAAAGTGCCGACCTCAGGTCAACACGGTGGAAAGAAAAGTGTTTCCAACTTCGGCCGGTCCGCGTGACGACCGCATGCCACGGCCCACCATCATCGAGCCTTCCAACGCGCACAAGAATGCCTCTGCGAGAGCCTCTGGGGTGGAATTCGAGGTGATCAGCGCGGCACGCTGACCATCGGCAACGACAAGAGTCAACCAGTCGAGATTGACTTTAAAGAATCGCTCGACCTCGCTCACAACGGCGTCCGGCAGCGAGTCCGACTCGGCACCCAACATGCCGCAGACACAAAGGCGCCGGTCCTTGGCGAAGGTGCGTTCGAAAAGTGCCGCATACGCAGTTAGCCTGTCAGGCGCTTTCGCATGCTGCCCTTCGATGCTCAGCAACTCCTCACGAAACCGGTGCGTGTAGCGCTGTGCGACCACGGCCACGAGTTCACCCTTCTTGGGAAAGTGGTGGTGGATACTTGGTTTTTTGATGCCTACCAACTGGGCCACGTCGTCGTATGAGAAGCCGTTGTAGCCGTGCTGCTGTACCAACCCTTCAGCGGCATCGACCACCCGCTCGGCGGTCGGCGAGATTTCGGAGAAATGCTTCATGCAAGCGCCTCATTTGATTCGGCGACTGGCAGGTGGCCTGTCTTGACCAGGATGGTGCAGCCTGTATTGCTGAAGGGACGGTGAGCACTCAAATGCGGACTGCGCATCCATGTGCCGGTAGGGTAGCTTCCGAACTCATCCTCAAAGACGCCTTCCAACACATAGATTTCTTCACCGCCGTAGTGACGATGCGAATTGAATCGTGTCCCCGGGGCCCAGCGCACCAAAGCCGTATGTTGTGTGTCGAACTCAGAAAGTGGCATCACCGACAGACCCGGCACGAGGCCTGGAAACCAGGGGCCGTTACGGGTGTCGACCACGGTGCGTTGGCTGTCGGCTAGATCAAGATGGCGCAGCTTGACGAACAACGTGCAACCCGTCGCGGAGCTCGGTGCATGCGAAGAACCTGGTGGATTCTTGATGTAAGTCCCAGGCCCGAAGGTCCCGGATTCGTCGCTGAATTCGCCGTCCAGGACCAGAATCTCCTCGCCCAAGTCGTGCTTATGATTTTCAAAAGCGGAGCCCGGCGCGTATCGCACGATCGAGGTGGCACGCGCCACTTCGTCGCCATCACGCTCCAGTAACTGGCGTTGAATCCCGGTCGCTGGCGAATCGACCCACTGTAAGCTTGAAGGCTCGACGACAACACGCTGCGAAAGATCTGAATTGAGTTTCATGGCTTTATTTCATCTACCGACTACTTGGTAGGTAAGTTATAAGATCCCGATTTGTTTGTCAAATAGCTTTCGCCATTTTCTTTCATCCATTGAAAAAACAATGAATTGGTTACAAGAACTCGCGAAGCTTAGCGTACGATTTTTTCCGAATTCTCTATCGTCCCCAGGTACATGTTATTGGCGTGCTGTACCAGTTCACCGTTGCAGTGCCGCAGCAGGTAAACATCAGACCCGAAAATGCCTTGGCGGCGGCGGATCTGTACAACGTAGCCAATCTGATTTACCAGCGGGGCAGGGCCTGGGCCAGTCCGCACGTATTGACCGAACACCGGCAATTGATCCTGGGCACCAGCAAACATGGTTGTGGCCCGCTCTTCCCAGTCAGCCAATTGAAGTACGCTGGAGAACACCTCTTGATAATCTGGCTTTGCGCGACTCATGTTTGTTCCTGCTCGATCCGAGGGCCGAAAGTGGCCTGTTTCTACGTCCTCGGCCCCGGCTTGGTGGGCTAGGGCTTCGGTACAGCGTCGTTTCCCTGATTACTTCGTACTTTTCAGCGCCTGTACGCAGAAGGGGCAAATCCACCCTTCGCGGGACTTATTCCAACCGCCAGACCTTGCGTCCTCGTCCAAAGACTTGAGCGTTTCAGTAACGCTTGCTCTGGTGTCGTTCGCCATCTCCATGGGGCCAGCGTTATCGTGGGAGTAACAGCGATCACCAACCTTTAGGCCGGGGCCTTCTGAGTTTGAGTTGCTCCGGTTTTCGCACCGAATCTCAATCCAAGTACCCATGTAAGTTTTCCTTGAAGCCCCGCATACCGGGGCAACGTGGTTAGATTTCGGTGGCTTCCACATCGCAGAACGGATGGCCGTGTGCGTGGTGGTCAGCTTCGATCTTTGCTAATTCCTCGGCGCTGGCATCATGGTATTCACTCACGATATGGCCGGTTTGGCGTAGCCTCGTTTGCGAGGTTCGGCCATCACGTCAGTAACATCCGCGCTGTTCGGCCAACTGAGCAACTTTGGAATTACAAAGCCAACCCCAGCCCCATGACCTGGTGGGGCCATGATTACCGGAATTTCGGTTCCGTCGCTGGTAGTGATGATCTTTACTTCGTTAGCCATCCTGATTCCCTGTCAATTTCGCGGACGCGAGAACCGCGTCTCCCCTACGACCTCGATCCGCACGAGGCAGGCTTGAGGGTGCAGCGGACTTTTCCTTCGTGTCGTTGCTGCATTGGCAAAGCGTTCACAGGACTGTCCCCTGCCAGCTTGATTGGGCCTATGAACGCTTTGCCAATGCAGCCCCGTAGGACTGGTCGGATTTTCCCTAAACCTTAGCGAGAGCTTTAGTGCGCCGTTGCAAGGCGGCGATCTGGGCTTTTAAGTCTGTTTGTTCGGCCTGGAGGGAAGCCAGTTGATCCGTATCAGTTTCGTCAGCTATTACGCTGATTAACCACTCCGCATCTTCCATTTGGCTAGCAAGCTCAAAAGCGAGTGCTGCGCGCTTTGTGGTGTATATCCCTATCGGTAAATCTGTACCGACTTGGAATTGCCGACGAAATCCGCGCCAAATGTTCGGCAACCAACCAACGTCACCTGTCTTGGTTGAAAGCTTGCCCCAAGTCCCATGAGTTTTCATTGCAAGATTGACCACTTTCGGCACTTCGATATCACGCGTCGCAAGGCTGATACCGCGAATGGTTTTTGAGTTCCGCCGCGCCCGAATATTCCGAACAACCCATTCCTCAAACCCGGTTTCTACCTTCCCATCATCGACCAGTGAAAATGCGCGGTAGAGTACGGCACCGACTTTTATTCGACTGGCGGGGTAGGGTTGCCGCTTCGGTGTGGCCATCTGTTTTCCTAATCATCGTCGCTGTACTGGTCAGGGTCGAAAATTAGCCGCCCTGGTTGAAATTTGCAGTGGATGGCTACAAGCGTTCCTTAAATAAATTCCAGCTCATATTCATGCTACTTGGATCGTATCGCCTTTTCGCAGCACTGCTTTCATTGTTCAAGTGTAATCACTGTTTTCCGTGTAGTCGTAAGTCTTTGATAAACCTTGTGACCTTGCTCATTCCGCTGCACTGGGCAGCGTTTTCCTATGACCGCAGGGTGATACAGCTTGCGATAGCCTCGGTGCCTTCAACTGTTGCTTGGTTGTACCGACGTCCCATCAGGCCGGATCAGCTAGCGCTGCTTGCCACGATGAAAACTGGCAAATCGATACCCTGCTCGGTCGCTTCCCTATCACCGTGCCAGCCGCCCGCGTCAAAGCTTTCACTAGCAAACGACTCAAGCTCTGCGATATCTGCTTGACCGTGACGAATCGGGCAACAGAACAGCTCATCATTAACGAGCACAGCGGCGTGGCCTGGAATGATGACCAGCGCTTCGTCAAGCCTGCCCTTGAGAAGCAAACGATATGCAGTGAGTGTTGTGCTGTGAGTGAGCATCACATGATTCCCTTGTTCACGTGGACACCAGAACGGTATCCCTTTACTGACTTTGCCCCGGTTTTTGAGGCCGGGGCTTGAATGACTGCAGGGGAGGTGCTTACCATCCGCGCATATTGTGGCGTTGCATCAAGAGCGATGTGGCCGTGCGGCAAGGTTCAACCATGTAATCAAGTAGATGCTCAGATTCAGCGGCAGTTACCTCGGTATATGCATCCTCAGGCGTGATACCGATATGAGCGGCAATGGATTTGAGAATCATTGTTTTGGTTTCGGTATCGATCAGAGTAAGAAACGTTTTGTTGCGGTTGCTTGCTTCCATGGCCAGCTCCTTATGAAGGTTCAATTATGCAAGTGTATACCCCTAGGGGTATACATGCAAATCGAAGTGCCACGAGCCTAAACCCCAGATATGCCCCAAATTTGCTCAGCATGTTAGGCTCTGTACGTAAACCCAAGAAATACGATTTTCTGTAAAATACACCGCCATTAAAGCCAGGAGGCCAAGATGGCAAAGCGGTATGAACTCCCCGACGCAGCCTGGGATCTGGTTGCAGATATCTTCACCAAAAATCAGCGCACCGGGCGCCCTCGGGCCGATGATCGCCTGATGCTAAACGGTATTCTCTGGGTGCTTTGCTCTGGCGCAGCCTGGCGAGACATGCCCGAACGATTCGGCCCTTGGTCAACGATCTATCAACGGTTCCGGGGATGGCGTGATTGCGGAGCTTTTGATCAGATGCTCAAGCGTCTTCATATCCGATTGAATGAGCAGGGTTTGATTGACTTGGAAACATGGATGATCGACTCCACTGCCGTACGAGCAACCCGGGCCTCATCAGGTGCCGGGAAAAAAGGGGATTTGAAGAACCGCAAGACCACGCGCTCGGGCGCAGCCGGGGTGGCCTGACGACCAAGATTCACATGCTGTGCGACGCCAATGGTGTGCCTCTGCGTTTCCTGTTGTCAGGCGGACAAGCCAGCGATATAGCCTATGCCCAACCGCTACTCGATCAGGCTTGCATACCCAGCCTGCGCGGTCGCCCACGCAAGCGTTGCCGCTGGTTGCTGGCTGACAAGGGTTACGACGCTGAAGCGCTGCGCCAGTATTGTGATCGTTATCGCATGCAGCCAGTCATTCCGTTGCGAAGCATGAAGCGCAAAACCAAGCCAGGATTGCCTCGACTTTTTGATCGCCCCAAATATCGGCAGCGCAACATCATCGAACGCATGTTTGGCTGGCTGAAGGAGAACCGTCGCATCGTGACGCGCTTCGACAAGCTCGCAACAAGTTTTGCGGCGATGGTCTCATTGGCCTGCGCTATGCGGTGCTTGCGACAATACTTTACGTACAGAGCCTAGGATCAGTATCCGCTGCAAGGCATACCTTGACCTGATCTTTGGTCAAAAATTTGGTTCTTCACGGATTGCCGGGAAAGTCATTCTTGATCTTCATGAAAAAGAATTCGCTGTCCCGGTAGCCGTAAGCCATCCGCTTGATCACCTTGATCCGGTTGTTGATGCCTTCCAATTGCCCCGTATGCATCGGCCATCGCACCCTGCTCAGGATGCCGCGCCAGTAGCTCTTCAGTCGTTTAGCGAACTGCTTTAGCGCGGGTACTTCGCTTTCATTGGCCAGGCGTAACCACTGCTTCCAGGCTGATCTCCAGCCCCAGGCGGTAGTGGGTGACCACAATGCTTTAAGCTCCGCCTTCATCAGGTAAACCGTCATCAGCGATTGGTTAGCCGCCAGCAGATCCTGCAGATGTACCTGTTGATCCTCGCGCTTCAAATTCTCTGGATTACGCAGCAGTAGCCACCGCGCCTGCTTAATCACCTTGCGAGCGGGTTTGTCATGCCGCAGGCGGTTGGCTTCATCGACCCGTACCCGGTCAATCACCTCTCGTCCATACTTGGCGACCACATGAAATAGGTCATAGACCACTCTTGCCTGAGGGCAGTGTTGGCGCACCTCCAGGTCAAATGCGGTGTTCATGTCCATTGCCACTGCTTCGATCTGCGCACAGCTCTCCGGCCCAAGTTCTTCAAAGAAGGGTCTGACAGCAGCTCGGCTACGCCCTTCGCCAATCCACAGCACCCGGCGGGTATCAGCATCCAGCACCACACTGGCGTAGCGGTGCCCTTTGAAAAGCGCAAACTCGTCCATCACCAAGCGCCTGGGTCGGGCCTTCGGTAGCTTCTCCAGCGCGGCTTGTAACGCCCGTCGCTCCAGCAAACGCACGCTGTCCCAATGCAATCCAAACAGCTCGGCGACGTGCAGGGTGGGCAGTCGTTGGCAAGCCTGGATGACGGCTTCGGCCAAGCGCTTGGTCATCCGCGAATAGCGGTCAAGCCATGTGACGGATTCCATTCGCTTGCCGCATGCGCTGCAGCCGACGCGCCGCAGCTCCACACTCAACCGCACCGAGCGGCCTAGAATGGGCAGGTCACGGATCGAGCGCTGGCAGTATTCGTGGATGGTGGTGCTGGGGTGATGGCAGCTGCTACAGGTGGGGAACCTGGTAGGCTGCGGAATCAGGTCGATCACTAGATCATTGCCGTCGGGACGGATTGAGGCGACAGAAAAGCCCTCCCAAAAGGGCAGAAACGTATTAATATCGTGCACAAGAACGCCGGTTTGTAGATGTGTTTGCTCGCACGAACATCATCCATCAAACCGGCGTTCTTGTTTCTGTCTTTCCCAAGATTCCGTGAAGAACCAAAAATTTTGTCGGTCGCTTACGGTCACGCACCATCACCGACGCTTTGGTGTTCTCGGCTCCAGGCCTCGCAACGTGCGTAAGGAGTCCCTGGTGAGAAGCCGCTCTCACCCTTTTCTCTCCAAAGGGAAGAATGGTGATAAGGCCGCGCTGTTTGGCCCATCGGTAGAACCTCACGACAAGAGCCAGGCGATTATTCACCGTGCCAGGATCAAGAGATAATTCTCCGCTAGACCAATCCCTGTACCTGGAGAGAACGCTGAGACCGTGGGCCGGGCTTTCCTCGTTCCAGGCCAAGCCATTGGCCTCAAGGAAGGCGAAGTAATCGTATAGACGGCGTCCGTAGGCTTCCCACGTCAAATCGCTCAAAGACTCCCCTGACTCAATGAGTGCTTGCCAAAGAAAGGTTTGCGCTGGCTCGACTGGCCATCCCTCAGACCCAATCAGCAACGGAAAGCCTTCGAAGGATCTGCCTGCCAGGGTTAGGTCTTTTGTTGCGAATACAAGCCTCATACCGCTGCCTTAAGCCAGTGCTGATGGATTTCCTCGTGAAGCTGGAAACGGCTGTCCCAGAGCAGTTCAGAAGGTGGCGCGGACTCTACAGGATTTACTAACGGTTTCCACCCCTCAGATCATTGTTGCTGAGCACCACGACGGGCTTGGTGCGAAGGTCAAGGCGGAACACCCGTTCACAGCTCGCATAGAAGCTGTTGCAGTCGATGAGGGCGAAAACCCGCTCAGGCTTTGTCATGGCTTCGCACGCTGTAGGTAACCACACCCCAGACCTGCAGTTCTTCCCCTTCGAGAAGGTACCGAGATGGGTAGCGCGCGTTCTCGGATTTGAGCACCACCTGGCTACCGTCCCGAGCAAGACGCTTGCACAGCGGCTCGCAGTTCACAGCGGCGATCACAATGTGGCCAGGCTCAGCCTCAATGGAGCGGTCGACTATCACGAGGTCGCCTGGGTAGATGGGAAAGCCACAGCCGCAGGACGCTTGATCGAAGTGCCCGATACTCGGAGACCATCTGATCCAGGCTGAAGCCATCTATCAAGCGCATGACCGCGTGGGTCTCAGCGGCACTTTCCCCTTCGAGGGATGGCGCAAGTCCCTGGGACTTGTCGATTTCCTGTTGCAGGGTCTGTTTGGTCTGCATATCTCGGGCAACGGTCGAGAGAATATGGGACGCGTGATTTCTCAAACCGGTGGCATTCAGGTCTTCTCTCGGAAGATCAACCGTGCGGGCGAAATCCTCCCAAGACTGCAAAATTTCTTCCATGTGTTGAGTGATGAAAGTGGACAACCGCATGCAGTCGAACCTCCGCTCCGTGAGCATGGGCATTTTTGAGTAGTGAATAAGCGTAGCGCTTAGCCGTTGAGCTTTCGAGCCAAAGTATCACCAGGTGATGGAGGGAAAGTGAGCGCTGAGCCAAGATTTCGTACCACCGCCTAGAACGTTGAAGTGGCACGCTAGAAGCCTCAGAGGAGCTCTGCAGCGAACGGGGTAGAGTGATCACATTCCTCGCTGAGTAATACCGTCAGGCCTAGCGATTTGGCATACCAATCATCGGCATTCTATGTGTAGTCGATCGTTGATTCCGGTAATCTCTCGCCGCATTTTCGCCATCCTAGCGGAAACGTGTCATGCAGGAATTGATCGATGAGCAATGAAGGCTCTGAGGCAATGCTGGTATGGCGAAATCGCTTTCTTCAGCATGGCACTCTGTGTGAGGACAGACACCATGAGGTTGGCAGGACGCTGAACGGTTGGAGCGATCACGCCTGATCAGTGTAGAGCAGTGGATTGGACTGACGAAATTGGCGAACAGGGCATTGCTCGCCGGTGAGGATGCGCCGAGCTTGTAGCTGCACCTCAATTCCCAAATGAGGTGGCCGTACTATGCGTATAGTACGACCAGCTGAATGGTTAGCGACTGATTCTAAGCTACCTGCGCCACAGGAGATCGCTGCTTCGTAGCGAAACGTCTCGCTCTTCCGACGCCCCATGCCAAAGCTCGGGTCATCGACTCGCCTGGTCGGGAGTCGAAGGTTTCTTCGTGAATCGCCATGCCGCTACCGGCATACACACCGATAAACATCTGCGTTTGGCCTGTCCGCGAGAGCCTCACTTGGACGTCGATGGTGGTGCCGTCATCAAGCTCCTCGTCATGAGTCCGATGATGAAGCACTGGATCAGCCCACTGCCAAAAAACCTCACCGCGAATACGCATGCCGCTCTCCTTCGACTTTAGTCTTATACGGAATCCTCACCTTACCAAAGCGAGGAGGCAGTTCAATTACTAAGGCGGTAGAGATATGGGTATCAGACAATCGGCGCGATTTTCGATACAAAAAAATTTTCTTGTATAACTTTTCAATACTGGTTAGTCCGACGGAGCAGGGAACCGCTTTGCCAAGAAGTCGGCTGCTGCGGAATTCAGCAAGTCAGGAGTAGGTTTTTCCCCAAGGATGACATTAACTGAACCTCCACATGTATTCGAGTTTGGAGCGAAGCGGCATTCGACAATTCAAGGTGGTATAGCGACGGTACCTCGGTGGAGGTCGAAATCTAAGCACCTCAGTTATGGCCTCTCGTGTACAACCTTAGGCGCGGCTTTTAGCGGGACGAATGCCGGCAGCGAAGCCGCTGCGGGCTGATCTCGATAGGGCGGCAGCCATTTGCGGATGACGGTGGCATTGATGCCGTGGCTGATAGCGACACTGGACACCGTTGCGCCAGGTTGCAGGCATTCGCCAATAGGTAGGCGACCTGCAGGTCATCGGCCTCACGGCTCAGCGACTGGTCTCAGACCGAATGTCAGAACGGGTCGTAAAAAAGCCCACCATTTAGGTGGGCTCGCGGGCAATCTTGATTGCAGCTAGACCAATACTGGAAAAACGGCGAATCATACCCAATTTTTCAAACACACCGAGGCTTACATTTAAAAGGCTTTCCCACGAGCCGAGACGGGCCATAGAGACTCGACCTTACCGTTTCGCACCCCAACATACCAATCGTGGACGTTGCAGGTTGGATCGCAATGACCGCTCACCAGTTTCAGCTTATCGTTTACCTGTAGGACTTGATCTGGGTCTTCTACAACACCGTGCTCGTCACTGCACTTAATGTATTTTACGTCATCGCGACCGTGCACAAAAGGAAGCCCACTATCAACAGACTGCGCCTTGAGTCCGGCGTCCACAACTGCGAGATGGGGTTTGGCATGGGACATGACGCTGGTCAGAATGAACAGCGCATTTTCCCACTCACCTTGGTCGATACGCTTACCTTCGATGTCACGAATCCGTCCATAATCCGCGTCCATGAAAGCGTAGCTACCGCACTGAAGCTCATTGTAAACTCCAGATTCACTTTCAAAATAATAGGAACCGGTACCCCCGCCGGATACCAATTCAGGATTGAGACCTTCGGCTTTCAGTGCGTCAACCGCTTCAGTCACCTGCGCAATAGCAGCAGCGAGTTTCGCTTTGCGATCCTCGTAATTGTCCATATGCTGCATTGCGCCCTGGTATGCCTGGATGCCCTTGAACTCAAGATTTTCGGCACGAGCAACTGCCTTGGCGATCTCTACGACCGCGCTGGAGGTAGTGACACCGCAACGGCCAGCACCGCAGTCGATTTCAACCAAAACACCAAGGTGGGTTCCATATTTTTTTGCAGCGGCAGACAAGTCAGCGACGTTATCGATGTCGTCTACGCAGACAGTTACGGTAGATCCGAATTTTGGCAGTCGGGCCAGGCGGTCAATTTTCAGCGGATCCCGAACTTCGTTGGTGACCAAAATATCAACAATGCCACCACGCGCAAAAACCTCCGCTTCTGATACTTTTTGGCAGCAAACGCCAACAGCGCCGCCAAGCTCGATCTGCAATCGAAGTACGTCGACAGATTTATGCATTTTGCCATGGGCGCGGTGACGCATACCATGCGCTTTAGCGTAATCACCCATTTTTTTTATGTTGCGTTCAAGCGCGTCCAGATCCAGGATCAGACACGGTGTCTGAATTTCACTTTCATCCATCCCTGGAAGAGCAGGAACATCGTAACCAACTTGCAACTCATTCATGTTTGCAGGGGCATTCATAATATTTTCTCCTCAATTCCAAGGCAGCTTATCGAGATCAACATTCCCACCGGTAACGATGATTCCAACTCGTTGGCCAGCAAAAATTTCTTTATTTTTCAAGATGACAGCTAAAGGTACAGCGCTGCTTGGTTCCACTACGATTTTCATTCGCTTCCAAATAAGCTTCATTGCATCAATGATTTCTTGTTCAGTAGCTGTGAGAATGTCAACAACATGGTTACTAACGAAATGCCATGTAAGTTCTTTCAATGGCACTTTGAGACCGTCTGCAACAGTGACAGGTGCATCGTCTGCGATAATCTTACCTGCTCGAAAGCTACGGGCTGCATCATCTGCATTCAAAGGTTCAGCTGCGTATACTTTAATCTGGGGAGCGAGATGAGAAAGCGTAAGACATGTACCTGAGACCATACCGCCGCCGCCGATTGGGGCAATTACCGAATCGAGCCTCTCAACCTGCTCGATTAATTCTGCAGAACAAGTTGCTTGTCCAGCTATCACCCGCCAGTCGTTGTAAGGATGCACGAATTCCGCGCCACTTTCCTCGACCACTTGAGCGAAAACCGCCTCACGCGAGGATGTGGAGGGCTCGCATTCCACAACAACACCGCCATAACCTTTGACTGCATCCTTCTTGGCTTGGGGTGCCGTATGGGGCATTACCACAGTACAGGGAATCCCGCGCTGGCCTGCGGCATAAGACAGGCAAGTTCCGTGGTTGCCGCTAGAATGGGTAGCCACGCCTTTAGCTGCTTGTTCATCGGAGAGCCCAAAGACTGCATTCGAGGCACCGCGAGCTTTGAAGGCTCCCGCTTTTTGCAAATTCTCGCACTTAAAAAACAGCTCTGCGCCTACCAGATCGTTGATAAAGCGTGATGTGAGAACTGGAGTCTTATGCACATACGGGGCGATCCGTTCCCGTGCTTCAAGCATGTCTTGAATCGTCGGAATAATCATCTCTTCCACCGCTTTTGACTATTTGTAAATATGGTTTGACGGATCAATTGCAACGGCGTCCAGTTCGATGAGGAAGCCATGGTGTAATTCTGGAACGGGCACTACAGAGCGGGCAGGTTTCGCGCTTCCAAACGCTCTCGAAAATGCAGCGTTGAAAACACCCCACTGATCCACCCCAACAATATAAGCCGTTACCTTCAGCACATTATCTGGGCTAGCACCTGCCGCATTTAGAATCGCAAGAAGATTGCCCAGTACTTGGTCAACCTGCTCCGCAAAAGGAGCTGCTTCATAGATACCTTGGGCATCAACTTTTATGGGGAGTTGGCCAGATATATGAATTAACCCCCCACCCTTGACCGCCTGACTGTAATGCCCCAAAGGCTGAGGCGCGCTATTCGTATTAACAATTGTAATATCAGTCATGAATGCCTCATGTTTCGTAAACAGTTAACCTTTCACCGACTCGGAGCAGACGAGGAACTCAATACATTTGGTGGGACTGAATCCTTCCAAACAGATTGAAGCGAGCAGGTGAGAAAGGTGAGATATCAATTGTTGTCTTTTCGCCTGCCACAAGGTCAGAAACCAACATCGCTGTCATCGGCGCTCCCGTCATTCCTAAGTGCCCATGGCCAAACGCATAGATGACATTTTGGCAACGTCGGGAATGACCGATTACCGGTAATGAATCGGGGATGCTCGGACGGAACCCCATCCACTTGGTAATATTTTTTTCCGGTCTAGTCGAAGAAAGCCCTGGAAAAAGATTTCGCGCATGCATATACAGCACGTCCGCACGCTTCCAATTGGGTGGGGCCTGCAGCCCTGCAAACTCCACAGTTCCCCCGATCCGCAAACCGGTATCCATTGGTGTAGCAATGAATTTTCCCTCGGCGTCCGTGGTAGGTATTTTGGGCACCACAAGAGGATCACGAATGAGAAGATGGTAACCGCGCTCAGTATCAAGCGGAATGTTATCCCCCAGGATTTCAGTGAGCGGTTTGGAGTGTGCACCGGCTGCGACTACCGCAGCGTCAACTGACACCACGCCAGAGGTGGTTTCAATTCCTATTAACTGTTCCCCGTTTAGAGCAAAGCCAGTCGCACGAGCGGACAGAAATTGACCGCCATTTTCTAGAACTTTTCGAAAAATTGAAGTTACTAGCTCATGTGGATTTGTCGTGTGCGAGTTTTCCGCAATAAGGACGCCTTTGGTATAAGCGCTGGAAATGCTTGGATCAAACTCACGTAGCTCTTCGGCACTCAAAGTCTGAGTTGATATTCCGTTGGCGTTCCTGAGCTCCCAACCACCGCGATCTTTGACAAAGGCCGATTCGGATCGATACACATAGAGGTGCCCTTCGTGTCGCAGAAGATGCTCAGCACCCGCCTCTTTCGCCAACGACTTAATCAAAGGAACGGTAGAACCGATGAGGCTTCTAAGCGCCTGGGACTGTTCCCAAACTTTAGCGCGCTTACCCGCGAGCAGAAATCTGACAAGCCAAGGTGTTATATTTGGCAAGTAGTTGAAACGAACGGCAAGTGGGCCCATCGGATCTAGGAGCCAGCTTGGGACATTTTTAATCATCCCGGGCATAGACATGGGAACAACAGATGATCCATTGAAGCAGCCAGCGTTACCGAACGACGCGCCTTCACCTGGCGGATCTGGATCAATTATCGTGACTTTGAAACCACGACGCTGAAGCATCAACGCAGTGCAAACACCGACGACTCCCGCTCCGATGACTCCAACATGCTTATCGGTCGAACTCATGATTGCTCTCTCAACGGCAGTGCGAAGCGCTGCAGTTAGAATGGGGTGGAATTCATTATTGGCACTTAGCTGCAGTTACAACGACTTCAACGAGAATATTGTCACCCAAATCAGACACGCCGATGGTAGCTCGAGCCGGTAGGGTTTCCGCATTGAGCCAAGACGTCCAAACCTCGTTCATTTCGGCTTTATTATTCATGTCTGTAATGAATAGACTGGCAGAGAGCAAACGGCTTTTATCGCTTCCCGAGGCAGCCAAGATCTTATCCAGCTTGCTGCACACCTGAAGCATTTGCTCACGCATGCCCAGATCTTTTGCGGCATCTGCAATTACGCCACCCAAGTAAACCACGCCGTTAAATGCGACGGAACGGTGCATGATTGGTGTTTTTTCGCGACGCGTAATCATAATCGTTATTCCAAGTAGTAGTTAAGCACCTTCCCGCGCATGTGGAACGAACACATGCGGGAAAATCGAAGCTTGTGGTGATGCGAGCGCCACCTGTCATAATATTTGGACATGTAGCTGGAGTAGTCAAATGCCAATTCAAGCCAGCTCGATGACTAAATGTTATGACTGAAATATGCAAATTATTTTATTGCCCATATAGGGCCCTAGACTCACACACTAGCTAGGAGTGGTGAACATAGGTTAAGTAGTTATAACGACCGCCTTTCAAAGAAGGCGGTCGAGGTTACCGCAGCCAGGGGCCGGGTTAGTGTGACAGAATTTTTGAAAGGAATGCCTGGGCCCGCTCGCTTCGAGGGGTACCAAAGAAGTCATCTTTTTTAGCATCTTCCACAATTTGTCCCTTGTCCATAAAAATGATCCGGTCTGCGACCTTTCTAGCAAATCCCATCTCATGAGTTACGACCATCATGGTCATCCCTTCCTGGGCAAGCTCGACCATTACATCCAATACTTCATTGATCATCTCTGGATCGAGTGCTGAGGTAGGCTCGTCAAAGAGCATGCAGATGGGATCCATCACTAATGCGCGTGCAATCGCCACTCGCTGCTGCTGACCACCGGAGAGCTGACCAGGGAATTTATTGGCATGATCCTTCAAGCCAACTCGCTCAAGCAGTTTCAGAGCCTTGGCCATCGCCTCGTCACGAGATCGTCCCAACACCTTAACTTGCCCCAAACACAAGTTCTCAGAAATCCGCAGATGAGGAAAGAGTTCAAAGTGCTGAAAAACCATTCCCACACGCGAGCGGAGTTTGGTGAGGTTTGTTTTACTGTCAGTAACTTGTATTCCATCAAGGGTGATAGTTCCAGCCTGAACTGGCTCTAACGCGTTAACGCATTTGATAAGGGTAGACTTACCCGAACCGGAGGGCCCACAAACAACTACAACCTCACCTTTACGAACATTCGTTGTACAGTCAGACAAAACCTTGAAATTTGGGCCATACCATTTACTGATGCCATTTATCTCAATCATAGCCGGCCCTACTGGCTGCTGCTGCGACATATCGGTTACAACCTGGAATTTAGTGTTAACTGACATTTTTATCACCGTATAATCGCAGTACGAGCTTCCAGACGCTTTACCAAGCGTGAGGCCACATACGAAATGAAGAAATAGACCAAGGCAGCGAAGATATACATTTCTACCAAACGAACATCGCGCTGCGCAACTTTCGATGCCGCACCAAGAAAGTCAGTCAATGAAATAACATATACAAGCGACGTATCTTGGAATAGCACAATCGTTTGAGTGAGAATCAGCGGCACCATGTTTCTCAAGGCTTGCGGCAACACGACATTGGTCATCACCTGTGTGTAGCTCAAGCCAACCGCATACCCAGCAGCTGTCTGCCCTCGCGATACGGACTGGATACCCGCCCTCATAATTTCCGAGAAGTATGCAGCTTCAAAAAGTGTGAATGTAATTAAAGCGGAAGTAAATGCACCGACCGCGATTGGCTGCTCCGAACCGATCAACCACGCACCCAGATATGGCACTAAAAAATAGAACCAAAAAATTACAAGGATGAGCGGAAGCGAGCGCATCAAGTTAACGTAAGTCCCAGCGAACGTTGACAGCGAGCGATGAGAGCTTAAGCGCATCAAAGCAAGAACTGTACCTAAGGCCAAGCCACCTATCGTTGCCAGGATGGTGAGTATTAATGTAAATTGCATGCCCTCTAAGAACAAGTACGGCAGAGAGCGAGTGATGACTTCAAAATCAAAATTCTGAAACATTATCATCTTCCCCCACTAAAACCTGGTATCGCGAGTTTTCTTTCAATTGCGCGCATACCCAGAGCCACCAAGACGTTGGTGATCAAATACAAGATAGTCGCAAGCGTGAACGCTTCGAATACTTGAAAAGTGAATTCCTGCATCGCACGTGTTCTAGCAGTGAGCTCCAATAGACCGATAGTTAGAGCTACAGAGGTATTTTTGACGGTATTGAGGAACTCTGAGGTCAGCGGCGGCAAGATGATTCGAAAAGCCATCGGTAGCAATACATACCTATAGACCTGAGCAGTCGTCAGCCCTATCGCTGTACCTGCGAATCGCTGACCTCTCGGCAGAGAGCCCAAGCCAGCCCGCAATTGCTCTGCTACCCGTACTGACATATAGAACCCGAGTGCAAATACAGTCGTCCAGAATGGAGCGTCAGGTAGGTTCTTTAGCCATCGGCCGATTTCTTGAGGTAAGAGCTCGGGCAGGACAAAGTACCAAAGGAATATTTGCACCAAAAAGGGGATGTTACGGAACAACTCCACATAGCCACTGGCAAAAGTTTGGCCAGCTTTCGATGGCAGCGTTCGCAAGACACCTACGACCAACCCTAACACGAGCGCAAGGAACCAGGCGCAGAGAGCCGTAGTGATCGTAACCCGCAGTCCCATCAAGAGTAAGTTCAGATAAGTCCCTGATCCATCAAGCGACTCTTGAGCAAATACAGACCAATTCCACATATAGTTCATAAACCAATCCTCCTTAAGGAAAAGTTTTCTAAAACTTGGTCATGACCAAACAGTGTTATGGCAGGTAGGTTGCCGAATCGGCAGAATCGGACGGGGTCTTGAAGGCTTTAGCGAGTGCCGGGCTAAGCGGAACACTCAAATTCAATCCACGTGGGGGAATCGGTTCGTTGAACCATTTATTATAAATTTGTTGCATCTGGGCGCTTTGGAAAAGCTTTGCTGTAGCTTCATTCACAAAGTTTTTGAACTGCTGATCCCCTCGGCGAATCATGATCGCATAAGGTTGAGGTGCTGAAAATGCTTCGGAGGATATTGAATATTCAGAAGGTTTTCTTGATCCGGCTACCAGCGATGCCAGCAAAATATCATCCATAACGAAGGCTGAAGCACGACCTGTGTCAAGCATCAAAAAAGCTTCTGCATGATCATTCGCTGCAACGATTTTTATACCAAGGTTGCGTGAAACATTCGTCCTACTCAGCTCCTGAATATTCGCAGTACCAGATGTAGAGACCACTGTTTGACCAGCCAGATCCGCGATGGTATTCAGATTGCTAGATTTTTTGGACACAAACCTGTTTGCAGTCAAGAAATAGGTATTCGCAAAGGCAACCTGATTCTGGCGCTCCAGCGTATTGAAAGTAGAACCGCATTCCATATCGACGGTGCCGTTTGCAATAAGCGGGATTCGAGACGCTGAGGTAACAGGATTAAATTTTATTTGAAGCTGCGGAGTCTGCAACTTTTCTTTCAGTTCGTCGACGACCTTAACGCAAATGTCGACTGCGTAACCAACAGGTTTTTGGTTTTCATCCAAATACGAAAAAGGCAACGATGAGTCGCGAAATCCAATCGTAACGATTCCGCTGTCTTTGATTTTCTTGAGAGTACCGCTAAGTTCTTCAGCAGATACTGCTGTAGAGGTAACTGCGATAAGCAAGGCGAGGTTGACCGCTTTCTTTAACATTATAGGAGTCCTCAACATTCCGATTGTGGAATAAATTGTATTTTTTGTATTTACGACATTCCTGCTTTAAATCTGCATTCCGCCTGGACTGCTACCAGCCGCTTCCGTGACATCACTCCGTCATCGTTGACCTATAATAAATGCGGTATGATGATGCCCGTCAAATGCATTATAATGCCTGCTCTATAACGTAATGTTATGGCCTTAGGAGAGAACAGATGCTCAAACATCGTCAAATTGAGGCTTTTCGCGCAATCATCATCGGTGGATCCATGTCCACTGCGGCGGGAATAATGGGCATCACCCAGCCTGCGATCAGCCGGCTTATCAGGGATCTTGAGCATGAAACGAAGTTGAATCTGTTCGAGCGCATGGGCGGGCGGCTTATCGCTACCGGTGATGCGATGGCACTGTATCGCGAGGTGGACAGATCATTCCAAGGCTTAGAACGTATACGCGATGTGGCACGAGATCTGCGGGAAAGACGAGGTGGTTCGTTACGGGTCGCTGCACTGCCAGGGCTAGCCAATGGCTTTCTACCTTCATTTGCCGCTAGATTCCTCAGCGTAAGACCTAACTTAAATATGTCGTTGCATGGCATGAACTCCCATTTTGTTCTTGAGTGGGTCACGAGTGGTCAATGTGACGTGGGCATTGTAGAAAATACTCAGATGGCTGGGGTCAAAACTGAAGACCTCCAACCATGTGAAATGGTCGCTGTCGTACCTTTCAACCATCCTCTTTCCGAACGCGATTATTTAACCCCTCAAGACTTTGAGTCTGAAGACTTTATATCGCTCATAAAACCCTCGGTAATGCATGTTATGGTTGACAGCATTATGAGGGATCGGGGAATCATCCGTCGTATTAAGGCAGAAACACCACTGTCGATGATAGCTTGCGGCATGGTATCAGCCGGCTTCGGTGTATCTATCGTAGATCCATTTACTGCTGAAAGATATTCGTCATCACTGGTAATACGTCCGTTGGAACCACCCATAGCAATCAACTGGAGCATAATTCTGCCTACGCACATTAAGGCATCCACTATCACAAATGAATTCGTCAGCGAATTCAAATCAGCTTTCAAGTCGTTTCTTTGTGATCCTAGGCAACACTAATATCTTCTATTTCAAACAAGCGTAGATTGCATATCTTTAGACAGTCCGGATGTTTAACGTAGCTTACACTAATGACGCTTGTCATCAGTGCTTGGATTCCGATAGACAGGAGCCATAGGTGGTAGGCACGTGAAAGTGAGTAAGCTAGACAACCGGACGAAATGATCCGAGGGCTATCATCAAGATAGTTGGACGACGTTGGTGCGGGCTGGAAATTCCCACTAGGCTCTGTACGTAAAGTATTGTCGCAAGCACCGCATAGCGCAGGCCAATGAGACCATCGCCGCAAAACTTGTTGCGAGCTTGTCGAAGCGCGTCACGATGCGACGGTTCTCCTTCAGCCAGCCAAACATGCGTTCGATGATGTTGCGCTGCCGATATTTGGGGCGATCAAAAAGTCGAGGCAATCCTGGCTTGGTTTTGCGCTTCATGCTTCGCAACGGAATGACTGGCTGCATGCGATAACGATCACAATACTGGCGCAGCGCTTCAGCGTCGTAACCCTTGTCAGCCAGCAACCAGCGGCAACGCTTGCGTGGGCGACCGCGCAGGCTGGGTATGCAAGCCTGATCGAGTAGCGGTTGGGCATAGGCTATATCGCTGGCTTGTCCGCCTGACAACAGGAAACGCAGAGGCACACCATTGGCGTCGCACAGCATGTGAATCTTGGTCGTCAGGCCACCCCGGCTGCGCCCGAGCGCGTGGTCTTGCGGTTCTTCAAATCCCCTTTTTTCCCGGCACCTGATGAGGCCCGGGTTGCTCGTACGGCAGTGGAGTCGATCATCCATGTTTCCAAGTCAATCAAACCCTGCTCATTCAATCGGATATGAAGACGCTTGAGCATCTGATCAAAAGCTCCGCAATCACGCCATCCCCGGAACCGTTGATAGATCGTTGACCAAGGGCCGAATCGTTCGGGCATGTCTCGCCAGGCTGCGCCAGAGCAAAGCACCCAGAGAATACCGTTTAGCATCAGGCGATCATCGGCCCGAGGGCGCCCGGTGCGCTGATTTTTGGTGAAGATATCTGCAACCAGATCCCAGGCTGCGTCGGGGAGTTCATACCGCTTTGCCATCTTGGCCTCCTGGCTTTTAATGGCGGTGTATTTTACAGAAAATCGTATTTCTTGGGTTTACGTACAGAGCCTAGACTAACAGCACGTTGCACCCGTGCATGCTTAACCATTCTGTTGGCGGGTACTGCAGCGTTTGGCTTGTCAAACAATGCGCTGGCGGCCTACGACTTTTCTAAGCTGGGAGCAGCGATCGAAACATTGGCGCCGGAGACCGTCGACGGCTGGGAAAAGAAAGCGAGGGCGGGCGATGCCATGGCGCAGAACATCATGGGTCTTGCCTACAAATGCGGTATGGGCGTAAAACAAGACCATGCTGCATCGATCCAGTGGTTTCGCAGGGCGGCCGAGCAGGGTGAAGCTGATGCGCAGTTCAACCTGGGGCGCCTCTACGCAAGCGAAGTCGACGGTATGTATAAGAAAGGGCGTGCGGCTCCTGCCGACGATGCACAGGCGTTCAAGTGGTACCGCCTCTCTGCCGAGCAGGGACACACGCAGGCTCAAGTCAGGCTGGCTCAACTGTTTGCGAAGGGGCTCGGTGAGGTCGCGCGCGACCAGGTTCAGGCCTACAAGTGGATGAGTCTGGCAGCAGCGTCAGGAGAACCAACGGCAGCAAAAGTCATTGCCGACTATGCGGCTCAAATGAAGCCCGAACAGGTGCAGCAAGCGCAATTGCTGGTCCAGGAATGGAAACGCCGGCAAAGCGCACGCTGACGTGATCTTTGAAAAGCGCGGCATGTAATCGCCAAGGGTGGGTTTATGCCGCGTAACCGCTGCTTGGATGTTGGAGGTGGAAATTGGACAAGACTATATATTCCAAAAAGATTGCCGAGAGCCTCTCATCTGGCAATCATCCAGAAGAGTTCGCAACCCTCTTCGTCACCCTGCTTCGTCAGCTTGTGATGGGAAGGCCTGTGTCACGCGAAGCGCTCGGCACCGCACTCGGATGGTCTGGGCAGAGGGTTGCAACTGTACTTGAGCCGGCGCCCGGTACCGAATATGACGAGCAGGGCAATATCATTGGACTGGGCCTGACGCTACGCGAAACCCCTCACGTTTTTGAAGTGGATGGCCGCCGTTTATACACCTGGTGTGCGCTCGACACCTTGATGTTTCCCGCTTTGATTGGCAAAACAGCCCGTGTCACGTCGCGCTGTGCTGCCACCGGCAGGCCGATTACGCTCACAGTTGCGCCAGAAGCAGTGCTTCAGGTTGAACCGGCGGAAACAATGGTGTCTCTGCTAACGCCGGATGCTTCACCCGACATTCGCTGTTCCTTTTGCTGTCATGTGCATTTTTTTGCATCGCCTTCTGTTGCAAATGCATGGGCTTCGACGCACCCGGGGATAGAGCTCGTGCCTGTCGAGAATGCATTCGGTCTCGGACATCTGATCGCGCATAAGCTGTTAGAAGACAGCGAGCGAAACACGGCATGAATGCCTACTCGATTTCGAAGCTTGCTGAAGATGCAGGCGTAAGCGTGCATGTTGTGCGCGACTACTTGATGCGCGGGTTGTTGCATCCCGCCTGGCGAACCGAAGGTGGCTACAACGTTTTCGATGCCAAAACACTGGAACGGTTGCGTTTCCTGCGCGTGGCCTTCGAGTCGGGACCCAGGCTCGACGAGTTAACGCGACTTTGCAGGGCGTTGGATGCAGGCGATAGCAAGTGCGTACACGGATGTGTCGAGCAACTGCGTCGGAAGATCGATGTGCGCCGAAAAGAGCTGATGGTGATCGAGACCTCTTTAGGCGAGTTGGCGTCCAGTGCATAACCTCACTATCTGTCGCCAGTGCGGCTACGTCGAAGAGCTGCACCTTGATGAAATTAGCGATCAGCTTGCCGCCCTGGCCCAGCGCCAAGGCTTCAACGTTGAGCGCCAAACGATTGAGCTTCAGGGCTTATGTCAAGCATGCCGATCCGTGAGTAATGCCTAATGTCCCAATTTGATGAACTCGCCCCTCAACAGCTTTTTAAGGCGTTAGAGTCAGCGACCACAACAGCTTCCCTGCCCAAGCTTGCAACGCTACTAGATGCCATTCGCTTTAATGAAGACGGCCTGATTCCCGCCATTGCCCAGCAACATGATACGGGCGAAGTACTGATGATGGCGTGGATGAACCGAGAAGCCCTGGAAGAGACGTTAACAACGCAGCGAGTTTGCTACTTCTCACGCTCGCGCCAAAAGCTATGGCGCAAAGGTGAGACATCAGGACAGCAACAGCGCCTTAAAAGCGCAGCGCTAGATTGCGATGGTGATACGCTGCTGGTTCAGGTGGAGCAAACTGGTCCCGCGTGCCATTCCGGCCGTCGCAGCTGCTTTTATGTGTCGCTCGGTGCAGACAGCGCCAAGATTACCAGCGAGCCGCTGATTGATCCGGCCACGCTATACGGTAAAAAAGCGCCGTGAAAAATTGGCTGTTCGCCATTAAACAGGTTTTTCTTAAGCTGCTAACAGCAGTGATGGTGGGCTGTATTCGCGTTTACCAATACACCATCAGCCCACTGCTTGGCCCTCGCTGCCGCTTCTGGCCAAGCTGCTCTTCCTATACCATCGAGGCCATCCAGGTGCACGGCCCTTTCAAAGGCGGCTGGATGGCTGTCAAACGCATCGTGAAATGCCACCCAGGCAGCCCAGGCGGCATGGATCCGGTGCCCGGTGGGCGCAGCGAAGCGCTCTGCCGTGAAAATGACGACCGCCCTACTGAGCGTTGCCGCTCAACCTTCTGCCGCCACTAACGTTTATCCTTGCTTAGCCACCTGATAGATACGCTCTAACATGGCGTGCAGGCCGTTACTGCGCGTGGGTGAAAGGTGCTTATCAAGCCCGAGATCTTTCAAGAAATGCGGCTCGGTCTGATTGATCTCTTCGGCTGTGCGCTCACTATAGATACGCAGCAATACGGCAATTAACCCTGATACGATGGCAGCATCCGATGTAGCCTTGAACACCAGTTTGTCGCCTGCCTGTTCATGGCACGTCCACACGTTGGATTGGCAGCCTTGGATTTTATATTCTTCCGTACGACGCTCCTCCGGAAAGTCAGGCAGCTGCTTTCCCATATCAATAATGTACTGATAACGGTCCATCCAGTTATCAAACATCTCAAACTCTTCGACCAGCTCCTGTTGGGCTAGCTCTGCGCCTGAAGTTGCCATGGCGTATCCTTTGCGTTGATGAATCACAGTCGCGGCTATTATAACGTTTCAGCCCCTGCTTTTGGGGGCGTTTTCAAGCGGTGGCGCTGCTGCTCTTGATGCCACTCATCGGCTTCGGTGTGCAAATAACGGCTGGTGGTATCTAGCTTGGCATGGCGAGCGCTTTCCGCTAAGTAACGCGAGTTATTGTCAAATTCTGTGTATGGCCGGTCAGGCGGCAGTCCTGTCTGACTGATCGGTCAAGGGTTCGCCGTCCTTGAACTGGACGTTGTTCACGACCAGCTCCAGCTTGTTGAACCCCTTGATCCGCTTCCAGCGCTTCTGGGCGCTCTGAAGCAGCTTGAAGACCATCGCCAGGGTCGTCGCTCTGGAGCCGCAGTTCCGGCTGCGCTTGCTCCGCAGGCGGACCGTGGCGAAGGTCGACTCGATCGGGTTGGTGGTGCGGATATGCACCCAGTGTTCTGCCGGGTAGTCATAGAACGCCAGCAGCTCCTCCCGATCCTTGGCCAGGCACTCCATGGCTCTGGGGTACTTGGCCTCGAAGCGTTTCACCGTGCGATCGAAAGCCTTGTGCGCCTCATCGCGGGTCTCGGCCATCCAGATCTCATGGAGGTCGGCCTTGACCTTGGGCTGCACGGATTTCGGCAGTTTATTCAATACGTTGGCAGTCTTATGGACCCAGCAGCGCTGGTGCTCGGTCTCTGGATAGACCTTGCTCAACGCCGCCCAGAAGCCCATGGCGCCGTCGCCAACCGCTAGCTTGGGGGCCGTCGTCAGCCCGCGCTCGCGTAGCCCCGTGAGCAGCTCTTTCCAGCTGGCCTCTGACTCACGCTGCCCATCCTCGACGACGACCAACTCCTTGCGGCCCTGCTCAGTGACGCCGATGATCACCAGCAGACACAGACGGTCATCCATGCGCACGTTGCTGTACACGCCGTCTGCCCACCAGTAGACGTAGCGCTGCTCTGATAAGCCCCGCTTCTGCCACTCGGCGTGCTCAGCCTCCCACTGCTTCTTGAGCCGCGACACAGTATTGGGGTCGTCTCAGAATTCGGAAAATAAAGCACGCTAAGGCGTAGTCACCCCGTGACTCCCCCGCGCCGATGCAGCGAGCTTCGTTCCGTCTTGCAGTGACGCAATCAGCGGGCAGGAAACGTTCCCTTTCCGCGCATGGCAGGCGCACACCAGTTCAGACAGCACGGCCTCCATGCGTGCCAAGTCGGCCATCTTCTCGCGCACATCCTTGAGCTTGTGCTCGGCCAGGCCGCTGGCTTCCTCGCAATGGGTGCCATCCTCCAGCCGCAGTAGCTCGGCGATTTCGTCCAGGCTAAAGCCCAGCCGCTGGGTCGATTTCACGAACCGCACTCGTGTTACATCCGCCTCGCCATAGCGGCGAATGCTGCCATAGGGCTTGTCTGGCTCCGGCAGCAGGCCCTTGCGCTGGTAGAACCGGATGGTCTCCACATTGACCCCGGCCGCCTTGGCAAAAACGCCAATGGTCAGATTCTCCAAATTTTTTCCATATCGCTTGACTCCGTACATAACTACGGAAGTAAGCTTAAGCTATCCAAACCAAATTTGAAAGGGCAAGCGTATGTCTGAACCTCAAAACGGGCGCGGGGCGCTCTTCACTGGCGGGCTAGCCGCCATCCTCGCCTCGGCTTGCTGCCTGGGGCCGCTGGTTCTGATCGCCCTGGGATTCAGCGGGGCCTGGATCGGTAACCTGACCGTGCTGGAACCGTACCGCCCGCTCTTCATCGGCGCGGCACTGGTGGCGCTGTTCTTCGCCTACCGGCGCATTTTCCGCCCCGCTCAAGCCTGCGCACCGGGCGAGGTCTGCGCCATCCCTCAGGTACGTACCTCCTACAAGCTGCTGTACTGGCTGGTGGCGGCCTTGGTGCTGGTCGCGCTCGGCTTCCCCTACATCCTTCCCTTGTTCTACTGATCAGGAGTTCACCATGAGAAAACTGCTCGCATCCTTAGCCCTCGCCAGCCTGGTCGCCACACCCGTCTGGGCGGCCACGCAGACCGTCACCCTGGCGGTGCCGGGCATGACCTGCGCCGCCTGCCCGATTACGGTGAAGACGGCGTTGACCAAGGTCGATGGCGTGACCAAGGCTGAGGTGAGTTTCGAGAACCGCGAGGCCATCGTCACCTTCGACGATACCAAGACCAATGCCCTGGCGCTGACTAAGGCGACCGAGGACGCTGGCTATCCGTCCAGCGTCAAGCAATAGGAGGGACTTCCGATGGCAAATCCTCTCAATCTGTTCACGCGGATCGGTGACAAAGCCGGCTCCGTCGGCGTGCTGATTTCTGCCATAGGCTGCGCCATGTGCTTTCCCGCCCTTGCTAGTCTGGGGGCCGCGTTCGGTCTGGGCTTTTTGAGCCAGTGGGAAGGCCTGTTCATCACCACGCTGCTGCCTCTGTTTGCTGGACTGGCTCTGCTCGTCAATGCCCTCGGCTGGCTCAATCATCGGCAGTGGCGACGGACTGCGCTCGGCCTGATCGGTCCTACCCTGGTACTGGCAGCGGTATTTTTTATGCGGGCTTATGGCTGGCGGAGCGGTTGGCTGCTCTATATCGGCCTGGCCCTCATGTTTGGGGTGTCGATATGGGATCTCGTGTCGCCCGCTCATCGCCGTTGTGGGCCGGATGCCTGTCCGACGCCGCCAAACCAGTGAACCTGACAAGAGACGATCTAATGAGTAACGAAATGACCGAACTGAAAATCATTGGTATGACCTGCGCCTCCTGTGTCGTGCATGTGAAAGAGGCCTTGGAGAAGATTCCGGGCGTGCATCGGGCGGATGTTTCCTACGCCAGCGGGAAGGCCGAACTGAAGGTCGACGAGGGCGCAAGCCGTGAGCAGATGCAGGCCGCTGTCGAGGCCCTGGGGTATCGAGCGGCGTTCGAAGACGCCATGGTACAAGCCCGTCCTGGCCTGCTCGATAAGGCACGGGGTTGGTTGAGCAGCACTGACGCCGGGAAAGAGGGCGACAAGCTCCACGTCGCGGTCATCGGCAGTGGTGGCGCCGCCATGGCGGCCGCGCTCAAGGCGGTGGAAGGCGGTGCCCGCGTCACCCTGATCGAGCGCGGCATCATCGGCGGCACCTGCGTCAACGTGGGCTGCGTGCCCTCCAAGATCATGATTCGTGCCGCGCATGTGGCCCATCTGCGCCGCGAGAGCCCGTTCGACGCCGGGCTTTCCGCCATGACGCCGACCGTCCTACGCGAACGTCTGCTCGCGCAGCAACAAGACCGTGTCGCCGAACTGCGCCACGCCAAGTACGAAAGCATCCTGGAGAGCACGCCGGCGATCAGCGTGCTGCGCGGCACCGCCCGTTTCCAGGACGGCCACACGCTCAGCGTGAAACTGGCCGAGGGTGGCGAGCACATCGTAGCCTTCGACCGCTGCCTGGTCGCCACCGGCGCAAGCGCGGCCGTTCCACCGATTCCAGGACTGAAAGACACGCCGTACTGGACCTCAGACCAGGCACTGGCGAGCGATACAATCCCTAAGCGGCTCGCCGTGATCGGCGCCTCCGTAGTGGCAGTGGAACTGGCGCAGGCCTTCGCCCGGCTGGGTAGCGAGGTCACGATCCTGGCACGCAGTGCGATGTTCTTCCACGAAGACCCGGCCATCGGCGCGGCGGTGACGGAGGCCTTCCGTATGGAGGGCATCGAAGTGCTGGAGCAAACGCAAGCCAGCCAGGTGTCCCACGCCAACGGCGAGTTCGTACTGGCCACCAACCATGGTGAGTTACGTGCCGACCAACTGCTCGTCGCCACCGGCCGCACGCCCAATACCCAGGGCCTGAACCTGGAAGCGGCCGACGTGCAGCTGGACGAGCGCGGCGGCATCCAGATCGACGAGCGCATGCGCACCAGCGCAGCGGATATCTATGCGGCCGGCGACTGCACCGACCAACCGCAGTTCGTCTACGTCGCGGCAGCGGCTGGCACCCGCGCGGCAATCAACATGACCGGCGGCGAGGCCAAGCTCAATCTCGACGTCATGCCGGCCGTGGTGTTCACCGATCCGCAAGTGGCCACCGTCGGCTACAGCGAAGCCGAAGCGCAGCACGCCGGGATCGAAACCGACAGCCGCACCTTGACCCTGGACAACGTGCCGCGCGCGTTGGCCAACTTCGACACGCGGGGTTTCATCAAGTTGGTTGCCGAAGCGGGCTCCGGCCGACTGCTGGGAGTGCAGGCTGTGGCCCCGGAAGCAGGAGAACTGATCCAGACGGCGGTACTCGCCATCCGCAACCGTATGACCGTGCAGGAATTGGCTGACCAGTTGTTCCCCTACCTGACGATGGTCGAGGGACTGAAACTCGCCGCACAGACCTTTAACAAAGACGTCAAACAATTGTCCTGCTGCGCAGGGTAATGAGAGAGGGAGGTTGAAACATGAGCAACACGGCAGACGATCTCGGTAGGTGCGACAGCCTACGCAAGACATGGCAGTTGGTCAGCTTCTGGGGCCTGCCTGCCGTCGTGGCGACGATAGCGATTGTTCTGTCTAATCGACGCCCCGCGTTGTTCCTGGCAGCAGGCGCCGCGCTGGCCGTGATGGGCGGCGCCTGCCTGGTCAACGCCACGCGTTGTCGCCGCCTTCACTGCTACATAACGGGGCCTCACTTCCTGTTGCTCGCAGTTGGTGCGCTATTGGCTTATGTGTTTGACCAAAACGGCGAGCATCTCTCCAGGTTGTGGCTGCTACTGGCTCTGGGAGCTGCACCGTTGCTCATCTGGCTACCTGAGCGCCTAGCCGGAAGGAAATATCTGAGCGCCCCAGTTTGCGGTGAAGGTCGGGAGTGTCGGCGATGAATGCCTACTCCATATCCAGATTGGCCGAGGACGCGGGCGTCAGTGTCCATATAGTCCGAGATTATATGCTGCGCGGCTTGCTGCACCCCGCGCGGCGCACGGAAAGCGGTTACGGCATTTTCGATGAGCGGTCCCTGGCGCGGCTGTGCTTCGTACGTGCCGCCTTTGAGTCCGGTATCGGGCTCGACGAATTGGCGCGGCTCTGTCGAGCGCTCGATGCAGACGATAGTACCGATGTGATCGGGTGTATCGACCGCTTGCTTGGGCAAATCGCGACCCGGCTGGCAGCTTTAGACGCAGTGAAAACGGAGTTGGCCGGGCTGACTCATCGTGCCATCGAAGGTCACACCCATGCGTAATACCAACCAATCCGAATCAATCAAGATGCCCCGCTGGCACGCCTACACGTGGGGTGTGCTCGCCGCGCTCACTTGCCCCTGCCATCTGCCGGTGCTGGCATTACTGCTCTCGGGGACTGCGGCCGGGGCCTTCGTCAGCGAGCATTGGAGCCTCGCGACGCTCGTGCTGACGGTTCTCTTCGTCCTCTTCCTGAGAGCGGCTCTACGGGCCTTTCGGAAGCGGGCGTGACCCGCTCGGAGCACGGCGCGGTCTCCGCTGCCGAGTTGCGGCAGGCTTGGGAGCGTTGGGAATTGTTGCTGCACTGCCAGCCGCAGGTCGATCTGCGCGCAGGTTCGATCGCAGGTGTGGAAGAGTTACTAGGTTTTCTTGGACGATGGAGAAACCCCATCATGAACGCAAACGACACCCCCACTATCAGTTGCTGCGAATGTTGCAAGGAAATTTCCCTTGACGCCGCACTGACGCCGGAAGGTACCGAGTACGTCGTGCACTTCTGTGGCCTTGAATGCTATCAGCGCTTCATATCGCGCGCGGATAAGAGAGCGGCATCCGAGCCTGATCACCCCTGCACACCAGAGGTCAGTACCCGTCACGACGACTAATCTTTGCCTCTGGAAAGTGGCTCTGGTTTTTTTTAGAAAGCGTGAGTCCATTGAGATTTAATGCAAGTCCGCTCGTGGCTAATGTAAGCCCGAAGGCTTCGTCAGTAGTTTTATCTAGGCCGATGCCCGGGAGGATGGCAGCGTGCCTACAGGGCGTCAAAACCGGCTACCCAGAGTCAAATTCACCCCACAGTACAGCGATGCTATAGAGTTACTCGTCAGTCCTGCAGCATCAGTTTTACTCTGCACCTCCATTGTATTCAGTCTGCCGGCAGCCCATTTGCACGAATAGTCTAGTCCTGATAGTCAGGAGCAAGCGCTGCCAAAGGAGCAACGTGTTTAGAACCCGCCTGCAAGCATGAACATAAAGCAGAAATATCCTCTTGAAGGGCCATCGCCTGCGCCCAAATACTGTCGACATCACTGGTAGCCACAGTGAGGGGGAAACCTTCCAGTACCGTCATGGCCATGCCATGCAGGCGTAGGAAGTCTTCTCGAATGCTGCCGACCCCTCCGATTTCAGCAAGGCAGGCATCCAGCCGGTCGACCAAGTTGAGCAACTGAGCGGTGTCGTAGCTTGCACGCAGAGAGTCGAGTACCTTGGTATCGACGTCCCCATAAGGTGTCACGCGGAACGAAGCTGGCGGGATATGCATCAGTTCGTCACCTCAACGTTGCTGTCAGACATCTGTTTCGCACGCATTGATCCCGCAGCCTGCTGGAAAATGGAATCCTTGATCCAGGGTTCCGGTGGGCGTTTGAGTTTCAGGTTGAACTCCCCAAAACGTTTGACATTGCTGGTTAGGTAGGGGCTGAGAAACGATACGTCGTCGTCAGTGAACTGCCAGCCATCACGGGCGAGCTTCTGCAGGATGCGCATCATGTCCACGGTGTTCTGCAGGATCACCGACGAGGCCACCATGTCGTTGTAGCGCAGGCGTTTCTGTTGCTCGTCCGGATCGTTTTCGGCGATCACGTCACCGCCAAAGGACAGCCACTTAGAGAAGCCGTTGTAGGACTCGATCTTATTGGTGTTGGCGGTGACTTCCTGGCGCAACTCGCGGCTGCCGATCCAGTTGAGTAGGAAGATCGTCCGGATCACGCTGCCCAGCGCTTGCGCGGCATGATAGAGCTTGTTGCGCCGACTGTAGGAGCCAAGTTTGCGCAGCAGCATAGGTGAGGAAATCTTGCCGGCCTGGATTGACAACGCGACCTGCATCAGATCCTGCCAGTGGGTTTCGATCAGGTGCCAGTCGGCGGTGTCGGTGAACAGACGGTTGATGTGTTTATACGAAACGCCGCGATCTGGCCGGCACATCACCAGGTCGCGCCAGTTGCGGATACGCGGCATCAGATTGATGCCCAGCAGATGAGTGAAGGCGAACACCGTGGCCGACTGGCCCTGGGTGTCAGAGTACACCGTATCGGGTTCGACGCTGAGGTCGACCTTGAGCAACCCCTCAATCACATAGATTGCCTCCCAGATACCAGGCGGGATGAAGTGCTGGAACACCGCGATGTAGTTATTGGCCACGTGTCGGTACGCCACGGCCCCCATCTTGCGATAGCGGAAGTGGTAGCCGGCCAGCAGATTGTCGTCATAGAAGTCGAACTGCGTACCGTCCGCGGCCACCGCCTTGCCATCGCCCCAGAGCTTGGGCAGGTCAAGTTGCAGATAGAGTTCCACCAGCTCGCGGTTAGCCTTGTCTAACTTCTCAAGCGAGAGATGGCGGCGATTCGTATAGGACAGCATGTGCGGCGTGACATTACCGGCCAGATGCCGTGCGGCCTGGTTGGGGCCAAGGTTGCAGCCCATGGCGAAGATCGTCATCAGGTAGCGCTCGGCCGGTTCTTTGAGCTTTGGCTCGTTGCCGGACATCGGCCCGAAATGCCGAGTGAACTGAATCCAATGCTCAATGTTGGCCATGATGTCGAGCACGTGCCTGGCCGGCATGCGCTGCATAAGCGCCGTCTGTAGCGAGATGGCCGAAGGCGGGATGTCCCGCGCTATCACTCGGCGTAGCACCGGTTCGCCGGCTTCATTGATCGATACGTCACCTCGGCAAGAAGGGAATTTTTCATCCAGATGCTGCGCGGTTTCCTCCAGCTGAATCTTGAGGGAGGCGACAAACTCCTTCGCCGTGCCAGGCAGCCCCACCTTTTCGCAGTAGGCCGGTAGACGATGGAAACATTCTTCCCAGGGCAGCAACTGCTTACGGTAGTCGGCGAAAGATTCCGACCCCAGCACGCACATATCACCCGAGCGCAGCTCACTGGCCAGGTAAGAGAACACGCAGACTTCCAGATAGCGCCGGTTGGTAGGTGGCCCTTCACTGGCAGGACGACGCACGACCTTAACCCAGCGCTCCGACGCAAACGACAAGTCGACATGCTCGTCGATCCACTCGCGGTGTAGATTTTCGCTGTCCTGGATGAGCTGAAGCGCCTGGATAAGTGAGCGATCCTGAGTCGTGGGTTCCAGTTGAAGAAGGTGGCTCAGACGGAACAACAGCGAGCGATGGGACTTGAAGTGCTTCCAGATCAGCGGCAGGTAGTTGTTACCGCCCGTAGCCTGGACTTCGGCGCAAGTCTCGCGCAACCGATCCAGGTTGCCATCGGGAGAGAGGAATTCCCGGATCAGACTGCCAGCCTCCTGGTCATCCGGTTCCTGAACAAGAATCTGCACCACGCCATCCAGGGTGGCCGCCAGTTGCTCCAGCTTCTGGCGTTGCCGCGCCTGGATTTGCTCCAACTCCTCCTTGGCGCGTTTGTGGATCGTCGAAATCCGTCGGATGAACATCTCGGCCAGGTGATCCCGAGTTCGCACCCGCATCCGATAGATCAAGGCCAGCATCAGTGTGTAGCGTTTCGGCAGCGAGCAGTCCTTCAGCTCGGCGACGTCCGACGCGGCGGCTTGGGTGGCGAAGTGGCGGATCTTAGCATCGACGACCCCCTCAAGAATGGCATCCAGATCTCCGAAGCTCTCTAACCACGCCAGGTGGTCGATCAACACCTCCAGGTGCTTGCGGGAAGGCTTCTTGGGTGCCTGCTTGAGTGCGTTGAAGTCACTCTGCCGACGCCCGAAATCCGTGTCGAGCAGCTCCTTTAGCTTGTAGATCACCTCGATTGGCGCTCGGAGCACGATCAGGTTGAAGGTAACTTCCTGAGCACTCGCCAAAGCGGTTTCTGCGATGTTGTTGAGCGTCGAATAAGCCGGAAGCTCATAGCCACGCTGAATCAGCTCATCAAGCATGGCATTAATGAGATCGACTCGCTGCTCAAGCACTACAGCGCAGTCACGTGCGATTTCCTCAGTGATCGCTAGCCCGTCGCTGCTATAGAAGGGTGTAACCTGCAGGTACTGCCGAACCGCCGCTTGGTGTCGGTAAAGGGTGCGGGGGTTGCTGTAGCGCGGAGCTATTCGTGCGCCGTAGCGAAGGCATTGTCGGACATGACTGATGAGCTCCTGAGGAAGCTCCTCGAACGGAACAAAATAGTGTAGCTGCTGAAACACCTTTAGTTGGATTGCCAGCCCAATCGATAGCGCTGGACTCTTAGCGGTGTTATTGACCCATTCGATCTCTGAATCAGACAGGGAATAGCATCGATGCAGCTCCTTAGCTGGCAACTGACTGGGCAAGAGCGGGTAGGCTGTCCTTTCCACCGAAGCCATTGAGTTCATCCCCCAAGTAAGGCAAAACATCAGCATAGACGGCTAGTCAGGCGGGGGATGACCAGCAATCAAGAACTCAATAAATTTCCTTTTAGTTCAATATCTTGCAGAACGAATGTCCTAATTTTTGCCTTATCTCGGCATAACCCCTGATAGACGCTGCTGTTGCACGCTCCATTCAACCGGGCGATCTGGATAGAGAAATTGCAGAACGTCATCAAAATTGGTTTGGCAGTAGCCCAGCAAAGCCCCTTTTGTCGAATGCGCGGGACTTACGAAATTTAGAAATTCGCCTTGGTGAGGACGATCCTGGGCCAATACGTACACGCCCGTATCTGACTTGAAAACATCCACATCAAAATCAACGCGTAATGCGGTAATGTCTGCTTTTAACTGTTTCATACCAACTCCGTGTGTGGCGCGGACGAGCAGGCGGGGGACCTTCCACTGATTTGGTTCACCGCGATGTTTGGCGGGGCGCTCCAAATCAGTGGTGGGTCTGCGCAAAGTGACTTGCTAGCGTAATCCTGGGGCGCGCGCATCGGGTGCTGATTGTGATGCGAGACTTTGGCTGTCCAGAGCTGTATTCATTCGACTCATGCCACCCAAAAACTTAGCCCGAGAACTGGGCTCGCTCGCAGCAACCATGTCTTGAGTTTGCTGCGCTTTATACACCGCGTACCAGCCCTCAGTGGGTTTGCCCGCCTTCTCAACAGCCTCTTCGACCTCAAGGCGTACTTGCAGCTGAGGGAGGATCTCTCCAGTGGCCTGAGCATCGAGCACCAACGCAATCATGCGTTTCTCATCGGCATCCCGCAGCAACTCAGGAAGTGCTCCACGTGTGGAGCGCTCCTCCATGCGAATACGCACAACCTCTTCGCGCTGGACACGAGCAACACGCTCTGAAACCTGCTCCAGTTTCTCGTCGAGCAATCGCTGCTCCCGCTCTTGAACGAAACGGTATGTTCCGTAGGCCTCGTCAAGAACCATGTATGCGCCAACAACCGGTGCAGCTGAAGATAAGCGGAGAGCACTACCTGTAATGCCAACTGCGCGTTGAACTACCGTTTCCGGTTCGTCATCGGCGTACAGTAAGCGTCCGACAAGCAGGGTGCTTGAGAGCCTTGCAGCATCGTAGAAAATGGAGTTTCCTTCAGGTTCACTCTGCTCAGTCTGAGTCACGGCTGAAGCATCCTGGTACGCGGTCATATCAGAATCTGCTACAGCATTTACAGAGCCAAAAGCACCGACAGCCATCGCAAGTGCAGCAGTGAGAGCAAGACCGCAGCGTTTACCTGCAGGCCCCTGTTCTACAACGACAGCCGAAGTGACACCAAGGCTATCAAGTAGCTTTGATTTCCATGGAACTGATGCAGAAGATATATTAGATTCGCTCATGCGGAACCTCTTCTACTGGCCGATGGCTGGAATGAAATGCTCTGCCTCTGTGCTCGGATTGAGCACCACAAATGGCAATCCGCTGTGCACTGCCTCAAGCGCCGACATGGCCAATTTCTTCAGCACCAGTGACCCTTGCGCACTGCTTAGGTGAAGGTCGTACCCACTCAAGGAGGCTTTAGTGGCGGACATGGCCAGCGTTCCACCTTCAGCAAGCGAGTCTTGGCTGAGGATGAGACATACAGGCTTTTTATCAGCGTCGAACCCAATGGCCAATGCGTAGCTATCGACCTCGACAGCTGCACCCGATAGATGTGAATTCATGAAGAACACCTCAGCACTGTTCAGTTAAAAAGTTGGTGATATTGAATCGTTAACCCAGAGCACACGGCGGAACACCCCGTACCAGAGAAACCGCCTGGCATCCGGCTGGATCGCAGAAATGTTAATGCGCCAGCTTAGCCAGACGTCATTACGGACTAAGGCCCCAAAAGGGGCCTGAAGAGCAATCTAACTGTGCTTGCTATGCGCGGTTTTTGTACTGATATGCGTCTTGGCGTAGAACAGCTCTGACGGCGCGGGTACGGGCGGAATCCTGAGGTCTACCCATCGGGTCCGGTGACGCTACTGTTCGGGCTTGAGCGATGTCACGAATGCGCGAGCGCATCCAGTTAGCGTCGGCGGTGTAGGTGGCGCCGGGATTGTTTGCCAAAAGTGCTGAGATCTTTTTCATCAGCTCAGCGGTCAGAATCACGCGGCCAAGAATGTGAAAATCTGAGTGCTTAAGGGATGCCGCATCTTCCACGCCCATAGCTGCCAAATTGGCTGGGATACCGGCGCACAAGCGTGACGTTCCGAAGATTTTCTTTGCTTCATCGAGCAGCTGGCCAGCATTCAATGCACCACACTGTAGAGGCACTATCACCCTAGCGCCTGCATCTACCCAAGTAGCAACTCGGGCGGCATGCTCGGTCCACAGGAGGAGTGTTGCGGCCTGATCGCCAATGACATCAGGGGCGACGATACTCAATCCCTCGGGGCGAGAGGTCATCATCAGAATGCTTTCGTATACATTGAACACTCGCTCCCAAGCGACAGTTTCACCTTTCTGAAAGGCCGCAAATGCGCCCGAATCCACGAAAGCGGTACCGCCGTTGTCGAGGTGGCGGGGGAGCACCAAGAAAGTCTTTGAGAGATCCAGCAGGGTTGCAACGACCCCGACCGGGACGCGCTCATCTACAGCAGCGCGAAGATCAGATTTGGCAGACATGCCAGAGTGAAATGCTAGATCCCAAGTAAATGACATTCAGACATCCTTAGTGCAGAGAAGCTCGGTTTACCGAACGTCCAGGTTTAGTTAGAGGGTGCTAATACACTGGTGGAAATGATGGGCTGCCACGTGTGATTCCAGTCTGCTTCCCGAGTATCCCGAGCCTGACGAATCGCTAACGCGTTCGCTTCTTCCTCACTATTTGCACGTACCTCAATCACGATGGTGCGAGTAAAGGTTTCGATGACTTTGGCTTTGTATAAGGTCTGCATGCGGGTCTACCGTGGGTGCTGAGCCAGATGACCAATATACCTTTTATGGTATATATCGGACACACAAATATTCCTTTTAAGGGAGATTCTGTAGATTGGGTTACACATCCCCCTCCGCATACGAGAAAACCAACGCCGTATACCCACGCGAGACATCCACATTTCACGTACGTGCGTGGACATCAAATGCAGTCCGGTACCTGGGTGAGCGCCAGCGCCATCACATTGCGAATGGACAGTGAATCCATTGGATAGAGGGGGGCGCGTTTTGCCGTGAGGAAGACCGATTGCGGCGACTTCTGTAGATCCCCCGCGACATTTCCCATTGCCCATAACCGCGCCTTTTAGGGGAGTACCTAATCTAGGTACCCATAAATAGACCATCCTCCCCAGTAGACGCCTCAGATCAAAAACCCGTACCGCCCCCTCCGGGGGCTGCCTGGACTGCCCAACCATCTGCATACCTTCATCGACATCTGCAGTGCTTGATTGCTTTTGATCTTCCCAGCGGGCCCGACCGCTCAAGCGCATTGCGCTGCCAAGCGCAACCCCGAAGGGGGGCACCCTTAGGCTGGAATGGAGGATTGTGGGAAAGGGCTGTGTGTGATGCTTCGCAGTTCCCGCTATGAGGCTTTTAAGCGTCAACGCTAGAAGCCTCACTGTGTTCTCGCTGAAGAGCTACAAGCGTTAACTCAAAGCAGTAGGGCCGACGCATTGATGCGTTGACCTGGTACAGGGTGAGCACAATACAAGCGTTAGCATAAAAGCACTCGCTGACGCTCATAGCGTCGACCCAAAGACTGTGCGTTGAGATTGACCTGTTACGGGGTAACGAACGACTGAGAACCACAGAGTGCGATCAGCAGTGGTCGCACTATTTGGACAACGCTCACCCATGCCACCCCAATACTGCTCGATGAAGTCTTCACCATATTCTTCAATGGCTTCCTCTTTGGTCATGACTTCATCTTTAAAGGGATGCTCGTTTCCAATCTGCTCAACAATCCTAAAACGCATTTCATAGAGTAAGTCGTCGTTCAGATCGTGATGAGGATCTGAGTGAATCTGGCTATCGAACGTTGGCAATGCTTCCAAATGCATTCGGTTTGCAATGGACTGCAGCGCTACTTTTTCAGCCAGTGCCGTCATCGAATCCAACATGGCTGTCAGCTTTTCAACTGCACCTGGGCCATCACCAAGGAAGATCGTCGGGTTGTCGAGGACATGGTCCAGCACAAGATTGCGCAAATGATCGCTGGTGAAGCGAGCGCTTGAAGCTTTTTCGTTAACGCTGTCCATATCGCTGGCCATAAAACTTTCCGGTTAGCATGTAATTGCAATGTACAATATCATAAGACGATGTCGTTTTATGAGGTCACGCTAACCTGTGGCAACAGAATCCGGCGCTAACTCTAGAGCTTCATAGCGTCACCGCATGAAGCGCTTTTAAGTCAACGCTTTAAAAGCTTCAAAGCGTTAACGATGAAGCCGAGCAGCAGAACCCTGACTGGACCAGACGGTTTTCCAGACATACCCCAGCGAAAGATACAGGGCGTCCAAAGGCCGCCTGCGGCGGGGAAGGGGTAAAGCTGCGGTGTGAAAGGTATAGGCGTACCTCAAAAGTACGCGGTGCCCAGTCAGCCCCCGAAGGGGGCGGGGCGTTCTTGAGTGAGGAGGCTCACTTAAGGAGGATGGTCTAAATTCAGGAGCCGGACGTGACAAATCTCAAAAATTACGAATTCCAACCATTGCTGCAGGGCCAAGTATGCGTAGACCGCGAGGAGAGCGGGGTTTTCACGGCATTCCATGCTGTGGCCACCGATAACCACGGCCTTCGTTGGATTACCCTCGACCGCAAAACCTTCGCCGCGCAAGCTGCCATCAATGGCTATTGCGCATGGCTTGCTCACAATGAAGAGGCCTCGTGGCACCCAGCCTATGCCGTAAGCCAGCGCCAGCTTGGCCAACTTGTGGCCCACCGCGCTTCGATCCTAGCGCTGGCGCCATCAACCCCGCTCATCAAGATCGCGATGCTCTCGATCAAAAACGTGTTGAGCACGGTCATGAACGACGACATTGGACAGGTCATCAAAGGTTTGTCCTGCCTGGGCCTCGATGTCGGGAACTCCCGCAATCGCCATGCTCTACAAATCGTCATCAAACTGGCTGAAAAAACAGCCTGTGAGCACCTGCTCGATGGCCTGTTGATCCAGCCTCTGGCGCTGGATGGTTTCGATAACGCCACTCGTTGGATTGACCAGATGGCCACACCACTCTTTCTGCTGGAGCTGGCGCGCTTGGCATACACCGACGATGTGGCCAGCGAGCTTGCCGCACGTACCCGAGCCACTGTGCCGTGCGTGGACCCGGATTCGATGGTCTCAATGATGGCGCTCGAAGCATGAGCGCTGTCGCAATCCCGAAAAGTTACCTGGTTGAAGTCAGTGCCAAATTCAGCGAGCGCGCTGATTTCCAGCAGCTGATCAAACCCGTCTTTGTGGGTGAGCGGGAGCTTAAAGAGCTGCTCGCGGAGTTCCGGCTTCTGAGCGGCAAAAGCTACCCCCTTGATGGGATTCATTCCTTTTACTCGGAAGAGCAGCGGTTCCCATTCAATCGCCTGCTTGTCCTCAAAAGTGAGTCGAATTTCGGTCTGCAGGAATCGGTCGATACACTTCTGGTCAACCTCTGTTCATTCGTGCGCTACAACGCCGCTCCACCGAGTCAGGCGCACGACAATGCTGCAAATTTATAGGATCTCATCCCCATGCGTCAGCCAATCGTCCTGCAGGTTCAAGGTCTCGGAATTCCGGTTGTAGCCAGCCCCGCCTCTGAAAAAATCGAGCTGCGCTGGTCTTCAGATCCGGACATTGACGCTGACGCTCCGGCCTACCTTTTCCGCGACGCTAGAGAAATTGAGAAGTTTCTGACCTTTGCGGTAGATAAGCGCTTCATTAATCAAAGTCTGCTGCTACCGATTCGCGTGGACGCCGACAAGGACGCTATCTCACTTTCTCGCGCTAGTGCCGAGGATCAAGGCGTAGACGCCGTGAATTGGGACTTGGTTCGTGTGGGCGTGGTCATCAACGGTAATTCGAGCATGGGACCGGTCAGCGATACCCTGGAATGGATCGGCACTCGTGAGGAGTACCAAGCCAGCGCTCATATGCTTGAGGCTTTCCAGCATGCCGCCCACCGTGAGATTTCGAACCCCATCATCATCACGCACAACGAATCTCATCAGACGCTGGCGGCGGCTGACTTCATGACGGCCTTCCACAGCAGCATCAAGCCCCAACTCATGAATGCGCACCAAGTGCTGGAGCAGATGACCAGCGAGCTGCACACGCTCGATGTGGACGCCATAAATCCAGATCGCGCAGCGAGCATTCTAAAGCAGCTGCAGAGCGCCCTGATCGACGCCCGCCATCAAGACAACATCCTGCGCGAAAGCCTAGGCATGGACACCAAACCATTATCGGACCTGGAAGCACAGCAGCACGCGTCTCAGCCATTGGAAACCGCGACACCCGGTTCCTCTGTGACGTTGGAGCCTGAACCTGAGCCCAGTCCGGACCTATTTCGAAGCCCTCGCTTGGGGTGATTCCACGGAGTGACGCGGCATGCCCGGTCTTCAGTCCCTGCTTGAAAAGTTTGTTACGACGACTCACGGCTACACCACAGACAGCGAAACAGTCTTCTCACATCCCCTCACAGACGCCCGTATTGCACTCGCCACCGATGACGAGACCATACGGGCGCTGGCCGTCTACGGCTGGATCGTCGCAGAGCCCAGCCTGGAGCCGAGCTTTAACGTGTTGCCGGCACTGCAGCGAACATTCCCTGAACTGCTGAGCCAGCATCCTGATGAACTAGATCGGCTGCTGGCGCCTGACAGCGTGGCCAAACTAATCGAAGCGCAGCAAGTTGAGCATCGTGGCCGTATGGCGCGCTGGCTCCTTGGGCGCAGTCGGTCCACTGGCAACACTGAACTGGCCAAGTGGACACGTGAGGCCTGCGCGGACATCGCTATTCAATCGAGCCATCCGCTGGCGCCAAGACTGGATCGGCCAACCTACATCCAAGGCCCTGAGTCATTGGGCCGGATCACTGGCAGTGAGCTTACGGGTTACCAGCTCTTACTTGTCGCCAGCTCCAACGGGCGCACTATGTTGTCTTCCGCGCCAACGATGGATGAGCTGTTTGCGCCCAACGTCGAGTGGACTGCAGCCCAGTGGATTGCCTACGAACAGTTGCTACGCGCAATCCCTTGTTCAGAGCAAACCTTTGCAACTCAGGTGAACGCGCTGCGCGCCGACGCTGCCTGTCACAGCCAGCACCTGTGGGCCATTCAGCAGGGCACCGCCGCATACCTCGGTACCGCTACAGATGATCTACGTAGACGCTTTCGTCACTCCCCGTCATCGCAATGGCTTGATAGCGCCAGCGCTGAAACTGGGATCTCCCTGAGGAGTGCAGGCGGCATGAACCGCCTGATCGATCTTTACATGGTCGAGCACCTGACTGATTCAGAGGTGCTTGAGCACATTGTCCCGGCTATGCGTGACGCAGACTCCGACTTTGCTGAATTGAGCGACACCGCACTCGCAGCGATTTGGCGCAGCGCCTACAACCCGATTCTTAACTCAGTCCTGCGCGCTTCCGCCGACGAAGCGGTGAGGCTGAGGGTGGGCGAGACTCCACCTGCTATAAAATCATCTCCTGAGGCAATGCGTGGGCTGCTATCCAGCTACTACGGTGAAGCGCCAATAGCGACACTCGAACTGGCGGGCAAGCTGCACCTGGTGAGCACCGTTGATGATCTGCCTCCCAGCCTGCAGGATGAGGTTTACCTAATTGGCGGGCGTGACAGAGTCTCGGGAATCACCTTTGAAGGGGCTGTATACCTCATTGGTGCCAATACTGCCCCTGAAGACGTGTGCAGCGTTTTCTTGCATGAGGTCGGCGAGCACGCCGCTCTGCGATCCATGCTCGGGCGCGATTATGGCCGTATCGTCCAACGCTTCAATCATCTCCTTAGCGAGGGTGATACCTACGCGGTTCAGGCCTCTATGCAAGTGCCGAACTCCACCGATCCCTCCAATCTCGATAGCGAACATCTTGCTCACCTGATTCAACTGGCAGCGGCTGACATCGAGGCCAAAGAAGGGGGTGAGGGTGGTTTCGACTTGGGCCAACGCTGTATCAGGGATTTGCGCACCTGGTTGTATCGCACACCACTGATGCGCGAACTGGAACGCCAAGGCGAGCTGGAGGATTTCAAGCTCGATGCCCATGACATCGCTACCCTGGCGCGTGAAGCGGTCGACTTCCACGTCGCGGACATTCAACACAGCACCACGGCGCTAAATCAGTGGGACTCGAAGCTCGATAGCGATTTTATTTCTGTCCTGCACAAGCAGACGGTAAGCGAGCGGGTTAATGCACTGCAGCACCTGCCGCTTGAGCAACAGATAGCGTACGTCTACGCCCTTGGAACCATGCAGGCCACTGATGGCGCCGAGACACTTGTGCGCATGGCTGGCGCAGTTGCCGAGGCTAGCAATAGCGCTGACGAGGTAACACGCCTGCTGGCAAGCGAAGTGAGCGCACTAACTCTGCGACTGAGCACTCAGTCCAGAGCCAGTCGTCATCTCGACACACAAGGGTTGTTTGCAGCCATAAGCGGTACCGATACGCCATCAGCTTCAGTATTAACGCTGATACGCTCGGCGCCGAATGGTAAGTGGGTCGCCGAGCATTACCAAAATGGGCTTGGACTCACGCTGCTAGAAGATTTCGACACCAAAGAGGCCGCTGTCCAAATCCTGGGCCAGCACCATTTCCCCGTTCAGTCGAAAGAGTTGGACAGCGTCATCGCTCGATGGGGCTCTGCAATCGCAGCTGAACACCGTCAGCTCGACAGCCAAGCGTTCAAGCGCTGGTTTGCAGGAAGTGTGACGCGTTACAGCGACGGCACCCCGATGGTGCTCTACCACGGTACCGCTAAGAATTTTTCTAAGGCCAACGGTATTTTCTGGGCAAGCGCACCAACACCTGCCGAGCAACGCCCAGCGCCAGCACAGGCACCGGCGCCGATAGTTGAATTACAGAAGGTGGAAACACCATTTGACCAGTGGTTTGGTGCCTCGAAGATAGTGGATGAGGGCGGGAAGCCACTCACGCTTTATCACGGCACCTCGGCCAGCTTCAATGCATTCAAGGTTAGCCTCTACGGCGCAATCGGTACCGGGGTATACACGACACCGAATGCTGGCGACGCGCAAATCTACGGAGATCGGTTGGTTGATCTGCACGCCAACCTGGTTAACCCGCTGATCGGTACATTCGCTGAAGTCCGCGCCATGCAGTATGCGAATGAGACCTCCGAAAAGTTCACTGAACGATTGATCGGTCTGGGATACGACGGAGTCGCAACCACTGATGCCACAGGTCGGTTTGACTACGTGGTTGCCTTCCAGCCTGAGCAGCTGAAGTCGGCCAGTCAGAACAACGGTATGTACGATCGATCGAACCCAGACATTCGCTTCCGTGACATGCCACAGCACGGCTCGCCGACCGAAACAGTCGCATTCAAGAATTGGTTCGACGGCTCCTCGATCACTGACCAACAGGGGCAACCGCTGGTTGTCTACCATGGCACTGATGCTGACTTTACGTCATTCAAAGCCGGTCCCAACTACTTCACGACTCGGACGGATTACAGCTACATCCGAAATTGCGATGTAGTCATGCCCGTATATTTGAACATCAAGAATCCATACCGACCGGAAAGTCAGCATGAGATCGAATCCATCCGCTCTAACCCTGAACGCTATGAAGAACTGAAGGGGTTGGGGTACGACGGGATGCTCTGGTCAGCACCTGGCAATATGATGAAAGGGGCCTCTGGGTGGGGCAACGATCTACCGCAGATAGTCACGTTCTATCCGAATCAAATTAAGTCGGCCATCGGGAATGTTGGCAGCTTTGATCGCGCCAGCAATGACATCCGATTCAAGCAAAAGCATGCAGTTCAGACTTCTACCCCTGAATTCCAACAGTGGTTTGGCGAATCCAAGCTGGTGGCGCCCAGTGGCGAGCCTATGGTGGTGTACCACGGGACGAACATGGACTTCAGCGTGTTCAACACCAACTCTGTTCAAAGTCGTTTTCCGTACTCGTTCGGCTTCCACTTCACTGATCAACGCAATGAGGCCAGTACCTACGCGGACAGCATTACCAATGCCGCAGCTGGCTTCAATCCTGCCTCGCCATATGTGAAACCTTCCATGGAGGGCGGGAACGTTATGCCCGTATTCATCCGGGCAGAGAACCCACTGATCATCAAAACTGATCAGCTGTCGGCCTCAATCGAAGCAGACATCAATCGCGCCGAGATCGTTACCCAGCTCGAAGAAGCGCGGGCCGCTGGCCAACCCTACGACTCAGTAATCATCAAACGCGAGCGTGGCGATGAATACGACGGGCTCAACGTCATCGTCTTCAATCCAAACCAGATTAAATCTGCTATTGGCAATGCTGGCAGCTTTGATCGCGCCAGCAATGACATTCGGTTCAAGTTACAGAACCCAGTCCCGCTGACCAGCCTGCCTACCTTCAAGGACTGGTTCGTACGATCCATGGTTGTTGACGCGGCTGGCGCTCCACTGGTCGTTTACCACGGGAGCCACAAAGACTTCACTGTGTTCGAGCAGCAAGAAAGTGCTCACTTTGGTTTCCATTTTGGTAACGCGCAGGCGGCAAATACGCGCCTGGATGACACAGCTGAAAAGCACTTCGACAACGCTGAATTTATTCGCCTGCATGAACGTGCAACCAAGTTTTGGATGGACATGCAAGCGTTCAGAAAGTCACTGGAAGAGAAGTCCGCAAAACCTTCTACAGAGATGATCATCGCGGACGCTGCTCGGCAAGGCAAAGAGTTATGGGAGGTGATTGGCGACTACACCTACCAGCCTAACCCAATAGAGCGGGCGCAACTCAAGGAGCTTGAGGACCGCTTCAAAGAGGCGAACGTTATCTCCCACAAGTACGGCGAAGGGAGCCACATCAACTCGTTCTACCTCTCCCTGCAGCGCCCGCTGCGCCTTCCGGATGTTGGTGACTGGGGTACACCTGACACCGTGGCGATGGAATTACCTTGGGGCTCTGACGCAACGACATTCGAGGAGATCGTCGACGAAATCAAAGAGCACGGCTATGACGGTATTGTGTACCTCAACACCGTCGAGAACCTACGTGGCGAGCAGGCTGACAGCTACATTGCCTTCGACCCGGAGCAGATTAAATCAGCCTATGGCAATGTAGGGACATTTGACAAAGATAGCCCAGACGTACGCTTTGCCTTTGCTGGCGCTGCTGCCCAAACCGCTGAGCGCCAGCTGCTGGCCAGTGCCAAAGTAGCAATCGAAGCTGGCGCCGATGCTGAGCAAGTACGTCAAGAAACTGGCTGGTTCCAAGGTAGCGATAGCAAGTGGCGCTTCGAGCTGGATGACAATCAGCTCAAAGCCCGTGAGAGCTGGAATCTTTGGGGGCAGAATAAAACCTCAACGACTTTCCGCGCCCATGACCTAATCGATCACTGGCCCCTATTCGATGCCTACCCACAACTGCGCTACTTAAAGGTAACAGTAGAGCCTGGGCTCGCGCCTGACACAGCCGTATTCTTTCCGCTCGACAGCAGCATTTCACTTGGCGCGGAGCCAGAAGAAGGGCTTCTGACACTTTCGATGCAGCAGTTGTCTGCGCTCGCGCATGAGCTGCAGCATGGCATCCAAGAGATTGAGCGGTTTTCCCATGGAGGCTCGGCATCGGACGAAGCATTGCCCACAAGCCGAGTAGTACTAAAAACCCTCAATGAAACATACAGAGAACGTAAACAGGCGCTGGAGCAGAGCGCTGAGTATGCCGAGCACATCGCGCAAGTATTGTCCGCGATCCCACCTGGCGAGCGAATGCGCCAAGGTGCCCGAGGCGAGTACGACCACGGCCAGAAAGTCGCCAATGAATCCGCCTACAACCTCTTCATCGAACCACTGGAGGAAGAGAGGCTTTCCATATTCGATAGGTTGGTGAAGCTGGAGGGGCCAATGCAGGGCGCCGACAGCCGCATGCTTAGCTATCGTCTATTGGCGGGTGAAGTAGAGGCCCGCAATGTGCAGGCTCGCCTGCATTTCAGTGCTGCAGAGCGTATGGCCAGATCCCCCCAAGACACCCAAGACGCGCCTGAACAGTCTGTCTACGATTGGCACGAGGATGAAGTACGCCTTGCGAGTTTGATCCGTGCGCAGAGCGCTGACTCCCCAGTACTTCCCACCCCCAGCGCCAAGCTGCGCTTTGCCTACAGTGACAATGGCATCCGGACGCAGATGGATGCTCTTGCTGACTTCTACACCCAGAGCGATGAGTACCAGTTTGATCAGTATGAAAAACGCGAACGCATCACTGACCAGTTGATCGAGCAACTGGCGGGAAATGAGCAGTTCATAGGGATGGTACTGCCCGTCGCTTTCGGATTCACCGCGATTACTCAGTCCGCGAAACAACCTGGTGCTTGGCAAGTCACAGCTTTGGACGCCAGCTTTGCACCACTTAGTGATGAAGGGACCCAGTCTAAGGCCGAAGCGTTGGCGACATTCTTTGGTCAGTTCGATACGGCATCAGCTTCGGCGGTTATTGCTGGAGCCACCGCAGACATCAGTCTCGCGGATACGCATGTGGGGCTCAACAAAGCCCTCAAGGGTTCAACATTGGCGGATGAGTACGCCGAGTTGCGGCAAGACATGGCCCGCTATTCGCAGCCAGCGCTTGAGGCTGACCGTGCTCTAGTGATGCCTGTTTACCTGAACGTCAAAACCCCATTCGACGGCGACAAGCTATCCACTAGTTCTTTGAAGGTTGGCGAGCTGCGCGATGAACTCGTACGCCAGACGGAGGCATCTGGTCGGCATATTGACGTAATGCTCGTGGCGAGCTTGGTGAAGACAATCACCAAAGCTGCCCGCGTGGAGGAGAGCGGCCCTTATTACAGGCGTCATGACTTCTGGATGAACCGAACAAGCCACTTTGGTGGCGCCGGGGCAGCTGCACTTCAACAGCTGTTCACTCATTGCGGGTTCGACAGTATCAAATTGACTGAGAACGACCATCTGACATTCGGGGTTTTCTCCGCCGCACAGGTGAAGTCTGCCAGTGGCAACACTGGCCTTTACTCAGCAAATCCAGACATCCGCTTTGCATTCGCTGGCACCAACGCGGCAACCAGTGACTTGTCCCGCCTAAAACAAGCAAAGCTACTGGCTGAGCAAGATGTCTCAGCAGACGACATATGGAAGAGCACAGGATGGATGTTCGGTGCTGACGGCGATTGGCGTTTTGAGATCGATGACAGTAAAGCGCGAATTCGTGGGTATGACCACGAGAAGGACGAAGCAGAAGTAACCACGACTGAGCCAGATCGGTTCGTCGATTGGGTAGAAGAGTCTATCCACCGTCGCAGTGGAGTCCCTCTTAGCCAGTTCTATGATCACCCTGAGCTGTATGCCGCGTACCCACAGCTGGCAAAACTTAATGTGGTGGCAGTTGAGCGCATGCCTGGTGATGAGACATTGGGATCGTTTGGTTTTCATCGATCCTTCGCCCAGTCAACTCTGTATGTGGCAGCGCCATATACCCTGAGGTCAGATGGGCCGACCTTTGAAGAGGTGCTTGCCCACGAGACCCAACATTGCATCCAGCATATAGAGGGCTTTGGGCCGGGCGCTATGGTCAGCGATTTTGAAAGTGACCAGACCACCAGTGATGAACTGAAGTCGAGCATGCTGGCCTACATAGAGATCCATGACCACTCCAAATCACTTGGTTGTACACCTGAAAAGTTTGCGGAGCTGTCCGGATACTCGCAACAGATCATCGAGCGAGTTGGTACATGGCGCCAGCAAGGGAACTGGGATAGCAATGTCACCTCGTTTCGTCGCAGTGTCATGTCGCCCTTCGAACTCTATTTCCATGAGGCAGGAGAAGTAGAGGCTCGCAACACTCAACATCGTATCGACATGAGCGCAGAGCAACGTGCGGTTAAGTTCCCACTGGACACAATCGATGTTGAGTCATCCCTAATAAAGGTAAGTCGCAAGTTTCGCGTCTTCGCTAATTCGACCATGGCACCCGAAGCGACAGCGTATGGCCGTGCTGACAGCGCTTTTGAATGGGCAATCAAAACTCAAGGCTGGCGCACTGGTTTGAACGATAACGCGCAACTGCTTCACGCGGGCAAAGCGATGAATCTGTTCGCGGTTAAAACTGATGCGGCTTCCAGGACGTATCACGGCGAGATCTTCGCTGTAGCACTGGATGATTCGGTCATAGGCAGCTTCCTATATGGCCCCGCACCTGAAGGGGCTGGTCAGCACCTTAATGCAGCGGCAATGGTTCACCCTGACTTCCGCCGCCAAGGTGTTGCAAGTACGGCCTACAACGCGATTGAGAGCCTTACAGGTAAGAAGCTGGTGCCTTCGCTTGCCAACACCTCATCCAGCGCCAAAGCATTCTGGGAAGCACGACAAGCGCCAGCAACAAAGAACGCGACAGTAGGTGACAGCAACGCGCTTAGTCAGTGGATGCGGCAATCAAGCACCGTCGGCGCCGATGGCAAACCCACGGTGTTCTACCACGGCACCATGGCTGCATTCGAGAACTTCGACGCAGCGCGCCATCGCTCGATCTTGAACAACGGCTATCAAGGTGATGCCTTTCACTTTTCGCCATCGCCCGATGTGGCCAGCTCGTACGCAACAGCGGCAAGAAACCAACTATTCCGGCAGTTCGACCTTTACCAAGCAGCCGAGAAGGCGCTGCCGCCCACGATCACTCAGTTGCTAAAGGGGTTGGTGGAAGAGGGCCATGCAATCTGGGCCAAATACTCCGAGGATGAGTTCTGCAACATGCGGGATATGTGCCTCTCGAAAGGTTTCGACATCAACGACCTTATGGACCTTTCTGAGTACGTGGAAGGTAGTGCGGGGATACACCCACGCGAGAATATCAACCTCTTCGCAGAGCACCACGATTGCGACATGCCGGACGACATCAAAGATTTGGCCGTCACTCTTGGCTTAGCTGACGCAGTGCCTGTACCCATCGTCATGCCGGTCTATCTGAGGTGCGAGAACACTCTCTACACCGACGATAAGCAGCAGGCACGCGATGCCCAATCAAACGGCTATGACAGCGTTTGTTACAGCGGAGATGGGACCGTGGGTCAAGATCCTGAGTGGATGGTTTTTCACACAGCGAACATCCGAAGTGTTTTCGAGTTTGAGCAGGACGCGAAGGTTTTAATGCAAGAGCACAGCAATCCATTGAGCCCAGTACCTGGTGCTTCGATTACACCGCCCGCATCAACACTGTTTGACCATTGGTTTGAAGGGAGCAGCTGCATCAATCAGTTTGGCGAGCCACGGCTCGTGTTTGTGCGGGACAATCCTGGTAACGCCTTCAATACGTTTGCGGATCTGAATGCTGCAAGCCCTGACGCCCAAGGCAAAGTGACGCCAGCGATCTTGGCAATACGGTCACCCTTCATTGTCACGGACAGCGCGCACATCGCAATTACTGACTTGAACGACAAGCTTGGCCGTCGGAAAGCTGGGCTGATCGTGGGCGACCTACTGCGTGATGGCCAACTGGGCATTGAAGACATTATCAAGAATCCGCGGTGCAACAAATGGATTCAACAGGCAGGTTACGACGGTGCGATTTATCGCAACCGGGATGGGGAAAATCGCTATGTCACCTTTGACGTTGCGCAAGCGGTAGTAGGCTCAGCGATACAGAGAACCCTGAATGAAAGCTCACAGTGGGGCCCCGTCCCTGCAGCACCAGCAATGTCATTCGTTGGAGATCGAGCGCGGGCCCGCCAGTTCACCCTGAGCAATCATGGGAAACCACATGGCCACGTGGTGCCAATGAGTGCAGCAGACCAATACTTGGCCAACTCGGACAGGCTTTACGTCAATCATCTCGGCAACATCCGCCTGAGTGCGACAAACATAGCAGCGATGTGCGAAGCCACTGATACGCCCAAGCACCTGAGTGAGTTTCTGACGCGCAACCGCAAGGGATTGGCAGGGAAGGCAAGGATCGAGGACATCTTCGCTGAACACATTCGAAGTTTACGACAGGGTATAAACCAAGCACGAATGGATGCTCGGGCTGACACCCCGCAAGCAAGCTACCAACGCAATATGGTCGATAAGCTCTCGAATGCCCTGGTGTGGGCAATTGAACATTCCAGCTCTGGCAAATCATTCAAAGGTCTGGTGAGTGAAGATCTGCTGCAGTGGAACAAGCCCCTGTCACAACAGAGCCCAATGGTGCTGCAGGTGCTTTCAACGCTGGGCATCAATGGCCTGTATCAGGTTGTTGGGAGCGGCACCCTGCAACTCAAAACATGCAACAGATACACCGCTGACGAATTCACTCGCGATTACCCAGATGGAAGAGTTGAGCAGATCGATGCAGCTGGCCTGACTGGGCGCGCCTGCTTTGAGGAGTTGGCCAACGACTTGGGGGGTAGCAAGCAAGCAGCTGACCTGCTGTCTTCAATGGGTATAACGGGGGCTCAGCAGAGCACGGCGGAAGTGCTGTTGTTCAAGCCTTCCTTCACACACGCTCCACTGTTGCCGCTGGCGCTGTGTAAGCCAACGCCTGACGCCCTCAATGGCGACAGCCTTGCAATCCAAGACCTTGGGGGCGTAATGATCAAAGGGGGCGTGCACACGGCTTGCAAGAGCCTGTGGGGCAATCAAGAGCGAGCACTTGAAGTTGTCGAGTCGGCAATTCACCTGCTGTCTACGCGGCACTCCCAACTGGCCGACTTTAGCTCGCCACTGGCTGTAAATGACCAGCACAACAAGCAACAGTTGGCTGAGGCCAAGGCCCTGCAGCAGGAATTGATGTTCACAGCCATACCAAGCCAGTTCTTACCTTGGGCTGACCCGCTATCAGAGCAGCACCTGAAAACACTGAGCCCAGTCATCAAAATTGACCCAGCGCATGCACTACCTGGTTCTGCAGTCTTCCGCCTAATCGCGGGTCGACAAGAAGGCATTGAAGGAGCCAAAGCCATGCTGAGCAAGGTTGGGATCGTCGGGGTTTGTACTGAGGATGCCACACTCGCTTGGAGTACTGGGGCCCGGACGGTATGCAAAACGGTTGCTGCTGACACACCGATAGCAGGGTACGCATTTGCAGATGTCACCGCTAAATCCAGCCAACCTAATCTGTCGATGATGTAGGCCACCGCTAGAGATGCAGTTTTGGAGGTGGCTGCGACAGGAATATTAAGCCCGCCTACGCGGGCTTTGAGTCATCCGATAAGGTTGTTGGCCACCACGGCTGAATGATGAATTTTCCCGTTGGTGGCTGTAACTACCTTCGTCGTCCGTTCAACCGACACCGACAATTTGTAATGGTCGCGGTATGGTCGGCCCCTAAAAATGACAGCCAGCTGGGCCGCGAACTTGTGAGCCAAAGCTTCACTTTCCAAATACAGAGTTTTGTACGTGAGTCTTCCCGTAGGGGACACATAGAGGCCTTTAACAATGTCTTCGCTCTCGTAGAACTCTTGCCTAAGGTTTGTAGGGATCAACCTATGTGGAATCTCGACCTTTATGGTTGCGTACTCGACAACTGTTTTGCTGGGGAGATCTCCAGCTGTCCGCAAGTCACTCATCTGGATTTTCCATGGCCAGCGCCCTCAATCAAGGCAGGCACTGTTCAACTCTATCCGCGATCTCACGCATAGCTTCGTAAGCTTGTTCTGCCCCATTGTCAGAAATGGCGCCGATAGGTCCTGCTGCCGTGTACCTAATCCGGTCGAAAGTAAAGACCGTTGCTGTTCCAGTGCTGATCAATAGGGTGTACCTGAAGGGCTTCCCAATAGATGGCGGCGGCGGCTCGAATGAACTGGTACCAGACACTTGCACATTGTGGCCGATTAAAACGGGGTCAGCTTCTAGGCCCTCAACGCCCGCCTTGGCACACAGCGCAGCTTGGTCGAGCGTTGATGCTTTAGGGCTGACAAAGCGGATGGAGGATAGGACGGGATAGCCTTGGCCACCTAACACCGTCTTCACGTTTGGGTTAGAGGCTAGGGTAGGGGCCACTTCGTTCGTAGTGCATCCCTGCAGTAGTGTGAGTAGACCGAGAGTAACCATTTTACGAACCATCATTCCCTCCTTTGATTGTGAATTTGTCAGATGAATCATTCAGCTTGAGCGTCGCAGTATGTCGTGGGTCTACCCAAGAAAGGCAGGAAAAACAAACAAACAAACAAACAAACAAACTTTTTGGCCCGCAAACATAAGGGGCCATTCAAGGCCCCTAAATTATTTCGGATTCTACTTCACCAAATTACTGCAGTGTCTGGCCAGTGCTATTTGCGGCTTCGTTTTGACCTTCGAGCAGATCAGCTTGCGCCTGGTCCTTTTGATCTGGTTCAGGCTTGCTGACAGCGATCAACTGAGCCTTCATTTCCTTCAGCATTTCGAACTCTTCTGCGCTCATCTCCATCACAAAGCGGTCACCCTTAAGCGTGATCTGATCAATGCGTTCAGCCAAAGCCTCGAAGCTCTTATGGACGAAGCTAACTGTTTTTTTACTGATTTTCGGCGTAGTACCAGTTAACTTAGCAACATCTTTGCCAGTGATCTTAATCCTGCGAGGAGTCGGCTCCGGCGCTGGCGCTTCGGCTTGAGGCTCTACTGTCTTGCCTTCACCTCCTTCATCAGAGCCTGTTCCACTCTCAGCAGGTGCCAGCCCCTCGGCCACACGAAGTACTGCCTGCTCCAGCTCATCAAGGACTTCAGGTTCATTGGCCTTGGCCTCAACAGCTTGTTTTACATATTCAACTGCCTTTGAACCATGCACGTTATAAAGCGATAGTGCCAAAGTAGCCGCGAGTGTTTCTTCTGCAATCATTCGCTTCAACTCGATTGGCAATTCGAGCAGCGGTAGTGTGGTGCGCACGTGCTCTGCAGTCTTGTTTACCTCTTTACCGATACGTGCGACCGACCAACCCCATGCCACAAGCTTGCCGTACTGGACTGCGCGCTCTAAAGGCGAAAGAGGGCGCCCATCGTTCGCCGTCAATACGAGCTTTGCTTGCTCAGCCTCATCGCCTTTCTGCTCGACGACGTAGATCTTTTCAATCACAGCGCCTTCAGAGATTGCCAACATAAGGCCGCGACGACGGTGAGCACCATCACGTACCAGGACATCGCCGTTACGTACAACGACCACAATTGGCGGCACAAACCGGCCAGCTTTGTATGACTCTGCAAAACCACGAACATGAGCTACAACATCGGGCCTGTTCCAATAATCAAGTGCGAACGCGCCACGGCTATTAAAGCCTTCTTCTTCGAGCAGCATTTCTGGCACCACACCGTGGGCATCTGTACGCGAGATTCCGCTCTCAGAGTATGTACGCAGTTTGCTCAGAGAGTTGATACCGCCAGACTGCTTGGTTTCCTTGCTCATTTTAAGCCCTCGGTGTTCGTAGTTTTGTTTGCCTTCGATAGTTCACATATTACGGTTTCTACCGGTGAAGAGCAATATAAAAATATTATATTTTTTTATTAATTCGATCCAGCAGAAACAAGAAAGCCCGCAAAATGCGCGGGCTTTAGCTCGTTTAGCAGTAGATCAATGATTATTCGGTCTTTTTGCTGAAAATATTCTGCATGGCATTTCTATCAGTCATGTCATAAATCGCTGTTGTCGCGATGTCGCGGTGTCCCAAAGCAAGTTTGGCAATGTTGAGGCCATGCTCGCTAATCAGGTCGGTGGCCAGCGTTCGTCGAGCATCATGCGGCTTAATCGGCTGCACGCCTGCGTGAATGCATCGTTCACCAAGTGCTCTCCACAAACCATTTGGACTCATCGGCGACAACGGCTTGCCGCCCTTGCTCATGCGACGAAGAACCGGGCCAGATTTGATTTTCAGGCTGGCCAGCTCCGCTATCCACTCCCTGAGAGGAGGAATAGCCCAAGCAGTCAGGTATTTTTCGACGAGATGATCCCCCTTGACCACCACCTGGAAGGTGCCCTCATCAAGATTGATGTCCTGAATCACAAGCCGAGTTGCTTCCGCCCGCCGTATCCCAGAACCGAACAGAATGCACAACATAGCCTTGTCGCGCATCGCAAGAGTCTTGCGCTCGTCATCCTCGCAACTCTGTAAAAGTCTGCGCCGGTCCTTCTCCTTGATGTACTGGCCGAGCCCAATGCGGTTGGTGCCTTTTGGTGCCCGAACCTTGCGCATAGGCTCATACTGATCACGATGAACCAGCCTATGGCTCACGCAAGACTCAACAACCCCACGCACCGCGTAGATGTAAATGCGGATCGAGGCATTGGACACAGTCCCGCGCCAGCGCTCGACCAATTGCCGCAAGACGGGCTCATCGATGTGGTCCCATGGCACGAGCTGAAGAGGTACGTCTTCATAGCCCAACTCATCAGCGGCCTTCCTTAATCCGTGGCGCACCGTGGCCTTACTGTTATCAGCCAAACGCCCGAGAAAGGCATTCATAGCGAACTCTACGGTGTACACATGGCCACGCTCCGAACTCAGAATGGTCGGAGTCGAATGCACGCGGGGTGACACAATCAAGTTATTTGGCATCTGGCTTAAGCACCCTGGAAGCTATTACCTTTTTGAGCTTTGCAATTGAACCAAGTTCAGAAAGCTTCAGTATGTTTGAATCAATATCAGAAATAAGTGGGGGATGATGATCAGAACTAAGATCAATGAAAAATCGAACCTTATTTGATCGTAGCTCAATTAAATGATTAGTAACAGGGTCAAATATATTTCTTCTCAAAATTAGCGGCTTTCCAGAAGTTTTGTGAATCCAATCAACAAGGCCGAATAACTCTTTTAAAGGGGCGCGCTCGGCTGCACTTACAACTGGAAAGAGATTGGCCTTACTTAATACTGGCACAGCTGCGACATGACATAACTCAAAATACCCTGGGCGATCTAGCTCCGCGATTGTTACCAAGGCGAGGGTAGGGGAGTCAGACCTGAACTGGCACTCATACCTTCCATAGAAGGGCATTATGTGGCCACCGCCAGAGGTAATACTTCGGGCCCCAATCTGGTCAACCACATCCAGCATTGCACCCCATTTCAGCACAGCGGCCTGATGAGGCTCTGCACGAAGCCGCTTTGCCATACCGAACAAGCGAATAGGCTCAATGTGGGTATCCAGCCATCCGCCGAATGGAGTTCCGCCAGCCATGCTGAACTCCATAGCGGAATCCCGCAAAGCGGCGTATTGACTGCTGATGGCTATGGGTTTTGAAGGATCATAAATGCTTACCCCTGCACGCTCGATCATCGAGAGCAGAAGGGCGAGCACGCGCCTTCCCCTTCCACTGGCGGGCACGCCAGTACCTTGTGGACTGCGCTTGACGTGCAGCGGAATGAAGGTCTCCGGATGGATTCTCTCAAGAGCAATGTTGCTATTGAGCCTGGAGGTGGTGAGCACGGAAGTTTCGGCCTTAATGAACGGGCAGGTGAGGGCGTGCATCTCGCAAGATGGATTGTTGCGCAGCACGTATCGGCCACCTTCCAGCAAGGCAATATTCAACACTGGTCTTGGCTCTACACAACCACATGAAATCCAGTGCGAATCACGATGCACATTGCGGAGAAGGGTAGTTGCCTTCACTGACTCCCCTGTTCGTTGAAACTCGCACAAAGCCTTAATTTCAGCGTCATCCAACTTTCGTACTGGGCCAAGCTTCCTGTTCACCACATACATGCTTCATTCACTCCATGGTTAACGGCAGTTGTACGCAGTCAATATCAGGCTGTGCGCACGTTCATAGCGCCGAACTGCATTACTTATTTGTTGATCTGTTAAATCACTATTTGACAGCATTATTCGCGCCTGCTCAGCATTGAGTCCATCCACTAGAACAAGTCTAGCAGCCTTATGAGCGACACCTTTTCGCGACCTTATTAGATGGGCGCAAACATCAAATTGATTTTCGGTCATGACACGTTTTAGCCATAAATTAACTACACGCTTAGGCGTGTATTCAATATGAATAATACCGTGTGCCCGACCTAAAATGGGGTTTTTCACAGCACTTTTGCAGTTCTGATTTACCTGGATTCGTCCTGCACCACAGTACAAAGAGCCGCCGCAGAGACACAAAAGCTACTGATCAAAACGCGCTCCTACGTGAAATCTGCAGCACACTGACCCTGCAGAACCATCAGATTTCACACAGCAGCGCCTAAATCTAATTAACCTATATATATCAATAGGTTAGCTATTTCGCGGAGCGCCGAGCCAGCTAGCATAACCAAATGAAATCACAATCAGGTTTAGCATGAATAATAGCTATACTAAACAACCATTTAGTAGAGCTATTAAATTCTATTGATTAATTGATAAAGACTATTATCCGCGTTTTTTATGCCTTGCCGTTATATCAACAGCCATTACGCAAGCAAATGAGTATTATAGTGCGTAATGTATCTTGTCACGGAGATAACCGTGCCAATCTTACTGTCCACCCGTCCAAATGATTTTTAATACATTGTCGTGGCATTATAATGCCTCGAACCACCCCCCCCACCTTTTCGGGCAAGATCTGCAGGGGGTCGGGCATTTCAGTGGCACCAAATTGCTTTGCTTCAGCATGCCCGACCTGGCACTACAGCAGCCCTATACCAAGCCGTTACAGAAATTTAGCAAACCAACCAGCAGTGATTAATATCAGGACACCTTGTTGGCCGAAGCCAAGGCTTTCTGCAATTCAGCCCTTAAAAGTACCAAAGAATCTAAAATTATTTTTTGCTCGTCTCGGCAATCCAGATGATTTTTTAGAGCGCTGACAAGTACCGAGTTCATGCTTATATCATCTGACTTACTACGTGCCGCCAGCCTGGACCGAAGATCATCTGGCAGCCGTGCGACAAATTTGTCTGCATCGCGAGACGCGCTTGCTTGTTTGGTCCTGGAGGTACTTTTTCTAATTTCACGTTGCGCCGACTGTCCCGGCTCCGTAGAGACTTCCTTCGCCTTTGTGTTTCGCTCTAAGGCTTGTAGTGCTATTGGATTCATCGTACTTCCTTCATGTCGAATTTACGGTAGGCGCCGATCTAGAAATTTACTTTGTCCCTTAGAGTTTTCTCGTATTTCTTCGGCATATATTGCGGCTTTCTCCGCTGCTACCCAACTATTTATCGCCGCTGGGGCCCAACCATCGAGGGCAACAACCTTCTGCAACTGCAAGTAGGCATCTTTGTCGATAGGCTCATAAACTGCCAAGGCAGCATCGAGAGCTTGTTCCCAAGAATCTGGTTGTTTACTGAATTTTAGAAAAGCTAGAAAGAAGCACACGCCCCAAACAAATGCCAGGCCAAGCCCATATAACGTCGCCTTATTCAAACCCCAAGGGAGCAAAATACAGAAACATGCAACTACCACCAGCATGCTTGTGAGACGTGCAGCCGCGCTAACACGAGGCCCAAAATTGGATGTCTCAAGTGAACGTACAACGTTTTCAATATAGGAAAAACTCGATTTCTTAGTTTGTTTTGTAGGCATTACGCGCTGCTCGCTCTTAGTTAAAATTTCGGGATACCCTTCTGCTCAAAGACTTAGTCGAGCGTTGTAGCAGTGGAATATTTTTCCGCAAACACTGTAACTTGAATGAATCCAAGTGCACCTAGGGACTTACTAACTTAGCTGCTATGTGACGACAGTATTAGCGCCCCTATAGTAATCACTAGTGCAGCTCCCAAACAAATCGCAGCGACTATCCTAAAACTACTAGACTGCTTGTGTCTTTCTTCTGCAGTTGCAGCGTGGTTATCTAGCCATGCTCGCCTTTCTTCTGAGGTGTACTCATCGATGGGCTTTTTAGGTGCTCGGTATATCTTCAAGTTCTTCCCCTTTCCTCCAGCAGAGCTGGCCATCATTTAGCTGTCTTCTTAATCTTAACTCTTCAGGGTCATCAACGCGATAAGTACAAGTCTCATACTAGATTTGCCCCAGTTATTAGGCTGGGGCATTAGTGCTGCTGGGCGATAAACACAATCGGATTTGATATAAATCCATTATGGTAGAGTTCTAGAGCAACGCTTTACCTCGATCTCTATTACCTGCATCCATTGCAAGGGGGTCAAAACAACGACCTCTTCATCATCAGCTTCACGATACACACCAATCATGTTTTCCTTCCAATCCTGCATATCTGGTAGATTGCTACCATCTTCATCAGTGATCAGCATGAAAAGGCCACCCATGCTACGGCGAAGTGCCAAGCACCCACCGCCAGTATGCATCTCCTCAAATTCAACATCTGTTGAAGCGGAACAACTACCTTCAACAGCACACAACGGGTAGGCAATCCCACCCAGCTCCAAAGAGAAGTCAAAACCAGCAGCAAAGAGGGTGTTATGTGCTTTGGTAGACTGATGCATGCTCGTATCCTGAGAGTATTCGATAGGGCCTTAGTGTATTACGCTAGAGTAATATGCTCAAGTATTTTGTCATTATTTCATAAATGCAGATTTAATTAACTCATAGGCCTCAGAGTACCGTTTTACTGTTAAGTGAACAGTCGTTCGGCTCGCACCTGTTTCTCGCATTGCATCGGCCTGTGAGATTCCATCTACTAGTACAAGACGGGCTGCTCGGCTAGCAGGACTCTTAGTATCACCCCGCATGAGCTTTATAAGCACGTCATACTGGCCGCTTGTTATTAATGTCAAATCGACCTCCGATTCTTGACTCACGATTTTCTGAAAAATATTCCTGGCATTGGTGAATACCCGCCATATTTGCGGGCGGACTAGCCGGTAACAATTTTTACAGAGCAATTACTCACTCAGCAGTAATAAACGCCACTTAACACTTGCGCGATCGAGGGAACCTTTTCCTGGCATTCTGCTGCTATTAACCATAGATGTCTTGATCACATATCTATCCTGGTCGCCCCATTGAGTCAGTGGCGCAGGTGATTTACACATGATATAGCCACTTTTAAAGCCGGGTAGATCATTGATTATAGGAAAGTTGTCTGAAAGACTGAACCATTTAGCATTTTCCTCTTTGAGGATCTTGTGCCGGTACCAGTGCAAAAATACACACAACACTCCAGAGATCCATAATCCTGTTTTTGGGATCGATTGAACACCCCATCCATTACTTGTATCAGCCGTGGGCCCAACCAAGGCGATTGCTACAAATGTTAAAAACCAAGTAAGTGATAGAGCACAGGCTTCATTATATTTATCCAGTGAATAGTGCTTCATCAACCATTTCTTGATGAGTCGCTTGTCTATTTTTTCGAGATGATCTGCATTCGCAAATAAGGTAGGCACGCCTTCACGCTCGAAATAACTTCTTACTTTCTCGTCAGCGCTCATGAAGATCCAAACGCTCGCAATAGCCATCACTATTAGCGCAACAATGGTTACATCCGCATCTGCAGTGGTCTGTACATCCTTTTTGATGCCATCCCAATACTTCCAAGACATAACAGCTGCGCCGATGTTAACGCACCATAGCTTAGGGCTGTGAATGAACTCTAACTGTGTTTTAAGTACAGACCATTTCTTTTTAAACATCCTGGCCAACTGTGGCTTAAGTACAGACCATTTCACTTTAAACATCTTGGCCAACTGAGGCTTTAGTTCAGACCATTTCTTTTTAAACATCTAGGTATTCTCTTCCTGTTCTTGGTTCGTAATTCCAGAGGTCGCCGATACTGCAAGTTCGAAAATTGCGCCTCATCTACTGCCGCTGCCCAGCGCTGAAAGCTGGGCATACGGTGTACCTCTATGAGCGATTTCCTATGGCTCGATGCCGTTGAGCCAAACCGGCTCTTTAGCTTCTGCCAGCCACTCGCGCAGGGAGCCAGCGTCTTTATCGGGTTCGTCTTCTTCACGCCACCGCTTATCAAGCAGCTCATCACTGGACAAAGTGACCTCGTAGTCGCTCACATCCCAGTCTTCATCGCCGACGATTTCGCGCATAAGCTCCGAGGCTTGCTCAGGGGATGTAGCGGCGAACCAGTCGTAATCGCCAACCTGATAGCAGCGCAGGGGCTCGGTCGAGATACCCGCTGCGCGTGCGACGCCACCGATGCCGAAAGCATCGTTAATCTTTTGCCGCGTTTCGTTGAAATTGGCCATGGCTGCCGCTGCGTCCGAGGACTTTGCTTGACCGCCCTGAGTCCAGTTGTTGGGGGTATCCGTTTTGCTGGACATAACTGGTCATTCCTTCGATTGGGTGGACGCCGATGCGGTGCCCTCTACGACCTCGGCCCAGCGCATGGCTGGGCTTGGGCGCACCTGGGCGTTTTCCTATCCGCGACCAATCTTGCAGTGAACAGGTATTACTCGGCGCAAAATCCGTTGGCCATCTTCGCCAATCAATGGCTCCTGTGCTTGCTCGACGGGTAAATACACACCATGCCAAGGCGAGTCGATTTCAGCCGCACCCACTTCGTAAGCAAACCCATTAATACAAATCTCGGCGCGGGTATCGGTGGTAAGCATTTCCAACTGAGTTGGATGCTGCTTAATGACCTGCTGAATCCCCACGGCGCCGACCAACATACCGACGCACACACCCACGGCAGCCGCAGCAATGGTGCTCCAGCGAATCGCTAGGGTTGCTGGCTGAGTTTTTGTCATCACGTTAGATTCCATGGCTCGTTTTCCTATAGCCCTATGGGGACTTCGTAAATCCCGAAATGCTGGTATTGGGAGGCTTTAGCTCCTGCAGGATGACGATGCTCCCATTCTTTCACCTGTGCCTTGTAGTCGCTCCAAATTTCGCGGCCTTCCTCAATAGGCATTTCAGGTGGGTTTAGGTGATAGTCGATCAGCATGTCCTGCCACACCTCGGCTTGAGCGCGGTCCTCAAATGCACGTAATGGCAAAGGCTTTCTTTCGTCGCTTCTAAAACCGCTGGCTGTGGCCATCACCAAAAATACTGTTGCCATGGTCGTGTTCCTATACTGCTGACATGCGTTCGCGGACAAACGATGCTGCCTGGCGCGTAAGCTGGTCTACATGGCGCTGGAGCTGTTTCTCCGCATTCACCATCACTTTCAGACCCAACCGGTCAACAAGCTGCGCATGAATCTGCTTCGCTTGGGATGAGTGGAGGATCTGTTCCGCGTTTACAATCCCCATCAGCCCCGTAGTGCTTGCAGACCGGGTGTTCATCACAACCTGCGTATTTTCCGAGTCAATCACCTGAAAGCCAATCTGCTCGTAGAAAGGAACTTTCTTAACCGGACAGGTCAATTCAACATGAGGATACCGGGCTATAGCTTCACGCATCATGGTAGTGCCGAGCCCACGCCTACGGTGCGATTGCTTGACTGCCATGTAGGTAATTCCACATGCGTCAGGGTGAGACGGAACTGGTAGATACAGAAGAAAGCCGACCACCTTCCGCAGGTCGACATCATCGAAAGCCACAATAAGCTCTACGGGAGCTGTAGGCACCTGACCGATTCGCTGCAGGTACTGATCGACCTCGCAGGGCAAAGTCCAACGGTAAACCTCATAGAGAGGGTTGCTTGGCGGTACGGCCAGCATGCTTAAGTCGGATAGGTAGGTATCTACCATTTGCAGTACTTGGTCAGCCACCTCATGTGATGGAGGTGACTCATGAAAGAGGACTGTAGACATTTGCTTACCTGAATCGGGAGTGAGTTAAATGCGGCCATTGATGCTTAGCGACGTTGAGCCTTGCCATCACAACTGGCGACGCAGCGCAGAAGGTTTGAGTTTGTCGAGCCAGTCGCTATGTTCGTCTTCGTCGATCAGGTCTGGCCAAGCGCTCAATATCCGCTCCCTGATCGCGCCCCCTTGTGCCAACAAGGCATAAAGATCATGCACGCTCCTCAGCGTATCAATCACATCGCGTAACGCTTCCAGCTCAGCTGGGCGAGCTTTGTCCGAATGCTGAGGGTTATAGCTGCAACCTTCTGAGTTTTGCTTTAACGCTGGAATGAAAAAAGCCGCACAGACCTGTGATTAGCGCAATCAAGATCACTATCGGCGTACCCGCTGTCGCAACAGCTTCCTGGTCTACGGGAACTCCTCCGATTTTGGAGACGATCACAAAGGCCATCATGACCATGACCACTAGAACGCCGCAAAAGAACGACGAGCGCTTCGCTTTGCGCAGCTTTTTTTCAAGTTTTCTCAATGCTTCTACGTTCATGTGTGAACCTCTTTTCTATCTGATTATCAGCGGTGCAAACCGCTTGGTGATGGCCTACCCTACTTGGCTGAAGCTTTAGCAATAAGTGAGGCGAGGATGCCCCCAAGAGCGCCGAACATCACAGCATTATCCAAAGGAGTCGTTCCAATGAGAACTCCAAAACCAAGTAGGCCGTGCGTTGGCGCGGGGCCAAGACTAGGAATTAAACTCAATCCAAAGCAAACCAAAACGGCGCACAGTGCTCCCCAAAAGGCAGCTTTCAACATGGCTTTGATGCTGGGCATTACGAATGTCATATAATTCTCTTCTCTCTCCTGAGGAGTGCTAAGCACCCTTCTCTACCTGAGCTTAAGTGACTGGTGAACCATGACAGAAAGGCAGCGACGGCAATTTACAAGGCCAGTGCTTTGCTCCTGGGGGCTGCCATCTGTTTCGAATGCCACGACGGGTGTTCCGCAAGCCGTGAACGCGCCATTACCTTCGGTGTAATGCCACTTAGTCCAGACCTGATTACTGAATCGGTCCTGTCTACGCGCCCACCTTACGGCACGAGCTACTGAATCGCCGAGTACTTGGTGCCAGTTATCGGACCGACATAACCGCACGTCGTTGACCTTACTCAACTTGGACATGGCTTATTTCCGTAGGCTGTTTCTATCTCGCGGACAGGCATCTGCCCAGCCGATTACTCGACGCAGCGGGATCTCGAACTTTTCATTGATACCACCTGCAGTGTTCAGGGTGCTTAGAGAGCCAGCAGCAAAAATTGCCGAGTTACGCACCACCTCTCCGGCATGGATTGATCCATCATCGAGCAGGAAGATGCAGGGGCCATCAAAGGGGCCTGGCAGACCGTCAAGGAAAGTGACAGTTACCTGGTTAACCGGCGACTGCTGCTCCGCATGTACTTCATGCTGGGTCTGAGTCACTTGCCTGACTCTCTCGAACAGCACCTGTAGATGTTCCTGCTGCTCTTCACTGATGACCATACCAATGCGCATACCAACAAGCACACCGTTCGCTTGAGCAACGGCAACGCTAAGCTCGCCTGCATTGCTCGCTAGCCGCAGGCTATTGCACAGTAATGCTGCTTGTAAGAGAGGCTCGGGCGAAAGGCCTACATCATTCAGTTGGTCGGTGACATTGATCTGTTGGCCTTGCATGAATCGTTATCCCGCTAGATCTGAGGGAGCAAAAAGCACCCTCTTGTACGGCTTCAGCCCAACGGTTTGACGGCTGGGCTGGGAGGTAGGCAAAGCGGCTTACAGGCCTTGAGCTAAGGGCTCAGGCCTTCACGTTGGCAGATCCCCTTCAAAATCGAGCATGTGCGCCACGGTCATAGGGCTCGCATCTGGCCGCTCACCACTCTCCCACTGTTGTTGGTTGAACCAAAGGCCTCCTGCCGCGAAGTAGTCGCCCTCTTTGGTATACATCTTCCAACAATCCTCGTCATGCCCAGAACACTTGTCGATCAACTGTGAAGCACCGCTATGGTCTCCAGATTCGATTGCCATCGCGATTGCGAAATTGAGCGACAGCGGCATGTCAATATCCTTCGGGGCGGGTAATGTCAGTTGCCCATCACTCCACACCACTTCGATAATGGGAGTTACACCGAAACCTGAAACTGCCGCGACGTATTCACCATAGTTGCGCTTTAACATTATTATCTCTGGGGTCTATTGAATTGACTTAAGTGTATATCTCTAGAGATATACACGCAAGATGCAGCGCCATTCCATTTTCACGGCAATTAACGTGACTCATGCAGGGCATCAAGCTTTTGCAGCGCGGCCCAACAAGCTGATCTCTTTGCAAAGTTTTCCGCTAGGGATTGGTTCTACTTGCCGCTCGTTCGGAGCAACGATTCTCCCAGCCCTCTGCTACATCACCAGTTGTGTCACCACACGCCGAGGCCTCAATCACAAGGGTCGCTTGCTCCACTCCATGCTGCCGAGCGATTGGACCTAAAACCATGAAAGCGACCGGGACTGTGATTGAAACCACGCAACAGCAAATCCAAAAAAATCTCATTTTTTTCCCTTAGCTTTCCTGCCAATGGCACGCTAATCACTGTTAATTTTTCAGACTTCGAAGTCAGGGTCGATGACCCAAGTTTTGCCTTTGCTGGCGACAGCCGATGGTCTCTCCCGAAGGGCATATACCGCATGCTCGGTAGACAGCTTTCCAGTCAGGTAGTGGTGGGCAACGCTAATGACGTATCGCATGAGTTTACTCTAGGTTCCGGCAAGATCTGCCTGGGTGGCGTCAGCTTTGGGAGGTTCATTCAACGAGTTAATGACAAGCGCTTATCGAAACGCACTCTCGATTCCGGGGATGCGGTCATCAAAGGAATACTTCAGATCCATGACTCGTTCGCGCTGAACTGTGGGCAAGCGGAATACCTCGGAGCGCTCGATGATGGCTCCTTGCTCGTCCGTCTTGTCACTGATCTCTCCACATCTATCTAGGCGCGGGAACACCTCCATTCGTGGCTGCGTCCTAGCCGGTGTGCTGTACTCCACATCCTTTGGCCAGCGCGATTCAAACCCCCCTGAGCTTTCGCTAGTGCCGTACCACAACACCATGTTTTCGCTGATTGTGTCGTAGTCATCGTCAAGGACGATGTAGCGCACTCGATGGGTGGCAATGTGGCTTGCAGCAACCGCCCAGCGGGTGACCACGGTGAATTCACGGATTGGCTCCTGCAGCTCGATCAGAATCCCATTCATGGCCCTTTGACCGACTTTACGACAAGCCACAAGGTAGTCTTTGTTTGGGTATGGACGACGGGCAGTTAGATCTTTGCCGCCCTCCAAAACGAAGCCCAGCTCTTCGGAAGTGACGTCGATCAGCGAACAGATCTCGTTGGTGCTGCAGGCGCGAATTTGCGGTGTCAGATGAACAAGCATTTCTGATTCCCTATCTGCTTTTAGCGGCTGCGGAAACCGCATCCTGGTAACGCCAAAGGCCCAATCCGGGCCAGTAAGGGCGCATCTCTCTGCGCCGGGTTTCGGACACAGATGTGCTGATTATTCGCGGCAATCAAGCCGCGATCATTATTTTATCGTAATATTGTACATTGCGCATTTGTTCCAGTTATCCACCGCTTCACTGGATAACTCTGTGGGTAAGTGTCTACGATAGCGACTGGCTGCCTCAGCCTTGACGTGATCAAATTTTAAACAACGATCGGACGTACCTGGGAGCCTTGCCGTGGACGACAAACCTGCACAGAGCGATTCAAGCACCTTGCTCATCGCCATGAATGTGGCCCGGATCTACTATCAGAGCCACGTCAAAGACGACGCTCCCAAAGCTTATGCTGAAGGTCGTGGCCTAACACCTGGTGCGATGTACAAATTCCAAATCGGGTACGCCCCACAAGACTTTCGCGGCCTTGTTGATCACTTCAGCTCGCATAAAATCCGAATGGCTGGCAAGGAAGCTGGCGTTGTGACCACGGTTAAAGAAACTGAACGGTTAAGGGACTTCTTCCTGGGACGACTCATGTTTCCTATCCGGACTCACGAAGGAGAGCTGGTCGGTTTCGCGGGGCGCCTACTCGAAGCAAGAGAGGGGTCACCCAAGTACATCAATACCCCCGAAACGGAGGTGTTTCACAAGGGCGCCATTCTTTACGGCATGTTTGAAAATCGGAAAGCAATCCAAGCTTCGAAAGAAGGCATCTTGGTTGAGGGTTATACCGACGTTATAACCATGGCCGACAACAATATCCCCCTTGGCTTTGCACCAATGGGTACCGCCCTCACCCCCACTCAGTTCTCGCTCATTCTCAATTCCGGTGTGCGAAAACTAACGGTGTGTCTGGACGGCGATAATGCCGGAGTTAAGGCTACAGAGCGTACGCTCGACACCATCATGGAGCAGTACCATCCCGGCCTCGCAATCTACATGGCCACCTTGCCGGATGGCCACGATCCAGATTCGATGATCAAGGCGCATGGCGCCGATGCATTTCGGGAAGAGATGGCAAAAGCCGTCCTTCTCGATGCCTATATTCACAAGCTCTGCTCAGCTGGTCATCGCGCTGCACCTGGTATTGATGACAGAGCTGAATACCTCACCAAGCTGACACCTTTCATTGAGCAGTCGAGCGGCGCCCTTTACAAAGTGCTGCTGGACAAAGCGATTGAATACACTCAACTGACGCGAGATGTTCTTGTCGAAATACTTCCGGCACGAGCAGAACAAGACACCCAAATAGCTTGGGACAAAAACACCGCTCTTGCAGCGCGCTGGTTAGTTCATGACAAGCCTCTACAAAAGGAAATCGCGGCAAAGCTGGCGGGCATCAAGCTGAAATCCTTAGGCCTAGATGAACTGTCAGCTTTGGCAAAGCAGTACGAGGCTGGGGCCACGCCAAATGGTCGGCTCCATCAATACGCTCAGGCCCACGGTGGGTTGTCGCCCACGGAAATTAGTGACTTGCGTTTGAATTGGCAAAGCTGGATGAAACGGGCAACGCTTGATGAAGGCCTGAAAAATATCGCTGCAAACCCCTTCAGCGAATCGGCCAAACAAACTATTCGAATGGCCCTGCGCTGATCTATGTCGAGCGCTTCTAGTTTCTAAGGGGGGATATGCCTGGTGCGTGCCCTCCTCGGCACGTCTTCGTGGAATACGTGTGTCTACAACCTTGTGATGAGCCACCCTTTATTGCGTGAGCACACACGATCCGACGCATCAAAACTATCCACCGAGAGACAAAACACCAGATATTCACTCGAAGCGCCACCCCCGCCACCACATCAAGAGATGCCCTCCCCGTTAAACCAAGAGATAGATAGCCCGATAATCGCGGTTGCAGCTGCTGCAACGGTCCTCCAGGAGATGAAACCGCGTAAACCCAAGAGACAAATCGCTCGATATTCACGCCACCAGACCTCGCTCAGCGAGGCTACACATGTGCGAATCCGCGCTGCATAGGACAGAGGGCCATCTACTTCGAAATCGGCCCAGCGGCAGATCCGCCGCGTTTTCTACTGTCCGAGGGGGACTTCATAAACCCCATAATGCTGATAATCCGAAACGACAACACCGGCTGGATGGTCAGCACGCCACGCGGTCTTTTGCAGGCGCCAATCGGCCCATTCGTCCTCACAATCTGAACCGTTGGGTTGCTCAGGCGGGTTAATGTGATAGTCGATCAGCACATTTATCCACTCTTCGGCCCGAGCGCGGTCGTTGAAGACTTTCAATGGTATTGGCTTCTTTTCGGAGCTTCTAAAACCGCTGGCTGTTGCCATCACCAAAAACACTGTTGCCATGGTCGGTCTCCTACAACTTCTCGCTATTAATCTTGCATCGGGCTAAAACGGCATTGATACGTGCTTGTAGTTCCGGGTTAGAGGCCGCGGCCTCGCGAAGGTCAGGTAGCTGCTCCATGACCAGATCAGCCACATTCTCGCCAAACTGCTCGATCAGCATCTCCAGGTTGCCAACCGTTTCTTCGGGGGCTATGGACTCACGATTCATATTCGTGATGAGTGACGCTGCTGCGCAGTCCTCTTCGTCGAGTTGCAGTACCCTGATTGGGACTATATCCATTCCCAACTTCGTAGCCGCAAGCCACCGAACCATGCCTCCACCAGGTGTGATTTCATAGCGGTCGCCCACTTTACGAACGAGGATCGGCTCTAGGATGCCCATGCCTTTGATACTGGTAGCCATAGCATCTACCTGGCTCTGACTAGGAGGCATAGCCGGGCCGCTAACAGGTAAAATTTTGCTGGTTTGGATTACTGTAGGAGTGCTCATAAGATTTCCGTCAACTTTTCGGTGATTGATCTTTTGAGGCTGGTAAACGCTTGTCACACCACAAATCCAGCCCATCGGCACGGTGCACAACGGTCCCGTCGTCGATCCGCAGCCAGTGTTCGCGCAGCACCTCATAGCGGGTTGCATTTCGGCGCAGCGCCTCCAGCTCGTTGTCTGCTGCTTCAATCAAGCCAACTGCGATTGACGATGCCTTGCCTCGTACATCTTCCAAGCGCCGTGTTTCGTGGTCAACCTTATTCAGCCCGTCACGCAGGCAGTGGGCCTGATCCTTGTAAACATCAGAACGGGCCAGAACCTGACCACCAGCGTCCGTGACCTGCCAAACGCAATCACCGGCAAACACCTGGTCGACCAACAGCTCAAGAATTCGGTTCTCGTCAATCTGCACACTGAAAGTCAGCTCAAAGCCTTCTACATTCTGTTCTTCAACGCTCATGACACTGTTTTCCTACCGTTCGACAGTGCTAGTCACCCTGGCACCTGCACCCGTGACAATCGGACTTCCAGCGCCATGCGTTGATATTTTGTAAGTCCCTGGTACGCAGTTGGCATTCTGCCCTGGTGCATAGGTCTTGCCATTTACGACCACAACGCTATGTTCCCCCGTAACGATTGGCGAGTTAGGCCCGGTGGTCTTGCAGTTGTTGCCATGATCGGTAACGGGAATCCCACCGCTTTGATTGTTCTGCATCGGTGCTAGCGGTTCAGGCTCAGTGACGACATCAAAACCGTAAGCGATCAGGAAGATGACAATCACACCGGCAACCAAACCTATTCCAAATTTCATGTGGTTTTCCTTTAATCCGGCTTGCTCGCCTTGAGGTGTACGTTCAGTGCATTGCGAAGGTACTGGACGGGCTCAGGCATGGGATGGCTTTTGCCCGGTTTGGTCTTGCGCACGTGCTTGGCGTACTCCCGCTCGACCTTCTCCCAGTCCTTCGGGTACTGAGCCAGGAACGCAGCCAAGAACTGTTCAAAACTGAAACCTGCGTCAAGAGTGCCGACCGTGGCACTGACCTTCTCAGCTTTCTTCGTGATTACGCTCATGGTGGTTACCAACAACATAGTTTGACTCAGCCCCTCCCGTAAATCGGGGTCTGTAGGATGATTCGGGGTAAAGGCAACAGCAACATAGATTGACACAGACAGGTCGCACTTCAAATACGGGGCTCGATTGGTAACAACATAGATTGACACAACAGCGAGAGCGTTCATACAGGCCGAAATATTATGTGAGCGCGACCAGTCACTCACCTGTGTGGGAATAGCGTTTTTCAGCACAGGCTGAGTGCGATGTCTAAATCCGTGCGCAACCTTCGACCGGTCCCCATCAGCACATAAACTGTGTTTTTTGTTCTAAATAAGTAGTTGTGGGTTAAGGAAACACCCAGCGATGTTCGGACCCAATCACCAGGCGGGAAGCGGCCTTGACTGTCTTGGATAACAGTCAAAGCGTAAACGAGAGCAGGTATTAGCTGTCTATCCGTAATGGCTTTTCGCTGACGTGGTGTAATGTCGAGATCCAATATTGCCCAATCAGCAACAAGACAATAGGCACTGGAAGGAAAATGCAGACTGGCGAGGTCCACAGCATCTGAGGTGGTAAGTTGGCAACCATCTATTTTCTCACCCGCAGAAAGCACTGAAACATAATCTGCCAAATTCATTTGTACCTCCTGCCGATCAAAAAAACCGATTCGAACGAGAAGCATCATTCAGCTTAGCTCCCAGCGGATCACCAGGTTCCGATGCCGACGGATAGCAGCAGGGTGATCTCATGGCTGTTCCGTCTTCTCCCTTCCTCTCACTGAACGGGATGATTTCTATCGAGCTGTCACCGGATAAAGTGGTTTGCGCCAGTACCCAGCTATGCCATTGGCGCGCGTGATCCCTACCTAGCGGTAGGTGCCAATGTGGGTGACCTAGTGCTTCATGGATGCCCGTGCATGCCGTATTCGGCAAGGCGACGCCGGTATAGGCGCATGAATCCATGGTACTCAAGGAGCGGTAGAAGCCGTTTGGCTGCGACTGAATCAAAATGACATGCCCTCAGACACTTGAATCAGCATTTCTTCAACTAGATGTGTGCCAAAGGTTGTAGTGACCATCGCCGATGGGCTTTCTCCCAAAAAACGGGCTTTGGGTTTGGAAAGCCATTGTTTAGCCTTCCCTTTGTCACCGAAGATCACCTCGGCCATAGCAGTAACATGTGCAAACCGGAACAGGCGATCACTCTCATGCAACGTTAAAAGCTGATTGGCTGACAGTTTTGTTTTGAGCGTTTTGGGGTGAATGATTCTGTCGCGTTCTTCGTTGGAGAGGGTTCCATCATCACAAAGCATTTTGATCAGGCTGACCGAGAAGCCAGCTACTATCATGTCGTGAATGTCCAGATCCGAAGCATTGACAGAGATATGAAGAAGCGTCTCCAGACGCATGCGGTAAGCATGATAGGCATCCTGACGCAGGGCGCCAGCAAACATGGGCCGCACCGATGTTGAGTTGCGCACGGGCGTCAGGACTAATGTGCCATTTAATACCGTTAGCTCCAGGTCGTCCCCAACACCTAACCTCATTTGGTCAAGCAACTCTTGAGGCAGATCAATGATGATGTCGCCAGTACCGTCCTCAGTTTTCTGGCATTTGACTATCCAGCGCTCAGTTTCACTCATGATCGTCCGGCCCTCATCCGCCATCAGAGAATGACACACATCATTATGCTTGGGCCCAGAGCTGACCAAAGGAACGCGCAATCCGCTGGTAGACAGGCACTGCCGCTGCTCGAAGCCCGGATAGCGAGTGAAACAGCAAAAAATGGGCAATGGCTATACCTGCCTTTCCACCTTCACATGGCTAAGAGCCTGAGCGTAATCAGGTAACTACACAAAAGGATATGACATGCACCCTGATGAGCTTTATGTTTCCGTCGACGTCGAGACTTCTGGGCCTATACCAGGCGAATACAGTCTGCTTTCCATTGGAGCTTGTCTTGTAGCCCAACCTGAAACGTCCATCTATCTTGAACTACGGCCTGACAGTCCGAAACACGACCCCGAAGCGCTGGCAGTATCGGGGCTGAGTCTGGAGAAGCTGGAGAGCGAGGGCCTTGCTCCGCAACAGGCGATGCTGACATTTGATCAGTGGCTGAAATCGTCCTGCCAAACGGGGCAAAAAGTCATTTTCGTAGGACTCAATGCACCGTTTGACTGGTCATTCGTCAATTACTACTTCCACAAATACCTGGAAACCAACCCCTTTGGTTTTACAGCTATCGACATGAAGGCCTATTTCATGGGAGCTGTAGGGTGCAGCTGGCAGGAAACAAAATCATCCAAGATGACCGCTGCGCTGAAGCCACTCAGCGAACCGAACCATAACGCATTGGATGATGCCCGCTTTCAGGCAGAGCTCTTCGCACTAATGCTAGCGGGTAAAGGTAAACGCTGACCTGCGTTCCACCGCACGGACTTGAAGCTCATCTGACCCAGGTTGCCTCAACATATCTGCCGTCCCTGAACGACCACGCCTTGATACCTTCTGGTTTTTCGGACTTGCCGACAATAATGGCTATTGGGTGCGGCAGATCCTGCGTGTAACGTGCAGCAAATTTGGAGAAACTTCCGATGTCTGCCGGAGAGATCACCGGAACGGATTGGGGGTGCGTATGCCAATAGCCCACCAGACGTAACCCTTGTTCGTTGGCAGCCTGGATCTCCTGACGGCACCGCTCCGCATCCAACTCTAGCCAAGACCAGCCTGACCGATCGGCGCGATGAGGCAACGTGGCCAAGGCCAGCAGCAACCCTTTCGGATCAACCGGGTTGACGAATAACTGTCCCCCTCGCTCCACGCCAAAAAGGCCCTGCCGATGGCTATCCAAGATGTCCGCGACAGCTTGGGACACCAACAGCTCGGAATTCACCTCCGGCCATCGCCAGCGCCATGCGATATCCGTCATACCGTTTCGTCCTTATCTTCCGGCCATCCGCGCTCGAGTAGGATCTGCTGCGCCCCCTCTGGCAGCTTGGGCCCATGGTATTGGCCTCCTAGGCTCAGCACATCTTCAGGTCTGTAAATGCTGCTGACCCAAGATGCAGTGGCGATGTTGCCGGTCAATGCGCGTAAGGCCGTGTGCGACACCATGGAGGCGATATTGGTCATTCCCAGCGAGCCGCCTGGGATGAAGCTCTCGCCACACGCGGGCAGTGGAACAACACCGCCTCCCGGCCACTCTGTAAATCTATGCAGAAAATCGCCGACGTCCGTGAACAACTGACGGCCATCAAAGGTGCCGGCTGGTGCGAATAGAGCATGGCCTACCTGTGTATACGGTTCGCTCCAGGCTTGTAAAAGCCCCCAAGGAGCGCCGCTTGATTTGGCTCGCCATACAGTGACCTCCGACTGCCAGTCTGCTGTCGTGATCACCACCAGATCTGCGTTATCAAACACTTCTGGTTTGCTGCTCATCACCACTTCGGCAAAAGTCGCATAAGCGGTACATTCTGTCGTCGGAAGATCTAACAGAATCTTGTCCCTCAACGCTGAGGCTTTCAGTCTCCCTAGGCTATCCGCTCCCAGTACGTGCCTCCCCAGATTGGCTGACACCAAAGTGTCAGGATCGATGAGGGTTAGGTGGCCGACACCGGATCGTGCCAATTGTATTGCCACCGCACTGCCTAATGAGCCAACGCCAACAAAAACGACTCGAGCATTTTCAAGGTGCTGTGCAGTGCCACTTATATCGCGGGATAGAATGGACGCTCGATCAAGCACGTCCAGGGCAGTTGCTCGGACGAGCGCCGGAGGATGTGCATTTGCGATAGCTGGCCGACGGCGCGCTGTACGCAAGCCAAACTTTGCCCCCCGCTCCTGCTGTACGCCGAGCGACCGCACATTGAGGCAATATGTTGGAGCATCTGCCCCTCCTGGAAGCTCGAGAACAATCCATCGACTCGGCAACGTTCCATGCAGCTCAAACCATGCCAGCAATTGCTCGGCATCGTCTGGTTGAAGGTGTGGCGTGAGCCACAGCAATAAATCTTCGGGATCCGGGGTGCGTATGTCCGGATAAGTCTGAAGCTTGACGTAAAAACCGGGAGTTTCGGCCGCGCGAATGACAGCGGAGCGCCCGACAACCCGTCGGTAATGTCCTTTGAGTGCAGCTACGTTCGATGCTAACCAAACCGTTTCCTGACCGGATGGCACAGCTCGGCGCGGATCGCTGAGCGCAAACAACTGCGAGGCAGTCTGAGGTCGATCCAACAGTAAGAGGTTCTGGAATGACTGACCATGCTGAAACGACCAGTAGGTAGTGATCTCATTCTGAAATTCGATATCGCGCGTTGCCTGGCTTGATCCCATCTTGGACAACGAAACGATCTGGGCCAAGCGAGCAAGGCTGTCCTCTACCACGACCTCCGGGGAGCCCATGATGGGGCGTTCCTGAAAGCCATGAAGGCAAAGCCCCGACTTGGTGGCATGCGGCCAAACCAGCCATGGAGAGGGTTCGACGTTTAGGCGCAAGAGCCCACGGGGAAAGTTGGAGGGGAAACCAATACGCAGTCGCCGCTCCTGCCCCGTGTAATCGATGGGCAAGGGGAAGTAAAAGCACGCCGCTTCGTCAGCCCGCATGGGTGCGGGCTGGAGCAATGCATCGGCAGCATCCTGACCTAGGGTGTTTCGCAGTGCGGCGATTCCGCGCTGCAATGGCGTCTTAATAGGATCAGCCAAGGCGTCCAACTGGCTTTACGCTCGACTGAGAGGTTCCGCCACCGCTAGCCCCTCCGAAGAGCGAACCCATCGAAGCAGAGTTTCGAGTAGTGCCATCCGGTCGACCGGGCATCGTCCAATTCGCAGGGATTTCATTGTTCACTGCCGTGATTAACGCCGGCGCAATACCGAAATTCTTTTTCACTGCCTCGGCAAAGGAATCATTGGATTCAAAACTTTCCAAACCCAATGATACGGATGCACTGGCGTCCGCATGCCACTTGGCAAATGCTTGACGATAGCCTTGCCCCTCGCCTGGTCGATTCCACTTTTCTGCAAAGTTTTCGCCGTTATCGGCAGGGTTGCAGACAAAGCAATCGTTACCTCTATGCGCGATGTGCTGCGGCATTCTGCGAACGATTTCCAAAATTGCATCGAGCGGAGCCAAAGGCTTCGACTGCGATTCCTTTACGACATCCAGGTATGCGTGAGTAGCCAAAGTGGTAATGACCACAGATATGGGGCGAGTATCAGCGCTCCTTGTGTTGATGGCCCATTCATCGCGATGCCGCTTGAGCAGCTTAATGGTCGCACGCAGGGGATCTTGATCGATGTAATCCTGATAATGCGGCAATGGATCTTGTGTCGCGGCATCGAGCATCCGCTGGTTTTTGGCAACTACCAAGCTTTCCAGAGAGATTTCCTGGGCAGAAGCAACCTGCAACCAGTTCGAGTAAGGGATAGGGCTGCTTGCTTTCCACCCTGTGACCCGATCCGGAACCTCCAGCTTACCCTCGCCGTTTGCTTCGCCATTTCCGTTGATCGCGCGGGCAGGCGTGACATCAATGTGGAAACCTGGATTTTCGTCGGCATAAACGATCCGGATGCCACGACGTAATTGCTTAACTTCTTCCTGAACGCGGGAGCCTTCCCTAAAACGCTGCTCAATCGCTTCTAGAACTTCCTTCGCACCAGCGCCTTGAGCGTGAGGGAGCCAGATAATCGCGTCCGCATCAATGGTGTCCAGATCCGCAGGCGCGCCGGGGATTGGCTTGATGGTCGTTTTCAGCCGCATCGAGCCTTGCACAAAGATATGGGCCTCAGCGAGCAGCGGATTGTCGGAAGCCGAGAGGATTTTTTCCAGTTGGGAGTAGCGGTCATTAATTTTTTCGTACTGCGCTTCCGACAGCGAGATTTCCCGCGCAGCGCGAAGCAGAAAATATTCCCAACTGCTGCGCTTGGTCTGTTCGTTGCTCAACAGCATTTACCTAGCCTCCTGGGCCACCGAGCCCAATTGCAGTGTTTGCGTAAACCGATCTTGGTTTTCTTTGTCCCGATCGAAGATCAGGTACGTATGTTGATGCTGCGTTGTGAGCAACGCGCCAAACTCGATGGCCAATGCCGCAGGAATAGCGGCGAAGACGTGAATAGGGTCAGGAGTCGAAGCTTCAAGCTGGCTCAGTCGTATTTGAAGTGCGTCACGAAAGGCATGAATCACCCGACGGTTTTGTACCATCGCATAGCTTGGCTCTGGGATCGACAGCTCTGCAATACGTGCACCGGGTAGAGCGTCGGAAACGTCGCGAACTGGAACTTGCGCAGAAATGGAGAGCACCAACGCCAGTGGACCATCGCCGTTGGGTGGAGGCGTAAACAGAAAACTGGGCGGCTCAGCAGACTGATCGGGCCAGCGCAAAAGATGCTCGCGGTGAAAAGAGAAGATTAAGCGTTTGGAACGATCGCCGATGCTCTGGCCCAACATCATCAAAGCTGGGATATCGGCCAAGCCTACTACTGCTAGCGCGGGCGAGTCGCCATAGGTGCCGCCGCGACGCTTGAGTTGCTGCTCCAGCTCATACTGGATGCTGTCTTTGACGTTCTGCCAATAGGCAGTGTCCCTGCCGCGCGGTCCGGGCGCAGGGAAGGCAATTTTGATGCCTTGATCGAAGGCGGTTAATCCCTCCGCAGACATCGCAGTCAACAGATCGCGAACGGGAATATCGTTGATCGTCTGGAAATGCTGACTCTGGACAATGAGAGGAATCGCTCTGCCACCATCAGGGGTCGTTGCGGCGATTCGGATGCGCTCTAGGTATGCTTGGTGTAAACCACTCAAATCATTTTCAGGATAACCGTCTGCGTCACGATCAATTTTGTCATGACAGCCTGGGCATAGGAGCATCAGGTTAGCAGTATCGTTCGTGTGCGCCTCAGCATCATGATCCGCGCGTCCCCGAGGACCTTTGGGACTGGCGGGCAGGATATGCGCCACTTCGCCCCATTTCATTGGCTTGCCGGCACGATAATCGAACGTCAGATCCGTGCCGCACAGTTCACAATGACCAGCGGTCTGTGTCCATACGATCCGCTTCGTCTCATCATTTGTGTTGAAGCGCCCGCTTGCGGGTTTAGCGTCTTCTTGTTCTGCCATTCCGACCTACCCCAGAGAACATCCATGATTGAAAACGATGATGGCAAGATAAGATCATATTAAGGTCATTCGCCTCGATTTCAAGAGTGATCTGAGGGTGACGAATGCTGAGTCGGCTTTGAGCAGGATGCTGTTTGTGGCTCATCGAAACGCAGTGGCGGCAGCGTTCGTTTTTCTGGCAAGTGCAGGTGGGTAACGGCACTGACCACAGCGTATGTATCGAAATTAGCGAGTTTATGCAAAAGACATAAACTTGCTAATTTCGATACATACCGCGTGTAGGACCGATGAAAACGGGCTGTGCAGCTCAAAAGAGGCTGCAAGCGCAGCCCCTTTTGTATGCATTTTTACGCGTCAGTGCTTGCCGGGCTCAACGGACAAGTGTCGACGACGCATGAGGTGATAGGCCGCCGGGATCACAAACAGCGATAGCAAGGGCGCCGTAACCATACCTCCAATCATCGGGGCGGCAATGCGGCTCATCACCTCGCTGCCGGTACCGCTTCCCAAAAGTATTGGTAACAAACCAGCGATAACCACCGCAACGGTCATGGCCTTGGGTCGAACGCGCTGCACAGCGCCTTCACGAATCGCGGCCATCAACCCGCGTTCTGTGTTGTCACCGAGGTCTTGACGCTCGGCCCAGGCATTTTTCAGGTAGAGCAGCATGATCACGCCAAATTCGGCAGAAACACCGGCCAAGGCGATGAAGCCGACCCCGGTGGCGACCGACAGGTTGAACCCCAACAGATAGAGGAACCATGCCCCGCCAGTCAGGGCGAATGGCAGAGTGGCCATGATCAGCAGGGCCTCATCGAAGCGGGCAAAAGTCAGGTAGAGCAGCACGAAGATGATCAACAGCGTGGCAGGCACCACCAATTTGAGTCGTGCGTTGGCCCTTTCGAGAAACTCGAACTGCCCTGAGTAACTCAGGCTCATGCCGGGCTGCAACTTGACCTGTTCACTGACGACCCGACGCAGGTCGGCGACTATCGAGGCAATGTCCCGGCCACGCACGTCGATGTATACCCAACCGGAGGGCCGTGCATTCTCGCTCTTGAGCATCGGTGGGCCGTCGCTGACCTTGACCTTCGCCACAGTGGCGAGGGTGATCTGGCTCCCTAGCGGGGTGTAGATCGGCAACTGCTCCAGGGCGCCGAGCGAGTCACGCCACTCCCGAGGGTAACGCACGTTGATCGGGAAACGTGCGAGCCCTTCAATGGTCTCCCCGACGTTCTCACCGCCGATAGCACCGGCCACGATGGATTGCACATCGGCGATATTCAGTCCGTAGCGGGCGGCGGCTTTTCGGTCAATATCCACGTCGATGTAACGCCCACCGGTTAATCGCTCGGCCAAAGCCGAACTGACACCCGGTACGCCCTTAGCCACTCGCTCGACTGCCTGAGTCGCAGAATCGATTTCTGTCAGGTTGGTGCCGGCAATCTTTACACCAATAGGACTTTTGATCCCCGTAGCCAGCATGTCTATTCGGTTGCGAATTGGTGGTATCCAGATATTGGTCAGCCCAGGAACTCGCACCACTCGGTCCAGCTCTTCCACCAGTTTTTCCTGAGTCATGCCTGGGCGCCAATGCTCCTGTGGCTTGAACTGGATGGTGGTTTCGAACATCTCCAACGGCGCCGGGTCGGTGGCAGTTTCAGCACGACCGGCTTTACCAAAGACATGTTCGACCTCCGGCACGGTCTTGATCAGGCGGTCGGTCTGTTGCAGCAGTTGCGCCGCTTTCTGCGCCGACAATCCCGGCAGAGCCGAAGGCATATAGAGCAGGTCGCCTTCGTCCAAAGGCGGAAGAAACTCGCCACCCAAGCGCGACATTGGCCATAGTGCGCTGATAAAAACTAGCAACGCGACCAACAGCGTGGTCTTCGGTCGTCGCAAGACTGCATCCAGAGCCGGCTGGTAGATCCGGATCAGCCAGCGGTTCAACGGGTTCTGTTGTTCACTGGGAATTCGTCCCCGAATCCAGTAGCCCATCAACACAGGCACCAAGGTCACTGACAATCCCGCCGCTGCGGCCATGGCGTAGGTCTTGGTGAAAGCCAGCGGGCCGAATAGCCGCCCCTCTTGGGCTTGCAGGGTGAACACCGGAATGAACGATAGGGTGATGATCAACAAACAGAAGAACAGTGCTGGTCCAACTTCAGCCGCCGCTTCGGTCATCACGTGCCAATGACGTTCGTCCTTCAGTTCCTCCCCCGGATTGGCCATGTGCCAAGCCTCAACCTTCTTGTGCGCGTTTTCAATCATCACCACGGCAGCGTCGACCATGGCACCGATGGCGATGGCAATTCCGCCCAGGGACATGATGTTGGCGTTGATCCCTTGATAACGCATCACGATGAAGGCGATCAGCACCCCCACCGGCAGGGAGATGATTGCCACCAGAGATGAACGCAGGTGCCAGAGGAAGATGCCACACACCAACGCGACGACGATGAACTCTTCGATTAGCTTGTGGCTGAGATTTTCCACGGCGCGGTCGATCAGCTTGCTGCGGTCGTAGGTGGTGACAATTTCTACCCCCGCCGGCAAGCTGCTTTTCAACTCGTCGAGTTTGGTCTTGACCGCCGCAATGGTTTCGCGGGCGTTCTTGCCGCTGCGCAGAATTACCACGCCGCCGACCGTCTCGCCTTTGCCGTCGAGTTCGGTGATGCCACGCCGCATTTCCGGACCCAATTGGATCGTGGAGACATCGCCAAGGGTCACCGGCACACCGCCCGATCCCAGCTTGAGTGGGATCGCCCGAAAATCATTGAGCGTTTTCAAGTAGCCGGAAGCCCGCACAATGAACTCGGTCTCTGCCATTTCCAGGACGGCGCCACCGGTTTCCTGATTGGCCTTGCCGATCGCTTCGGTCACCTCGGCCTGCGTGATACCGAGGCTGGCCAATTTGAGTGGATCAAGCTGCACCTGGTACTGCTTGACCATCCCACCCACGGTGGCCACCTCGGCAACGTTGGGCAGAGTCTTGAGTTCGAACTTGAGGAACCAGTCCTGAAGTGCACGAAGTTGCGCCAGATCGTGTCCGCCACTGCGATCTACCAGCGCGTACTGGAAAATCCAGCCAACGCCTGTCGCATCTGGCCCCAACGCCGGTTTGGCGCTGGCTGGCAAGCGACTTTGTATTTGGCTCAGGTACTCCAACACCCGCGAGCGGGCCCAATACAAGTCAGTACCGTCTTCGAACAGCACATAGACAAAGCTGTCACCAAAGAAGGAGTAGCCGCGCACGGTCTTGGCGCCAGGCACCGAAAGCATGGTGGTGGCCAACGGATAGGTCACCTGGTTCTCGACAATCTGCGGTGCCTGTCCCGGATACGGGGTGCGGATGATCACCTGAACATCGGAGAGATCCGGCAGCGCATCAATGGGCGTGCTCTGTACCGACCAGATGCCCCAAGCCGTGACAAACAGTGTCGCCAGTAGCACCAGGAATCGGTTGGCTACTGACCACCGAATCAGAGCAGCAATCATAGCTGGCCCCCTGATTTCTCTAGACGCTCAACACGCAAGCCATCGTCGGTTTGACTAACAGCAATCCGGACCTTGTCGCCCGTTTTGAGGCCCTGCATCAGCGCCGGATTGGCGAGCGGGAACGTCATCGTCATGCCAGGCATGCCCAGCGTTTTGAAAGGACCATGGGCGAGCGTGACTTCTTTGTCGTTGATCTCAACGATCTGCCCATCCGCTTCATGAAAACTGGAGACTGCTGCGCTGGGTGGTGACTCTTCCTCCGAGCTTGCAACGATGCCCTTGAGACTGGCCTCCGAGTCGAGCAGGAACTGGCCAGAGGTAACCACCTTCTGGCCCTCTTCCAGACCTTTCAAGATCGCCGTCTTGTCATCGTTTTCCTGCCCGATCAACACTTCAACAGGACGATAGCGGCCAGCGTCTTCAGCAAGCATCACCAGAGCACGTCGACCGGTGCGAATGACGGCCTCGCTCGGCACCCACAACACACTTTGCTCCGTTGAACGATTGAGGCTCACTCGTGCGGTCATACCCGGCCTGAGAAGGCCTTCTGGGTTGGGTAACTCGACGCGTACGCGAAGGGTGCGGCTATCCGGATTGGTTTCCGGAAGAATCGCGCTGACGACGCCCTTGAGCACAACCCCAGGGAACGCGGGCAAATGCGCCTCTGCCGTTTGCCCCATGAGGATCGATCCAGATTCAGTCTCCGGAACGGCCAGGGCCAGCCAGACGCTACTCAAACCATTAACGCGTGCCAGTGTCTCGCCGGCGGCCACCGTCATACCCTCGCGCACATTGAGCTCTTGCAGCACACCACTAATAGGGCTGGTGAGGGTAAAGTTTGGTTGGACTTTGCCACTGCGCTCTACTTGAGCAATCGATGCCGCCGGCATCCCGGTGAGCCGCAAGCGCTGGCGAGCCACGGCCAGCAAGCCTGTATCGCCACTGCGCTTGAGTGCGAGAAACTCCTCCTGAGCCGCAGCCCACTCAGGTACAAGGATATCCGCCATGGCGGCATTGGCTTTGATCACGTCGCCAGGAGCATGGGCATACACGCGCTCGACGAAACCCGCCGTACGGGCTTGAATGACGGCGACGTCCCGTTCGTTGAAAGCCAACACTCCGACAACGTCCAGACTCGAAGCAAACACACCTCGACTGACGGTAGCCAGTCGCACACCGAGGTTCTGGGTCAGGCTTGGATCAATGCGAACAGTGTCACTGTCCCCCTTGCTATCCGCGTACTGAGGGACCATTTGCATGTCCATGAAGGGCGACTTACCCGGCTTATCGAATTTCTGTTGTGGGTACATGGGGTCGTACCAATACAGAACTTTGCGATCGACTGATGACTCAGGCTTCTGCTGCGGTGCTGCATCCGGTACCGAGCTCACCCCCGGTTGGGCCAACCAGTAACCACCGGCAACCCCCAAAGCAACTGAGATGCTGACAACAAATACCCCTTTCCGTGTTCTAGAGATCATTGAGCGGACTCCCCATAGGCGAAATACAGGCGAGCGCTGGTGAGAGCACGCTGCTCTTCAACATCAATCTGCTTGAGACGGGCTTCGATAAGCTCGCGCCGAGCAGCCACGACGGAGTTCAAATCGCCTTTGCCGGCGCGGTAGCTGGCCATGCTGAGCTCGACCTTCTCCTTGGCCAGAGGCAGCAGACTGTCCTGGGTTCGGCGAACGGCACGATTCAAGCGTTCATAATCGGCCAGCTCGTCCTCCAGTTGCTGGGTACGCTTGCGTGACAGGGCTTCCCGCTCGGCCTCTAGCTGGTTGAGTTCAGCGTGCTTGGCCGCAATTTTGGGGTTTTGCCGAGAGTCAGGAAACAGTGGTAGATCCCAGGAAAATTGCACACTGACCATGTCGCCGAACTGTCGGCCGCGATTCTGATAGTCGACTTCCCAGCTCCAATCCGACTGTTTTTCCGCTTCGGCTTCACGGACCTTGGCTTGCGCTTCGCGGGTCATTGGCGCAAAAGCTGCCAATTCTGGATGATGTTGCAGCTTATGAGAGTAGTCAGAGGCTTCGACAGGCCATTCAGGCAAGCTGCCCACAGGTTTGTCATTGGCGGCTGGTCCAATCCAGCGCTTCAGGGCAGCTCGGGCCTGCGCTCTCTGACGAATCAGATCGTCCTGCTGCTCTTCCAGTTGTGCCGCTTCCTGTTTGGGCGTTACTGCATCAGCAGGTTGAGCGCGGCCGCCGGCAATTTGTGCCCGGACGGTATCGGCCAGCAGACGGTTTTCTTTGTAGAGGTCCTGGAACAGAGTGTCTTTACGCTCAACCGAGTAGCTGTTGATCCAGGCCAACGCCGTGGCCTGACGAACCTTTAGACGTTCGACCCGGCGCTCAGCGGCGGCGCGTTCAATGGCCGCATCAGCGACCTCGATTCGGGCTTTGCGCTTGGCGCTGCTGGGCATCTCCTGACTGACTCCGACCATTCGCATAGTCATGAAGTCTTGGTCGATGCTCCAGCGATCCGGCCCCCCAATGGGGTAGTTCTGTACGCCTAGCAGCAACTTGGGATCGGGTAGTTCACCAGCGGGGATGGCCGCACTACTGGCAGCCTGAATTTTCGCGTCTTGTGCAGTCAGCGACGGCGCATTGTTTTCAGCCAGCTGCAAAGCTTCATCGAGTGTCAATGCGGCAGCGAGACTCGGCAATGCCAGTACGCTTGCCGCCAGGCCGGCCACGAGGGACCACCCTGTGCAATAGCACTTGGAGTTCATGTTCACGATTCCTGTGATGATCCACTGCGCGCTTCATCAGACATGCACGCAGATATGCCATCCCGCTAACGCGGAATGAGGCTCAGTGTGGTACAGGAATCAAATGCGGGGCGGTCGCCATACCCCTGAAGGGGTTTGGACAGGATGGGAGTCTATGGAGATGGACGCTTCGAGGGGGCTAGATAGGGGGACCAGAGGCTTGATGATAGAGACTTGCAGCATGCCGCCGGTCTTACACTCCTGGCCCGGCTTGCAGGGTTTACCATGCTCGGTGGGACTTTTCATGTCATGGCAGCAGTCTTGGCCCATGCCGTCCATCATCGCCATGCCCATGGTTTGCATGGGACACGGCTCTGTCGGCGCCTGAACACCCGCCATCCCACTGAGGGGAAGCGCCAAGCTAATCAGGAATATCAGGCAAAACCGTACATAGCGTGTCATGGACTGAAGTGTAGCCAGTAGAAATGGTGCTAACAATCCCGTTCCCGGCTTCTTGGTTAGCTGCCAGAAACCTCTATTGCGCGCTCATTTCCATTTCAGGACTTAGCGTGCCTAACCATGCGACCAGACAGATGATGAGGATTGCCATCAGGAATTCGAATTTCATGCTGCGGCGCAAGGCATTAACCGCTACAGAGTATTGACCATTGCGAACTGAGCGCTCCAACTGCGGGCTTAAGTGAAAGCGGTTCAGTGTGGCTAAAACGATCATCCCGGCAAAGAGCAGGATCTTCAAAAACAGCAGCTGACCATAGGTACTCAGCATGACCTCATCAAGGTTTGGACCGACGATGAAAAGGTAATTCACGACTCCCGTTACGCTTATGATCGCAACAATCACACCGCCGGCCGACTCAAAGCCAGTCAGCACGCGGGCAAGAATTCGTGCTTCCTCCTCGCCCTTCAGCGATTTCAACCGCAGCAGTAGAGCGAAGGCCGCTAGAGCACCCAACCAGCCACCTGCCGCTAATAAATGGAAAATATCGCTCAGAAAATGCCAGTAGCGGCGGCTGCCTTCGTCCATGGCACCGTGCCCTGTCCAGGCTAGCGTGGCCAACGCGATTGCTCCACACACGGTGACGATCCAGAGGCTGGGTGTCGGAAATCGTTTATTCAACGCGACGCCCATAATTGCCCCAACCAAGGCGGCTATTCGGACCATCCAGGTCAACCCAACGTCGGTGCCCATGATGACCATTTCAAAAATGTGGTGATGTAGCTCCATAAGCTCCGATACACCGCTCATTGCTTTCGCAAGCAACAACATCGAGGCAAGGGACAGAGCTACACCTGCAACAGAAGTACCGTAAAGAAGCGACTCAAAATTCAAGACCGTGCCCGATACCCTTTCTTTTCCCCTGAGACTGTACAAGCCAAATATGGCCAATCCAAATAACAACATCAGGTCAAAATAGAGAGCAAAGCGAACCACAATATTTATTGAGTCGCTCATGGATCATTTCACTTTGAAGGAAAAGTTGCCGGTGATCGGGTGGGTGTCCGAGGAAACTGCACGCCATTCAACTTTGTAGGTACCGGTCGTCAGAGGTGCAGCCGGCGTAATCACCATCGTTTTCGGATCACCGCCAGCAGCGACGGCGGCCTTTACACCCATTGGAGAGTTCGGCATGCCAGGCATATCGGTCATGATCAGTTTTGCACCGGAAAACTGAGTGGTGAGATTCTCGGAAAAGTGCAGTTCAATTTTCGAAGGGGCCGCCGCATCCGAGCCTTCCGCCGGAGTGGAAGAAAGGAGCTTTGGATGTGCTTGAGCTACGGCACTCAGAAGCAAACCAGCAGTAAGTGCAACAGCTACGGTCGTAGTTTTAAGGAATGACATGCAAGACTCCTCACAGCAAGAGCTGTTGATTTGAGGTTTGTTTGGGAAGAACTAGTTTGTAATTTTCAATTTAAAACCACTGATGGTTAACTCGGAGCTTCCATCTCTAGTGCAGGTTGAACACGAACATCTCGCTAAGCCCCAACGTCACAGTGCAAGAACACGATGCCACACGAACGCAAACTGTTCGATTACATTTCAGTCAGCTTGACACGCTGTTTGGGATCGAATTGGCGAAGGTCACAAGTCTTAGAAACGAGACCGCACGCCGCAAATACTGGGGTATTCACTCATTCAAAAAATTACGAAACTGGATGCAGGCCCAAGTCGCGCTAACGCCGTTGATCACAAATGCGGCATTGCTCAGCTGACCTGCAAGTCAACACTAGGAAACTCGAGATGAAAGGCCGTTTTACCGTCACTTGACGTACACCAGATTTTGCCATCATGCGCCTCAATAATTGATCGGGTAATCGACAAACCTAGCCCTGCGTTGCTTGGGCTTCCTTCCCTGCGCGCTGGGTCCACGCGATAAAAACGATCGAAGAGCTTTTCAAGATGTTCGGGGGCAATGGGTTCACCCTGGTTCTCCACGACGACCAATATCGACATCTCCTTCTGGAGGATTTCGACACTGATCATCTTCCCTTCCGAGGTGTAGCGAAGCGCATTAGAGAGCAGGTTAGATATAGCTCTGTGGAGCATAAGGACATCGCCTCGGACGCTGCCCCTTCCTGAAACCTTCAGTTCTATCCCTCGCTCATCTGCCAAAAGACGGTAGTATTCAAGCAGTTTCTCCACGACTTCCACCAAATCTATTGGTTTGTTCTCGTGGGTGATCAGACCATTGTCTGACTTCGCCAGAAATAGCATGTCATCAATCATCCGACTCATACGCTTCAAGTCATCAAGATTTGAGTACAGGTTGTCTTCGTAGTCTTCTATATCCCTTTTTCTTGAAAGCACGACTTCGGTGTGGGTCATCAAGTTGCTTACAGGAGTCCGTAGTTCGTGGGCAATGTCTGCGGAAAAATTCGATAACCGGACAAATGCATCGTCGAGTCTGGACAGCATTGCGTTAAAGGACAGCACCATTTGCTGAAGTTCTTTAGGAACAGGCGCTAAAGGGATGCGCTCTTTTAGTGATTTTGCTGACATAGAGGCGGCGACCCGCGTGACCTGGCGAATAGGCCGCATGCCACTGCTTGCTACCATCCAGCCAAGCGCCGCACTGACCAACGCGCTAATTACCAGCCCTATCCAAAACCAGCGCTCAAGCGTCTCGAAAAAAGACATATGCTGAGTAACGTCAAAGATCAAAATGACTGTCAACGGCTTGTCTTGCCCCGTTACAACGGCTTGTGCTGTCACGCCACGGAACATCTGCTCTTGCTCCCGCCACTCCCAGACGTTGTTGTTTGTGGTTGTGCGGAACTCCTTCGGAATATCTACCGGACCGGGATCTGCGAACAGCAGCTTGCCTTCACCATCGATTATTAGGGCCGTCAAATCACGGTGAGCACCCAGCAGCGCTTCCAACTCAGGCTTAAATTCGCTGAATTGATCGATGGTGTTCAACCCCGACAAAATTCTCTGGGTCGAGTGGAGCTTTTCGTTCAATGCCTGCTGATCCAGCATCTTAAAGTGATGCCGACTGAGGTTGTTGAAACTAAGTCCGGCGACCGTAAGCACGGCCGTTACCGCGAGCATGAACATCAGACTCATGCGAGTTGTCAGGGACATCCGATTCATTCCGACTCCGAATCAGGCGCGTCTAGCATGTAACCCATTCCCCTCGAGGTATGAATCAACTTGACCTCAAAGTCGTCATCTATCTTGGCCCTCAACCGTCTAACCGCAACCTCGATAACGTTGGTGTCGCTATCGAAGTTCATATCCCAAACCTGGGAAGCGATAAGTGACTTTGGCAGCACCTCCCCACGACGTCGCAGCAATAGCTCAAGCAACGCGAACTCTTTGGCCGTAAGGTCAATTCGCTTGCCTCCACGAATGGCTCGACGCTTGAGGAGGTCCACTTCCAGATCAGCCAATTTCATGTAGGTTTGCGAAGGCGCGCTGTTACCGCGACGCAGCAACGTTCTGACTCGAGCAAGCAATTCAGAAAATGCGAAGGGTTTGATCAGGTAGTCATCTGCGCCGAGTTCAAGTCCTTTAACTCGATCTTCAACGCGGTCTCTCGCTGTGAGAAAGAGCACGGGGACGTCTTTCCCGGAAGCGCGAACCTTCTGCAGAACTTCCCAGCCATCCAATCCAGGCATCATGACGTCGAGAATCAACAGGTCATACGCTTCGCTCAAAGCGTGCTGAAGCGCCTCTTTTCCATTAGTAAAACGATCAACATTGAACCCCGCCTCGGTGAGTCCTTGCTGCAAATAGATACCTATTTTTGGTTCGTCTTCAGCGACAAGAAGTCTCATGAGGTCGTTCTCTGATAGTGATGAAGCGGAGTCTGCAACGAAAACCGGCAGCCAACCAGCAACTGACAGAAAAGTAATATTGGCTTCAGGTAGATGTCAGCGAGCGCTGTCTAGGGTTCAAGCATGAGTACTTCCTGGTGCTCGACCGACTCTTTAACATGAACCGTTTGGGAGCCGGAAAACAATTCCATAAGGAGTTGCCCCATGAATCGCCTGAAAATTCTGTTTTTTGTGAGCTCAATACTCGTCTCAGCTTCTGTATGGGCTGAAAGTGGCGGAGACCGGGTGATAGAGCGCATGGAGGGTCTGCGCAACAAGGCAGAGGCTGTCCTGATACAAGCTGAAAACGCCCCTGAAGGTCAGCGTCATGTCCACATGACCGAGCATATGAAGATGCTGGGAGAGCTCATGAGTCAACTCCATAAAGATCATCCAGACGCCTCAATGTCACCTCAGCAGCATCTCGCCTGGATGGAAAAGCACGACAAAATCGTCGATGACGTTTTGAACCAAATGCAGCGCGAGCACAAATTGATGCTTTCAGAGAATCATCAGTGAAAAACGGCTTCCAAGGGGCTTTTTGAACAGTAACGTTAAATACGGCGTCGTTTGGACGCCGTGCTTTTTTGAAAACTGACAGAAATGTAGTGTTCAGGTCAGTTAACTGGCAGCTCCGTGTCTTTAGCATAGCCAGTGCTCCCACTCCTCTTACTCTCGAGGTCACTATGAAAATTAAGCTCGTTACCCCTGTCATCGCGGCAATCACTCTACTCTTCGGTGCTACGGCTATGGCCAGCGCAGGGCATGGGAAAGAGGACATCGGCCAGCCTGGAGTCGCCTCTGAGGTTACCCGTACGGTGGAGGTCGAGATGGGCGATATTTTCTTCAAACCTGAAAGCATCAACGTAAAGCCTGGTGAAACCATTCGATTTGTCCTTCGCAATGAGGGTTCGCTGCTGCACGAGTTCAACATCGGCAAAGCCGCTGCTCATGCAGCACACCAAAAAGAAATGGCGAGCATGTTCCAGAACGGGACGCTTAACCCCACCGGTACCGGGAAAACGATGAGCGGTATGAGCCACAGCATGGGCGGAATGAAGATGGTCGGAATGGAGCACAACGACCCGAATAGCGTCCTGATTGAGCCTGGCTCAACCCAAGAACTGATCTGGACCTTCAACGACAGCACAGGCCTTCAGTTTGCCTGCAATGTGCCCGGACATTACCAATCGGGAATGGTCGGTCAGTTTGACCTGAAATAAGCCTAAGCCGGCTTCTCCCACCGCTTCGACACAGGAGTTGGCTACGCTCTGTTGCAGAGTACACAGTGAGGCTTAGATCATGAGTAACCATCAGCGTCTGGATGGAAACACCACCGCACCATTTTGGAGGCGCAAAACAGGCGTTGTACTAATCATGCTCATTGCGATTGGTGCCTTCTACGTGTTGCGGGAGCATTTCAGCCACGTTTATCCATTTTGGCCTTATCTGATTCTGTTGATCTGTCCATTGATGCATTTTTTTGGACATCGCCATGGCGATCAGGCAGCAACCCACAAGGACAAAGAAGGGAAATAGCCATGCCTAACATATCGAGCCACCACGACCACAGTCACGCCCATGCTGCTCCGCTAAATGACGATGATCTACGTGACCCGGTGTGCGGAATGGCAGTCACTTCATCAAGTAAATTTGGTGAGTCTTATCAGGGACAGAAGTATCAATTCTGTAGCCTGAAATGCCAGGAGAAGTTTCGAGCTGATCCTGAACGCTTCAGCAGTAATGTTTCGAGCGCCGAATCCCGTGTCACCACTCCAGAGTCTGCGGTACAAACAGGCACTGAGTTTACCTGTCCGATGCACCCGGAAATACGTCAGCCCGGACCCGGCAACTGCCCTAAATGTGGCATGACATTAGAGCCGGTCATGCCCGCGCTCGATGAAGAAGAAAATCCTGAACTCCGGGATTTCGCCCGCCGCTTTTGGTGGTCGCTGCCATTAACCGTGATAGTGACCTTGCTCGCCATGGCGGGACACACGTTACAACTTTTCCATGGCCCGATCCAAAACTGGATCGAGCTGGCTCTGGCGACACCGGTGACCTTGTGGGCAGGTTGGCCTTTTTTTGTCAGAGGCATAGCCTCTATTAGAAATCGCAGTCCAAATATGTGGACACTGATTGGGTTGGGTACCGCCGCAGCATACCTTTACAGCGTCATGGCAACGCTCTTACCTCAAAGCTTTCCGGCCACCTTCATGCAAGATGGACGCATCGGCGTCTACTTCGAAGCCGCAGCGGTCATCATCTGTAGTGGTCTAATGAAACCGGACACCCATTTAGGCGAGAATGCTCGCCAGATCGAGGTGTCAGATGACCAAACAACGCCGCTCCTTTACTCCTGAATTCAAGCGCGAGGCTGCCGACCTTGTGCTCAAGCAAAACTACAGCTACATCGAAGCCAGCCGTTCACTCGGCATTGGTGAGTCGGCATTGCGCCGCTGGGTTGACCAGATTCAGAAAGAACATAAAGGCGTCACCCCGCAGAACAAAGCACTGACTCCTGAACAGCAAAAAATTCAGGAGCTGGAAGCTCGGATTGCTCGGCTTGAGCGAGAGAAATCAATATTAAAAAAGGCTACCGCGCTCTTGATGTCGGAAGATCACGAGCGTTCGCGCTGATTGACCAGTTGAGCGCACATGAGCCGGTTGATTGGCTGTGCAAGGTGTTTGACGTCACTCGCTCGTGTTACTACGCCCAGCGCCTGCGGCGCCGCTCACCCGCTGTTGAACGGCTTCGATTGCGTAGGCGTGTCAGTGAGCTGTTCTCACAAAGTCGCAGTGCTGCGGGCAGTCGCAGCATTTTGTCGCTGATGCGTGAAGACGGTGAGCAGATCGGTCGATTCAAAGTGCGCAGCTTGATGCGCGAGCTTGATTTAGTCAGCAAACAACCCGGCTCCCATGCCTACAAACGAGCAACAGTAGAAAGACTGGATATCCCGAACACATTGAACCGCGAGTTCGACGTGCCAGCGCCCAATCAAGTCTGGTGCGGCGATATCACCTACATTTGGGCGCAAGGAAAGTGGCATTACCTGGCTGTCGTCCTGGATCTTTGTACGCGTCGGATCGTGGGCTGGGCGCTGTCGGAAAAGCCAGACGCTGAGCTGGTGATCAAAGCGCTAGATATGGCTTACGAGCAGCGTGGCAGGCCTTCGGATCTGCTATTCCACTCGGACCAGGGATCGCAATATGCAAGCCGACTCTTTCGCCAGCGGTTGTGGCGATACCGCATGCGCCAGAGCATGAGTCGACGAGGAAACTGCTGGGATAACGCACCGATGGAGCGCGTATTTCGCAGCTTGAAAACAGAATGGATACCGACCGTGGGCTATCGAACTGCGCAGGAAGCACAGCGCGATATCAGCCATTTTTTGATGCATCGCTACAATTGGATTAGGCCTCATCAATTCAACGATGGGTTGGCTCCAGCGCGGGCCGAGGAAAAACTTAAAGTCGTGTCCGGGATAAGTTGACCACTACAATCTCACTCACCTTGCTTGGGCAGATTCTTGAGCTCAAAGCACGATCGCAAACCTCCGCCGCCATCAAGTCCCTTCTCGGCCTGTCGCCCAAGACAGCACGCCGGATCAATACCGATGGACAGGAAGAAGACATTCCTCTCACCCATGTCCACCTTGGAGACCATCTACGGGTCAGACCCGGTGAAAAGGTTCCAGTTGATGGCTCAGTACTGGAAGGTGAAAGTGCGGTGGATGAGTCCATGCTTACTGGCGAACCAGTGCCGGTAATGAAGAGAGCTGGAGATAGTCTGATCGGTGCCACGCTCAATACACATGGCAGCTTGGTAATGGAGGCGCAGAAGGTCGGCGCCGAGACCATGCTGTCACAGATAGTACAGATGGTCGCTCGGGCTCAGCGGTCCAAAGCACCAATGCAACGAATGGCCGACTCGATTGCTGGCTACTTTGTGATGGGTGTTATCGCGATTGCGATACTGACATTTGTCGGCTGGGGGCTTTTTGGCCCTGAGCCCAGTTGGGTGTTTGGTCTGATCAACGCTGTTGCTGTGCTGATCATCGCTTGTCCCTGTGCGCTAGGTCTTGCTACGCCCATGTCGATCATGGTTTCGACGGGTAAAGCGGCCAGCATGGGGGTGCTGTTCAGGGATGCCAGCGCCATCGAAAACCTTTGCAAGATCGACACGCTGATTGTCGATAAGACCGGCACCCTGACAGAGGGACGGCCAGTGTTTCACAGTGTGGAGGCCACACCCAGTTTCAATCCCCACGATGTTCTCCAGCTTGCTGCCAGTCTTGATCAGGGCAGCGAACATCCCTTGGCTCATGCAATCGTCGATCACGCCCGAACTAAGAACATTAAGCTCACCAAGCCAGAGTCTTTCGAGTCTGGTTCAGGTATTGGGGTCAGTGGGATCGTTGATGGTAAGAAGATCGAGCTGGGGAACACCGCATTGATGGAAGCCGTAGGCGTAAGCGCCACTCCCCTACAAGAGCGTGCTGAGGCGTTGCGACGTGATGGCATTAGCATCATCTACCTCGCAGTCGACGGGGCATTGGCGGGGTTGTTGGCAGTATCAGATCCAATTAAGCCGACCTCCAAAGAAGCAGTCACCAAACTCAAGGCTGATGACATCAAAATCATCATGGCAACTGGCGACGGGCTATCCACCGCTCGGGCAGTCGCCAGGGAGATGGGGATTGAAGAAGTCCATGGTGAAGTGAAACCTCAGGACAAGGAGCGTCTGGTCGCAGACCTTCAGCAATACGGCCGGAAGGTCGCCATGGCCGGTGACGGTATCAACGATGCACCAGCTCTGGCCCGAGCAGATGTGGGCATTGCCATGGGGACAGGGACTGACGTAGCGATGAATAGCGCGCAACTCACGCTGGTAAAAGGTGACCTGATGGGAATTTTACGAGCACGGGCTCTTTCGGTCGCAACAGTAAAAAACATGCGGCAAAATTTGGGTTTCGCCTTTCTTTACAACTCAATGGGCATTCCTCTTGCCGCAGGCTTGCTCTATCCACTGACGGGACATCTTCTGTCGCCAATGATCGCTGCCATAGCCATGAGCGTCAGTTCTGCATCTGTAGTTTTCAATGCATTGAGACTGAGAAATACCCGAATTGACTGAGCTGCAAAATTGCAGCGCACTTGCCATGCGTTTGCATACGACCTGACCAGTCATTCGCATTTGACTGATCAGCGATTGAGAATTTGACCAACCAGACATCAAAGCTGAGGGGCTCATAACGACCCAAAGCGGTAAACCTGGGCAAGTGACTACCCATGTGCTTTCTTCAGTCCCTTCAAGCGCACATTCGCCCTTTGCACAGCGGCCATTTTTTCAGGCCGCTTCATGCGTTTCCATTTTCTGATGTCTTCCTTGCTTCGCCCACAGCTCACACACAGATCACCACTGAGTTGGCAAACTGAGATGCAGGGATTCTCGATTTCTTTAGCCATTGTCAGCCACCTTTGGACACACGTGATTGAGTCAGGCGGGTGTTCCAGTCACCTCCGTGAGTTCGCTGACACTCCTCCTCAGAGTCGAAGCGGACGTTAAGGTCTGAAGGGATCAGCTCGATGTTGGCCTCATTCAGCGCTAAGGCCGTCAACTCAAAGATGCGCGCCTTAGCGTTAACCTGGGCGCGCTTTCTGTCAGCCTGGGTTTCGAACACCCAGATTACCTTCAGGGTTTCAGCCAATGCGCTCAGGTCAGCGGCATGAGTGAGCCAGGTAAAGCCTTCGATTTCACCTTTGGCTGTTTCGCACGCTTCGGTGAGCGTGGTCATCAACCGACGTTCGATTCGTGCCAGTTCACGTTTCCCTGGAGGCATTGCGGGTTCCTTTGGAGACAATGGTGGGGAGCCGCTGAATCAGACAGGTCGAAACTCGACCGTTAGATGGCTGACTTCGTGGACCGGCTTGAGACGTTCACGAATTCTATCGGCGTTCGCAGTGGCCTCACCAAGGACGCTGACGATGGCCGCATGGGCTTGCGGTCCAATCCGCCAGACGTGCAAGTCCGTGATAGTGGCATCCCCCGGTTTCTCAATCAGTTCGCGGATTTCCTCGGCAACGTGTGCGTCTGTCTGATCCAGTAGTATTCCTGCGGTGGCCCCCATCAAGGTCCATGCCCAGCGCGCGATAACAATGGCGCCGACAATGCCCATAACCGGGTCTAGCCAAACCCAGCCGAGATACCGGCCGGCGAGCAGTGCAGCAATGGCCAGAACCGAAGTCAGCGCGTCTGCAATTACGTGAACGTAGGCCGATTTCAGGTTGTTGTCGTTCCCGTGATGGGCATGGCCGTGATCGTGATCGTGCCCATGACTGTGCCCGTGGCCCAGCAGTAAGGCACTGACAATGTTGACGATCAATCCGACAATCGCGATGAGCGTAGCGGTGCCGAACTGAACTTCCGTTGGCTGCAAGAGGCGCATGACAGACTCAATGCCAATTCCCAGGGAGACCATACCGAGAATCAGTGCCGAGGCGAATCCGCCCAAGTCTCCAACCTTTCCGGTACCGAAACTGTAGCGCTGGCTGGAAGCATGGCGTTTTGCGTATCCGTAAGCGGCGGCCGCGATGCCCAATGCGCCAGCATGGGTTGCCATGTGGAAGCCATCGGCCAGTAACGCCATCGAACCCGTAATATAGCCGGCGGTGATCTCGCCAACCATCATCACCACCGTCAGTGCCACAACCCAAAGCGTACGCTTGGCATTTTCGTCGTGCGCTGAGCCAAGGAACACGTGGTCGTGTGTGTAATTGATGTTGGTGCTGCTCATGAGTGTGTACCTAGATGCGTTCACTTGGCGTAACGGCGAATGGCTTCAAGAAGCTCTTCGACGCCCTTGTTACGCTCTTCTTCGCTGAGCGCAGGGTTCGCGACATGCTCCCGCGCGTGGTCCTCGATGATTTCCTCCATTAAGCCGTTGATTGCTCCGCGAGTGGCAGCAACAAGGTGTAGTGTTTTTGCGCAATCGAGATCCGATTCCAATGCCCGTTCAACGGCTTGGATTTGTCCGGCTATGCGTTTTACGCGGTTGAGAAGATTTTCTTTGTTTGCTGCAATATGGCCCATGGGATCCCCCCCTACCTATGTATTGTGCATGATAGGCATACCCCCTATACCTATACAAGATCAAAGAACGGAGAGAGCATCTACAGTCCCTGGCAGGAAAGAGGCTTCAAGTGCGAGCGAGGAACGAGAGGAGCTGTAATGTCCGCCTCTGGCCGTTCTTTGCCGGCCATGGCCAAAAGAAGCGTACTGGTCGAATACGCTGCAAATGGTTGGTCAGGTCAAATGCAAACGGCTGGTTAAGTCTGCGCAAATACCCATCAATGACGCTCACAACCCGAAACATATAGCTGTTGACCTTGCCATCGTGTCAACGTTGATGCTGTCGGTGCGGTGAAAAGAGACCGCTCAGCACGAGAGGAATAACCATGTTCGTCTTAGATGTATCAGGCATTGGTTGCGGCAGTTGCGTCAGCAAAATTACCAAAGCGATTCAGTCACTGGACAACGAAGCTACAGTTTCCGTGGATCGGTCAGCCGGTAAGGTAAGTGTTGAAAGCAGCGAAAGCCCAGAGCAGATTCGTAAAGCTGTAGAGGCGTTGGGTTTTCCTTCCCAGATCAGCGCTTGAATGCTGGCACCTTTCCATGGTCAGGGCCCCGTATACAGGGGCTCCCCTTGGTTAACCCCTCAGGGAATACCGAAGCAGCCACGTCGGCCACAATTACCGCTCGCAAGCCCTTGCGCTACTAATCACCTCGCAGAGCTTTGAGCAAACCTTTGAATGCTCCATTCAACCGAGTAAAAGCGGCGTCGAAACGTATTCCATTTTCTGTGTACTTTGCGACCTCAACCTGCTGATCGACAGTATTTTGGTCAATGGCAGGTTGAGCCGGTGTACTGTAAAGCAAACTAACTCCATAAATATCACTGACGGATTCTATTCCGGCAATGTGTTTTACATTTGTCGTTTCCAAAGAAAATAGAGTGGCAGGTGTTTTTTCTATTTCGCGGGCGAGCACAGTAGAAAAATCTAAATCTCGGGCCTTGTAGTTCGGCGTATCAGCATTTGCGATGTTGTTACTCAGGATTTCGGCTCTTTGGCTACGAAGATTCAAAGCTCTTTCCGCTACGCCGACCGCTTTTTCGAAACTAATACTCAAGCAATAATCCTCAACAAGCTCACTTAATGTGCTACGCGATACCTCCGGTATTCACATCTCCGACCAGTAGAGGTTCAAAGACGTAGTCACCTTGAGTAACGAAAACCTACAAAGGTTCGCCCGTTGATATTGTTAGTGAGTAAATATCGATGCGCGCTGGAAGACCGAGACCTTAAGGACTAAATACGGTGTTCTTCAAGAGAAATATCGCAACCTGACGCAACTGTAATATTGGCCTAAGCTTCCCGACAGCGGGTGAGTCTTATAGTCCTATTGAGCCTAATGCTCACCCGCTACGAATCAATGCACGATTGGATTCAGGGGCGGCCAGTACTGATCTGAGGAAACCCAAAATGAACACTATCAAATCCTTGTTCGTCATCGCTGCTCTGACCATTTCATCTTTGGCTATGGCTGAGGGCGGTGGTGATCGGACTTTCGCACGTATGGAATTGGCCAGGAATAATTCGGTGGAATCGTACCAGGTAGCTCAAACGCAGAGCTCTCAACCGCCTGTCGCTGAGAGCAAAGCCAAAGCGATGGATCATAAAAACTGCTGAACGATTAGGCACGCGGCCAAGCTGACAGAAATGTAATCACTAAGGTGGTTTAGATGTGGCAATTTCTGAGCTCGCTTGCTGTAAATATTCGTCTTTTTAACGGTAAGCGAAGCTCATCTTGCCAACTCACGGGTTGTTTTGAACGGCTCCCTTTTGACTGATTGGAAATAAACGGCATGCATTCCAAAACCTCTAGACGGACATTCGTTAAAGGCCTAGCCGCCGGCGGCATCCTTGGCGGCCTTGGTCTGTGGCGCACTCCTGTATGGGCAGTGACCAGTCCAGGCCTGCCGAGCGTCCTAACCGGCAACGAATTTGATCTGTTTATTGGTGAAACCCCTGTAAACATCACCGGCTCGCCGCGCACGGCCATGACCATCAATGGATCATTGCCAGGACCCTTGCTGCGTTGGCGCGAAGGAGAGACAGTCACACTGCGTGTGAAAAATCGCTTGGACCAGGACACTTCCATCCATTGGCACGGGATCATCCTGCCGGCCAATATGGACGGCGTACCCGGATTAAGTTTCCATGGCATCGCACCCGACGGTATGTACGAGTACAAATTCAAGGTCCATCAGAACGGTACGTATTGGTATCACAGCCACTCGGGCTTACAGGAGCAGGCAGGCGTTTACGGGCCAATCGTTATCGACTCGAAAGAACCTGAACCTTTTCAATACAACCGCGACTACGTGGTGATGTTGACTGACTGGACCGATGAAGATCCTAGTCGCGTCATGGCGAAGCTTAAGAAGCAATCTGACTACTACAACCACCACAAACGTACCGTTGGCGATTTCATCGACGATGTCAGCAAGCAAGGCTGGTCATCTGCCGTAGCCGACCGAAAGATGTGGGCAGAAATGAAAATGAACCCCACTGACCTCGCAGACGTCAGTGGAGATACTTACACCTACCTCATGAATGGCCAGGCGCCCAACGGTAACTGGACCGGTATTTTCAAAACGGGTGAGAAGCTGCGCCTTCGTTTTATTAACGGCTCGGCGATGAGCTATTTCGACGTTCGAATTCCTGGCTTGAAAATGACCGTTGTGGCCGCCGACGGCCAACACGTCAAACCGGTCAGCGTCGACGAATTCCGCATCGCCGTAGCTGAAACGTATGACGTGATAGTTGAGCCCGCCAGTGAAGAGGCTTACACCATCTTCGCCCAGTCTATGGACAGAACCGGGTATGCACGCGGAACCCTCGCAGTTCGCGAAGGATTAAAGGCACAAGTGCCTGCGATCGACCCCAGGCCTCTTTTGTCCATGGATGACATGGGAATGGGCGGTATGGCTGGTATGGACCATGGCAGCATGGCTGGTATGGGCAGCGGCGACATGTCCGGCATGGCTGGCATTGATCACAGCAAGATGGCGGGCATGGACCAAAGTGACATGACCGGGATGACCGGCATGGACGGCGGTGATATGACTAGCATGGCTGGTATGGATCACAGCAAGATGGCTGGTATGGACAAAGGCGACATGGCCAACATGGCTGGTATGGATCACAGCAAGATGGCGGGCATGGACAAAGGCGATATGTCCAACATGGCCGGCATGGACCACAGCAAGATGGCAGGAATGGGCGGTGGTGATATGTCGGGGATGGCTGGCATGGGTAGTATGGGTGGAGAAATGCAGACTCACCCAGCCTCCGAAACCAACAACCCCTTGGTTGATATGCAAGCCATGACCCCGACGCCAAAGCTAAACGATCCAGGCATCGGTTTGCGGAACAATGGTCGTCGAGTCCTCACCTATTCAGACCTGAAAAGCACTTTCCAGGACCCTGATGGCCGCGAGCCCAATCGCACCATTGAGCTGCATTTGACCGGTCACATGGAAAAGTTTTCCTGGTCCTTCAACGGCATCAAATTTTCTGACGCTGAGCCCCTTCGTCTCAAGTATGGGGAGCGTCTTCGCATCACCTTGGTAAACGACACCATGATGACGCACCCCATTCACCTTCACGGAATGTGGAGCGACCTTGAAGATGAAAACGGCAAGTTCATGGTGCGCAAGCACACAATCGACATGCCACCAGGTACCAAGCGCAGCTATCGAGTCACCGCCGATGCCTTAGGTCGCTGGGCCTATCACTGCCACCTGCTTTTCCATATGGAAATGGGCATGTTCCGTGAAGTACGGGTTGATGAGTAAAGGAGACGATCTGTGAGCACATACCTAAGGATGCTCCGATCAACTTGCTGCGCGGCGGCCGCAAGTCGTAATTTGCACGGCACGCAGCGCTATTTGCTCAAAACGACCTGATGCAGTGTTCATCGAGGGCGTTTTTCGCCCGGTTTTCCATGTTAAGCGCGCAACTCGCCCATACCCATCAGTTGTTTTCGAGCCATCCACAGGTTCGACAGGGCGAACAATGTGGTCAACTGAGCCGTGTTTTTCATCAGCCCACGAAAGCGCACTTTCACGTACCCAAATTGGCATTTGATCACCCGAAACGGATGTTCGACCTTGGCCCGTGTCTGGGCTTTGCAGTACTCAATCTTGCGCTTGGCCTTGTAGAGCACGCTGCGTTTATTCAACTTGGAATAGGTGCTGCGGCGCGCCGCGATTTGCCAGATCACTTCACGATTTTCATGCTCTTCACGCTTCTCAACGCCGGTGTATCCGGCGTCTGCATACACTGCATTTTCTTCGCCATGCAAAAGCTCGGCGACCTGTGTGACATCGGCGACGTTGGCGGCGGTGCCGTGGACGTGATGAACCAAGCCGGACTCGACATCAGCGCCAATATGGGCCTTCATTCCGAAGAAATACTGGTTACCTTTTTTGGTCTGATGCATCTCGGGGTCGCGCTTTCCCTCTTCGTTTTTAGTCGAACTGGGAGCATGAATAATGGTGGCATCGACGATAGTGCCCTGACGCAGAGACATGCCTTTGCCCTGCAAATAACCATTGATGACCGCGAGGATTGCAGGTGCAAGCTGATGCTTTTCCAATAAGTGCCGGAAATTCATGATCGTGGTGTCTTCAGGTATCGGGGCGCTCAAGGTCAAACGTGCAAACTGGCGCATGGGCGTGATTTCGTAGAGCGTTTCTTCCATGGTCGGATCGCTCAGGGAAAACCAATTCTGCAACAGATGAATACGCAGCATGGTTTCCAGAGGATAGGGTTTTCTGCCGCCACCGGCCTTGGGGTAGAACGGCTCGATCAGGCCCAGCAGACCCGTCCAGGGCACGACCTGATCCATCTCGGCGAGGAAGCGTTCGCGGCGTGTCTGCTTGCGCTTGCCGGCGTATTCGAAATCGGAAAAGCTCATCTGGCTCATAGGCGGCTCGGATCAGGTGGTCAGGCGTATTTCAGCACATTTGAAAACTTGTTCGGAGATTCCCTAAACGCGCGATTGCGTCGGCCCCATGGGTGGTTGTTTGGGTGTCTGTCTGAAGAACTTCGGTATCGTTCTGAATCGACTTAGATAGACTGATCTGCTCTTGGGTAAATTGAGCGATACCTGCGTTGAGCACATCGATCTGACGAACGGATTTAGCGATGACTTCAAGGGTATGAGTAGCCTCAACGGAACGCTCAATACTCGCTTCAGCTTTTTCCCCGTTGAGCGTCATGACGTTCAAAACACCATTTGCACTGAGTTGCAAACGCTGAATGATCGTTTGAATTTCTGCCGTTGAAATGGCTGTTTTTTGGGCCAAATTGCGCACCTCATCAGCCACCACGGCAAATCCACGACCCTGCTCGCCAGCCCGGGCAGCTTCGATAGCGGCGTTGAGCGCCAGCAAATTTGTTTGTTCAGCAATGCTGCGTATCACTGTTAGTACCGAGCCTACCTGCTGCGTCTCCTCTTCCAGCTGCTGCATCGCTTGCACCGATCCCAAAACACTACCGCCCAAGTCACTGATGCTGGAAGACAAATTATCTATATTCTGCCGTGCAGTTTCTGCTTGTTTGGAGGCAGCGGCCGCCACTTCTGAGGCTTGCTGAGAGCGGTGAGCCACTTCCTGAATGCTTTGCGTCATTGCAGAAATGTCGCGGCTGATAGAGTCGGTGTGGCCTTCTTGCGAGCGTGCGTTTTCTTCAGTGTCCTGGGTCAGGTGATACAAGTCTTTGGACATTTGCTCCAACGGACCGGCAGCATCAATGATTTGCCGCATGGTGACCTGCAACTTATCGAGGAAACTGTTGAAAAGCTTGATCATCACTCCTATTTCGTCGTGTGTTTCGACGTTGACGCGGCGAGTGAGGTCGCCGTCTCCGCTGGCAATAGATCGAAGGGATGTGATCACGCCATGAACGTTGCTCATGACTCGGTGAATCACCATTGCCGAACCAATGCTTACCAATAAAGCCAGGATTATGCTCAGACCATACCCCACTCGAGTGGTCGTAACGTTCTCGGTACGAGTTTTCGATAGGTTGGTATGGAAATCCTCATAGGCGTGGCTACGAAATAAATCCCCTGCTTTTTCCGCTTGATCCAAATCGCTTGCCATACGGTCCAGGCTTGGGCGCAGATCCTCAAAAGCTGCACCTTTTAACAATAGCTCGGTGGCCGAAAATGCATTTTCGGTATAGCGTTTTACGGCGGCAATCCATGCGATCAGTTCTTCATTTCGCGGAGGTTGCTCTTGGGTTAAATTTTGCAGTGCTCGCTGCTTAACACCAATCTCCGCCAGAACTTTTTGCGCATCGTTAAAGGTTCCCATTTCTCCAGCGGAGACCGCGTTATTAAGAAGGCCAGGCACGCGGGAAAATTGGAAAATCACCGCATCGGCATTTTCAAGAGTCGGATAGCTTCGTTCTTCCAGGGTCACGAGCCGGACATCATTATTATCAAGCTGGAGGGCCGTATAGGCTACGAACAGCAGCAAGCCAATAAGCGCCGCAGCTGGCGGCAAAGAGAGCTTAAACATTAACGATATATTTTTGAGCATTAATACAGTTCCCCTTCAGGACGCATCGCAGAGCAGAAGAACAATCAACTTATGTGATTGTTATTAACGCAAGATGGAAAATATGCACGCGTGCGCACCTACACCGCGGCAACACATGGGTGCCCCTTTATCGAGCACCAACAAATATTTTAATATCTCGCAAGCGACGCAGCGATGAGGCCCAGTATTCTGAATCAATACGCCACCGGCTACAGGCTATGGTATTTTTTATTGAGGTTATACACTCCATCCATCGTCTTGGCTCAATGGAGTACTCATCAACAAAAATAAACCCTCGACTCTTCGGCCGCTCTCAATCAAAACCAATAACACCCTTGGTAACCGAGACCAACAATATATATTTAAATGCAGGCACCGAAAACTATGCTTTTAAGCATGGCGACGCTATGTGCTTGGACATTCGGTCGCACGTAGTCATCCAAATGATGGCATACGACAAGGATTATCAGCTTTGATTGCCATCGGCAGCCATAGCTTGACATGCTCCTGTCGATAGCCCTGCATACGAATAAACGATACGGTACTCCATCGAACTATTGTGAACTTGGAAAAACGGCCACTACTTATGCTTTCTTATCAAGAAAACTGAAGCTCATTACTTGCTGCGCCACCAGTGCCAGCAAGTTGGCAGCCGAACCATCGGAACAACTCCCATCATCACTGAATCGAGACTCTAAGGTGTTAAAACCAGCGCCAAATGGTGTCGGCCAACCACGCAGAGCGTGAACGATGGTGCGCAGAGAAGCCAGGGTAGCGCCAGTTGCTTGCCAACCATACGCCGTCACAATCAGTCCTACCGGTCGGCCATGTAGATACGGACGTGTATCCTTAGACGTCTCTTCAAGCAGGTCGAGCGCGTTTTTCACCAAACCTGATACGCCGCCGTGGTAAGCAGGGCTAGCAATAATTAGTCCATCAGCACTACGTACAGCCTCGATCAACTCTCTTTCTGCGTCGCTACGTTCCGAAGCTGGGTCATACATGGAAAGGGAGGCAAGGAAAGGACCGTCAAAAAGTATCGTCCGCGCGCCCTGCTCCTCAGCTGCCTTTAATGCCATGCGCAACGCTCGCTCTGTCGACGAGCCTGGTCGGGTTGTACCGCCAATGCCAATTATCAATTGGGGCGACGCTTCACACATATAGCTATCCCCCGTCTTGGCCGCGTTAGCAGGATCCACATACAGGTTTTGTGTTGCCTCTCTAATTATTTTTTGCATTGTCATCATCCGCTTAGTTAAGATGTAGATATTTATTCAGAAATAGAATCACTCAAACCCGCTCCCCGCGTCAGGAGTAGCGTTACAAATGCTAATTTCATATGAGACAGGCCACTACAAGCAACAGCCACAAGCTCATCGACATTTCATAAGAGTCGTGAACACACGCCCGCAATTCCATTAAGCGCACTGACTGCCAATAAGCATATTTAATTCGCCTACAACAATCCCGCTCGTGACCATTGTTGCGCATACTGCTGAGGCACTTTTAAAATAAACTCAACAGCTTAGCGCTTCAGTCACTAGCAGGAAGCATTGCGATCATGTTTTCTGTTTGTAGTAGGTGTCTTTCTTGACGATAAGCCCGTCTTCAAACTCCCATAGATCGCAGCCGACTATATCGATGTTAGCGCCCCCCGGAGCAGTGCCACGAACACGCCACTCACTGAGTGCTTTGTTGCCAATAATCCAGTTTTTTCCTTCAGTCCACTGAATATCGGGAGAGTCTGCGAACCGTTTGGCGAGTGCAGCTCTGATCGTATCGCGACCACGCAAAGTCGTCCCGACATCCTATTCATTCACTCCTGGTGAAAAACTACGCATGAGAGTTCTGTTGCCTGGTGGCTATTTATTCCAAGCAGGAAACTTATTTTCTCAACAGGAATGCAAGCCTCTTGCCAACTCGGCAATGCGCGCAAAAAAAGGCTGATAAAGGGGAATTTCCGCTCTGCATATGTGAAAATCGTTTTCACTAGGGGAATAATCCTGTCGCAGATAGAGCAGCCATAAATCAAATCGCACATTCCTGGTGCGAATTTAATTTTATTGAACGGAAACCGTGCATACCCGATGAATACGCCCGTAGAACAACAACCGAAGTTGAAGCTTGAGCAATATCTGGGTATCCAAATCAAGCGTCAGCGGCAAGCGCAGGAATTGAAGCTGTCCGATGTTGCGCGCATCGCAGGAATCAGCCAGGGCATGTTGAGTAAAATCGAGAATGCTCAGGTCTCCACCAGTCTGGATAACCTGAGCCGCTTGTGCGACGTGCTTGGCATGCCCATGTCCAAGCTGTTCAGCCAGTACGACCAGCAAGGCAGTAGCGCCCTGCTTGTCAAGCATGACGAAGGACTGGAAGTAGTGCGACGCGGCACCGAGAAGGGCCACACCTACCACCTGCTCAACCACACCCGCGGGCCGAAGAAGAGTTTCGAGGCATACATGGTGACCATGGACGACGCCAGCGAAGAATTTCCGACCTTCTCTCACCCGGGCACGGAGTTCCTGCATCTGCTGGAAGGCGAACTGGTGTATCGCCACGGCAATCAGCTGTATCACATGGAAGCGGGCGACAGCCTGACCTTCGACGGCGACATCCCTCATGGGCCGGAAGAACTGGTGCAGGTGCCGATACGGTTGTTGTCGATCATGAATTACGGCGGTTCAGCGGAATAAAACCTTTCATCGCTACACACCCCATCCCCGGGCAGTCCTGCTTACCGACGATCGCGCCTTCATAATCGCTGTCGCTGGCAAGCCGGCTTGCTACAGCTCAGCGCCGCGCTCCCACAGAGCATAGCCAGTCAATAATTCCCACCAGTTAAAAATGTTTCCAGAAACCTCTGGACGGGTCATTTCCTTTCGCCTATAAAACAGTCTTTGAGAATATTTAATTCCTGATAGGAAATTTTATTCATCCACGAATTACCTGTTCACCCCTGAATTTCTCGCGCTGATCGTTAGCCATTTGCTGAACTGCCGCCATCTTCCAGAGGACATGCCATGCAACACGAAAAGAACCATTTCATTCTCAAGATCAGCTGTCCGGCGACCTCCGGCATCGTTGCGGCGGTCACCTCGTACCTGGCGGGCAACAGCTGCTACATCGGTGAAATGGCGCAGTTCGACGACGAATTCAGCGGCAAATTCTTCATGCGCGCGGTGTTCCGTTTCAACGACGGTCACGCCGGCGACATCGCCCAGCTCAAGGCCGGTTTCGAAGACGTGGCCAAGGCGTTCGATATGCAGTGGGAACTGCACGACACCCGCGCGCCCATGCGTGTGCTGCTCATGGTGAGCAAGTTCGATCACTGCCTCACCGACCTGCTCTACCGCTACCACAAGGGCGAGATGGACATGACCATCACCGCCATCGTTTCCAACCACCTCGACCTGCGCCCCATGGCCGAGCGCGAAGGCATTCGTTTCATCTACCTGCCGGTGACCAAGGACACCAAGGCCCAGCAGGAAGCAGCGCTGATGAGAGTGGTCGACGAGACCGACACCAATCTGGTGGTCCTCGCCCGCTACATGCAGATCCTCTCCGATGACCTCTGCAAGCAACTGTCAGGCCGGGCCATCAACATTCACCACTCGTTCCTCCCTGGTTTCAAAGGTGCCAAGCCTTACCACCAGGCTTACGAGCGCGGCGTGAAGCTGATCGGCGCCACCGCCCATTACGTCACCAGCGACTTGGACGAAGGCCCGATCATCGAACAGGAAGTGCAGCGCGTGGATCACGTGTATCTGCCGGATGATCTCGTCGCCACCGGTCGTGACACCGAAACCGTTGCCTTGTCGAAGGCGGTGAAATACCACCTGGAGCACCGGGTTTTCCTCAATAAGGACAGAACGGTGATCTTCCGGTGAGCACTTCCAAAATAATCGATGGCAAAGCCGCAGCCGCCCGCGTACTCGCCCACGTCAAAGCCGACGTGCAAAACCTGAAACTCGAAGGCATCGAGCCTGCGCTGGCAGTGATTCTGGTGGGTCAGGACCCGGCCAGTCAGGTCTACGTGCGCAACAAGATCCTGCGCGCTGAAGAGGCCGGGATCCGCTCGCTGGAGTACCGCCTGAGCACAGACACCTCCCAAGCGCAGCTGCTCAAGCTGATCGCCGAACTGAACGCAGACGACGGCGTCAACGGCATCCTCCTGCAGTTGCCGCTGCCTGCACACATCGAAGAAACCCGTGTCCTGCAGGCCATCGCGCCGGGCAAGGACGTCGACGGTTTTCACAGCGAAAACGTCGGCGGCCTGAGCCAGGGGCGCGATGTGCTGACGCCCTGCACGCCCAGCGGCTGCATGCGGTTGCTCGAAGACGCCTGCGGTGACCTGAGCGGCAAGCACGCAGTGGTCATCGGCCGCTCGAACATCGTCGGCAAACCCATGGCAGCCCTGCTGCTCAAGGCCCATTGCTCGGTGACCGTGGTGCATTCACGCAGTGTCGACGCCAAGGCTCTGTGTCGTCAGGCCGACATCGTCGTCGCCGCCGTCGGCCGTCCACGGATGATCGACGCCAGCTGGCTCAAGCCAGGTGCAGTGGTCATCGACGTCGGCATCAACCGTATTGAAGAAGACGGCCGCAGCCGCCTGGTGGGTGACGTCGATTTCGACAGCGCCCTGCCCCAGGTTTCGGCGATCACCCCGGTGCCGGGTGGCGTCGGGCCGATGACAATCGCCTTCCTGATGAAAAACACCGTGACCGCTGCCGTTCAGCAGTCCCAATTGCACAGCAGCCCCTTGGAGGCCGTATGCCTTTCAATCTCCTGAAATACGGGCTCAGCTCGGAATACCCGGTCGAGGTCGATCTGCCTGCGCCGAAAGAACTCAAATCCTCCTACGACGTGGTGATCATCGGTGGCGGCGGCCATGGCCTGGCCACCGCGTACTACCTGTCGAAATACCACGGCATCACCAACATCGCGGTGCTGGAAAAAGGCTATCTGGGTGGCGGCAACACGGCGCGAAACACCGCCGTGATCCGCTCCAATTACCTGACCAGCGAAGGCGTGCGTTTCTACGCCGAATCGGTGCGCATGTTCGAAGGCCTCTCCAACGAGTTCGACTTCAACATCATGTATTCGCACCGGGGCCAGCTGACCCTGGCCCACACCGACGCCACTGTGCGTTCGTTTCGTCAGCGCGCCGAGGTCAACAAACACTTCGGAGGTCGCACCGAGATGATCGACCGCCAGCAGATTCGCGAACTGGTGCCGTCGCTCAACCTTGATCCGGGGCACATCCCCGTACTTGCCGGCCTGTGGCACATCGACGGCGCCACGGCGCGGCACGATGCCGTGGCCTGGGGTTACGCCAAGCAGGCGGCCAAGCGTGGCGTGGAGATTCATCAGCTCACTGAAGTTCAGGAACTGGTCATCGAAAACGGCACCATCACGGCGGTTAAAACCAATCGCGGCACCATCAAGTGCGGCTGCGCGGTTCAGGCCGTCGCAGGCATGAGCTCGCAGCTGATGAAGAAGGCCGGGATTCGCTCGCCGATCCAGACCTTCCCGCTGCAAGCCATGGTCACCCAGCCGTTCAAGCCGTTCCTCGACCCGCTGGTGAGTTCGTCCGCCCTGCACTGCTACGTGCAACAGACCAGCCGTGGCGAAGTGGTGTTCGGCGGCGGCTCCGATCCCTACCCGCTGTTCAACACCCGCTCGACACTCGATCTGAAAGAAAGCCTGCTGGCCCACGCCATCGAAATGTTCCCGTTCCTGGCCAACGCCAAGCTGATGCGCCAGTGGGCCGGGATCACCGACATGACCCCGGATTACAGCCCGATCATGGGCCTGTCGCCGGTGAAGAATTACTACCTGGACGCTGGCTGGGGCACTTGGGGTTTCAAGGCCACGCCGATCTGCGGCAAGACTATGGCTGAGCTTGTATCCAGCGGCGGCAAGGTGCCGGAACTGATTAGACCGTTCGGTCTGGAGCGGTTTTCGACCTTCCAGCAAGTCAACGAAATGGGCGCGACAGCGGCCAGTCACTGACCGCCATTGAGTAAGGAGAGAGAGATGAAAATCATGACTTGCCCGCTCAACGGGCCGCGCAATATCAGCGAATTCACCTACGGCGGCGAGTTCAAGCAGATGCCCGATCCTCAGACCTGCAGCGACGCCGAGTGGGCCGATTACGTGTTCAACAGCGAAGACGTTCTGGGTGTGGTTCGCGAATGGTGGATTCACAACCCGTCCAGCTATTGGTTCCTGGCCGAGCGTCACACCGGCAGCGACGAAATCCTGCTCACCTTCGATCCCAAAGAGCTGTTCAGCCAGCGCGTCGAGTTCGTCGTCGCTGCCAAGGAGACCGCCCGATGAGCCGCCTTCCCGCCCCCATGGGTCTGTTAATCGACCGCAGTCAGCCGCTGGATTTCAGTTTCGATGGCAAGCCGTATCAGGGCTTTGCCGGCGACAGCATCGCCAGCGCCCTGCTTGCCAACGGCCGCTTTCTGCTGTCTCGCTCGTTCAAATACCACCGACCACGCGGCCCCCTGACCATGGCCGGGCAAGACGCCAACACGTTGGTGCAGTTGCCCAGCGAGCCCAACGTGCTGGCCGACAGTCACTTGTTGGAAAGCGGCGTGCAGGTCACCGGGCAGAACTTCAACGGCTCGCTGGACAACGACAAGGACGCTTACCTCGGCAAGTTCTCCAAGTTCATGCCGGTGGGCTTTTATTACCGCTCGTTCTACAAGCCGAAGGGCGCGTGGAAACTCTGGGAGCCGATCATTCGCAAGAAGGCCGGCCTGGGCGTGCTCGATCTGAAATTCCAGCCCGAGTATTACGACAAAGCCTATTTGTTCGCTGATCTGGCCGTGATCGGCGCAGGCCCTGCCGGTCTTCAGGCCGCACTGACTGCCGCCAACGCTGGCGCCAAAGTGCTGCTGATTGAGCAACAGCCGGTCCTCGGCGGCTCGCTGACTTACGCCCGCTTCGATCTCGAAGGCACTCGCGCCGAGACCGTGCGCCGTGAACTGGTCAGCGCCGTCGAAGGCCACGCCAACATTCGCGTGTTGAAAAAATCCACTTGCAACGCCTGGTTCACTGACAACTACCTGCCGGTGATTCAGGGCAAGCGCATGTACAAAGTGCGCGCCACGCAATGCCTGATCGCCAGTGGTTCGTTCGACCAGCCGGTGATTTTTCGTAACAACGATTTGCCTGGCGTGATGCTGACCAGTGCCGCGCAACGCCTGATGAAGCTCTACGCAGTCAAGCCGGGCAAGCGCGCTGTGGTGCTGACGGGCAACGATGACGGTTATCTGGCCGCGCTGGACCTGCACGATCAGGGCGTAGAAGTGGCTGCGCTGGTGGACATGCGCAGGAACCCCGCCGACCGCGCACTGCTGCTGGCGCTGGAAAAGCGCGGCATCACCTGCCATCTCGGCAGCACGGTTTTTGAGGCGCTGCACGAAAAAAGCATGCATCACGTCAGCGGCGCCGACATCCGCACGATCACCGGGCAAGGTCAGGTCGCCGGCAGCGGGTTGGTTGTCGATTGCGATCTGCTGTGCATGTCCGGCGGCTACATGCCGGTCTATCAGCTGCTGTGTCAGGCCGGTGGTAAGCTGGCCTACGACGACCAACTGGCGGAGTTCAACCTCAGCGGTCTGCCGAAAAACCTCAGCGTTGCGGGCTCGGCCCACGGCTATCACGCGCTGGACAACGTGCTGGCCGACGCCATTCATGCCGCTGCCGATATCGTCATGGCGCTTGATCTGGATCTGGCCGCCAAGCCGCTGGCGATGCGCCCTGAAGCGCAGGTCAACTTCCCGTGGCCGATCTTCCCGCACCCCAAAGGCAAGGATTTCGTCGATTTCGATGAAGACCTGCAAGTGCGCGACATCATCAACGCCACCAAAATCGGCTACCGCGACGTGCAACTGGTCAAGCGCTACTCCACTGTAGGAATGGGCCCATCCCAGGGGCGTCATTCGGCATTGCCGACAGCGCGACTGGTTGCTGCTTCGACCCAGCGCAGCATCAGCGAAACCGGCGTCACCACAGCTCGTCCGCCCTTTGAGGCCGAGAAGCTGGCCCACGTCGCAGGGCGTGCGTTTGACCCCTACCGGCAGACGCCAATGCACAAACGGCATGTGGAGGCTGGCGCGAAAATGATGCCCGCCGGCATCTGGCAGCGTCCGGCTTATTACGGCAAGACCACCGAGCGTGAGGCATGCATGCAGGCCGAAGCGCTGCGCGTGCGCAACAAGGTCGGCATCATCGACGTATCGACCTTGGGCGGTCTGGACGTGCGCGGTCCGGACGCCGCCGAATTGCTCAACCGCATGTATACCTTCGCCTTCCTCAAGCAGCCGATTGGTCGCTCCCGTTATGCGCTGATGACCAACGAGCACGGCGTGGTCATTGACGATGGCGTGTGCGCACGCTTCGGCGAGCACCATTTTTACGTCACCGCCACCACCAGCGGCGTTGATCGCATCTATCAGCAAATGCTCAAGTGGAACGCACAGTGGCGCCTGAATGTGGACATCGCCAACGTCACGGCGGCGATTTCGGCGGTCAACGTGGCAGGACCGGATTCACGCAAAGTGCTGGAAAAGGTCTGCCAGGATCTGGATCTTTCGGCTGAAGGTTTTCCTTATCTGGGTGTGCGTCAGGGCACTGTGGCGGGGATCAAGGCGCGCTTGCTGCGGGTCGGTTTCGTCGGCGAACTGGGCTATGAAATCCACGTTCCCGCTCGTCACGCATTGAAGCTGTGGGACGCATTGATGGAAGCCGGCAAAGCCTTCGATATCCGCCCGTTCGGCGTCGAAACCCAACGCCTGCTGCGTCTGGAGAAGGGCCACGTGATCATCAGTCAGGACACCGACGGCATGACCCATCCGGGCGAGATCGACATGGGTTGGGCGGTGAGCCGTACCAAGCCGTTCTTCGTAGGCCGCCGCTCGGTGGACATCCTCGAAGCCCAGCCGCAGAAACGCAAACTGGTGGGTTTCACGCTGCCCAAGGCCAGTCCGCAACCGCTGGAAGGCCATCTGGTGCTCAGCGGTCGGGACATCAGCGGCAACGTGACGTCCTGCGAGTACTCGCAATCCCTGGACAAGATCATCGGTCTGGCCTACGCCGCGTTCGATCAAAGCCAGCCAGGGCAGCAGATTTCGATTCGTGTCGAGGACGGCGTGATAGTCCAGGCCACCGTGGTGAAACTGCCTTTCTTCGATCCTGAAAACCAGCGCCAGGAGCTCTGACATGTCGAGCCTCAACACAGAAAGCTACATCGAACCCGCTCCACTTCAGCTCGGCGCTCTACAACAATGTGTGCTGGTCGACCTGACCGAAGTGCCGAGGGTTGGCTTTCGCGGTCAGCAGAGCGCCGATTACTTGCAGGCCCGGGGCTTCAGCCTGCCGGATGCGCCGAACCGGGCGATCACTCAGGCCGATGGCAGCTATGTGGCGCGTCTGTCACAGACTGAATACCTGATCCTCGGCAGTCTTCAGGACCGTGGCGAACGCATCGCCGATGAGGAAGCGCGCTGGGAGCTGGATCACAGCGCCAACTATCTGCTGCCCCGGGAGGACAGCCATGCCTGGCTTCACTTGAGCGGCGTGTCCATCGCCGAGGTCATGGCCAAGCTCTGCGGCGTCGACCTGCGTCCTGCCGCGTTCCCGCCAGGCGCCGTTGCGCAGACCTCTGCAGCGCGCATCAACGTGATCGTGATCAACCTTGGATCGATAGGGCAGCCGGCGTTCCAGATCCTCTTCGACCGCGCGTCGCTTGCGTACTTCAAAGGCGCTGTACTGGATGCCATGGCCGAATTCGATGGGCAGGAGCTGAAGATAGAGACACTTCAGTGAGCTCTATCCCTGCAGCAACTCCGTTTGCCGGCAGTGGCGATTTCAATGATGTGACCGCCTGCAAACCATGGAGCCACAGATAGTAGAAAGGTCGTTATCAAGGAGTATCCATGAACATAGCGGAAGTGTCCGCCAAGGAAGCCGACTACAGCGTCCCCGCCCTCGCCCGCGGGCTCAGCGTACTGGGCATGTTCAACGCCCACACACGCAACCTGAGCCTGCAGGATATCGCCGAGCGTCTGGGCGTTAGTAACTCGGCGGTTTACCGCATTCTGTTCACGTTAACCAGCATGGGTTACCTGAACAAGCAGAACACCCAGTACGAACTCGGCGCACGGGTAATAAGCGATGGCTTCAGTTATCTGGCCAGTCGCGACCTAGTCGAAGTAGCGATGCCGCACCTGAACGAACTGCGTGATCGCACCTCTTTGTCCTGCCACCTGAGCATTCGCGAGCAGACCGATAGCCTGTACCTGTATCGGGCGTTTGCCGCGCAAAGGCTTTCCGTAAACATCCCAGTGGGTACGCGCATCGCCTGTCATTGCACGGCCATGGGCCGCATGCTCCTTACCTCATTGAGTGAAATAGAGCTAGGGCAGTTATACCAGCTTGTCCGGCTGGACGATTATCCAGCACCCGCACCGCGTACGTTGCTTGAACTACAAAATTTGATTAGCGAAGACCGAGACAGGGGCTGGGTATTGCACCGATCCGATTACTCAACCGCAATTGCCGCGCCGATCAGAGATCATAACGGACACGTCGTGGCCGCCATCAATCTTTCCGGCCCTGATGCTGTGATGGATTCTGAGGACGTTAAAGAGCAATTTCGAGCATTACTACTGGCAAGCAGTGTGAGCATTAGTAACGAACTAGGTTATTCCAATCCATTGGGCTAGATGAAAATAGCTACTGTTTGGCGCCCCGTTAATACCTGCGCTCCACTCTCATCCCAGACATCTAAGCTTTGAAAAGAGTAACCGTTACCGGCTTTTAGGCTAAATGTACGTATCAAAAACCAATCACCTACAGTTGAAGGGTTTGGTAAATCGAACGCCCAAGAAACAGTGCTAAACAACGCGGGCGTATCAAAACAAGCACTAACACCCGGCGGCACGCAGTCAGCGAGTGCAATCAACGCGACAGTGGCGTCGACGCCTTCGGCGTCAACATGTCTAGCCCAGACAATTAACTCTGGTATCGCTGCACCTGAAAACGGTAACGCACCGCCTGCCGGACGAAATTCAAAATTGTGAGCGCAAGGAGGAGCATTATGGTCCAACACTAAAACTGGGTAGATATGCGGACCGCCTACATCAGGCATTCGCGTAAAATCGTGGATAATCTTACTCACTCGGGGGCGAGCAAACTGCATGACCATATGTAGAATATGTCTATCTTCAGAAACAGTGTCTGCCGCCATTGAGATCAGCGACTTCCCCTCATACAAGTGTTTCGCGCTGAACGTCTGAGATGCAGAGCAAGGACTCAAAAAGGACACATGCGCAGATACCAGTGCGGGCAGCTGCGCTGGAGCCTCTAACATCGCTATGTGCAATGAAAGCGCGGCGGACAAGCCACCATAAACCGTTCGTCCTTGAAGCCAGTCTGATGGGGGAGGAAACGGTTCGGTTGCTTTAAACTGCTGAAAAATCTGGGTTAACGAACTCATTGCATTCCCCGATCAGATATATTGGGAATTTGAAGGATTGACCTTCAAAATTTACAAAGACCATCAAGCCTAAAGCGTTAAGCTTATTAGGACTCTGAGAGATTGCTGTGGCTATGTGACCGGTTGATTACACGAGCAAACAAGAGTGCAGTTGGACGACAGGCGGTATTTACTGCGGTATGTTAGGCTTACCATCGGCGTGCAATCCACGGCGACGGAAGCTGGCCATTATGATGATCGCGATCGGATTTCAGAAAAGTACAAAAACTACCTGGCACACCTCACCGAACATAAAAGTTATCTAATTTTTTTACAATCGGCGCTGACCCAGTTCAGGCCAGCACCATACTATCTATACAATCCCCTTATTACGAGCTCCCTCGCCCCCTCACTTAATCACGACAGGGTTCACCGGAGCCCCGCTTCCGTCTACAACTTTTAAAAGTGCTGCTGTATACAAAAACGTCCATTGCACATCACGCGCATAATCTCCAGCGAATGCATCCAGCGCGATGATCTCGCTGAATGTCACGCCTAGGTTTCGCATAAGTGCATTATGCAGAGGTAATTGGACGCCGCTCACCGGATCGACAGTAACTTCGCTGGCTATTGTATCGGTTACAAGGTTAGGAATTTCCATTTCATGAAACCAATGGACCAGCTCTGGGCTGAAGCTGAGGCCAGGTTCTAAAAAATCTTCATAAAACTCTTCCGCTGAAACTTTATAAAACCTACCAATCCATCCAGTCCGGATAAGAAAAATATCGTGCTTCTGGATCTCAACCCCCTGAGCCTTGGCGGCAGCTATGAGATCAATATGGTTGAATATTTCACCTCGGTCCATATTCCTTGACGCGGAGTCTGCCCATATCGATCAAAATACCACGGCCAACATCAACTGCCGAGCGAGCGGAAATTGTTCGAACAGTTCTCCGTTTGCCGAGCTGTGGTGCGTGAAGCGCTGTCGCAACTCAAATTTGAAGACCTGATTACAATGCAACGGGGCAAAGGTGCCTTTGTCGCCAAGCGTGGAGAGCGGCACGCTTTTAGGCTGAGCGAGGTCTCGTTGGGCGAAGAAAACTCGCTCCTGCACATCTTGGAGTTTTTGATCACCCATCGACGTAGCCGCCACTCGTCTAGCGGCAACACGTCACACCGTCGAGGACCTCAAAGGATTCGCCAAGCCCTGATTGGGATGGAATATGCGATTGTCAATGATCGCCTGGGCGACGAGTAGGACTATGCGTGTCACCAGGCCATCTTTGCAGCGCCCCCCCACTTTAAAGCGCTGAATGAGTATCTGGATCATAGTGTCCGTCGTCTTATACGCGAGGCACGAAGCAACAATGCCACAAACTACCATGAGCTTGTCGAGGACGTACAAAACGAACGCCATGCAATTTTTTGGCGATTCAAGCTCGATACTCAGCGAAGGTAGGCGAGCCGGCAGAGCGGCATCTGCGTAATGCAGGTAAACGAATGAACATGTACATCGAAGAATGGCACTTGAGTCTTCTGTTCACCCCATCCTCTATCGGGCGGCTTGACACCCGAGCGCAAGACGAAGGCCAGCGCTTATAATCGAAGCAGATATACACACTGGAGCGCAACGAACGCCAACTAGGCGGCGCAAGCAGCTGATCAATACCACACCATACAGCCTCTCTCGCGCCCGTTACCTCATACCTCCGATAGAGGGCCGGGCATTTATTGCAAGGGTCTGCCCAACGGAGACAAAAACTGCGTTGCTTCTACGGAAAATCTAGCAGCAAGTGTCAACGCGTGTGAACTTCGACTGTAATTGCCGAAAAACTCTTTTATTCCACCTGAGTCTGCCCACAGCAGCATCGCCTTCTGCTGGCCGGTCACCCCATCCACTGCTTCCAACTCAACAGCTAAAGCGCCGTTGAGTAATGGACCAATAGCGAGGGAGGTGAGCGTGTTCAGCACCGGAGAGGCTTCCGTGATACGCGTAATGCGTACTTTGACATGTAGGATAGGTTCAGTAACCCCCTCCCCGCCTGACAGGTAGAACTGTTTCTGCATTTCACTATTGAGCTTGTCCTGCAACACACCGAGAACTTCTGCGCCTACGTCAGGGGAAATTTCTTCTGATACGGCTGGAGAAATCAGAACCGGCTCAATTATCGCAAACCTATATCGGCCAAAGTCCCCAGGTTGGGGAGGGATCGACATGACATTTTCCCCGCTTGACACCAACCCCTGATAGGACTGCGCCTGATCAGACCTAACTGGGGTATGCGATGCACACCCACTTATGCTGCCAATGACGACCGCTAACACAACACTAAACCGCAACTGACAGGCTGCCATCGAAGGGCGGCTTGGCGGCACAAAAATTGTCCTATTAAAAAACTTCATTCCAGACACCAGCATAATCTTCGCTTCCTTTTGCACGCATGGGAGTGCCCATGCTAGGGCTAACTTTGATTAGTCAATAACGTCAGTGACGGCCTTTCATGATGAAGTCAACTATATTAAACTCAGAAATTTTCTGAGCAGTTGAACATAGAAGAGTCATCCGACAAGAATAGTTAAATCAAGTGGACGATGACGCGGAAGAACATCAGATCAAATTACGCCCTTACTTTCCAATATCAAAAAGAAAACTCAAAAATGATTGCCGCCGATGCCTATCGCTAAAAAGCGTGACTATAAAAAAGTGAAAATGATTCAATTCCGTCATTCGGCTCTTTGATACCTGCGTTTGAGTAATGAATAACCCGGGCACCCACTCGCTGTGTGTCCCCTATCTTCAATCCTGCGCCTAACCGGTCCTCGAAATTGAAAGCGGATCCAAGCTCTCTGTCACCGGCACTGCCGCCGGAAAAAACCGCAACTCCCACGCCCAACTCTATGAAGGGCTTAACATATGAAGCGCCAAACTCGTAGACAAAAACGGGAGCAAAAGAGAGCGAATGTCGCGCGCCGGCTTTTTTGCCAGACTCCCAATAGGTATACCCGTAGTCCCAATACCCCGTCAGCTTACCCGTCGAGCTTTGGAACCACGACTTATCCCAAGCCATCCCCACGCCTGCTCGAGCGGTTAGGCCACCCTGACTGGTCGATCCAATGGCAGAAGAAAACTCAATCGCTTGAGCGCCAAAAGATAAGGGTAAGAGTGCAAGAGCACCCAAGATGATTTTTTTCATATAAATACCTGCTCGTAATCAACATTATGAGTGAGCGTTGCGAAAGGCCCAACTGTTAGAAAATAGGAATGACTCTAACAAGCGGCCTTAGGGGAGCAATCCCGCTCCATGACACTCCCCACGAGATGAACTAACAGCTTTTGCAGATCAATCAGCTGGCGTGCTGCGCTCCGAGTTCGATTAACAACACTCCGCCGACGATGAAGATAATCCCTAACCCCATTAGCTTCGTCAGTGGATCCTTGAAAAGTAGCTTTGCAACAATTGCCGTCAGCGCCACGCCGCTTGCAGACCAGACTCCGTAGGCCACCCCAATACTCACCCCCTCAGCGAGGGTTAAGCTCAGCAACGAAAAGGCAATCAGATAGGATGCCGCGACGGGCAAAATCCAGATTTTGCGGCGAAAACCATCCGAAGCACGCATGGACAGTGTTCCGCAGACTTCAAACAAAATCGCGCCGATCAAATAGACCCAACTCATCGTGTCTGCTCCATTTTCCCATGCGCCGCACCTGCGCCTATTTCGACCAACCATACGCCCGCAATGATGCAAGCGATCCCCAGGCCCATGATCCAACTCAGGGAATCATCGAAAATAACGTGTGCCATTACCGCTGTAAGCGCAACGCCACAAGCCGCCCAAATGCCGTAGGCCACTCCAATAGCCATGCCCTTACGTAGAACCATCGATAGCGATACGAAGGCGCCCACGTACCCGCAGACGACGACAACGAACCATTGAGGGTTATCCATAGCGGCTCGAAGTGAGAGCGTCGCCACGACTTCGAGCCCTATGGCTGCGAAAAGCCAAATCCACTTTTTCATTAGGTTTCCTCTTAAGTGCCTAAGTATTAGTCTGCCCCAGCCAGAGCTGCTAGAGAGGCATTGATTTGACAACCAGCATTCGAGTCCGCCATCCAATGCGTCGCCGTACCCACGATACGACTGCCGAGTTCTTTAACTATTCGTTGGTGAGCCAGCACTAAGGCCTCTATTCCAGTACCGGCGCCCCGACGAATCACCGAGCCGCAGGTCAGGCTTCGATGAGCACCATCAATGCCAGTGCGTCTTAGGCTCCAGGCGGCCTCAACCAATGAGTAACGACCCGGGACCGACTCAAAACGGCGTACGTCAACCTGGAGAGAAACATGGGGCAAGCCAGGCTCGCGCGCAAGCCCTGCCCCGTCGACGCGGCCCATTTGCAGCCTTAACTCATGACTTAACGCCACTCTCACCTCATCTGCCAAGGGCGCGGCCCAGTGCTCCGTTTCAAGTATCCGCATACTGCTCTCACCTTGACGAACAACGATCTGAGGCTGATCAACCTGAACGGGTACATTGACCGTCGTAAGTGAATATTGAAATGGCACGGCGGCGTTGGCGTTGGCGGAATCTGTAGCAGGAAGCAAGGTGTAATAGCGAGTGGGCGCAGAACTGCAAGCGGCCAATACCAGAAACGCCGCGAACCAACAGAAACGTATGTTCACTTGGAAGACTCCGCCGGTTGAGCTGATGAGGCAGACGTACTCGAACGAAAGCTATCGGGTTCGCCTTCCTTTACTCTGCCGCGAATCAGCGCTTCGGGGTGTCGGCTCAAAAGATCACTGAGTACGCGCACTGATCGAGCGGAACGCTGGACTTCATCCATGACTTGGCCAAATTGCTGGCGCTGTGGTGAGTCTTCAGCAAAACTTTCATTGACTACCGACAGTGTCTTTTGAGTCTGCCCCAAAGCATCCCGCATTTGCGGAAGGACTTGCCCGTTAACTTGCTGCAACGTCTTACGCATTTCGACCAAGTTGGCATTGAGGTTATCCGCAATACGTTCGACCGGAATTTTGCTCAATTTTTCCACAATCCGCTGCACCTGATCCTGCAACTTGTCTAAACTCCCGGGGATCGTAGGCATTTCCATAGGTCTGGCCGCAAGGTTAAAAGGTACAGGTTGGGCATGAGGGACGAAATCAAAAGAGACATAAAGCTGCCCCGTCAGCAAGTTTGCCGTTTTGACCTGAGCGCGCAGCCCCTCTTTGACAAAGATCGATATCAGCTGGGCTGATTTTTTACCATCTTCATCATGACCAGCATCATAGGCTGTCAGTATTTGTTCATAGGCCTGGCCCAAGCGCTGGGGATAAATGACCGCACCGACCACGACTGCAAAGTTATTAGTCGAACGGTTGAAGTCCAAATCGGTTGACACCACCTTGCCGATATTTACCCCTAGAAACTCCACCGGGGCATTGATCGCCAAGCCGCGCATTGACTGATCAAAATGCATACGAATGAAAAACGGTTCACCATCAGGCGGTGCCAAAGCTGTCGCCTGATCTTTAAAGAGTGGAAACGCGCCGCGCTCGTCTGCTGCCTTCGCATCATTCCCATAGGGCGGCTCCATAAACGCAATGCCGCCCGACACGATCGAGGCGACTGACTGAGTATTAACCTTCAGCCCATCCGCTCCAAAGCTGACGTCCACACCGCTGGCGTTCCAGAAACGAGTGCCTGTGGTGATAAAGGCATCATTCGGAGCAGTCACGAAAATTTCGATTTCTACGCCCTTACCGTCGGCGGATAACTGATATGAAACGACCTGTCCAACTTCGATGCGACGGTAATAGACAGGCGAACCAACATCCAATGAGCCAAGGTCATCTGCACTCAATGTATAGCGCTTGCCTTTCTGTCCATAGGTAATTGGCGGTGGACTTTCCAAACCCTTAAAAACGATTCTAGTGTCATGGGACTCGCCAGGGTCAGCTCCGATGAAGGCGCCAGACAAAAGCGTATCCACGCCTGAAATACCTTGCGCGCCGATTCGAGGGCGAACCACCCAAAAACGTGAATCCTGAGCCGTAAACGCCTTGGCGGCTTGGTCTAACTGAATAGTTGCCACCGCGTGGTCACGATCGTCGCTCAAGGTAATGTCGGAGACTTGCCCAATTACAACATTTTTGTATTTGACCTGTGTTTTTCCAGCAACCAAGCCTTCAGCACTGAGAAAGGTCACTTTTATTTCAGGCCCCTTTGACAGGATGCTGTGCGCCGCCATCGATAAGCCAATTAATGCCGCCACTATGGGTAGTAACCAAACCAACGAGACCCCCTTACTTCGATCCTTTACACCCGGCGCTTCAGGCTTTCGTTGAGTTTTGACATTAAATTGATCAGACATCTTCAACCTCAGCATCCCAGATAAGACGGGGATCGAAACTCATAGAGGCCATCATGGTGAAGACCACGACAAGGCCGAAAAAAACAATCCCAATTCGTGGCTCGATATTGCTCAGCATTTGAAACTGCACCAGTGCGGCAAGCAAAGCGACGACCAGCACGTCAAGCATCGACCAGTAGCCAATGCGCTCTACGACGCGATAGAGACGAGCGCGCTCCAAGGTGCGCCATCGGCTACGTCGTTGGGTGCTCATGAGTAACACGAACATAATCAGAAACTTCATACAGGGCACTACAACGCTGGCTATAAAAATGAGCGCCGCGATGTCCCATGCCCCGCCCTTCCAAAGTTCGAGCACACCACTCATGATCGTACTCTCGCGGCCATTACCGACAATATCGGTGCGCATCACCGGCAACAAATTGGCGGGCACATAACATAGCAAGCCCGTTATAAGAAGTGACCAGGTTCTAACAAGGCTATTGGGTTTGCGTCTATGCAATGTCGCGCCACAGCGCGAACAAATTAATGCATCACTGGAACTTGCCTTCTTACAGGTGTGACAGAGAACCAGTTGCAACTCTGAAGCAATTGGCGGACGTTGAATCGTCATACGTCCTTTGCCTCATCCCATAGCCGTTGCATACTTTTGCTGGTGACAATGATGCTCACAATACAGAGTAATACTAATGCAACCAGACCCATACCTGGGCGCACATCTAACAGCCCGCTTAGTTTAATGATGGCGACCAAAATACCGAGCAGACATACTTCCAGCATGCTCCAGGGCTTCAACTTCACTAAAAGCCGCATACACCCCTTAAACCCCGGTGCACGCCTACCCTGGTAGGCAAATCCAAGTAACCAGCACAAGAGACCAATTTGCAGCCCTGGGGCTAGTATGATGCATACACCTGCTACGAAGGCAATTGGCGTAATATCTCCTCGTGCAAGCGCCCATACGGATGACCACAATGTTGCTTGATTACCCGCACCCTGAAAACTTATATCGATTACGGGAAAAACATTAGCAAATACGAACAAAAGCGCGCTGGCTATCGAGATTGCAAACAACTGCTCAATCGTCAGCGCTGAACCTTGCTGGAGCACACCATCGCAACGCGTGCAAATGGATGTCTGACCTGGCTTCAGCGGCAAGGATTCGAAGACTGAATCGCAGTGCTCACAGATAATCCAGTCATCACACTGATGCATAAGAGTGTTCCTAAACGTTGTTCCGGCAGTCAGTTCGATTAATACGCAAGCGCAGAAAGCGGACTTAGACATGCTCACTGACTTGAATAAAAAGTGCACACCAACATAAACCACGCCGGCACACCATTAAGCATTCGGAACAAGGCTACACGCTGTTTTTCAATAAACGATTTGGAAAATATCAAGATTTGATCAAGATGCTATTCGGACGTTAATCGGATCCTGATTTCGTCGCTTCGAGTACGCTTTGCCGGCCAAGGACCGAGAATCCTGCTACCCACCTTCAGCGCTGTCAGGACGCACTCGAGAGCCGCGCTTATACTCGTCACAGCCTCAATAATTCACCGAGCAGGAAGGTTAGGCAATCTCAAGCATGCTATTGGCACATTGCTGTTGCTTGATTAATCGCTGATCCAAGCAGTGAGCAAGCGACATGCTCTTCCTCCTGAATCAGCCATAGGGAATTGACATGCGAATGGCTAGCCCACCCCCTTCACGGTTGTATGCGCTGATAGAACCGCCGTGAGCGTCACAAATAGCGGAAGCAATTGACAAGCCCAACCCAGTCCCTCCCAAAGGACGGGCGCGAGAACTTTCCGCTCGCCAGAAACGGTCGAATATACGCGTCAACTGGTCATCCTCCACCCCAGGTCCCCGATCGGCAACAATCAGGTGAAGCGCACTTTCACATTGACTGACCTTTATTTCTAAGCACTGACCCTGTGCGGCGTAGCGGATCAAATTATCGATCAAAATGGAAAGGACTTGGCCAAGCCGATCTCTGTCAGCCAGCAACATTAACTCAGGCCCAACATCGACCTGGGTGATGACATTAGCCACAGCAAGTTGAGGTGATGCCCACTCAAGTCGCTCCGACACCAGCGAACTCACCGAAAATAGACTTTTCTCCATCGCTAGCTGACCCGCGCGGGCTAGAGACAATAGATGCAGGTCACCCACCAGCCGATTCAACTGATCAAGTTGGCCCTTGACAAGCATCAACTGTTGCGGATCACTGGGAAAGACCTCATCCAGCATGCCTTGCACACGCCCTGCCGCTGCATTAAGAGGTGTCCTTAACTCGTGGGCAAGTACGGCACTGGATACCCGGATCTCACGCTCGTATTGCTCGAGCTTGGCAGTCATTCTATTGAAGTCTTTCGCCAGTTTTATAATCTCGGCAGGGGCACCTGGGACGCTCGGCGCACGTACCGAAAAATCGCCCTGCGCTACCCTTCGAGCGGCACGGGCCACATCTGAAAACTGCCGAGACAGAGGGCGAGAGACTAATAACCCGCCTAAAATAACCACGGGAATTGAGATCATGATGAATGAGGCAAGCCACAGCCAATCACGGCTCGCGATACCGGGGAGAAAGTCACGTACATCGTAATAACGTTGGAATAGCTCCCATAAGCGAGCCTCATTGTGATGCGGATCTGCGCGAAGCTCCTCGAGTTCGGGTCGTATCGTCGCGGGGATCTGCTGGGTCGTGCTGTAATCCCAAATTGCAAATCGTAGCCACATTCCAAAGGCGATACTGAAGATGACACCTAGTGCGAGCGCACTCATCCGCAAGCAGACCCAGTACCAGAGTGTCGAGCGATGTTTACGCGAAAACGGTAATTTCACTGCGCCCCCCGGAACCGGTAGCCGACGGCCCGCACGGTAACCAAAACATTGGCGACACCATTGGTCTCCAGCTTGCGACGAAGATTATGGATATGCGCGTCGATGACTCGATCTAAAGCTCCGCTCTCTGGTAAGCACGCCTCCAACAGTTCACCACGGGTAAATGCTTTGAAGGGAGCTCTCAGCAACGTCGCCAATATATTAAATTCCGTAGGCGTAAGGTCCAACACAACACTGCCCTGCTCCGGACCTTCAACATGCGCGGTAAATGTTTGAAGATCCACCAACAGCGCACCATCGCGTAGTTGATCTTTTGATATAAGACGACTGGAGTCTGTTCGGCGCAGCACAGCGACCACTCTGGCGACAACTTCTTTCGGGTTGTAAGGCTTGACTATGTAGTCATCCGCCCCATAGCGAAGTGCACCTAACTTATCAGGCTCATCACCGATTGCGGTCACCATAATGACCGGCGTGTCACCCAAACGGCGAATAGCGGAAAGAACTTCCGTGCCGCTCAACTTGGGCAGCATGACATCCAGCAACACCAGATCCGGTTTCCAGCGTGAGTGCATTTCAACACCCCGAAGACCGTCCTCAGCAATAGCCACTTCAAAACCGTCTCGGCGAAGGTAGGCCTCAAGCGTACTTGCACTCAAGGCGTCATCCTCAACCACCAGTATTCTTTTACCTACCATACGAGCCTCTTAATAAAACCTTGATAATTTCCGCAACGATTCTTGAAAGTCTGCTGCCACCATCTCACTCCAAGATAACAGCGAATGGTTGAGTTGATGGCTACTTTCTTACCAACAGAGAATCAGACCGGTTTCTTCCGACGCAGTGTGATACTGGTATTCGGGGTGCTGCTCCCTGTAGTCATCAGTCTATCTGCTTGTTCACTGGCACCAACGTACCAGCGACCTGAAGCACCGATTCCAGCACGATTTGACAGCTCGACTGTTCCCACTTCGAAGGTTCCGGAAGGACGATCGGAGCCGCTCTCTCCCCAGGAACACCTTTTTCTTACGGCGTTTTCGACAAGCGATGATCTTGTCCCGCTCGTCGAACGTGCTTTGGCTAACAATCGTGACTTTAAAGTCGCAACGCTCCAGGTCGAACAAGCACGCGCGCTAAATCGAATTGATCGTGCACAGCAGTTACCCAGCGTGAACGCCTCAGTCCAACGCTTCCGGCAGAAATTCAATGATCCCAGCCTCGACGCTCGCTACGGACAGAAATTGAGTGCTGCGACCATTGGTACATCGGATTTCGAGCTGGATTTCTTTGGCAGGGTTCGCAGTCTTTCCGACGCATCCAGGCATCGGTATCTGGCCAGTGCTCAAGGACAACGCGCGTTTCGCGGTGCTCTGATTTCAGAAGTTCTACGTGCCTATGTCATTGACCGCGCAGCAGCGGCTCAAGCGCAACAACTGCAAAACGCATATCTCGATACGCTGACCCTGCTCAATCTGGCCAAACGCCAACAAGACGTTGGGACATTATCTGAAGATGAAGTGAACCTGCAACGCAGCGACACCGAACACTCACACACAACCATGCAGCAGGCTCAAACCGACGCGGCTGCCGCACGAAATGCGCTGCAGTTGCTGACTGGCTACGCCGGCGCGTCCCCTGCGGGCAAGGTCGAAGAATTGGCCAACCCGAATGAGTCGCTCGACTGGTTGAATTCTTTGCCCTCTGAGGTACTGCTTGAACGTCCCGACATCCTTCAGGCAGAGGAGCAGCTACGGGCCTCCAATGCTGACATCGGCGCAGCCAGAGCCGCGTTCTTTCCATCAGTTACGTTGAGTACCTCATTGGGTACTGCCAGCGATGGTCTGGGAAACCTATTCGATGCAGGTGGCCGCGTTTGGACCTTCATTCCTCAAATCACGCTGCCCATTTTCAATCATGGCCGTAACAGCGCCAATCTCGATCTGGCACAGCTACGTAAACAGGCGGCTGTGGCCGACTACGAAAGAACCGTGCAATCAGCGTTCCGAGAAGTATCCGATGTGCTCACAGCCCGCAACGCGCTGATTGAACGAGTGCGCAGCGAGCGTGGACTGGGGATCATAGAGGATGAACGTGTTCGGCGAGCGACTGCGCGCTTCGACGCAGGATGGGAGGACCAACCGCGGCTGTTGTCGGCACGCCTGCGGCTCCACCGAACCCGCATCGACGGTATTTTCGCGCAACGGGACTTAGCCCTCAATCGTATCGCCCTTTTCCACGCCTTCTATGGCGTAAGCATGAACGCTCCAGCAACGTTAGGAAAAAAATCATGAAAAAACTTTCTGCATACGCATTACGACGCTCTGTTGCCCAAGTGTTCTACGGTTCGGTGATGTCCTTGCCGCTGGCTCTTCAGGCGCAGGCTGAAACAGCTGCAATCACCGACAGCATCTTTGGGGGCGAAACTCAAGCCAGCGTCGGTGTCGGTGTTGCTGGTGGGCCCCGCTACATGGGCTCAAAGGATTACCGGAGTGTACCGGTTCCGGTTCTCTCGCTAAGCCGTGGCATTTTTTTTGTTGATACCTATCGAGGGCTAGGCTTGCAATGGCAGTCGCCTTCCGGCTTCTACATCAGTCAGTCATTTTTCTACGACGCTGGCAGGGATGATCGCAATAGCGACTTCAGACCTGGGGCTAACCGACTCTCAGGCATGGGCGAGGTCGACAGCACAGCCACCAGTATTCTGTATCTAAGTCAGCAATTGACGCCGTGGCTCTCGGTCAATGGCGAAGCTGAATTTGCGCTGGATGGCGGAGAAAGGGGCACACGCTATCGCGCCGGGCTCGAAGCGACGGTATTGAACCAGTCAAGAGACATCATTGTGCTTGGGCTTGACGTCCGAGCTGCTGATCATCGCTACAACCAGGCCTACTTCGGCGTAACTGGTCAGCAATCTCAGCAATCGAGGTTTACCTCATTTACCCCTGGAGGCGGCCTGAATCAGTACTCTCTGAACGCGAACTGGACTCATAAATTTGACGAAAACTGGTCAACGTATGTGCTGGTAACCGCATCGGAATTGGGCGGAAAAGTTGAGGACAGCCCTCTGATCGAACGCAAAGGCGCACTGAGCGCCGTTACCTCCATCAGTTATACGTTCTGACCCCGCTAGACGGCGGTCGCTTAACTATCAAACATCGGGAATACATGTCGTGATCCATGCCCCTCGCGCGCCTTTTGTACCGTTACTAATGATGTTAAGTCTAATTGCGGGATGCGGCAGTTCAACGCCGCCCCCACAAACCCCACCCCGTTCGGTGAAGGTTGAAACCGTACGTGATAGCCAGGGCAATCGCCTTCCTATCACGGGCAGGATTCGGATTGAACAACGCGCTGATCTGAGCTTTGAAGGTTCAGGCCGTATAGCCTCCATTGCCGTGGATGTCGGCGATACGGTTCGGCGCGGACAAACACTTGCACGGCTTGATCCAGAGCCTGCACAACTCAAACTACAACAGGCGCGTGCGGACGTGAGCGCCGCCAACGCGCAAAAAGCCGAACGAGAGCTGAATTTCCGCCAGCAACAAGCATTGTTTGATGATCGGGTGATCTCACCCGCGACCCTCGCCGCTGCTCGCGCAGCCTACCTGAGTGCCAAAGAGCAGTTGGACAGCGCAAAGGCTACAGAAGCGCTGGCCAGTCGAGCCGTGCGCACCAGCGCCATTGTGTCGCCATTTAATGGACGCATCGTCGCTCGTTCAGTTCAACCTTTCGTAGATGTGACAGCAGGACAAAGCGTGCTTCAGATTGAGGGCGCCGAGAAGGCTGAAGTCGTCGGCATGCTTCCTGCGGCGTTGGTCACTACACTCAAGCCAGGAGATGTCGCATCGGCCTATACAAACGCAAACCCTGCGCACGCCATCTCCATCCGATTGGAAAGCCTGTCCAGCCGCCTGGAGAATGGCGCGCTGGTTCAAGCCATATTCCGTCCAGTCGAACCAAGCAGCGAACTGCGCAGCGGCGAGACGGTGCTAATTACGTTGCCAATAACGCAAGCGCGTGCGCCTTCTGTGCCGGTGACAGCACTTATCCCGCAAACAAATAGCAAACAAGCAAGTGTCTTTGTGTACGACGCAGGCACTGGCAAGGTCAGCCGTCGCGAGATCACCCCCGAAACGGTGGAAAACGGTCGAATACTCGTACATGACGGCATTGCCGTCGGCGAAACCGTCGTGGTCGCAGGCGCTGCATTCCTGGTTGATGGTCAGGCGGTACGTCTGTATCAACCCGCCACACACATTGGCCGAGACAAAGCCTTATGAACCTGACTCGAAGCGCACTCGGCGCGAGCCGGCTGACCTTATTTACCGCACTGCTAATTTTGATAGGCGGGGTATTGACGTTTCTGCGGTTTCCCTCCCAAGAAGAGCCAACGATCACCATTCGTGACGCGCTCGTTGCAATTTATTTTCCGGGTATGCCGGCAGAGCGCATAGAAAATTTGCTCGCCAGACCGACCGAAGAAAAGTTACGTGAACTGGCGGGCATCAAAAAGATCATCACAACCGTGCGCCCCGGAAGCGCGATGATTCAGATCACTGCCTACGACCAGGTCAAAGACCTTAGTGCGCTATGGCAGCGTGTACGCGCTAAGGCGAACGAGGCAGCTGCAGGGTACCCGCAGGGCAGCCTGGGGCCGTTTGTTGATGATGATTTCGGCCGCGTGGCCGTGGCGTCCGTCGCAGTTACCGCGCCCGGCTTCAGCATGAGCGAAATACGCGAGCAACTTAAAAATACTCGTGAGCAGCTCTACGCATTGCCAGGCGTTGAACGTGTCTCTATATACGGCTTGCAAGAAGAACGCATCTACCTGGAATTTGACCGCCAGCGCCTGGCTGGCCTCGGGCTGAGTCCCAATGCTGTACTGGAGCAACTGCGTACTCAAAACGTTGTGACGCCTGGAGGACTGCCCTCTGTTTCCGGATCAGCTTTCACCGTGATGACTACCGGTGAGATGCGAACTCAGGACGACCTGCGTCGCTTTCTGATCTCCGCACCGAGGGGCAATGACACAACAGTTGTGGCGTTGGGTGAATTGGCAGACGTTCGTTTGATGCCAGCCGATCCGCCGGAAACGGCGGCAATTTATGAGGGGCAACCGGCCGTCGTACTTGCCGTTTCGATGGCATCCGGCCAGAACATCGCAGCTTTCGGCCTCCAATTACGCCAACGATTGAACGAAATCGCCAAACAACTACCGGCCGGTTTTTCCCAACACGTCGTGACCTTCCAGGCCGACGTGGTTCAGCGTGAAATGGGCAAGATGAATAGCGTGATGGCCGAGACGGTCATTATCGTGATGGCTGTGGTGATGTTGTTTCTGGGCTGGCGCACCGGGCTTGTGGTGGGGGCAATCGTGCCGCTAACCATTCTCGGGTCATTAATTGTCATGAGCGCGCTGAAGGTCGAACTGCAAACGGTGTCCATCGCAGCGATCATCATCGCCCTGGGACTTCTGGTGGATAATGGCATTGTGATTGCCGAAGACATCGAACGACGTCTTCAGGCCGGAGAGGAACGTCGCTCTGCTTGCATAGAGGCAGGGCGTACGCTAGCGATTCCCCTATTGACTTCATCTTTGGTTATTGTGTTGGCGTTTTCACCTTTTTTCCTAGGGCAGACCAGCACAAATGAGTACTTGAGATCACTTCCGATAGTGCTCGCTGTAACGCTGCTGGGGTCGTGGGTATTGAGCCTGACGGTGACACCCTTGTTATGCCTTTACTTTGCCAAAGCTCACGCCCCAGCAGACAATAATCAGGCAGCCTACGATTCAAAACTGTATCGGGGCTATCGACGCGTTATCCAAGCGCTTATGCTCCATAAACTGATGTTCATTGCCGTGATGCTGGTTATGCTGACTGGAGCCGTTGCGGTACTCGCGTCCCTCCCCTACAGTTTTTTGCCTGAATCAGATCGGCTGCAATTTCAGATGCCATTGACGCTAGAACCGGGTACCGATTCTCGTCAGACACTGCAGACCGTCAAGGACATCAGCAACTGGCTAGCGAATGACCAGGAAAATCCAGAAATTGTCGACAGCATCGGCTACGTCTCAGACGGTGGCCCACGCATCGTACTGGGATTAAATCCACCGCTGCCTGCGACGAACGCCGGCTACTTCACCATCAGTGTGCGCCAAGGCAGCGACATGGATGCGGTGATCGCTCGTGTGCGCAACCATATGCTTGAGGCGTACCCGCAAGTGCGTGCTGAGCCAAAACGATTTTCGCTGGGCACCACCGAGTCTGGAAAAGCGGTCTATCGTATCAGCGGACCGGACGAGACCGTATTACGTGCAGCGGCCGACCATATAGCTAAGGCTTTGCATGGTCTGCCAGGCACGGTCAACGTGCAGGACGATTGGGATGCTCGAATCTCACGTTACGAAGTGGTGGTTGACCAGGTGCGCGCCCGACGCGCTGGCGTGACTAGCGCCGATGTCGCTCAAGCGTTACAGACTCGATACTCAGGCGCACAGGTGTCTCAGATCCATGACGATGACACGACAGTGCCTATCATGCTGCGTGGGTCGATGACTGAGCGTGACCAAGCTGAAGACGTGGGTAGCACATTGATCTACCCGCAAGCGAACGGCTCGCCGGTTCCGCTGGCGGCTGTAGCGCAGGTGACACTCAGTTCGGAGCCCTCTGCGATTCAGCGTCGGAACTTAAACCGGACCATTACCATCTCAGGCCGTAATCCCGAACTGACGGCGGCGACCCTAGTCGCGCAGATTGCACCTAAGGTGGCAGAGTTTAAACTTCCACCTGGGTATCATATGGAAATCGGCGGGGAGATGGAGGAGTCCGCTGAGGCCAATGAGTCGTTAGTGCAATATATGCCAGTTGCCGTATTGTCGATGTTGTTACTGTTCGTCTGGCAATTCAACTCGTTCCGAAAACTGCTGATCATCGTTGCCAGTATCCCATTTGTACTGATTGGCGCCGCGCTGGCATTGGTGGTGACCGGCTATCCGTTTGGATTTATGGCCACATTTGGATTGCTGTCCTTGGCAGGGATCATTGTGAATAACGCGGTGCTGCTGCTTGAGCGAATCGAGGTGGGTGTCGCCGAAGGCCAATCCCGTCACGATGCTGTCCTGACGGCAGCAGTAGAACGGCTAAGGCCTATCTTGATGACCAAACTGACCTGCATTGTCGGACTGATCCCGTTGATGATGTTTGCCGGCCCTTTGTGGACAGGCATGGCGATCACGCTAATTGGTGGTTTGGCACTCGGCACCTTAGTTACATTAGGGTTGATCCCAGTGTTGTATGACCTGCTTTTCGCGGGCGCCATCGGGGAGCGGATCACCAACAAGGAGAAAGAACAGCACGTTTAGACATGGAAGCGTCCGACTGAGGACGCCTTCCCGGCGCTGGGCGATACCGGGCGTCGGTCGCAACCATTTTTCGATGTGACCGATGTCTCGCCGACGGGCCCAGCCTTGAGCGAGAGTACGGATGATTACCATTGGAAGTAATGCTCCGACGAAACGCCGGCGCTATTGCAACCGATCGGACGCTCTTCACGCCACTTCAGCGCAGATTGAACTGCATGAGCGGCGCTAGACGAGCTTTCCCCTCTGTCGTAGCGTTGCGTTCCATTGGGCAAAGACTGTGAAGGGAGAAATCACATGAGCACCACAAGAAAATTCGTGATGGTTTTGTCTGCCGTGGGCATTTAGGGCGGATGCGCCGTAACAACTCTGACACTCTCGCTCGCAAACCCATGAGCACGCTTGAGCAGGATCGGCAATTGGTCACCATGGGGATTTTTCGGCCATCTGTTTTGGAAACTGATGCCGAATTGGAGAAGATTTCGCCTAACAGTCCTAGAGCCCTACAACCGCTGAGACAAAAGCTTGCGGCCACTCAGCTACAGCAGAATAGACTTCAAGCAGAGGAAGCCTTACACCCGCCAGCTACAGCCACTTCGCAACCGGAAGACCAACAACAGCGCATGTGTTCTTTGAATAATAGGGCCGCCGTATATTTAGTGCCTTGCTAAAGCATTCTGCGCACAGTTCCTGCGAACGCGGGTTAGAGTGACTCACGCTGGTACGCCCTGCTAAGGCCCGAAGCCTGACCAAGTAAGTGTAGAGCTTAAACAGCTACAGTGTGTCCTACAACTCCCCACATCGCTCCAGGGCTGGATCAGGCCGATGCCGATCAATTCGCGGAGTCGAGATACTGAGTGTGGATTACCCGCTGCATTCGGATCCGATGCACGTTGACTTGTCTATCTCCGACCTGATGGCGGGCCTCTGCGACAAAAAGGCCTATCCAGCGAGACCTAGGATGTTCACCTTGCTCAGAACGATGAGCTCAAAACCGGGCGCTAATCACAGATTAATCAATATCTATTGCCTTTAGGCGATCTATTACGTTGATCAACTGCTCCACCTCGACCATAAGCTTCACGGCATCATGGGGATGGCCTGAGCGTTTAAGATTGAACGCTAGCTCAGCAAGCCGCTCGGCATACAATTCAAGCTTGCTGAGGATAAGCGAGCGCTCGAACGTGGACGTTTGGGCCATCACAGCACCTTTTTTATTATCATGGCCTCTCAAATTAGGCCGAGCCCATTAATAAACGGTCGAGTTATTGTGAATTTTTCGTTAAGACGTCAATTTTTATAAAAAAAATACTGTTCTCGCCAAAAAACACTCCAACCAATTGATTCATAATGATATATCAAAAATAGACCGAAGCAGCCGTACTAATAACTGTTGCGGCGGCATGGCGAATGGCTGCGCTGGAGCAACAGCTCTCAGGCTCAGAGAGCTGTGGATAGCCTCCACGCTATTCGAATATAGATTTCGCCTAATGAGACTGGGGTACATGCTTAAGGTCCCAGTCCGTGTCAAGCAACTAAGTGCAGACATAACGGCCAGCGATCAGTAGTCCAAGTCTTATCTGCCAAAGGGTCGCATTTGAATATCACTACAGATTGATCGACCACTCATCATCTAAGTCTCTGAATATCCGGCCATTGATAAGAAATTGATAGACTCTTCATACAATCTTGATAAATAGATGACAAGCTAGAGGCACAAGTAGTAAAAAACCGTTTTAGCGGCCACTTGCCTAATAAATAGGAGTAATCCTATTTATTAGGCAAGTGGCCGTCCGCCATAGACATTTTCTCCTTTGGGGCTATGGCGTTTTTCTCCTGCAGTTGTCGCCTTAGGCCTGGGCTGCCAAGCCCTGTCGGCAACTTTAGTGCTGGATCGTAGATTTCATGACCTAGCTAGCACCTATCAGAAGAAGGATCTTCACCTAACCCCCATTGAACGCCAGTACCGTCTACGGGCCACTCACTAGCCATGCTAGGCAGTACATCAAGCGAGCGGGTTCGTTTAAGTCAGTTGTTAGCAGGAAGCGCGTATCTTCTAAAACGAATGTGAGACCTAACGATGCATACCCGTCTACCATCCAAAAAAAAGGCCTTGGGCACGGAGATAAAGCGATGTCAGAAACGCATAGTGGTGATAGTGATACGCAGCTGCAGATCACGGCTGCGCTCTAAGCTACATAGATGGCGAGGTCCGCATTATCGTCAGTTTTCCGTTCCAGGCAGGTAGCAACGGGAAGGAGGTCGATTTATGTATGAGTCCCTACAAGTCATCGCCGCCATCGCGGCCGCCAACCAGTTTTTTGATGACTTGTGCCAGTTGGTGGACGATAGAGAAGAGCTGCCCCTTTTACGACCTCAGGTCGAAGCATATCGCTGGAAGGCCCTCAATCATGCGGGAGCGGTGAACACATATCATCAAATGCGAGGGTTCCTGTGTGGTCTGATGGTCTCCGAAATATTGGACGTTGAACAAGGCCGGCACCTGCATCAGCGCCTCGAAAATAGTTATGACGGTGGATGGAGTTGATGAGGGCTCCAGCCAGCAGGAGAGACAGCTGAGAGGTAAAAATAGTTGCGATATCGTGTCCATCCTTAGTTTTGTTTTGCGATGTCCTAACCGTCCTGTGAGGGGAACGGCTCGGCATTCTTAGAATAGCCACCCCTCACATACCGCCTGAAAAAACGCATCAGGACGACAGAAATTGTGACTTATCAGGGAATATAGGACAGCAACCGCATGGAAGCCTAGATCAAATGTTGGATCTTTAGACGTTACCTAGCGGGTCTGCCCTTTGATAACAGGGCTACCTCTATGTACGATCTCAATAGCTTCCGCTCGATTGAAAAGCTGTTCTATAGTCCCATCGAAGCAGCAATACGCTGGTGCGATCTTATTGCTCATGAGGCTCAGATTCTGGAGTCAACATGGGACAGCCCAGGGCAAATTATCCACGGTTTTCCACAATGGCCATGCTTGCACATCAACACAGAAAAAATTCTGGATGCCATTCGAAACCACGAACTACCTTACGGAGCTCTGGGAACTACGGTTGCACCAGGTACTCCCGTCGATATTAAATTACTGACTGTCAGGCATTCGGATTTAAAGCGGTGGATGTTTCACTACCATCCAGATCAGCGCCCCACCTTCCTTTTCAGCCCAGTTGCCGCCGATCAGGTTGCGATCCATTACAGCACCTACTTGATATTACAAGCAGATCGGGACGCCTTACAGGTGCAGTTAAAGGCAACCGAGAAACACCTCCAAACGCTGATCGATGAGCTCAAAGCAGCTGGGCTGGAGCGCGAGAATCTGCGCGTGCTTGCCGAAAACAAAGAGCAGGTCAGTAACCAAAGCAAAGCGAGCTACCTGAATGTAATTGGAGCGCTGGTAAATACCATACTGGGATCGTCCTCAACAGGAAGAAAGCACTCTATATTCGATAGCCAGGCTTCCATCGTCGACTCCATAACCGCGTATTACGACGGAGTACCAGGGCTGAGCAAGCGATCGTTGGATGAGAAATTTGCGGCCGCAAAACGTAGTCTCGCCCAAGCCAAAAGATGAGGGTTGCACCGCAATCACCGACGTTGCATTGCAATGACCGGCAGTGTTTTTTGGTATTGAATCCAGGTCACTTCCCACCCAACGCCATCTGGCTCTAGGAGTGACCACCATGTCCCATCAATCCTCCCCCACCGTTGCTGCGACGCCAAAACAAATCGAACGTCATATCATGCGGCGCGACGAGGTAGAGCGTAAAACCGGTTTCAAGCGTGCCCACATCTACAACTTGATGAAGGAAGGTAAATTTCCTCAGGCTAGACGCATTGGCATGCGTGCGGTCGGCTGGGACTCGCTGGAGATTGAGCAGTGGGTCGTTGAACGCTTAGATAAACTGGCCTGATGCCATGCGTGTGATTTCGGTGGTCTCCACCAAAGGTGGGGTAGGCAAAACCACAATAGCCGCCAACCTTGGCGGTCTATTGGCAGATGCGGGTCTGCGTGTTCTGCTACTCGATCTGGATAGCCAACCCACCCTCTCCAGCTATTACGCCTTGAGTCAGAAGGCTGATGTGGGTGCGTACGAGTTCATCGCATTCAACTTAACAACCCCTGCGCAGTTCATTTCCAAGACAGTGATTACAGGACTTGACCTGATCCTATCCAACGATGACCAAGGCCGACTTGGCTCACTGTTAATACACGCCCCGGATGGACGGCTGCGGCTGCGCAATCTGTTAAGTATATTGCGCCCCCATTATGACCTGCTGTTGATCGACACGCAGGGTGCACGCAGCGTCCTGCTGGAGGTGGCCCTATTAGCCTCCGATCTCGCCCTTTCCCCTATCACTCCGGAAATGCTCGCGGCCCGCGAACTGCGCCGCGGTACCTTGAAGCTGCTCAGTGAGCTCGAACCGTTTAGTCACCTGGGCATTTCGCCGCCACCCTTGCGGCTATTGCTTAACCAAGTGAACGCCAATCGGGTAGACAGCCGGATGATCATCAATGGCCTGCGTGAAAGCTTCGCTAAGGTGACCAACATCTCAGTTCTAGACACCGTAGTTCCAGACCGAGTGGCTTATCTCAATGCCGCCTCCCTTGGTCTACCAGCCCACCGTATCGAGACTCGCCAGTCACGTGAACGACGCTCGTCCTCAGCATTGGAAACCATGCAAGCGCTGGCTATTGAGTTGTTTCCGGAATGGCGCGAAGCGATTTCTAGGTTGAGTAGATACGCAGAGGTTCGATAAGGCGAATTCCGAAGACGGTATTTTGTTTGTTCAACCTTGAGGCCAACAGCGTTTGGCGAGGAGTCTTTGGATGTTGGATCAGTTTCCCATCATCGTTCAGCCATCCATTCGGCAAGATCATCCACCTAGTGAAGAGTACTGCACTGTGGTCTTTCGCCTGCAGCGTGGGCGCTCGGCCATGGGTTGGTTTCTCGCGAAACTGTCTCGGTATTTCGAAGGTTCGGGAACAGCCGAGATCGTTAAGTTTGAGGTCGGTGACCATTTGCGTAACCGGCGTTAACTGAGGCTGTTCAAATGAAGAAGCTCAGTCAGGAGGAGATCACCGACAAACTGCACCAGGACCATTTTCCTCGGGGTCCAGAACTGGAGCGACTATCCGATCCAGTCATCGACACCCCTATGCTGGTCACGCTGGAGCAGTTGCGGCCCTACGAGCACAACCCACGCTTCATCCGCAATCCGCTTTATGACGATATAAAAGCCTCGATCCGTGAACGCGGGCTGGATCAACCACCGCCGATTACCCGCCGCCCGGGTGAAACCTATTTCATCATCCGCAACGGCGGTAATACGCGATTGGCGATTCTCGGCGAGCTGTGGCAGGAAACCCGCGACGAGCGCTTCTTTCGCATTCATTGCCTGTTCCGGCCCTGGAGCAATGAAGTCACCACCCTACTCGGCCATCTGGCCGAAAGCGATCTGCACGGCCAACTCACTTTCATCGAACGTGCTCTGGCAGTAGCCAAACTCAAAACCATGCTCGAATCAGATGGAGCAACGCTCTCGCAACGCGAGCTGGCGCGACGTCTTGCCGCTGGGGGCTACCCCATTTCACAGTCACACATCAGCCGGATGCTCGACACCCTCGAATACCTACTGCCCGCCATCCCACATACCCTGTATGCCGGATTGGGTAAACCCAAAATTGAACGCGTGATCGCTCTGCGTAGCCAGGCTGAACAAACCTGGAATCGTTATCCGACTGACGCCATTGCGTTCCCCGAGTTTTGGCTCGACACCCTGGGCCAATTTGATGCCGACCCCGAGTCCTTTGATCTTGAGCGAGTCCAAGATGAACTGCTCGAACGCATGAGCCGCTTACTCGGACAGTCCCTAAATCGTAAATCGCTGGTCGGTTGCCTCTTTGCCGTCGGCTTGATGGGTGGACTCTCGTCCGTGGCGCTGGCAGTCGAAGATAGTAGTGTTCATTCACCTGCTACTCCTGCGGAAGCAACGAGCAAGCCTGCAACTGCGACAAACGAATCAAAGCCCGATCACGGATCAATGGATCACAGCAAGATGAGCCATGAGTCGATGGATCATGACCAAAAAACCAAAAAGGCAGATTGAGATCATGACCAGTAAGTTTTTATGCCCAACGTTGATAGCACTGGCAGTCTCTACCAGTCCTGCTTTCTTTGTCGTGGTTCACGCCGCTGAAGAGATGGATCACTCCAAGATGGACCACGGCTCAATGGGAGCTATGGACCATAGCAAGATGGCGGCAATGGATCACAGCAAGATGAATATGGATGACGGGCAAATGGACGGAATGGAAAGTATGGATGGAGGGGCGACTGCGACCAGTCGAACCCCAGTCCCCGTACTTACCGACGCCGACCGTGCAGCCGCCTTTCCAGATGTCGCTGGTCATGGTGTCCACGACAAAAAACTCAACTCCTTCATGCTACTGGATAAATTTGAGTACCAGGATGCTGACAACGGTAGTGCATTGGCCTGGGATGCAAAAGGATGGATCGGCGGTGACGTTGATCGACTGTGGTTGCGCTCGGAAGGCGAACGTACCAATGGCGTGACGGAGAGCGCTGAATTATCCGCGCTCTGGGGGCACTCCATCGGACCATGGTGGGACGTCGTCACCGGTGTACGACAAGATTTCAAACCAGGGTCTCCTCAAACCTGGGCCGCACTTGGCATTCAGGGCATGGCCCTCTATAACTTCGAGGCCGAAGCGACTGCCTACATCGGTGAGAACGGTCAAACCGCTGCTCGATTGGAAGGCGACTATGACATTCTGCTGACCAATCGCCTGATCTTGCAGCCGACGGCCGAAGCCAATTTTTACGGAAAAAATGATCCTCAGCGCGGCATTGGGTCTGGATTGGCAAACACCGAAGTAGGGCTCCGATTGCGTTATGAGATTGTTCGCCAATTTGCCCCTTACATCGGGGTTAGCTGGAGCCGCTCCTACGGCAATACGGCAGACCTGGCCAGCGATGAAGGGGAGGATGCGAACGAGGCGCGATTTGTCGCCGGTATTCGGATGTGGTTTTAAGAGCCTGACATGAAAAGAACATTGAAAACATTGACTGCTGCCGGGGTGGTTGCCGCAATAACAGGTGCCGGCGTGGTTTATTTTGGTGTGATCAATGTTGGGGCGGATGAACCACATTCCGATCCCGTTTTAGCCCTACTTTCCACCGCTCGGGACCGCTCGATCGAAGTGCGCTCACGCGACATTAAAGTCCCCGACCTGAGCGAAGAAGCTCTCATCCGCGCAGGTGCTGGCAACTACAACTCTATGTGCATCGGTTGCCATCTGGCTCCGGGTATTGCAGGAACCGAGTTAAGCAATAGCCTTTACCCTGCACCTCCAAATCTTTCAAAACTGGGCGTTGATGGAAACCCTGCCGCAGCTTTCTGGATCATCAAGCATGGAATCAAATCCACAGGCATGCCCGCTTGGGGTAAAAGCATGGCCGATCCCTACATATGGGGAATGGTCGCTTTTCTCCAGCAATTGCCTTCATTGGATGCAGAGCAATACAAAGCTCTAGCAACCAGCAGCGGTGGTCATCAACACGGTGGCGGCGAGAGCAAAATGCATAACCATGAAGGCCAGCATGAGGGCCAAAAAGGGGCTATCGCGGGGCATCATGATGCGGGTGCAGCCGAAGAGATAGCCGAGGCAGGCGACCATCATGGCGAGAAAAACAGCGCTCATGCCCATGAGGCGGCCGCAGCGCCTTCTCAGGATGAAAGTACCGAACACGCCCATCCTCAAGCTGTGGAGGCTTCACATGACGCCCCTGCAACTCCGGCCACTCAGCCAAAAACTCATACCCACGCTGATGGGAAGGAACATACCCATGCGAAATAACTTTCTTCGTCCCGGTCGGGCACTTCGCCTCGCTGCATTTGCGGCTCTGTTTATCAGTTCAACTGGTCATGCAGCAGAGTCGTTGACGATCGACGTCCATCGTGACGCTAACTGTGGATGCTGCAAGAAGTGGATCAAGCACCTTGAAGCTAACGGCTTCACCGTCGTTGATCATGTAGAAACCAACATGAGCGCGGTCAAGCAGGATCTCGGTGTTGCTCCACGACTCTCGTCCTGCCACACAGCAATGATCAATGGAAAGTTTGTTGAAGGTCACGTGCCCGCCGAGCAAATCATTGCGATAAGCAAACGTGATGACCTGCTTGGGATTGCCGTTCCAGGCATGCCGGCCGGCTCCCCAGGAATGGAAGTGGACGGGAAACATGACGCTTATAAGGTCATCGGCTTGTCCAAAGCAGGCGCAGACCAGGTCATTGCTGAATACCCCGGAAAATAATCTAGCCCCTCAATCCTGTCCCTGCATGGTTAGCGACATAGCCATGCAGCGGGACAATACTGTCCATTTCGCGCTCAGCAACACGCCAAGACAATGAGCTACTGTTGGCCGCCTCTCCTGCTGTTCCCCTCAGCCCCACGCTATAACGCCCTCAACTAAACGATGCGCACGCAGTCGAAGTGAACATCGACGATGACTCTGCACCTTCAGTCTCAGTTATGAATGGAGTTGCCTGTCAACGGATCAAAAGATCCTAGATGGCAGGTTTAGCGGGGCGAACACAGGTACTGACAACAGAACGTCCCGCCCTTATGTCAATCCACATAAAAAAAGGCGCCACTAGGGCGCCTAAGCCGCCTCCCAAACCAAAGGAGAAACAAGGAGACGGGGTGTACCTGGTAGTCGAACAATTGGTGCCGCAGGTTATTGCTCGTTAAAGTAGTTGCAGTGGGTACTCGACAATCAGTCGGACCTCGTCCAAATCAGATTCGAAATCGGTAGCACGTGTGGTTGCTTGGCGAACACGCAGTGACATGTCCTTCAGAGAGCCTGACTGGATGATGTACTTAGCCTCAATGTCTCGCTCCCACCGCTTTTGGTCTTGCAAGGGCGCTCCATCTGCTCCGCGACGCATGTACACGCTGTTCGCGTTGGAATAATCAGCGTCCCACCCCTTCGCGTAGCGAGTCATGAAGCTTAGGCCCGGAATGCCAAAAGCTTGCATATCCAGGTCATAGCGTAGCTGCAAGGATTGCTCTTTCGGTGAGTTGAAGTCGCTGTACTGGATGGAGTTATCCAGAAAAATCGAGTCCGATTGGCGCAGGTAATCAAAGTCGTCATTGCCGTTGCTGCGCTGATAGCCAACGGTCACCGTGTGGACGCCGAATTTGACCCCGGCTTTGCCACTCCAGATATTGTTATCAAAGCTGTCTAGGAGTTTTTTACCCTCGTCGACCGCGCGGTAATAATTAAATCCACCGATCAACGCGACGCTCTCTGAGAGCGGGTAGCTCAAGGAAGTGCCTGCGTAATACTGATTCCAAACATCCTTAAATTGGCTGGCGTAAAGACTCACACCAACATGCTCATTAACGGTGTAATCGCCCCCAAGGTAAGCAATCCACGGAGCATCAACAGCACCGGCATAGAAAGTCGAAAAGCCGTCACGCATGCTGCTCGAATTGGGTTGGCTCATCGCATGCAGCCGGCCCCCCTGAATGGTCAGGTCTTTAATGCTGGTATTGGTGAACGTTGCCCCCCTAAAGCTCTCTGGCAGCAGTCGAGAATCGCCATACGCCACGACAGGTGTGGATGGAAATACGTCTCCTACTTTGACCACCGTATCCATAAAGCGAGCCTTCGCGGCTCCGCCTACTTTTGAGTAAGAGTCTTCAGGTTGGCCTTTGCTGTTGTAGGGCATGACATCCACTGAGCTTCGAGTCCCCGAGCGCCCATCACCCGAATCAAGCTTGAGTCCTACCATTGCAAATGCATCAATGCCGAATCCGACGGTGCCTTGGGTAAAGCCCGAATCAAAACGTCCAATAATCCCATGAGCCCATTCTTCAGCGTAGCCATTGCCTGTAGGACTTGACTGGCCCTTTCGATAGTCACGATTGAAATAGAGATTACGATTGAGAAGGCTAAAGGTGCTTCCCTCAATGAATCCCTCAGGTTTTGGCTCAACAGCCACTGCAACTTGCCCCATGCTCATGCCAAGGGCAATGAGAGAAAGACCATAAAAGCTTTTATTGTTCATTTAACACTCCAGGCTTTAGCTTGGCAGAGTTTCTTTATGAAATATTTTTATCATTATAAAAAGCCACCGGCACATAGGAATTCCCTCTACGTGCCGGCAGACATAATTTCATACAAAAGATAACTCCAGCGTGACCTGAAAATTACTTCTATGTCAGCGACCAGCAAGCATGCTTAAAAAGCGTAAATGAATGATCTGATGTAGACATGACCTTAAGGGGCTAACTTCCATGTGGGCAGTCGGTACCCATAATCTTGTATTCCACGGTATTAAGCTTGCCCGCCGAATCTTCATAGGTCATGCGCGAAGGCGCAACACTACAGTTTTTGTTGGCCTGTGTGACACTGACCACCTTCTGAATATCGAGGTTCATACCATATTCATAATGAACAACTTCAGGGACGGCCTTACCATTTCTTAAGGCATATTGCTCCATCGCCTGTTGGTTTTCTTGCATCATCCGACCATACACGCGGTCACCGCCTCCTTCAGCCATGGCTAATGAAGATAAGGTCAAAATCGAAGCGGCGCAAAACGCTTTCACTGCTGTCATTGCTTTCATGATTTTCTCCTAAGCTCAATTTTCTGAGTTAAAGAGTAACAAGTGAAAGCTTTCAGAAAGCTGCCGCGAAGGTTACTAATGTGAAAGGTGAACCCTACTCCGCGTTTACGCTTTCAAGCCAGATGGCATTTTTGTTATCACCAAAGGATGGCAGACGCTGACGGAACACAGATGACCTCAAAAGCTTATTGGAACCGGTGGCCCCTCCCAATTCCTCGATACGCCGGTAGATCTGAGCAAGGCCTCCGCGTCGACTCCGGTTTTTTCCAGGCTTGTCAGATCCCACTCGAAGAAACTGGAAAATACCAGGAAAACCTTGCTTGCTACCGCTGAAGTCAATCTTACCGTCGAGTAATTCACCGGGAGCTTCATCCGGATGAGTTCAGAGACAGTCCATACCAAAGTTCTTAGACGGAAATGCCATACTGACTCTTGATGAATCTTTATCTGTTGATAAGTAAGGGGGAACCTCTGCTTGCGTAGATCCAGCTCATGAGGTAACGAACCTGGGAGTAGCGATTGCAAATTCCGAATGTTCACTCTCTTCGGATCTTTCGTAACTTTATATAGCTCATCTACGCCCGCTTCGATAAGGGCCGCATACGCGCCGTCTCTTGAGTCGACAGACTTTTCGACCGTAACTGCAACTTTTTTAGGTGCACGGAGTTTTGCCATTAACCATGCGTTATCATGCTCTAGAATCCATTGCGTAGGTTTGTACGCCTTCTTCCAGAGGTACTCGACATCGGCGTCGTTACGTAGCGCTAAAAGCAACTCAATTTTTTGGCGATACCTAGTTTTTTGGCTAGGATGCGATTCTTCGACTTTGGACGCTCGCGGAGAAACAGAGGCACTCAGCAGAATAGACTCATTCTTCAGAGCCTCTTCAAAGTCATCTGCACTGGAAAACAAATGAAGAGCAATGATCAAATGTCGCGCGAGCGGCATATTTAGCTGACCTTTGTCTGATTTTAGCCGGATCCATTGCTCATGCTTACCGGTGTTATAGGCTGGATCAATCTGCGACAAAAGCTCATCGCCGTAAGCGCTTTGGATGCTGTCGAATAGTTTTGCGATACCTGCATTTTTTCCGAAAATATATCCGCGTTTCTTGCATTGGCGGACGTAGCAAGAACTTAATACCGTACTGCCTATCGGAGGAATATTGCGTTGCAAGATATCGTGTGCGAACAGGGCGACTTTCTGTTCCAATTTTGAGCCCTTGCGAGTCGCTGCGCTGTTTAAGAGGCTCCAACCGCATGCGCATGGCTCAGTCAGATTGGGAAGTAGCTTCAATTTTCGGTAGAACGGGCGAGAGCACTCGGGGCAGGCATGGATCAATGCGTCGCCATGACGCCAACAGACGGCAACACCGGGTATTTGGTGAGATCGATGCCAGTAGGCAGAACCCCGATCAATCAAATCCTCCTGAACGCAGGTAGGACAAATCTTAGCCTTGCCATGGGTGGACTCTTCTCTGCGGGGCACCCGTACCACCCCGTCATAACCCAGCGGTCCTACGTTGTTCTCCGGACCCTGCTTAACCCCAAGAAAAGGTCGGTAAGCAGGAAAAGTGGTATTGCTACTGATCAGCTCTGCGAGATTGCTCTCCGATTGCCCCGGCAGTCTGTGGGCGAGCCTCTCGATCTGATTGGGTACGATGCCACCAATGCAAAAGGGTTTCGATGCGAACAAATCGCGGTAGGTTTCTGTCGCGGTTCTGTTGCCTGACAGATAGTGATATCGGGTGAGACGAGAGTGCAGCATTTCATCCGGCATCGACACGGGGAAAAACAATAGATCAGACATCATTTACCGATTAAAGGTAGGGCTCGAAGAGAATATGCATCCGGGGGCAGTATATATGCAACCCGTCAAATTCTGTATCCGGTATCGATTTGCAAATGATACCCAGCCGCTCAACTTTTAATCGTAGTGAATTCATCTAAGGAATCTCCGAACAAGTTTTCAAATGTGCTGAAATACGCCTGACCACCTGATCCGAGCCGCCTATGAGCCAGATGAGCTTTTCCGATTTCGAATACGCCGGCAAGCGCAAGCAGACACGCCGCGAACGCTTCCTCGCCGAGATGGATCAGGTCGTGCCCTGGACGGGTCTGCTGGGCCTGATCGAGCCGTTCTACCCCAAGGCCGGTGGCGGCAGAAAACCCTATCCTCTGGAAACCATGCTGCGTATTCATCTGTTGCAGAATTGGTTTTCCCTGAGCGATCCGACCATGGAAGAAACGCTCTACGAAATCACGCCCATGCGCCAGTTTGCACGTTTGACCTTGAGCGCCCCGATACCTGAAGACACCACGATCATGAATTTCCGGCACTTATTGGAAAAGCATCAGCTTGCACCTGCAATCCTCGCGGTCATCAATGGTTATTTGCAGGGCAAAGGCATGTCTCTGCGTCAGGGCACTATCGTCGATGCCACCATTATTCATGCTCCCAGTTCGACTAAAAACGAAGAGGGAAAGCGCGACCCCGAGATGCATCAGACCAAAAAAGGTAACCAGTATTTCTTCGGAATGAAGGCCCATATTGGCGCTGATGTCGAGTCCGGCTTGGTTCATCACGTCCACGGCACCGCCGCCAACGTCGCCGATGTCACACAGGTCGCCGAGCTTTTGCATGGCGAAGAAAATGCAGTGTATGCAGACGCCGGATACACCGGCGTTGAGAAGCGTGAAGAGCATGAAAATCGTGAAGTGATCTGGCAAATCGCGGCGCGCCGCAGCACCTATTCCAAGTTGAATAAACGCAGCGTGCTCTACAAGGCCAAGCGCAAGATTGAGTACTGCAAAGCCCAGACACGGGCCAAGGTCGAACATCCGTTTCGGGTGATCAAATGCCAATTTGGGTACGTGAAAGTGCGCTTTCGTGGGCTGATGAAAAACACGGCTCAGTTGACCACATTGTTCGCCCTGTCGAACCTGTGGATGGCTCGAAAACAACTGATGGGTATGGGCGAGTTGCGCGCTTAACATGGAAAACCGGGCGAAAAACGCCCTCGATGAACACTGCATCAGGTCGTTTTGAGCAAATAGCGCTGCGTGCCGTGCAAATTACGACTTGCGGCCGCCGCGCAGCAAGTTGATCGGAGCATCCCTAAGCCCTGCCGCGATCGTACTCTTGAATACAAAACACGTATCGATAACCCGCGCAGGTCAGCCCATGGCGATTGCAAAACTATTTCTGTTGATCGCGGGTTAGTACGTTTTACTTGCTGATCGTGGTCATCCAGCGTATGCCGTAGCTATTCTGGAAGGTGCAAATTTTCATTAATAGAAAAATAATGTGTTTACGTTGAATTAAATTCAGAACTTTTTTAGATCAAGGGAATGGGTGGCTGGATTACAGCGTGGGCCGAATGCTCGCGACCCTGTAGAGCGAAGAACGTGATATAGGCTTGCTCTCCGAGAGCAATTTGCGTCTAGCCCATCGCAGACGCCTATCGTGAAAGCCTTCGATTGATTCACATACTTTGTCGAGCATTGCTGCACAGAGAGGAAGCTTGCAGAGCTGCTTTTCGAAGCGAGACAGAACATGAAGCTCCCGGCCAATTCTGGTACGCGAGATGCGGACAGGCTTACCCGCAAGAGCATAAAGCGCTTCAGCACACTGACGGACTTCGCCGGCCAGTCTCGCATCGAGGGCAGCGAACATTTCGGCGCTATTTAGACGGGGCGTACGATGGGGGCTTGGGTTTAAAGTTGACTCCGAAAGCCACTGCCTATCGTGGCGATACAGCCACGCATACCCCCTGCATGCATGTGCTTTGTAAAAGCGATAATCAGCCTCGAAAGCCGTGCGTCTTGCGCATAGCTCAATGCGAAATCGTGCCTCCCTCCAAGCACCTTGCCCGCCGGCTACATTTCGGATGTGACGATAGACATACGCCAATGAAACGCCTAGAACGGCAGCGATCTTTTTGGCATCAGCTCCCTCAAGAGCATGTTTCCACACAGCGGCTGACGAACAGTCCAGGCCTTCACCAGGCATCACCGGAGAAAGGCGCGTGTGAAGTTGAATGTGAGCTATCGGACCACACTCCACCGCCTGTTTCACCGGGCGTTGACCATGCAGCAAGCTCACCATGTCAATGCCCAGAGCACCGGCCAATAAAATGTATTTGAGCGGATGGTGGGAGGTTATTGACGTACGAAGCAGCTTCGTGACCCATGAGGCGGGTGTACCTGCACGAACTTCTCCGAGTATGGAAAATTCCCATTCTCGCGGGAGTGCGGCAAAAAAATCGGCCATGTGCTGCGCCAGCATGTGCAGGTGCAAGCGATGGTTATCAGAGGCAAGGTTAAGCTGCGTTGCCCTTTGTAAAAGCGTGTAGCGCACCGCCTCCGCTGACAAAGCACTGACTTCAGACTCGATGACCTGAAGTGAGCGCAACGCTATTTCGTGAAGCGGCGGCATGCTCAGCGACGGTGTATCGAGACGTACCGTGTGTGCTTGCACATTCTCATCACCCGGCAGATTGAGTTGTCGAGAGCTGCGGCTGGACCAGCGAGGATCAAGGACACTAAGTGACGTGCCGTGATGCGGACATACCAGCACGCCTGGAAGCATGTGGACCCTGTGCCAGTAAGCAACTCCCCGTTGGGCCTGATCTTGGGCGATACATTCTGGGCATAACCGCACTCGGGAGGCGAATCCAATACGGCTCGCGTTGACGCCCAGCTTCAACATCAAACCCTTCCCATCGGCAGTCATCAGCGTCCGAGCGTGTACTACCTGGCTCATAGTCAAAAACGGCGCATAGTAGGGAAATAGCGTGTGCCGCATGAGGACCTCGGCTATCGATAGCTCGGTACCGCTGGGTAGCGCGTCGACAAACTCCCCTAAATGACTTGGGAATGCAACATTTTGCGAAAATGCTGCCGCCGATTTCAGACCGGCAAATGCTGCTTGGCAATTACGAACACCACAAAGACGGGCATAGCGAGATATCACGCTGTGCAGCGTCTCATCGGGGAACGCCGTGGGGAAGAAATGGAGTTTAAGGTGCACTTCGCCACCCCCCGACTCACGCTTTGTGATACATCGGTGAGAACTCAAACAAGTCCTCGTTGAGCCAGCCCGCAGCTCGCAGAGCATCGAGGGGAGCGTCCTGTTCGCTTAGGGCTTTAGCCTCTGAGTTTTCCACACCAGTTGCAATCGGCGATGGGTGATCCTTCGCAAGAATGGTTGGAGATTGGTCTGCCGGCTTCTCACGGGACACAACGCTTCGAAGCAAGGCGAGGCGATCCTCTCGTGCCAAACCGTCGAAGACCATCATTTCGCTCAGCTGATGCTCAATCGGCAGCAAATCGTCGAACTGCCGCATCCGCTTCGGATCTCGGCTACGCAGAGCTGAAAGGGCTGGCTTTAGAATCTGCATTTTTGAGTTGCTTACCTTCACCAGGACCTCGGCAGTCAAACACTCCGAGCCACTCTGGACCGCATAACGCTGACTCAATACCAGCAGCTTGACCAGGAAATCTGTGACGCCTTGAGTGTGCTCATACAGCGTGTCGAAAATCTCGTCAGTCAGCTCAGCAGTCTGCTTGCACCACTGATAGCTCCAGAGATTTTCGACTAACAACCGCCACTCCTCATCCTCTTTTTCGAATCGTTTGAATTCCAGCGTACCGGCACCACAGACTCGGCGGGCAGTCCGCATGGCTTCTGAGAACAAGCTAATCGTAGAGTTCGTGCCACTGAAAACGACCGGGATACCAATGTTGTTAACCAAGTGAAGAAAGAAATTCAGCATGCTCTCCTTACCACCGGTTTTCGCCAAGTGGAGGTTTTGCAGCTCGTCGATTAACAAGGCGCCGATGAAAAACGTGCTGGCCACCTGCTCCATCTGTTGCAGCGCATCATTGATGTTTCGATGCCTGTAGCGCTTGTGATAGTCCTTGTCTCCTAGAGCGTCACCAACCGCATAAAAAAACTGCTGGCAAAATCCAGCCAGCGATCCATCCCGAGGGCAGTCAAGCTTCAGCCAAGTGATTTGGGTATGAACAAACTGCTTTCCCTCATAGCGCTCATGACGGATTGTCTGTGGATAAAGGCTCAAAATGGCGTGGAGTGCCGTCGACTTGCCAATGCCACTCAGGCCGACGACGGTAAACGTTTCGGCAGTGGACTTGAACGCATCGTGGTAACGCTGAGCCCCCGATAAAGAATGCAAATGCCGGACGGTAGCGGGCGACATCGGGTTACGCCCAACATACCCTCGACGGATGAGCAGTGAAAACAGGGCCTCCAGTTCCAGGTGTAACAAAAACGGCTGTACCACGGTTCTTAATCGGTCGATACAGTGAATTCGAGTGGATCCTTCGAGGGTCAGCTCTTTCGGATCCACCGGCTGAGGAAAATTCGAGATCAGCTCAATAGCCGCCGCCTCCGACAATATAGGAGGCAAAGCTTCGATAAGCGGATTGCCCGCATACTCACTTATGTCCTGTTTGACGTAATTGGCAAACGTCTGCGCACCTTTCATTTTGCCTGTCCTGGCCGAATTCTTTTGAGCAAATCGATAACTTGCGCAGTGCGCTCGCCGGCATATGAGTCATGCGCTTTCGGTGTCGATTCAGATTGAAGTGAAGCTGGCTCCGCCCTGACGCCTTCAGGAACAGCCGCATTTTCACGCTCACGGAGACGTTCTTCTGCGCGGTTCTCGCGGATGTTTCCAGTGGCCTCTGCCTTGGTGGGCGGAGCAGGTTCCAATTTTCGTTCTGCGAGCGCATGGCTGATGATCTGGTGGACCTGATCGCTGAGCTGCACACGGCTTTCCAGCTCGGCTCGCCGGTGAGTAGGCGGTTTTTGGCGATAGGCTTCGAGCAGATCAAAAATCTCGTCCGAGCGGTAATTCGCGTAACCGGCATCCGATCGTCGAAGATCACAGCGGATAAACTGCTTGGCCTCTCCCTGGATCCAGATGTGCGCCGCAGAGTTCGGATCGAACCAACACTCTATTGACCAAACGCCCCCTTTGCGAGCCTTGGCAAACCAATCTTTCTCTATGGCCATATCACAAACGTAGTGCATGCCGCGAAACATCACGCCGCCCTTTTGAACGGTCGCGCGCTCGCGCGGCAAGAGATGGAGGTAAACCAGCTCGTCGGGACGTTTGTTGGATTCGATCAGGTCGTTTTCGCAGGCCCAATTCCATATCCCGTTGGGCGTAGGTTCAACACCGTCATTCATCATCGCCTGAGTCAGTCGGTCAGGCTGTCGATGGTGCCGGTTATAGTGGAGCACGCAATTGATGAGGATCTGGGTGAACTCTTTGAGGTTTAGCGTGGCATCGAGCCGGTAATCTCGCTCGCCTCGCTCTTTGTCTCGCGCAGCTACCCCGCCAGGTAGCCATCTGATACCCGTCAAATCATTCAAAATGCCAAACCGACTTTCTACCATAGGCTTCCAATCAGGCCGATAAGGCGGAGCCGTGCCCATCTCAATTCCCAAGCCTGACGATAGCCCCTCTGCTGCCAGTGACAACATCTCTCCCCTGTCGGCGTAAATCTGGTGGGGCAGGTGGTGACAATTCCAATCATCTGAATTGATTTCAACGCCGTTCTGAGCGCAGAACTCGACTTTGGGGGTAAACGCGTTGAACAGCGCTTGCCTCGCCCCGTTCCAACTGGGACCTTCCAATCCTACATAGAGGCCAACAATCATTCCGGAGAAACTATCCACAACGATATAAACTACGGGCCGGCCAATGAGCATCCGTCTAGAGTAGCTATTGACCAAATAAATATCGGCAATAGTTGCGTCGATTTCGAACTGATGACACGGTCCACGCAGCCAATCGCGAACGGTACCTGAAAGCGGACGGCAGTCCTTTAACCACTTCCTCAACCCTTTACGGCCACGCTCGGTTTCAATTTCGTCGAAAAAAATCTGTCCCCAATATCTGAATTGCCTCAGGCTGGGCAGCTCTAAGCTAGGTAGCAAACGAAGCTCTTCTTCACTGTTTTTAGAGATGTCTCGAACCGAGTAGAATCTTCTCAACATTTCGTCATATGCGCTCGAAATAGAAGATTTCTTATCTTTTACATAAAGGGCATATCCAACTCGTATGCATCGTTTATCAACCGCACTGAGCATCTTTGAAGGCGCAGTGAGAACGCCTTGAAACGTAGGTTTTCGCCCCGGAGGCCTACTCGGATCATATTTTCTATCGGCAACACCTACCGCCGAGTAATTATTAAGTAATGAGTTTCGAACTTGACCATAAAACCAATATCGGTAAAGAAGCCGATAGATCGTTTTTCGCTGAATTCCGAGCTCTGACGCCCGTTTGGTAACAAGCCGGCCTAACTCTCCCCGTACAAATATTCGTCCTAGATATTCAGGATCTAGCAGAGGGGCTATGACAGCCCACTTTTCGTCCCGGCCTTGCTTGGCTCTCTCATCCAGCTGGTCCTCAAGCACAAGCATAAACTCGGGTGTGGTAATGGCTGCTGGTTTCGTGTGACCAGACGCCAACGAACGACGCAACTCTTCGAGACCAATGGCGTAGGGCTGCCGGGGTGGGTCTGTTAGGTCTATCACCACAGCCAAGTCATGCGTTTCATCTTGGTAAATGAGCCTAGCTATCGTAGCGATGACCGACAGATCGGTAACAGGCTCAAAAACCTCATTAACGAGGACAGTCATGACATTTTCTCCTTCAACGATCCTTGGACAGGGATCTGGAAAACTTCGAATTCAGGAACTAGACCAGTAAGGTGGAGAGGAGTGTTAATCAAATCTATTTTCAGTACCTTGTTCCAAACCAGATGGAAGAAAATTGCCTGAGCGTCTAGATAGGAAATGGACAGAAGGGACGCTATTTTTCTTAGACAGGTGGCCAAAGTCCACGAATATTCTCGGCTATTTGCTAGGCACTCGATAAAATTCGAATGCAAAGGGACTTTCATTAGGTCTCGAGGGAGCTTCGAGTATTTTCTGATTAGTCCAAGATTTTTTATCAAATCTCGTGTAAAAAATTCGTCTGTGACGATTTTCCAATCAACACCTTGGCTTTGCCAAAAGCGCTTTTCAATCTCAAGTTTTTCAAGCGTGCGGTTGCTTCCTTTGCCAACTAGGTCGGATCGATACTTCACCGTTCTAGCTACCGACTTAAAGTTTCCGCTCAAGTCCTTAACGGTTAACAGGAAATCTGTTGTCATTACATAGGGCAGTGTCGTTCTAGGGTATCTGGGATAACGTACATCTATTGCCGACGCTATCGCTTGCGCGCGCTCTGTGGGTAGTAACGGATATTGCTCACGGATATCCACGACGTCTTCAGAAAATTCACACACAAGGAAGTACGAACGCTCGAGGTCTGACAGTAGGTGATGAATCCTCTCGATCTTCACACCTTGGATCTTGTGCGAACGACCTATCGACGGGACATCTTGTACCCGCAGCCAAGGCACGTAGCTTGCCCCGGCGCCTTCGCCAAATCCATTTGCAATGTGCCGTTCAATGTCCTGCTGTGATGCAAACTTACGACCTCGCAACCCACGCCTCCTCAGTCGATGCGGACCGCTTCACCTCACGCCGAGAAAAGTCGTAGAAGAACACGACCGCCGTAGCGGCCATATTCAAAGCATTTTCTAGACTACACCCGCAGAGAGTTGAAGCGATGAATCCAGACCAAAGGGAAAGCCTGGAAAAGAAAAACCCCCGTAGATACGGGGGTTTGAGCCTTGTGTCAATCTATGTTCATGAGTGTCAAACTTTATTGTTTTGTGTCAATCTTTATTGTTCAAAACCACATGGATACTCCCTGTTGTTTTCACGGACGCGAAAATGGGCGTCGTTCTACGTCCTCGGCCCCGGTTTTTGGCCGGGGCTTGGTATGTTGCTGGACGCGCTTTTCCCTTACAAATCGAAGGCGGACACGATGAGGGCATCAACTTCGCAATAGTCCTCAAATGGCAGCGACTTACCTGCGTACAAACCTTGCAGGAACCCCCGCAGGCGGGGCACGTCTGAATGGCTATTGGCAGCGTCCTCTTCGTAGGCCTCAAGCGTTTCGAGAGCGAGCGGCTGATCTTTGAGGCATCGCGATACCTGGGCGAACACAGCCCGCAACGCCGCAGCTTCAGCGGCACGCTTGGCAGGAGGCTTGACCAGCAACGTGAGCAAGTCTTCATACAATTTGCCACGCTCGATGTTCACCTGCTGCATTGCAGCCTGCTGCTCTGGTGTCGTTGGCTCAGACACGCGCTCACTCGCATCAGTGACGCTGGCCAACACATCAAGCGCGGAACCAATGGCAGTAATGCGCGGGAGCAACGATTGGATATCGATAACCACAGCCATTTGCTTTGCCCTCCTGGGCGTTGTCCTGCTCGATTCGGGGCCGAAAGTGGCCTGTTTTACGTCCTCGGCCCCGGTTGGCCGGGGCTTGAGGTGCAGCTGAGCGAGTTTTCCGGGGTCAGTTGAATAACCGGTGGAGCCCCACCGTCGTTGCCACCAAGGCAACCAACGCAAGGCTCAAAACGGATGATTGGGGCCTGAAAACTGGTGACCGCATGAACAGCGATAGTTTCGCTTCGTACCCTTGATGGGGCCTGCTAACCCATTGCACTTTTTGCATGAAATCGAGTGGTCTTTGTAGCACGGGGGGTCGCTTTGTATCCCCGATGATCGCTGCTGATTCGCTTTCCCATTGAGAACGACAGCAGTAACAACGAACTTTACAACTCCATTCCAAAAACCCATTGATGTCTTCTCCGGCTTCATCAGCGCAAAATTGCGTTTCTTTTACTGGCCTAGCCCCGAGTTTTTAGGTCGGGGCTTGGGTATACCTGGTGCGTTTTCCTACTTACTTCGACGCTTGGTGTAGAGGACCGCACCTATGAAAGCTTCTCCGCTTGTTCTGCAATCACTTCAACCCACAATGCCAATTCACTAGCTGCTGCATTCTTATCGGCCAAACGTTTCTTATAGCCGTTCTTGGGGCCTCGTTGATTTTCGGGTGTTTCGAGAAACTTGTTGTAAGCCTCCCGGTACCGCCGTATGAGCCTTTGACCTTCCTCATCGAAGTTGAGAGTCAACTTGTCTGATGGTTCCATGGCCGCCGCTACGTTCGAGGATTTTGCTTGGCCACCCTGAGTCCAGGTGTTGGGTTGTTCTTTGGCGGTATCCGATTTGCTGGTCATGACGGATCATTCCTTCGATATTGTGGACGCCAGAGGGGTATCCTTCTACTGCCGCTGCCCCACTCGATGGCGGGGCTTGGGCATTACCGGTAAATTTCCGTCAGTTCGCGGCATTGGCCGTTACTGGGTGCCAGCTTTATTCAGGCGCTTCATGGCCATCAACATTGTCTCCAGCAATTGGCAACTGATGATGCCCTCGTCTTGGCGGGTGATCAGACCGGCATCTGACAGGGCTTGCACATAGCCCTTGCCCTGATGGTACTGATGGCTAACCTGCTCACCCGATTGGGCAGTCCGAAGCTGCTGCAGGCGCTCCTCACAGCTCCGTTGTATTTGGTCAGTGGGGTATTTGGCCTGTACGTCGAAAGCGGTAGCAGTATTGGTCAATGTGTCTCTCCTAATATTTCCCTTCAACTTTCGACGACTTGCAGCGCAGGGATATCTACCCAGCTTGCACGTAACACCCACTGCCTAAACTCTTCGACGGTCTGCCCGCTTTTGGCATGCAATCCTTGAAGCAAACCAGTGAAACGCTGCTCGTACACGTTTGCTTCTTCATCCTCGACCACGTAATAGTCGCTGTAGGTATCATCAGGTTGTAACACTTTGGAAATGTGCGATTTATACAGCCAGTGCAAAAAGTCGTGATCCCTCCAGCCTTTCGGAAATCGGGTGGCCAACTCGCTCCAGTCGGTAAGGCTGTAATGATCTGGATAGTTGCAATCCGCATTTGATGTGTAGACCCAGTACAGACGCCCAATCGTCGGATGAACCGCACTGACAAAGACTTCGCTCATGGTGGTCTTTTCCTTAACTCGCGGCTTGGGCCGCATTAGCCTCATCGTTCAGTTTTTTGGCCAGGGTTTCACCGGCCTCTGTCAGATCAAAATCACCATAGGAAGACTTCACTAGTCCGCGTTTGGCGAGGGCTACACAGGTCCGAATCCGAGCGGCATAGGACAGGGGACCATCCACGCCGAAATCATCCCAACCCCAACCCTTGCCGAGCTTCATCAGCACGTTTTGCATTGGCTCACTGAGCTTGGTAGGCATGCGATTTTTCCTTGAATATTCGCTCAGAGGGGCTTCAGCCTTTAAGCACCATTTTTAAAAGACCTTCTGCTTCCAAGCCCAACAAATTTTCGTAAGGCTCAGGGTGGCTCAACACATCCAACAGCCCGATGAAACACTCAGGCAACCACTCGGTTTCGTCAGGGTTTAGACGTGACAGCACGGCGTAGGCTTCGTCGAAAAGCCCGTAACGCAACTGATCCTGGGGCACTAACTCAACTGCTCGCTTTTCTGATAACGCGCAGCAATACTCAAACAGGTTTTGCACCTGGTTCAGCAACAACTGTGCATCACGCCCCTTGCTGTCGTGCAGCCACTTGATACACACCCGTTGAATGTCGTCGATCAGATGCACGAAGCGTTGCCACTCACGCCCGGTTAGTGCGCTCTGGTTATCAGGCGCTGCGCGTAGTCGCTCGCGGGCCTGGTCCCAGCTTTCACCCGGTCGGGCGCCTGATGCGACCTCGGCATCCGTAAGCGGCGCCGGCTGGTGACCCCAAAAGTCATTCATCGCGTTTTCCCTCAACTTTGGACTGTCGCTTGAGCGACCACCGCTTTGCCTTCATCGCTGTTCACCCAATAAGCCCAAGACTCGCCAGAGTTTCGGTCGCCCGAGTGGTCGCGATCTCTGAAACCTTCTTCGTAGCCTGCCTTAAAGGCTGCTTGCAGGGCACGTTCAAATGCCGCTTGATCCATGACGCTCATGATTCTTTTCCTACCATTCCAAATGGTGTTCCAGCCCCCCTACCAAAGGTAGGGGAACAGGAACTCGATTGAGTGCCGCGAAAGGTTCAGGGATACCGGCTTGCGTCCGTCGAGGCTGATCAAGCCCTCTTTTGCCATCTGGCTCAACAGGCCCCGGGTGGTGCGTTCCCCAACGCCAAGGCTGGCCTGCAGCTCGGCACGTGGCTGGTCGCCCATATGGAGCAAGGTTTTGTAAACGTCCCTGGCCTCGATCCGGAGCTCTGGCAGTGCATTGCCCTTGCCGTCTGAAAGCGCGCCACGACTGCGCATCTCGAAGTACACATCGATCCGCTCGCCTAGCTTCTCCGGATCAAGCTGAGCGCTGAAGTACTGAACCTGGTCCAGCGCGGTTTCGGTGAAGTACTGGGTCCAGCGCATCAGACCGCTATCCGACAAAATGCCGCGACCGTCCTGGTCGCCTTTCCGAGGGTGGTCGGCTGCCTTGAGCATGTCGTAATACGCGTCGGTGTTTCGGGCGAAGCCACGGCTCATCGACCACAGCCCATAGCCGCCAAAACCGGCGGCCTTTATGTACTGGTCAGTGAACAGGCGCCCTGTGCGGCCGTTTCCGTCCATGAAGGGGTGGATCCACATCAGCCTGTGGTGCGCTGCAGCGGCCGCGAGGAAGCGCGACAGCCCGTGAATTCGATCCAGTCGGTAAACGCGCTCGAATTGGCCAAGGTGGGCGTGCATCTGCTCAGCGGTCGGGGCGATGTGTTGGCCAACCTTGACGCCGTACTCGCGGAATACGCCGGGAAGCATGCGGATAACGTCGCCTTGTTCGTTAATTTGGATATCGAGCATCTCCTCCGGCACACCGACGTAGAATTCGCGGTGTAGACGCGAGATGGTGTCCCGAGTGCAGACATCGACTGGGTTGATCGGGTCGTCGGTGAGGCGGCGCTGCGCTTCAATGTGGCGCTTGATCTCCAAGAAGTCCTCGCTGGCTTTGACCTCCTGAGGCGCGTCTGCAACCTGTTCGGCGCGCAGAATGTCAGCCGGTACCGTAGAGTTACCCTCGATCTTGTTGCTGTAGTACGAGTTCACTACGCGCAATAGGTTGGTCATCGGCACGCGCAGCGGGCGCGGGATCTTGCCGTGGAGTTCCGCATCAAGGCGCATGACCTTAACGATCTGGTCCTGCAACTCCTCGGGAGCCTTGTCTTGGGGAATATACGGGGTGAATGACATTTGCCGTTTACCTACCTTACGCTATGCCTTATTAATAAAGGCCTATATAAATTTTTAGGTGATTATTTTGCCGGTTCGCTTGCCGGTAGTATACCACTGACTTCTCAAACACTAGGGACAATTAGCGGACTAAAGGGCGACCTCAAAAGCCCGCCTGATGACGTCTTGATCTACGTTCAAATAGGGCTTGCTATGGTCAAGACAGGCGTGCCCGAGGATCGTCTGTACTGTCTCTACATCCCCGGTCGCGGCCAAGACTTTTGCAGCTAGAGAGCGTCTGCCACTGTGAGACGAACCCTGTTTGATACCGGCCTGCCGGTAGAGCCTGCTGATCGTCTGTTGCAGCGAATCGCAGGCCCGATACACCTCAGGCCCACTGTCCAGCTGGCGATGTTTGAACGCGAGTTCAAAGGCTTGGCCCTTGTGTGTGGTGACCAGCTTTGAACCTGGCCGCAGGCCTCGGTATTCGTCGGTGCCGGAAAGGCCCCAGCAGCGCTGCAAGCGAACTGCGATCCAGCCATCCAGGGCGACAAGGCATCGTGGATGAGTCAGATACACATTGCGCGGACGACAGCCCTTGGTGATGTCTGCGCGTAAATACACCTCAGGCTTGATGGCTCCGCTGGGATATAGCACGTCTGCGACCTCCAGTAAGGCCAGCTCGGTTACGCGAATGCCAGTGGTGTGTGTGAGCCACAAAAGCATCACGTCGCGCTCCGGTAGACGGCCAGTCACGGATGCGACGCGGATCAGGTGCTTGAATTGTCCAGGTCGAAGGGAAGTTGCGCGGCGGATGGGTGCTGTCATGGGGCTCTCTGTCAGGATTGATGACGAATCGCGAATGATCCTGAGAGAGTGGGCAAGGGGCCTCCTGAATAGCTTACAGGCCCGCGTGCCGGGGTGTTCACGGAGGGTAACCCTATTTCTGTTACAGACAGAGCGCCCATGATTCATTAGCTTAGAGAGAAAGGATCTCTCAGTGCTCAATGAGTGGTATGAACCATGAGGCTACTGTTCACCGATGACAGTTTCGTCCTGCTAACCCAGGCTTATATTGGAATTCCTTTCCTGCTGAACGGGCAAATGGAGTTGGTTGAGCCGGCAAACGATTACCTCATGTATCTGGCGCTGGAACGAGGCAAGACGCGTAGCCCCAAGACATGGAGAAATCACGGCGAAGCACTGTATGACTATTTCTCATGGCTGGAGGCAAACGCCCTCGATTGGGCTCATGTCCCTGTCGCGGGGCACGCTCGATCCGCCGTAAGTAATCTTGCCGCGTATAGGAACTGGTCAATTTCCCTGACAAGACCATCAACGGGCCTAAGGGCCATAAAACCGAGCACTTTGAACCAGCGGCTGACATGCCTCATGGGGTTCTATCAATGGGCGCATAAACAAGGCCGCATTAGCTCAGTTCCTTGGGATGCCTCACCGAAATTTGTTGCCGGAAACAATCAGGGCTTTTTGAGGCATGCACACGCCGCCAAGATGACAGATGGCGACGACCTTCGGCTCAAGGTCTTCCGAGAGCCGCCTAAACTTCTATCGCTTGAGCAAGCCAAGCTTCTGGTTCAGGCATGCACAACCAAAACGCTTCGATTGATGACGGTGCTGATGCTTCAAACTGGCCTTCGCAATGAAGAATGCAGGACATTCCCTATTAAGTATGTTTTTGACCCGACAGGGCTCGATGTACGGAAGCGCATTCGTGTTGATCTCAGCCCATCGGACATGCTGCTGAAGAATTCAAAACCTAGGACAGTCTTCATTGGTTGGCACGTCATGCGGGAGCTTTTCGATTATCTGAGCTTTGCTGAGGGAGCATTCAGGGCCAACTTTGGTCGCAGTGCAAGCCGCTCTGGGATTCAACCCATCTTCTTAAACAGAGATGGTCACCCTTTCAGTGAAAAAGGCTTGAACAATGCGTACAGACGACTTTGGTCTGGGAAGCAACCTCGGATTATGTTCAGGGTTACTCCGCACATGCTGAGGCATACCTTTGCTACTTTTGAACTACTCCACCAGTCGAAGCGTGCGGCCATGGGGCAAGCACTTGCATGGGTTCGAGATCGCTTGGGCCACAGCAGCGTCCAAACGACTAGCATCTATCTTCATTGTCTTGATCTCATGGAAAACTCGGAACTGAATACATATCAGGAAGAGTTGGACTTGCTAGGGAATGCACATGCCTAGACCCAGAAAAAGCTATGGCATGCAGCCAGAAAACATCATCTCAATTGAAACAGCAAAAAAAACTCCTGGTGACATGTCGATTTGCGTTGGAACGAGGGTGTTCGACTTCGCGCAGTGGGCATCGGTACCGGAAGCGATTGAGCCAGCTACGAGACTATTGCTCTCACGTCAGCTACACGAGGCCGTCCAAGAAATTCAATCGTCGGGGGTCAGCCAAGCGACCGTAATGAACCTTTGTGCCTCCGGTATGCGTTATTGGTTCAAGTACCTCGACGCTGAATCGGGTAAGGGCCGCGTCATAGGGTGCCTCGCCGACATAGTCCCCCGCACAGTTGAACGCTATACGGAATGGCTGAAGCAACAGCCAGCAAGGGGTAAGGGGACAATCTCAATCACATCGGCGCGGGCCATCTACAACACAACAAAAACAGTCTTGATGAACCGTGTTCGCGCCGGGCAACTCGGGATCGGTGTGTTTCCTCAAATTCCATTTCCGAACGCCGACAGAGCGTATGTTGGTCATCAGGCATTCACGCAGGGCGAGATAGAGCGCTTGCTGATAGCGCTCCTGAAGGACTTAGACATGATCCGCTCCGGTAATTTGCCTAGTGGGAGCGAGGCCGCAGCTATGACTGTTTACCTCTTGCTGATCGCTGCCAGGAGTGGTCGCAATCTCACGCCACTACTAGAGATGAGCAGAGATGCGATCACCGATCACCCTCTCAAGCCGGATATGGGCGTGCTCCAGTTGTATAAGCGTCGAGGTTTCAAGATTCACCGCCAAGCCTTTCGTTACCACACCACTGATGATGAGTCCGCGTCGGTACCGAGCGATGTGGTCACCCTGTACCGGGAAGCGCTAGTCCGATCGTTTCCTTTGCTAGATCTAGCACCGAAGACGATGCACGATCGTGTCTGGCTTTACCGCGCCAAGGGGAATAGAGGCGTGAAGACTCTCAACGCCTCCAATATTGACCAACAAGCCACTGCACTGGTGGCCCGGCATCAAATTTTTGGCGATAGAAGGGCATCGAACGGCCTGCCAGAATTACTGAAGGTCAACGTATCGAGGCTACGAAAAACCTTTGCCACGCGAATGTGGCAACTGAGCAACGGAAACTTGTTCAAGACGGCTCAGCTCTTGGGTAATAGTACGCGGATGACTGATAGCCACTACCTCGCTGTCACGCCCGAGATGGAGCGGAATCACAAATTCGTTGGTCGTATTCTCGAAGGCGTCATGACCGGTCAGGTGAATGAGCAGAGCTTTCGCGATGACTTGTCAGCTCAACTATCCATAGAGCCCGAAAAAGTTGATCTGCTACTGAGTGGAGCACTTAATACAGGCGTTGCGCGTTGTTCAGATCCTATCAATGGCCGTTTTGCTCCAAGAAATGGCACCACCAACTGTCAGCGCTTTCTCCATTGCTTTCGTTGCCCAAATCAGGTCGTGATCGAATCAGACCTGTATCGTCTGTTCAGTTTTTATTGGCTCCTGATCAAAGAACGCGGGCTACTCGGCAAATCGCGCTGGAATTCCGTCTATGCGTGGGTGATCCGTGTCATCGACAACGATATAACTCCCCTTTTTGATCCGGTTGTAGTTGAGCGCGAGAAACACCGAGCCCTCGCTACCCCTCATCCAATGTGGCGAGATAGGACTTTGCTTGGAGGTGATGAGTGAACGGTGCTAATGCAACTGTAGCCAGGCCGCCCTGTGCAGTCCTGAGAAAGATCGCTGTTGATGATCGAAATGATCTTGCAGTTACATACATAACCGGCGAAAACGGTAAATCAATGCCGCTTTCTAGGTATGAGGACAACATATGGGACTTTTCCCCGTATGTTCTCAACAAAAATACGTCAAACCTCTATGTGAATTTTGACCATCCACTTTCCGATGAAGTGAGATCCATCGACAAATCAGAGACTAGTTTGCTAATAGCCGCTAAGTCTTTTATATATACTCGTTGGCTCGCCAAGTCACCGCGATCAACCAAGCACATAAAAGCAGCAACACTAATTTCGTGCTGGACGAACGTGAAGCCGCTTCTTCGTTGGATGTGCGGGCAATCCATCACGGGCTTTGATGAGCTGACTCCTGTGCGGTGTGCTGCGTATGCTTTATATGTAGGCGCGGATAAGTCTGTTAAGCAGAGACAAAAAGTTGCTCTATTAGAAGTTTTGGAATTGATATACGCTTTTAGAACTCATTTGCCAAAACCAATGAGTGAGCATCCGTGGCCAGAGGAAACTGCGTTCAGTCTTGCAGGGGCTCGACGTACAGGTGGTATGTATGATGTCCGGACTGAGATTATTCCAAAGCGCTTATATGCCGATCTCGGGCGAAAATCCTTAGAGTTCATAGAGCATGAGTCGGATCGAATTCTGCATATCTGGGATACATTCCACTCCTGTTATTCACAAGAGATGGAGCTTGCTGAGTATCATGCAAGGGTGAGACTGGAAAAAGGTGCGAAGAGCTCCTATCAGACGCTAGAGTCAGTGTCTTATGATATCGCGAGGGCAAGGGCACTTTCTAAAATGCAGTCTTTGCTTGACGCGAACGGACTGCGATTTTTAACGGATCTTGATGATGAGGTCAGGATTCTGCGTACGTGCTGCTACATCGTCGTTGCCATGTTTAGCGGTATGCGGGACTCCGAAATTATTTCGTTAAAACATAATTGCTTTGAGCGCTCATTCGATATGGATGGCGAAGAATTTTGCTGGATACATGGGCTCACATACAAGCTGGAGGAGCAGCCAAAACCTGCAAAATGGATGGTTCCACCTGTCGTCGAAAAGGCTGTGAATGTGGCAGCGGGGTTGCGGAGATCTCTTCTGCCCTACATCGGTAAAAGAAGATTGTATCTGTACGAACTAGCCAAAGATGAGGGACTAAAATCAAAAGTCGTCAATGATGCCACTCTCTTGGGTAGCAGCCTTTTTCTTGGCTGGAAAGCGCTTGGCACGCGGCCTGAATTTCTACAGAACGTACTAACAAATACGCTCCTCAAAAAGGTTGCAGAGCGTTTTGAGCTAGTGGTGTTGAATGATGACTTGGGTGAAGTTCTTGATCGTACTACGATAACTCCGGAGAAACTGTGGCCGCTCGCAACACACCAGTTTCGGAGAACATTTGCTGTTTTTGTCGCCAGGAACGTACTTGGCGATGTTCGGTATCTGCGACACCATTTCAAACATTGGTCAATGGATATGACTCTGCACTATGCAAAAGACCCGCTATTTGATGACACGCTTCTTGAATCTGTATTGTCAAAAAGGGACGAATTGCAGGTAAGTATCGTTTCTGGATGGCTGGCTCCGAGCCAGAAGCTTTCTGGCGGTAGGGCTGACCATATCGTGCGCTTCAGAGGGAGACCCGAGGTGAAGACAGCAAAAGACCCTAAAGCTCTGGTCAGGGCTGTTGGCGAAGGTGTTTTTATCCGTGGCACCGGCCACTCTTGGTGTTTGGCAACGACTAAGGGATGCGGCGGGGAGGGGCTTTACGATGCGATTCGTTGCGTTGGCTGCGGTGAGGGTGTCATCGACCAGGGACACTTGCTCATATGGCGGCGCATTAGAGATCAGCAGGCTGAGGTGCTCTCATGGCCAGATCTTGGCGATCCGGCCTGGGAGCGAGCCACAAGGCACTTGCGAGAGGCAGAGCGGGTGCTAGGCGAACTTGGAGACCCAGTTGAGCCGTATTCCTTACCAGAACGTCCATCGCGTCTCATACCAGCAGTAGAGGCGGTGTAGCATGGGAAATGACCAGACAAGGCGTGCAATCGAGTTGGCTATCTCAAGGATTACCAAGGGGCGTCCCAAGCAGGTTCAGCTGAGTCGTAAGCTAAGTATCGCCTCCGTCGCCGAAGAGGCAGGCATAAGCAATGCGACGATACACAACCGGTATCCAGACCTTGCAGAGTTAATTCGTCAAAAGACCAACAAGGAGTCGCGAGAAAAGCTCGTCAAGAAGGAGAAAGCCCTTCAGGGGGCAGATCTGCTGATTAAGGAGTTGCGTGACATACTGGCTGAGCGAGATGCAGATCTGAAGAGGATAGCCATCGTGAATCTGCGGCTTTGTACAGAGAAGAAAGCACTTCAGGAGCAAAACGCTCTGCTGGCCAAGGAGAACAAGCAATTGGAAGGTGTAAACCGTGATCTGCTATTTAAGATCAACAGTCCTAGAAGTCAGGTGAAGTCGATTCGATGAATGCCTAGACGGATCGTAACCGTCTGGCCAACTCACTTCTCAGCGCACAGGTCAGCTCGAACAAGAACGAATGGAGGGCAAAGCCTTGCCCGCAGGTATACCCATTGAATAAGCCAGTATCTGACGTAACTCATGTGGAGCTTGGCAGCGGGTCGCAATCGACGATGGCTTCATTGTATACTTCTGCTCCGCATACCCCTTGAGATACAGGAACATCAGCATGACTGTACTCCAAACGATCTACTGGCAGCCTACGCCGCCTTAGCGCTACGCCCCCCCGCAACACTCTGCTTCCGCTAGCCTCGCTCGCGGGTGCGTACTGCTGTACGCCTGGTTTTATACCTTAAGCACACAGCAAAAAATCCTCAAAATTTGAATTTGTATCGATTCGCTCGCCTTCCTTTGGCGTGCGCGATGCTTTGCCTTGGATATTTTCTATGCTGCAAAAACTTAGACAAACGTGGTTTTCCAACGTCCGTGGCGACGTGCTCGCGGGGCTGGTGGTCGCACTCGCGCTGATCCCGGAAGCCATCGCCTTTTCCATCATCGCCGGGGTAGATCCCAAAGTCGGTCTCTACGCCTCCTTCTGTATCTGTGCTGTCATCGCCTTTGTCGGCGGACGCCCCGGAATGATCTCGGCGGCGACAGGCGCCATGGCACTGCTGATGGTTACGCTGGTAAAAGAGCATGGACTCCAGTACCTGCTGGCCGCGACTCTACTATGTGGCGTACTTCAAATCCTTGCCGGCTACCTGAAGCTTGGCTCGTTGATGCGCTTTGTTTCACGCTCGGTAGTCACCGGCTTCGTAAACGCATTGGCGATTCTGATTTTTATGGCGCAATTGCCTGAGCTGACCAATGTCACCTGGCATGTCTATGCCATGACCGCTGCGGGCTTGGGAATCATCTACCTGTTTCCGTATGTGCCGAAAATCGGCAAGCTGATTCCCTCTCCATTGGTGTGCATTCTGACGCTGACGGCCATCGCCATTTACCTCGGTTTGGATATCCGCACCGTCGGTGACATGGGCCAACTGCCTGATACGCTCCCGATCTTCCTCTGGCCTGAAGTTCCGCTGAATTTTGAAACCCTGCGCATCATTTTCCCGTACTCGGCTGCGTTGGCAGTAGTGGGTCTACTCGAATCAATGATGACCGCGACCATCGTCGACGACCTTACCGATACCACCAGCAACAAGAACCGCGAGTGCAAAGGCCAGGGTGTGGCCAACATCGCTGCCGGCATGCTTGGCGGCATGGCAGGTTGCGCCATGATCGGCCAGTCGATCATCAACGTGAAATCTGGTGGCCGCACCCGTCTCTCGACATTGTGTGCCGGCGTTTTCCTGCTGCTGATGGTGGTATTTCTTGGCGAATGGCTCTCCAAAATCCCTATGGCGGCACTCGTGGCTGTGATGATCATGGTATCCATCGGCACCTTTAGCTGGGATTCTTTGCGTAATCTGAAAGAGCATCCGCTGTCGACCAACCTCGTCATGGTGGCGACCGTCGTTGTCGTCGTGGCCACTCACAACCTGGCCTACGGCGTACTGGTAGGTGTGCTGCTGGCCTCCCTGTTCTTCGCAAACAAGGTCGGGCACTACCTAGATATCAAGAGCACTCTGGAAGAGACGGAATCGCATCGGACTTACCACGTCGTGGGCCAGGTGTTCTTTAGCTCTGCGGACAAGTTCACTGAAGTTTTTGACTTCAAGGAAGCGCTCAACAAGGTCACCATCGATCTCACACAGGCGCATTTCTGGGATATCACCGCCGTCGCAGCCCTGGATAAGGTCGTGATCAAGTTCCGCCGCGAAGGCGCTGAGGTTGAAGTGCTCGGTCTCAATGAAGCCAGCGCAACAATCGTTGACCGCTTCGGTGTGCATGACAAACCCGGTGCCATCGACAAGCTCATGAGCCACTAAGGAGAACGACAATGACCCACGTAATGGCATGCATTGATAACTCACAATCCTCATTGGCGGTCTGCGATTACGCAGCATGGGCCTCGCAACGACTCAGCGCTCCCCTGACCTTGCTTCATGTGCTGGATAAGGAAAAATATCCTGCATCCGCTGACCTCAGCGGCAATATCGGCCTCGGTAGCAGAGAACATCTACTGGAAGAGTTGGCCACGCTGGATGCGCAGCGTGCAAAACTGGCCTTGGAACATGGACAGCACATGCTTGAAAAAGCTCGCGAGCGAACAGTCATCTCTGGCGCCATGTCACCTGATCTGAAGCAGCGCCATGGACATCTAGTCGAGAGCCTGAGCGATCTCCAAAACGATATTCGATTACTGGTGATCGGAAGAGTCGGAGAGGACAGCACGCGCAGTGCCCAAAGTCTTGGCAGCCAGATTGAAGCGGTAGTCCGAACTATCCACCGCCCCATCCTGATTACAACCAGCCATTTCAGGAAACCTGAAACGGTCATGGTGGCATTTGACGGCAGCGCTACAGGCCACAAGACCGTACAGATGCTTGCTTCAAGCCCGCTGTGCGAAGGCCTGCCAATTCATATCGTCATGGTTGGTACGGACTCTGAAGAAAATCAGAATGAGCTAGAGAAAGCACGAACCACACTCGCCAGTTCTGGCCCGCTAGTGCATGCCGAGATCCGCCCAGGCGAAGTAGAGTCGGTACTTCATGCGTATCAGGCAGAGCACTGCATTGACCTCTTGGTCATGGGGGCGTACGGGCACTCACGCATCAGGCAGTTTCTGGTGGGCAGCACGACCACGACGATGCTGCGAACATCCACTTTACCCGTATTGCTGCTTCGCTGAACCAGTTCCACTGGCCACAGTATTTCCAGAGCTGCGGAAATACCGTGGCCACCCTGGACGATGACTAACTGATCTTGCCGTAACGAGACCACATGCAACTCATAACTGAAATTGTTCACCCCGAGCTGAAATCCAAACAGGGCAGAGTATTCCGTCGACACGCAGCACGCGGCATCGTGATGCGGGATGAACAGATCCTGTTGCTGTTCACGGAGCGCTATAACGATTTCAGCTTTCCTGGAGGCGGCCTTGATGGTGACGAAGACATTGTCGCAGGCCTGAAGCGTGAGCTTGAGGAAGAGACTGGTGCTCGTCAAATACAGGTGCTCCAGCACTACGGTTACATCGAGGAGTACCGGCCCTACTGGAAACCAGAATATGACCTGATGCACATGACCTCGCATTTTTATCTATGCGAAATCGCTCCCCAGCTAGCGCCCGTGAGAATGGAAAGCCACGAAATCGCGAATGGTATGCGGCCTGTGTGGATCAACCTGCATGAAGCCATCGTGCACAATGAGGCCGTTATGCAGCGTCACGAGTCTTCGATGGGGCAATCAATTCTGCGCGAAACCTACATGCTGAGAAAAGTCGCTTCCGAATTGTTGATGCCAATCAGCCTTTGAGCTGACTATTTGGCGAAGTCCACTTAGCGGTCTCAGGCAAGCATCCAATGCTGCGGGAGTTATTGCGTGATTGCGCTCGCCCGCTGTGTCGGCACCTAACCACCGTGCGGTCTATGAGTATCAGAATGAATAATTTTTATTCTGAAACGTGAACGTCCTGTAACAGAAAAACAGTTACCTGCCGTTTCGCGCAATATTTATTGGGGATAGAGGGGTGTAACAATAAATATGATTACCTTTTTCACGGAAAATTCCACAGGCTGTCGCAGTTATTACCGACAGAACCTAGGGCAGTCGCATTAATTTCCATCAGCAGTCGGAGGTATTATGAAAATCTGGAGCGCCGATTGGGGCCTTCGCCAGTCAGATGTCGCATCTATTTCAGAAACCGACACTGTGGGAGATGAAACCGCGTAAACCCAAGAGACAAATCGTTCGATATTCACGCCAGCCGCTACAGCTACGGCCCTGCAGTGGATGGAGCCGCGCAAGCCCAAGAGATAGATCCCCTGATATTCACACCAGCCGCTGCTGCAGAATCCCTGCAGTAGGTGGCACTGCGTATACCCAAGAGACAGATCGCCCGATATTCGCGCCAGCCGCTACAGAAGCAGCCCTGCAGGAGATGAAACCTCGTAAAACCAAGAGATAGATCGCACGATATTCGCGCCAGCCGCTACAGCAGCAGCCCTGCAGGAGGTGGCACTGCGTATACCCAAGAGACAGATCGCCCGATATTCGCGCCAGCCGCTACAGCAGCAGCCCTGCGGGAGATGAAACCTCGTAAAACCAAGAGATAGATCGCTCGATATTCGCGCCAGCCGCTACAGCAGCAGCCCTGCGGGAGATGAAACCTCGTAAAACCAAGAGATAGATCGCTCGATATTCGCGCCAGCCGCTACAGCAGCAGACCTGCGGGAGATGAAACCTCGTAAAACCAAGAGATAGATCGCTCGATATTCGCGCCAGCCGCTACAGCAGCAGCCCTGCAGGAGATGAAACCTCTTAAAACCAAGAGATAGATCGCTCGATATTCGCGCCAGCCGCTACAGCAGCAGCCCTGCAGGAGATGAAACCTCTTAAAACCAAGAGATAGATCGCTCGATATTCGCGCCAGCCGCTACAGCAGCAGCCCTGCAGGAGATGAAACCTCTTAAAACCAAGAGATAGATCGCTCGATATTCGCGCCAGCCGCTACAGCAGCAGCCCTGCAGGAGATGAAACCTCTTAAAACCAAGAGATAGATCGCTCGATATTCACGGCTGCAGCTGCTGCAGGGGCCCTGCGAGGATCAAACCCCGCAAACCCCAGAGACAAAACTCGCGATATTCAGTGCATGAACTAGGTGAGCCTGACCCAAGAGGCTTTACGCTCAATCTTGGCTTTTCACTTGCGCCACCGAGGCATGACGGCGCCAAGAGATGAAAACGGCAATAACCAAGAGATAGATCGCGACATATTCAAAAGTGTTCAGAATTCAACCAGTCGAAACCCACATATCCACAGGTAAAAGTGGGATGCCAAGAGATAAAAAGCCCCTTAATAGACCATGACCGAGAGATAGATCCGGCGATAATCGGTGGAGGGCACGCAACCATGACGTATTTTTCTAAAAAGCCGAGAGATAAATCAGCTGATATTCAGAACGTAAAAGAGACAAACCCCTGTTAAACCGAGAGATAAACCCAGCGATAACAAGGAGATAAATCACTTCTTATTCGGGTCCAGCCCCAATGAAGACTGGGGTTTTAAGAATCTCCCTTCTCTTCTTTTCTCCTTCTCCTTCAATTCTTTCATCTCACTGAAGCACACCAGCCTGGTCGCTGCTGCTGTCGAGATCATCGAGGTTGAAAGCCAGTTTGATTAGTTCGGAGTTTTGGGTCGCTGCGATCAGGGCGAGATCGCCAAAAACATCACAAACCGGCCAACAAATGAACCACAGGCGGAAAGTTTTTTTCAAGCAGGGTCTTTCGGCTATAACGCACGGCCCGCTGGGGGTTGAGGGCTATACGACGTATGGAGTCGCTCAGGAAAGCATGAATAACGCCTGATTCATCTCTTGATTAAACGCCGTTTTATCTCTTACCCCTGTTGCGAGCCTGCGCCAGGGACGTCTATCGTTCGCTTCAATTGCTACGAGCCATCCTCCCCCAAAGGAGTTACCGGATGTCGAATCCCTCTGTTGTCACGGAAGAGAAAATCAAACTCTTCGGTAAAGAAGGCGCTTTCACGCCTAAACCGACACCTCCGGTAAACCGTCCAACTGAAGCTCTGCGGCTGTTCCAAGGTTTCTTGTGTAACAGTGATCTGGAGCGCAATGGTCTGGGGAATGTGATTGCCTTGTGGGAGCAGATCCCCAAGTACAGCGGCGAGCACCTGAATACCAAAGACGGCACGGTTCCTAACGATCACGTTATTGATTTCAACATTGGTGACCAAGCAGCACGCATCACACTTTTCCCTGGCACCTACTACCCGAACCGGAAAAACTCCAAGCCGCAACGTCGGTATCCTGGTGTTAAAGAGCAAGCCGTTGAACAAGCCATCATTCACCATGCATGTCTTCAGGCCGAAACGCACTCGGTCAAGGGCGAAGTTGCTTACTACGTGAAGTTCTCCATCAGTGGCCTAGCCCGTACGCTGAAGGCGATGGGTAGCACCCTGAGCAACACGCAGATTCGCGAAGCGTTAGAGGTCTTGTCCAGCAGCATCATGACAATCGGTTCAGGCGAAAACCTGCTCAAAGACAACCGCGACCCCATCTTGCCCGGTTTTGAGCGCAACAAAGATGAGCTTGAGGTCTCGAATGGGGATGATGTGTGGAGGGTTAAACTCCATCCACTGATCGCTCACGCGATCCTAAACGTCACCTATCGTCAATTTCCAATGGGGATCATTAAGAACTACACCCCACCTGGTGCATACCTGATCAGGTACATGCACTACATTGCCCCCAACATTTCCACATCGACGCCATTCTCGTTCAGGTTGTGTGAGATGAAGCGTCTCACTGCAGGACTGAACCATGTGCGAATAGCGGGGAGCATGGCTGCGCTGACCAAAGAATTGAACAAAATGAAAGTCGATGGATTGCTTGAGGATTATGACATCGAGGAGATTTTTCCAGTTCGTCGACCACGTGGGCGCCCCACTCCAATTGACTTTGAAGTGACCTTGTATCCGGGCAAGGAATGGATCAAAAACGTAAAAGCCGCTTCTACGCGGGTTTCTGTGACTGAGCAATCTCTCGGATTGCGCAGGAGTGAGCGCGGCCAAAGGCAATTAACTTTGCCAAACTTCTGAAAATCCAAATGCCCGAGATCTATGATCTCGTCCCTTTTGCATTTGGATCGTACGATCCGCGCAGTGCGCTTTTAGATCATTGCTCTTTCTTTCACGCTGATTGCTCTACCCCGCCACCAAGGCGCTAGGAAGCAACGCTTCCCCTAGGTTGCACTAATGCACCTGGCACCTGGCACCTACCGTTTGGGTTCATCGCCAGTCTTGCGAAGTCTTCGGACTAGATCTTCGATCTGCTCTCGCATGTAACCCATATTGGTTTGAGCAGCGATCAGCTCTGTCTCCAGCTGAACATTGCGCCAGCGAATTTTCTGGTAGATGTCGACCACACGCACGACACTGGAGCGCTCAGGTTCATCGAAGCGTGATGCGACGTCTATTCGATTCTCCAGCCGATCCAAAATATCCGCAGGAATTTCAAACTCGTCATCAGATGTAAACCAAGACACGGCAAATGCCCCTACAGCTGTATAAAAACACAGCATGAGGAATTATGTTGTGCTTGCCAAGCCTATGGCATGGACATGCTGATTAACGGTTTTGCCATTGGTGGCAACTGGACGCTGGATTAGCTGGGGCTCGCCATCAGGCTCAACTCAGGCAGCAGAGAGCATGGCCTGATGTGTTCCATGGCTATTTCAGGGTATTACTGCTCGATTCCACGGTACTCCGCGTACCAGTTCCACCAGCGCTGCAGCATTAACAGCGCTTCGGGGTCTACAGGTTGGCTAGCTTCGGGGGTTTGCCCAGCTGTTGCTGTAAAATCCTGCTCGTTGTCGTCAGCAACCCGCCAATGAGTCACCCCTCCAATTCCCATCTGCATTCCCTGATGCCACCAGTTCGCGCCGCTGAGATGGAACCGACAGATGAACATATCGCCACCATACGCCGGGCTGTACACCACATAGCGCAGGTGGGAGCGGAAGTCATTCCAAGGCAGCGCATCGGTACAAGCCACCCACACCGGCCCCAATGCCAATACCAGCTCACCTGGGTTGATCTGCGCCATGTAGCGAAGGTCAGGCTTGCTCATCTGATCCCCGATAACTGAATCACCCTCGACTGCCATACCATCACGATTTATTCCGAATGCGAGACAGCAAATTGTACTTTCGCTTCTTACTTGAAGCAGTGAGACATCGACTTGTTGACGTCCTCAGCACGCGGGGTACCTCGCCATGAGTCTCTTGGTGCTCGAACGACTCTCTGTGGCCACGATTGAAGCCTTTGCGGTACCAAGACTTACCTACCTGCTCAAACGCCTCCAAAAGCTTCGCACGCAGCTCCACACGCTTTTTGGCGTTGTAATCCGGACTAAGCTCACCTCCGGTCAGCAACGCTTCGATGTCCTTAAGTGTTTTGTTGATAGAGGCGCCTGCTTTTGATCCACCATCATCAAACTCAATCTTACCGTCGTTCTTTTTGCCCACTCAGGGTTACCTCTACTCATCAGATTCAAGATTTAGCGTACGTATACGCACTAGGCCCAACGCGGAGCTGGGCTTGAGATGTAAGGGTCATGGCAGGAACAGCATAGTCACATGCCAGGGCCTTTCATGGTTGGAGCTGGTTTCTTATTCTCACCTAGGTCAACTGTGAGGGTCCGCTTATCCGACAGGAGACTGAGCGTCACACCTGCATTCCATGCTTCGCACATCTTGGCGCCAACAAGCTCAAATTGAGGGTTGTCCTCAATGTACTCAATCATTTCTTTACGAGCATCACTCACTCCGTCAGCGATCTCCTGCATCGTTCTCTCTACGACTCGTTCGGACATACCGCACATAACACGGCCATACTGTGAAAGCCTTTTGTGCTTCGGAAATGCCTTACTGCCTTCCATGAGCATCGCCATCATGTCCTGAGGCTTGTAGGGAGTAGTCGTCACGATGTCGTACGCTGGCGCCAACTTGATTATCGCGTCATCACCAGTGTGGTCGTATATGAGGGAGGCATTTTTTCCGTGAAAATCACCTCCTTTAACCGCTGCCGACAGCGCAACGTTTTTGAAGAACTGCAGCAGCGATTCTTGGATTAGTGGCGGGTCAACCAATTGCTTAATCTGGCGAGCGCAGCCCTCATAACTACCATCGTATTTACGGTTTGAGGACCAACCCGACAGGACACAAAAATCTTCCATGCCCAAGTAGCCTTCATCACTAACATCGAAGCGCTCTACGATTAGAAACTTACCGCCATCGCTCAGCTGCACATTCGGGATGTTCAACCCAGAGAGTTCCGCTGCCCTCATGCAAAAGAATTCATTCGCTGCCAGCTCAGGATAATCCTCTTCACGCCATGCCTTGATAATGTGCGTGGTGCCTTTGCGGGTTATCCGCTCAAAGTCATCCGCTGCTTCATCACGGACCAGAACTTTAGGTTGAACCCCACTTATGCCGCTGAAGATTGCATACCGTGAAAGAAGATCCTCAAATAGCCCCTGAGCACCATCATAGACCAGCAATTCGTTGATCGAGGTCCCTGGCACAGCCGCCTCTGACTCTCCCCCAACAACTACGCGCCCCAACTGGTGGGGGCCAACGATACCGAGCAGATCAAGGTCATCAAAGCCACGAATGACCTTGGAAAACATTTGCTGCAGTCTGGTCTTAAGCATCCCCTCTGGCAGGTGCATGTCGAACGGAGGATGCAATCCATACTCCCAGACGTAATCGTCTCGGCGCAGAGGCATCGTCAGTGATACGGCTTGGCTGTCCTCAGCAGAGTTGCGATACCTGAAAGAGGTACCTTGTTTGGCAGTATCCGCTCGGGACAACTCTCCAACCGAGACCCCACGCACAGAGACATTTAAAGCTTTATTGGTCATGTAAATTGCTCACCTTTAAATCGTCGAGCGTTGGACGTCGGCGCATTGGCACTGCCGCTAAGGTATGCCCAAGAAGGTTCAAAATGGCTTCCACCTTTCGTATTCCGATCTCGGCAATCGTGTTGTTCTCGATGCTTGAAATCGTCGAACGGCTCATGCCCAACTGGCCTGCCAGTTCCGCCTGACTAAGGCCCTTCTCTTTGCGAAGGTTTTTGATAGTGCTGCCGATTGCTTCCATGTTGCACCGTATAGAATGCATTTATGGTCATAGACTAGCATATGCATCGGATACAGTGCATTTTTAGGCATTATAAGAGGTGAGCTGCTGTATGCGAAGGGCGGTACGCCGCATTGCATTGGCCGTTTTGCGGAAGGCGTGAGTGTGATTCGATTGTGAAAGCCACACCCTGGTAAGACCCAAGCCCGAAGCATGGCGGGCTTGTTGATCCAGCGAAGCGTCCTGTCACTGCCTAATGGTGCGCTGGGGCCTTCCATTCGCTGGCTTCATCGGCGATTTCATCGCCTGCCCCACGCGGGTATTCACCTCGTGTCTGCCTCCAGCAAAGGTAGCTCAGGTAGTTATCATTACGCTCTCCTATCTGGTGCCAAGAATTCATCCAGCAATCTTGGGAATACGCGTTCCACGAGAAGAAAATGGCGAGATCGCCCCAATGCTTGATCTCTGGGTGTAGGGTTCTCAGCTGTTCAAGCTCGACCCGAGTGTCGGCGTCGTAGTCGCCGTTAGCTGTTTCAGCTGCCGTGTTATTCACGAACGTTGATGCTTCAAAACGGAATGGCAGTCGAATTTCCTATGTGAGCACAAAGATTTTCTGTAGCTCGTTTATGACAGCCTGCATTGCGAGCGCGTAGACGTCTGGATGCTGTTTATCGAACGGTGGGAGATGCTCGGTTTCTACCCATTGACCTCGAATATCACCCTTAGCGAGCCAAGCGTTTTTACCCGTCTGTGCCTGCGTCCAAGCGTGAGCGCTGATGCCCCTTGCCGCTATTTGCTTACTCGTGATGAAGCCTTGTTTACGCAACAGAGCAACCACGATCAACGCTGATTCTTTCCACGGTGTCAGCTTTATCGGCGAAGGGACACCTGCTGGAAGGTTGGTTGCGAGTATAGGTACCCGGCATCTTTCACTAGGGTTCCAATCGAACAGAAACGGCTCTGCGCAATGAACGCGGTTACGGTTCTCAGTGGCCACCAATTGATGTTCCAACTGAAAGGTGAATTCGTCACCCCTAACTGTTCTGCTAATGCGCGGCTGTATGACCCTCACACCCTGCCGCTCCAGCATCTTCGCGATACCTGCACTTGCATCTGTAATTCTACTGACGATTACGAGCCGATGGTCTGGGCCTGGGCGCTCGTAATAATCGTTTCCGTGCCAAGGCAGTATTTGATCTGCCACTTTAGCGTTAAGCGCTATCTTAGCCTCCACGCCGATCTGGCGGCCATCCTGGTGCACTGCCAACACGTCGAAACCAGCAGCCTCTGGGTAGCAGATCCAACCATCTAAGTTGTTGAACTCACGAATGAAGATGTCGCAGAGTTCTGACTCTTTCTTAATATTTTCCAGCACGTCCTTGCGCGCACTCTCAATGTTGCGCACTTGAATACTGCGATTTTTCTGTTCTTGCTTGAGAATGGTCGCCATCGTGAATTTCCCTATGTTGAGCCAAGCTCAGCCTCTAAATCATCGAGCTTGGCTGCAGTAGACACGTCTGGCTCCGAGTCCGGGGCTATAGAAAGCCTCACAGCGATGTAAGCCAGAGCCTTGATCCGAGCTGATCGAGGTCACCCCACTTTGTCGAAGATACATGGCGCCTCCAACTTGTTTGGGTGATCCGCAATAGGAACCGATACGGTCTCATCCTTCAGTATGAACCTCACCCAAAGCCTTGGGTTTAAAGCAATCTTGAAAAGCTAGGCACCCAATGGCTACGCCTACACATGACTAAAATTATCACGTACAGTATTACGATACATTTTTTTTGGTGCAGAGCGCATTCATGAGCCAGTCCAATTACCCCTTCGACACCTTCAGGCGGTTTTCAGAGGTGCTCGAATTCAGAGCCGGTCAAATGGGCGCAAAAGCGTTTTCGTTGGGTAGTGAAATCGTTAACGCCGCAGCGGCTGTGGATGAGGCTGGTCCGTTGACCTGGGCGTTAGCAATTCACGCTGATGCATTGGCTCGGCTTGGAGGACTGTCACCCCATGGGGCGAACATGTTGCCCTTCACCATGGTGGAAGATGACAGCTCTCCTTACGGCAATCTTTGTGTAATGCAGAGTGGGTCAATCAATGCCAGTAAGGGTATGGCTCTGCTTGATTCAGCTCTGGAACACTGTATCTGCGTCGGTATGAAAGACCTCGGATACACGCCAGAAGAATGGCTAGCGCTACCAAGTCATCAACAAGTCATTCCTATTGAACCCTATCTAGAAAACCTCCAAACGCAGTGGGTAACCGAGGCACTAGAGTCGAATGACCGAGTGCAACTCGTGATAAATCTGCCGAATCTCTACACAAAAACCTTGCTTCAACAAACCATGCTTGATCAAAGAATGGGGACCGTTGAGCAACCTGAAAAACCACAAATTAGCAGGGCCGTTTCTTTCGGCTCTATGCGATAAGGATTACACACTCTTATGGATGAAAATTCCCGTAATAACCACGGCCTATCTGATGCTGAATTGGATGCTCAACTAACGGCCTTAAACATGGAAGACGCTCTAACAAGCCGACAAACAGGGAGGACACCGGAAGGCGGTTTCAAGGCCAACGTGAACGATGTGATTGCAAATGCTTTTTTGCAAATCGAGCAGCGGTCAGAGCGGGACGAAACCGTCGATGCCGCAGTGAAAGCTGCAGCCCATGGCGTTAAGGTGCTCGCCCCTATTTTGCAAGCAGTAAGCAAACACGGTGCCTCTCCCGAGCAAGCGAACACGCTGATGGGGAAAGTGCTGATGCGCACAAATGTAGGCACGAACAAAGTGCTGGAGGCATATGGGCTGCGAGAAGGCGAGGCGCCAGCATGGCTTTCAGCCACAGTCTCGGGCCAAGTGATCAAGCTGATCACCAACAGTCTTGTTGAGGGGAATACGTCAGTCCTGGACAAGCCAGATGACAGCTTTATTCAGCCCCTGATCGACTACGCGCAAGCGGCAACCAAACTCGGCGCCGTCGCTTACCCTTCAGCGAGCCCTGACCTTGAAATAGCCAACGCTCTGATGATGGCCACATGTAACGTCATGGCCGAGTATCAGTGCTTCAACTACTTTCACGCCGACTCGAAGAAAATTGCTCAGGAAATAAGCACTTACTTCAATGAGCGTGTAGTTCAAGGCACCCTCGACGACTTGACTGATCGCTTCACCCTCAAGCCTACCGAGCGCTCCTACATGGCGAATAGCCTGCTCAGTAGTGCCGGGGAAATGATGGCGCAGTCATGGAAAGCCGGTATCACAGATACGATTGCAAACCTGCGAGAAATGCCAAAAGAAGCACGACAAGAAGCAACCGTAAACGGGTATCCGTTATCTGCTGTCATTGAGCGCTTTGAATCCGTGTATCAGGGTATCGAGCTTTCCTGTGAAAGTGCCATTCGCACCCTGAATCCTGGCCGCGAGTTGTCGAAAGCAGCCATGGATCAAAACAAAGAACAGCGCCTTGGCTAAATACCCTCTACGCGCCTGTCTCATCGCTTGCGTAGCGGCTCTATGGGTTGGCAGCTCTTTCGGTGCCGACCGCATTCGCCCGCTAAGCACTCAATGCATTGAGCGGGCGTCTGCCAAATATGGAATTCACACTGACATTCTTTTTGCAATTTTGATGGTAGAAGGCGGAACTGTGGGGAGGGACAGTAGGGCGAACAGCAATGGCACCTATGATATAGGGCTATTTCAAATTAACTCGATGCACCGCAAAGAACTCGCATCAATTGGAGTTGATGAACAGCGACTACGTAATGATGGTTGCGTCAACGCAATGGTAGCTGCGCGCCACTTAAGAAGTGTTATCACGCCAAGTATATTGGCTAACGTTCGAAATCAAGATGATTATCTTCGAATGATTGCCAATTATCATTCAGCAACTCCAAAATTCAACAAAATCTACGCTGATAAATTATTGAAAGCGTTTACCAAGCTCTATGCGAGTGATCAAAAATGAAGAACGAACAGAATCCAGCGAGCGGGCTAATCGAATTTGGCGTATTTCTAGTTCTCACAATTGCTCTCGTATATGGATTATGGTGGGCATTGCGCCCAATCATAATGTGGTTCAGTTTTTACTCCTCTTTTTTTGTTTTCAAGTATGTGTATGCGCACCTTTCTTTTTTAATGACAGATGCTGAATACAGCTCGCTGATTAACTCGCTTAAAAATATTCCAAAAATCAAACCTTCTGGTTATGGGATAGAAGCGCTTTACAAACTCTTCTTGTTGCATGGCTATGTCCTCAGGTGGCCCGTCGCGGCATTGATGATTTACTTTGGCTGGAAGACCCGTAAAGGTATCAAACGGTTTAAATACCGTAGGCAGATTAACAACGTATATGACCTTATAGAAATTCAAGCTGAGCACTTCCCCGCTAGCGCGATCATTAAAGGCAAAAACTTGCTGGACATGCATCTCTATGATGGGCCATGGCGTACTTATGCCATACCAATCGACTTTGGATTAGACAACCAACTTCTTTGGACGCACGCTAAAGGAAAAACAGGGGTTTTGGACCCAAAGGCAAGTGTGGATGAGGAAAAGATGATCCCCATTCCGCCTTTCAGCAAAGATGAAAAGCTTCAAGAGTTTAAATATAAGCGGTCAAAACTACCCCACTATCGGTATACCGCGCTCAACCTCCCTCGCGCCAACAAGGCATTTTCTGCGCAGTTAGGACCACTGTGGACAGGGTCAAAATCACTGCCACCGATGGAGAGGGGGCTTTACGCAGCGTTCTGCGCTCAGGCGGCTGGTAACGCAGGCGAAGCTATGAAGCTGATTAACCAAATGGCTTTTTCGTTCGTCGAGGCAAAATACGATAAGGCTTGGAACCCGACTACGCCCCATCACTGCGACATTACAGGCGCCGATGAGTTAATCGCCAAGTATGAAAGCCGTGAAGACATAAAGGCAGTCACGGACATACACGCCCATCGCTACAACGTCTTGTATGGCGTTCTGGATCTTGCCCGCTCCAATGGGCGGTTGTTCCACTCAAACTTCTTATGGTTGCGCCCCGTCAACCGCACCTTATTCATCCTTCTCTGCTCCCATGGTGGCCAGTGTCCTTACTGGGAGGTTGCTGGTCTATGGGCTCACTATCAGGTCGAGCACCTGATGAAGAAGAAACTGCTTAAACCAGCGGTGGCCAGCGCTGTATATGCGTACCTGGACACCATGATGAAAGAGCATTGGATTGATCCTGGCGATTACAGCGAAGACGCACAGCGCCGCATGGTAGAAGACGCAAACAAAACCATCAGGGATGCTAATGAGGCCTCAACCGGCCCTGTTAATTCGACTGGATTCGTAGCCCCTCAGAAGCAACAACGCACACAAAGCGCGCAAGCACGGAAGCCGCAAGAGGACGATGAACCATGAGTGCGAAAAGCTCAATTATTCAAAAAAGCCAAGAGATCAATCTTGAAAAGGTTGTAGTCGATCATCGATCTTTTTACGGGAAAATTTGGGACGCTTTTCAACAGCCCAACATTCCTTTTATTTATGCGTGCCTAGTGGCGCCTATTCTGATCATTTTCCCTGCTTGGTTTTTTCTGTTTGCAGTCGTTTACGCAATCTTGCAATTGGCCGTGAACATCAAGCCTGATGTGTTGCCAATTCACTTGCCACTGGGTGCTGACATACCAGACAAGCACGACCCCAAACCCGGCGTTAATCGTGGATGGTATACATCACGTGGCAGCTTTTATATTGGTTTCTGCCGAATTACCATGCTCGAAATATGGGCAAACTTTAAATCGTTAACGCAGCACTTCATTTTATTCGGCACAACAGGCGCGGGAAAAACTGAAAGCATAGTTTCTTATATAGTCAATTATCTAAGCGTCGGGAGCGGCGTAGCGTTCCAGGACGCAAAAGCTGCACCTAAAGCAATGTTTCAAGTTGCAACTTTCTGCCGGATTTTTGGCCGCGACTTCGACTTCCGTGTCACGAACTATATCAAAAGCCAAAATCCAGAAAACGTTGACCCAGCATCAAGAAGCTCGAACGATGCTGGTATTTTTGCTAGAGGCACACCCGACTCCAATACGCAGCTCCTGGTATCGCTTATGCCGCCAAGTGGCGGCGATAACAAGATCTTCTCAGAGCGAGCCATTGCACTAGTTGCCGCAATCATGCCTGGACTGAATGACCTGCGGAATATGGGCAAGCTCCAGATTGACCCTGCTGTCATTCGTCGATTCATGGGATTCAAAGATTTCGTAGGACTCTGTCACAACAACTTCATCGGTAAGAGTTCCCGCGATGCGTTGGTAGGTTACCTGAGTTCACTTTCTGGCTACGACGAAAAGAAGCCTATTGATAAGCAAAACGAAGAGGTCACCCGTCAATTCGGTTTTGCTCAGGCATATTTCACACGAGCACTGGCATCTCTCTCGGACACCTACGGCCACATCTACCTAACTGGTCAAGGTGAGATCGACTATCAGGACGCAGTCTTGAATGGCCGAATTATCATGACGCTTCTGCCTAGTATGGAAAAGTCAGGCGACGAGCTGGCAAACCTCGGCAAAATCGTTTTGACCGCAACACGTAACGGTATGGTTGTCGGACTCGGGACCGTGTTTGAAGGCAGCGCTGAGAAGGTTGTTCACAACCTACCTACAAACTCAGACATCCCTTACGGGATCATGAATGATGAAAATGCGTACATGCTGGTTGAGGGTCAGGAGATGATCAACGCCCAAGCTCGTGGCCTCGGGTTTGGCGTGCTTACTGGGACGCAAGATGCGCCTGGCATGCTTCTCAACATTGAAAAAACAACCAAACAAATCCTCGCTAACTCGGCATTCAAGCAAATCATGTACTTGGATGACGACGACACCACAAAGCTCGCGTGTGAGCTATCTGGGGAAGCCACTGTTCTCGAACGAGGGCATTACAGCATTGAGGGCTCCCTCGGAAATATTTACGCCTCTCAGCAAGTGAATGTTGGAAAGCGCTATCGCTTGAACCCCACCGCTATCCGTAAACAGGGGCTTGGCCAAGCCTTCATCATGTACCAAGGTGACATTCACCAAGCTCAAGTTTTCAACCACGGGATTCAGGAAAAGAGCGATGACCCAAAGATGTGCTACCTGAAGCATTGGTGGCCCGTACGCATGGCGAAAGTTCACATCCCATCCCAGCTGGAAATTGGCAAGCTTGTGGAGATATGCCCGCTGCCTGAGTGGGTTGAACTCGGTGAAATGATTAGCGACGAGTCGCGGTCACTCCTACGCGAGATGACCATTTACTTCGGCTCGATGATTGCCATACGTGACATTCAGGCACGAGTAGCAACAAGCCCTGAACTGAAAGCCGTCAATGACGAGATGATGGCGTCTGAGATGTCTGTCCAGCACTTGGATGTGCTGGGTAACCTCGATGCTGGGCTCGATTTGGAAGATGAAAATGAGGAGCTGAGTGGTGTCCTGGGGGCTATCCATGGCGCGACCATAAAAAACCCGAACGATGTCGTGAGCCTATTCATCAAGTTGGCCGAAGACAGGGATGCCCCAGAGAACATGATTCGCATCGCCGCCAGCCAATCCGGCATTGGCGACTTCCTCAACAGTAACCAAGGGCTTGATCTCTCCAAATCCGATGATGATTCCTCTGGATCAGGATCTGCAGGTGGTGGCGGTTCGAATATGCCGCATGCATCGACCGATGAGTCAGTGGACCAGATGCTCGACTCCTACTTTGATGACATGCCGGAGTCCATACCACTTGAGGCCTATCAACAAGGCGAACCAACCCACGATTTCAACATCAGGCATGGCAACAACTCAGCCGTTGATGCTGAGGGTTTCGATGACAACTTCGCCGATGAAGTAGGGTCTGGCTTCGCATCTCGTGAAGACAAGTCGGAGATGGCTTTGGTTGTAGAGCGCAATTTAGCCCTCATGCCGTGGATGGCGAATGTGGTCGACTACAGTGCAACCCGAAACGATCTAATTGAGACCGAGGCGTTCTTCAATGGTGATGACCTCGAAGCTGCGCAAGAAAGTGTCGATACCGGCCTGGATCTCCTCGCCACCCGAATGAGTTACCCAACAACACGGATGGACGACATGACCACGCCAAATCTGAGTTTGATTCGGTCGCTGCTGGAAAAGCCTAATTGACGCCGATAGCCCCTCAAAGCGAACGACCTTTGGGTCTGTTCGCTTTTTAACGTATCGCTCCTCACGCACCCCTCACAGCTCCTCTACGGCGGTTCATTCCTATGACAGATCAAACATCGAACGCACCCTTGCTCTATAAACCAGAAATGCATTGGATTGGAATAGCTCTGGCCATAGTGCCATTTTTAGTGGTTGCCATTGTCATCAGCCTTGGCCCGCCCTACCCGTTTCTCTGGCTTTTATTTGTGCCTTGCTTTCCTGCTTTGGGGAGTGCGCTGATCACTTTCTTCTCCACCAGAATCGAGCTGCACCCAAAGCACTTGACGTATGCCAGCGGTGTTTTTAGACGCCTGACATTTGATTTGCCCATTACTCGGGTCGAATCGGTTGTCATGGATCAGTCGCTGCTGGGTCGTTATCTTGGTTATGGGCAGGTAACCGTCATTGCCATTGGCAGCACGCCGGTTACAACGCCATGTATCAAACAACCAGCCAAATTTCTCGAAGCCATGCAGTCGGCCATGGCTCAGCGTGTTGAGTGAGGCTGACTGGCAGAGTGTCTTTGCTCGTACCCTGCATGCAATGCAGCGGCTGTTTTCGGATTGCGGCTATCGCCCCAGTGGGTTGTGAATCTGTGTTGGACCGCCCATTGCTGGTAGGCAGTAAAGCTGGGGGGATATGCTTAGTCTGTCTGCCTGGTGCCACTCACACCGCCTACAGACAAAACCAATTGTGTGGGTCCAATCGAGTGAACGCTATGACCCCAGAAAACTTGGAAGAAATGTGGAAAGCAATTGAGCCCGTAGCGAAGCAAAACTTCTTTGAAGGCTTCAGGGCGGGAGAAGCCAGCGGGTATCTCAAAGGGTTGGAGGCTGGCTATTTGGTAGGCCATCAAGAAGGTAAGCAAGAGGGTTTTGAGTTAGCTCTGGACGTCTGTAAGACTGCAGTATCAGACGGTCTGCGTCACGGGTCTCCTGTGTGTGGATACCTGATGCAGACCTTCAAACAAGACTTGCCTGATTATGTGACCGACGAAGAGTTCGCGGAAGAGCTTCTGAAAGAGATGTAACCGGCGCCAAAGATAGGCCAGTGCAATGCTGGCCTATTCATCCTCCCCGAGCCGAATAAGCCCAGTTCACCAAACAGCTATGTGACCTGTTTGCAAAGCTACAACGACCTAGGGTCAAAACCAGTTGAACGACTCAAGCAACGTACCGAGCACCAAAAGGAACCCTTCGCGCTTTCGAATCTTCTTACTGCCGTCATCATGCTTTCTCGTAGTGGTTGGCGTTGGCACTGCCACTTTGATGAACACTTTGGCAGACGGCTCCATATCGATTGGGACATCATAGAAAGCGTGCTGGGCTGTTACACCGTCAACTTTAATCCACGGTTGATCATCCATCTCGAAGCGTGCCTGGGGCTCAAGACTACGAAAAGTGACACGTTTCACTCATGCTCCTTTGAGGTGTTGCGATACGGGGCTGATGACGGAGGACTCAATACGGATGATGTGGGCCGGAAAACTGGTGGCCACATGAGCAGCGATAATTTCGTGTCGTGCCAGAGATAGGGGGCCAGCCAATCCAGTGCATTTTCTGCATGACACAGAGTGATCCTTGTACCTTTGGGCTGCCTTCTTGTCCGCTTCCTCCTTGCCTAAGGAAGCAATACCGACTTCAATCAGACCACCTACGATGCTCCATAAGCTCATTTGTGTTGCTCCCTTCACGCATAGACCAGTGAGATAGAGTTTTTTCTATCTCAAGCAAAATCAATTTATTTTCCTGAGTACAGCTGTCTCATGGTTTCGTCGGCTTTGGCGTAACGCTTCACTGTATTACTCACTGCCGTTCGATCTGCTCCCGCCGCACGCATTGCATCGGCCTGGGACATACCTTCTACGAGAACCAAGCGTGCGGCACGATTGGAGGCGCTTTTAGGGTCGCCGCGCATTAGCTTTACCAAAGTGTCGAACTGCTCGCCTGTCATTGCATCATTCTCCGAATATGTCGCCATTGGCGCTGGGTCACCTGATGACCCGGCTCCACGTTCAAAACGAGGCTGAAAGTACCTGGTCTATGGCCTCACAATCTCAGTTGAGAGCCCAGAGTGGATTATCACAAAGTGCAATGTATACCCCTAGGCGTATACCTGCAAGAGCCGTGGCGCCAACCTGGGATGAATGTAGGTTCACAGAATAGCTGCGCTTTTAACGACATAAACGAGACGAGGCTAAATCGTATTAGCAAAATAAAAGATTGCTTTCTCCTAAACCTTCCGGACACCGGGCCAACCGCCCATAAGTAAGAGTGTCAATCCGGTCGTGAATGGCGCAACCACGCAAGCAAGTACGGGTGCGCGTCGATGGCGGGGGAGAGAGCCAACGTTCGCCGCCCCAACAATCAGGACAAACATGGCCCAGAAGAGAAATGCTAATGCCACCCCAGCTAGAACGCCCTGTGCCCTGTCGTTGGCCGAAGACAGGACACCCGCAAGCATTGATCCAAAAAGGACACTGATTTCCATTTTCCCCGGTCTCATTACCATTTCCTCTACTTTTCCTACAGTTCCGTGTGTTCGTTGCGTTCTCGCTGCTCACAATCAGCGATGACCGCGTTTGTTGCCTGGATGACCTCATCCAACCGGCGCCGAACGATCTGCAAGTCAGATGGTTCCAGAAGGTCACCAATAGCCAATAACGCGCTTAACTCCTTTGCGGCTTGTGAAGCCACTTGTTCCAACGAGGTAGGCCCTTGTCTGTCTGCCATGCCCTTACCTGCCTGAGTTCTGTTGATTTATGTCCACTTTTATCTGTTGCGTATCAGTTTTGCTTTTCCATTCCTCAAAGCGCTTCCTAAATTCTGCTATTCCCTTTTGAGTTTTTTTTTCAAGCTCTGCCCTAGTGTCGGGATCAACTTCTTGACTCATGGGATTTCCTTGGTGAGAGTTACATTGGTTGCCGGTCCAGCGTGCTAGGGCATTTGACTTGCCCTCTCCCGCAGCGCGGCTTCTGTCAGCAAGCTGCTAGACGGTTTCCACCGCGAGGGAATGCTTTAGGTGCCACTCGAAGGCCTCCCGCTTCTCTTGCAAATCTTGGCCACATTGAGGATTGCTGGCGTGGTGATTGATATGTGTTGAGATTGCCTGGTTGAGCAGGCTCCATGCATCGATGAGGGTCTGCCGCGACGGTGTCGTCATCAGCATTAGCCGACCAACAATTTCCTGATTGAAACTGCGATCTTTGTCTACGCCATGAGCTGCGATTGTTAGGCTGTGTTGTAGTTCGTTAGTAATGCGAATGCCGAAGGATGTATTCGCCTGCTGAAGTACAACTGGAAGGCAATCAAGAGTTGGATAACGAATGAGGCTCTCACAAAGCAGGTGGGCAATATAAGAGTTGATGCTTCGGCCTTGAGCTACTGCTCCAGATTTCACGACACTGTGAAGTTCCGACGTGTACCTCACAGGGTATGCGTACTTTTCGACTCGCTTCATACCCACCTTAGTCAGATTATCCATTGAAGCGCTGCCCTTTCGAGCAGCACAGATGGAGGATTAGTCAGCTTTTAGCCAGCTTTGAACAACATCTTTACCGTACTGAGCGTTCCATGCTTTCAGAGTTTTGTTATTGCCACCCTTGGTTTCCACAATTGAACCATCGTGTGGATTTACATAGGTCAACAAGGCACGAGGCTTACGTGTCTTAGGCTCTGCAGTTCTGAATGCTGCCGGACGGGTCGATTGAGGATCAAGAATATTAATGATATCGCGAAGTGATTTATGATTCTCGTCCAGTAAAATGCGTAGCTTAGATTCGAACTCATTGTCCCGCGCAAACTCTGGATCTTCCTCAATAGCAGCCATCCGCTCCATAGCCGACTTAACTGTTTGTTCGAGTTCTTTATATTCTCTGATCAAGCTCATTTTAGCACCTAATTAATCTTTGCAACTCGGTAGTTGCAATTCAATTCTTCGAGGTATTGATTTATCAATTCAGGGGAGGATGCTTTTAGCGAGTCCCTTCCCTTGCCACCAGCTAGGATGTAAGGCAACGCTTGTGACAGGAACAGGTTGCTTTCATACAGAAACTGACTGGCTACCCCAGCGTTTTTTACAAAAGGTATTACATCATCACAGTTGCCGCCCTTACAAGCTCTCAACCATGGGTCTAGCCTCGGATCTCTTGGCGCGATGAAATACAGTGCGCGAATAGCCCGCGTCATCGCAACGTAAAACAGACGCCGCTCATCTTGGAGATGGGATTCGATTTTACTCTTGTCGATGGATCTCGGGATGATGGGGAACGAGCCCTGCCAAAGGCTAGGCATTATCACGCAAAGCCATTCCATCCCTTTAGCTCGATGACAGCTGGTAATTAAGAGGGCAGTCGTCTCTTGCTTTGCTTTGTCAGACGTATCGAGCAGGTCCTGTAGGTGATTCATGAACTCGGGTAGAGATTTGCCCTTTGAGTTCACTTTCACGTATTCGATGAACGCCTCGACAAGACTGATGATCTCGTCGGCCTCCTCCCGCTTCCCAGCCTCTTGGACTATGCACTTTTCAATGTCCAAGAAATACAGCAGCTCCTTCAACAGGATTGCCGCCTTTGGAAAGCTTCGACCTTTGCCGATTGCTCGCAGCTTTCGCCATAGTTTTCCGCGATAAACAACCCGCTCGGCCTGAGCCTGGTTTTGAGCAGCAACGTGATTGGAGACAAATCTACTGAAACCCAAACCATCTTCAGGTTCCTGTAGAACGAGCTTGGTCAGAATACCGCTTTTCTCCCAGCCCAAGTTCAAGGATGGGACATCAATGAATTTTCGAGCCTCGATAATCGAGCCGATGTCTGGCTCGCCAGCATAGGGGTTTATCGCTGCCTGGCCAGCGGCCAGTTTCATCCAGCCTATGAGGGACGCTACCCATTTGTTTTCAAGAACTGAAGCCTCATCTCCTCCTTCAATTCTGAACGGGATACCGTGCTGCAACAGGTCAAACTGACTGGCCGCTGATTTCGAGTATGAGCGCACCAGCACAACCATCTCAGTAAGACTCCCTCCATCGGCAAGCCACTTCTCAACAATGCTGACAATCTTTGGCTTACCGCTTACGGGCTGGTCATATTCGAGAAAGAGCTTTGTGTCAGGTGCCTTTTCGCCCGAAACACACATTTTGTCAGCACGGTCTGAGTTACCAGCAATCACGTAATTTGAGGCGCATGACAGGGCGTGGCCATAACGCCATGTACGGTTCAGCGTGTAGGTGGTAGCACCTGGGAAGTCATCGTGGAACCGGCGAAGGATGTATTCAGCTTTTGCGCCGCGCCAGCCGTAAATAGTTTGATCATCGTCGCCCACAGCCATTACTTTGGCCTGCATACCTGCAGATACTAAGCCCGCCGTAAAACGAATCAGGGCTTGCTGGCTCTCGCAGATGTCCTGGTACTCATCAATGATGATGTGGTCGAACCCGCCCCGAAGATAAGCTGCAGCTGCGGGGTTTTCCAACATGATGGTTACCGGGTCGTAGATCAGGTCAGAGAAGAACCTGACCTTCTTCTGATGACGCTCTTTCTCGAACTGGCGGTACCACTGGACGAACCAGTCATACCGAGCTGGCCAGTCCCCATCAGCGAAAACCTCAGCCGGAGGTTTTAGATCGCTTTTGACTCGGTCAACGAAGCTCAAAAAGTCACGAGCCACAATACGCGGGTATTTGTGGCCATGCTTCTTACATGCGGTCTCGATCACTTCTACAGTGAACTTGATGGCTTTGGACGGCTCACCACTGAACGCCCATTGCTCAGCGTATCCACCAAGGATCAGTCTACGAAGGGTGATTGTTCCAAGACTATGGAATGTTACCGATTGAGGTGCGTTGCGCTTGCCTAGCCGTCTTTCTAGGCTGGCGCGTAGGTTCTTTGCAGCCCCAAGATTAAACATGACCGCAATGACTCGGGTAGGATCAAATCGTCCCGCTTCAACCAGTCGAGCAATGCGCTCCACCATGGTTGTGGATTTTCCAGAGCCTGCCACAGCCAGAACTAAAGCGGGCTCTTCAAATGGATGGTGAACAATTTCTTGCTGCTGCGGGGAAAGAGCCAAGGCAAATCATTCCAAACGAATCTTAAGAGGGCTATCGGAGTTAGGCGCGAAGCCTGGACCTCACCGCACACCCCTACGGCATTTAGTCCATCAATCTTTCGGGCAGATGCTCAAAAAGTTACCGCGATATTTTTTCTTCATGTTGTAGTACTTTTTGAGGGGATTGACGCACTCGGCTAGATTTCCCCCGCCAGCCAAGCAGAGAACTGCTTCGCAAGACTCAGTTTGATCTTTCGATAGTTCCTTCGGTACCAAGACGGGAGCCGGGAGTGGAGATGAACTCTTTTTCGAGTCATCTGCAGAAACTGACATCGATGTGGCAAGCGCCGCAAAAAGCGAATACGCAATTAGTATTTTCATGTGATCACCGTCCGGTGGTGCTAAACGATTTACCGCCCTGCGCATCTTTGTAAGCAATGATGATCTGGCGTAGGTTTGCGATGACGCGCACGTCTGCCGATGATCCTGCTTGGTAGCCTGCGTCGGCAACCCAAAGCACTGGCGGTCGGCGCTGTTCGGTGAAAGCGACCATCAGTGGTAAAGCTGGTCGTGTACCGATGATTACTGGGGCAGGCCAACCGACAGTGCTTGCGATGCTTTTTAAGAAAATTTCCAGCTCGCCATTGAAGCCACCCTCAAGCAAGAGCGGTGCCCGCATCTCAGGAGGTACTTTTGTCAGATCGATCTTTAACTCCTGCGTGACGCGGTTTCGTTGACTGCGAACTGACTGAGCCAGCGACGCCTGCTCTGCTGCACGCGCAACACGCTGAGCCGCATCATTCAATTCTTGAACTGCTGGGTCGCCCTCGGTCATCAAAGGTCGCGGTTCTTTGTTAGCACAACTTGCCAACGTCATTGCCGAGACCAGCACGCATAGCTTTAAAGTGAATTTGATCTGCACCTGCTTGCTCCATTTACTATATTTAATGATATTGCACGTAGCAAAAACGAAAGATACCGAAATTTTGGCGACTTGTCATGGACACAAAAAACCCGCCGAAGCGGGTTTTGTGTTGCTACGTGTTATCAACCAAATCGCATGCTGGTCCGACTCCCCTCCTCTTGACTATCCGAGTGATCAAAGTCAGCCACATGGTTGCGCTCAAACCCCATAGGTTCATCTGCGAGATCACGATCACCGTTTGCCGCAATCTCCTGTTCCAGCTCTGACAGCTGAACCCTGCGATCTTCCTCGGCACGCAAGATAGACATTCGGGCTTCAAAGGGGTCAGTGGTATCGGTTGAGTTGAAGTCTTGAGCGGCAAACCAGCTGTTCAACTCTCGTTGCCGGTCTTTCATGTCAACAAATTCCGCCTCTTGAGGCCACTCCGCGTCGAGCCTGAAATCCTTCACAAGCTCGTAACTGGCTTCGAGCTTCTTCTTCTCGTGTAGCAAGTTTTGAGAACGGAACTCTGTATCGTAGATCTCCCGGATGATTTGACCCATGGATTGAGGGCTTTTCGAAATACCAAATCGCCCTGGTAGTAAAGCATCGTCCACTACTGCACGAATGAAGCTTTGCTTGGTGACAAGGTCGTTTTGTACGACGTACTCGATCTTTCCGATTGAGATTCCCAGTCTCTCGTAATCTTTGTTGAATTTCATGAGCCTGGCCTCGGCAATCGGAAGGCGCTGAAGAATTGCCTCTCCTGCCTCCGTTGCCCTGAGCACCGTTGTGGAACCATCATGACCCAGCTTCGTTACGGCTCCAGTGACCGTAACTACTTTGCGCCCACCCGTGTCCTTAGGCAGTGCCTCGGCAACTATCAACTCAGATGCAATACGTTTTCCGCAATTGTTGATCGCTTGACTCAAGCGCCGTGCTTCACTCGACTTGGTGTACAAATCGCTTTGCCATGCTCGGCGCCTGCGCTCGGCCTTGTTGACCTGGTCGTCCAATTCAACTTTTTCGCGGATCTTCGGATTCCCAGTTGTAACAGCCATTACCTCGGCATAGCCAAGATCGATCTCCTCGCTAACTTCGCGGCCAGCCTTGGTTGGATCGCCTAAAGCCTGCGCAATGAAATTGGCCTTACGCTGATTCCCACCCCACATGAACAGGTCGAACGAATCCTTGGTGGTGTAACGGTAGTTGCGAACATTTTCAAAAAACTTGTTGCCCTGGCGCTCGATCCGCCCCCGTCGCTGCGCTATGTCAGATGGCCTCCATGGACAATCGACATCATGCATCGCAACTAGCCGCTCCTGGATGTTGGTCCCTACACCCATTTTTTCAGTCGAACCAATGATTACTCGGATCTCGCCTTTGCGGACTTTCTCGAACAGGGTCTCTTTTTCAACATCGTTTTTGGCTTCATGAACAAAAGCAATTTCATTGTCCGGAACCCCTCTTGCCACCAGCAGGTCCCGAAGCTTTTGGTAGGTCGTGAACGAACCGTCTGCTTTAGGAGTGCCCTGATCCATGAACACGATCTGAGCGGCATTCACATCTCCGTGAGCTTCCCACTCGAAGTGGACGTTCTTGGCTACCTCGCCCAGCTTGAGGCTGGCGTCGTCTGGAATGAGTGGGCTCACCAGTCGCATGTCCAGCGCAGCTTTACGTCCAGCAGTCGCAATGGCCAGCATGTTGTCTTCATGAGGTTTCACCTTGCCTGTACGCACCTTCGTTGCACGTATGGCCAGATGCTTCATAAAGTCTTTCTGAAAATCACTCTGATCGACAGAGATGATTATCAGCTCAACATCAGGTACAGGGAGGTTCAAATCATTTGGATTTTTTACGTCTGCGAATGAGCGGAACAGCTTGATCATTTCCGGCAGGTTGACGAACCTTGCGAAGCGCTCGTTCACTCTGAACCCGCCACCCTCAGGTAAGGGCTCAAGGGCTGTTACAACATCACCAAAGCGCTTAGCCCACTCATCAAAGTCATGGATACCCTGGTCGATGAAGAGGTCAGGGCGAAGCACGGAGCCGTGCACGTACAATTCGCAAATGGTGTTGGCGACTGGTGTACCTGTAAAGGCATTAATTCCAAAGCTGCGACCATGCAAATCACGCATGTACTCGGCCAGCATTTTGTAGTTTTCCGCTCGTTGAGAGCCCCCACGCGTGACACCAAGCACATCCATGTTGGAGTTGATGGCAAGGTTTTTAAACAGGTGCGTCTCATCGACGTTGATCAGGTCGATACCCAACTTGTCGATGGTAAGAACGCCTGTCTTGCGCTGTGCGTCTTCGAAGACCCTTTTAACGTTGTCGAGCTTAGATACCTGTGTCTTCAGATGGGCTTCCAGTTGACGCTTAATACGGCCATCAGTCCCCTCGATCTTTGCACTGATTTTGTCGATGTTCTTCAGTAGCTCCCGTGATTGGATTTCGAGTGGTGCCTGGAGACGATTCATCATCCCGTGAGTGAACACGACCAGATCCCAATCGTTGTTTCGGGTGCGGGCAAGGAACCGCTGGCGAGCAGCCCCCTTCAAGTCATCAGCGGTGACCTGCAGTATGCGTGCAGACGGGAACATCTGTTTCGCTTCACGGGTGATCTGTCCAAGCATGTGGTTAGGTACCGCAATCGCGGGCTTGTTGCACATGCCTACTTGCTTGAGTTTGATTCCGATGGCGACCATTTCAAAAGTCTTACCCGCTCCAACGCAATGAGCTGCCATGCAGTTTTTGCCCATCAGGGCCATGGCTGCAGCATCTCTCTGGTGATCTCGCGGGTGCCATGTAGCAGCTAGACCTGGGAACGTCAGACGTGAGCCATCTATCTTAGGTAGCGCAATAGTGTTGCAGTTGGCGTTGTACATCTCGGTGTAACGATGGATTCGATCTACATCGCGGCCTACCCACGTTCTGAACGCAGACTCGATGTCTTCCTGCTTGGTGCGGGAAGCCATGGTGCGTTCGTCATTAACTGAAGATTTGCCATCAGCGCTTTTATCGTAATGCGTTGGCTTCTGTGCGTTGAGCTGCATTTCCAGCAGCTTTTCGAAAGAGCAATCTTTTGTACCGTGTAGGGTGCTACGACGGGTTTCATGGTTGGTCTTGAATGAGCTTGAAACCTCAACAGTCCACAAACCGACCTCAGCGGTGTGGCTCACGCTAAAATCCCGAGGTGACAGCTCTTGACCGAACAGCTCGCTAACAAATGCTTCAATGTCGCGCTCTGGAATCCAGCCGACGCCTAAGCGAAGCGAGATGTCCTCGAAGGGAATTGGAGAGGGTTGAGCTTCACGCAACTTTTCAACGTTGACATGGAGTTCTGGCATTGTCTCCAGCGCTTGCTCGGCATCAGCTAACTTGCGCACGACGTTGCCGCTCAGATACTGGTGCTGCGCTTCGTACTCGTGAGTTTGCGGATTCAGGAATACCAGATCCCCAAGCAACTTCTGCTTGATCTGATCAACATCTTGTCCGAGTGCTTCGGACATGAACTCGAAGTCGATACGCCCCTTGATGTCCAAGGAGTGGAAATAGGCGTCCTCTGCCGTCTCAATGTTAGGGACCAGCTCAGCACCTATGACACGCTTATCGAACGTATCTGCCAGCGCCAACACCTGCTCTTCTTCATCATCCCAAATCTCAAGCGCGCAGACTTCAGCAGACCCTGCGTCATCACCATAAATGCGAACGTTCTTATTGGTGTTTACGGCACCATGTTTTTTGGTGAACGCGTCGTACAGACCTTTCGTCTTTTCCTGAGCTGCACCCAAAACCACATCGCTGCCATTGAGTTGGGCTGAGATCAACTCACGGCATGCATCACGCAATTCGATGTACGCAACCATGGTGGCCGCTCGTTTCCCGGAAAATTTCGTTTCCGCGACAACATGCTCAAAGCCCAGCAGTACACCTTCCTCATCGAATTTGTGAGCGATGTCTACTATTTCAAGAATGCGTCCATCGTCGACAATGATGTTGTCGCCAACAAAATTGGATTGCCGTTGTTCAATGCGGGCAAAACTGCTCCAGTCCTCATCTTGATATTCTTTTTGATTGGTGGAAATGCTCTGCTCGGTAGGCTCCCAAGCTGCTTTGTGGGCGATGCCTTCCGGCATAAACGCAGTGACTCGCGCATCGATCTGCACTTGCAATGCGTCGAAGCGATCAACAATGGTCTGTGCCTGGAGTTGCTTGTTGTGCAGGACTGGCTTTGGTCCAAAAGCAGTTCCGACCATTTCGTACTTACCAAGCACATTTTGGGGGTTGTCCAAAAAATACCGGTTGATGGACTCGCTACCCTCCTCATCCGGATACATCAGGCCAGTTGACTCATCGAGGGACACCCTGACCGATTCGGTGAAGTCGTATGCTGGCTTAGTACCTTCGGGTCTGCGCTGAAGGAACAGAATGTCAGTCGCAACGCTCGCATTGAGGTGCATGAACGCTTCGCACGGTAAGCGTACGGCGCCGATTAAGTCGGCCCGGTTGAGCATCTCTTTTCGGACAGTGTCGTCGAGCTTGTCCAACGAACCAGCTGACGTAATGACTGCCGAAATCCCACCTGGCTTAAGCTGATCAAGGCTTCGCAGGTTGAAATAGTCATGGATATGGTGAGCGTCGGGGTAATTCGAATCATGAATTTTGGATGATCCGAAAGGGACGTTCCCAATCACTGCGTCGAAGTCACGCGCTAGGATTGCGTGCTCATATTTGGCGTTAATGATCCTGGCATCAGGCGCAACTGCAGAGGCAAGCCGCGCAGTGATTGGGTCACATTCGACACCTATCAACGTAGCGTGACATTGTACCTTGTCAGGAGCTGACGCAAAAAAGGCAGCTGAGCCGCAACCAGCGTCTAAAAACTTGCCGCCCGCGCTGACGCCAGCCCGCATAACACCGTTCCAGATTGCCGAGCACAATTGAGGTGGGGTGTAGTAGGACTCAAGTCGGTTATCCAAATATGACCGCTGAAAATCAGCCGGTGTCATTCCCAAAGATTGTGCAATTTGGTTACCAGCATAGTTGGCATGACTCTGGCGGTGGTCTACGCGAAGCTTCTCACCCTCCACGCCCCAGCCCCTGAACGATGACAAAACGCGCTTGCTCACATCCCCGTGTGCCTCTCCTGATTCAACTGATACCAGTGCGGCGAAGATCGCGTTGGTCGAAGGTGTATGACCCTGTGTATCGAGCATGTGCTGCAGCGTAGAGCCGCGCCAAACGCGATCAATCGCGAACGCTGGCACTTCACCATCGTCACTGAAGGAGGACGTGCTCGGTTCGGATGGGGAATTACCTTCAGGTCCGCTTACTGCACCGACAGCACTCACTACAGTTACAGGGTTCTCTATGTGCTCCGCAGAGCCATTTGAACGCTCTGGTGCGGCGTCTATCGCTTGAGCACCCTGTTCGGCCTGTACGCGCTTCAGGAGCGCCTTCATTTGCCCATAAGGGGTGTGTTGCATACGAGTAATAAGCGGAGTGACCAAAAGCTTACGCTCGATGTCGTTCAGCTCTTGTTCGTACTCTTTGCGGTACCGACTATCAGCAATCGCCATACGCATCTGTTCATCGACACTGGCTGTGACGATGACCGAAGCATTCAGCTTTCGATTTTCTTCGATGTAGGCGCTTGCAAGGCTGTCTTGAGGGTCTATTCCCGCGTAGTAGATGCCATCAAGGAATTTACCATTCTCATTCGCATGACCCAGCAAGGGCCGAGAGGCATTCATAACAAGCCACCCTTCGGGGAAGCTTGGTTGAGACTCAGCTGTAGCTACTACGGATTTCAGGCTTTGCAGCTGATCATCCAACGCAGACTTCGCTGGTTCAATAGCGGGAATTGGCTCAACCGCGTCTGACGCCACCTTCGCTGGTGCCTGCTCCTGTGCCTGAGACTCAGAAGATTTAGCCGTCGCTACCGTTTCAGGATTACGACCAGTGATTAAGTGCGGCCAAATGGCAGCTACTTCTTCGAGTAACTGCATCCCCACAAAGGCGATAGGGGTGGATAGAGTGTCGCGCACCTCGAAGATCGGTAGAACCTGGCCCTTACCGTGGCCAGTAATGTGTAAACCCCCATTGCCTACGCCGATTACTACTGACTCACCAAACGGAGAGCGGTAGAGATACTCAGGGGCTCCGGTGCTTGGCTCTTCATCCGCAACAAACTCAAAGCCTGAACTGGTCAGCAGGCCGCCAAGGCCTTCATCTCCAGTCATGCGCCGAGTAATGGATGCAGCCAGCACTGAGTCATTTTGAGAGGCGAAGTTGAAGGCATGAGCTAAATTGGCCTCCTCCCCCGCGTAATGGGTAGCAAAGTGCTCGACGATATTGTCGCGCATGCCCATATGATGCAGCTCTCGCCGCTGATCTTGGGTCAAATAGAGAGAGGCTGCTCGCCCACCTGACATGCCAGCGAGCGCATGCTCGAATGCTTCACGATCAACCCCATTGCCATTCATGCCAGTTTGATAAAGGGCGTAAGCGGTGTCGTATTCACGGCGGTTGAAAGCTTCGCGGGTATCCCAGTAATCGTCGGATTCTAGGTCTTGGCTTTTCTGTACCTGGGGCTCATCACTTAGCTCTAAAACAGGCGCAGCTATGTCCTGGTCAAACGGGTTTTCAAGATCTGATGCGCCACTCACCCCCGTGCCGTAGTTCTCACTAACAGCGTCGTACTCCAGCTGGCTGAAACCTTCGCTGGTGCGCGCTTCGGGTATTTGAATTGGCTCGGATTCTGGCGCAAGCAAAGGCTCAGAACTTTCAGCGGCAGGCAGAGCGGCTTTAATTGCCTCTGCCTCATTCGGTTGGGTTAGTGCTTCGCTTTTCCCTGATGTTCCTCGCGCAGCGTCTGTATCTGCAGGCTCAGATTGCTCAGCAGAGTCTCCGCCGCGAACGACTTCGCCTGGTTGTTCCACGCTGCTCGTACCAGATGCGTTGCTTCTCGATTGAGTGGATTCAGTTTCCGGTACTCCTTCTCCAGCTGCCGGGCTCTGTCGATCAGAATCTCCTCCTGTTCGTTCAGATAACTGGTCAACGTCCCCGACTGGTGTAGGGACAACATCATCTGAGGATTGCTTTCGTACATCAGGCTGTGGAGCGTCCTTGACCAGTACCCCATTGGCTCCAGCACCGCCATCATTGAGGCCTCTAGCGGTATTGCGAGCTGTAATTCCTGTAGGTCGGCTTCTTGGCTCTGTGTTTGTTTCATGCTTAACACCTGTTTCTTGGCGCTGTTTAATATCAAATTTGGCAGCTGGCGAAATTTCCTCAACAGGCAGATCCACTACCGAACAGTTGGGAAAGCTACTCCGAAGATCGGTCAATCGAAAACCAGTATGACTCCGCGTCCAGTACTGCTTGTTAGGGAACCTTAGATCACGAGAAAAACCAAGTTCGGTAAGTATGGCAAGCGTCTGCTGGTCCTGAAGGCCTGGGCCAGCGAAAAGAAGAGTGTGATTCTTTTTGGGTGATCTATCTCGACCAAGTACGAGCTTCATCCCGTAGCTTTTGAAGTCGAGCCATTTCATTGTTTGACTCATATACACCATCCAACACAGGACAAGCCGAGGGGCAATGCCGCTCGGCTAGATAACATTGAGAGTGAATGGGCTTAGCCCATGCGGGGTGCATGGCGCTGGGCAGAAAGCGCTTCAGCTTGCTTAAGCAAATCGTCAACGTCGTCAAATTCATCAAGACCGCTGCCTAATTGCTCGATGATTTGCACATCCATATCCAGCCCCTCCAAGTCATATTCGGCTGGGTTGAATTCTTGGCTCGCGTTTTCTGGGGCACTTTTTACGACTGCTGCTTGTTGAGATTTCTCGGCAATCAACGGTTGTTGCGGTGCTTTCTCCTCAGGGAAATCGTTCAACTCAAGCGCTTTCTCACGGGACATCGCCGGACTTTGAGAGGCTTGCGAGCTTGGCGCGGCTATGGCTTGGTCAGGCGCAGCATTTGGCACACCAGCAGCTAAGTTTTTACGGGCCTCGATGCGCTCGATTTCGTTGGAGAAAAGAGGGACCTTCGCGGAGGCCTTGCCCCCTGGAACAGGGACAGTATCAACAACAGCGAATTTGTTGGTGCGCGTCATTTTTACATGAAGAAACGTCTCGCGATGACCTGCAAATGAACCTCCTCCATCCTTTTGGATTTCATAGGCTTGCGGAACGCTGTAGTACTCGCGGGAGATTTTTTCGTTGGATGTGACTTTGTCGCGACCGACATTGATGACTAAACCCGGCACCACAGCGATGTCTACTTTCTGCAGTTCTTGGATGGGCGTTCCTGCGCCTATCAGGTTCTTCATCACCGTATTTAATGTGATCACACCCTGGGTTTTTTCAATACGCTCTAGCAATTCTTTATCTGTTGGGAAGCGGACACCCTTCTGCTTATCGTTGGGGTCAACAAACATCGCTCCGACGCCAAAAACCTTGAAGCTTTGGTCTGCAAAGCGAACCGTTACCATGGGGGTCAGGCCGCGATTAGCACCATTACCCCAGATTGGCTTACCTACCATGTCGTGGGTAATACCAGATGACTCCTCGGCATCCCACTGCTTGAGGTGGTGCAAGATTGATGCTGACAGACCTGTTTGTACTTCAGAACCATTCAAAATGGTGCCAGAGCTTTTTGGGTCGTATGCAATAACTTGAGCACCCACCATGTTTGATCCCGGCGTAGTTCTCACTGGAAGCGGTTGCATTACAGCATTCAAGCAAAAGCTGTTCTGATCATAAGTGTGAAAGTACTTCGCCTTAAACACCGGGGCACCGGGATGCTGTGGGCTGCGCTCCACCTTGTCTGCACGCATAAGGTCGCCTGCCTTTGGCACGGCTTGGCCAGCAGATGACTTAACCGCAATTACTGCAACACGCTCATTGGTATCCATACGAACCCCAACGACCTTGAACACATCATGGTTGGTTGGCGAGTGAACCGGGTCATGCTGAACCTGGATCATGAAGACCTTCGGGTCTGAAGCTTTTTGTTCCTTTTTCAGCGTCTCTTTAAATAGCGCATTGATGTCTACCATTTATTACTCCTAACGCAAGCCGGGTTGGGCTCTCATGGGGAAGTGGGATTCTTGCTCTTCGATGTTTACGGACGCTTGGAAGGCGTCCGCTAATGCCAAACTGAGATGCCCCGTCTCAATCTCAATTGGCATATTGGTTTCAACGGAAGGATCGTCGTCCCTAAAGTCCGACTCCTCTCCCTGATTGGAAATTAAGCTTTCGTCAATCCATGCGCCAAAGTGCTCAGCAGCACGCTCTTCGTAGTGCTGAGAGACCGCTTTATCGTCTTTTTTTGTGGAGATGCGGACGGCGATACCTGGCTTACGCAGCTTGGCCATGTCCACCCCCTGCTCTTTCAGGTATGCCTCTGCCTTTTCAGCATCAAGCCCTGCCTCATAAAGCTCTTTGTTGTCCAGTTGTCCGCCCAGTCGCTGAATTTCTTCCAGTAGTGCACTGACAGAATACGTGCGGGACTCGGACTGCAGCTCCTCCTCTGTCGCCCCGCGTAGCAGCGCTTCGTTGACGACCAGCTTCGAATCCAAACCATTTGGTTTTACGCCGACCACTGACAGCGGTAGAGATTTCCCCTCAAAATCGACATCTTCAAGTAGCTCAGCCATGCCGGAACTGGCTTGGCTGGCAATACTCGTGAGATAGGAGATCCCCGACTTAGCCATCACATACTGCTGCTGGTATCGCGCAAGGTTCAGCTCAACATCACCTTTCAATTCGAGTTTGCCGTACTGACCTGGAGTTGGAACCACCCCCTTCATGACAAAGTCATTCCAACAGTCTTTTCCTGCTGCAAGCAGCTCAGCCTGTAGGTTTGTTTTCAGTTCAACGGGTAGCAAAACAATCCGGCAACCTGGGAGGTCAACGCGAGATATAGAGTCGACCAGCTCTGCAAAGCGTTGAGGCTCGATCTGGGCCACATTCTTGGTGAGATGCTCAGCGAGCTGAGGAGGTATGTCGAGTTTTGCCAGAATCAGACCGTCAATTCGGATACCAGCGAATTTTGCGAGGGTTGCGTAATGATGCAGCTGAACCTCGTAGTCCAACTCGATTGAGTCAGAAAAGGTATTTGGGACCTTGTAATCAACAACAAACCGTTTGCCGTTCAAAATGACAATATCGTCAGGGTTACCGACCATGAACTCATAGCCCGGTAATTTTTTGGCAACCGACAACGCATTCATGGCCGCTAGATCGACCGAGCCAAATGATTTCTTCAGAAATACCTGACGTGCAAGGTCTTCAAGGGCGTTGCCCCTGCGCATGTGAAACGTTTCAAAGGAAGGCAAGCGTTTCATCAGCTTGCCTTCCACCACGTCTTTTATGGTGCTGAACCCTGAAGACGTTTCACCACGATAGAAACTGATTAGCGCGCCCATTTCTGAGCCGCCGATACCATGTAACCTTTTAGCGTGCCATGTGGCTCGGGGCCCGTGATACCGAGTGATGCCATCCACCCACCGATTAGCATCTGCCTGCGCAATAACAGGCAACTGAGGCAGGGCTTCAAGTATCTGTCTCATATAATATTATTAAACCTTGCTAAACGGCTCAAAAAAAAGGGCGCTTCCGCCACCATCTCCCATCGTGATGGTAGGCGCAAGGCCCTGCTGCGTCAATTATTTGGAGCCGCCAGTCGATAGCCTAACGGTTGCTCCCGTTGCTGGCCGTAAGCCCGGTGCAGAGGCCAAAGATTAATAAAATGGGGGGGGTGGGTGCAGTTAGTTACTGATCTGTTCAGTTTTATATTGCTTCACAGGTGATGTCGATGCCACTAAGCAGTTGCCCGCAAGTAACACCGTCGATAGCGCTTAGATTGAATAGCGTTGCTACCTGAAAGTCACCAGCTTCTTTCGTATTAATCGTGTAGGCGATAACACTCAAGTGTTTAAATTTTTCCATCAATATTACCTCGTCCATGAAGTTTGCAAATCGTGTTCCGCTCCTTTTAAAGTCTTCGTGACCTTCAGGGAGGTTGCGTTCCCAAACTGACTCAACAGCATCAGTCACTTCTTTTTTCGCTCTAGACATAGCCAAGAAACCGGTATGTTCAATACCTCGCTCTGGGTCATCCGGAGCAAACCCTGCTTTATTCCTTAACCAATTTCCAATATCCACTGGCACTTGGACAATAGCTGGGGTTAAATCATGTTTAGGCGCTTCTTTGAGGAGGTATGCCTCGCCTGGATTCCTATGACCGTATAAAAATGTCATTCCACTTGATGGAAATTTGACGCTGGGAAATCGACTTTCTATACCCTCCAAAGCAAGCGTTGGCATTATCGGCCTACGATCCTTGCCTGCCTGATACCACAGAACCGTGGTCAGATTGATTTTTGACATACCTACTCCACTAGACACACGGTAAAACCGGGCTTACTAAACGCAATGTACATCTATACTATACCTATTTCCACCGATTCAGGAATTGCGACGTGCGTAAGAAAACACTCAAATCCAGCGTCACTGAGGAGAACGGAGACCTTTCTCAACCAGTCATGCTGCGAGGGAGTAACCTTGACCAATTCGCTAGCACCCAGCAATTAGGTCTCATCGAACGAGCTACTGCTTTTGGCATGAATACGGCAGCGATGTACGGCCTTAAAAACGCTGATTTGCCGCTGAAAGCACCACTGGCCATTTTGCTGCGTCTGTATGCCGCATACCCAGAACATCTTCCTAAAATGTGGACGCCGTCTTTTACTGAGTTCATCTTGCTTGTACAGAAAGCTGAGCCGGGATTCAAAGAGTACTCTGCAGGGCCTCTATTAGGCATCGACAAGAATTCAATATATCGAATCCGAAATGAAGGATTTGATGTTTGTAAAGAGTCTACAAAGATTCTAGTTACTTTGATCTATAAATTACTGAAGGAAAACTTATCCAACTGGTCAGTTATTAAGGACACAGTGCAAGTTGAAGCTGAGTCACGCGGGTTAGACCCTGAACTAATCTGGAAGAAAGGGAAATGGAAAAGCTCATCGACGGAAGATGAAGAGTCAGAAGCTAAGACCACACCGACCAAAGTAACCAGTCCCCGAAAAAGCATGAAAACTGCGCAAGAGACTCCGGTTAAAGGTCAGGCGATTAACAAGAAAATTGTATGGACGGACTCAAAACGGAGTTAGATCATGACTGAAGGTGAAGGTATATGCTTTGCGTCTGATGCCCTTTCAGACCTGGTTGAATCCCTAAACCGCTGCAAAAGAGAAGCGCTGCGCCCTGGCTCGATAGGTCGTAGCGCTTTTTTCAGCTCAACAGGCATCCAAATTTTTGGCGATTCGTCAGAGCTTCTCATCAAGGCTCTATCAGACTGGGATGTGATGGAGAGCGCCGAGCACGGCAATGTGCCTCGCTACCCGGCTCTTATCGAGGCAGACGCAGGGTTGCTATCCGCAATTGATGACTTGAACTCCAGTAAGCTGGCGTTCAAAGCCGCTGCGACAAGCATTGAAGCGGCCACTGATAAGGACCGCCAACGCAAGTTGAGAGAAGTTTTTAAAAAACTACATCTGGGTCGTGCGCATTCACTGCAGTGTTGGCGGGAAGTCAGGGTTTTCCGCTGCCCGAGCCTACAAACTGTCGGTTTCACCACATCGACCAAATCATTCAGCAGCAAAGCAATGACCCGAGTTCAAGCCATCAGAGAGCTTGAGAAAAGAGATGCTGATCGCGAAATACGAGCAATTGAGCGAACAGCCTATCAGTCGGTACGGTGGGTCAACCCAGTGTCGCCATATATTCGGGTCAATCTGTCATACCGAGCGGAAAATAGAAATCTCATCAACGCTACCTTCCACGCTAGCTTACCCATCATCATTGAGAAAGGGGCATGGCCAGCAAAGCTGAATTTCAACCAACCTAAGGAAACACCACAGGACCGAAAAGGCGGCGCTCAAGCGGGAGAGGTAGTACAGCTCCTATTTAGAAAAGACGCTTACCTGGCACTCAGCTAAGTCTCAGCCCATGCGCATCGAGAACGACTTTTCTTCTTTGTATTCAGCGAGAGACCGGAGTATATCGCGGGGGCTGGGCATCAGATCCTGAATATCATTTGCCCGACAATCGTAGACGGGACGGTCCTTTGTGATAAAAGACCAGTCTTGGGATTCGACAAGAATATCAGCTGGAGAATCTCGACCGTTCAGGCGTAAAGCGGAGACCTGTCTCGGCCCGCATAGCAGAAATGCATCGAAGCTATCGATCATCTCTTGAATAGTTTTATCGGTACTTTCAGGTTGCATAATTTACCACGCCATTATCTAGTTCTACACCGCGAATGGGGTTAACTGTAGTGGTCTAATGAAACCGGACACCCATTTAGGCGAGAATGCTCGCCAGATCGAGGTGTCAGATGACCAAACAACGCCGCTCCTTTACTCCTGAATTCAAGCGCGAGGCTGCCGACCTTGTGCTCAAGCAAAACTACAGCTACATCGAAGCCAGCCGTTCACTCGGCATTGGTGAGTCGGCATTGCGCCGCTGGGTTGACCAGATTCAGAAAGAACATAAAGGCGTCACCCCGCAGAACAAAGCACTGACTCCTGAACAGCAAAAAATTCAGGAGCTGGAAGCTCGGATTGCTCGGCTTGAGCGAGAGAAATCAATATTAAAAAAGGCTACCGCGCTCTTGATGTCGGAAGATCACGAGCGTTCGCGCTGATTGACCAGTTGAGCGCACATGAGCCGGTTGATTGGCTGTGCAAGGTGTTTGACGTCACTCGCTCGTGTTACTACGCCCAGCGCCTGCGGCGCCGCTCACCCGCTGTTGAACGGCTTCGATTGCGTAGGCGTGTCAGTGAGCTGTTCTCACAAAGTCGCAGTGCTGCGGGCAGTCGCAGCATTTTGTCGCTGATGCGTGAAGACGGTGAGCAGATCGGTCGATTCAAAGTGCGCAGCTTGATGCGCGAGCTTGATTTAGTCAGCAAACAACCCGGCTCCCATGCCTACAAACGAGCAACAGTAGAAAGACTGGATATCCCGAACACATTGAACCGCGAGTTCGACGTGCCAGCGCCCAATCAAGTCTGGTGCGGCGATATCACCTACATTTGGGCGCAAGGAAAGTGGCATTACCTGGCTGTCGTCCTGGATCTTTGTACGCGTCGGATCGTGGGCTGGGCGCTGTCGGAAAAGCCAGACGCTGAGCTGGTGATCAAAGCGCTAGATATGGCTTACGAGCAGCGTGGCAGGCCTTCGGATCTGCTATTCCACTCGGACCAGGGATCGCAATATGCAAGCCGACTCTTTCGCCAGCGGTTGTGGCGATACCGCATGCGCCAGAGCATGAGTCGACGAGGAAACTGCTGGGATAACGCACCGATGGAGCGCGTATTTCGCAGCTTGAAAACAGAATGGATACCGACCGTGGGCTATCGAACTGCGCAGGAAGCACAGCGCGATATCAGCCATTTTTTGATGCATCGCTACAATTGGATTAGGCCTCATCAATTCAACGATGGGTTGGCTCCAGCGCGGGCCGAGGAAAAACTTAAAGTCGTGTCCGGGATAAGTTGACCACTACAAACCACCCCCAGACTACGCAGTCCATCGATTACCATTACGACCTTCCCTGCCTCTAAGAGTTCCGTGATCGTAGGTGGTAGCGCTACTAAGCCCACCCACTCACACGGCGCACCTTCCTCATCAACCAGTTCAAGGATGAGGTCTCTGCGCCCCATTCTGGCGATCAAGTCGCAACGCCCGAGAGTTAGATCATCACCAATGTAGCCTGCCTGACCATTTAAAATAATGGTTGGTGCATTGTTGCCCCCAACGCCTACCAGATATTCACACAAAATCAAAGCACCGTCTCCTGTCAATTCTTAAGCCACGACGTTACTACTTACGAAGCAGCTCTATCGCTATTTGCTCTGTTGCTTCCTGCCGACTCAAATTTTTGCCAGCGGCACTTTCCATCTTTGCCTTAATCGCTGCTTCAGTATCAGGCACATGCTTCGCAAGTGTTGCCCGAGCCCATGATGCAGATTTTCCATCTCGGTAAAGGATACCACGAAGTGCACGCTCATCTGGCTCTGTTGCATATGCCCAACGCTTGATGCCGCCCATCTGGAAGTGTAACAACAGGTTCTGAACACCATCAGAAGTCTTGAACTGAGCAAACACCATGGCACCCTTGATCGCGGTTGGTCTCGTAATACCATATATAGCATCACGCTCGTCGTCATTTAGGGTGAGGATCGTTTGAACTCTGTTGGCAGTATCCATATCCTGGCTTACTCCAAAGATAAGAATTGTAGAAGCCAATCTCAGCAGATCTTGTGGGAGATGCTCAGGTATTTGTGTGCCTAGCAAGATGCCGACCTGGTACTTACGCCCCTCAAAGCCCATAGAGTCGATAATGCTCAAAGCTCCTGCAACCTTACCGAGACGGTGAACCTCATCAGCCCAGAACAGCTTATCTACCTGATCCTGTGTTTCTAGGTAGGTCAAGTGATATTTGACCATTACAGGGGATAGACCAAGTTGTTTTTGATTAGCAATAATCTCTGGGCCCGTAAATTTCATGTTGACAAAAAGGTCCTCCGTCAGCAATCGCATTGCCACTGAGAAATATACTGTTCGTTCCCAATCGTTGAACGAGGCCGTTCCACGCCCGAAAACAGTTGTCATATCGAATACACAGACCCTAGATTCTGAAATATCAATGTTTGTCATACCACGCAAGCATGGGAACAATGAATTTGCCGATGACAGGCTGTTAGCAATCGCAGATGTCAGGGGTTGCCCCTTGTACTTCATGTCACCGAAGCGCTGTGATAAGGAATCCACCACTAGTACCAAGTCACCGAAAACAGGTACAGCCGACCTTTGAGCAATTCGAGCAGCATATAAAATTGAGTTATCTTTGTGTTTCACACCGTAGTGTGCAAGAGCGTCAACAATATCCCAGTAGCACTCATCTGGTTTGATTTCATATTCAATTTTATCCAGAGCTGCAATCACAATTGGATTTGCAGCAAGGGGTTGAAACATTGCTGGTTGAGACTGCCGCTCGTTTGGATCTTTGGCACTGTAAGCCAAATCAATGACGACTTTGAGAACGTTCATTACGTTCGCAATACCCGCATCCTCCAACAATTCTTCACACATAATGCTGAGGAAGCTCAACAGGTGTTGCTTATGGTCCTCAAGTGGATACCTAAGACAAAGTCGCGTATCTAGTTGATTCTTGACTATGCTCCCATTGTTAGTAAATTCAATAAATTGGGCTTCATGTTTTCGATCAGCAGGCAGAGAGTCTCTAACCATGTCAATTACGCCCGAGGATGATGAACCGAAGTCTATTCCTCGAATGTATGGCATTTCCCTGGCCAAAGGGTGATTAGCAAAGTAAAAGATATGCTCGGAAATACAGTTTGATTTACCGTATCCCATCCCGCCAGTGATAAGAGTAATCATGGCGTTTTGCTTTTTGCTCATTGGTTGGTACGGCATTAGTACCCCATCAGGGGTCCTGAACCACATACTTAATCGTGGGTCCCAAAGACTAGCTGGACGCATAATAGGTAATTGCGAGATTATATCAAATTCGGTTTGAGGGGCTTTAGGACAGATTGGGGGAATAGCGTAGCCCGCAGTTGCTGACATGGTTGCTTCGATTGAACAACCGTACATAGTGTCAACTTGCTGTCCACCCCATTGCTGAAGAAGAGTTTCGACATCGCGAGCACGGGACTGCAATTCTTTGATGTTGTAACGTGGTTCCCCATCTTTGGCATAGGTCACATCGACTTTTGACCAAGTGGTTACCGCAAGCCCGTAGCCTAGCACCGAACCTCCAGATTCGGTGTACTCGGATAGCGCTTGATCTGCTTTTGAAATTTGGCGATTGCTTTGAGATGCAAATGAAAAGACAGAAGCAAACAGGCGATTCCAATAATTCGCCTGGCTAGAATTTGTTGTAAGACTGAAGGCCATACGTACAGGAAGGCGTCTGGTATAGCAAGTTTCTAGAAAGCTCTCCAAATGCGTTGGATTTGTTGCAAGCTCAGAAACATACATAGGTGCGTAAATCCTATCACCCATAACAGCGTACTTCCCAAGATCAACCGCATCCTCAAGCATTTGATGAGAAAGTTTTGGTGGTAACTTGAAAGTCCAATCATTTGGTTTCCCAGTCGCTGTTTGGGAATCCTTAAACGACTGCTTTACTTCTTCAGTTGCGCGTGTGCGTACATCCTTGGGCTTGAGCAAAGCCTTCCACCCTGGACCAGTCCCATCAGGAAGGAGTGAATAACGCATTTCTTTCAACGCAGTGTAGCTATCCAAACGCTCAAACGAGTAACGACTTTCATCACTACTCATAAACATTTTTATCTTATTTACTTGTTGTTCATGAAGAACTTCAAGTGCCCGTACACCTGCCTTTAGGGTCATTCCATTTCGACCCTTAGCAGACTGTCTAATATCGCGCAGGCGCTCTGCAAGGGCGGTAGACTGATCTGACTTAGGCAATGAATCTAGATGCGTCACGATCAGCAGGTACTGACGCTCGCGGGCGCAGATGGACCCGTATACCCCCGCCTCTTCTCTTAGAACGTCTTCAGAACTTAATCCTCGGCGTTTGCCCGCATCGATCATGGGTTGACGACTATCCATGATCTCGTCTTTCATTCCATCAGGATCGTACTCATAAAACCAAAAAAGGTCACTGCCACTCGAACTTTTAGCAGACGTAGAGTTACGAATCAATGTCATCCACTGAGAGCGCAAATTTTTGAATTGTTCGGGAAAATATTGTCCCATGTAACCATTCACTCGAATAACACTCATGAGTGATCCGTTATATAGCGCAAGCACCATATCGTCATGGGGACACGCTATGGGAAAATATTGTGTGTGATCAGCTTTAGTCCAACCCCGGACTCCATCGTAAAGCTCTTCGATACCGTCGAATAGGCGATCTACAATATTAGTCAATTTGTCATTCCCATAGCTTTAGTTATTGCTTGACGAACGTCGTTGTAGGAACCGGGTAAAAAATCTGGTTCGTTGGAGTTCGAAGAAGTAAGAATATTTGAACAAGAGTAACCCATTTCACTTAGGAAGCGAGATGGTGCATATATTTTATCGTCATCACTGCCTGGGAATGCATAATGAGCTGAGTGAAAAAACTCGCAGCTAACTTTTGCACGCGTAATGCCTACATAACCTAGGCGTCGTTCTTCCTCCATGTGCGAGTAACCAGCATCTTCATCACTCACATCACTTCTTGCATCGAGAGGCATCAACCCCTCACTCATGCCGACAATCAGGACATAGGGATATTCCAAGCCCTTGGACCTATGTATGGTGCTCAAGGTTACCTGGTCAGAGCTGCCTTCAGTTTGACCCGCATCTCGCAAAGCAATCTCAACGGCAATATCGCGCCACGAGAGTGTTTCCCCGGATTCTTTTCGCTCACGAAGTTCATCTTCAATATTGTGAGCGAGCATCTTGATGTACTGCTCTTTTTTCTCACGAATTTGCTCGTCTTTTTCTCGATCCAGTATTGCCATTGGCCCGTTAACGGCCCAATCAACAAATTCCAAAGCGGAATGACATAGCAAAGCTTCCGACTGAAGGTCGCTCATGAATGTCCGCAGCGTTGAAAGGCCACGTTTCGGTACGTTATCCAGCGATTCTGGGAGTTCATATAGCGTTGCGCCTGGCGTATTCGCTAGCCAGTCACATACTGCATAGCAGGATGCTTCGCCAAAACTGTCGATGTATGGCGTAAGAGATTTTAACGCATATGTATCTTGGGGATTCCGCGCCAATCTAACCGCATTCGTGATTGCGGAAACCTCAGAACGATCAAACAAACTCATCCCGCCCACCACGTGATAGGAGATGCGCTCTCTTCTAAGGGCAGGTTCGAGCAAGCCCGCCATTCTATTCGTGCGATATAGAATGGCAATGTCTTTGGCAGGAACGCCGGATTCAATAAGCCTCGAAATCCCCTCTGCAATTTCGCGGACCATCTGCCAATGATCGGGATAAGAGTTCAAGGTTAGCTCTTCTCCTTCTTCTCCGTTTGAAAACGGAGTCTTATCTAGACGGCCTTCATTGTGTTTGATGAGATCGTGCGCCGTATTAACAATGGCTTTTGTAGATCTATAGTTTTGCTCTAGTCTAAGAGTGGTAGCATCAAAGTCGTGTTGGAATCTAGTGAGGTTTTTCACCTCAGCACCACGCCAACCATATATTGACTGGTCATCGTCGCCCACGCATGAAACTGAACAGTATCCTTTGGCGATTTTTGCTATCAAGCCGTATTGGATACGGTTTGTGTCCTGGTACTCATCCACAATTAACGCGCCTAATTCTTTTCTCACACTTTGGAGAAAATCAATATCACGAGTAACGCGCAAAAGCGGTAGGAAAATCAAATCATCAAAGTCGAGACAGTTTGTAACTTGTTTTTGGTTTTCATACCCAGTAAGGGTATTCCAAGCCAGTTCAGTTTCCATATCAGTTAATTTATGGCTGGATTGTAGTGCCTCACAAAGCACGCCCTTATTTTTGCTTTGATTCCTTACGTCGTAACCACTTTGCCGCTTTAGGCTCCAAGTGTTGAGCCAGTTCATCGGGTTAAGCCGTTTTTTATCAGTTGGATCGATTTTCTTAGGCAGACCTAACTCGTGTGCTAGAGCCCTTAGGGACCTTTTCACATCAGTTTCACTAAGCAAGCTGAACTCAGGTGCTAAGCCAAAACCTTGAGGGTCTGACTTGATAAGTTTCATTCCATAACTATGAAATGTGTCTATAAGCACATTATGAGGAATGATCCCATTCACGCGCTGAACGCGGGCCTTCATTTCTTTGGCTGCTTTGTTGCTGAACGTCAGCATCTGTAAATTCAGACCATCAGGTTGCAGCTTAGCCATTTTGATTGCTTTCTGAGCAATTACTGCAGTCTTGCCAGATCCTGCCCCTGCAATAACCAAGCACGACTGATCAGATGGAAGATCAACTATTTCACTTTGTTGTGGATTTAGCTGCATGCTGAGCAAGCTCCATCTCTTTGAGGCAACCCTGGTCGACCTGAATGTTTTTAACAAACTCAAGGGACGATATAAGCCGCTGCTGAACGCAAAGAGCGGACATGTTGTTCATTGGGTATGGCGTCAACCCTTCCAAACTGGCGGGGTATAGCAAACCGCTTTCGAGAGCTGCCTGCGGTATTAACATGCGTACGGATTTCGGACAGACCACACCGATACGTCCATTGCCGTAGGTGGTTATCTCCATTCCGGCTTTGTGCAGGGTGAGCGCCGTCTTCAGGCACCGCATACGGTCTTCAGCTTGAAGCCACGCGGTAGACAGCGTTTTGGATATTGCAAAATTACCGCTGTTTTTTCGAAGTGTTCCAACCCAGAGATTTTCCGCTGCGAGGCCGTAAGCATAAGAAATCGCTGAGCGTTTGGTATTGAATATGCGTAGGCCGGTGTTTTGCCATGAGTCGGCCACCGCTACATCTAACACTTCGACCTCACCAAAACTGCTGAGGAATGCTAATTCTGGTAATGCACACCACTCTCTGAAATTGCGCGCATCGTATGACTGCCCTCTCGCGGTCACCGAGTTAACTCCAAGCGCTCCTGCGCCGTAGTTCATCAACTTACCGACACGCTCTTCGATCTTGTGTAGTCGAATACGAGCAAAAAGTGGTTTTTTGGCATCGAAGGCCCAGTTCACCAGTGTGGCAGGTGATCGACCTAGATCAGGTAAATTGTGCTTGGCTATTTCCTTGAGCCCACCATGTGGTACTGGCAACTTAAGCATTTCATCTGCCCATGGCACCCTAGGAAACCAATAGCTAAAGACCTCAGCTTTTTCGTACCGCCGATTGCGCTCGCAAGCGGTGAATCTTTGACAAGATTGTTCTGCCACATGATGCAATATGCTGTTCTTTGGACCCTCTGCACTTCCATACAGCTGGCCTACTGCCTGGGCCATGCCGAATGCCGGGTACTGTGTAAGTCCAAGTTGCTTTTTTAACAATTCAGCAGCACACCCCAAAACCTCGGCAAGGATGACTACTTGTTGTTCAATCGATACAGTCTGGAGCCCTAGCTCTTGAACCATTTGGCTCAACCTGGTCCGGAAGTAACTATCACTCGCAATATGCGGGGTGCGGTTCAGTCCTGCCTGAAACAGATCGTCAGAGCTTGCGTTTGTAATCCAAAGCGTTTGGGAGGGAAGGTCTGTGGTAGCCGAAAAAGAGAATGGCTTGCCGCGATGTTCACATGCAATGTTGTCATCTCGGCTGAACGGAGATGCATTTCGAAAAAGCACAATTCCAATTTTCAGAGCCATCCCTAAACCTCGTCAAAAAAGTTATTCGCTTTTTCAAGCGGTAAATAAGTCGCCTGGAACCAATATTTAGCCTGACTAACCCAAAAGCTTGAATTTGGCCAAAAACGAACGCCACTCATTATTTCATCACGCGCCGAGTGAAACTCATTAGGTAGTAGCGCCAATGCCCGAGAAAAGTCCGAATCGCAGTCTTCTTTATATAATGGAATGTTACTTGCTAGATGGGCTCTGCGCCCTCGGAACGAGATGTCCGCGTGATTCAATGCCTCTGCAAGCGGGTGTGCCACATCCAAGCAATGCGTGCTAACGGCTATGTAGGAAGCAATCAGAGATAACTTACTCTGCTCAATTTCTGGCAGCCATATCAAACTCCCAGCCAACGGCGTCAGCTCTCCTTTTAATGCTGGATGCTCAACTACTGACCAATTGACTGCTAGCGCTGAAGCACAAAGAGGACACATACATTTAGCGTCTTTTAGTTGTAGTGCAGCAAGACCTGGGTGTTGTATATCAATAGGCACCATGTAGCCATGCGGTATTTTCTTACTAGTACGGCTAACAAACCCGCAGGAGTAGCATTTGAATCCAGCTTTATCAAGAACTTGCATGCCAACTTTCTGTAATCTTTCGTTGGCGAACCAAAATCCTTGAATTACTTTTCCAGCCAAATCGGGGTTGTCAACCGTACCAATCATTGAAGTTATTCCTTAGTAAGAAACACCAAGCTCATCGAAGCTGTTCGAGGCGTTGCCTGCACCTGAGGTCAACGAACCCGATGCGGCCAAAATGATGATAGGAATAACAACTGCTGCTGCACCCCCGCAAATCGAATATAACTGCCAAGTAAGCGGCTGCTGTTGTTTTTTGGTAGTGATGGAAGAAATTACTCCCCATGCAGCGAAAACGACCCCCGTCGCTGCAAAAAGCAAAAGAATGATAGGAAGCATGATCTTCGCTTCATCTTTCCAGCCCAGCCCAAAGTCCGAAATCATAGGACCTGCTGCAAACGCAACACCTGAGGCACTGAGAAGTGCAATTGTTGCTACTGCCATTACAGCGCGTGTAGCAATATTATTTTTCTGTTTCATAGGTAAAGCTCCTTCGATAGTTAACTAAAAAAACCCAAGCCTGTAGATGCCTGAATTGCTAAGGCTATATGAACTGTACAAACCAATGCCGAGCCTGCGAATATTCGGGCCATGATACTTCCCATCAAATCACCGCGTGATTCAATTGAAACCGTGCCTAGTTTAGAAGCCATCAAATAAGCGCGGCCCAGTGTCACATATCCTGTTAAAACCAAGATCCCGATTGCAGCCATGATGGCGGGATCGTATGACCCTCCTCCGCTATATTCTGAAATACCCATGGGGTCTGAGTTAGCCCACAGGGTACCGCTCCAAGCCTTTGTCCATAGAGCTAGATCTACCATCGATGAACCCGCAATCAGTTTCCAAGCGATATGGGCACCTGGAGTTACGAGTCCACTATCACGCTTGCCAAGTTTTATAATAGCGAAAACACCGTTCGCGGAAATCCAGATACCCATGACTGCAAAAATCATCAGGATTGTGTCCAGTATTACTGGATACTCGCCACTCAAATTTGTAAAGATAGTCGTGAAATCCACTGTTTATACCTTTTCAGCGAGCGATTAAACCGCTTGTGGTGCATACAGTTCGCGAGTTCGGATCAAAGCTTTTTACTCGGCCAAAGCCTGGAACCTCTGCATCTTCACGAAGCATTAATGCTTTGCCGTCATCGCGACGAACGTACGCGCCAGTTGCTGTTACACCTTTGACCTTCCAAATTTGGGATACTGTTCTTGCGCCACACTGAACAGCCTGATTACCTTCGTTAACCTTGACCTGTGGTTTAGCTTGGGCTTGAACCTTTGTTTGTGTCGCAACCAAATCATTTTTCTGAGGCGATTTTACTTCTACACGCTTGGCTGGTGTTTGAACTTTAGGATAGTCAGATTTAATTGCGCCACCAACAAGCACAAGTTTCCCACTCGATGGGGGGTTTTTCGCTGTCTCAAGTTTCATAGCTTTCATTGCAGCAGCCACTGCGGTTTTGGATATATCATTGAATCGCGCTTCGGTACTTTTCGAAAGCTCATTCATACTCAATGTCAATTGATTGAGCTTACCTTCAACCAAATCTGTTTTGGTTGAAGAGGCAGCGATTTGAGTTTTCAGAGCTGTGATTTCGCCACTGATGTTCCTGAGCGTTTCTAATACAGTAGTCATTTCTTTACCGCTGTTAGCGATTGCAACTGAAATTGCTGCAAACTTCTCATCGGTTCCTGCGCTTACTTCTGCTGGAGCGGCTTTACTGCCTGCTTTGTCATTGAGTGAATTACGCTCTGAGGCCTCAACAAGTGTGTCGTAGAACTTTTCATCTGGCTCCAGCTCGTTCCTGGGGATGATAGGCTGCACAGGTACACCGCCAGACTCAATCAAATGCTCATTGCTATTTGACTCACGAGTTTCTACGTTGGATGAGCTGTCGTCCCCAAATTGCAGTGGCTCAGTTGCCATGGTGTTCGCATGTGGCTGATCAATATGTTTGGACGCACCAAATGTTTCAATGCTGCTGACTCTTTCGATAGGCGTATGTGTCGGTTTCAGGACCTGTGAGGCTACCCAGCCCAGACCGCAAAGCATGATAAGAACTGCTCCACCGCCCAAAATATGCAACCGATACTTTGAGAAGAACGATGGCTTGGCAAGAGCCCCCTCGGGCTGAATCTCCTCGAATTCGTCTTCAGACTCATGCCCATGAGACTCGCCCGCCTCAGGTTCACGTGGCCCTCGAATATCGCGACGTATGACATCATCAGGTTCAGCGCGCAAGACCGAGTCGTCACGTATTTCAAGTGACTCGGTCAAGCCATCAGTTTGGAGGTCTTTTTCAGTGAAGCCATATTCTGTGTCGTTACTTTTTTGATCGTTAGACATGCCGAAATCCTAATTATTTATCGCCGCACACATCATCCATAAAGACGACGCCGACTAAGTCATTAACTTTAAGAGAAACTGTCAGGGGTCGATTAATACGATCCTGCATCACATCACCTATGGACTGACCAAGATCCCCTAGAGCCATTTTTAGTTCTCGGCTAGTATCTTTTGTGGTGTCCTGGACAACGTTGTCACCAACATAAATGGTTTTCGTATCGGCGTTTCGCTCCGAAGCTTTGCCGATTGCACTTAAAACGGTCCCGACACCCCACCATCCGTAGCGATACATTGTGTGATAGTTCACATCTCCGCTAACAGCGTTAAGAACGGTGTCCATGTCGAGCCCGATTGCATTAATCTTAACCGGATCATTTATGCCAACTAAACTGTTCAGCTGCATGCGCATCCATTCCTCTTTGCGCTCGAACTTACCAGTCATTCGATGTTTCCGCAGTGGGCCGTTCACCAGCTCAAGAATGACAGGCCCTCCAACATCACTATTCAAAGCCATCGTTGATCTAGCTACATACTGATGACCAGCCCTAATAAGAGGCTTTTCACACTTAGATGGCATCTCACCTGCTAGGGTGCCGTTGCTGTCATAGCGCTGACTCCCATTCGCCGCAGAACCATCATATTCTGCACTAGCATTTTGCTTTTTAGCAGGTTGCTGATATGTCCACGACACTGTCTGCAGTACAGGTACCTTTTCACCTTCAGCCGCAATCAATCGTTTAACCATATCTATTTGCTCCGAGGACGGAGGAGCAACTTGTTGCACTTGCTGACGAGTACCAGATTGTTGGTTCCCATTAGAGCCAAGACCGGGTTGCCCCTCTGGCTCTGTATTGCCAACCTTTGAGACCCTGTCGGGTCTCCCAAAGTCTCGCTGTCTTCCAAACTCGCCATTATCTTCAGTCACAACAATGGGATGTTCACTTGGGTTTATTTCTTGGAGCTTTGGCAGTTCTTCCTCGTTATAACGTGTGGCTTCTTCCTGCTGCATGTTAGTCGGACGCGTATTTTTCTGTGTTTTGATTGAGCCGCCGTTGGTCACACCCGCTCCACCTTGTAGTACTGGAGCTTTGACCGACATGTAGCTCCAAGCTGCCCCACCGATAACGATAGCCGCCACAACCCCAAGGAATATCAGCTTCCCTTTATTCGCTGGGTTGAAAATTCCTTTGACTGCACTAAATCCGCCAACCCGTGGAAGGTCAACATTATGCTTTGCTGAAATTCTGTCTCTTGGGTCTGCGTCGATGTGCCCCAAGTCCAACTCATTAATATCCTGGCTCATCAGTGTCCACTTCCATTAGCTACTTCTGCCATCACATCTGATTGAGCTATGCGCTTTACCTTCAGCGTCACAGTTTTACCTTCACCATTACTGGCCATAACTACTGTACTTGCAGGAAGTTTGTAGGCACGGTAACGGCCATTGGCATGGCTAGCTCCAACAACTTTAGGTGAAAAGACTGATAATGGCGTTTGCATATACATAACATTACCTTTAACCCATACCCGCCCTTCACCGCCCTCGACTACCATCGCGGTACTTCCAATGGGCCCAACTCCATACAGAGCGTTATTCAAATCAGAATCTGCTTTTGTTCCGACTACCACTTCATCAGATCGATTAATTTTCGCTAAATCCGTTTGAGGGCCGACTTCTGTGAGTTTAACGGTAGCTTCTTTGTGAAATACCCCTGACTTGCCCTCCAGCATGATTGTTACCGGAGTAGAGCGATTAACTAGGTACACGGTTAAGTTACCTGTAGCACCGTGCTTACTTGATGTCAGAGCAAACGATCCTGCTTGAGGATCGAGGGGATCTATTCCACCACTTCCACCTTTGCCAGATTCTCCTTCAGCAGTAGGAGTTGCATCTGAAATTCTTTCGACTTGTACCAAACCTTCAAGAAAGTTTACTACCTTACGTATTGGCCATGGATTACCGTAAGCATCAACAAAATTCACGCTTGTGCTCATATATCGCGCAATATTAATTGTCGGCGTTTTACTGGACGGTTCGCTTGTTATTTCGAACGTCTCTTCAATGTCTAGCAATGGCTCAGCAATATCGTCGAATGTCTCAAGCACAGGTACGCGTTGTGCTGCACTGTTTCTGATGATTTGCTTACGCACATTGATGATCGCCTCTGGACTCGCAGTCAAAATCGTATCTGCAATATCTGGGATACTGGCTGGAGGAAGCGGCTCACCTTGCTGGGATTCACTGCCAGCAGCATAAGCTGACTGGTTGAACAAAACAGAAACGATAGACACGGCTAGTACTAACTTTTTCATAATCAACGCCCTTGAGCTGATCGAGGAACTATTCGATACGATTCAACCCAAAGGCCGTCTTCTCGCAGTACAAGTGAAGTTCGACGAACCTTCATAGTCATCACTACATCCATCGTGCCCCGCTCCCGCCCATCAATATTCACTGTATATGGAACATCGACTATCCACTCGTAGTAGCCTTTCGAGTTAAGCTGATATGAGCGCATCACAGGAGTCATGCTTCTCGCGTACAAGTTTCCCTGTAATTCAGGAGTTAAGTACTTCAACAAACCTATTTTCTTCAGGCTGTCTGAGAAATTACTCCGGCTTTTATCTGAAAAACAGAAAGTGTTGTTGCTGAGCGAAGTATTCCAATCTACCCAAGAAAGTCGATATGCGCTTTCAACACATTTCTGGGACCAAGCCAAGATCTCTTTCTGCGAGTACATCGGATCATTCAACAACGGCAGTGGTCGAATTCGGCCATCAGTTGTTTCTGCTAATAACTTTGGCTCAGGTTGAAATTTGTACTGCACGAAATTACCTGAAATCGAGCAACCCAAGGCAATAAAAAGACCAAAAATGATTCGATTCTTTATTGTCTTTTCTGCACGCGCATCGAGGCCCGCCTGGATCATGGAGACTAAGCCATTGGCATCGAGAATTTCTTTTGCCGCCTCTGGCGTCAGTTTCTTGGGGTTCTGAGGCGCTTTTTTGCCCTTAGCGCTTTCAGATGCGGGGGGGGGATTTCCAGTAGACACGTCCGGCTCCATCGATGCCTGGCACCCTCTCGACGCCAGCTTTCGCGTATCCTAGCAGGAAACCATTACTCCGTGTAGTATCACTATACGATGTTAAATCGCTGATTACACCTCGCACCCTTCTGATTCAATTGTTCATCTTTCAACTTCAACCGCCATCAATGCTGGAGCACATGCATGACCTCTATCCATGAAAGGAAAACCCAATTTTTTACGCCCTCTAGGCTCAAATTCGGCGCTTTGGGCTTCGCCATTTTCGTTGGGCTTGGGGTCGGTGGCTATGTCCTTTACGGCAGTAAATCTGGTTTGGTTAATGCAGCTACGTCTGTTGACGCAACATCTAATGATATTGAGCATAGCGTTTCAGTGCCGGTTTCAACCCCGACTGGACCCGACACATCGCTCATTCAGCGCCTGATGCCAGACGCGCAAATTCGCGGTACCGAAAAAATCGATTTCGGCCTGGGTACTTATGTTTGGGAGGTCGACATGCTCGCGGATAAAGCGAACCTGCAATCGTCAGGGTTCGCTTACCTTTCTGCAGACGGCACCAAATTACTCAATGGGCCAATGATGGATAAACGCAGCCGCGTAATGGCTCTTAATCAGGCTCCAGTGGTACCCGATTTGCCTACAGCGCCAATTCGGCCTGATGTGAGTCAGATGCCTACTCAGGCTGCCCAAGATTTCAATCAGGAGCAGGCTTTCAACCCTCAGCCTGCCATTGAGGCCCAAGTAAAGAAGGCTGCATATCAACGTGAGCAGTTCTATGCAGGCATATCCCAGCTGAACTACATCAGCTCCACCACAGGCTCCAACATTGCTTACGTCTTATTTGATCCGTTGTGCTCTGCTTGCGCCAAGCTGTACAAACAGTCATCGGCTATAGCTGCTGCTTACGATGTAGAGTTCCGCTGGATTCCCATCGTTATCACTGAGCAGAGCTACCCTATCTCTGCACTGCTGCAGAAAACCTTCATGGCCGACAAGGGTAAAGGCCTTGAGGTTCTGGATCAGATCCTAACCAAGCAGTGGAAGGCTGAAGATCATTTGCTGGAAATTTCTGCGCTGACGGAGGCTGACTATGAACAGGTTAAGCCTGCAGTGACTGTCTTTGTTGAGATCGCACGCGCAGTACCTGGTATCGGTACACCTTTCGTGATGTTCAAAAATGCATCTAATCAGGTTGAGGCTTTTGGTGGCGTTCCGCTGTCAACTGACTGGGGTAGCTTGCAAGTTAAAAAGTAATTTGGTGTTGTTGAAACCCGCTTGCATTGCGCCAAGCGGGTGATGATGATTTGCGGCTTAGCCCATTCTCATCGAGGGCTGACTGGCAACCGATGTCTCCCTTATTTCCCTGACTTCTGGTGGTAGGGGTAAATGCAGCGTAATACCCCTGCCTTCTGCTAGCCCTGACACTGCACCATTTCGGATAGCTAGCTCTCCAGTCATGAATGCGGAGAAAAGTGACTTCGCCTTCTCCCCTCCCAGTAGCGCAGCTACCTCTGTTACGCCGTCCACAAAGCCCCGCACTTTATAAAACTCCGTGAGTCTTTGCTCACTTAGGTCCAGCTTTCCTGCAGACCACATTTGGAAAGCGTACGCCTGCATCTCAGACGGACTTTCCATCGCGGCATTGATACCTACTTCCGAGAGGCCATGCATGCGCATGGTCTCTGTGACATACAGAGAGAGAGGTCCATCATTTCTAAACACTGTCTGTAGGGATAGACGTTCATCAGCGGTCAGTAGCTTAGCCTCGCACGCATGCCAAGCCTCGTGATAGAAGGTCTCGCGGTCAGCGTATTGCTCATTGAGCGCTAATACGTCGAGTGCCGAGCTGTAAAAGCCTGCCTTTGCGCCCTCTTCATTGAAGAGCATGAATTTTGGCGTCGAACGTTCAAACAATCGGTTCAACTCGTTCATACCCAGATCGACAATGTCTTGTGCCGATAAAGGGAATGAACTCCGCTCTTCACTGTGCAGTACAGGCATCTCAATGTCCCCAAGGATCGGATGAGTCACCTTACGGACCTCAAGCTCTACAGCTTCCAACAGAGGCGAAACCCATTTATTGATACGCTCAAGGTGTTCCTTGTTTGGGTAGGAAGCTCCACCTTTACCATCAGCTACCAAGTAATCATTTCTCTTGCCCTGATATTGGAGTTGGTCGGCGAACCATACCTCCATTGCCCTAGCAAACATTTCTGCTGGTTGCGCCAGATAGTCGTCGTCCTTCGAGGACGCCATCATGTCGGATAGTTCTACGTAGTTTCCAATTACTCCGGGGTCAGTACCTGGTGCGGGTTTACGCATGATGGCCACCTGCAAATCCCTGAATGCAGACCGTACTGGTTCACGCAGACTGGATTCATTGATTATTGGTAAAGCACCTGGTCGCTGTAACGAATAAGAAAAGGTATCGAGCAGGTCTTGCGGCTTACCCGTGTGGATATGGCCGAAGTGGTTGGCAAGAGCATGGAAGTATTCGTGGGCTAGAGAGCCATCTCCGGACATTCTCGTGAGATTGATCGCATAGTTGGCGGGCTCAAAGTGAGCAGCTGCTGAACGGCTCCCCCCCTCGCCACGTGAACCAATGCACAATCCAAGTCTACCCCCCAAACTAAGAGCCATTGGCTCCCAGCCGAGCACCGACGCAAAGTCCATCATAGAGTCATAGGAAAGATTCAAATGCTTCTCGCGTTCTTTTTGATTCGTCCAGTTACCGTACTCAACCCCGCTAAAACCGAAGGTCTTCAGAAAGTCCTCTGAAATTACCGACACACCTTTTCGGTAGTCATCCCCCACACGGACAACATCCCCGCGCATTACACGTGAACCCGAGGCTGGTCTTGTTACCTTTTTGGACTTCAGGTGATCATCCCACGTCGCATCTTTGAGAACGCTCCGCATAGAAGCCGAATCAGTGAAGGGGGAGTAGTGCCCTACTTTCAGTCCAGGCATTCCTCGTACCTTGATTTCTTTGTAAACCCCTTTCACTGAGTCGCTTTGGCACGTCGCACGAGTAAACAGCTTGAATTCAATATCAAGCAATGCACCATTAATGAATTTTGTATCATGCCGCTCTGTGTCCGGCAGTTCACCGCTCTTCACTTTCTCAATCAGATCAGCTGTACCGTCGCGCATACCCGCGATAAGGTCCGTAAACGCCTTTACATGCTCTGTGGCCAGCGACTTGGGGGCTTTCGGGAGGCTTTTCCACAACGTATCAATGGCTATCGCTGTGTGTAGGTGCAGCCCTTTCTCCTTCATTTCCTCAAAGCTTGTGCGCGGCCAGATCAACTCCCTCTTCACATAAATCTCTTTTTGTTCGGCGCTCATCTTTCCTGCGTGGAGCAACAAATCATCGCGGCTGAAGTTACGAATATCTTTGCGTGCATATCCTGCAACCACTCCAGTGTCTTGATAGTCACCACTAGCGCCCTCAACCACCTTTTCCAGTCCAGATCGTTCACCCGCGATCAATGAGCATAATTCAGGGTCCGAGAATGAAATTGCGTCGAAAACTGCAAACTTTGCTTTGAGTTTGTATACCTCTTTCGTTTGAACCATCGCTTTGCCGAGTACCGCATCTCGGTTTTCAAGGACTGCATCGTCCGTACCTGGAACACCAAATGTATAGTATTTTTTTTTCTGACCTAACGCGGCGAGTGCAACAACAACACCCTGGTTTCCCCTGAGATTATTTGTGACTGCTTTAATGACTCGTTGGAAACCTGACTCTGACCATTCAGTGATACGGCCTTGAAACGATCTCATTAGCTCGTTCTTAACCCACTCGGCAACCTTGCTCTCATCTGCATTCTTCGTGGCTTCAATCGCCTTGTGGAAGCGTGCAACAAGCGGAAAGGAATCCAAACGCAGCTTAGCCACCGCAAGCTCTTCAGTGCGCTCTCCAACCAAGTCGTTGACTGAAAGGGCCTCAAGAACCTGCTCCATTGCAGAAACAGCGTCAGCATGGTTTTCCAGGGGGATGATGCGCATCCGCTTTGGGCTGGTGCAGGTGAGGTGAGGGATCTTTCGAGATAGATCTGCCACCTCGCTACTTTCATAGCTCATCGACATTTGAGCGAATGAAAGCTTCGCGTCAATTGGTTGGATGCTTGCATGCGTTGGGCTTTGAAGCTCGCGCAAGATGTCAGCTACAGATACCAGAGAGACTGTGTCGTGGGAGATGCCAAGACTCAGCTGCCCATGGCTCATACCCCTAACATCGCTGGGCACCGGATAGTTGAAAAGAGTGAGGCTTACTCCTTCGCCTTTCTCAATTCCGTATAGCGCTTCTTTGGCGACACCATACTTGTCACCTGCAACAGTGATAATCGACATGAGTTGATTTTGGGTGATATTGCTTCCCAGTCCGGAGGACTCCAGTTCATTGAGCGCATTCGTAACGCGATAGCCTCTATAGAACTCAAGCGGGATAGCGCTTTCAACGCCTGCAGCTGCGCCGAGGGATTGGGCATCTCTTTCAAATTCGGCAATACGTAACCGCAGCTGCTCGTCTAACTCACTGGCCACTTGGTCATAATGTATCAGCCCGTTATCAAGGACCATTGCTGGGGTTACAGAATCAGTGACAGAGTAAAAGCCGAGTCCATTATATGAGCCGATTCTCACCGCTAAACCTGCGCTTGATGGGGTCATCGAGCGATTTTGGGCGAGACAAAAGCCTATTCCTGTTGGACCATAATAATGTTGTGAGACTGCATGTAGATTTGACTCGATTGATTCCAGTACACCCTGTACTTCATCGAGCATTACTGCGAGCGCGTCGTCATCTTTGGCCCTACTTGATAAATCCACTTTCCAACGATCTTGGGGGAAGTAGATGCACGTCTTGAGGAATGCAACAACTGCTTGCCCTGCTTCATTCGACAAGTCAGCAAGGCGGAACTCAATCGTAGGTTTGTAGGGTGCTGTAGAGGTATTCGCAAGCTCGGACCCAGCTGCCACACTCTGGTTTCTAGACCACTCTTCACCTGCATCCAAAAACTGAACCTGTTGTCGACTGACTTGGCCAAGTGTGGATGCAGAGATCCCGCCAACAAAGCGAGGGCCCCCTTCATAAACCCAGACTTTGGCATCCCCCACGCGCAGTGGCATTGCCAGTCGGCCCTTGTGAATCACGCCCTCGGAGTCAGCCCAATTCACGGTGTCGCCACTATGCAAAATGCATTTGCCACGCGGCACCACCTGATTAAGGTCAACTCCTCCCCAGCCTTTAAACGCGGCGTAATCGAGCGCATCTCCCACTAAGGTTTTCTGGTGACGCATCCTGGCAAACGCCAACTCTGCGACGGCGTCAGCTTCTGGTGTGGAGTCACCTGCTAACGCCGACTCCACATGACTCCACGCTACAGCCTTGGAGGTAACGTCATGGAAGCTCATCTCAAAGAGCACAGCATCCAAGTTACTTTGCCAAAGCTTAACAATTTCGTCCTGAACGGAAAGAGGCACTGGGTTTACCTGGGTCTCCTCTTGCGCGTTGACCAGATCCTCGGGCCGGAATCCAGTCAGAATAATTGAGGGCGAAAGGTACTGGAACTCTGACTGGGTCACCGGTCCAACGCGCAGCCATGCGCGACTCCCCTTTTTGAACCCCAGATCGTCCAGACGTGCGCTCCAATCTGCTGGGGCGCGCTCGACAGTGGTTATGAGCTTGTTCTTCACCATCACGGGATTGAACAAGGCTTCTCCGTGCTGCCCCCAAATGGAGGGAAGCGAGGAATCACGAACAGTTGCCATTCCTACATCCTTGGGCTTGAGTTGTACCCGAAGGTCTCAGCTACTTTGCTGAACATTGACTTGAGAAAATCGGCAACCTGGTCAATTAACTTGTCGAGACGTTGGCTCAGCGTATTCCCATTATGGTCATGGAGGGAGTCGAGCATTTCCTTGTGCTTATCGCTGACGCCCTTCAGTTTGTTGGCGATCTCGCCTTCAAGGTGATCACCGGATAAACCCGCCGCGACACCAGCCAATGCAGCCTGATTGGTCTTGGTCGATAGAGTGCCAATAGACTGAAGCAGGTCGTCAAACATCTGCCTGTTAGCAGGATTTGCCATGAACTCCTTCACGAACTCAGTCTTGTGGTCCCCTTTAAGGCCCTTGATGCCAGCCTTAAACCCATTGGCATCTAACCTATTCAGGATTCCGTCCATATTCTGAATATGAGAGTCCATTTCCCCTGTCAGCTTTGTGTACTTACGGGTGTTGATCGAGGTATTGATCGAGTTTCCACCAGCGCGGAACATTTGAGCCAAGCTCGCGAGACCGGCACCGCCGAGCATGCTCATGCCTTGGATCAAACCGACTTCCTGGCGCTGAGCTTGTTGGTCGCCCAACATGCCTGGTGCTTGAGCCCGCGCAATACCTTCTGAGGTATCCGAGCCCTGTTGACGCTGCGCTGCAGCGAAAGCAGCGTTGATGTCATCAGCATTGTTTGTGGGACTCTGTGATAACGAATCACCAGCTGGGTTTTGGGAAGGCGCTTCACCGAATGATTCACCCAGTTGATCCATCAGGCTATCCTGCGAAGCGTCTGCAGGGTTCAATGAGGCCTTCTCTGTTTCTGCATCAGCTTTCGGCTCTAAATCTGTGCCAAGATCCAATTCTTCGTCGAAGAGAGCCGCATCGAGCAAAGCATCGTCTGTCATCTCCTCGCTAGATACCTCGGAATCGGTTTTGCCTTGAGAAGCAAATGCACTGCTTAGAAGAGCGTCCATATCGCTTAGGTCTAGGCTTGGCTCAATTCGTAGATCGTTGTCTGCGCGATCAAGAGCAGCTTGTGCTCGTACAGCTTGCAACTCCTCTTCTGCGGAAATACTTGTATCTAGGCTTGCAGTAAGCTTTGTATCTGACTCAATTTCATTACCCAACATAAAAATCTCCTTAGCGTGTCTGCAAGCCATCTTTTGAAATTTCACGAATTTCTTTCATTGCAGAAAGAATAGACTGTTCGCGTTGTATCTTATTACTGCGACCCTGCTGATAGAGCAGCTCTGCTTGCGCGAGAACCATTTCTTTCAATAAAGAAACCTCACTCACGTTTGTAGCTACCCCCTTGATCCAAGAAGGCGACAGCGCTCTGTAATTGGCACCCAATTCATCAACCTGGTACGAAGATAACTTGCCAGTTGTCCAAAGCGCTTTTGTTTCTTTATCCATGCTCTCGACATAATAAGACAACTGATCTTTAAATGACTCAGAGTTGATATATTGAATGCGCGAACTTTCGTCCTGATCGAGAATGAATTGAGCCGCTTCTTGGCGGCTCTTAAGCACCTTCATCTGCGACAAACCTTCCCGTTCACCCTGCGAACCGTTTTTCTCTATGCGCAATATTTCTTCGGCGGGTGGTAACTCCACAGGATATGGGTTAGTAGTGGCATCTCGGACCAGCCGGTGCTTTGCAATTGCTGCGGCATCGTTTGGAATAGGTTCGCCAGAGAGAATGATAGTTGGATCAGATTTTTCTTTCTCGGCGAAGACTTCTAGCACCTTTGTAATCGAATATTCTTTCCGACTTTCACCTGGGGGTAGATTAGCGCCACGAGAATTATAGCTCGCTGTTTTTAAGGCTAAAGTCTTTCGCACTGCCGACGATGCGCCTTTACTTCCTGACCGGATACCTGCTGTTGCTGCCTGCGAACACGCGAGTCGAGGCTTGGCAATAGACGGGTCCATTGTGTATGCGTTCTTAATACGCTGCTCAGTCACACCCTGCGATGTTGCAATAGCAGTTTGAATGCCCAGCGATGTCCGCATGACATAGTCATCGGCATTAAGTAGGGCTTCGGTTTGCATACGCATAGCATCGATTATGGAATGCGCGGCGTTAAAAGTCGCATCTTGGCAGTTGTAACAATAAACAGGTATGCCAACAGCAAATGACTTCGAAGACGCTGCTAAGATTGCCGTGGCAAGAGCAACCTGCAAGATTTTTTTAGAGCCCATCCATAGCATCCTTAACACCTTTATCAATGGTGTTTTCAATACGTGGAGTTCGGTCACTAGCAGCGTTAGGCAAGCTATTCGTAACTGCTTTAGTTTGCTCTCTAGAAATTTCTCGTGCCTTGGCTGCAGCAGCATCTGCCACCTTATCTGCGACGATAGCTCCAAAGTCATAGGTTTCTGTTTGCACACCTCCGGAGCCATTAGTTGCTCCAACGCCTATAGATGCGACTCCATAAGGATCTGAGATGTTGTAGCTCAATTTCCCAGCAATACCAGCTATAAAGTCATTCGCAAACTTACAACTCATGTCGCGAATTTTAGCCATGATTCCGCTCATTAAGGCTCCAGTTGATGGAATCCTCATGCGCAGCAAGGTATCTAACGTGTCAAGGATTGGCAGGCACGACGCATCCTTAACGTTGGGGGCGGTTTCGATCTGATTTGCAATTGGCACTTCAAGATTTTTCTTGTAAATACCAACTGCCATTTCGTCCATCTTCCGAACGTTGGCAGTCATCATGTCATCGATGTCGCAAGCCGAATCCGTAGTGGTTACGGTTTCAGCTTGAGCAAAATTAATTGGCAGCACTAAACAACCGCACAGCAGTAGTGCTGTTGGCTTCAGCTTATTCATGTCGGGTTTCTCTGATGGTTCTGATAGCTTCTGCTATCGCATTGGTTCGGTTATCACCGAAAACCCGCCCTAAAAGCTCCCCCCTGTGCACGACCATTACTCGCTCAAAAAACAGATCCGCAAACCTGCCTGATCCACCGCCCACTCGACCCAACGCCAGTGCAAAACGGTTTACAAAATTCGGCGAATTCCTGTCCATTACCTCTAACAGCCTAAAGAACCTGGAAGACGCCACCCAAGCCAGTAATTCTGCGAGCGCCGCTGCCATGTAGGGCTTATGCATGTCCTTTACCCATGTCTCGTGCTCGCTTAGCTCGATGAGTTGATTCAACACCCCGTCAAGCTCTTCATCACCGCCTTTGTTCAGCCAAACCTCTTGGCTATCCATCCAAGTCATCAACCGGGCCAGAGAATCTCCCAAGTCTTTCCAGCGCTGGGCGACGACAGCAGAGTCAAGCAAACCCCCATCTAGACTGGCTCCATGGGAGCAAACTGATTCACTCAAGGTGTTCTCCCTAAACCTTTTTAACAATGTATCGTATTTTTATACCATACTTATTCGAGCTTGCCTAAACGGCGTGTAGTAGCCCATAGCGAGAATAAACATGGAAAAAACCACCCCCACGGACCTGCGACCTGAGGCTGCTAGCGCCCAACCAATGCAGGCGCCTAGTCCAAAAAAAGGGAGCCCTTTTGTTGGCGCCCTCAAGTGGTTGCTCGCCACCAAATCTTGGTCAAATCAAGCGTCCATCCTTAAGAAGCGTGGGTCATTCCCCCTTCTACGCCATGTACTGAAGAACCAAGTCATTTCGAATCGAATAATTATTCCGACGGAAGCCATCAGCGACCACCTGATCGCGAAGTCAATTATTGGCCATCGGATAATTCTCGCTGCGTCATCAATTACGTGTTTTTACTCGCTCATGCTCATTCCTCGCGGAGTGGCCATTGGCGTAAAACTAGACTCTTGGTTCAACGCCTCTCTTGTACTTGCCACACCATTACTTATTTACTCAGGCCTGAAGATCTTGATGAGTCTGAAGGTATTAAGGGCTTTAAATGAAGAGCTTGATTCAAGAGAGCATGCACAGGCGCAATCTACGGTTAGAGGTGGCGCTGATGCTTAAGCGCAATATTTCAATTCCAAAGTATGGTTTATACATAGCGGCGTTGACCCTTTTCTTTGGGGCTGGACTGGCGCATGCAGACGAGGGGTTCAAAATTGAATCACTCGCTTCCGTTTCGAATGCGGGTTATGACTTTGGGCAAAAAATAATAAACTGGGTCACCTACGGTTCTGACACGGGGTCGCATGGCGAGAAGTCTTTGCTCTCTGTGCTTTCCTTGACGCTAAATACCATTGGCCTATTCATGATGGCTGTGCTGATGGTTTTTGGTGGTGGCAACTACATCATTCAAACCGCCAATAAAGGCGTCCCTGGTGGACAGGTTATTTCATCTTTCTGGATGCCTCTGCGTATGGCAGTGGCTAGTCTGATGATGATTCCACTGACATCAGGTTTCTCTGCAATGCAATATGGAGTCACTTCTGTTGCAGAGATGGGTAATACCCATGCAAACATACTTGAAGAAAAAGGGCTAAATTATATCTACGATTTTGGCGTATATCGTCCAATATCAATTATAAATGGTGAGGATGTAATTTTTAGTTGGATAGGTTCTGAAGTTTGTAGGCAATACATCAATTCCTATACCAAAGCAGAAACAATCGGATATACAGTCTCGACTGTTGGAGATGTGCACAAAGGTTTTGTCAATAAAATACAATACCCTTACAAAGAGTCCTCAAGCTCCTTTCGAGCGGCGAACCCTCGTTCAGAATACTGCGGTGCGATCACCATTAGCGCACCTGCAAAAGGCAAAATCCCCGATAGCACTGGTATGGCGGAATTCGCTAAGAAAACTGATATTTCTACCCAAGTAGCTACAGATGCCCAGTCGAAGTTGGTTTCTTTATTGAATGGGCTCCGTCCTGAAATCGCCTCTATAGCTGCAAAAATTATGGCCGATCAAAGCGCACTGCAAAATATGCAGTCAAACGGATCAGGGGCTCAAGCGACCTTTGAGAAAGCTTTAAATGAGGCAAGAGGCAAATCTTCTGGCTTAGTAGGCGAAATAAATTCGGTACTAAAAAAATACAACGAAGGCCGTCAATCAATTGTTGCTCAAGCTGTTAACACAGCCAACACTGCTGGGCGCGACGGCATGGACTGGAAAAAGCAGACCATTGATGGTGGCTGGCCATTGCTAGGTACTGTCTTCTGGCAGGTGAGTAACGGGCAGTCTCAAATCAATAGTCTGGCCCAGCTCATGGTAGCCACAACCTCGGACCCCCAGATTGATGGTGAGTGGGCTCAGGACCAAAGGCTCGACGAGTTGTCCCAGCGTGTCGTCAACGTTAAAAAAGCATACGGAAGTTCAGGTGCCAGCATGCTGGCAGATGGCTCTCCAGGCCAAGTGATACCGTCACTATCTGCAATATCAATGTCAGGGAGTGAGGGTGCTGGCATGTACGATGCCATAAAAATGTCCCTGTACAACATGCTCAGCTCTATCACAAGAAGTGCTTTGCAGATGAACTCGCCAGATGACCTGATCATCAACATCCAGTTTATCGGGTCGGCAATTGGCGCAGGCGCTGAAGCCATGTATTTGACTAAAGCAGGCGTATTTACCGGCGCTACCTTCCTTGCAAAAACGGCTGAGATGGCAGGCGACGCTTTAAGCTCTAACGTGTTCTCGTGGGCCACTGGAACTGGCACAGCAGCAAAGTTTGTTGGTGGAGTTGGATCGGTGACGATTGCCGTCATTGATGCCATGTCAAAATTCTTGTTTCCACTCATAGACCAAATGCTGGCGATATTGATTGCCGTTGGATTTATAGCTGGTGTGGTCCTTCCAACAGTCCCGCTGAGCATCTGGTTTATGGGTGTTATCTCATGGATGCTTTTCTACATTGAATGCTTGCTTGTCTCCCCTTTCTGGCTAGCCGCACACGGTACTGCAGAGAAAGAGGGTTGGGGCACCGAACATACCCGCCAGGGCTACATGCTAATGATTGGTCTGTACTTAAATCCAATTCTTCGTGTGGCTGGTTTTTTTGCGATTTTTATTGCCCTCAAGCCGGTTGCTTACCTCGTCTCGTGGTTTTTTGACTACATAGCAGGCGTGCTTCAATCTGGGTTCGTGAACCTGTTTTCATCTGTTGGCGGCGTCGTCATTGGGATCTTGTTCGCCTATACCGCAATCATTCGGTGCTTCTCTCTCCCCTCTGAGCTTTTTGAAAAGGGATTACGCTGGGTCAACGGTGGCCACGAAGTTACAGGCGATGGACACAGCGAAGAAAAGGCCCGAGGCAACTTCATGGCATTTGTGAGTAAAGGCGAGCATGCCGCCTCTCGACCAATGCAGTTTGCTCAGAAGAAACCTTCACCTGCCACGGGCGCTGGCTAAGCACAAATTATCAAGGCAAAAAAAACCAGCTCGATGAGCTGGTTTTTTTTGGCCTGTAGCAAAGGGATGGTCAACTTCACTTCATCAACGGTACTGCCATGCTACCCACTGCCAGGATGACGAATGCGAACATGAAAAGACCCGCAAGTGGATTTGACCCCGTCACCATCAGCTTGTTGAACCAAGTACCTGATTCTGGTTGTGCAAAGACAAAACCATCACGATATGCAACCTCCAACCATTTTCGCATCATGGTTACGCCTGCCACCTGAAACGCAAGAACCGAGGCCACCGCGAGCACACCGATAGTGAAAGCTATCTTGGCCAGGCGGTATATGAAGTCCAACAAGCCGTCCCTCATCAGCAGCAGCCCCGCAACACCTTCTACTAAGTCTACGGCCTTGCCTGCATTCCATGGGAGGACATAGGCCCACTCAATCAGCACGACGCCAATCACTGAACCAGCAACAAGCATTGGATAACTCTCACGCGCATAGCTGTAGCCAGAGAGCTTTCCAGCGATCACTGCGTTACGAAGAGCCCCCACTGCTCGTGGGCCAAAGACCAACAAAGAAAGTAGCCCGACTACCAGGCACCCTGCGCCCACTTTCATCTGCATGAATGCAATCGCAAAGAACACCAAAGCAACGAACCAAGCTGAAACTTTCCAAAGGGGCCAGACTTCGCTGAACCAGTTCCCAGTCGATTCGCGGCTGTAGTAGAACTTGTACTTGCGCTGAGCCCCTTCACCTTTCGAAGCAACGCCCATAGCTCCGTAGCGTTGCGCTAGGCAAAGAAGAATCTTTGACTCCACGCCTAGTGGACCGCCCATCCATGGCAGCGCTACAGGAGCCTGGGGATTGTTGCGCACAGACTGAGCAGCTTGGTCGAGGATTTCATTACAAGCGCTGAAGCCTGTAGCCTTTCCGTTCAAGCAATCCGTTTTGGTATTCATTTGTCATCCCTAAGCATGGTCTAAATTGGCCTGATCCTATACTGCTGCCAAAACCCCTCTGTGTCAATAAATAAATACCATATTTTTTTATTAGAATGCCTGCGTCTTCAATGGTAGGATGCGCCCCATTCAATACTACGCAACCTCGGGATTCATATGGCAGGACGACCTCGGCTCGAAGGCAACCACGTCACGGCCACCACTTTTAAACTACGCCCTGAGCTACTACAGGTCGTTACAAGTGGCGCCTATGCCCTCTCTCAACATCTAACGCGTGAACATCCTAAAAACCGGCCGCATTCACCCAATAACGCTCTTTGGGTACGCTCGTTGATTTCATTCGCTTTTGACAACAGATCTTGTGTCTCGCATGAAGCTCAGAAGGCTTCAATCGCCGCTGTGACCGCTCGTGTAGACAAGCCGATACTATTAAGCTTGAAATACTCTGAGGAGATTAGGGTCAAGTTGCGGAAGATAGAATGCTCCGTCCAGGCTTTGGACTGGACTGTCGATTTCAATAGTGGTGCCACCCTGAACTTCATCGTCATGGTGTACGGAGAGCACTTCAATCGTTCGCTTGAGTAGTGCCCTACCCGCCTCAATCGAGCAAAGCTCCCCTTAATCCGCATAAAAAAAGGGGCCTTCGGCCCCTGCTTAAATTTCTAGTATCGACCTACCCCATTGCGCCCAGCAAATTGCCTCGGGGCCTACTGCGCACCTGCGTTGGTAATGGAGCTTTGTCACTCGAATCCACACCTTTTCCATCCGCTTCAATCTCTCGGATTACGTTCCCGATGATTGCCCTAGGTGCTTCCTGATTCCGTACAGCCCCAACTTCTGCGATTACTTGCGCTTGAGCTGTGGGTGCCGGGTTCATGGCTTCAAAAACAACTACAGGCTCTCTTGATTCGGGGACTACTACTTTGGCCACAACAGGTGCCTGGTGAGGTTCTGACTGGTACGGAGTCTGTGGCTCAGCAGTTCTTTGAGGTCGGGCCTGAGGCCCGACTTCGACAATCGTGGATGCAACGACTGACTGCCCTTCTTCTTGGCGCAGTTTGGACTTTAGGGCATCAAGCAAGAACTCTTGCAGTACACCTGCCTCTTTCATGGACTCAATCATGTCCATTAGCCGACTCTTTTCACTGTTAAGCGCAACGTCGCTTTCGGTGGCACGGAGCATGAATTGTACGCGAGTCTTAATTTGGCGCGCCGATGCGATAGGTTTGCGTCCAACCATTTAAATATCTACCTGGTGATAAGCGATGTCAGACGTTTTCCAGCTGCGCTACCATGTACTTGAGTACGCCGCGAGCATTTGCAAATTCATCTCCAATGCTGCAAACAGGCACAGCAGTTTTCAATGCCTCACCGAAGAGCACTGCACCGCCGCCAACAAAGTGAATTATCTCAAAATCGTTTATGCGACCTGCCTTAGATTGCATATACGACACAACACGTTGTGTAACGGCTCGGAAAATCACCTGCAAATCTGCGTTCAGATCATGAACTTGGCCACCTGCTTTGTGTGTGCCGGTCTCCATAATACGAGCTAGTGCCCGAGGGGACAGTGCGGACTCATACCCTCCTGAACTGAAGCGTTTCTGATAGGCCTTGTTGATCTCATCTTTAGCATCGAGCACGCCGATCTTGGCAGTACCTGAGTGAGTGTGGTCGATCATAATATTGCCGTCGACCATTCGAATGCAGACGATGTCAGTAGTCGATCCGCCAATATCGACGATCAGGACACTACCGTCATTATCACTCAGCTCTTCGAATGCGTCAGTTTGGTTACAGCTTTCATCCAGTGCCCAGTCGTAGAATGCACTCATACCTTCAGGGAAAACCCTGGCACCTACGATTTTAACCTTCACTTTGTTGTGTTCGGCTACCACGTTGTTCTTGAGAAAATTAGCCTGGGAGCGTTCTTGAATCTCTAGGTTCATCTGCCCGTCTACATTGAAGTAGTCGGCGAAAGGGAGCGTCACTCCGATTTGAACCTCCTTTCCGGCCAAACCCGAGCGGATCAACGCATGATGCATTAGCACCCTGTTTGCCTCTACAAATGGGTAGTTCGAGTTGCGAAGGTCAAGAGGCTGCGTGATGGCCGAGCTACAGGTGTACGTATTGGTGACTTGTCCTTCTTCACCCAATACTTCGTAGGTGTCTTCCTTAACACCACCGACGCTGGTCAGTGTCGAGCCACCAATCTGGATGCTGGTATCGAATTTTGTGCAGACAATCTTCCTTGCTTCGTCGAAAACAACGACTTTGTGGGATGCGTAGCCATTGTCGTCAGCTGCTAGCACTACTTTTTGTTGCGGCTTCTTAGTCATTATCAGCACCTAAATTTTCAATACTTGGCCATTCTGGCCATTTTTCGATTAGTTGTTTTCGTCCGAAACGGTCCTGCGAAGTAATGCCTGAGCCGTTTTAATGCGTACATCACCGTCCAGCCTCTACGCTCAAGAACAACCAGCACTACGATCACGCAAAAACAGACTTTCACGGTGATCCAAAAGGGCAGAACTGGAAGAATGAGCAGCGGAACCAGAACGCTTGTATGAGCTTCCAGTACCTTGAAACTGATTTTTGACTGCTTGCTTACAAATGCGGTGTTGACCACCTCGCCCTTCGGTGTTGTTAGCAGCATCAGATGAACTCCGATTTCAGCTCTCGCTCAAGGGCATACAGGGTCGACTCATCGATGTTGCCGAGTTTGAATTGCCCCTCAGCTGAGGCAAGCAAGCTCAGCCCCTCACGCTCCGTAGCCTCTTTAACAAGCAGCGGGACTTTATCGATGTTGCTCTTCAGCAATTCGTTTCGGATGTCTTGTGTGAACGCCAGAGCTGAACGAATAGCAACAAGCCCATGACCATTCTTGTTTCTTAACAGCCGCTGATGAACGATTAGCCTGGTGTTATCGATCAATGCGTTGGTGACCCGTATGCGTTCGTTTGCTGGAAACGCATCAACCATCCTTGGGATAGTCATGTGGGTACTGCTGGTGTGTGAGGTCGTGTAGGTCGTGTGTGCTGACATCGAGGCCATAACTGCACCATCAATTGTCTCTCTGTCACGTGCCTCGCCAAATACGACCTGGTCGGGATGGCGACGGAGCATATTTCTCACAGCTAAGTCCCATTGCTTGATGTGAGCACCATGACCCGGACGCCCAATTTCCGACTGAATCACTTGACCTGTAATACCTGGGATGTCGTTTAGATCATTTTCAATTGGCGCGTAAAACGTTATGACCCGTTTGGCAGGGAACCCTGTGAGATTTCTGCGCAGAATTGAGTCGAGCAAAGTCGTTTTGCCAGAGCCCGTTGGACCCGTGACAATCACGATCCCAGACGATGGTTGAGAGTTTTCAATGATGTACGGCTCGATTCCTAGCTGCTCAAGCGGGACTACATCCTTCCCTGTTGGTCTAAAAATTATCTCCAGCCCTTCGCCCCCACCAGCGGCCAAACAACCTGTAGCGCAGCAACGGAAGCGAATAGGCTTCTTCACGCCCCTACTCACGATGTAATTGAAGTCTCTAGGCTCGGCCCGCGAGATCTCAAGGGCTGCATTTGGGTCATTCACCAGACCGCCTAAGAGTTCCTGCATTTCTTGCAGATAGAACTTACGTTCACCGAAACGGTAAAGCGTCCCACCTGCTTTCATGACGATCATGTCGCCATTCACCAGAATCAAATCCGACACTTTGTTAACGACGCAATGCAAGAGAAGCGCGTCCAAGAAATCAAGGTTGAGCCGAACAGGCACCTCAATGGTCGGGGCCTCAAGGGTTTTGTTGAGGACCAGAGACGCAACCACACCTTCACGTTGCTCAGATAGACGAGTATTGCCTTGCATTAACGCGTCCATATCGGTGCCCACGTTTGGCTATTTGTGAAGTTGCCCAGCTGGCCAATACCGATAATTTGCTCACCTACGTTCATGGTCCGGCCTTGGAAAGTCACTTGTGAGTTCACCACTTTCAGATCAGCTGGTGAAAACATCGCTCGCGATTCCAGGGTCACGTATTGGTGGCGCCCTTCCACAGCCTTCGTAAGCTGATTCACGCGATCCTTGAACATCTCATCGGCTTGATAGATGCCCGCATTCCATCCTTCTAGTAAGGAACGCTTCCACTCACTTGTTTCGAAGTCATCGCGTGGGAAAAGAGCCTCATGGGGTAACTCAGGTTTTTCGTATCGCTGATACACGTAGTCCCTCCATGTAGGGACCGAGGAGACCACCTGGGCCTCTTCCTGAACGGTGTAACCGGCTTTGACTCGGTGCACCAAGCCGTTTTCCTTTGTGTACTGATCTCGAACCTCAGTAATCGCAGGTATGAGCAGGTGCCCGTCTCTAACGAACTGCGCAAAGTTGAAGGCCACATTGAGTTTTGGCTCAACAGCTTCGAGATAATCCATGATCATCCCGTACCGATAGGCCAAGGCTGTTTGCGCACCCACGCGAAGACCTTCTTGACGCAAGGCATCGGTCCGAAGCTTTCCGCCCTCATCATTGGAAAGCTCTTTCTTGTCTCGCCCCTTCAATTCGCCAATCAATCTCAACTCAGCAGGAGCCTCGATTTGCGATGCGGGCATTTCAGCTACCGGAAAATCGACCATCATTTACCCCGTATAAGAATACTAAACATTGTTACTCGGGACTTTATCACACCTCCAACTCTTGATCTCAGGGGAAGGAGGTGGATGTTCTGTACCACTTAATGCTGAGTAATGTACCACACGTTTTCTATTTACGTACCACATGATGGCCATTTTTGTGCCACATAAATGGCAATTTTCGCTAGCTACAATGCTCTATTACTCATGATCCACCGTGGCTGGTTGCCGAACCTTGAATTAGCCGTAGCTTAAAAAAGTTATTTAAAAGCCGTTCAGTGGCCATTTAAAAGCCATTAAGTGGTCATTTCATAGCCATTAAGTGGTCATTTCTGTGCCACCGAAATGGAAGAGCCATTGGAAAGCCATTAAATGGCTATTTCAAAGCCATTAAGTGGTCATTTCTGTGCCACCGAAATGGAAGAGCCATTGGAAAGCCATTAAATGGCTATTTCAAAGCCATTAAGTGGTCATTTCTGTGCCACCGAAATGGAAGAGCCATTGGAAAGCCATTAAATGGCTATTTCAAAGCCATTAAGTGGTCATTTCTGTGCCACTGAAATAGAGGATCATTTGTGAGGCTTTCAAAGAGGCATGGTTGTGCCACCTTAATGGCTTCGGATCGGCCCGCTACTTCTGCCCCTCCCCCATCACCATGACCAAACCCCCTCTAAAGCAACAGACATCGACAAATAACCCCCGTGATAATTCTTAAACCGCGCCACTAAAACTCTCTCTCTCTCCTGGCTCTTTAAGACCTAACTGAGCCCTAGCAAGGCCTGCTCATGTAACCCCCTTCCCATGTCTTCGACATGATCATAGGCAGCACCTCTATTCGAATTCAGCCTCTTAATAACTGACCTGATTCAGTTCTGTACCTAGCATCGGACGTTTTCTGTACCTAGGGGTGGACGTTTTCTGTACCTAGGGTAGGATTGTTGTCTGTACCGGGGTCCGGACGGTCTTGAAAAATGTCCCGAATCTATTACGTTTTGATGTTTTTTGGTGGTACACCGAAAAGCAGCGAAACGACCGGCCATCCCTATGAATGCCAGCAGAAGCGAATCCTCCGTCATCACATTTGTGTTGGATCGTTAACACCCATTTGGGCGCAAACCATGACTATCAGCAGTGAAATCCAGCTACGAGCAATCGGCATCCTCAACTCATTCAGAAGCGATAACTCAAACATCTCTGCGTCATCACCAAACAACAGCGCTGACTCAGCCACCTCCTCGGCGCCCACCCTTCCTGGCCCTGCTGATCACCCTGATGCGAGTGTTGACGTTGCAAAGTTCACGCGCTGGCTTGACCTACGCGTTACCGACAAAGGATTGGGTGAAAAAACTGCGCTGTGTTATCGCAAATGGGTTGCTAGCCATCTTGAATCTGTTGGTCATACGTCAACCCAAGAGCTTCGTGCCTGGATACCACCAAGCAGGCGTCAACGATTGAAGGAGGCGGCTTCAATAAGTCCTGAGAACGTACTTCTTAATGGGGTAGACGATTCAAAGCTGTTCGTGTCGTCGGCTAAGAAAAACCAGCGTTATCTCTCATTCGTCAGCGAGAACGTACTGGAGCTTCTGAAGGCTGACTTGATGCCTCCAGCTCGTACGAAAGATGAGGAGAACAATCCATCGCGCAATCGAATCGCGAGCATGGAAACCGCCATGTGGTTCATGTGCACGCTATGGACTGGACTGCGACCACACGAATGGCCCTATGCTCGTTATCTCGAAGAGCATTACGACCCGGACACACAGCAGACTATTCGACGTGTCTTGGAAGTGACCACGCTTAAGCAGTCAGGTCGGCGTGAAGACAATCCTCTTAAGGACAAGAGATACCTTGTGCTAGAGGATTGGCCTGATAACCAGCTGCGTGCTCTGAAGATGTTTCTTGAAATCGTGTACCAGCACGAGGATGCGAAACAGTTTGGCAATTTCTACGACCGACGCCGCAAGACGCTGCAGCGATCTTGGGCCAGAATCCTAAAGTTCCACGGTGGTACTATCGAACACCTTGGTGCTGAGATGGCTCCATCGAACAAGCCCAAATTGAAGATGCTTGCCGCAACTACCAGCAGCCCCGGTGTGTTTGAAGGGAACTCGCTCTGCTTCTATACGGCGCGTCATGCCTTTGCTGAGGAAGCTCGGCGTAGTGGCACCTTCAGCAGATATGACATAGCTGCTGTGCTTGGGCATTCGATGATTACGAACCAAAGCTATTACGGCCCGCGCAAGGAACATCTTGAGCGAGAGCACCGCTATACCCTTCCAAAACCATGGCCTGGTGAGTCAGACGCCATAGCGATGTGGGACCAGACAGCTAATCCATTGAGAGGTAAGTACACAAACCGTGACGACCTCTCACAGTCGCTTCTAGACACAGAGAGCAAGAATCGCAACCGTGAGGATGCGGATGGCATATCAAGCTTCTGGCTGGGCCTGTAGGGGCTCAGGTTCATGGCTTCTGGTGTGTAGGGTTGAGGGCCAATGTGCCCTCTTCCATTTCTGGTTGTCTTATCGCATAATCGTTTGGCACCGTAGCCGTTCGGCAATTTAATCGGTGCTCCAGCAATACCTCTTAAAATGGATCGTACGATCCAGACCCAGATACTGCGGCTCAGCAGCCCTTCAAATCCCTATAGTTCGTACCACGACCTTTCAATTCCCACATACAGACAGCTCTTGTCTGAGTTGGTCTATATCCTGTGTTTTTAAGGATTCCCGCACCTGATCGCGTCAACGCTAAAACGCTTTAAAGCGTTAACGTAGAGCAGCTTTACAGCGTTCCCACTTTCAAAGCTCCATAGCGTTCCCGCTACGTACAGCCCGTGAGTGTTATCGCTATCTCAGCTTTGGGTTCACTGTGAAGCATCTCGCCCTGGTGCTGGTGGCCTGTCAGTGGTGCGCAGTATTAATAGTTCCACGGTGGAACATTTCGTCGTTCCATACATTGTGGCTGAAGCGTTTGGCGGATGCCCATGGCTCAGTGCGCTGAAGGTCAGGCTGCTGATTGGGCCAACTCAATTTGAGTAAGGCCAGTGGGCGCAGTCTCAGCTATTGATTGCAATGTCTTGCGTGGCAATTCTTCGCTCTTCTACTGGAGTTCCACGATGGAACTTTTCGTCTTTCGTTTTGATAGTGGTATTGAGGCTAGGTGCTTGCCCGCCATCTCTGACTGAGGGTGCGGTATTGCGTCCGTGGTTTCTGCTAGAAAATCCTGAGCCCTGGACGGGTGTAAAAAATCTGGTCTCTGTGACTGGTTTCTTGCGCATGGGATGTGAGTTCCACGATGGAACTTATCGTCTTTCGTTTTGATTGTGGCTATGAGGTGTCGTGCTCTTCCGCCATTGCTCGCTTTGGGTGCAGAATTGCGCTCTCGGTTTCTGCTGCCAAATCCTCAGTACTGTCGTGTCTTGATGCTCTGGCCATTGAGCTTTCTTTCTGGGGGGGTGAGTGCCACGGTGGAATCCTCCTCTTAAACTCAAGAGGAATTGACCTGCACTTTGGTTCGCAGGAACTGAAACCGTCCTTATCGTATACAGCCTGTCGGGACCTAGATGGTGTTAGACATCAGTGCCAACTGTAGGATCTTCGGGCCCAGCAATGACATGACGTCTGTGTATTGAAAGGCGTTGTTGCTACCAGTTTCTGGTGCAATTCCTTGTCTGCTACGTGCCATTGCTTACTGGCGCCAACAACAGTTCAAGTCCTTCAGGTTGGGTGAGCATTGCGCCAGTTGTGGCAGCTGCGGGCTCTTGCTATTGGTCGGGATTGTTCAACAACTGGATGTCCTGGTGACAAAGCCCGGACCAGCCTTCGCCATTGTTCGTGTCTACTTGTCGGTCGCTGCATAATCCTGTCAGTAGTTCCACGATGGAACTCATGCGTCATAGGGTTGGTAACTGCATCAATGATGCTGCATCCGCTCTCTGGTCCTGATCAGCCGATTGAAACTTGGTGAGTGCCGTGGCGAACCAGATCTGAATTTCTGTCCTGCAGGGTCAGTCATAACCATCTTCCTGGCACCGCCCTACTCCGCTTGATTCTCATGACGCTGCGTCGTAGGCGTTGGCGCCCTAACCGCTTTAAGTGTTAACACTGGGGCTTCTTACAGCGTGAACCCTGGCTGCGCTGTGTGGCGTTGGCGCTCAGTTGTAAGCTCGTAATTGACAACTCATGTCTGGGATATGCAGGAGCTTCCGATTGCCGCTGTCATAGATGATGGCGCAGTAGTTTGAGCGTTGACGCTTCTTAATGACGGCGCCCATGGGTTCAACACTTCATGCTGTGTGTGATCCCTATGAAAAGCGCCAGCTCTGGTCTCAGTCAGCGCAGGGCATTGGGAGGCTAGTCAACTCGGTTTGATAGCCGGTCGTTCGTATCCGTAAGTGTTTAGCGATTGACGATGGGGGCAACGCACGTTGCTTTGCGGATACTGGTAACGAGCGCCCGCCTCGTCCAGTGCTAGCGTGGTGTTGCGTCACAGGCTTGGCGAGAACGCTCTACAGCGGTACCGAAAAACGATTCTAGGTGGTCACGCTAAGGCGATTCTTGGTGTCAACTGTGAAGCCGAGCCTCATCTGCCATGCACGTAAAGTGGTAGGACACACGCCGCTTGCATGATTGATTGGCATTTTGATGGGTTGGGATTGAGCCTTGTTGCTCATTTTATATAGCCTTTTAAGTGTAAGGTTATATCGTATATATCAATCGTACGAAAGGTTTGGTCCTAATCGCGTCCCCACATAATTGATCGAATTGAGGCTCACTCACGTGCATTGTTCCACTGTGGAACTATTGCGAGGGAACTCATCTCCCTGCTCAAGTTTGGTGAGTTCCATCGTGGAACTTTTGAGGGCTGGGCCTGCAGCGTGAGATTAGGGACTGTCGCAAATGTCCTGTTCCCTGCAACGAAATCACGTTCCCTGAAGGTGACCATTCAAAGTTCCATGGTGGAACTGCCTGGCAGATCACCAACTGCCAGCTTGTGCTTTGAAAGCTTGTGATGATCCGAATTTGCGTCACAAGTTGCTGGCACCGACCTACCATCACTTGACCCTTAAAATGTTCCACAGTGGAACTTTTGGTAGTGCGGCGCTATTGCGAAGGACTTATGGCTACTACTAAACACTCAGCCTCAAGCTCAAAGCCCATCCTAAGCAGAGCCGCCCTACTTCAGCCACTAGTGCGTCTAGCCCAAGATGTTATTTGTCAGCTCTACAATTGTTCCATCGTGGAACTCTTCATTGTCAGGCGTAGATATTGGTCAGCCAGCCCCCTTGAAAAGTGACCGGGCTTTTGAGCAAGTGCAACGGGTTTTCAATGAAGCGGTTTCCTACTGGCCAGAGTTCCAGCGTGGAACTATCTGAGTCAAAGCTGGTGTCGAGTATCTGTAGCGCAAACAATCAGAGTGGCTACACACCTACCTGCCAACACTCCTTGATCGTCATCAGAAACAGGTTGCCGCACGTGCTATCGGTGTTTCTGGAGTTCCAGCGTGGAACTATTGATAAAGCAGTCGACGGTCATTCGATTTAGTTCAACCCGTAGCTATGTGTCGCTCATGAGGGCGAGAGGGTTTTACTCTCGTGAAAGCATCGATATTTCAGGGCGGATTACGTTCCACCGTGGAACTCCCTATAGGTCTTTATGCAATGGCTACCTACTTGTGCAGTTGTTCAGCACGGCTTTAGAAATGGGATATTACGCGTGTGATTTTGCGGTGGGTTCTACAGCCTCAACTGACAGCGCAAGGAACTCTTGAGCGTTTGCCATTACTGACTGAAGTTCCACAGTGGAACTCACGTTGCTCCTCTATAAAACCATAAGGTTCCCACCATCGGCTTTTGTATAGCTGAGACTCGATATGGGTCACAACGGCGTGGTCCGCCATCCTGCACCTGGCAAACCAGCTGTGATCTTATGGCCATCCACTCAATGCTGCCAGCGCTGATCAGAGGCTCAATGTTGTTGATGCAGGGCTTTGAAAAGCTTGGGGGATGTAGGGGTCTGTTTCGAGGAGCAGAGTGCATGGACGACCGTGCAGTAGAGTCCGAGGTATAGCTGCAAACACATCCTACGGGTTCCACCGTGGAACTTTGACCAAGCTTATAAATTCCAAGCGCAATAGGGCATGCATCACACCCGTCAAGTAAGTTCCATCATGGAACTCGTATCGTGATCGCGATGAGTCACTGACCAGCGCCAGCATCATGAAAGCCATTTATCCCTTGTCGGTTTTGATTCGCCGTTCTTGGTTCTACCAAGTAAACCGCTGTGTGCTGTCTGACCTGTGAGGGGCAATCGTGATGTGTCGATTACTCTTCCAAACGTTCCAGGGTGGAACCTGGCTAAAAACGCTGAAGAGAGTGGCCATGGCGCAGGGGAGGGTTTGCCAATCGTGACGACACTCAACTCAGGCCTAGAATGACCGATTACGCAGTCTTCTTAATGCAGTGAAATTCCACCGTGGAATTTCACTCTCCCATTAAGAGAGCCAACAAGCCTGAAATGTGCGGTTTTTGACATTGCTGCTGCGTGAAATGTACAGGGGTGAGCTGAAGCCGCAGTCTCAGATTTCACGTAGCGTGAGATGGTGTGATTCGTTTAAAAACCATAATTTCGAGGCTTTTCGTTAACAGTTCCACTGTGGAACTGTTGAGCGACTCTGATTGCTAAAAAATCAGCCCTCGGTGGTTCGGTGTGCCAAGAAGAGATTTTGGTCAGAAGCTCAGCAGATTCTGGTTGTCTTGGCATGCTTGTGAGTGGACCGTTAGGGGAGGGTAGAAACTTTAGCTACGTATAGTGATTCGCTACGTAGTTTTATAGCTCCAGTGTAAGCGCTCAAAAAATCCATCGAGTTGACCCTCTAAAAGCTACAAATCGTTTTCACAAAAGCCTCTGCGTTAACGCGGTTTTCAGCCTCCAGTGAATGACCCAGCGGTAGATCGCGTTGGGTTCCCACCTAATTAGTTCAGCCATGCGCTCATGCTGGTATGCACAAGTAAAGTTCCACCATGGAACTATCACGCCCTGGTACCTGATTAGTTGAATTGCTGCAGGCAGACCATCAAAGGTCACTCCTATTGTTTTGAAGCTACGCTTTTATAGAGTGCCTGTTATGCCCCTTAGCAGGTGCCTGATTTGAGTTGAAGAAGAGACGGAAATGAGCCATTTCGTCAGCTGGGGTCTGTTATTGAAGTCGTTGATTAAGAGTTCGATACAAGAAAGGGGGCGGTAGAGACAAAGGGGGGGCATCCGGATCGTTGGAGATCGGTTGCAACAATGAATTGGTCGGGAAAAATGAAACCGAAGGCGATGAGGTACCTGGTCAAGAACCGAGGCTTATTTGGATAGGGATGCTTTGAGTTTCTTAAGGGCTTCGGCTCCAACCTTCCCGCGTGCAGGAGGTGTTGACGATTCCACTTGAGGAGGAGGGCCTGTTTGACGCGGTGGGTCCTGGTCTGCCTGGTTGTTCCACTGTGGAACTTTTGATTTCGGCATATCAGACATCATTGCAGCAGTCACTGCCAGCGCAGTGCTTGCCAAAAGCTTTCGAAGGGAAGGTCTTGCAGATGACCTGGCACTGAACCGATGAAAGCTCTTGTGCGGAACTATGGTCTCAGGATTCACCTTTACACCACGGTAGCCGCTTGTTTGAATCAGAGCGCGCAGTGAAGAGGCCATCGCCCTAGCTGAAGAATAGACGCCTAGCGCTTTATAGAAGGCTGGCGTTATAGCGATCAGGGCAACACCACGGTTTATCAAACGGTGCCGAGACAGATTGGACAGCGCTCGCTGTACCGTTCGCTTGCCAAGGCCAGTACCAGAAGCGATTTCGCGGATATAGAGTTCGCGGTAACGCTTTTTCTTTACTGAAACGCAAACGCCGCTGACTAGGTCAACTTTATCCACGAGGTATGACAAGACCAATGCGATGCTGCGGCGCAGTTGAGCATGCATCATGTGATTCCCGTAGGACTCGCGCTCAATCTTTATGCGTGCTGATAATGGGTAGCTACTGGTGTCTGCAGCAGGGGAATTCCACCGTGGAACTGGTTTGCCAGCTTCCTTTGCCGCCCTCATTTCACGATAGACAGCTGCATGCTTGCGGTTGCCGTAATAGTCGAGGTCAGCATCCCACTTGGAACGCCTTACAGAACGCAGATGTGCCAGCTCACTAAGGATCGAAGGATCAACCGCGAACTGACCGATGCGGTTTTTGAGCATCTGCTTGAAGGCCAGAACACTTTGTTGAGGTTGGTTTCGAGTAAGGGTTGTCATGATTCACGGGGGTTTGTGTGCCAAGCAGCACAACCAGTGATTCAAAAAGGGAGGAGGGGACAAATCTGGAGGGAAATGACAAATATCGTGGAACTTGGTATTGACCAAAGTTCCACGATAGCGGATTATGAGTGCCACAGGGTTTCGCTAAAAACCTTGTAGAACTCGCATAATCCGGCTTTGCATCTCGACCACCTAAACCCGCCTGCAAGCGTCTTTGAGGTCCTGATTGTATTGCCGGTTTTTTTTTCCCCTAAATCCCCCCTATAGCCAAATCCAACGGCTGGTCCATTGCATGAGACCTCTTGGTCATCATGTTGAGAGTTCCACCATGGAACCCTGGCGCTCCGCTAAAAGCGCATAAATCAATTCTTTGAGTGGGGCTTATGCCCTCTATTGTGTTGACCACGTGTGGTACGTTCCAGTGACCACTGTGGTACAAGACCGCACGAGAATACCGCAGTCCCTTTATTTGTCCGACCTGTTTATTTGTACAGTGCCCGGAAAATGGCAAGTTAGGTATCGTATTACGTTACGATAACAATTAGCTGAGTGGGCATTCAGTCGGCTCTAGTCAAATCCGCTCGTCAATGATCGAGCGCTCTCTATCGATGCAAGGCAAAGTCAATGACTCAAACGGATGACCTCGATGTGCTGCAGCACGGTGCTCACGCAAAACGATTGGGAGTGCGCTTTCCGCTGTTTGCTGTCGAATGGCTAAAACTGACAATGATCGAGAAAGGGAGCGGGGTGCCTGTGTTGTGCACACCTGGATGGAAAGGGCTGACGGTGCGTCTTTACGGTCGCTCGACGTTCAGGCGCTGGACCCAGAGTGGCATCACTGAAACACCCACCAATGCAATCGAGATAGTCCGAAGCACTGACTTCACCAACATTCAGTTGCTGAGCAAAACTGCCAGCTTTCTTCAGATACGAATGGGTGCCAGGGTAAGCCGGTCAAAAATGGTCGAAATGTGTGGCGATCAGGTTGCGGCACAGATCATCGAGCGCGTGATCCCCAAGCGGGGTCGAGACTATCCTCAGGTCGTGGTGTCAGGTGAGGATCTTGATGATGGCGCGGAGTCAGAGTCGGAAAGGCAAGCGAAGGACGCGTGAGGCTACCTACAGTTTTCAGACCTTGAAGACCCATTACATTGCGCTCAAGAAAAAGCCCGCTCAAGTGCGGGCTTTTTCATGATTGGTGAGCAGCGCCAGCAACTCAAACAGGTTTTGCTATCTGGCCAAGTACGCCGAAGTTGGAAGCGGCCATCTTACGTCTTGGTTTGTCGGTAGGGGCGGGTGTTTCTGGAACCGCTGGGGCTGCTGGTAGCTCAAGGGCCCTGGCCTCAATTCGGGTTTGCTTATTGAGGGCAGCGAGAATTGCTGCATCACCTGACTCAACAGAATCGCTGCCTTTATCTGCCTTCACTGAAGCTGCCTTGCGGATCATGCCTGTCCATCTCGGCGGAGGAAGGTGCGCTATTGGGGCCCCCTCTAAAATTTGTTTTATGAATATCTGTACTTCACTCTCACGCTTGTAGAGGACAAAGCCGCAGTCCGCGAACATGCGATGACGCAGTAGAAAAAATGCCGTCGATACGTTCTCAATTAACTGGCGAACCTCAACCAGCCTGTCATCAATCAAGCATTGGAGCGCTACAAAGTTTTCTCCATTTGCAATGCCATGCTCTCGGCAAAGCGGTAGGAATCGATCAGCGACCGCGATCAAGCTAGCTGGAGAGGTCGCCTTCTCAAGAATGACGCGGTGGTGTTCCTCGTCGCCGTTCTTTGTTATGCACACCACTTTGATTGGCATTGTGTCGAATCCAATGTACCTATAATTGCTTCGATTTTAGCTATTCATGTTGCGCATAACAAGGTTAAACGCAGTGCATATATCGTTTATTGCGCAGTGCATTGGCAGGCGCGTATCCTGCGCGGAATCAGTAAAAAATCATTTGGCGGCATAGAGGTGCCATTTTGACTCAATACAACTACGCCTCCGGTTTTCTGGCCCCTATCAGCGCTGCGCCTGTAGCGCGCAATGCCAGAGAGAACGGCAAACCGCCAAAGATCCATGCCCGGATGCTGGATGACTTCAGACTGGGCGTGTTTTCACGCGCTGCAGGGCAATTGCTATGCGGCGCCCCCGAGGAAATCCCGTGCCTACCAGTATCACTTCCCCTCGACAGTGTGAGCTGCGTCCTGTGCCGTACGCAGCTTGATCGATGGTCCCGTGACGCGTTGTTGTCAAAGTGCAAAGGGTTTGCCCTGAGTCGTGATGGGCATACCCGAGCAGTTGCTGCTAAGTCCACCGCTATGGCGAGTGAGATCCTGGGCATTGGTGATGGGATGATGGTTCGATGTGGCATCAACCAAATCGTTTTGGGAGCCCAAGTCGATGATGGTTACGATCACATTCGTAAAGCCCTTAAGTCCTTCGACTATGGCTCCGTTATACGTATGGATGATGGAGACACCGTGTGGACGCTTGAGCAATCCTCCGAACGAGCAGAGGAAATTCTACGCCAGCACCTGGTGAGCTTTTCCGTTCGTGGAAATACCCGTGTCGTGAAGAGTGCGCTGCAGCGAAACAGAAGTATCAGGTTGACCCCGTTCGAGGTGGAGGCTTTACGTGATCTGGGTGGCGCCGCATGGGTACGGGCGCGAATTGATCTGGCGAAGAAGAGCCATATTGAAAACGGGATGGAGACTCCCAGTGTCAATGTGACTATCCGCACCACGGAAGCTCAGTGGGAGAAGGTTCGAGCCATGGGCGGGTACACGTGGATTCGCTCGATGATTCATCGAGCATTGAAATCGAAAGTAGAGCAGAAAGGTGTGTAGAGCAGAGTTAATCGCGTAATGGTTTGAGCCCATAGTTCTGGGCTCGCTGAGCTTTCCTTCACGCTATGGAATGTGGCGCACTCCACGGCATTTAGGGAAGTCCATACACCCCCAAAAGCTACGTCCAACATTGGCTCCAGATTTGGCGGTCCTGTTCACCATGGACTTCCTACAAAGCGGGCAGCTGGGTTCGTTTGATTGTTGTGGTTCTGGCTCTGGCTCATGGTTTCTAGGTACAGCTCTATCAACATGGAGATTCACAGCAGGCTCGACCCTGGCCTTATCTGGCATTGCAGGAGAGCGTTTAGTTGCTGCGATCCATTCAGCAAGAGTCTGGCCGTCCACCAGATGTAGATTCCTACCTTTGGCAAACTCCCTTGCAGGTTTAGTAAATTTGCCACTGGTTACAACGAACCCGCCAGCGGCACCTTCTGCCGCCATGACCCCGTATAACTCACGAACGACTGAAACCCCGACTTGCATTGAGCGCCAATGCTTGCATTGCACAAGGAACCGCTCAGCGTCCTTCCTTGCAATCAAATCTACTCCTCCGTCCGGTCCACCGCCGCCAGCTTCCTGAATAGCAAAGCCTTGGCGTCGTAGAGACTCACCAACCAGAAGCTCGAAGTCTTTCCATGAATAGCCAGCTAAGGAATGTGTGGTGGAATTGTTAGCTGAGTTCAAAAGACGGCTGCGCTTGAATCGTTTGGCGATTGAAAGGATGGCAGCGAAGACGAAGATCATCGGGGCAACATACTGTGCAACCGAGGCGACACCCTTCAATATTGCTGGCGTAAAGTCAAAGCTCGAAGGGTTTACGACAACAGGCTCAATGGCGATTGTATGAAGGTAAAGACCTGATGCTACTGCACAAGCAAGACAGATCCACCACGGAAGCATGCTGGCGATGTGTATTAAGTCATTTAAGGCGGTGTTTCTCTTGGCCATGCTTAGCTCGATTGCTGGAGGGGGTTGGGAGAGAGGTTACTAGCGACCTGCAAGTAGCGTATTTGCGTTACACCTGTGGGTTAGGAGCTGAGAGCCGGTAAGCGGTGGGTAGGGTTGCCAAAACACACACGGCGCTGGCACCCAGCAATACAGAGCATGCGATTCCAACCTCAGTGCTACCGAGCAAACTCAAAATGCTTGGCGCGGTCATCGAGCCCACGACAGCGAGCGCCAGCGCAAAACACAAATCAGTTAACGAGGCACTGGCGCCGGTCACCGCCTTATTGCTGACCTGCAGCTGGCGAGCATTGGCCACCACCCCCATCATTTTCGCGACCACACCAGAAAAGTAAGTGCTAACTGCCAAGCACATTGTGCTGACACCGCTCATGTGGTCGTCGGACTCCCCGCTCGTCAGCGCCAGCACAACGCTTATAGCCACCCAGATGAACATGGCGAAGGCACCAGCGTTTGCTATGAATCTCCACTTTGAGCAGAGGGATTCGGCCAGTCGCCAAGCAACCAGTCTTGAAAACCGTTCTGACGTTGTTCGCATTTCGAAATCCTAGATGGTGATGAGAGGTCAAAAATAATATGAGAATTGCATGGTACAGAGATATTAAACATTGCAAAATCGCCTCACTTCACTGTGGGCGTTCTCATTTGCGTATACTCCGCGCCCCACAGGCCAACGGCCCGCTAATGCAAATCGGAGCGGCCATTAACGGATAGGGGGCGACTTGAATCCTACAACCGAAACCTACGATGAGATTCAGCGTGCTTTTGAGCACTTCAATACCGAGCTATTCGGGGGCCGTCTTCCTCGCTGCTTGATTACTCTTCCGCGCCAGCACGACACCTACGGATACTTCTCTGCCAATCAGTTTGTGAATCTGGGCGAGGACAGCAAAGGTGAGTTCTGTCATGAGATTGCTCTGAACCCAACTTACTTTGCCATTCGTTCGATTCCTGAAACCCTAAGTGTCCTGGTACGTGAAATGGTCAGCCTCGACCAATTACTCAACACGGAAGGGAAGCCACCGCGCCGCCGCTATCGCAATCGTGAATGGGCCGACATGTGCGAGGCTATTGGCCTGATGCCAACAGATACCGGAAAGCCGGGTGGCAAGCGTACTGGCGATAGCGTGCAGACCTACATCATCGAAGGTGGGCTGTTCGATGTGTCTAGCGCCATGCTCGTGGACAATGATTTTAAGCTCTCTTGGGTTGACCGCTTTCCGCCCCAGTTGGACCAAGAAGCGGGTGATGTACCCACTGCGCTTAGTTACGAGCACGCAGGTAGTGGTCCAGCGCCAGCACAGGAACTGGATCGTTCTCTGGCCAACCCTTTAGATCAGCTGATGGAGTTGGATCGTGAGTCGAGTGAAGGCAGTTCACTTGTAAGTGCTGAGAGTGACGATGTTCTGCCCAGCGACTCCAAGCCGGTGAATCATTTTAAGCCGGTTGCCGACCCTGAGCCTCTGGGGGGGGATGATGCGCCGCGAATGAAGGTGTTCGCCGCTGCAAATACTGCAGATCTGGCGCAGATGGGGATTGAGCCCAAGTCAGTCGCCAAGAACCCGAGCAAGAGCAAGTACAGCTGTACTGTGAAGTCATGCAAGGGGAATGCATGGGGTAAGCCTGGCATGCGGCTTTCCTGCATGGGTACGGACAAGAAGCCGCACGATCCTGAACTGATGGTGTTCGATGGGGCGCTAAGTCAGGCTGAGCAGCACGAGAGCGTTGAAGTCTTCTAAGTTCAGAACGTTGGCGCCAGCATGTGGTTCAGCTGCTCAGCGGGCAGCTCATCGTTTGGTATGATGTGCGTCTCGTTTTTTGAACAGGTAACGCCAGCTTGGCAGCCTCACTAAGGGGGCTGTGCGGGGCGACAGCGGCGATGAATGTCACCGCCGCCCCTGAGGCAGCGTTTCAGCTAATGGTGGCTTGTGCGCGACTTGCAGCGCCTGAGAGCTGTTTTGAATATCCCCGCGTTACTACCTGGAGCACGCATGCAATTTGCAGTAGGGAAACTTGTGCCTGGCCGCGTTGACCCTGAGCAGTTCGATCTGCTTTTAGCGGGTACCTCGATTCGCTCAAAGGAGCTGATCCTGGCACTACGCGATCACCTCGTTGGCGGAAGGCCGGTATCTGAAGTTGTCGACGAGAATCTGGTCAACCTCAACCAGTTTTATAAGCGCCTTCGAGTGCTGCAAGCCGAGCATGAGCGTGCAGCAAGGCTCAGCCGTTTTTATGTCCAGCTGGCGCCCCAATAGTCATAGGACATTGATTCTTGGATTGAACAAAAAAGGGGAGGGCCATGGCCTTCCCCTTAAAGTTTCATCGTTCGAACTATGTGTTGCAGACTAAAATCATTCTGGCCGCTTCGATTCGGACAACCTCCTGTTGGCGTCCTAGAAGTGCATCGAAGTCTTTGCGCTTAGCAGATTTCGGAAGGCCCTGAGGTACCCAGCCATTCCGCCCCCAGTAAAGCTCAATAGGTCTGCGACCGAGGAGCTTTAAGATTGCTCTCTCGCCGTCAGTGAACTCAGACGAATCTTTGTTTGATTCCATAAAATCTCCAGGGTCAGCGTGGGAGACCTAAGGCTCTCCTGAGGTAGTGTGTCTGGACCAAAGTTATACCCCAGCCGACCGCAATTAATGCGACACATATACCAAGATTTAGGGACCAAAAATCAGAGGCTGACTGGCCAATTACGCTAACTACTGCAGCAGGAAATAAGACAGCGCAGAGCTGAAGTGCAGCATTCAGGACTATCACCATTAAAAGCCAATACGACCACTTCGCTGCGCGCTCGGCCTGTTGAATTAAGCCTTTTTGAGCTTCTTCGGACACCATCGTTATCTCCAGTATTGTTTAGTGACACAGCGTGCTCACTATTAAAAAAATCGCAATTTACTTGGTGGGGATACCTGATCAACCGGTACTTATCTGATTGCCGTGAGCTATCGGCATGGGGCGATTATTGGATCATCCTGCTCTACGCCATTGGCGATGGCCATCTCACGGTAGCTCTCGAATAACGCATGGCCACCATCGTGGAAATCTTCAGTAAGACGGCCTGTGACGTAAGCCATTCGCACTGACAGGTTGTGGTCGGCGCCGCGAAGTAGAAAGCCCGCGCAGGTCGCTGGACGTTTCTTTCCAGCTGAATGACAGGCGAAGGTCTCTTGCGCCATGTCGTAGGCCGTGTGAGCAGAGATGCGGAAGGCCTCAGATGGGAACTCGCCCACCGCGTCCTTTCTCCATGGGCAGTCGGGACACGGCTGCTTCCGGTGCACCATCTTATCGCCGCCGTTGGTGAGAAGGGTAACGACCTGGTGATTAGGGTCGGCAGGAGTCTCCTTCACTATCTCTGTTACACGTTTGCTCATGCGCGAGTCCATTACTTAGCAATGCGGTCATGTGGAATGACCTGGTGGTGTTTGGTGTGGTCAGGCGTGTGTGAAAACGGCAATAGCCACGACTACCAACAGGATGGCCATGACGGCAATAACGCCGACCAACGACGTAACCAGTTTGTTAAGCGCCTGAATCTCTTTGCCCGTCCTTGTGACGGCTGCGATCAGGTCATTCATGTGTCGCGTGTTATCGATGACGATTGGGCCTGATGGTTGAGGCTCTTTGTCCTTCGAGGTTTTGTCGGCATGTATCGAAATAATGCTGGCGCCCGCGCCAGCACAAGCAATAGCGATCAACTGTCCAAACAGGTCAAGGTTTCGCTTCAACAGTGGCGCGAGGTCATTCATGTTGCCATCCGGATAAAAGACCATTGGCATGTAGATGAACTGGAAAGCCAATCCGTAGCTGATGAGTAATGAGCCTTTGATGACCCGATCAGCCTTGATCTCAATTAAAACAAGGAAACCTTGGAATCCCGCGAAGAACATCAGATATGAACTGACCATCACATACCCGAGCACAGCGGGGGATGGGACAACGACCAAGAACACTAACATCGAAATGACAAACAGAATTGTGAGTCGCGTTCTACGAGGGATGTTCATGGGGTGCTACTCGTCATCGGCTATTGGTGGTGTGCTGCGACCTGACGATCTCACTACGGATGGCTGCGCAGCTTCATAGTCGGCCAGCATCTCGTGAAAATCGGGATAGAGATCGATGCTGGCGCAATTGTCGACGACTACTGCGAGGTCTGTGTCCTCCAGTCGCGCCAGCAAGCGGACGTTTAGATTCGACCAGCCGTGTTGTGCGATGTAACCAGCGCACCCGTACTCGGCACCAACCTTGCTGTGGTGGCAAGCCATGATTGTTCTTAGACCGACTTCATCACTTCCCTTAGGCGGGACAGTGTTCGCAAGGCGGCGCATATCTTCAATGCTGAACCCATCGATGTCGGCGCCGCCGACCGTTGACGACTTGCGCCATGGGCAGGTAGGACAGGGCTTTTCAGCACACATCTTCATTGCTATTCGACCTAGTGTGAATGATCGGTGGCGGGGCTTTGATTAGCCCCGGTCGGCGGGTGGTAGCAGGTTTTGGCCTATCGATTACTTGCGCTTGTACGAGGCTAAGCGTTGCGTTACTTCATCAGGGGTCAGGTCATGCAGCGCTACAAGACTAGTGGCGCCACGACAGACGAGAATGGCGCGTGTCCCATCTTGGTACACCCATTTGTAATCGCTATGGGTGTTTTGAAAAATCAGATCTTGTTGAGCTAGTGTTGGCTTACTCAATTATCCACCCCCACCCTTCAAAGTTGCCTTTAGGCCTGTCAGCTTTCATTTCCCGCATATCGGCCAAGGCTCCATTCCAGTACGACTGCGCATTGTTTTGGAAAGCCTCTAACTCAATATCTGGTTCATCGCAGATCCAGTCATAACCGATTACTTCTAAGCGCCACGCAGCAATCTCTGCATGATCCATTTGCTGAAAGTCGGGCTGAAAGGTAGAACCTTCCAGACGAACCTTAGTATGAGCTGGTGCAAACTCCGCGATTTTGTCGCGCAGTTGATCAACCACAACGCTAAGTTCAGGAGTCCACTGGCAATCAAAGCTCGGTTTGCCAGTCTGCTCCGCGACTACGTAGCCCCCATCGCTTTCAACGGAGAGGGTTAGCTGAGAGGTAATGCGAACATCGGCGGCTGATGCCGTAGCTGGGATGCCAGACGCAACCAGAATCCGTGCCAAAAGTTGAAGTTCCATCATTGCCCTGTGCTCCCAAAGATCTCGTTTCGATGGGGCTATATTACTCGTAGGAGTAATATTTAGGCAAGATAAATATTACTCCTACGAGTAATATTTGGCGGCTGCGCGTACCTGCTCGCTGACCTCTCGAATCTCTCCGACCTTCCGTGAAAGCTGGCTTTGATTGACTTGGTAATGATCAATAACGTCACGCTGTGGCATGCCTTCTACAAAATGACTTTGCAAAGCAGTGATCATTGACTCGCTCCGGATTCGAGCGAAACGCACTAGCAAATCAAAATGTTCTTTATCTACACGGCCTGGAACCAAGCCCGGTATTTCACTTGTCATTATTTACGACCCTACACCGATGAGTTTGAGGCTCTCTAAAGCCCTGCATATCGTTCAGCCAAGCTATCGCTGCAAAGGGGGCATGTACCTCCGCTTTCTTATGACTGGCCCTCTGTTGAGGCCTGAGGGCTTCTGGTTGGCCAGACACGATTGAGATACGAAAACGGAAAATCAGTAACTCGTATCCCGGCGTTGACGCTTTGATCTCAAGGAATAAAAACTGTCGCTCCCCTCAAAAACAGGCCGTTGCTGCCAAGTGCTAGGTAATAAAAACTGTCGCAATTTTCACCCTGCAACACCATCGGGCCCTGGCACTGCTGGGAGCAGCAAGCTAACTCGACTGTTCTTGAGCTTCGGAGACTGAGTCTTGCGACAGTCTTTATTCCTCCGCGACAGTTTTAATTCTCCCGCGATAGCTTCCCAGTCGATATTACGGTTGTGAGTCATCGTGCGCAATAAAATATTACCTGCTGGAGTAATATTGAAAGCTCCCAGCACGCCCCGCAGGCAGGCTGGAGAGGGCTATCTCAAAAGGTGTGCTGTGCGGCATTACCCGCTCCTAACCGGCGCAGCCGATTTGATTGCGTTGGTTTTCAAAGCGGGTAGAGGAGTAGGGTGGGGCGGATGTTGTTGCTGAGTTGCTGGCCCAGATAGCTGGGCCGTGGTGCGGGGTGCCAAGAGTGACTTAGGATTTTGTAATTTCTACATAGCGTGGATTTGCAATTGCATTGCTGGTTTGAGAGCCGCTTACATCACCATCCCAGCACTCGCACTCTGAGTCCCAAGCGCTGCTGTCAAAGTCGAACCCGTTATCCAAAGTCACGGTGCCGTCTAAATTCTTGTGAACCCCATACAGGTGGTCATCAACCAACACTGCAAAACATCCATCACCAATTTCAAGCGCTTCACCTGGGCGGTCGGCTAGGAGCTTTCTGTAGTCCGCGAGAATCGATTGGTATGACATGTCAAAGACCTCAATATTTTGTACTGGCTTGCCCCCAGTGAAGGGGGCGCGTGGCTCAGTTTTTTGTGATGTCGGTTCTTGCGAATCCATAAATTGCGATTTGGTTTTTGGCGCCAGCTTCAAGCGCTTCGGTCATCTCCTGCGCTCTGGCCTCGCTGATACAGATCGATTTGGCCGCTTCCAGTACCGCTGCCTTGGGAGTACCTGCTGAAGCGATGGTGCCGTTAGCGTGATGGATCTTGTACATGGCATTACTCTCTTAATTCGTGAACTGCGGGAGGGCGCTGAACTACTTGTCTTTGCAGACTTACCCGCTCCCTCTAGGGCCCGCTTCACTCATCGTGATGATGGGCGAATCAGGTATAGGGTTATTCGCCCTCAGGGTTGAAGTCTTCCCACACCCCCAAATTCACCATCAGCTCTTTAATCTGCTTCGATGCGGCTTTCGGGCAAGAACCTTGCTCAACATCTAAGATCAGCTCTCTCGCGGCACTAAGGATTTCGTGCGTACGTCGTACATACACGCGAACCTCTTCCACCATATCGAGGCTCGCTTCACAGCTATCATCATCTGGCACCCAATCACCTGAGGCCAGCATCGCGATGTCATTACTCAAGTGCTGAAGGGAATCCAAAGCAACGTCTTGGGGCGAATTTGTGGTCATTTCTAGTGAATTTAGAGAATTAAAACTGTCGCAGAAGCTTCCCAAAAACGAGGCCCTCAGCACGCTTGGACAAAACGCAAAACTGTCGCAAGCGCCCAAAACGTCAATCGGGACGCAAGCTCTAGAGAATTAAAACTGTCGCAGCCAAGCAGCTTGCAGGGAGCTTGACCCTATAACATCAGAACTTAGCACACGCGTTTTTGACTGAAAGCCGACCGCTTTCAATTCCTTTACTCACAGTCGGACATATCAGGGCTTACTTAGCAGAGGCGTTCCTGACTTCCTGCTCAGCATGAGCAAGACAGATCATCCCCGTACGGTTTTCATTTATGGGCGCCAACCGCCATCCAAGAGACACTACCTACAGGGATATTCGGATGTTTGATCAGCAATGGGAGAAGCACCTGCTCTGCAGTGACACCTGCCCAATGTCCCTGAATACCACCGAGACGAATCAGCTCGATCAATACGGTGTAAGTGCGAGCCAGCAAATGCGCAGAGTCCATTCCGTTGAGTATCATCATCCACGCCTCTCCCATTCCAGGGTACGTCCGGAACATCTTGAAGACGGCGTACGTCACAGGCTCTATGATGCCAACACCCCAAGCCGGAACGAACGTACCATCATTCATCTCATGAGAAAATAGTTCATAAGAGGCAGCAGTATTGCCAGGCCTACGCAGAGCCACTACCGACTTGGCAACCTCCATCAACACAAACATCTGCGGAAAGAATCCAATTTCCGCCGATCTCAAAGGATGCGCAGCCAATACATGTGAGAGTGTGATCCAAGGCAAAATGTTGTCGCTGTAGTACTCTGGAAATGTCTCATCTAGCCTGTCGGTATCATCAACGTCGCCAATAGGCAGGTCGATAGTCCTAATAGCGAACCGAGTTCGTGGCGAGCTCAGCCCTTGAATCGGTGTTTGCCCCAGAAGCTCCCGACATAGAGGTACCGGGTCGTTGCCTGATCGAATCAATGCAACGATTGCACGCGCGGCGATAATTTCACCCATGGGTAATACCTCCGCTGCACTCATCAACCATTCCATCGCACTTTCGACGCCAGACTCAACTTGACTTCTAAGGCGATCCGCAATAACGGAGGCAAGCTCGCTCACCAACATTTCGTAAAAGCCTATTCGGAAGACGGGAAGATCCTCATACATCCGCTGCCTAAGCGCTCCACGATCCAACAAGTATTGCCTGGACTCATTTGCGAGGTCATTCAAAGCCTCGTTACGCAATAAGAAAGCACTTGCGGCCTCTATCTCCATTCTGTCCGAACGGCCAGCCCCAAGATAATCATCCAGCGTGACCCTAGCCAGCTCATGGTAGTGACGCCTTAGTGTCACGTCATCGTAATGTTCACGTACGTAGTTTATGAAATCGATTCCCAGCAATGGCGGAGCTTCGGTCGCTCGCGATTCATCCCCTGTGGAACGATCCATGGCATTGCAGATCACCGATCTGAAAATCCATGGGCGCCGGTAATCATCGGAACGAAAACTCCCCTCCATCATCGTCACCCCGTGACGCTTAGCAGCTAAAACGGCGTGTTCGAATTCATTATCCTGTAGAGGGTGAACCGTGACTCTCTCGCCCACCCTACCCAGAAGAGAGAGCGCCCTGCCGTTACGCGACTTGATGACACCGTCGACCAATGCATCATCCATAGCCACTACAACGGAGAATCCGCCGTTCTGGGCAATCCTAACTAGATCCTCCAGTTCTCTTTGACTGGTTTCACTAGTGCTCCAGTAGTGATCGATGATGATCACCAACTTCATCTCTTGATCCCGCGCTAGACACTGAAGCCAGAAACGAGCGTCCTCGACTTTAAAGGGCCACTTCACAGTTCTGGCCAGCGCATCCGCCAGGCATTGAAGGTAGCCGCCGCCCCCATCTTCCAAATACAGCGGCACGAGAGAATTCCCTTGCTCGGTGATATTCACCAGCTCACGGAGGACATTGCTTTTTCCAGTGAGCGGCTCACCTTCGAGAATAACGAAACAGGAATGTTCGAGGGCTTCGATCACAGCCCTTGTTGCTTCACGGGGAATCAAAAAGTCCCGCGCAAACGGTACATGACTGTCTCGCAGCTCACCGGAAAGCGACTCAATCTTCTCAGCAGTGCTTTCCTTCACAACCGCGGACCACACGTCACAGACGGTACCCATCAGGGTCTGCGCAGCCTTGCGTATATCATCAGTCGCTAACGTGAGTGCGTTGTTGATCAAACTATCAAGCTGCCTCTCGTCATTGCTGACAGGATTCCACTCCTGCCCGGTGTATGTGCAGTACTGCTTAGTGATTTCTCCGTTAGAGACCACTACTAGAGGCGCAATCGGATCCAGCATCCGCGCATAGGAAACGCCTTGCAACCTATCTTCGTCGTGAAGCTTAAGCCCTTTACGCTTCAGCTCTACGACAGCCAGTGGGCGCCCCTTGTGAAGGAGAACGATATCGGCACGCCCTTCTTTGGCCCACGACTGCCCTCCGTCGATATCAACCAATGCCTTGCCCACGTGGAATTTGAACCGCCTCTGATGCTGGATCTCGATATCCGCACCAGGAAATGCGATTGCGATTACGGCATGCAGAGATGCCTCCAAATCAGCCTCAGTTAAGTGCTGCGTCGGTCGGTTCTCTGACATTAAGTCTCAACTCCACGTTCATATTGATAGGCGGACACGATTTACACCCAATTCTCATAGCGAACACCTCGCGTAACGCCGAATGCTCATATCGGTATCAAACAGCGTCAAGGATCTCAGTGCCTCATCAGGGCGAACTGGGGGAAAAGATCCTAGGTGAGTTAGGCAGGTTGATAGTCCTGGTCATACTCACCGTCGTCGGTGACCGCTTCTTCGAACGAGCAAGCGAAGGTAGGTCTGCCACGGATTGTTTGGGCCAAATTGATTGTTCAGCACCGTACCTAGAGCGTGAATATGCGGCTCCCACCAATACCATTCAGATCCCCCTGACTAATCATCTGAAGCCCTAATTAAAGTCTCCGTACTCGGAACAGCAAGGTGTACCCGGAGCTTAACGGAATGGCAGGTCTGATTCATATGGCTATTTGATGGCTCGATAACCGCAGCTATTTCGCTGGGAAGCAGGAATCGACGATGCCAATAAATTGGTGATAAAACCTTTATCACCAATTATCAAGGATGGTCTGCATGACCTTTAGCATCGCCTCCCACTTTGATCAGCTCTATTCTTGCCCCACATGCGATCGCGATCAGCTCAAGCGAAATGCCGACTTTGATGTTCGCACATGGACTTGCGTGGCGCGTCATCAACCGGTACGCATAGAAATTTCCGACCGCGGTGGAAACTCCTACCACGTCGAGCGACGCCTCGTTCAGCAGTTGCTTGCCGGTGACCAACTCGTCTACCTACGACCTGGCGGACGCTTGGATATCGGTGAAGTCAAGGCTTCGAGCCCGAGTACCGGCAAATGCAAGCGCTGGTTCCTAGCAGTTGAGCTCTTTGGTCATGATCTGATTGAGCTGGATAGTTACGTCAACATTCTATGAAGAGCGCGTGGGGTTAGGCTCACAAGGCTTAGGTCGTGACAGCAGTATTCGAGGTTCTACCTAATCCGGAGCTTCACATGTACGACCCTAATATTTGCCTAGACTGCGGCCTGCTTTTCATCTGACTACAGTGAACGGTTTCATAACCCAACAATGCACCATGGAGTCGCTCGACAAGATATGAGTTTGAGGTCCTTTGAAACCGTCCTTGGAGACGGGGTAGAGCCTCCTTCAGAAAATCGTTTTCTGACCCGTTTGAAAAAATGAGCTGAAATTTCGACACTCAAATCCGACTCGGATTTTCGATCGCCCACTTTCGCTACGATTTCGACGTTTTTTCGTCAACTGATTTCACTTGACGCTAAACGTTGCATTCGGCAGTATTATCCCCAATCGCGCCCGATCCTCTGGTGCTGGCTCAGTCCGGCATTACGTTCGGGCCTTCTTATTTCTGGAGACATGGAAGTTGCTAGCTCCGAAACCTTTCCGGACCTACCCCGATCTTGTCTCCCTGCTCACACAACGCAATATGCACGTAGCCGACCTGGCGCGCGCAGAGCGTAAGCTCGCTCAGTTGGGATACTACCGCCTCAGCGGATACTGGTATCCCGCACGAGAGTTCGACAAGGATCCTGCGACCAACCAGGCTAAAATTTGTCCGATTTCGGGCAAACCGCTTCGCCAGGATGTGTTCGCTGCTGGGGCTGATTTCGACGACGCCGTTTCCCTTTATCAGTTCGACAAGCATCTCCGGCTTCTTATGCTTGATGCTATCGAGCGGCTAGAGGTTAATCTGAAGACCGTGGTAGCTCATGTGGTGGGGTACCACCACCCGATGGCATACACCGACCCCAAATTCATCCGGCCAAAGCACGTCAAGAACTTCACTTCGCGCGGAAAGGTAAGGAACAAGTGGAACGAGTGGGTAGCTCGGCAGCAGGAGCTACTGAACAGGAGTACCGAGGACTCCATCGAGTGGCATCGTCAGTCGGGGAGGCCCATTCCTTTCTGGGTCGCGGTGGAGGCCTGGGATTTTGGTGCGCTGTCTCGCTACTTCGAGATGCTTAACGGCACTTACCAGAACCAGATTCTTGCAAGGTTTGGTCTAACCGACGCGCGGATCTTCGCCCGCTGGTTGCAGGAGATCAACCTCCTGCGTAACCGATGTGCTCATCACACTCGGATCTGGAATCAAGTGTCCCTGAACCCGCTTTCCGCACTACCTGCTGAGCCATATTTCATTGCACTGAACTTGGACGGCAATGCGCTGACTAGACTCTATGGTCTGGTGTCCATTGTCTGGTTCTTGCTGGAGAAGATCGCGCCGCGCTCGAACTGGATCAAGGCCGTCGCGAATTTGGTTGATACTAAACCCCGGTTGCCAGGGTGCACGTTTGGATCTTTCGGGCTACCAACCGAGACCGGGTTCCCCCGGGCCTCCTTCGGGATCTAGCCTTTCGGCAAATTGTCAATCCCACTATCGAGCAACTGCGCCAAAAGAATCTCACGCGAAAGCCCTAGGCTTGCGAGGCGCACCAATGTGCTAGCGGCCCCTATTGCAACGCTGCGCGCCAAGACTCGATGTGGGGTTGAGATTGGGAGAAGACCAGCCCGTCCACGGACGAACGTACTCCTCAAGTCGAACAGGTATAGCTGAGCCTGAATTAGGTAGGAGCCAGACCGGTGATTTGCTGGAAGGCTCGGCCCGAACGCAAATGCTGAGAAGCTGAATGTACCGACCGTTTCGGCTCGCAGGCAGTGGTCAGAGAGGTTGAAGCTGACGATGCGATGCAGAAGGCATCAAGGACGCAGGAAGCACCGGGCGGGCATGTAATGGTTCAAGCAGTCCAAGGTGTGCTGCTCGGCCCTGCCATTACCAAACGCCATGTTTAAGACGGTATCGAATTTCTTCGCATTCGTGGTCGTTTCTTTGCCGTAGCCAACCTTTGTGGTGATGTGCTCGTGGCCGTAAATGCCGATTGCCTTCACCAACAACGATTCCAGGCATTCAACTCGCTGGTAGAGGATGGCCTTGGCGAGCTCGCAGTCGGATTCGTAGATAGCGCTTAGAAAAATCTTATCCCCGGTGGTCAGAGTGAAACTCGTGCTTTGCGAGTGGAGATTTTCTGCGTGTAGGGTCAGCTGCAATTCGCCGTCGTGCACGCCATCGAGAGGCATCAACTGCTCGAGCAATTCGAGATTCTCTTGAGCCACCCCCAGCTTTTTGCAGGATTCGACCATCTGGCACAGCCGACCGAACGCGGACGCGTTGCCCAGACGCTTATCCAGACATTTGGCTGGGTTATTCAAGTAAAGCGAGTAAGGCGCCTCGCCAAGCACATAGCAGTCCGTAAAGCTGCAATTGAGCACCGTCAACGCCTCATCGACGAGATCGCATTGAGCCAGTGCTACCAGGACATCATTGTCAGCGAGCACGATCATTTATGCGATAAGAGTCCGAAGCAGGTGCTCGCTGTCAGGATCAAGCCCATCAGCCAAATTGCTCAATGCACGTTCACGTATCAGATCTTGATCAGTGAGCGGTCCTGAGATCGATTTGACCGCACCCACACAGAGTCCGAAGATTTTCGGGTTGTTGTGGGCAACGTTCAGCACTGCATGTGTCGGATCAATCTGCCGGTCTCTTCCGAACCGAGTGGCGATATCAGCAAGCGCGTTTGCTTTGATGAGCCTTGGCAGGACCAATCGGGTATCAGCATTCCCAGTTAATAGCTCGATCGCAAAACGGTCAGCTTCGATCTCCTGAGAATTGCGTCCTTCCTCGGACTCTTCTTTGGTGATCTCGTCATCCACAATCGCACCGTTCTCAGACAGATGTCCTAAAGCGATATGACCAAGCTCGTGGGCGAGATGGAACAGCAAGAAGCCCTGCTTACGAACGTTGGACAGGACGATGGATGGCCTGCCTTTGATCGACATAGCGATGCCATCCATTTTTTTCTTTCCCAGCAGCGGGGAAGCCAAATGGAGGACAGGGATGCTACTGCTCCAGCAGAGGTCCAGGAGCTGGGTCAGGCCGACCCACGGCGCCCCGCTAGCGAGAATCTGAGAACGAATCTGCGCCGCGCTTTTCGGTAGCGGAGAGTAATCGTTGTCCATCGAACCCAGAGCGATTCGGGAAGCACTCTTCGCCAATGCAACAGCCACAGCGACATCGCTTTCCGATGTCCTAGAGGACAGCTTGAACCGCTTTTCGACAGGCAAATCGAAGGCCACGCGAGGAGGACTCTCGCTGAATGCCCGGATTTGAAGGCTCAATGCCTTAGCCAGGTAAAGCTTGGCCCGCTGTGCGGCTCCTGGGGTCGCCTCAATCTCGGGTGACCACCATTCGGGCATAAGACTGACCAGATTTCTCTTGGTCAGGCCTTGGCTGTGGAGGGCGGAATAGATGCTTTGAATATCAGTCATGATCAGCCCTCCGTGGGTAGATGCGCTTACGAAATAGACTGCGGTTAGACGGCCCAGTGAATTGGGAAAGTCACCGATATAGTCGAAATGATAGCATTCTGTATAGTTTTCCCATAGTTCTCCATGTTTGATCCAGCTCTCCAATCGGAGTTCGGATACAGCGCAAGCGTTCATCCGGGCTTCGTTTTCTACACCCGCCCTTTGTGATGCCCCCCAACCACTCTGTCAGCGAAAGTCATTTTCATTGCGTAAGACAGCGCCAGCAGCTCGCACTAGAAGTCCTTCTGAGCTAAGTCGATCTGCCTCATCAATGCAGTGTGAGCTTCCAGGGAGAGAATCGCAGCCTTCCCCTCTGCGGCCTTTATGTATCCCCCACGCGCTCATACAGCGTTGCTGGATCGGCTGACACACCACTGCCAGATCGTGGAAACAGGTAGCCCCCGTAAACCTCATCATCTTGGCTTTTTGGGGTTAGACGGCAGCGACATTGAGTCTATGTAGTCCTGAAAAGCTCTATTCGACTCTTCATCCGTCGCCTTCAGCACCGTCGGGCGCCGGACTGGCTTAAGCGGGCGTGCAACGTCACCAGGTATCAGGTCGATGTCTTTCATCACCGACCGCTCATTTTCGTTGAGTGCCGAATCAAAAACCTTCGCGATCACACGATTATCCCGATCCGCACGAGCGAATTTCACCACATTCGACTTCATCTCAATTGGCAGGTCGAAGGGACAACGCAGATCCAGATGGCGACCAGTCGACCGAGGTTGTAGTGCTTGAAAATGCAGCTCTTCGACTTCCTTCGAATTGCTGGAATACTCACTGGCACAATATGCCCGGCTGATATCAGAGAGAATCACATATTCTCGACCGGCGTTACGGCACTCAATATAAGCGAGCTTTAGAAGCTGGACGGCAAGCCGTTTGATCCCGAAAGTAGAACGGTAAAGCTCCACAGCAAGGTCGTCGATGTCGGTCTGAATGTGCCCCCCAAAAACCCTGATGCACTCAGCGACGTAATCTTTCCAGTCCTGGCTTTCAGGCTCGTCCGGCAACATGATCCGAGGCTCCGAGAGCAGCCTCTGCTTATCCTCACTGTTACGACGGAGCAGCTTATGCACGAGGCTATAATTGGACACGAAGATCATGGGAGGTCCAATGGCAGCCATCGTCAGCAGAATGTCAGTGACCTTGGATGCACCCAAACCAGTGTTAATGTGCTGCGTCTCTTCAAGAACAACCAATGAGATCCCGTCACGGTTAGCTCGTCTGCGGCTTTCTACGAGCAGCTTTGACAAATTCCAGCGTCCACCGGACTCTTCGCTCCCAAGCACGAAATCGGTAAGTAGCTGCTTGCCACCTGCCTTACCACGCGCACTCGCATACCAATGTGAAATCAGTTTGACGGCCCCGTGATAATGATCACAGGTAAAATCCATGGGCTGTGGCAAGATTTTTCTCAACGCTGCAATCGTTTGGCTCTTTCCAACACCAGCCAATCCCGTTAAGCATACTGGTGATACTTCTACCTCTGGCGGGTTGTATATTCTTGAGACGTACTCACTTTCGGTTGCAAAAAGCTTACTGCTATGAAGAGATGCTCGTCCCGCCATCTCCTTGATGAAATCCAAAGAGAATTGGTTCGGTAGAAATATTTTCATCAAAACTTCTGCTAAGGCCTCTGCGGCGATAACAGAATCCATGGCGCTCAAGCAGCCTACCGGTTCGGGTCTAACTGTTATCAAGCCTCGGATCTTTTCTGCATCCAAGCACCCGTCGAACCGAGATTCAACTGACTGGTTCATTTGGCTTTTCCCCTAAAGCGATCGTAGTCAGCCACGTCCCGCTGGGCTGCCCCGCCTTTAGCCGGCCTTCCAAGTTTACGCTCGCCACTATCCCAATCTTCTCCAGTATTTCGCTTGAATCGATCCTTGAAATCCTGCTGAACCGCGGGCCTTTCATCCCGAAGAGCTGCAGCTGCCTTTCGTCGCGCCTGATCGATTTCCTGCAGATCACGCAATGAAATATCCTCGGCGCCAGCATGAGTGCTTGCAGTTCGCACAAAATCTAACTCATATAAAACTCCATTAACTTCAATCCATATGTGCCGAACACACATTGTCAAAACAAAAACAGACGTTTCAATAACGCCTTTCATGGCTACCTTGTCAAATACCCCAGTCGCTACCAAGGATTGAGATCTATATTTACGCCCATAGAAATAGACTGCGTCCTTTCGTATTTTTGCGGGACAATTTTTTAGAAAAGTTTTGACTGCGGTATCAAATTGCATCCCAATCGAAGAGTCTCGACCTCGACAACTCCAATAGTTGTAAATATCAAATGGAGTCGGTTTTATGCCGGCCAGATACATTTCTTCATCCATCCGTCTTCCTGCATCGGAGGTGTGATTGTCGGAAATGACTCGAAAAATTTCACGTTTAGCCATCTCAACGAAATTTAACTTACTATGAAAGTGCGTTGGTTGGTCCAAGGACTTCTTATTCCTCGGATGAGAAGACTCAACAGTCGCCTTCGACTGCCCAGAAAATACGGGAGTCAGTTCGAAAGCTTTGAGCCAAGTAATGCTGGGCTCACCGTCGTAGCCTGCCCCTGGCCCTCGATCAAACACAATACCGCCGGACAATCCTTCACTTGGCCATTCCCCAGGCTTAATCTCAATGCCAAACAACTCACAAAACTTCACCTTACCAATAGCCATGCAGAACAGGGCCATTTTGTAAGCATCCATATTTTCTCTGCCCTCCGAAAATCCGACGCCCAATACAGCCCCCGATAAACCGCACACAGCACGGACCACGCAAAAGCTATCAACCGCGCTTCTTTCTGTGAGACCGGTCAGCTTTTCAGAAATATTGTATCCGTCAAACTCAACACTCTGATTTACATTAATAAGCTTCTCAGCGAAACTTCCTTCCGACCCCGAAATAGCTCGTGCTTTGTGCTGCCCTTTCAATGCACGCTTGAGTGCCTTGGGACTTATGAGCTCTCCAATCCAATATTTAAACTGGTTGAATGTCGGGAATGGCTTACCATCAGGATGCACATATTCTTTATGGTTTTCACCCTCAGCAACAACGCATCCAAACTCGCGGGTAACAACGTCGTTATAAATATCGTTCTTTGTTTTATGTGCTGATTTGAACTTCAGAAAGCCAGAGAGAATCTTTCTTTTCATACTCGCGTCAGACGGGTATCCGTGTCGTTTTCCTTTCGGAGACGGCCTGCCTAGTTTTCGTACACGAGAGGGATCTTCCCGATTCCAACCGCCAAGCCGGTGCAGGGGTGGCATCAACGCCCATTTGTTATGTCCAAACGTGATATAGGTGTAGAACCACAACCTAACTCGGGCTGCGTTCTGCTGCGGCCGCTGGCCTTTGGCATGAACATTGATAAGAGCGTCTGGATTATCACCTGCTAAAATCTCGTCCCTCCGTGCAACGAGGTCAGAAATAGCCACGAATCGCCGGTTGACCTTCTGGTCGTAGCTCTCCTTTACTGACTGCCTTCGGCCCTCCAAGTGAGTTACTGACACACCCTCAATGGGTGCAAGCCAAGGAGGAAATTTTTCACCAGGACCGTCTTCTAACACCCACCCGTTTTCAAGTGCATCTTCAAACTCGATCCTGGATAACGTGATCAGATGGGTGCTCAACTCCTTGCCATCGTCACTGAACATCACGAGCCTAACCCGGTTCCGGTTGCCGTTACTGCTTAGGAAGTAATAGGTGACGCCCTTCGAAAGGCTGAGAAACCCTTCCGGCGCGATAATTCGAGACCCCGTCATCATGGCGCCGACTCCTCAAAGAGCGAGCCATAAACGGAGAAAAGATCGCCACCATCAGTGGAAACTGGATGGTCGATGTGAATGGGATTGAAAAAATTAACCGACAGCTTTCGATCCCAAATGTCTTGGTAGAACCTTGCGATGAACTGGTCACGAAAGCCCCACCGTGCCCCGTATTTAATCGCGACATGCGCCACCGGGTTTCCGGCAAGGACCGCCGCTCTGACATCAGCACTGAATTCATCAAGCAACGCTTTCTCATGACTTAGCGGGAGGTCATGCATTACGAAAAGCATGTTCAGATTTGCAATGACTGCCTGTTCGACCCTATCAAGAGAAACCTGCACCGTTCTGACACCTGCGCTAGCGTAATACGCTCTCTCTAGCTCAGTCCTGAGCTCGGCATGGTCGCGATCCTTCTTCTGCTGGATTGGAGTCTTTGGCCTTGTGCCTCTCCTTTCGCGAAATGCATCCTCGCGGTCTTTGACGGTCCAATTAACGGCATAAGGGATGCCGTCATGACCTTTCATGTATAGAAGCAGGTCACCCTGGTAAGGAAAGGGCATCCTGTGTCGGTTGCCATCAGGGCCTTCAACCACGATTTCGTGGTGCTTGAAACCAATCTCCTTGGCTATCTCTACCGTTCCACGTACAGGGCGAGGAGAAGTGCCTCTTGTCAGTGGATGACCACGAAGGGGATGCCCCGAGCTAAATGGCCATAGCATTTTTTGTTCATGGATATCGAGAAGGTCTGTATGACAAAGTGCAAGTTGAGCAAACACCCGTTCAGGAGTTGAGAGAACGTGCAATGTACGGCCGAGTTTTGCGCTATGAAGCCTACTGATCCGCGAGCCCTTAGGGGCTTCACGGGGTACCGCTAGCGTCGACGGAATGTACTCATGTCCCCATTCGAACCGACCTTGACGGCCCATAATCAGAGCAAATTTATCCTGCAGTTTCATCTTGGTAATTCCAATGTCATTTAAGCACGTCCTTCCGCCTTGGCTGGGGATAACAAATATGGCGTATGACGAACTCCATACCCAGCGGGCAGGTGCACACGCGCATCGCTGTGGATAACACGTGGCATCTTGTGGACGAACGAAGTCGTGCGGGACTTGACGCCCCACATGTATGGAATAGACAATGGATTCGTCAGGCACCAAATCTGACTTATCCACAAGGGCCCAAGCTCGAACTTGGGCCTTTGTCTATCTGACTTCTAGCTTTACGGTTAGCTAGACTTCATTTTAATTCCTCCTAACAAATTGTCACCTTTCACTTATAGACATGTACCACAGCACTTGCAGAACTTGTACCACACCTACTTTAGAGCATGTACCACAGCACTTGCAGAGTTTGTACCTCACGTACTTGTTCCACAATAAGCTTTAATCGATTTAGGTACACGCCGGTGTCCACATGGACGCTCTATCTACGGTTAAAGAGAAACATGTTACCGCTTGAAATTACCTGCTGACAACCAAAAAGTTCCCCATGCTGCTCCTGTGCTGGCGCCTAATAGTTCCGTCATCAAAAGCTTCGATGATTTACGCGCCAAAATCTTCGAGTTACGCGCAAAGCTTAAACCAAGATCCTTATGGCTATTAACTTTGTTATTAAGTAAATGCTATTAGCACGCGGCTTTTATTCCAACACAGAATTTCGTGAAGAACGTCGACATATATATCATAAGCATTGATAACTAACGGCCGAAATCATGAATAATTCCTGCGCACAGCGTCGCGATATTGTCCTGCACTTTTTTGAGGACGAGACTTTCTACAGCCTCTGCTGTCGTCAGCACCAATTTTTGGGGCATTTGAAAGCTTCAGATACTTTAGCTTGGCTATTCGGCCAGCATCGTTGTGCCTTTACCCATGATTTTCCATGCAACCTCGACGCCCTGAATAGCCTAGCGCAAGCGGTTTGGGGGGATTCCCTGTCAATCATGCGAGAACACACGATTCTCCCAATATTTTTTCCATTCCAATCAGATCCACAGATCGCGGACGTATTTCAAACCGTAAAAAGTGCCCAAATAGGATCGATTAAGTATCGCTTAGGGCTTTTGACGGGACGCTTCGGCGCAGAGCATCCTTTGAAAGCCTGCATCGCTTGTATGTCAAATGATCAGACCAGTCACGGCATTGCTTACTGGCATTTATCACATCAGTATCCTGGTGTCGTTTTGTGTCCTATCCATGGATTGATGCTGAGAGAAAGTACTGTAAATCGCCAATGGTCGGGCAGCTTCCAATGGGTGTTGCCAAGCGAAGCTTCTCTTGCCGCGGCAACGTCGCCAGTACCTTCCGCCACAGCTCAAAAGGCACTCCAGCAGCTAGGTAAGGGAGTTCTGGATCTTGCAAGTTGCGGTGTTTCCGGGCGTTTCCATCCAATGACGGTGAGATCAGTTTATAAAGAGGCACTCGCTCAACGAGGAATCTCTGAACCGGAGAGGATAAGAGTCTTCATTGACTTCGCTGAGTACGCATCGCAGCTTCAGCCTTACCCTCCACTCACCTCCCTGCCCACCACGCGGCAGAGAGCTGAATCTTACATCCATCAACTGACTCGCTCCCCCCGAGGTCATTGCCATCCGCTCAAGCACCTGACGCTAATCACGTGGCTGTTTGGTCGACTTGCCCCATTCATCGATGCTTACGATTGCTTGGATAGCTCACCCCACCAACAGATATCTCAAACCAAACACCAGAACAGTGCCAAGGCTGAAATCATGGATACGAGACTGTTAGAAAAAGCTGCCGACAAAAAAGATCTCAGAAAACCAAAAAAGCTCAAACCACAAATTCGAAGCGCAATCTTGGAATGCTTGCGGAATGGAAATTCTAAAGAGTCAATCTGTTTCAAATTTGGAATTTCTATTTGCACTGTAAATAGAGTACTCCGCTCAGAGCCAGCGGTAGCGAATTCACGAACTGAACTGCGTCAGAAATCGACGTTAATTAAATATCGCGCAGAATGGCAAGCTACTATTTCGGCACACCCAGATACTACAGCAAAGAGCATTCGCTTAATAATTCCAAACACTTACGCATGGCTGTACAGAAATGATAAAAAGTGGCTGCTCACAAAAACTCTGGATTTACCAAGTGGTCGTCGCGGAAACTACTCTAACATTGATTGGCATGAGCGTGACTATGAACTCGCAGACCTAGTTATCACCTTAACTCGCCGCGCAGATCAAAAATTAAAGCTTCATAAAACGGAGATATTCACATTGATTCCCGCGCTTTCGCGGTTACTGGAAAACAAAGGTTACTATTTAACAACAAGGAAACTATTATCAAAAATACTACAAGAAAATTAAATCACAAACTTTCAGACGGCATACAACACCTAGTTAAAATTAATAATTTGTGAAGCTGGTGTTACGAAGAAAACTTCCATTCATTCTTAACAAACTTATTTTCGTAGATCCGTTAATGAATTTCTGTTTACATTCGTATCGGAAGTGACCAACTGCCGATTATAGATTAACCAACATCCTCTCAGACCTTACCTCGGGTGGCAGTTTCACGAAGGGGTAGATTAGTCGTTGACATATCAGTGCTGCGGGTAAGTATCCATCAGCGGCGCAAGCGACAGAATCGCTCGCTCTATAATTCCCTATAAGCCCTTATTCGTAAGCGTCCGCCAACACACATCTGATGCCCGTAGCGGCCAACTGGCCAGGTCAGGAACGCGTGCTCAACACGCAGCTTCAAAGCTCAAGTCCTCAGGACTTACTCGTCTCTATCCTCTCGAGCAGCATCGGCAGTACTTCGGCAGCAGACCCCAACAGCATGAACTCCTTCTCCACACCCATTGCGACGTCAGCCTTGTTCACATGAATGACTGAAGCTCCAGATTCCAATGCAAGGTTGGGTAGACCTGCGGCAGGCCTGACTATGCCAGAGGTGCCCACTGAGATCAGAAGATCGCAATCCTTCACCAGGAGCACTGCGGCCTTCCAAGCCTGGGGCGGCAAATCCTCTCCGTACCAGACCACGGCAGGACGCATTTTGCCGTTACAGCGCGGGCACCTAGGAGGCTCGATCAAAGCGCCATTAACCGGCACAGCTGATTGATCTGGTGGTACAACTGCGGGCCGATGGCAGGCGAAGCACTTAGGCATTGCCAAACTGCCGTGTAAATGCACAACATCCAACGACCCGGCTCGCTCATGAAGGTCGTCAATATTCTGGGTGATAACAGAAACCTGGCGTTGCGAGTCAGCCATGCGAGCTACCGCAAGATGTGCTGCATTTGGCTCTGCTTGAGCGACTCGGAACCGCCGCCATAAATACCATCCCCATACCAGTGCTGGGTTTTCCCCAAAGGCCTTGGCCGTCTCTAGATCCCTCGGATCGTATCCTGCCCAGAATCCAGAAAGTTTTTCGCGATACGTGGGGATACCGCTATCGGCGGAGATACCAGCGCCAGTGAAAAAGACCACCTTCTTGGCCTTCTGCAGTACGTCTACAGCTTGCTCTATGACAGTCATGGTACCAATCTCCTAACTTCCCGCTTTGCGTTTCAATGAGCTGTAGTTGAGAATTATTGAGCTTATGCCATGGCTCTTAAGCTTTTCGTTGATACCCTATCTCATGTGTTTAGGGCAATAACTTCGCTCCCGCAGAAAAGGCCAGAAAAGACCGGAGAACACGCAATGTGTAGTGGTCAACTAATCCCGGACACGACGTTAAGTTTTTTCTCGGCCTGAGCGGGCGTTAGCCCGCCATTGAATTGATGAGGCCGTATCCAGTTGTAGCGATGCATCAAATAATGGCTGATGTCCCGTTGCGCCTGCTGAACCGACATGTAACCCACTGAAGGTATCCACTCGGTTTTCAAACTCCGAAATACACGCTCCATCGGCGAGTTGTCGTAGCAATTGCCCCGACGACTCATGCTCTGCCCGATGCGATACCGCCACAGACGCTGGCGGAAGTGGCGACTTCCATATTGGGACCCCTGATCCGAATGAAACAGCAGTCCTTGAGGCTTCCCGCGTTGCTCATAGGCCATATCCAGCGCTTTGGTGACCAAGTCAGCATCCGGGTTCCCTGACAACGCCCAGCCCACTATCCGGCGAGCGTAGAGATCCATAACCACAGCCAGATAGTGCCATTTCCCTTGCGCCCAGATGTAGGTGATATCACCGCACCAAACCTTGTTTGGCTCGGGAACATCAAACTCACGATTCAGTGTATTTGGAATGTCAGGCCGCTCGACCGTTGCTTTTTTGTAGGCATGCGAGCCCGGCTGCTTGCTGATCAACCCCAGTTCCCGCATCAAGCCACGCACCTTGAAACGCCCGATCTGCTCGCCATCTTCCTGCATCATCGACACGATACTGCGGCTGCCAGCAGCGCTTCGGCTCTGGGTGAACAGTTCGTTGACTCGACTGCGTAATCGAATTCTCTCGATGCCCGCAGATCGCCGCCTGAGGCGATGGGCGTAGTAAGTCGAACGGGGGATTTCGAACACCTCGCACAAGCAATCAACAGGTTCATGGTCGCTTAGCTGATGGATCAGCGCGAACGCTCGAGATCTTCCGACATCAAGAGCGCGGTAGCCTTTTTTAATATCGATTTCTCTCGTTCGAGACGGGCGATTCGGGCTTCCAGCTCCTGGATCTTTTGCTGCTCTGGGGTCAGCGCCTTGTTCTGCGGGGTGACGCCAGTGCGCTCCTGCAGAAGCTGACTAACCCAACGGCGCAGGGCCGACTCGCCAATGCCGAGCGAGCGACAGGCTTCAATGAAGCTGTAATTTTGCTTGAGTACGAGGTCGGCAGCCTCGCGTTTGAATTCAGCGGAAAAAACACGACGTTGTTTGGTCATCTGACACCTCGATATGGCGAGCATTCTCGCCTAAATGGGTGTCCGATTTCATTAGACCACTACAATGACCCATCGGGCCCAAGCTGGTTGGTTAGGGCCATTCAAGGGAGAAACCCCAGTGCAGAAGAATACGCATATCCTTTTCCTTGATTTTGATGGCGTCTTACACCCTGACGCCGTCTACTTGAGCCGCCAAGGGCCGACACTGAAGGCCGAAGGTACGCTTTTCATGTGGGCGCCGATTCTTGCCAATCTTCTCGATGATTTTCCAACGACATCGCTGGTATTAAGCACCAGCTGGGTCCGGCATCTTGGCTATAAACGAGCACTTTGCTATCTGCCTCGCGAGCTGCAAGAACGAGTTATCGGTGCCACGTGGCACAGCTCGATGGCTAAAGGCTGGGCGGATGAAAATCAATGGGACGGAAAGACAAGATACGACCAGATCTGCCACTACGCTGCCCGATCAAAACTACGGCACTGGATTGCCCTTGATGACGATGTACAAGGCTGGGCAAAGGGCTCGGCGCAACATCTAATTGCCTGCGCACCAGACCTTGGACTCAGCTCCGCCCAGACACAAACAGAGCTGCAAAAACGTCTGGGGGAAATGTGCTCACACCAAGGTTAATGTCGCGAACCACCTATCCAGCTTTCAGAGGCTTGAGGATAACGAACGCTACCGCAAAGTAGACGAAACTGATTCTGAGTGCATGCAGGCGGCGGTATGAATCGACACTGATTCCCTTGACGCATCCGAACGACTGGTTCTAGAAGTCTACTTCCCCTCGTGACAGGCAAAAATCGGCCAAAAGCACCCTGTCGTAACAAGCCTGAACCAGGCAGCTTTCTTACAGCGCTGAGTTGAATGCTCGCAGGCTGGACTCTAAAACCAGCTTCTACTGAATACGGGGAACCTCGAGAACCCTGTTCCTTCGGCCAAGCCGTCTCGCTACTATGTGGCCACCTGCCATTGGTGCCTTGGGTACCGAAATGCTTGAAGGGATTCAGAATGATAAGAAGGTTCCGGCTTGAGCAAAAAGGCCGCTACGAAAAGTTGGTAATTGCTCGGCATCTGTCGGACATGATGGACAAATACTTAGATGGACGTACTGCACCGTTGCTGATCGGCGCCGAACAGGGCGATATCGGTGAGTGGGATGACGTGGTCATTTACCATGCGGATGAACATTACGAGCACTTCCAGATCAAGCGGCAGACGACCCCCTTTTGCGATAAGCACATCGTTAAAGCCGACTACATCAAATCCTATATACCCAAGGCAGGCAGTAAGGCAGCAGCAAGTTCAACGCCAGTTGTCCCGCCCGATAGCGCCATCGACTCTGAGCTTGATAAGGCCATGAAGAGCTTGTCTGCCTGGAGTCTCACACCCCAGTCCAAGCAGCAGCCAGCCCGTGCCTTCTCACTTGTCCTGCTTGGCCTAGAAGTCGCCCTCAAGGGCAAGCGGAGTGACTTCATCACCGCCAACCACTTGCATGAGTTTTGTCGACTCTGCAAGCAGGATGGCCTTGACTTGGCCGCCCTCTCCAGCCGCCCCGATACCCCAACGCAAAATGTCTACAAATGGTTGACGACCTGGTGCGGCTTTACCGACTGGAATCACGTTCGACAAACGATGCGTACACTCACGATTCATGCCGTTGGGAGCGAAGAGAACCTTGAAGATCGTGCGTGCGAGTTGTTAGGACGACACTTTAATGATTCGCGGGCAACCCTTGAGAAGCTGGTGGGGTACATTTCTACAAGTGCGACGGATGTTAACGCCATCAGCTGTCATGCGATGGCCAACCATCTCAAAGACGCACGCCGGTCAGATGCTGTGACCTGGACGCAATACCTAATTAAGCCGCAGGCTGGGTCGAGTTGGATGGTCGCCGGTACCCACAACCTAAATGGTACGACGAGCCTGCAAGTACTCCATGCTGCCACGGAAGTTGTCGGTCACCACTGGACAGCGGGCGGTAACAACAGAAAGCTGCGGCTGCACGCTACCTATTGCCCGCCCATACCAAATACAGTGGCCCTCCCCTCGGCTATCCTTCGCCTAGCTCTGCACTTGAAAAGCGGGAGCCATTGCCTGCTTTTGGGTGAGCCGCTCTGGCGACAAGGCGCCGGGAACGAGTTGGGTAGGACGCTAGGGATCAGCATCAATGATCTTGATGAGCTTCCTTGGATAGACAATTCAGAAGCACTGTCCTGTGCGTCGGGTCGAGAGCTCTCGACGATCCTAGAGACGCGAGATGAATCTTCAGAGCTTCACAGGGCAATGAATGATCTTGTGTGGGAGCAGCTGCAAGCCCGCATCACGGCCAGGTTGAACTCGGTATCCGACACGCCATTACTGGCAGCATTGGAACCGAAGTGGCGCTCTTGGGCCGCTGAGCTTACAGCTGACGCCGCTGCGCGTGATTCGCTGTTTGAGCAAATGATGTACCCCAAAACAGAAGGTTTGGACGGGAAGCACGCGCTGCGCATAGGGCCTCGTACTGCAGATCTAATGGAAACCGCCATTTTGATGCTGCTTCTAGTGTGCGTCGCGATCGGTAATGACGATGGCAACTGGCGCGAAATCCCAAATATTGGGGAAGTTCTCAGCATCGCTTTGAAAAACTGGTCAGGCATATCCGGCGATCACAGCGGCGCGAGGCCTGTTGCGGATGAGCTAATGGCTGTTTTGGGGCCTTCACCGCCACCGGTAGTCATTCTTACGGGCGTCGAAGGGTCTCCCACGAGCCTGCTTGAATCCGGCATGGCTGATGATTTTGAAAGCAGTCACAGCATGGCAGCTGAGCGACAACCCAAGTTGCTGGTGACACGATTTGGGGTGCTCAAGTACCTGCGCACCGGAACACTCGCCCAGCTACAAGGGCAATTTAAACGTCATTGGGATGCTTGGCGCGACACTCGCGAAGCAGCAATCGAAGCTTATGGAGAAGGACACTAATCATGCTGACACTGCAGGAATTGACTAGCGCAATCATTCAGCGTGTAGAGGGTAGGTATGACTTGTGTCCCCGGGACGTAACGGAACTTATGCTGCCTGAGGTCGAGTACGACTCGCATGTTCTTCGGCTCAAGCGCTCCCACATCGAACGGGCGGGCTGGCGGACGGTTCTGCTCATCGAGCTTCCACTAACGGCCCTGCAGGCAGCCAACCAATGGGCCGCCGATGTCCGGGATGTGCTGCCGGAACCTGAGACTGCAGACCTCTATATGTTTCTGATGATCAGCGGTATCGCCAAGGATGATGCTGCTCGGATTGAGACTGATGACAGATTCTGCCGCAAGGTTGTTGTGCGCGAATCTGAAGCGGCTGGTGATTTTCTTAACCGGACATTCTTGGCGACTTTGGATCCTGCTGGCGATGTCGAGATGCTTAGCGACCCTTTGGTGTCGGCGTTGAATACTCTGTCCAATGAGCGCCCTTGGTCAGTTCCACACATCGCTGCCTGGAGAACGCAGCTTCTGACCAACCAAAACGGAGCGGATGTCGTGCGTGTACTCATCGGTTCGCTGAGTGAAAGTGAGGTTCAGCTGTGAGTAAGTTGAATTCAATCACCCTGTCGAACCTGCGTAAATTCGGGGCTAACGTCACCATCGATCTGAGTCCTGGTGCGACTATTTTGCTCGCACCAAATGGGACGGGGAAAACAACGGTATTTGAGGCGATCGAGTTTGGTCTGACAGGGAAAGTCGCACGACTCCGTGACGACATTGCCCACATCATTCGTGATGATCAGACCGAAGCGGCAGTCAGTTTGAATTTTTCTGAGCTGACCGCGACATCACGTGTGACTGCAGCTGGCAAGGTCAACCAGGACGGGGACTTAAGCAGCGTCTTTCCTAATGTGTCCTCAAGTGACATCCCATTTTTACTGCGCCTAACCCACCTTTTGGATCAAAGGGAGAACGGGTGGATCGTCAATGCGGAAGAAAAGGAAGCCGGATCCCAGCTGGCAAAGCTGCCGATTGGTCGCGACGGTTCTAAAGCTCGCGCCAACCTCGCAGCTGTGCGAAGGTCGCTCACGGAGCAAAAAGCCCGCGCAGAAGAAGTGCTGATTGGGCATGAGGCTGATTTGAACGAGTGGAATCGTCTACTTGACGAGCGTGACATCGCTGCTGCTGGTGCAGTAGGTGCATTGCGTCCGCGCGATCGAATTGCGGACATTCTCTCTGACGCTGCAAACCAGACGAAAAGCTTGAGTCAGATTCCGCCTGGCTTGTTGACCGGGCCTGTGAGCCAGGAGGAGTTGACGATTGCACACTCCGCACTGTTCGAGATTTTGCAAGGAAAGGTCGAGCGGGCTCGGACGCAAATCTCAAACCTCGCCTTGGTAAATGATCTTGTTGAAAGCTTCGTTGCGGCGCGGGAGCAGCTTGAAAAGCTCAATACAGACCTCACGGCAGCGAGTGAAACGTTTGGCCACCACACAACTAAAAGGGCTCAAGGCAGTGCCGCAGTGCTCGAGCATCAGGCCAGTATCCACTCTGCACAGCAAGAGCTCGCCAGTATCGGGCAGCAACTTGAGCGCCTGATCGGAGAAACAAGTGCCAAACAGGAGATCGATCACCGTAATGATGCGTTGACGTCAGCGATTGCTGCCCTACGTGAGGCCGAAAAAGATTCTCGCGTACTTCGCGAGCAGCATGAGCACAACCAACGTGTTCGGAACCAGCATGCTCAGATTGACGCCCAGCTTCAGGGCATTAGCCAGACCGAGCGGCGCCTGGACGCGGGTCAACTAATGCTTGCCGACTGGCAGGCAATTGAGCAGCGGATTAGCGAGGTTGTTCAGCAAATCACAGCGCTCGAAGTGATCATCGATAAACAGGGCATCGATCGGGATGCCGAACGTTCCTCGCATGATACGTGTAAAGCTGCGGAGGCCACTGCCCGATCACATTATGAGATGCTCAGTTCTTCCGCCGACGCAATCCGTCAGGCTGTTGCATCCATAGCGCAACATCTTCCCGCTGACCAAGATCAATGCCCGCTTTGCCTGGAGCCGCATGGTGCAGCCAAACTTCAGTCCCGTGTGGCTCAAGCCCTTGAGGCGATCAATCCTAGTTTGACCTCAGCTGAGCAGCAATTGCGGGCTGCGGTGGAAGCGGTAACGGCCAGTGAGGTCGCGGTTGAGAAAGTGCATCAAGCACTAGACTTCAGTCGAGGGGAATTGGGTGCTTTGGAGTCCAGACGCGTGGAGCTGGGACGGCAAGTTACGCAGTTTCGTACAGATCCGATTTTGGCTAGTGACTCGCTCCCGTTGGCAAGAGAGGCGCTCAGGCAGCAACTCGATAGCATTGTTCCTGCCAAAAAGCGTTTGGCTGATCAGCGAGCGGCGTTGGACGCTTTCCCTACCCCTGAAGCCTTTGAACAAACCGAGCGAGCATTCAACTCGGCACAGCACATGCTTGACTTGGCCCGAGTTCAACAGAGCGAAGCGGCCACGCGGCTGGATCAAGCAGTCGCCTCACTGGCCGCGCTCACCTCTGGGGAACCGCTGGCTCGTACGCTCGAGCAACTCACTGCAGCAAAAGCTCAGCTGGAACAGCAGATCAGCGATCTAAACAGTAAGGTCGGGACTGTGCAATCCGCCCTAGACACCCAACAGCATCAGTTGCTTGAGTCATCAACCGTTGTCCAGGGGATTGAGGAAGAAATCAGAAGGGTTCAAACGCTCCTTCTTCAATTCCGGGCAAGCTGGCAAGAGCTGGAGTTGACCGGCGACCCACTTGCGGAAGCTGCGCAAGCCCGTGAAGCGACCCTGCGCGCTACGTTGACCCTCCTAGAAGGCTATGTTTCAGCACTAGAAGGCATTGGGGTGGAAATTTCTGCTTGGGCCAAGTTGAATGAATCACAACTGGCCCAGCGGCTAATTGATGCTCAGCGTCTTGACCGTTCAGAAGAGGCCTTCGAAGCTTTCCTCAATGACAGCATCAATGCGGCGCGATCCAGCTTCTTGCGATTGACCTTGATCTCGGACGCGATGGATTTGCTGGACGGCTCACTCAAGAAAGAAATTGAGAACGTTCAGAAGCATGTCGGCAAGGTGGTACCCCGCTGGCAGGCGCTGCTGAAACGGGTCGTGCGGGAGTCCAGATTCCATGAGGCAAGCTTGAAGTTCTTCAGCTCGTATAACAAAGATCGTGCCGGTGTTTCTGTACCGCTTGGCAATAAAACGGTACCGGTACCTGATATCGCGAGTGAGGCACAGTTGACGGATCTTCAACTGACCTTCCTTCTCTCGATGGCCATTAGTCATCAGTGGTCTCCTTGGAAAGCACTGTTGTTGGATGACCCGACTCAGCACCACGACCTGGTGCATGCCTCTGCGGTTTTCGATTTGCTGCGTGATTACATCGTTGATCATGGTTTCCAGGTCGTGATCGCTACCCATGATGCTCTGCAGGCGCGTTACTTCCTGCGCAAGCTGCAAAACGACGGGATTGAGGCCAAGATCTGGACGCTCGTGCCGACTGAAAATGGTGTCACTGCGCAAGCAGGGAACGGGAAACAGCGCATTCAATAATGCAGATACCTTTCGGACGCCGATCTAAGTGCAAGCTGAGCGCGAGCCAAGCCCTAACGGAGGTTTGGTTTCGCGTAGCGGTAGGTACGCATCTATAGATTCGCCATCTTGGGGCCGAAAACAGCTCTTGGTGAATGACTGTTTTTGGCCGATTCTGTTGAAAAAGTCGCTCATGGCTTCCACGGCAGAAAAGTAAGCGCTTGAGATTGAAATCTTTACTTTGAGCAGAGGAATCCGGGCTCAGATTTCGCATAGCGGCGCGCAAAAAAGGCGTTTTCAGCAATCAGTATGCACGCTGTCTGGAAGGACCGACTTTTTCAACAGAATCGGCCGTTTTCTGCCCCTAGGCTCTGTACGTAAAGTATTGTCGCAAGCACCGCATAGCGCAGGCCAATGAGACCATCGCCGCAAAACTTGTTGCGAGCTTGTCGAAGCGCGTCACGATGCGACGGTTCTCCTTCAGCCAGCCAAACATGCGTTCGATGATGTTGCGCTGCCGATATTTGGGGCGATCAAAAAGTCGAGGCAATCCTGGCTTGGTTTTGCGCTTCATGCTTCGCAACGGAATGACTGGCTGCATGCGATAACGATCACAATACTGGCGCAGCGCTTCAGCGTCGTAACCCTTGTCAGCCAGCAACCAGCGGCAACGCTTGCGTGGGCGACCGCGCAGGCTGGGTATGCAAGCCTGATCGAGTAGCGGTTGGGCATAGGCTATATCGCTGGCTTGTCCGCCTGACAACAGGAAACGCAGAGGCACACCATTGGCGTCGCACAGCATGTGAATCTTGGTCGTCAGGCCACCCCGGCTGCGCCCGAGCGCGTGGTCTTGCGGTTCTTCAAATCCCCTTTTTTCCCGGCACCTGATGAGGCCCGGGTTGCTCGTACGGCAGTGGAGTCGATCATCCATGTTTCCAAGTCAATCAAACCCTGCTCATTCAATCGGATATGAAGACGCTTGAGCATCTGATCAAAAGCTCCGCAATCACGCCATCCCCGGAACCGTTGATAGATCGTTGACCAAGGGCCGAATCGTTCGGGCATGTCTCGCCAGGCTGCGCCAGAGCAAAGCACCCAGAGAATACCGTTTAGCATCAGGCGATCATCGGCCCGAGGGCGCCCGGTGCGCTGATTTTTGGTGAAGATATCTGCAACCAGATCCCAGGCTGCGTCGGGGAGTTCATACCGCTTTGCCATCTTGGCCTCCTGGCTTTAATGGCGGTGTATTTTACAGAAAATCGTATTTCTTGGGTTTACGTACAGAGCCTAGGGAAAGGCAGAAAACGGCCAAATACGGTGCCGAAGCACCGCAAATAAACTAGGACGCTGGCTAAATTTTGCGTCCCCGCAACTCGATAGTAAGTTGCGGGGTATTTTCTACCGCATCTCACAACTCAATGGTTCCAAGCGGGTTCTCCCTAGCCAACTCATTTTCTATCTGCACTTCCAGCAACAGCGGACTGTGCTTTCAGTCCTAACCGAGGAACAGCAGGTGGAGCGAGGCGCACGCGTACGCTCTTCAGATTGAGGTCTTTGCTGCAATCTGAAACAAAGTTACAGCAGGGATAAACAATAGGTTTTCTGTTCCAGTACCCATCCGTGCTTGACGGTTTTCTTGAATCTTCGGATGGATGGGGGCAGCTCCATTGCGCCACGCCCAATAAGTAGTTCTCCTCTACATAGTGTGGAGACTCATCGCCGCTAGCCCTAAATGTGGCCCATCCAAAATCAATATTACGAAAATCACAATTCACAGATTGCAGATCGACTACAAATACTTCGAATTTTTTGTAAAAAAACAGAACCAAGTCAAAAAGAATACTGCTTTCATCTTTGTAAAATTCAACTATTTTTTTCTGTCCTTGTGACAGACGCTCCAACTCATAAAGTGCTGCTTCCTTTGAAATATTACTTCCATCTGCTCGAACAGCGCTAAAGCAATCTAACTTTAATATTTTATTTAACAGGAACTCTGACGCCGTCTTTCCACATATTTGATAATTAAACTGACAAATCGCGGTCAAGAACTCTGCCCTTCTCAAATCTCCTGGCTCGCAGTTTAATGTCGGCACACAATCGCTAATGTGGCGTCCCCCACAAGTATCCCACATCACATTGAGACCATGACCACGCGTAGAAAAACACTCATCGCAAAAAGGGCATGCCTTCAATAAGATAACGTTATGCTTCGCGCATACCTTAGCTCCATCACAATGAAGTCTACGCCAATAGGAAAATCCTAGCCTACTCAGATCTTCCTTAGCGCATTTTGGGCAAAAACCTATGATCTCGGTGTTAGAGCTGTACTTATCTCCTTTGGAAATATAGCTCCTACCTGAATATGAATAATCCTTAAAGTCACAGAATACAGCTCGAAGATAATTTTGGGTGTGTAGGTGAATCAATCGATTAAAACCGTAGCAACCTTCCCAGCCAAATTCAGATGCTATAGCTCTAATATTTCCTGAGCCAATTGAATATTCAGAAAATCTTTTAAAAAGATCAACATGTTTTTCTCTAAAACCAAGATAGATACTTCTTTCTATGTAAGATCGTAAATTTTCATTTTCTTGTATACGTAGCAGCATATTAGCCTGCGAGGACCTAGAATAGTGATGAGAGCCGATTGAGCAGGGAGGAACGGATACAGCTTATGAGCTCATAAAATCCAGTTTATTACAGGATCCCATCTACCGAGCCAAATCGAATATATGAGAAAAAGCTTTGGGGCCCTAATAGCATCCAAAGCTATAGCCATTCATTATCTGCTAGATACTGTTTGTATTGCCTAAATCCACTCGATTCTCTGAATCATATGGAAATCGGAGCCTGGCTTCATCGTGCTAGCAATGAGAACTGTGGCAGGCGGCTGATCAGAACAATCAGCTGCCTGCGACAGTTTTAATTCACCTGCGACAGTTTTAATTCTCTAAAACCACTAGTGTCCTTGCCAGCTCAATGAAGTGAGACTATTGTATATCCCTAGAGGTATACACGCAAGGGCGAGCCTCCTTTTATATTACCCAAGCGAGTAATATTTTAGTGGCTAAATATTACTCGTGCGGGTAATGTATCCCTTCCGGACTTCACCATTGCGGAGCCCCAACCGGCATGGTGAGCGGTGCGGGGAGGGCATAACCGAGACGCCTCTCCTGGCGCCAGCGAACTTTAAAAGGATGAGAAAATATGAGCACTGAAACCCCACAAGCGACCCTAGATCTGATCAGCACGCTGGAGCAGCTCCATCCAACGTTTAAGTGGGAAGCTCTGCCAATTGGTGACTATGACCAGAATGCAACGTTTGGGACGCCTGAAGTGCTTATCTATTTCAGCAATGCCGAGATCGATCTTTGCGAGCAAGGCCCTGATCCATTCTCGGACTACTGCGGTAGCCCGTGCGATCCTTCCCACTGGGGGCTATCGCTCGAAGCTGCAGAGCTAATTCGCGGCCACAACAAAATAGACCTTGGCAGACTGGATGACCCAACCTCACCGTTCTTTACGCCCCCTACTAAACGCGCCAGCACGGCCAGTTGAAAGGCGTGGCCTACGCGGGGGGGGGCTTCAGTAGCTCAGCTCTTCCCCTTCGTCCGGTGCAACCGGGCCGGATGATGCCCAGCCTTTAGCCGTTGCAAAGCATGCTTTGGCTTGCCGCAAATGGTACCCACAAAAAAACCCGCGCTTGACGGGTTTTTTTGTATCTTTTACCAGCGATGTCGTCCCTTGATGTGCCGCAACCAAGTGCGCAACCTGGATACCAGATTCTGCCTAGAGAGTGGCTGCCTGACATTGACGGGAGGCTTGTGTATGCGCAACGCCGATTTCTTGATGAAGGGCCAAAGCTTGTGAGGTGGATGCGATCACCTGACGCACCAATGTCGCAGCTTCGCAAAAGCGTCCCATCGCAACGGCTTCCAAGCGTTGGGCGAGGTATTCCAAAGCTACTTTGTCCATGAGCATTTTCCCGTGTACTTCGAATGCCAAGCTGACTCAATCAAATCCCAGCTTCTTCAATGTCACATGACATTCACTATCTACCCAGCGCCAGCGCCTGACTCGAATTGAGGTCGTTGATGATCTGTTGCACTGCGACTGCAAGCTGACCCTCACGGAGTGCCGCATCTCTGATGAGATCTGCAGCTCCGAACTTGCTCCAATGTTCCACAGCAGCTTGACCGGAAGCCTCAGTGTTTTGGGAGACGTATTCGAAAACCACACCTGGCAGACGCTGGATAGTGTGGTGAAGCTGTGACGGTCCAAATGCCTTAACGAGGGCTTGGAGAACAACCGTGATTTCTTCGAAGCGTCCCTCAGCAGCCAGTTCGCGAACAGCAGTGAGTGCCGGTTCACTGACGTGTGATTTATCCCACTGCGCTAGGGATTCAGCAATTATTGTGAGAACGGGTCGCATGTTTAACCTCAAAGATCGTTACGGGATAAGGCCAGCTCCAATAGTAGGAAGTGCTGACCAGAAATTTAAAACCTTGAACGCTGAACGCTGAACGCTGAATGCAAAGCTTCTGATAAGAGGGTGAGGGGCGGCGGTACCGGATTGAGCCTACCCTTCGAGATAAATACTGAGGGGCATGTCGCCGCCTTTTGACCGATATGCCAAGTAGGCACCCTCCTGAGCTGAGTGCTCTAAACCTTGCCGCTTGACTACCACAATCTCAGTGGCCAAGCCTTGATCCGCTACGTAAGACTGCAGTGCATCGAGCGCTACGGCCTCAGTGTGACCCGTAAACATAAGCGGATCACCCAGCAACTGGTTGGAGTCTCTGTCGAGTGTGACTTCGTACCTATTCTTGCGACACAGCACGCTAGCTTTGATGGTGTGCATTGTCATCCCCTGAAGTGCACAGATTTTGTCTCTGCATGGATTGCAATCGGTAACCTGACTGGCACAAGGAAGAGAGCCAGACACAGGGCATTACGTTTATGGCGCTGCCAGTTTGTGAACTCGGGATTTTCAGAGTGCAGCCAAACGGCGCAAGTTGATGTGGCTAACAACCTGGCTGACCACCAGCGCCCCCAAACCTTCGGAAGATGGCGGAAAAACCAATCTCCCAGTTTTGGCACCGTTGCCTCAACTTGTTGAGCCTTAACAACACAACCTGGAACCTCAAGCCCATCAATGCGCCGTGCAAACACTCGACCCGATTCGGTCAACTGAAAGACCTCCCTGTTACACCCCGTACAGCAAACGCTTTGTTCAACCAACCCCAGAGCCATCAGTCGATCAGCTGCGCAAAGCGCCGGGGCTTGGTCAAAATTCACAAAGCGCCACTGACGGTTGAACCGCCATTCAATTTGCTGGCCCTGAATCCATTGGCCACGGCTAAGAGATCGGATCGAGATGAAGTCAGCCTTACAAAGGCGTTGCAGGGGAGGCAGCTTGTCTTGTTTGGTTGTTGCCATGCTTCACTCCTTCGATTTAGCAGACAAGGAAGTGGATGTCCTCTACGTACTCGGCCCAGCGAGGGCTGGGCTTGAGGTATGGCGCGTGTGATTATTTGATGCGAGCAAGGCGAATCCAAAAATCACGGAAGACTCGTGAGTCAGCTGCGAGTCCGTCGTAGCCAAGTCGCGAAACTTCAAGTGCCCTGTGATTGGCCCGTCGGGCATTGTCGATGTATTGCTGCTGGAGTTTGGAGTAGCTCACGCTTTTTCCTCAGTTTGTGCTGGCGCTTCAGGAAGTTGGAGTTTCACAATTTGTGGGACACACTCAATCCATTCACTGGCCATTTTGATGGCCTGAGCTACAGCCGATGCATCCGCTAATTCGTTCTGCTCGATCAACGCATTTACATCATCACGATCAAAACCCGGCATAGCGGGCAGAACTGCATCTCGTGGTACGGAATCGATCCAAGCGAGTAGCGTTTTCAGGCGTTCAAGAGAGCTTTTCATTTACGGAACCTATGCATGAGCTGAAGGCGCAATGTATACCCCTAGGGGTATACAATCAAGAGAGTTCATCTGCTAATTTGCTGAGCAAAAAAATCAGATACGCAGTCATCGTGTGCACCTGAAACATCTCTCTGTCGAATGGGCTAAGGCCCGCATATAGCAGGCCCAGCCGTTAGCAGTTTATTGCGCAGCAAGCCGCGATGTTGCCTTGGGCTTATTGGGTTGCCGAGAGAGGCGTTCAAAGTCTTGTCGAATCCCTTCAACCGCCATATCACCAACGTGCTCGGTCAGTTTTTCTGCTAGTAGGTCGGCATAATCCATTTCGTCGTGCACGGAACCACTCACCCAAATCGCATTGCATTCATCTGCCAGCGCCTTAACGCCATCAAGAAATTTTCTGCGAGCGACGTCATCCAGTGGCAACCCGTATACCTGGGTGGTGATTTTATTGGTCGTTGTCATGTCTCTAACCTATTGCAAGGACTGAAAGGTTTTGGGGTATTGGCAGAGCATCAGTAATCAAGCTCGCGGACACCACGTTTGATCCGTCGCAGCTCGGTATGCTCGCGGAGCAAGGCCTGGACCTTGTCGGGGCTCTCGATTCCTTGCATACACAACGATGGATTCGTTTTGTCCGAGGTAATTACGGTCACAGACCCGAGCCCTACCATCCGCATGAGAACGCTTTTGGACTGTGACAAATCCTTGATGCGGTAAAGCTCAAGCTCATCAACGTGCATGTTCAGAACCCCCCTGTAACTGAACAGGCGCTCACTGGTTATGACAAAGCGCGTATTTCGCACTACAAGCCAAGACCAGAAAGCCACGAGCAGGGGTATCACCGTCCAGAAAAAGAGTCCGCACAGTAGGAATGTTCCGGCGTTATTCCATTGAGAAGGGGTGCACTGCCAAACGATTTTTTCGTTTGCGTTGAGATGGGGCGTCATTGGTTACTACTCACAATGCTTTGATCGATGATTTAAAGGGCTTGAGGTAGGTCTTCCCCACCCAATGCACCTGTAAGCGCTGTGGTCAGCTTCCCTAAGGCGTCCGTCATGATGGTCATGCTGGCATCGAAGTACTGCAGTGCATCACCTTCGCCAGCTGCTTGTGCCGCGTTTTCTTGAAGCAAATCATCAAACTTGACGCCTTCAATGATCAGTCGATCGGTCAGCTTGAAAGTCAGCTTGCCATTCCACGCGAGAGCCAGCTTCGAAGCTCTGCGACCTGTTGAGAGATGAAGCTGCACTTCTTCAGACGTGAGGTCCATATCGGTAAGTCGCACCTTGCCAACCTTTTTGCCATCTTTGACGCCTGCGAGATCTGCGCTGTCGAGAATTGTGAATCCTTCAGGTGCCTCGCCGTCCTTAAGCCATGCTGTCATGCCCTCTGCAGGGCTCTGGAGGGTGCGCATAGGTCGAACTGGCAAACTCCCCAGCACTTGGCGCAGCGTGCTTAGGAGGTCTTCTGCGACGTTTGGAGCGCTGGTGTCCACGAGGATCAGGTTTTGTTCTGGGATGATCAGTGCAGTTGTGTGTTTGCACTCGGGAATCAAACGGGGAAGCATGCCCGCAATCACCAGTTCCTTCAGTTGGCTGCGTTCCTTGCCATATACCTTGCGCTCCTGGTTGGTCTCGATCTCACGGACTTGCTTGTCGACGGCGTCGTTGACCGACTTCGAAGAAATCTTGCGCAGCCATTTCTCGGCGCAAATCAGAATCCCTGTGCCAACAGGGTGAGCCAGAATCTTCGACTGAACTCCCTCTACCCGTGGCAGGGGACTGGAAAACCCGTAGGTGGACAATTCGTCGTCCCCTGGTGCTCGCGCCAGCTTTTCAGATAGGGCTGCTTGGAGTCTCTCGGTGCTGAGATCAATGTCACCAGTGATGCGGTAAGCGATTACTTTCTTGAACCAAGTCATGTGCGTCTCTTCAGTGCGGTTGGAGGGGCTTTACCATCGTTTTTGAGTCGAGCTGGTCAGCTCATACGCTTTAAAAAACAACGTATAATGCTACCGCACATTGTAAATGTGGGGTTAGAATTGATCTCACAAAGTGGTCGCCTGTGAATTCTCCGGGTGCCATCTCTCAAAGACCTAGTAAACGAGCCCTCATCCATGAATTTGAAGAAGTACTTTGAAATTCAAAGCCTCGATGGGGCGACCTCTCGAAGTTCCTACGCGAAAGTAGTTTTGGCCGTCCACACCCTAAACAGCCAAGGTGCAAAGCTTGTAGTTGATTGGCCTAAATGGGCATCAGCAGCCAATTACTTCGGCACAACCATGCGTGTGTTTGGTACCGAGGATGAGTTGCTGCAGGTGAAGAAGATTGTTGAGGCGCATGTCGCCAAGATTTTGAGAGGGAAATACGGCAAAAAACCAATGCTGCTTGGACCAGTTCTCGATGTTCCTGAGCATGCAAAAGTAACCTGGATATTCAAACGGGACCGAGCCCCGTGCCGCTTGCGCTCAAACTCACTGGTACAACGGCTCCAGCGGCGGGCACTTGCTCGCGGAGAGCAGCCAAAAGAATATGAGCCCAAATTCGTTGAGGCGCACACCCTCATGCTCATGTCGCTCAGTACAGAGCTGCGTTTTCCTATGGATATTTGCCGCGCTCGACCAAATCACTTGGATTTTGTTGATTGCGAGCCATCCTCTTACGGCCTTGGAGTGCCTATTCCGCGCTTTTGAGGCAAACGAGGGTAGATAGCAGTTTGCCACTTAGAGGCCTGCTGCTATCATGCTGTCCTTGTTTTCAGGTGAGTTGTTACGTCCTCGCGGGTGTTGCGCCTTCCATAGAAGTACATCTGTCTCTGAGTAGGTGAAGGATCACACCTCAGATTCCCGCAGCATATGCGGTCGTTTACTTTCGCTGAACAAGCGCTCCTGCTAAATCGTCGTTCTGAAGTCGAGAAGGGCGTAGCATTAGCACCGTCCACTGTATAAGTGGTAAAACGCCAGCTCATTGAGCTGGCGTTTTTATTTGCTCTTCAATCGGCAATCGGGCTGTTGCCAGTGGCGTGTTGTGCGCCTGGACGATCAACGAAACGAGTTCTGCAAGTAATCCATCGTCCATGACCTGCTTGGTATAGGCGTGGATCATCCTGTAGCCGTGCAGCGTAAACAGATTGGATCTCCTCCGATCCGATTGAAAGGCTTCTTTGCTGCGATGGAATCCAAATCCGTCTAGTTCGACCACTATGCACGACTGTGGAAGGTACACGTCAGCTCGATAAAGACGACCTGGTATCAATCCCTCGCGTTCCCACTCAGGTATGCCTGGCAGTGCCGCACACAACGCCTCATACAGTCGCCGCTGCGGTATTTCGTTGTCCTTCTTTAAGCAGGCCGCAAGCTGTGCAGCTGCAGGAGGTTTGGTTTGCTTCTTGATGGGAGGCGGAGCATTACGCGTCAGCAGAGCGATGCTTTCAGGACTTCGACGCCCAACCATGCCACGGGTTATTTTATCGGCCTCATCTTGTGTGATGAGGGCTCGGGCTACAGCATCAGCGGGTGATAAACGGAATCCCACAGAGATCATCCTAAAGTGATAAAAACTGCTTATTCAGCAGATCACCTTTCGATTTCATAAATGAAATTAAATTTACAAACTATTGTTTTAAATCAGTAAGTTGCGTTTGAAATTCAAAAACAAAAGATCGCATGCTGGAGGCCAGCATGCGATTGAAATGCGCTTGTACAGCGAACAGATGCAGCAACTGCCTATTCGGCAGAGTAGGTATGTCAGAGTCACTCCTTTATGCAAAGGAGGTCGACCAACGCCGCCTGTACGGCGGGGTGAAGGGCGACACGGGAGGGCGTGTCGGCTTCAAATTTTACCCTCTTAAGCAGAGGAATTACTACTTGGGGGGAGTCTAACGGTTTAACTTACGATTTAAACAATAGCATAGTTACGAGCACTGCCAAACTCATTTAACAGTGCTATGAGTTCGTAGAGCATGGATAAACAACGCATGTTGTAAACACGCCTGTTTTGTACCAATGCTCGAAGCCGCGCATATGGCATCTATAATATCGAGCGACTCTTTCGTGATTCTAACATTGGTTCTGGTCTTTTCCTTGCGCCCGCGCACCCATGTACCCAGAAGCGCTTCAATCTCCTCGGCGGGCTCTCGCTTGAAGTGAGCAAGCGCAGCGGCTATCCAATCGGGCCACAGCTTGCCCGAATTATGCTGCGCAGCCATGATTATCTCGACCTGGTCGTTAGGTAGCCATAGGGGATACGAGGTGGTTGGGATTGATGCCCGTCTAGCGCTTGGAGCAGGATTACGGACCATTTCAGTTTCCATCCTCTTCGTCCAAATGGTCGAGACCCTTGGCCATCAGCTCGATCACGTCCTCAAGGTATTTCTTACGCTTATTCTCAGGGGCTGCAGGCCATGCTTTCAATGCGGTTTCAATTGCAGCTTGGCTCGCTTCATCTAGACCTTCAGTGGTCTTCAAAGCGACCAGAATGCGTTTCCCCGCTTCTGTGCCTGGAAGGCGCACCTTTGCTCGCGTAATGGGTTGATTTTGCTTGGCGGGGGAGGCTGGTTTAGGTGCAGGTGGTTTGGTGCCGTTGCCTACCGTCGGCGACAAGTCAGTACCTTCCGAATCGGCATCGAGCACCTGGGCGCCTGGGTTTACTTTCAGGTACTTGAGAAAAGCCCGTGCATGCCCGTCGATTTCATTGATTTTGGAGTACGCACCTGAGTAAACGGCGTTCAGCACTTCGCAGCCTTCGGGAAGCAGGCAGATAACCCGCCAGCGATGAGACCAGCTGCGTGATCGACCAGAAAACTCATCTTCGAAAAGAGAGAGCTTTATCTTGGTGTTGTCCGGCCCGCATGGTTCCCCAACTAGAGCGCCAATGTAAGTTCGCATGGAGCGAACCTGCGACTGAAGTGAGATGTTGGAGCGGTCGAGGTTTTCATGGATCGTCTGACTCATAGCTGTCAGATCGCTGATCTCAGACCCTGTGACATCGATGCGGTCAACGCTCGCCAAGCAGCAAGCCCAGTACCGGCGTTCGCCACCAACGATCTGAAACCCATTCTGAGCAGGCCTGACTTTTACAGGTTGAATCAACCCGTCTTTCTCGACGTTCGATGCTAAGGCGAACAGCTCAGTCCATACCGTGATGAGTGACAGTGCACGTTTACGGGCTTCAGGATCGAGAGGCTCACGCACAAAAGTTGCAGTCGAATTGCCCGTGATCGCAGCCCAGCGCTTTGCTGTTGCAGCATCAGGTGGGTTTCGCAAAAGCATGCGCGTGACACGGTCAAGCCAACGACGGAAATGGGCCCGCCATAGGCTAACTTTTTGCTCTTCAGTCGGGTCTTCAAAGTTGAACTCGTGCCCGGAGCGCACCTCTTCAGATAGCCAAGCCTGGCCTGCTTCTGTCTGGAGCCAACCATCTTTGACCTTGTTGATCCACTCGACGATGCCGCGCTTAGCGAGTTTGTTGATATGGGTCGAACCAAACTGCCTTTTTTTACCATCGGCGCGCCGGGGCTGAATGACATAGGCGTCACACAGCTCTTTGTAGCGAGGATTTAGCGGTGTCGGATGGATCTGAGTAGCAAGGAGCTTTGAAACAGGACGCAGGGCGGATGCATCACCAATGACTTGATCGCCTTTCAGCAAACCGAAATCAGCACCACTGCTAACATCCGAACCTTTCACTATGGATTTGCGCGCACTACTCATGGAAAGCACTCCCATTGGTTGCGAGTCTCCATGACCTTTTTAGCAACCAGCTTTACAAAGCGTGTTGATTCAAAGCTGCTAACGCTGTTTGGGTTAGCGAAAACATGGTCCGGCGCGTTCTTCCAGTTGTCGGTTTCCGGGTAAGTGACCTTATCGGAGAGCGGCGTATTGAGCAGGTATGGCGCCAGCGTCGCAGAAGACTTGATTCGGTCCATTTGCTGTCTGTGAATTAGAATGCGCTTTTCATATAGATTCGGCAGGATTCCAAGAAATTCGAGAGGAATATCCCCGGATTCTCGGCGCTCACTGATCATGGTCTGGAAGTAGCTGATCATAGAGAACACACCATCAGTGCTCTGTGGTTCAGGTACAAACGGGATGTAGATGTGAGTTGCAGCGTGAATAGCTATATCAATGATCGACGTCCGTGTTGGGGGGGTATCGATGATCACAAAGCTATATTTTTCTGCCAGCTCAGGAGATCGCAACCAGCGTCGAAGCGTATCAGCAGCCGATAGAGCCGCTGGCGTATTCGGACGAAAGCTTTGCATGTAAACCAGTTGGTTCTCGTCGTTTGGCACAATGTGAATTAGATCACTGCCCACTGGCTGACATACATCCTTCGGAATGACCCCCATCGCCTCTAGAAGCTCACCTGTGTTACTTGGGTATGGCAGCGGCTCTAATGGGTCGCCCAAATGAAGAAGGTCTAACCACAGGTCGCAAATCGATGTGCGAACAACTTCCTCTTTGAGCTTCACCAATTCTGGATGAGGCCGAGGAGTGGTAAAAGGCGACCCTGTGACTGTTTCGAGAAGGTTCCAGCGCCGTCCTGTGTTCCCTTGAGGATCGAGGTCGATGTAGAGGATTGGTTTGCCCTGGTTGTACTCAGGAAAGCTTGCAAGGCCCTGAACCAGCACACGGCTGGTAGTCGTTTTACCTACGCCACCTTTGTAGTTAGCCGCGACGATGACGGGTACTGGCTTGTGCGTGAAATCGAATTTCGACTTGTCTTGCGTCTTCTTGAGTACCATTGAGGCGCCCCTAAAATATTGGATAATTCCATTTGCCGAGCGCTTCAACACCCTCAGGCTTTGTGTGGGATGATACACACGCGTGGTACAGTTGCGTAGTACAAATATCAATTTCTAGTGGTACAGCTTCCCCAGCCAAATATTAAAATGCTACGACCAAAAAAAAGCCCGCAATTGCGGGCTCCTTTGGGTACCTGTATTTCCACGACCTTGCAGTTCAACTGGGCGGTACTTCCTCAGTCGGAGTTTTTTGCTTCCTCTAGCTCACGATCTTCGCGGTAACTTTCTGCGAGGGCTTCCTCATGAAACTCCTTGATCTGAACGAGAACAATTTGGTCGTCGTCCAAAAACTCCCAGTCACCCCCTTCAGCTTTACGATCTTCGTAGTCACCAGCGGATTCGGGGGTCCAGTCATCGTGAGCGGGATTTGGTGATTGCATAGTCGTGTCTCTTCTCTTCACATAGGGAAAGCCCAGCGTATGACGGCTGGGCTTGTAGTGTACCTGTGAATGCGCACTTCATTAACTGGGCTTTCGCTCGGATTCGGTTACTCAGATATGCCTTGTTCGGCTAGCGTCATACCTGCTTCCGATTGATGACATTAAGCATCGACTCCATGGTGGGCTCTGTAATCCCGTGGAACGAATGGAAGTGGAATGTCTCATCGTCCACATCCCATTGAGCCAGCTCATCAGCATCGAACGACCACCGCTGTCCATCATGAGAAAATTCAATCCAGCAGAACGAAAGAAGCCACTTCACCACGAGGGCTGTTACATCCGGGTCGTCGTTCGCAAACAGCCCAGCAGCAAGACTCTCATCGCCAACAGCAGCCATTCGCTCGTACCAAACGACGCCATCCCACAAGTCACCCTCATCGGAGTGAAGCAATGCGACCTCGTTCGCCGCTTGATTTGCCAGCGCCAGCAGCTTGCCGTAACCCGCTTCATCAAGACTGCGATCCAGCTGCTCTGAATTGGCTTTTGCGTAACTGAAAATGGCCTGAAGCAGAACACCTACATCCTCTTCATCTTTGCTGCGTTCATTCTTGAGAATCATGGTTCATTTTCCTTGAGCTGGTGTGCGGCCTGGCGAACAGGGCTAGCGTTCAGTGAGATAAATACGATCTAGATGTGCAGGCTGTTGTCGTCACCACACTTCAAGCTCAGGGCGGGAGCTGGTCTTGATTGCTCGGTCTGGTACTCCAACGCATCAAGCGATTGGCGTGCAATGTCGATCACTGACAGATCGCGGGAAAGCCAGTATTCAAGTGCGGACCTTTCTGTCCGAACGGATGCCGTAAGCCCTCTTCGCATGAGCGCAGCAACCTCAAACGTTAGCCACGAACGCTCATAAGCAGACTCCTTTCCTGCAATCCAGAACGATGCCTCAGTGATCTTGAAAAGCATTACGTAGACCGCAAGTGCCACTTTCGCGTAGGGCTCATCTGACTTGTTCAGCTTGTCCATAACTGGACCTATGCTGCGCAGCGCCTTGATGCGGAATATGTTGGCGTAGGAGGGGCTTTTACCCACGCCAACCAACTTGGGCAGGTCCAGCTCAAAGAAACCTTTTGCTTCTGGCGAGGCAAGCTCAGTGAGCTTCTTCGTGCATGCCATGCACAGAGTGTTTGCGAAGTACAAACGCTCAGAGGTGCGAGACGCCGTAGAGCCGTAAGTGAAGCTGGTCATCTCTGTGTGACCGCAGATGCGGGTGCTTTTAGCTGAGAAATTGCGCGTGGTCATTCCCTGTCCCCAGTTTTGAATTCAGTAGGGACAGATTATCCTTTTAAGGTATATTTCACAATGAAATTATCCCATTTAAGGGATAAATATTACTCGCTAGAGTAATAATGAGCTTTGTGTCAGCGGTGTGGCATCCCACTCGGGCCAACACCGCGCCTCCAAGAGGTCTGACCGACTGTGCGCCTATTGAGGGCTTCGAAGGGTTGGGTCGTTACTATGTCCTCAGAACATCATTAGCTGGTGGCCAGCGGCCGCACGTTCGCGAATGTGCCCATCAAGAATGGCAGGGAGTTGCATCAACGCGGCTTTTTCGTGAGCGATGTGGTTTCGCTTTATATCCAGCACTGCGCGGACTGCCTTAACAGGGTCGGCGCCGCCGAAGTACATCAAATCGAGGTCGTTAATGCTGTCCAGGGCGCCAGTACGGCACTTCTCATAGAGAGCGTATGAGGCTGCATGGCTTTTCTGAATTGAGCCAATTAGCACGCCCAACTGCTTGATCCGCTCGTCAAGGTTCTTACTTAAATCCCGGATGTAGAAATCTGGCGTGAAGATAGTGCTCGGTTTAATCGCGTCAGCGGGTTGGAAATTCGTGTCGATGTATAAGCGAAGCTCTTGATGGTTGGCAGCCAAACGCACCTGGTCAGCGTTACGTCCAGAAGAGTCGAGGATCTTGCAGGTGGTCTTGGGGGCAGTGCTGGTTATTGAAGTGCAGTCCATGCTGTACATCCCTTAGTTGAAATTGAAGATGGTTGGCTTGTCGCCCACCCGCCAGATGAGACCTAGCCCCGCCATCTCGCACAGGACGGCCCAGCACGAATAGGGAATGTTTGCTCGGCCATCATTCCAGTCGGCGACCATGTCTTCCCCATTAGGACCAAGCCCGAGCAGCCCCGCGACATCTTGAGCGGAGAGTTCAACCCCGAGCCTTTTGCCTATGGCCTGAAGCAGGCCTTGAAACTCGATTGGTGCTGGTGGCAGCCATTTACTGGCTACGGTCAAACACGCACTCCTGATCACAGGCATGAGCTTCCCCAAAATGAATCAGTAGTAGCGCCCTCTATGAAGCTGGACGCATCAGTGTGCGGGTAATAAATCAAAGTGTTGCCCTGGTGGGCTATCGCCGCATGATAGTAGTAATGGTTCATTATATTTGCAATGCATTTACTAGGCGGAAAAGCCGGTTGCATGGCCGCAATAGCTTGGATCAAAGGTGTATGTAATGAGCGGAGGAGGGGGGGGGCAGTGTAGATGCCAGTTCTGCGGCAAGAGGCTTAGGCAGTGAGTCTTGTTTGGTTTTCCCGCTCATCCCCTGCCAAGGGGATCGATCAGTCGCATCATTTTTTGGCCAGAGCTGAAGGGCTCAGCCTGGCAGCAGCATCAGAATTGTCGTTTAAAGCCTCAAAAGTCAGGTGGTCTCTGACTTGCGTGAACTCAGCAATGAACGCGCTTCTAAGTACCTGCAGTGACTCTATGCAATCCGGGACCCGGCTTGTTGATCCAACAAGAGCAGCATCGAAACCTGCCTCCCCAGCAAGGTTCTCTGCCTCGTACTGCAAACGATCTAAATCGAGCGGTGTGATGTCCTTAAACAAGGAAGAGTGCTTGCGGAAAAACTCTGCCCGAAAAAGGAGGCTGCGGGCCTCAAGGCATTTTTGAGATGGGGAAAGCGAAGAAATACTCATTTGGTACTGACCTTGTGATGCAGCCCATGGCCGACTGGACTCGGTGATCTACTGACTACGTATAGTAATCTTACACGACGCTGAAAATATCTAAGATGATTGATTCGATTCTGTTACACAAAATGCACCCGTTGTTGATGCTTCGTTTGTAGCTTTCTTCGATTTCCAAATAACTTTTGGCTCCGAGCCATGCTGGTGAAAAGCATGCCGGTCTAGGGCTTCAAGGCCACATTTATGGATCAACCCTCGTAGATACTGGTCCGAAAGCCCGTATGAGCCCCTGTTAAAACGCGTACGGTGCGCCAGCGGAGCACGCGAGAGCTTGTCGTTTCCTGGGGCACACCTTCCGTGCCATTGCCCTGCAGAACGCTTGCAAGAGGTGGTGCCTGAAATTTTTGACACATTGACTTACTCTGTAGAGTATTATTATATCTGGCTTTCTGGCGTGAGAGTCTGACCCGAAATCAACTTGGTCAGGCGTTATGGCAGTAGCGGCTTGTTGTCACTCCTATTCACTTTCGTGTGCCAACCCAACCTGAACGACCTCACCAGTCTGTCAGCTGATGCCGCCATGGGCTGGTGAGTGACAACAACATGAACACGTAGTGGGTGAGCGCCCAATGCAATCGAGCAGCACAGCCTGTTTCGCCAAAGAGGCGCAAACGGGGTGCTCACTAATGACGTATTTCAACAAGAGGTTGGAGCAGTAATGAAAGCCCGCAAAGAATTTGAAGTTGAACAAGGAGCGCAACTGTGAAGCTCAGTCATATCGCCATAGCACTAATGGCGGCAGCCGCATTTTCTTCGACAGCTTCCGGGGCTTTCTTTATTGAAGACTCAAGCATTGTTGGCACCGAGCGCGGGCAGATGGGCAAATTCCAGCCTTATGACGCGCAAGGCAAAGCGACATTCGTAGCACCGAGTGGCGGTACTGAGCCTAAGCAGGCCCGTTACAAAGACGCCGAATTGCTTGTAGATCTGGCATACACCCCTGTTTCACAGCGTGGTTCGGGCGAGCCTGGGATGGTTCCCGGTTTCGGTGACGGCATTCCCTTTGATAGCGCTATGAGCATGATTCTGCCAAGCGGCTGGCAAGTTTATAAGTCAAAGGATTTGGACAGAAAAGTCTTGCCCGAGCAGATTAGCTTTTCTGGTGGCAGGACCTGGCCAGAAGTGTTGAAGCAAGTAGGGGATCGCTACGAGCTACATTTTCATATTGATTGGTATGACCGCACCATCATGATCACTAAAGGCCGCAAAAGCATGGCCATGACGGCCAGTCTGATGCGCGTTGTACCTGAGCCTGTTAAAGCGACTCCGTCTATCGCTAGCACTGCAACCGGTCAGTCAAAGCCAAATTCCTTTGCCGTTGGCTCATCCACTACAACACCCGCTAATGAAAAGGTGTTGGGGGGTGTAGCCGTCATGGCTCCTGCGAGCACACCTAAGCTCGTCCAAGTAGGTGGTGCAAAAGCTTTTGCTGCCACTGCTGCTGCACCATCAAAACCAGCCGCACCGCCCATAGCGACTTGGATTGTGTCCTCTAAGGACAAAACGATTCGTGACGCGCTTAAGTCATGGACCAACACAGCCAACTGGACATTTGAACCTGAGCATTGGGCTGTGCCTGTAGATATACCACTGACCGCTGGTGCCACCTTTTCAGGTGACTTTAAAACGGCTGTACGCCAGTTGATCGCAACGACTGAGTTAGGGGATACGCCGCTACAGCCGTGCTTCTACCTAAACCGCGTTGTACGAGTTGTGCCGATTAACCAAGTCTGCGACCAGATGAGTGCCCGCTGAATGGATGCCCCTGTGAAAAAATTCAATTTCATACCCGCTGTGCTGGCTCTGTCTGTTGCATTGGCATCTGGTTGCTCGACCTACAAAGACAAAGATCGTATTGATGGGCTTGAGGCCGATGTTGGCAACTCAACAAAGGATCACGTTGCCCGCAACATGAGTTCGGTAACCCTGGATGCAAAACGGGCAGCGCAGGATGTAAATCGCCCGTACATCACAGGTAAAGCTATTCCGTTGTCACGTGCTGTGACATTGCCGGCACCATTACGTGGCACTGTTAACGCCACAATGATGTACCGAGAAGATGCTGACCTGATCACCATTGCTTCGCGCATCACCGATGCAACGGGGATTCTGGTCAAGGTAATGCCGGATGCATTACTGCCGCTGGAGGACTTTGGGCCTCGGTTAGACGGCAAGCAAAACGCTCAAGGTGGGCCCATGGGTATGAGCGCACCCATGACTGCCAGTACCAGCATTATTGCTCTCGACTCACCACTACCTGGTGCGGGCGCATACCAAGCTCCGATTACCCCCCAGTATCAAACCTCACACGTTAAGGCCAATCAAACCAAACAGGTTGCTCAGGTTGGCAGCGTGCCTTTGGCCACGACTCTCGACGCAATCGCAATGCGTTTGGGTGTGTATTGGAAATACGACTCCGACTTGTCGGCGATTGTCTTTTATCGCACCGAAACCCGGATGTTTGAAATCCGCGGGGCCGAGATGGCCGCAAGCTCAGAAATGTCCATCGATCTCAGTGGTGGCGTAGATAACGCAGGAAGCAGTGGGCTCAACAGCAAGTCCAGAGCCAGCATCGATGTAGCTGGGCAAAAAGAAGGCCCTATTGAAGGCATGATCGCTCGTGTGACTCAGTTCATGACGCGGTCCGGCAAGGTTGCTGCTGGTTCTGGTGGGCTGATGATTGTCACCGACATCAAGTCTTCGCTGGACCAGATCGAGAAGTTCATCAATCAAGAAAACAAGATGCGCTCGCGACGTATTGACTTGGTTTTCGAGGAGATCACTGTCGAGCGCAAAACAAGCGCCCAAGGTTCGCTGAACTGGAATGTTCTCTTTGGAAGTGCTGGTGCTGGCAATGGAGTAGACATCAACGGTCTGAACTCTTTGCTGGAGCAAGAGGGTGCGGCTTTATCTCTCGGCGCATCTGTTGGGTCAGGCCAGTGGAAAGGGTCCTCAGTCAGCATGCAGGCCCTGAGCAAGCTCGGCAAGATCGTTGACCAGAAGATGAATACCTTTGGTGCAATCAACGGGCTCCCAGCCACCTCCGGTCGCCCACAGCGTCAGAAGTACATCGACAAGCTTGAGCAAACGGCCAGCAGTTCAGATGCAACGCAGCCAACGGTAACCGTCACCCAAGCTGAAGAGGTATCTGGTCGAATCATCACTGTGATTCCCTACGCGTACTCTGATGGCGACATCAACATGGCCATCAAATATGACAACACGCCAACCCCAGTATTTGAAAAGCAAGTACTGCCGGATGGTAGCTATGTTCAATCGCCAAGCTCCGTGAGTGACGTCCTGGTTCGTTCAGCAATACTCCGCAGTGGGCAGCCATACGTCATCAGCGCATCGACGGCAAACCTTGCAAATTACGACGAGCGCAGAACTGATCGAAATGCTCCGCTTCTATTCGGGGGATCAGACATCGCGAATCAAACTGATCGTGTAACCGTCTTTGTTCTTACCGCATTGGTAAGAGAGAAGTAAAAGATGACTGCCCAATTTATTCTTGATGTCGACAAACAAACGTCAATTGTTTTTGGTGGTATCACCTGGAAACCGTTGATCGGTTCGAATCTAGCTGGACAGTCTGAAAAACTCGCTGTTTCTACAAAAGCTACTCACTTTGTAGCAGCTGGTAAGCATTCTGCTGCTGTTGGTACGACGAAGCTAGACAGTGAAAGGGTTAAAGAGAAAGGGCGTAAGTTCTACTCGGCGGCAGCGGTTTTCGCACAGGCTCATCAAAGCGGAATCATTGTCACCACCCTTGACATGGAAGACGGTCGTGTTTGGGTTGTTGCTGCACATGATGGCGTAATCCTCAGCGACACAGATGTTTTACTATCGCTTGAAGATTCAGTCGCGCTGGTGACTGAAATTAAGGGCCGTCACAAACAAGCCGTTGTAATTTCTGGCGATTTTGAAACCCAACAATACCTGAACTCAAAGTCACTTTTAGCTCCAGTGCGTTCTGGACTTCAGAAAGTCCCGACTGGTTTAAAAGTCGGGTTGGCAATTTTGGTTTGTCTGCTCATCGCTGATACTTCTTTCGACCAATATAAGAAGTACAAGCGAAACCAAGCTCGTGCATTAGAGAACGAGCAAACCTTCGATGCACATGCTGAATGGAAAATTGTTCTTGATCAATGGGCAGCCTCTATCCAGATCGATGGAGAAGCCGGATTAAAAAAAATCTTCAATGAGCTTGGTCAAACACCTATGACAATAAATGGGTGGAAGCTTGCCGAAGTCAATTGCGCTGCAGTGATTAGCGGGTGGAGTTGTAATGCCCGGTATGAGGCTTCGGTAAATACAAGCAACATGGGTTTCCAAATGGGTAAACCTAATAGTTGGGTTGCCAAATGGGACGGTCTGACGAATGCAGTGGGAGAATGGACGGTTCCTGTAAGCCGGATTGAGTTTGACAGGGCTCATCTAAAAGATGTGTCAGATTTCAGTGTCCAATACATAAGCCGGTTACAGAGAACATTGCCAGCTTTTAGCAATGTTGAACTATCACCTCCAAGCTTAGTGAATATCACACAGCCTCAGGTGTTCGTGAAGACTGAACAAGGTTCGAATATGGTTCCAGTGCCATACCCGGAAGACAATTCCGGTGGGATTGAGTTGCCAAAAACACAAACCTTCAAGGTGGTCGGGCCGTTGAGATCTTTTGTGGTTCTTCCGCTAATCAATGAGACCGCTTTAAAAAATATGCGTTTTGTCGTAGAGGGCCTGGGCTCGGCTCCTACGTTGAGAAGCAGTATGTTTACTGCCGAATTAACAGGTGAATTCTATGTCCGTTAGTAAATGGAAACTCTTCACTTTGGTATTTGGAGTTTCGGCTTCCTTTTCCGTGAGTGCCAACGACGGCCAAGAAATTCAACGATTCAATGCCGTTATGGAAAATACTGTCAACGGCATGCTATTGATTGATGCGAATCGCGCAGTTGTGGCCGAGCAAAAAATGCTGGATGAGATCAACGCTCGTCTTGGGGGGCCTTCTGCTACCTCGTTAAATCAATCAGACATTCAGCAACAGCAAAAAAGTGAAACTGAAGCAGAACCTGTACCTGTTGTAGTTCCAGTCCAGATGGATGTGGTAGGAATCTTTGGTTTGGGAAATAACCTTTTGGCAGACGTAATGATCAATGGTGCCAAAGTGCGGTTCAAACGAGGCCATGCCGCGCCATTGGGTATGAACTCTGACTATCCATATCGGTTAGTCGGTATTGAAACGCCCTGCGTTAAAATAACTGATGCTACAAAGACGCTTCGCAGCGTTTGTTTGAACAAATCAGGCTTGTAGGAGCGATTATGTCTAGCACGTCTTTCGTCAGCATGATTGGCAAGCAGGCTTCACCAGAGCTGAAATTTGTTTCAGCTCCTGGCGTCAATGATGACAAGAGCGTTGTCTATAATTCTCTTTCTGAGTTGACTGTTCAGTTGGGATCGACTATTTCAAAGCGCCGCGCTGATATAGTTGGTGATCACTTTGCCAGTAAAGTTTGCCCAGTCCAAACTACTGAAGGGCATTGGGCAGTTTTGACATTATCAGATTATAAAAATAGTGACATGCTCAATGCAGTGCAGGAAAAGTGCATTACAGCTGGAGCAAATAAAGAGACACTTCAGATAGTCACTGTGTCTCCATACTTGCTGTTGTCTTTGAGTCAAGGTGAGGCTAACAACTTCATTGAGGTTTCAGCTGAAAACGATAAATCGGGTCATTTTTCTGCTTTTGTTGATATTGTTCGTTACGGGATAAACAATGGTGCCTCTGACGTTCATATGAACGTCTCTCAAGGTCAACCATACTCGCAAGTGCACTTCACTATAGATGGACAGTACACAGCGCCACAGCAATGGAAAATGCAAACAGAACGCTTGGAAGAATTGCTTAACGTTGCATGGCAGAGTGGTGCTGGGGGTGGCGCAGCAGTCTTCGCGAATACTACTGAAGGGCAATGCCGATTGAACCTGAAAATCGGTAGCCAAAACATCATGTGCCGCTGGGCAGCCTTGGCAACTGATCGAGGGGTTTCAGTTACACTGCGGTTGCTCAAGATGGATCAACTGACCGAGCGTAGATCACTTGAATCGCAAGGCTTTCTGCCTACTCAGATTGAGATGTTTCTGCGTGCACAAACAGCAGAGGGTGGGGCAATTGTAATAGCAGGGGTAGTTAACTCTGGTAAGTCGACAACCCTAGCTGAATTGCTTTCGATGATCCCACCGTCAAGAAAAATCTTGACCCTGGAAGATCCGGTTGAGTATCTGATCCCACCTGCACTGCAGTGCACCGTTGTCCGATCACTAGACGGAAATGATGATCACGCCTTTACGTCTAAGCTGAAAACATTCAAGCGTTCTGCGGGCAATGATATTTTGCTTGGAGAGATCCGTGATACGCAAACTGGTGATGCCCTGGTAGATATTACAGGTTCGGGTACTAACCTTTATTGCACGTTACACGCAAAATCGAATGTTCAAATCCCTGAGCGTCTTGCATCAAAGGCAATTGGGATACCGGTCGATTTTCTTGCATCACCTGGTATTTTGAATCTCCTCGTTTACCAAGCGCTGCTTCCTGTTTTGTGTGAAGGTTGCGCCCAACCTCTGTCGAGTCTTGCCAAGGCTGGCGGCTATGATCGTCGCGGTATTTATCATGACGCGAAGTACTGGCATGAATACATCGAACGGCTTGAGCGTTTGTTTGACATTGACACGACAAAACTGAAAATTAAGTCCGATGATGGCTGTACCAAATGTGCTCGCACTGATTTGCCCCAGCTCAACGGCTATCAAGGGCGTACAGCAGTGGCCGCAATGCTTGAGCCTCAAGTGGATCGAGCAATCCTGCGATACATCCGTGAAAGCGATACGCTAGGCCTACAAGAGTATTGTGAGCAATTACCAAAAACCCCTATCAGTGATCCTGATATGACCAATAAGTCGTTGATGGACTGTGCTCTATATAAAGCATTGCAGGGCCAACTGGACCCTCGTGATATTGAGCAAAAAACTATGTCGTTCGATACGTTTGAGCGCATTAAGAAAAAGGGTAGTGCCCAGTAATGAATTTAACCGCTAAGATTGATCGTTGGAAGTCAACGCTATCAAGCTGGATTGGTTCCCATACAAACTCTGGGATGACTATTGACGCAAAAATTGCGGCGTTTATTTTCGCGGGCAATCGAAGCGATTATTACCTTTACCTAGCTGATACAATTGCTGGAACCTTGGGTAGAAAGTCACTGGTCAACATTTTTGACAGTGATGTAGTCCGTTACGGGAAAAGTGCTCGCGGTAAGCTTTCCCAGCACTGGTCGAAGCAATATACTGATGGAGGCGGAAGTCTTCAGAAAACCTTCGCAGGTACATTGCCCGATGAAGACGTAGCTGTACTTGATACTTTGCTGCGCAGTGGTGGTGAGCGGGCCTTGGAGAACGCACTTCGAGATCTGGCAGAAAATAGTGAGCTGCTCTCGAAAGCACGAATGATCATTTTCGTGACTATGCTTGCCTCTCTTGTGTGCTTGGGCATGACAATGATTACAGTCATTGCGATGCCCATTTATACAGTGCCAAAAATCACTGAAGCTTTTTCCATGCTTCCATACGAATTTTATCCAAAAAATGCAAAGGACTTGGTCGGATTTGCAGAGTTTGTGAAAAGCTCGACATCAATGATAGTGATGGTCACAGTGGCAGTAGTTGCCGTAATTATGTGGTCACTCTCTTTCGTGACAGGTAAGCCTAGGCTTTACTTAGATAAGTATGGAATTTTCTGGGCTCTTTACAGGGATTTTCAAAACATCCGTTTTTTGTCAACGCTTGCCGCGTTGGTACGCGAAGGCGACAAAACAGCTCTCAACCTGAAGCTCGCAATTGAAATGCAATTGAAAGGAGCTTCACGTTGGAAGAAATATCACCTGGATCAAATTCTCTCGTATGTTTCACGCGGCAGAGTTGGGCCAGAGATCTTCACTACTGGAATCATGGATCAAAAGATGCAGTGGTACATTGCAGATCTTGTTGAGTCGCGTGGTCTTAGTGAAGCGCTTCAGGTTGTAAAAGAACGATTGAAAGATCGAGTCCTGAAAAGGATTACAAAGCAGGCCGCGATTCTTGCATGGAGTCTTATGATTTCAGCGATTCTGGTATCGGGCTATCTAATGATGTGGCACATGACTGTCATTGACGATTTAAGACGGGCTCTGCAGATGTTCCTGTCTTGATTTAAAAACTGAAAAAAGCTAATCACTAAAAATGGAGTTGTACTGAGCATGAAAACTTTTAACAAAGCAAAAAAACAAAAAGGTAACTACCTGCTGTCAATCGGCATCGGCATCATGATCGTCACCATCTTGTCTGTATGGGGCTTCCCTAAGATCAAGGCTATGTTGGTAGAGGGCGCCATTCCCTCGGTTGCTGAAGCAGTTCAGACCTTTATTTCCCGCACCAAAGTAAGTACTGCCGACAACGGTACAACTCCTTACACCGGCCTGAGCCAAATCACTTTTGCCCGTGCTGTAAAGGGTACCAGTCTGCAGGTGGGTGATGTTGCTGGCCAAGGCAGCGGTGAAACAGTAGTACGTCACGGTCTCGGTGGTGGTGACGCCGGTACCGTGCTGTTGGCTACAACTGGCGCGACGTTCTCTTTGACCTTCGCAAAAGTCAGTGATGCAGCTTGCCCTGGTCTGGCTGCTTCCCTGCAACGCACCGTTGATTCCATTTCCATCAACGGCAAGGCAGTCAAAACGACAGGTGCTAACAACGTCCTGACCCTGGCATACATCGCGGGTACTGCGGCTATGAGCTGCGTAGACGGCGATGAGAACACCTTCCTCTTTACGATCAACCGCGCCTAAGAGCAGGGAATGACGGACTTGACATACTCAATGCTGAAGCGCCCGCAGATGAATAAAGGTCAACGCGGATTCGTGCTGATCCAAGTCATGATCGGGATTTTAATTATGACTTTCATTGCCAGCTTGGGCGCTCAGAAGTATGTCTCGTTCGTCAATGATGCAGCAGCTGAGTCGACGGGGAGGTACCTCATCTCCGTTCGAACAGCCGTGATTAAAGCTCTCTCGACATATGACGCCGCATTTACTCAGGTCGATACGACCGCAGCCCCTCCTGGTGTCTACCCGACACCACCAGCGTGGGCAGTTTTTTCAGGTGGTTCCACCACCATTTCGGTGAAGGATCTCAAAACTGCGACCCTTCTCGCCGACTCATTTCCTGATACGCCACCAGTTGGGCGATCAGTTCACGTGACCATCAAGCGTACTGGGGTGTGTCCTGGTGACTCATGCTCACTGGCGGCCTATGTCTACACGTGCTGGCCAATGAACTCATTCAAGCCAACCGGCGTAGTCAACAATGCGACCTGTCCGGCCCCACCTGCAGGGTCAGATTTCGACATCAACATGGTAGGAGCTGCCTTCGGTGCTACCGATGGGTATGGCGCCACAAATTCCATGCTTGCTGCAACGATGCGCGGGCCCCTTTTCAATGTGACCACTGCGAGCTTGGGATTGCCTGCAAATAGTCCTGGCCACGTAGCTGTTCTCGCAACGCTCAACGACTCGTTGTTCAGCCAGTTCGTTCGTCAGGGCGATACACGGCATATCGTTCTGAAGGACGGTTTAACAGTCAGCAAGCAGGTTTCTGCTGGCGAGGGTTTGTTGCTGCCTACGAACTCGGTGGTTGGTCAAATATGTGCAACTGAAGGCGCATATGGCACAAGTACTCGCGGATCATTAGTGTCTTGCTCCGGGGGGCGTTGGTACGAACTCAACAGTCACACGCTTCTTTCGTCCAAATCACTCGCTAATGGCGAAGCTGTTACCCCTCCAGTCTGCGCACCTAACATGCAGCCTTTCGCTTTTGCCTCGCTCCAAAATACAGATGTGACAATGACGGGCGCCGACATCGCGGTCACTGGCGTGCTCACGGGTGGTATCACGGGTACAGGTAATGTCAGCAGTGCAGGCCAAGTTTCTGTGAGCGGTTCATTCAACGGGACAACGACATCCAGTCCGGGCAGCTCCATCCGTGTCGCCCAAGGGGTCTCCATCGTTTCTTCGCGAGTAGTTATTACCCCTGCCTCCGCAAATGCTAGAGCCTTGGTTCTGCAAGGGTGTCGCTACCTGTAATCAGGTTCCGTTCAGCAACCAAGTGGATTGGATTAGGGTAATGATACGACTGGTTTTACTTCTAATGACGCTGTCGAGCGGCTCGGTTTTTGCCGCCAGCCAAGGCGAGGTTGATTCCTGCATAGCCAAGGCCGCTGCTCATCACCGTGTTGATCTCAACTTGCTAAGAGCCATTGCCAAGGTTGAGTCAGGCATGAACCCCCGAGCTGAAGCCACGAACAAGAATGGCTCAAGTGATACCGGGCTCATGCAAATCAATGATTGGTGGTTACCCACGCTTTCAAAATACGGAATCAAGAAGAGCGACCTACTTGACGCCTGTACTTCTGCTTACGTCGGTGCCTGGATCTTGGCCCACTCGATCAAAACGCATGGCCTAACCTGGCGGGCAGTGGGGGCGTACAACTCCCCAACGCCTAAGAACCAGAAAATCTATGCAGAGAAGGTTAATGCTGCTCTAGCCCAGCAACCTTAGGCATATGCTGCCCAGTTGCGCGCTGCCCCCTTTCCGATAGTGTCACCTCTGAGTGGTCAATCTTTTATGACGGTTTTTGGCCTTGTGGGCATTGGTATGGTCGTTGGTGTTCTGGCGGGGGCCATTGTTGCCTCGGTCAGTAAGTGGCTCCCACTGTCACTGCAGCGCCAATGGCGGATCGATGCACACGAGTTTTTGGAGTTGCCCTATGAGCCCAGTCCTTCGGTAGAGTTTAAGAATCAGTTGCGCGACCTCAAGAGCCTCAGGTTTCTCATCATCGAGGTCCTCTGTGCATTCGTTGGTGCTCTGCTGTTTGTTAGCCTCGGGCTTTCATTTGAGACTGTGGTTTATTTGGTCTTGTTCTTCGCGCTCATCATCATCGCTGTAATTGACTTCGAGACGATGTACATCCCAGATCTCATCACCATGCCCTTGCTGTGGGCTGGAATCCTCTTCTACGCCCTCACAGCGCCTGATCAGCTCCAATGGCATATCTTGGGCGCAGCAGCTGGCTACGCATCCCTCAGGTGGCTTCCAGTAGGGCAGGGGGATGCCAAGCTGTGTGCAGTGGCAGGGGCGTGGGTTGGTCTCGAACAGTTGCTTAACTTTTTCATGATCGGAGCCCCCCTTGGTGTCCTGGTAGGCGGCGTGTATTACTTCCTACGAGGCAAGTCAGCGCCGTGCCCCTATGGCCCATCGCTGGTTACAGCATTGTTGGCGACAGTGATGATGCAACTGGTAAGCAGGTGATCACTCAGGATCAATCTCTATAGTGAGCTGATCACCGTCTGAGCAGGGATATGACCTGGTGCTTTGTCAGGCCTGCGCCGAGATCTTCAGTGCAGGTGACTAACTCGATTGCCCGCACCATCAGTGATGACGCTGTGCTGCTCGTAGCCTCAATCAAAGGGGGTGGTGTACGGCGGGATTTCCCTTTGCTGCTAGATTCCCGCGAGGGCGGTATTTGCAATCTCTGCTATGTCGGCTTTCGCAAGGTTTGCCGCGTGCTCCAGCCAGAGAGGGAAAAATTGATCGAAGGTAAGTTCGATCAACTTGTCTTGGACCAGCGAAGCGGAAGAACCGAAGTCTATAAAATCGGTTGTGCCGCCAATACGGCAAAGCCCGTACTCGTTTGTGTGGTGAAACCATGACAAAAAGGCATCGGTTGGACCGTGATCCACTGTCACAGTGAAGCTGTCGAATTCCGGTCCGTTGTAGAAGTCAGCGGGGTCATCGCAGGGCTCGAAGTTCTCGACATGGCGAATTGTTGCTCGAACATAACTTTGCGGAGTCATACGGTCTTCCCTAGCCATGCTCGCGAGGCAATGTGAGGTACGCCTTCATCACACGATCCAACTGCGTCGACAGCAGAAATACAGGGCTCCCAACGGTTCGTTCACCGTTTTCGAAAAGTGGCTTTTTGTGCCAACCCGACACAAACAATCTGTGATCGGCGTCTACTTCCGCAGCGAGAGGATTAGAAATCAGGTCGTCCTCAGATTGCAGATTCTCCCAGTCAATGCTGTCTGCCTCTACTTGCCACAGACAGGCGAGCAACAGACGCAAGTTTTCGGCGGCTTGCTGTTTATTGGACCCTTCAACGAAGACAACACATTGGGACGCTGAGTTATGCCAGCCAGACCTTGGGGTATCAACAAACGCTCTGAAAATCATCTTTCCATTCCTTTATGCGGACACGAAAATCGCCAGTCTGCTACTGGCATATCCCGCAAGGGCGGGAAGTTAGGTGCAGCGGATTTTATTCATTGGCAGGGCGTGGTGTTTTATCCGCCCCGGCCTTGCCCAGCTTTATCAGAACCCTTTGAATCTGCTTACTGAGCTTGGCAGTCACTGCTTACGGTTCCTTGCTAACTGAGTGCTTTTAATTGTCCTGGTCGTCATAGTCGCGCCATTGACGCGGATCTGCCTCGCAACTGCCACACATGTCAGGTATGCACGGTGATGACGGGCCGACATCGATCCAGTCCCATAAGTCAGGCCGAGCCGGATAGTCCGCCTGGCAGAATGTGCATGGCAACATCTGTCTCGGCCAGTTCATTAGGAGGCTTTCAGACACCCTGCAATGCATTTTTAACCTCTGGCGAACATGCTCACTTGGATCTAGCGCTGCGGCTGGAGAACTGGGCCAATGCTCTGTCTCTGGCGTAAACCAATGCTGTAAAGAGTAACCAAACAGAAGCCACTACCGCTGCCCGCATGTTCAAGTCAGACGGTAAACCTCGCACGCAACTGACAAAAAATATCATGGCTGCCGTACCAAGGCCCACGAACATGATCGCCTGCCAACTACGGTTGGGTAGCCAGCGCCAATACCATCTGTTGGCGACTGCCAAACGCTCCGACGCCATCTGCACCTTACGCTTCTTACGTTGGTTGCTCACGGCCTTCTCCTAACCGCGCTGGCCATCTTTACTCGGAGCGGATTGGTAAAACAGCTTATAGGCACCCCATGCGAGCAGTGCACTGCCTCCCATAGCGATGAAGCAACCGCCAAAAATTATGAAGATTGGCGACAAATCCAACCCGCCAAAACCGGCAAGCATAAGGTAGTAGCCAATTGTTATAGGCATCACCAACATAATTGCTGCCGCCAAAGATGTTGCTATTCGATTGCCTTGTTTTTCGCTGCTCATATTTCGCTCCATCGCTAATGTTGTTCGGCCAGCTGATCCGTGATACCAGATGCAGTATCTCGGTCCTTGGGGTGCAGTTGAACGAATTTCCTAGTTGGCCGGAGTCTTCGGCAAAGCCTGATCCAGGGCATGCTTTAGCTCGGCCTGGTGAGCGGCATCCATGAGTAGAGACATTTGGGATGGCTCCGTTTTGAATGTCACCCAAAGCATTGGCAGAGCTACAGCGAGGTAGACTGCAAACATTCCCAAGCGAAGCTTGCCCATGTGGATTGGAAACTTGCGCGAAAACCACACCACGAACCACACCAGCGCAACCAACACTACAATTTCAAAAGCCGTCCAGTAGGGATGGGCTTTTGCAAAGCTATAGGTTGCGAATATGTCAATAACGGGAATACCCAAAACCCTATCCTTCACGACAGTGGGGCGCGAGAACCACGCCTCCCATACGGGCTTAGCCCGCACGGCGGCGGGTTTGAGAGTACAGGGAATTTCCGTGAGGTCAGAGGTTGTCAGTGGTGTCAGGCGCAAGGGCCGCAATTTGCTTGCCCAGTTCCTCGGCGGCGCGTTCCGCTGCCAGGAACAGATCTGCACCTTCGTCAGCACCATGACCAACCGCTTGGAATGCCGACAGTGCCTGACGGTAACGGGTCAGTGCTGCAACAGCGTTGACGTCCAGAGTCACAGTCATTGCTTGAGTGTTATTCATCATTTTCCTTAATCTTTCCGGGCTGTAACCGGTATAGCCATTTGGCGGAATATAAGATGCCGAGCATCGACACCTCGGGCCTTTCGCTCCCTTCACAACTGTGGAGAAAGACAATAAGGGTTACTAATTTTTGCTACTTGAGTGGCGGCACCTTGACCATGCAGGGGATGCTATCCAAGCCAGCGAGGCGCGCTGCGAGGATGCGTGACTTGCCTCGTCTCAGCAAAAAATTTGCCCCGTCCCACTCTACCTCTGGGAGAAACTCATTGGATGGGCCATTCGCCCTGAACTGTGCGACTAACTGCTCAATCATTACCCGGTTCACGGCTCCAGCAGGGACGGTTATCAAGGACACTGGAACACTCCGAATCTCAGGCTCAGAACCTGGAGCGAGTGGCTTCATCGTCTTAAAATACTCGAAGCTATCCATCCCCTATCCTTCACGACAATGGGGCGCGAAAACCACGCCTTCCTTACGGGCTGAGCCCGCACGGCGGCGGGCTTGAAAGTACAACGGAATTTCCTATAAAACTGGAGTCATGTCTCAGCTCCGTAATACCGCAGATAATCGTAGATCGCAGGCGAATAGTTGATCGCGAAGAATCGAGCGACAGTCAGGTAGCCCTCTGAGTCGGTTACTCCGTTTCCTGGGTACTTGTTATCGATAACTGCCAACGCTGGAAAAATCTGCTCTGCAATTTCGCCAAAAGTTATGTCTGCCTTGGATTTGGCGAAGTGCAGCGCATGAATCAGAACAGTGTTCAGTTCGATAAGCACCGATGGGTTTTCGCTGATCAACTGCCAATCACTGGCTAGGGGCATAGCCACATTGTCTCTCAAGCTTTTTTCTTTTTCGCTAATTGATTGCATGTGATTTTCCTAGGCCGCTGTAGCAGTTGCGTGATCTACGGGATTTGCCCATTCGCGGGCCAGTCCGTAAAGGGCCGGTTCGTCGAAGTCGACACCTGCCGGGTTCAACTCGATGTCCTGCTTTTCGACATGCGTTAGGAGTTCGGCCAACAACTGCGCACGACGTGCATTGTCATGTTCCAGCGTGTTTATCTGCATGGCCTTGTCTTCCGCCGATGCCGCCTGATCCGCGAGGTTGCGAACCTCTGTCGAAATGGCAGCAAGATCTTCGCCCGAGCCCATATCAATTAGGTTACGAACGGTGTTCAGCACTTCCGCTGCGAGCTTGGCGGCTTCGCGTGACCCTTGATCCAGCACTGGGCAATCGGCCAATGCATTGAGCTTCCAAAGCGCGTTCTGAATATCCATTTTTTGTTCTCCGTAAGCTGGTTTTAATTCTTTTATTCCGCCAATCCAACGAGCGGGATACGGCTCATGTGCATGGTGCATGCCGGTGCGCGGTTCCATGTCCTTGTAGCCCCGACGAATCGGGGCCTCCTGGTTAGCCCGCAAGGCGAGCCGTGATTGAAACCTTTCTGCCGTAAGGCCCCTCACTCTCGCGGATCATGGCTCGACCCTGGCGCTTGGCATCATCGTGATCGTAAGCGAAAACATTCTCTGTGCAGACATCCCACATACGGCCATTGCAGTACGCCGGTTCCTTGGCGGTGAAGGTCAAAACGAATTCTCGAATTGCACGCCCTTTTTGGGATGCTGCCTGTGGAACTTCGACAACAACGGCCACCACCATAGGCTTCATGGCAGTTAGTGCGGCCTTGTAGTCCGCCATGGTGTGATTACCATCAGTAGGGATGGGAGCGTCAACACCGCCACGCGTTTCGATGGCGTTTAGGCATTCCTCATAGGAGCCAAACATAGGCTCGCGATTCAAACCATAGCCTTCAAGAAAGACGTAACATTTACCGCTATTCAGAACGCCTATATCAGGGTGCATGATCATTTTCGCCATCCTCAGTGAGTCGCTTCAATGAAGATATTGTATATCCCTAGAGGTATACAAACAAGCTCTTAGGCCTCCTTTTTTGGAACAAAACAAACGCCGCGTATGAGCACGTCGGCATCGTCATAGCACTTCATCGCATGGCTCACTGTCGCCCGCGTAGCGCCGGTTACACATACCGCTTCTGCCTGGTGTATACCGTCAACAGGAACGCGCCATCCTGCACGGTTTGCGGGGCTCTCGGGGAGGGGGTGCAAATGGGCTTCACCAAGAAATCGTACTGGCCTCAAGCCATTTCCATCAGCGGCCCAGAGCGATTATCGCACTCGTAAGCAATTTCAGCCCGCACTTGGAGTCGACCAGTAAACCGCCAGCTACTCCCGCTCCCCAGCCGCAGGCTGCTTTATCTTCAATGGGAATGGCCGAGCTTGTTCTACCCCAGAAAAAAACCCGCACTAGGCGGGTATTTTATTCTCGGGCGGTACTGGTTACTGAACAGCTTTACTCAGCACAGATCCCGGCTTGAAAACAGGGACAGTTTTTGCCGCAATGTTGAGTGCTTCACCCGTACTGGGATTACGACCAACTCTTGCTGGTTTCTCCTTTACCTGGAAGGTGCCAAATCCAAGCAGCGCGATACTGCCTTTAGCTTTCAATTCGTCGGTTACGACCTCTTGAAAGGCATCAAGCATTGCGCTGGCAGTTACCTTGTTAACACCAGATTTATCCGCGAGCGCTTGAATCAGTTCTGATTTATTCACGTGTTACTCCATGATCGATGAGTTTGTTTACGCTTTACGTGCGCGTTTAAAGAGCGCGATACCGGCGTAGAAAATCAATAGTCCGGAAATCAGGCCCGCTGTGATTCCACTGCTGTAGCTGTTCTGCACTGTGCCAAAAAAGTAAAAAGCTATGCAGGCGATGGTGATAGAAACCTGGGCGATTGATGCCCATGCAAACCACTCAGGCCTCTTGAAAATGCCCGCCACAAACCAAGCAATCAATGCAAAGGGGATGAGCATCAACGGTGCGAGGACGATGTTTAAATCTTCTGGCTTATACAAGCTGTAAAACTCTCATTGGCAAAACGTCAAAGTGATTGGAGCTGGGCACAATCATGACCTGAAAAATGCCCTGCAGGTGATTAGCGCAAAGTAGGACCATGGTTGATCCGAGTAGCCTGCTCGTGCTCTTGGCGAGGTTCGGTCTTGGCGCTCACATTAGCAATGCCTCTGCTGAACTTGCTGCTCAGTGGTTCAGAGGGTTGAGCGATCCCGCTTTGCACCGCATGTTCGTTGGCGAAATTCGACTTCAGCATCGCATTCTCGCGCTTCAGATAATCCGCTTCGTCAGAGAGGCTATTGAATTTTTGAACAACCTTGGCCAGACCCGCCGCCGCGAGACCTACCCCCAAACTTCCTGCAAAAAGTTGGTAGGTTTTGTTGGCCATCTCGAACGGGAGGTCGCCCTTCATTGCTGTGAGTAGCATCGAGCTATCCGGGTTTTTAATTCCGAAGTAGAGAGCAGCAGTCGCGTCCGGATCACCAGTGATGGCCGCTGCAATGGTCATGATCCCGCACGCCGCGCCAGCAGCAAGCAAAGGACTTGCGGCCAACGCCGCAGCATTACCTGGTGTGTTTACAAGGTCCTTGGCGAACTTGGTAAAGTTGTCGCCAACCTTCTGTAGAAACGATAGCTCTTGGTTCTTCATGCGCTCACCACTTCAGGAAATTCAGACTCATAAAGGGCGCAGTGCTGCTCTGTGCGCTCTAGCATTTGGGTCACCTGGTCTTGCGCCAGCGTGGTGGTGCCCTCGACGACCTCGGTGAGGAAGATTGCATAAGCCATTCCCATTTTGAGAGTGGCGTCGATGAGTGCCGGATTTGCGCTCGACGTTTTGACGAATGCATTAATGGCTTCAAGCCGTGGGCACAGAGCGACTGCTTTGGCGCTGTTGGTATCGGACGATGTAGTTGATGCGTGCATTCAAAAATCCTTTAAGTGGTTCACATGCGCATGCCAAAGCTTGGCCGCAGTTGTTCAGGCTCAGGCTCGGGTTCTTGTTGACCGAACATAGACAGTTGGTTTGTGTTGTCTTCGCGCTTTTCAGCGTACTCGCGTGCAGCATCTTGTTGAGCCGCTACCAGCTCAGGGGTAAAGCGTGGAGCAGGGGTATCAAGGTGAACAACTTCAGGTAGAGCCGACTTTCCGGGGTATCGAACTTGAAGTGATTCCCCCAGCTTGATCTCGTCCATAGCACTGGCCTTGTGCAAGATTCCAATCCCGCCGCCAATATCCTGAATGATCATTCCGACGTCGTTTACAGTGACGGGCCCTTCATAAATGACCCCCACTTGAGGCGCCCGAATTTCGCTGACAACCGTAGATGCAGAATCCAGCATGGTGTCAGTGACTAGCTGAACAAGCTCACGAGCCCCGAACCTGCCGTTGTGGTGATAGTCCAGCACGGACTCACCAAGTAACTTTGCTGCCGCGACAAAAGGGTCTCGCTGTACTCCTTGGCCCAACATCTCGAACGCCACAGTTTTGGCAAGCCCGTCGACTACATTGGGAGGCCACTGCATTGCTCTTGCTGCTTCGGCGACGGTGAGCATGCGCAGGAGGTCAGGATCAGTGGGATGCTGAACCTTAGGATCTGTCGATCTGTTTTTTGTATATCCCTTCGTAATTGTCGATAACTTCGGCGATTCTTCGTTAAAAACCTGCATCTTGAAGCTTTTTCCGTTTTCTTGATCACGGATTTCTTTATCTTTAAGGCCCTGCATTACGCTCCACATGGGGTCGTCGAGCGCGATGTCATCCATAATTTCAGAGAAGGTCAGGTCCTTTTTTTCGGGCTTCTGTAACATTTCCCAGTCGAAGTGCATTCCTTTAGTCACAGCTACCATGCACCAGCGCTTGCGAGGCTCCATGGCGTTAAAGTCTTCACCCTTCAAGACTGTTTCGTGCGTCTCGTAACCCAAGTCACGCAGTTGATTGCGCAAAATAGAAGCGCTCGCAGTGCTGCTGTACGGGACAACGTTCTCGAACAGGATGAATGCAGGGTTGGTCTTGGCCAGAATCATCAGGGCGGCGACTACGAGGTGCCCTACATCCGGGTGGTCCTCAGCTTTGGCGGTCCCGCGCTTCGCCCGACCACTTACACTGGCCCCGCTGCAAGGCAGCCCCAGTTCCATCCCATCCTGTTTTGGCAGGATTCGCATTGATGCGTCATCAAATGCTAGCTCTTGCATAGGCGCAGCAATCGGTATTGTGCTGCTCGTCCATTCAGGCGCTTCCGAAGCGTGCTCGATCAAATTCTGACGGATCTCGTTAACGATTCCTTTTTCGGTGCGGATACCCGCCTGATGAAAGCCCTCATGGACAGCTTTCGAGAGAAGACCGCCGCCATGTGAAAGGCTGCCAATCTGCAACGGAATGTTGTGCTGTAGCTTGTGATTAAGACGGTTGAGGCGTTCCTTTTTTCTAACCTCGCTGGCTAAGGGCATAAGGAAAATCTGACCCTGGCGCTGGACAAGCCGCACTGCATCCATGCCAGAGAAGAGCGCCAGCAATTCTTTGCTGTTGATGTCGATAATGGGGATCGGCTCGCCTGATCGGGTTGTTTTTGCGCTTTTGCTCACAACGCGTGACCCATCTGGGTTTGCCTGAAGGGTAACCACGCCACCCTTGAGCTTGACGTCATATCGGTCACCCACGTTCATTCCAGCAGAAGAGACTTCAAGGTTCTCAAGCCAGATACGGGGTTTGCCTCTATTGGCGCCTAGTTTTTTAACAAAATAACCCTGCATTGTTGGCTGCCCTGATCCCGTGTGTCACGTAGAGTATTATTAAACCATGTGGTTTTCCATGACTCAAAATATGCCAGGTACTTGATTTATTCGCTAGCGCAATCCTATAGTGCCATCACATTATGATCGCACATTGCTTAGCGCCATGTGCGGCTACCAAATAACTTGGCCTGGAGGCCGACGCCATGAGCAGTTCAAAAAACAACGTCGTAGGGATGCCAGCACCTGCAGCCAAGAATGGTCAACGCCGGACACCTGGAGCGCAAAGTGCAATCAACGCCATCCAAACCAGCTTCACCAAAATCCTCAGAGAGGACATTGGTGGGTACTGGGTGGATGAGGGCGAAATTAAACCCAAAGGTATCTCTTACGGTGCGTATAACGAGCTGACCTATCGCGCTCAAGATGGCACCGTAACCCATGCCTGCGGGGCTTTGATCGACGAAATGCGCAGTGCGCGCCAGTTCACCCGTAATGCTGTTGAGCTTCGGTGTGATGCCCTGGGGCTTGCTGTGTACATTTCAGGGGTTACCCAGATTGATACCAAAACGAACAAGCTTCGAGCCTATCTGCGTGTTGCTACCTATCAGCACAAGAAGCTGAATCCGGAATTGTCTATCGCCGAAACCAGCGTTGATCTTTACTCCAAGGTCCACACGATTCTGGTGAGCACCTACAATCATTTGGCTCGTGAGTACAACATTGCTGGCCTCAAAGCTGCAGATTTGACGCTTGTTTCAGATTCGGAACTGATACCAAATATCGCTATCAATCAGCCATGCTGATCGCTTTGAGTAGCAATTGGTATCCGTCCCTGATGCTTTGGCAATGTTTAAGAACATTCTATATAGTGGAATTCACTGATAGCGCTGCCTATGCATGCGCTCGCTTTCCATTAACGGTTTGAGCCCGCTGCTACAGACCGGTGGGTGAAAGTCATACCCTGGTGCCTTCATGAGTCTCCGCCTTGCAGCTCTTGCAATCATTCTGGCCAACGTAGCTCTCTCAGGGTGCGTTAACCCACCTCAACCCCCTCGGCAACTTCCTCTTTTCCTACAGCAAGGAGAGGGGCAGGCATCCGAAGAGACGGTTTATACCTCTCAACCAAACCCAACTGATCCTCCAGCCCAACAGTTGGCGCCTACCGAAACCAACGACAGTGACTGGCTGCCAATCCTCCCAGCTGGCCCTGATCCGCTGGCGGAGCAGGCGCGGCAAAACCTGGCACTCGCCATGAATTCGACAGATCGTATTGCGCGACTTGAGTATCTGGAGACTGCTGCCTCGTACGGTAGCGGACAGGCGCACTATGAGCTTGCCAAGGTATTCACCGAAGGCGTGGACCGTCCTCGCAATTTACAGCTGGCGCAGGAGCATCTCCTTGCAGCCGTAAGCTTGGATGATCCGGAAGCATCCCGCGTTGTTGGCTGGCAAATGATAAAGGGGCAGGGTGGCTACGAGCAGAATCTTATGGGTGGCGTGGCTGTAATGGAAATGTTCGCTGAGCAGAGCATTCGGACTCAACGCGAACTCGGTTCGCTTTATGCAAACTTGTACAGTGACTACAAATTGAATGATCCTGCCAAAGGCGAGCTTTACCTGGAACAGGCATTTAAATCTGGTGATACCCCAGCAGCGCTAGCCTTAGGTAAACTTTTTATACAGCAAGGGAGGACGGCTGAAGCTGTTACACCTTTAGAATTCGCGAGTGGAAATAACGATGTTGCCGCACAAAGATTATTAAAATCTCTCGGGCCAAACCTTGGTGTGCCTGAGCCAACGAACAGTGAATCGTATTATCAACAGGCTAGTGCACTTATGCTTGTCAGGCATGGCACAAATGATGAAGCTAAGGCGTATGCGCTTTTTAGTTTGGCAGGGGATATGGGGCACAATCTTGCAAAGGTTGAGCTTGCTGCTCTTAGCGGTGTGGCTATTATAATGGAAAAACAACGCGGATCAGGATGGTTGGAAATTGAAAAAGAAGCGATTCTGAGGCAGCAGAATTAGTTTTACGCTAGAAACTCCTAAGTCTTAATTGAGAAAAGCCCGGTTACGGGCTTTTCTTTATAGCTAATTAACCGCCATTACAGTTATATCCCCCGCAAGGGTCTGCGTCGAACGCATCAGGATTAACTGAAATGGTTGTCATAGTGGTTCCTTTGAACGCTTTAAGGACGAAAGGATAAAAATAACCATAACTACCATCAGGTGGAATCCATTGAGTGTTAGTCCCGTTGTACAAAAATTTAACGCCGTTCCACAACTCATAGCGGTCTGCGTTTTCCGCCTGCCAACTAATAGTATTTAGAGCAGCAGGACTATACATGTGGCCACCGTAATCACATATTGTGTTTTGTTTGTAACCACCATATTTGCCTGGTATGAAGCATGTTACCTTGAGGCTAATTATTTTTGGTTTCTGGTTCTCAAATGTCACCACAGTTTTGGCGGCTTCAGAAACGGTCGTTTTTGATAACCAACTAATCAGTTTTTTCTCGCCCGATAAGCGCCTCAAGTGCATTCTGAAGCGCTATTCTTGCTTGAGATCCGCGATGTAGTTCCCCGCGCTGCTCGTCTACACGGGAGTGCAGCTCTGCTATGCGTTCCTGATGTAGCTTTTCTCTGCCTTCCAGCTCGGCACAGCGCAGCTTAGTTCTGTTCAACTGATCTGTTACCGCATCGGTAACCACTTGGCAGTGATGAAGCTTAGCGGTTAGCGCTTCTTCACTTAGTTGAGCCGCAGCAAGGAGCTTGAGCGCGGCCACAAGCCGCTCACTGAGTGCGGCGCCATCTTTGCGTGCAATAAGGCCCTGAGCTTCTTCATGGCCCTCTTGAGGCGCTCTGGAACTCACCTTATCTGTGACAGCGCCAGCACGGCTAGTTACAGAGGCTTCGTTCCACACTTTCAGCAAGCGGGCTGGATTGCCCGAACCAATTCGTGTGCGTAGAGAAGATCCAGTAACTTTTTTGCCGTTTTCCTCCAGATGACTACCTGCCTGGATGATTTGCTCAATAGTGACTTCGGGTGGACGCATAAATCTTCTTCGCCATAAACGGTTAGGGTCAGTCAGGTTCATTTTTCCGTGCGGGGTTTACGTCTAAAGTCCCAAGGAGCTTCAGGGTAAGGGTCAGCCCACAGACCGGTTCTCTGAACGCGTGCTTCCTTCTCAATGCTCGGTAATTTTGGGTCCTGATTGTAGCGGCTGTACACCCATGCGAGCCCAGCCCGAACCTGTTCAACATTGGCTTCTCTGCCATTAACCAACACCCTGCCTATGCTTCTACCGTATTGATCGCGTCCCGTCTGTACGATTTCAACTGATTTCCCCGCTACGAGTTTCAGCAAATTCTGCTTCGACTTTTGCCCGAAAGGTTGTCCTTTTTCTGGGGCATCAATATTTGCAAGCCTGACGCGCTGGCGCTGACTTGCACCCGAAAGAACATCAATGGTGTCGCCATCTAAAACGCGCACCACCTGCCCTTCATACCGAGTGTCAGCCCAACAGGCGCTGGCGCCCATCATCAAGCTCATGAGCAAGCCAAAGGTCAAGCGACTAACCATGTCCAAATTTCCTGTGGTCGTACCGTAATTTTTCACGCCCCGCAGGCGAGGGGCAGCCTCAAGGTGCGAGCGTTTTGCGCCATGACAAGGTGCAATATAATCATACGTTGTTATTCTAATGCAGATGGTTTGTTTCAGGCCTAGGAAATGCTGCCCACAGGACGGTGGGTGCCCCAAGGCCTGCGTTTCACCTTTGACAGATGACTGGCCTTAAATTTAATGGATCTACAACATGAAAATACGTCACAGACTCGGAAGAGGTGCCCAAATTGGGGCGCTGCTTCTTTGCTTTAGCGGGGGGGTTCTTGCTGCCCAGCTCAAGGAAAATAGTGCTGACATCCTGCAGGCTATAAATGTGCCAGGGATGTCAATTGACATTAACCCCGGCAACCCCGGTTGCGATGTGGCCAAGCATGAAAAATGGGAGCCCACCGAAAATGGCTGCTCCAACACCGAGTGGGCAAAGAAAACCGCCCGTGTTGTCAGTGTGATTGCGACACCACCTGAAATCGCGGCAAACAATGTCGCGACAAGCACCTTGGTGGCCACGGTCAAGGATACGGATGGGAACCTAGTGGGCGGCGGTATACCCACTACCTGGTCGACAACAAGAGGAACCCTATCCTCAACCAGTTCGGTTACCAATGCCACAGGCCAATCGGTGGTGACTCTGCGCGGCACTGTCGCTGGCTTGGCGAGTGTTACCGCCTCTGCCGTTGCGGGATCATCGAGCGGGAACGTGAGCCTTCTAGCTGATGCCTCGACTTCGCGGGTGGTCAGTCTGACGTCCAATCCTTCAACGGTTGCTGCCGACGGGACCAAGGCCAGCCTCTTTGCAACTGTCAGAGATGCTTACAACAACATCCTGCCAGCAGGTCAGGCCGTGTACTGGTCCGCTACGTTAAACACACTCAGCGGTGGGATGTCGTACACGGACGCTGCAGGGGTGGCAACCGCAACGATTGCGGGCGCTACGACTGGGGTTTCGACGATTTTCGCAAAAACGACCGTTTCTGGTAACGCCTCTACTGAGGTCACTTTCGCAAATTCGAAACCCATCGTAAATTCATTCTCTGAGTACAGTGATAATCGTTATATGGGTGGAGCGAGCGTTCTACTTGTTGATGGTGAAAGTCTACGTTATGTAGGGAACAATATATTTAGTTGGACCGCTTCCGGCGCAGACAGGTATGAACTAATAGCACCCAATGGAAAAGTATGGTATCAGGGTTCAGGAACAAGCTATGTATTAAACCAATGGATGTATTTCAATCAAAGTGACTGGTATCCAGGAGGTGCAAGAATTGGAGGCACATTTACATGGACCCTTCGATCTTATAATGGTGGCCAATATAGTGAGGCCAAACTAAATATCAGGGTATTGGATGGCGCGTGCTATTGCCAAACAGGCTGATTTGTTAATGGGGAAGCCTAGCTAGCATCCTAGCTAGGCTTGAGTCTGGATGTACTTTTAGCCAGAAGGTTCAGAAGGTGTAGTATCCATGATTTTAGGAACGTATTTTATATCGATAAATGGGGAGTCAGGGGAGTTATTAGAATAAGCCCTTAAAGTAAATGCAGATATGTAGTGATTTATTTTTCCAACTAGGTTTGCTTCAGTGTTAGGCCCAGAATAGAACACATAGTTATCGGTACCATAAAGAGTGTACCTAGCAGCATTAATAGCTGACCAGTAAACTGTATTCTCCTTCCCGTTTCTATTTCCTGAGTTATCCAAGCATACTGTATTCTTGAAAGTCCCGAATTTACCTAGGTTGCAGGATGACGTAAAACTTATGATAGTAGGTTTTAGGTTTGCGAAACTTACCTCAGTAGAGGCGTTAGCTGAAACGGTCGTTTAGGGTAGACTTAACCGCTTTATCTGTATGGTTGCAAGGTGCTTTACATGTTAATTGGGTATGCCAGAGTTTCGACAACAGAACAGAATCTGGATCTTCAGATTGCTGCATTAGAGAAGGCAGGATGCCAGAAAATATATACGGATAAGGCCAGCGGGAAGTCCCATAAAAATCCCGGCCTCAAAAAGGCCATTCGGGCTTTGTCACAAGGAGACACCCTGATTGCCTGGAGCTTAGATAGGCTGGGGCGCACGATGAAAGGTTTGATAGACCTGTCTTACTTACTGAATCATAAACGGGTGAACCTTCAGTTCCTGATCGAGCAGATTGATACGAGCACGCCTAATGGCAGGTTTCTGTTCAACATCAAAGCGGCTACGGCTGTTTACGAGCTTGAACGGAACGTCGAGCGTACCTTGGCCGGGTTGGCTGTGGCTCGAACGGCGGGCCGTATTGGAGGCAGAAAGCGCATCATGACCGACGAGATGTGTGTGCAGGCGCAAAGCCTTTTAGATAGCGGATTTAGCAGGAAAGAAGTGGCCATGCGATTAGGTGTTTCACCGACTTCGGTTTACAGATATTTACCATCTGCAAATGATGAACCTTGCCTAAAACAGAGCTAACAAAAAGCCCCGCTTCGGCGGGGCTTTTATGGTGCCTGGCAGACCTACTGCACAAGCGAATTTGATTCTCGTAATTCTCTAGGGATGGTCTGAAGTAGTTGTGTATTTCTGGCTGACTTCAGCCCCTGCCGATTTTAAAAGCGGCAAATCGATCAAAAACGCTCAGATCACCCGCTTATTTCTGTGTTTTTAGCCGCCGCGAGCACCTCGCGGCAGCCATTTTCCACATTACAGGCGCACCTCTCCTGCATTCGCCAGTAAATGTCGGCGCGCCATCCACAGGTTCGACAGCGCGAACAGCGTCATCAGTTGCGCCGTGTTCTTCGCCAGACCACGGAAGCGCACCTTCACATAACCGAACTGGCGCTTGATCACCCGGAACGGATGCTCGACCTTGGCTCGTACCTGAGCCTTGGCCTTCTCAATCTTGCGCTTGGCTTTGTACAAAGCACTGCGCTTATCAAGCTTCTTGTAAGTACTACGGCGGGCGGCGATCTGCCAGATGACCCCCCGGCCTTCATGTTCAGGGCGTTTCTCGACGCCGGTGTAACCCGCGTCGGCACCGACCATGTTCTCATCGCCGTGCAGCAGCTTATCGACCTGGGTGACATCGGCCACGTTGGCCGCCGTGCCCACCACGCTGTGCACCAAGCCCGACTCATCATCGACACCGATGTGCGCCTTCATGCCGAAGTGGTGAGTCGGCCGCGGGAACTGCCCCCGCAGCCGCTCGCAGAACCGTACGTGACACTCTCGCGTCATACGGCTCCCGTTATCCAACCTTGCTGCCCGGTCACTCGCCAGTGATGAAACAGCCGGGGTACCACAGTCCGCATCTTGTCCAGCCATTGGCTAATGCGCCGCTTGCGCCTATGAAGAGCCTTGTATTTTCGTCGGGCCCAGCGTTCAAGCGCGCGGTCAATGTGCTGGAAGATGCCAAGCATGGCTGTCCGATAGAACGAGCCATAGTATTGCGACCACCCCTGTATCACTGGATTGTAGAGCCGAGCCACGTCGACCAGCGTCACGTGGGTTTGGCGATTGAGTCGCCACCTGCGTACCGCTTGCCGCATCCGCTTTAAGGCATCCGCACTCGCTCCCGGAAGGAAGCTCGTGAAGAGCTGGTCTTGTTTGCTGAGCGCCTTCCTCGGCCTAAAGGTGAAGCCGAGGAAGGTAAAGCTCACATGCGGATAACCTGCGCGACGGTTACTGTCCTTGCAGTACACGACCTTCGATTTCTCGGGGTGCATCGTCAAGCCACAGGCAGCCAGCCGTGAAGCAATGGAGCGCATCACGTACTCCGCTTGCTTTCGACTGCGGCAGTGCACCACCGCATCATCGGCGTAGCGGGCAAACGGGCAGTTGGGGCTGGTACGTTGCATCCAGGTGTCGAAGGCATAGTGCATGAACAGATTCATCAGGAGGGGACTGATCACTCCACCTTGCGGGGTGCCGCGTTCGCGTCGGACGCGCATACCGTGATCCGTTTCGAACGGCGCAACCAGCCACCGCTCGATGTACAGAAGTATCCAGTCCTCCTTGATGTGCAGGCGCACCGCCTTCATCAGCAACCCATGATTGATCTGATCGAAGGCTGCCTTGATATCAAACTCCACCACCCAGTCGTATCGCCAGCAGCGCTCACGCGTGATCGCCACCGCCTGCTTCGCTGATCGTCCCGGCCGGTACCCATAGGAGTCCGAGTGGAAGATCGAGTCCAGCTCCGGCTCGATGAGAAGCTTGACCACGGTTTGCGCGACACGATCACCAACCGTGGGCACTCCCAGCTTGGGCGCGACAACAGACGTCTAGTTGGGCGGCACCTGAAGGTTTCGACCAGCCACATAACGGCCTAGGTCAATCGACGGGCAAGAATAGAATGTCTCCTATAGTCCGCTAGTGTGCGCTCTCTTGCTTGGATGGCATTACGTTCTGGCCCAACGTTACTGTAGCGAATCCGCAGCAGTATCAATCAAAGCCTCCTGTATCCCGCGTGAAGAAAGACGCTACGTTGCGCCCGTTCTTCCACGGCTTCGCTTGCCGCCCCGCTACGGCAGATTCGAAGTATTCATCGAAATGTCATCCTTTAGAAGCAGTGCGGTAACAAGGAATTTCTACCCTTTGCATCGCGAACCGCAATTGTGCGGCCAGCAATATTGCGAAAGGTGATCAAATGACGCCCCATCCGATACAGGACGCCGTGCTGCGGGTCGACCGGTTGAGCGTCGTCTATCCAGGCGGCGTGACAGCCCTACGCGATACCTCGATTGCATTTCGGCGTGGTGAGTTCACCGTGCTGCTTGGTCTCTCGGGCGCAGGCAAGTCGACCTTGCTCCGTAGTCTCAATCGACTCGTCACGCCCACTGGCGGCAGTGTCACCAGCGAACTCGGTGAACTCGGCAGCGGCTCGGCCTTGCGTCAGCATCGTCGGCGTACCGCCATGATCTTTCAGCACCACCAGCTAATCGAACGTCAAAGCGCACTGGCTAATGTGCTGACCGGTCGGCTGGCCTTTCACAACACGCTCCGCTCGCTGTTTCCTCTGCCGCGTGCCGATCAGGAGATTGCGCTCAGTTGCCTCGCTCGGGTCGGTCTGGCAGACAAGGCGCTAAGCCGGGTGGACAAACTGTCCGGTGGCCAGCAGCAGCGGGTAGGCATCGCGCGTGCGCTAGCGCAACAGCCGGCGATCATTCTGGCCGATGAGCCGGTAGCCAGTCTCGACCCGGCCACTTCGGTCCGTGTTCTCGGATTGCTGCGCGACATCTGCAAGGAAGACGGCATCACCGCCATCGTTTCGCTGCATCAACTCGAATATGCCCGCCGCTTCGCCGATCGCGTCGTCGGGCTGGCCGATTCTCAGATCGTTTTCGATGCCGCGCCCTCGGAACTCACCGATGCGCAGCTTGAGCGCATCTATGCAGGCCGCTCTACGACTCAGCCAGCGAATGCTCCGGCTGAACCACCTGTCATGCTCGAACCTTCACTGGAGATGTCCCGATGAAACGCTTATCCGCGCTCTTATTGACTTGCTTGCTGTCCGCTGTTTCAAGTTTGTCCGCCCTAGCGGCCGATGCCGATCCGGATGTGCTAAAGGTTGCCCTGCTGCCGGACGAAAACGCCTCCGAGCTGATCAAGCGTAACCAGCCGCTGAAGGATTATCTGGAAGAGCATCTGGACAAGAAGGTGCAGCTGATCGTAACCACCGACTATTCCTCGATGATTGAGGCGATGCGCTTTGGCCGTATCGACCTGGCGTATTTCGGTCCGCTGTCCTACGTCATGGCCAAAAGCAAAAGCGACATCGAGCCCTTCGCTGCCATGGTCATCGACGGCAAGCCGACCTATCGCTCGGTGATTATCGCCAATGTGGCGTCAGGCGTGAATGAGTATGCCGACCTTAAGGGCAAGAGAATGGCCTATGGTGACCGGGCATCGACGTCCAGCCATTTGATTCCCAAAACCGTGCTTCTTGAGACGGCCGATTTGACGGGTGGGCAGGACTACGAACAACATTTTGTGGGCACGCATGACGCCGTTGCCGTCAACGTGGCGAACGGCAACGCCGATGCGGGTGGGCTGTCGGAGGTAATTTTCAATCACGCAGCCGAACGTGGCCTGATCGATCCGAGCAAGGTGAAAGTACTTGGTTACAGCGGCGAATACCCCCAGTACCCCTGGGCGATGCGCTCGAACCTGAGCCCCGAGCTGAAAACCAAGGTGCGGGATGTATTCGTCGGTATCGACGATCCCGAAGTGCTGCGCAACTTCAAGGCCGAGGCCTTCGCGCCAATCACCGACGCCGACTACGATGTGATCCGCAACATGGGATCGCTGCTCGGCCTCGACTTCGCCACGATGTGAGCACCGATATGTCTTCTCATTACGACGTGCAGGCGCTGCCTGCAGAGCAACGCGAGCACATCCTTCGAGGCTTCGGCCTCGGTTGGTGGCGCCAGCTGGGGCAGGTGGCGATTGTATTCGGAGTGGTGCTGTTGGCCTGCTGGTACGTGGGGCTGCTCGATGCCACCACGCTGCTGAACGGGCTGCCCTCCATCGCGACCCTGGCAGGCGAGGCCATGCCGCCAGACTTTTCGGGCTATCGAAGCTGGATTCGCCCCTTGATCGACACCTTGGCGATGAGCATCGCCGGTACGGCCATCGCAGTGGTGTTCTCGCTGGTGGTGGCCTTCGTTGCAGCGCGCAATACGGCGCCGCACCCCCTTGTGTTCGGTGTTGCCCGGGTGCTGCTCAATGCCCTGCGGTCGGTGCCGGAGCTGATCATGGGCATCATCTTCGTTGCAGCCGTAGGGTTCGGCGCCTTGCCGGGCGTGCTTGCCCTGGGTCTGCATTCGGTCGGCATGGTCGGCAAGTTCTTCGCCGAGGCCATCGAGCACGTCGACGAAGCGCCGGTGGAAGCCGCTCGGGCGGCGGGGGCTACGCCGATGCAAGTGCTGCTGCACGCGGTTTTGCCACAGGTGACGCCGCAGTTCGCCGACGTGGCGATCTACCGCTGGGAATACAACTTTCGCGCCTCCACCGTGATGGGCATGGTTGGCGCCGGCGGTATCGGCTTCGAACTCATGGGCTCGCTGCGCATCATGCAGTACCAGGAGGTTGCAGCAATCCTGCTGGTCATCCTGGCCATGGTCACGCTAGTAGACGCCTTCAGTGGCGTGCTGCGCAAACATTTCAAATAGGACAAACCATGCTGCCGAAACTCGTTATAACTCACCGAGTACACGATGAGATCCTGCAACTGCTGGCGCCACATTGCGAGCTGATGACCAACCAGACCGACAGCACGCTGACGCGCGAGGAAATTCTGCGCCGCTGCCGCGATGCTCAGGCGATGATGGTGTTCATGCCCGATCGGGTCGATGCAGACTTTCTTCAAGCCTGCCCTGAGCTGCGTGTAGTCGGCTGCGCGCTCAAGGGCTTCGACAATTTCGATGTGGACGCCTGTACTGCCCGCGGGGTCTGGCTGACCTTCGTGCCTGATCTGTTGACCGTCCCGACTGCCGAGCTGGCGATCGGACTGGCGGTGGGGCTGGGGCGGCATCTGCGGGCAGCAGATGCGTTCGTCCGCTCTGGCGAGTTCCAGGGCTGGCAATCACAGTTCTACGGCACGGGGCTGGATAACGCTACGGTCGGCATCCTTGGCATGGGCGCCATCGGACTGGCCATGGCTGATCGCTTGCAGGGATGGGGCGCGACCCTGCAGTACCACGAGGCGAAGGCTCTGGATACACAAACCGAGCAACGGCTCGGCCTGCGCCAGGTGGCGTGCAGCGAACTCTTCGCCAGCTCGGACTTCATCCTGCTGGCGCTTCCCTTGAATGCCGATACCCAGCATCTGGTCAACGCCGAGCTGCTTGCCCTCGTACGGCCGGGCGCTCTGCTTGTAAACCCCTGTCGTGGTTCGGTAGTGGATGAAGCCGCCGTGCTCGCGGCGCTTGAGCGAGGCCAGCTCGGCGGGTATGCGGCGGATGTATTCGAAATGGAAGACTGGGCTCGCGCGGACCGGCCGCGGCTGATCGATCCTGCGCTGCTCGCGCATCCGAATACGCTGTTCACTCCGCACATAGGGTCGGCAGTGCGCGCGGTGCGCCTGGAGATTGAACGTTGTGCAGCGCAGAACATCATCCAGGTATTGGCAGGTGCGCGCCCAATCAACGCTGCGAACCGTCTGCCCAAGGCCGAGCCTGCCGCATGTTGAATCCGGTCTGGCTGAAGAGCCTGGTAGCGATCGTTCAAACAGGCAGTTTTCAGAGCGCGGCGAGGGCGTTGGGGCTGGCCCAGCCGACGGTGTCGCAGCACTTGCAGAAGCTTGAAGAGCAGGTCGGCGTAACGCTGGTGCAGCGCAGTCGTAGCGGCTGCCAGCCTACCACACGGGCGCTGGCCTTCATGCCGCATGCGACCGCCTTGCTCGACATGCACGCCCGGGCGCTAGAAGCCCTGCATGGCAATCGTGAGCGCGTCGGGGCCAGCTCCAACATCGGCACCTACCTTCTCCAGCCATTCGTGCGCAACTATCTGACGACCGCAAATGAGAGGGGCGAGGTGGATCTGCGCATCGCCGCCAACCCGGATGTGGCCGACCAGCTACTGGCGGGCCAGCTCGACGCCGCGATCATGGAATGGTGGCTACCTCACCCCGACTTCGAACACCGCCTCTGGCGGGTCGAGCCGCTGGTGCTTATCGTCAGCCCCGACCATGCGCTGGCTGAAGCAGGGTGCATAGAACGTGATCGTCTGGTGGACCTGCCGATGCTGGGAGGTGAACCGGGTAGCGGTACCGGACGGCTTCTGACCGAATACTTTGGCGAACTGGGCGTGCCTCGCAGCGGTATGCAGCTAGGCAGCACCGAGGCAGTCAAACAAGCAGTGAGGGCGGGACTCGGCGTGTCGTTGGTGATGGCTTCCGCAGTACAAGACGAAGTTCGCAGTGGCGCGCTGGTAGCTCTTCCCATCCCGGGGCTTGAAAAGCGTCTCCAACTGATCTGGCGCAAACCTCCCGGAAATCTGCACCCGCCGGGATTTGTGCGGCACTTATTGGAGGAGGCAGATCTAGCTGGATAAGGTGATGGATGGTTGCGATCCAGCGCTTGGCTTGTCAGCCTAGGGAAACTCTGAAAAAGACTTTCTGATTTGGCAAAATACCGCGACCCCACCCACCGAGTTTCCCGATGAAGCAGATGACCTTCGCCGACGCCGAGTACGCTGGCAAGCGCAAGCAAACCCGCAAGGAGTTGTTCCTGATCGAGATGGATCGGGTGGTGCCGTGGAAGGGCTTGATTGCTTTGATCGAGCCACATTATCCGAAGGGTGAAGGTGGCCGTCCGGCCTACCCGTTGATGGCGATGCTGCGTGTGCATCTGCTGCAGAACTGGTTCGGCTACAGCGATCCAGCGATGGAGGAAGCGCTGTACGAAACCACGATCCTGCGCCAGTTTGCCGGGCTGAACCTGGAGCGCATCCCCGACGAAACCACCATTCTCAACTTCCGCCGCTTGCTGGAGAAACACGAGCTGGCGGCCGGCATCCTCGCTGTCATCAATGGCTATCTGGGCGACCGCGGCCTGTCGCTGCGCCAGGGCACCATCGTCGATGCAACGCTGATCAATGCGCCCAGTTCGACCAAGAACAAGGACGGCAAGCGCGACCCGGAAATGCACCAGACCAAGAAGGGAAACCAGTATTATTTTGGCATGAAGGCCCACATCGGCGCCGATGACGAATCGGGTCTGGTGCACAGCGTAGTGGGCACGGCGGCCAATGTGGCGGATGTCACCCAGGTGGACAAATTGCTGCATGGCGACGAAAACGTGGTCTGCGCCGATGCAGGCTACACCGGTGTCGAAAAGCGGCCCGAGCATGAAGGACGTGAAGTTATCTGACAGGTGGCGGCACGCCGCAGCACCTACAAAAAACTCGATAAGCGCAGCGTGCTGTACAAAGCCAAGCGCAAGATTGAAAAGGCCAAGGCTCAGGTGCGCGCCAAGGTCGAGCATCCGTTCCGGGTAATCAAGCGCCAGTTCGGTTACACCAAGGTGCGCTTTCGCGGCTTGGCCAAAAACACGGCGCAACTGGTGACACTGTTCGCTCTGTCGAACCTGTGGATGGCGCGCCGACATTTACTGACGAATGCAGGAGAGGTGCGCCTGTAATGCGGGAAATGGCCACCGGAGTGGGGTCCGGGTGGCGAAAACGTAAGAAATACTCGTCGAATTGATTGTTTTTTGATCATTTGGCGAGTTTAAAAGTTGCGCTAGGTGGTATGCCGGGGAAATACATGGCTACTTCAGACCATCCCTAGCAATTTTCACAGCCTTCAATTCTTCATTGGTGCATCGCACCTCATCAACGGAGCGATGATCCCAACCCCCATGTTCTGTAAGCAGAGCTGGCCCTTGTGGGCTTGGCTGGCACTCCCTGAGATCTTGGATGTGCGTCAGTCCGTTGGACATTGCAGCGCAGCCTGTAACGGCTAGCACTGCAAGAAGGAGAAGGGGTGAGGCAAGCTCTCGGCGTACCTTAAACATAAAGCCCCCTTAAATCACCTTAAGACCCATGAACGTTGAACTGCGGGTTCTGCGAGAAGTAGCCGTCGTCGCCGGACAACTTGGAGTAAGCAGCAGGATCTTTGGCGCGCAGCTCTTGGCCGTGGGCGTTCAGGTCTTGCAGACCAGCACAGCCTGTAACGGACAGAGCAGCGGCAGAAACGAGAGCAGCGGCAAACAGAGATTTCAGAACTTTCATGGTGTAGCTCCTTGCAAATAAAGAGTGCGCCTAATGGCTTTGTGATGCTGGGCGGGGAGGGTACAGCGGGTTGTTACGACCCGTGTACCGAATACTGAGGATTCTGAGAGAAGTACTCGTCGTCGCCGGACAACTTGGAGTAGGCAGCGGGATCTTTGGCGCGCAGCTCTTGACCGTGAGCGTTCAGATCTTGCAAAGCCGCGCAGCCAGTAGCGGACAAAGCAACGGCAGACAAGAGGGCAGCAGCGAACAGCGATTTCAAAGCTTTCATGGTGTAGCTCCTTGAGGTTGGGTCAGCGCCTTGTTTCTCGCTGATGGCCCCATATTATCCATAGCTGCGACCAATGTAAACACTATAAACAAATTTATTTATTAAGTTGTTTCTTTGCTTCGGCCAATTCAGCTTTCAAGCGCTTGAGGTCCTTTCTTAGGCTTGCTGCCATGTCCTTTGGCATCCACTCCTGAACCAGTGTCCAGTCAGGTGGAAATCCATTCAAATGTGCAGTGATTCGATTAATAGCACCCGACACGTTCTGTGGGCTCGTCCCCAGCTCTCTAGCTGCTTCAGCCTTTGATAGCCCACGAACGCAGACAGCCTCAACAATGGCCCAGGTATTGCCGCTGATCCCGCTCTGTAGATCGAGCTTGAGCCTAATCAGCTGCTCTGGAGTGAGGGTTGGGACTTTGTTTGAGATCAGTGTGTTACTCAAAATTCAGGTCCTTCTACAGTTCATTCAATGCCGGATGGTATCAGCGCAAACTGTTTAAATAAATTTATTTAAAACATTGATAAATCCATTGTGTAACATTTTTCATCCAATGTATGCTCCGTCCTGCATTCAGGCCTAGTGCCATGCACCAATAGCTGTACATAAAAAAAAGCACTCAAGGAGCTGTAATGTCTAACAAAATCTCGCTGGCAACCGCCATCGGTCTCGCAAGCCTCTCCCTCGGTGCTCACGCTGACACGGCGCAGCACGGCTTCATCGAAGATAGTACTGCGACGCTTACTGCGCGTAACTTCTACATCAATAACGACAACCGCGACGGCGCGGCCAAACCTTCTAAAGTTGAGGAGTGGGGCCAAGGCTTCATCCTTAACTTCGCTTCTGGTTTCACCCAAGGCACCGTTGGTTTTGGTGTTGATGCGATTGGCCTCTATGGCATTCGACTCGACTCCAGCACTGCCAAGCACGGCAACCTGAACGGCAACGCTGCTGGCGGCTCGGTTTTCCCAAGCGACGGCAATGAGGCAGTCGGTCAGTTCGCCAGCCTGGGCGTGACTGGCAAGATGAAAATCTCTGAAACAGTGCTGCGCATTGGTACTCTTCAACCGAATAACCCGGTTGTGAAAACCAATGACGGTCGACTGCTGCCTCAGACATTTCAGGGCGGGGAGATCAAGTCCAATGAGATCAAAGACCTGACCTTGACTGTCGGTAAGCTTGAGCACGCCAAGGGTCGTAACTCTACGAACAACGAAGGCTTGTCGATTGCCAACGCCAACGGTGGTTCGAACTACGATACCGGTAAATTCAGCAACAAGTTCTATTACGGAGGCGCTGACTACAAAATCAACAAAGACCTCACAGCGTCGTATTATTACGGGGAGCTGAAAGAGTTCTATTCGCAAAACTTCTTGGGCCTTGTGCACAACTGGGCAATTGGTCCTGGTGTGCTGAAAAGTGACCTGCGCTACTACCGCAGCCGCGACAATGGCGCCAACAGCCATGACCCTGCTTACTTCAGTCCCGGTTACTACGGTGGAAACACCACGAAGGGTAAAGTCGACAACGATCTTTACAGCTACCTGGCGCTCTACTCCGTGGCAGGTCACACCTTTGGTGGTGGCTACCAAGTCTCCAATGGCGATAGCGACTTCCCATGGTTGAACCAAGGTGACGGATCGTCAAACAGCACCATCACCGACTCGCAGATCCAGAAGTTTGCCCGTGCTGGCGAGCGTACTTGGCAAGTGCGATACGGTTATGACTTCGCGGCGCTGGGCCTGCCTGGCTTTACCGTGAATGCCGTCTACCTCAAGGGTAATGACATTGACACCACAAGTGGTAGCAGATCCGAATGGGAGCGCGACTTGTCCGTAGCCTATGTCCTGCAGGAAGGGGCTCTAAAAGGCTTGGGTTTCACTTGGAAAAACGCCATGTGGCGCACGGACCTTCCAAACACTCGTAGCCAAGATGAGAACCGAGCCATCGTTTCCTACACCTATAAATTTATGTAATTAGGACTATGCTTAGCAGCATTGATTCTAATACACTGCAGACGTTATCAATCGTCCTTTGCGATTTCTAACTTCTAATTTTTGCTTTTAAACCCGGTGCTCACGCATCGGGTTTTTTTTCGCCCCGGCTTTGAGCCACTGCATGGGCCCAAAGAACTCTGGGGTGAGAGGGCGCCTGGCAGAGACCTGCATCAGCGACCTCTCATAGGCCAACAGCTTTGCCCGCTCCGACGCAACGCGTCGCCACTTGGTGCGTTGATCGTTACTGGGTACAAAGCAGTGGCCAGCCGTGTGTGAGTCTCCAGATGCGCTCTACGTGCTTGGCGTGAGCGTAGTCGCTCTCAACATCAGGTGCAGTCGGCTCCTTGCAGCGTCTGGTCGCTTCCTTGCGGCTAATGGTTGCATAGGAATAGCGCCAACGAGCGACGTCGTTGAGGCTGGAACCTTTGATGTGCAATGCGCCCGTGCCTTTGCCATCGCCAAAGTGTTGCCCGAGACGTTCGCGTACACCCGTTGAACCCGCTATGCCATTGTAAACTAGGCTGAATCCGTCTTTTTTCAGACTGCAAATATTTGGCAGATCACTATGCAGTCTAGCCATGAGTGAGAGGTTGATTGACTCTTTCAACGATGAGGACGTGCAGGTTTGAAGCTCCTCGATGGAGTAGTCAGTGTAGATCCAGTAGTAGCCCATAACTTTTGTAGGCGGTGCCATTTCGAACTGAAGATTTTTTTTTCGGCTGATTCCAAGCAGGCGCGAAGAGCGCACTTCTTCTACGCGGGACAGTAAATCGCGTGGCACGGTGGTTTCTCTTGTTTGAGTAAGGAGGGAGTTGGTTACTCAGCTTTTATCATGCTGAATATCAGGGCTCAAAATAATGCCGCTTCCAGATCTGAAACAAGAGGCGCACCTGGTACAGCTAATGCCCGATACATTTCGGGCTGAGGGTGGAATCTGCTATTCCAATTGCTCTGTACACAAGCGAGCTACTCGCTCGCTATCAGCGGCTGGAGGGCGCGTTCCAATCCTTGGGCCATTTCTTCTGCCTCGGTCACAAAACACTTGAGGCTGTATTGTGCGGCATCCGCGAACGACATAGTGCCGTCTTCCCATTGATCCTGCCCCATCGGTTCAGTGCCGGTACTGGCTCGAAAAGCCTTGAACCAAGCAAGTTGTTTGGAGGTGCTGGTTGGAGTGTTGGTCATTGGGCGGCTCCTTCAACATTCAACGCTGTAGCCATCATCACCCTTTCGGGGACGGAGCCGGTTTCGCATGGCCTTGACCGTGCTGATTATTTGGCAGCATCGAGGGCAAGTGATTGAATCGGTGGGACTGGCTACGTCGTATGCTGCATCTGCATCTTCGTGGTATGCATCAAAGGCAGTGCCGCACAACGAGAATTCAGCATTGATAGGACTTTCTGCACAGCGTCTGTTGGCCATCTTTTTTCCGAGTTAATTAGATTTGCGAGTCTTAGCGGCATGCCAAGCTGATTGGGGCAAATCTCCTAAGTCGCACCGCTATCGAGGTAAACCTTGCTCGTGTCGAGCATCACAGTACCTGCATGATCTCTATTGGATCTGCTTAGCATCGCCTCACAACTCGACTGCGCCCTACACTCACTTTTAAACGCGCTGTCAGCGACCGTAGCGAAGAGATCGCTGTCAATTCCAACCAAGGCCAGCCCTGATTGCTTGCAAAGCTTCAGCGCCGTCTCAAGCTGTTTTATGGCGCTGATCTGACTTTTGTTCATTACCTGAGCTTCCGTGATTGTTAGGGACTTGGTGTACCTGGTGTTACCTCTCCTAGCGGCTCGGGAGTTGCACCAAATTCCCTGCGACCATCCCGGCCAATTCGGGGTCGAGGGTGTGAAGCATAAACTGGATGACCTCTTGCGTAGCCCCGATGCGTATGCCATTCGCCCGGCCCGTTAGCAACAATTCATGATGCTTTTCCATCCAAGTCCCTAACTCTGCTAGAGCCTGCAGCTGGTCTGGTGTGGCATCTCGCAAGTAGCCGTAGAGAGCATCCCGCTCGGGTATGCCTGTGTCCATGTTTGACCCTTTCTGTTGGCGCTGATGGAAAATTGACCCACCCTGCCGATTGAAATTTGACCCAGGGCGGATTGCTGATTTTGTTACCAGCAACTGTGGATAAGTCTACCAGCGCAGCTGCTGTTGCCCCCACTCCTTCGCTAGCCCAGTTCAGTTGTTTAAGACCTGCCACACGCAGCCATGTAGCAGGCCGTCGTCGCCATGAAATCAGAACGGCTCATCGTCCTCCGGTTCCTGGCCGCCCTTACGCTTTCGCTCCCGTGATTTGATCTTGGCCTGGGCCGCCAAGCTACTGTGTTGCAGGCGATAGGACTCGTTACCGGTTTCGACGATGTGGCAGTGGTGGGTCAGCCGATCCAGCAGGGCGGTGGTCATCTTGGCGTCGCCGAACACGCTCGACCATTCGGCGAAGCTCAGGTTGGTGGTGATCACCACGCTGGTGTGTTCGTACAGCTTGGATAGCAGGTGAAACAGCAACGCACCGCCGGCCTGGCTGAAGGGCAGATAACCCAGTTCGTCGAGGATGACCAGATCCATGCGCAGCAGAGCTTGGGCGATCCGCCCGGCTTTGCCGTCGTGCTTTTCGCGCTCCAGCAGATTGACCAGATCGACCGTGGAGTAGAAGCGCACGCGCTTGCCGTGCCGGGTGATGCCGGACACGGCCAGCGCAGTGGCCAGGTGGGTTTTACCGGTGCCAGGCCCACCGATCAGCACCACGTTCTGCGCGGTGTCGGTAAAGGCCAGACTGGCCAGTTCGCTGATCAAACGAGCGTCTGCGCTGGAGGCGCTGAAGTCGAAGCCGGCCAGGTCGCGGTGCATCGGCAGCTTGGCCATGTTCATCTGGTGGCTCACCGAGCGCATGGCGCGATCTGTGTGCTCTTGTTCCAGCAGGTGTTCGAGCAGCCACTTGGACGAGGCTGTGTTCGACTCACCCTGCGCAGTCAACTCCGCCCAGGCCGTGGCCATGCCGTGCAGGCGCAGCTCCTTGAGTTCCGCCATCAAATCACGCAT
>NZ_JAYMYG010000001.1:5042500-5258677 GCF_035830915.1 Pseudomonas sp. DSV-1 | reverse complement strand
GACGAGATCAGGGGTCGTGTGTAAAAAGGGCGGGCATTTTAACAGGCTGAGCAAATATTGCTGCCTCTGTGCGACGGTGTGACATGCCACATCATCTTAATTTGCCGCTTTTGTTACTTTCGCGCAGGATGCCATGAGTATTTGCAGCTACCGTAGGATTAATACAGCAAATACGTATTTGATAACCAGTGTCATTGCCATTGGTTGCTGGCACGTCATAATGCCCACCGCCCGAATTTTTGCAGAGTCTAGGGAGCTAGCTTGTCTACGCCTGTCGAACCCTTGCGTTTACTGCTATTGGCCGAAGAGCCATCATGGGCAACGTTATTACGTGAATGTCTGGCGCCCATGGGAACTGCGGCCGTCATGATAGCCGCGCCGAGCTGGGAATCTGTCAGCCATCTGTTCGAGAACGATCGCAATGCGCTGCTCCTGACCACGGCGGACCTGCAGCCTTCAGCGGGCCGCTGCCGCTTGCCCACGGTTTTGCTGCTCGACACCGAACCTGCAACGTCACCCCGGGGTGTCAGCGACTGGCTGGTCAGCACCAGCCTGACTCCCGATGTCCTGCGCCGTTGCCTGCGCCATGTACGCGAACGCGGCGTGCTCGAGCACACGCTGCAACGTCTGGCCGAAGAAGACCCGCTGACCGGCATCGCCAACCGTCAGGGCTTCCAGACCCTGCTGGCAGTGCGCCTGGCCGAAAGTGACGGTCGCGGCATCGCCCTCGGCCATCTGGACCTGGACAACTTTCGCCACGCCAACGATGCACTGGGCCATCAGGCTGGCGATCGCCTGATCCTGCAGGTGGTGGCGCGCCTCAAAAGCCAGCTCGAAGCCGGCGACCAGTTGGCGAGGCTGGGAAGCGACGAGTTCGCGCTCTTGATCAATACCCATCGTGCGCCCGAGCGTGCCGAGTGGATGGCCGAGCGGATCACCGAGGTGATGGCTGAGCCCTACTGGGTCGACGGCGAAAGCCTGCTGATTGGCTGCAGCCTGGGCATCGCCCATGCGCGGGCCAACGCCGGGGCCGACCCGCTGATGTGGCACGCGCATATCGCCATGCAGCAGGCCAAAAGCACCCAGGGCTGCACCTTCCACGTCTTCAACGAACGCATCAATCGCAATGCCCGCAGCCTGGCCGACCTCGAAAGCGAGCTTCGCCGCGCCCTGCGCCGCGATGAACTGGAACTGCATTACCAGCCGCGCCTGGATCTGGGCACGGGGCAGATCGTCGGGCTGGAGGCGCTGGTACGCTGGCGCCACGCCGAGCGTGGCCTGCTGGCGCCCAGTGAGTTTGTGCCTCTTGCAGAGCAGAGCGGGCTGATTGTACCGCTGGGTTACTGGGTCATCTCCCGGGCTCTTCGCGATATGCAGTCGCTGCGTGAACGCGGGCTGGAACCGTTGCACATGGCGGTCAACCTGTCGTTTCGCCAGTTTCAGGACAGCCAGTTGCTCTCGACCCTCAGCCGCCTGATCATCGAGCGCGGTGTTGAAGCGCAATGGCTGGAATTCGAACTGACAGAAACAGCCGTGATGCGGCGCAGTGACCTGGTCAAGCAGACGATGGATGCACTGGGCAGACTCGGCGTGCGTTTTTCGCTGGATGATTTTGGTACGGGGTTCTCATCGTTTGTGCATCTCAACAGCCTGCCGATTGCGCTGCTCAAGATCGACAAAAGCTTTGTTGGCGGCATGGAAGGCCGCGAAGAGAACCGCAAGCTGGTCCACGCCATGATCAACCTGGCCCATAACCTGAAGCTGGAAGTAGTCGCCGAAGGCGTCGAAACCCCTGAACAACTTGCCCTTTTGCGCGACTTTGGCTGCGATCAGGTACAGGGTTACTTCATCAGCAAACCGCTGCCGTTGGCGGATCTGGTGGAATACTTGACGTTTGGGGCTCAGCAGCAGGTGCCGCAGGCGATCTAGCCCACAACATAACCTGTGAAACGGTGGGATCTATCTGTGGGAGCGGGCTTGCTCGCGATGGCATCACCCAGGCTTACCTGACAGACCGCGGGTCCTGCATCGCGAGCAAGCCCGCGCCCACAAAAGCCTGACCCTCTCCCAAGCGGTTATGCCGCACTCAAGCCCGCCACTTTCGCCGCCTTGCGCTCCTGCTTGATCATGCGCCGCATCTTCCACTCGAACGCCAGCGTCAGGCTGATCGAGGCACAGGCCAGGCCCAGTGCCAGGCCCCACCACACCCCGGTCGGGCCCCACTCGAAAGTAAACGCCAGCATCCAGGCCATCGGCGCACCAATCACCCAATAGCAAAACAGCCCCACCAGAAACGTTGTCTTGGCATCCTTGAGCCCGCGAATGGCACCCATCGCGATGGTCTGTGCTCCATCAAACAGCTCAAACCAGGCAGCCACCGCCAACAAGCTCACCGCCAACTCGAATACCGGGCGGAACGCCGGATCGTTGTAATCCAGGAACAAACCGATGAGTTGGGTCGGCAAGAACCAGAACACCACAGAGAAGCCCAGCATGATCACCGCACCGCAGCCGATCCCGACCCGGCCCGCCAGGCGCGCCCGCAGCAAGTCTCCGCCGCCATAGTGCTGACCAATACGCATGGTGATGGCGTACGACATGCCCGCCGGCACCATAAACGCCACCGATACGATTTGCAGCGCAATCTGGTGCGCAGCCAGTTGCGTGCTGCCCATGGTGCCCATGCACAGCGCCGCGAACGCAAACAGCCCGACCTCCACCGCGTACGTACCGCCAATCGGCAGGCCGAGGCGCCACAGCTCACGCAAATAAGTCAGATTGATCCGCGACAGGCCTTTGCTGATCGGATACGCGTCGTAGGCCGGATGACGGTGGATATGCCAGGCCAGGCCCAGCGCCATGAAGGTCGCCACAATCGCCGTGACCAGGCCGATGCCCATCAAGCCCAGCTTAGGCAGGCCGAACATGCCGGTAATCAGTGCGTAATTGAGCAGGAAGTTGGCCACAGTGCCGATCAGGCTGATTACCATCACTGGCGTGGCCCGGCCCATTGCACTGGTAAAACCGCGCAGGGCCATAAACGTCATGTAGCCGGGCAAAGCGAACGGTAACAGCATCAGGAACTGGCCAGCGGCCTCAACGTTGGTGGGCGTCTGGCCGAACAACAGCAACAGCGGCTTGATATTCCACAGCATCACCGCGCCCCCCAGCGCCAGCCCCCAGGCCAGCCACAGACCCGCCTGTGTAAGACGGGTCGCGCCTTCAATGTCACCCGCGCCCTGGCGAATCGACACCAGCGTACCCACGGCAGCAATGACACCAATGCAAAAAATCGACACGAACGAGTAGCTGGCCGCACCCAGACTCCCGCCAGCCAGAGCCTCTGGGCTCAGGCGCGCCATCATCAGCGTATCGGTCAGCACCATCAGCATGTGAGCCAACTGAGAGGCGATCAGCGGCCCTGCCAGCCGCATGATTGCCCAGAGTTCGATACGTGCAGGATGCTGTTTGGTCATCAGTCAGATTTCTATAGGTGCGTTGAAAGGCCTGATTCTCGGCGCGTTGAGTGTTTTAAGCAAAGGGATAAAAACGATCCGTAGCATGACTAAAACTCATGCGTAAGCTTATAGTTCTCACCACCGACTGTGACACGATAGGAACAATCTCAATGTCTCGTAGCCTTCCTCCTCTTTATGCCTTGCGCGCCTTTGAAGCGGCAGCTCGCCATAGCTCGTTTACCCGAGCGGGAGAAGAGCTGTCGATCACCCAAAGCGCCGTCAGCCGACATATCAAGACCCTGGAAGCGCATTTCGCCTGCCGGTTGTTCCAGCGCAATGGCCGCAGCCTGCAACTCACCGAAGCCGCCCGCTTGCTGCTGCCGGGTGTGCGCGAAGGCTTTGCCGCCCTGGAACGTGCCTGCACCACTTTACGCGCCGAAGATGACACCTTGCGCATGAAGGCCCCCTCGACCCTGACCATGCGTTGGCTACTGGCCCGTCTGAGCCGATTTCGCCACCTGCAGGCCGGTAACGAGGTGCAACTGACCAGCGCCTGGATGGACATCGACAATGTGGACTTCAATCAGGAGCCATTCGACTGCGCCGTACTGCTAAGCAATGGACACTTTCCGCCTGACTGGGAGGCCACGCTGTTGTTTCCCGAGATGCTGATCCCGGTCGGCGCGCCCGCCGTACAGGACGACACGCCTTGGGACGTCACGCGCCTGGCTGCCACCGAACTGCTGCACCCCACTCCCGATCGCCGTGACTGGCGCCGCTGGCTCGACTGCATGGGCCTGAGCGGGCAGGTTTCACTCAAGGGCGGGCAGGTTTTTGACACCCTGGAGCTGGGCATGATCGCTGCCGCCCGGGGGTATGGCATCTCCATGGGCGACTTGCTGATGGTTGCCGAAGACGTTGCTCAGGGTCGCCTTAGCCTGCCATTCCCGGCCGCCGTGGCCAGCGGCGAAAATTACTATCTGGTCTGGCCAAAAACCCGTCCTGGTGGTGAGCGCCTGCGCCGTCTGAGCGACTTTCTGCAACATGAAGTCGCCGCGATGGAGCTGCCAGAGGTGGAGCGAATGAAGTAGCCGGGCCTATCACCCTGTTACCGGCCGATACTGCAACGCCTGCGCCAGGTGCCTGCGCTCAATGCCTTGCAGCTGCTCCAGATCGGCCAAGGTCCTTGCCACCTTCAATATCCGGTGTGCCGCCCGCAGCGACAACGTCATCCGCTCGCAGGCGGTCTCCAGCCAGGCGTTGTCCACCTCACTCAGCCGGCACTGTGTACGCACCCCCGGCAGATCGAGAAAGGCATTGGCACACCCCTGACGCTGTAACTGACGCTCACGTGCTGCTGCCACCAATGCCGCCGAGATGGCCGTGGTATCGCCAGAGGCAAGGGGCGGGTTGAGCGACGTGGTCTCGCGCGCCACGGTCAGATGCAAATCAATGCGGTCGAGCAACGGTCCGGAAAGTTTGTTGCGATACCGCTGGATCTGCTCCGGGGTACAACGGCAGCGGCCTGTGGGCTCACCAAGATATCCACAGGGGCAGGGGTTCATGGCCGCGACCAGTTGGAAGCGCGCCGGAAAGCGCATTCGATCCCGGGCGCGGGCAATCACGATAAAGCCGGACTCCATTGGCTCCCTGAGGACTTCCAGCACCTTGCGATCAAACTCGGGAAGCTCATCAAGAAACAACACGCCGTGATGCGCCAGCGTGATCTCGCCGGGTTGTGGCTTTGAGCCGCCACCCACCAGCGCAGGGCCGGAGGCCGAGTGGTGAGGCTGACGAAACGGGCGCTGTGGCCAGCAGTTCAGCGGCACATGGCTGACCACCGACTGAATGGCCGCAACCTCAAGCGCCTCTTGTTCGTTGAGCGGCGGCAACAACCCGGGCAGGCGGCTGGCCAACAAGGTCTTGCCGGTACCGGGCGGGCCGCAAAACAACAGATTGTGGCTGCCTGCGGCGGCAATCAATAACGCCCGCTTTGCCGAAAGCTGCCCCTGGACATCGATCAGATCAGGATAAGGTTTGCTCAACTGCAATAAGCCGCTGGCGATATAAGGCTCAATCACCTCACGCGCTGCGAAATGTGCCACCAGCTGCAACAAGTGCTCGACCGCGATCACTTCAAGCCCGGATGCAAGGCAGGCCTCTTCGGCATTGGCCAGCGGCACCACCAGGGCCCGTCCCGCAGCACGGGCCGCCAACGCCGCTGGCAAAACGCCCTGGACAGACCTGATTGCACCCGACAACGCCAATTCGCCCAGGCACTCCACCTGCTCCAACGCTGCGGCCGGTATTTGCCCGCTGGCCGCCAGGATTCCCAGGGCAATGGCCACATCAAAACGCCCGCCGTCCTTGGGCAGATCGGCGGGCGCCAGATTAAGAGTGATTCGCCGGGCCGGGAAATCCAGCCCGCAATTGAGGATCGCGCTGCGCACCCGGTCTTTGCTTTCCTTGACGGCCGCTTCAGGCAAGCCGACCAGTGTTAACGCGGGTAATCCATTGGCCAGATGCGCCTCGACCATGACGGCAGGCGCCTCGACACCCACCTGGGCGCGGCTGTAAACGATAGCCAGAGCCATGACTCATTCCTTGAGCTCGCAAAAAACTCATCCTGCGCGAATCAGGAGCCGAGGGCAGGGGTGTAATGGATACGGGATGTGAATGTGCATGCAAACACGACCGGCGAGCTGCCAAAGTTCGGTTGCATTAAACGCACAACCCTCTAAAATTAACGAATAACGTTATCCATTAACTATGATAATAAACTTCAAGTGCTGCAGAACTGAACGTCTGTTCCGAAGTGGCAAGACCCGCGCATGGTCAGACATTATCAATGTGGTAGAACGCAAACTAACGATGCTAGATGCTGCATCCGTGCTGGCCGATTTACTGTCGCCTCCTGGCAATCGGCTCGAAGCATTGGACGGCAACCGCAAAGGCCAGCACAGCATTCGCATCAACGCACAATGGCGAATCTGCTTCATTTGGGGCGCGAATGGCCCTGAAGCGGTAGAAATCGTTGATTATCACTGAGGTCATCATGATCAAGAACGGCATGCGCCCGGTTCATCCGGGTGAAATCCTCAAAGAGGAATACCTGGAGCCACTGAGTCTCTCGGCCGCTGCGCTGGCCAGAGCGCTCAAGGTGTCCACACCGACGGTGAACGATATCGTGCTGCAGCGCCGTGGTGTCAGTGCCGATATGGCCTTGCGGCTGGCGATTTGCCTTGAGACAACGCCTGAGTTCTGGCTGAACCTGCAAACCACTTACGATCTGCGCAAAGCACAAATTGAACGTGGTGCAGCGATTCGCGAGCAGGTTGAACCCATTCATCACTGCGCCTGATTCACGCCTCCAGCGCCTTGGTGCCCAGATCTTCAGCAAAGCGCAACAGGTAGCCATCGGGGTCGAGCACCAAAAAATTGTGCTCGCCGAACAACACGTCGTTACTGCGGTACCAGCGTTCTTCCAGGGGTTTTCGCAAACTGTGACCCGCGGCTTCAAGGCGCTGGATCAGCCCCTGGGCATCCGGGCATTTGATCGACAGGTTCATGCCGCGACCAAACGGCTGCTCCAGCGGCCCGACACGCCAGGAAGACTCTTCAAGGTCATCCTGTTCCAGCATCAACTGGCTGCCATGAAACGACAAAAACGCAAAAAAATGCTCCGGGCGCTGGTACTCGATCTTGAATCCGAGCACTTCACAGTAAAAGCCCAGGCTACGCGAGAGGTCCGAGACGATCATCTCGGGTACCAGCGGGTTCATCACCAACATACTAAAACATCCTTGTTTCAATGATCGACGCACCGCCTTCGAGCGTTATTGCGTCGGCGGCAGCAGCCTGGCTTCCAGTTCGGCCACTTTGGCCTCCAGGCTCTCAAGACGAGCACGGGTACGGGCCAGAACCACCATTTGGCTGTCGAACTCTTCGCGGCTCACCAGATCCAGCTTGCTGAAACCACTTTGCAGCAAGGCTTTGAACTGGCTTTCGATTTCGTTGCGCGGCAGCGCGGTTTCGCCACTGAACAAACGGGAGGCGTGGCCACCAAGGGCGTCGAGAAAATCTTTGGGCGCGAGCATGGATAAAGTCCTTAAAACTGATGGCGGCGAGTGTATCACGGGGGGTTGGCGCTCACTGCCGACGGCTTTCTGCACGTTTTTCGCGCACCTTCCCTGCAGGCTGCGCACCATCATCGAGCACAAACATCCCGACAAATCAGGCCAAAAGCCATCAACTTCTTCTAAACCGCTGTAATTGTTGATTTTTCCAGACATGGCAAGGTTTCTGCTTAGGCGTATATGACTCATGCACTGATGCAGTAGCTGTGACGAAGGCAGTGCGGCAGGTGGTTCAGGGAGTGTTTTCGTCACCAGCGATTTACACACGTTGTACAGCCTGAAGAAGGCTGACGATGCGTTACAAAGCCAGACACTGCGCTTAGACTTGAGCCGGGTTTGTTTTCCTGGGGCAAGTCCACCAATTCGGGAGAAGTTTCATGAAGCTAGTCACCGCCATTATCAAGCCGTTCAAGTTGGATGACGTGCGCGAATCGCTGTCTGAGATCGGCGTACAAGGCATTACTGTTACTGAGGTCAAAGGCTTCGGCCGGCAGAAGGGTCACACCGAGCTGTATCGCGGCGCGGAATACGTGGTCGATTTTCTGCCAAAAGTGAAGATTGATGTCGCCATTGACGACAAGGATCTTGATCGGGTTATCGAGGCGATAACCAAGGCTGCCAACACCGGCAAGATTGGTGACGGCAAGATTTTCGTGGTCAATCTGGAACAGGCTATTCGCATCCGTACCGGCGAAACCGATACCGACGCAATCTAAGCCGCCAAACCCCAACGCCCCAGGAGAAAACACTATGACTCTGCGTAAAATCGCAGGGCTCGGAGCCCTGCTGTCTGTCGTAATGCCTGGCCTGGCCATGGCGGCAGACGAAGTGGCTGCTCCAGTCCTCAACTCGGGCGATACCGCCTGGATGCTGACTGCTACCGCTTTAGTGCTGTTCATGACCATTCCCGGCCTGGCGCTGTTCTACGGCGGCATGGTGCGCTCCAAAAACATTCTTTCCGTAATGATGCAGTGCTTCGCCATTACCGGTCTGATCAGCATTCTGTGGGTCATTTATGGCTACAGCATCACGTTCGACACCACGGGCATGGAGCAGGGCGTCACCAATTTCAATTCGTTCATCGGCGGGTTCGGCAAAGCCTTCCTGGCGGGTGTAACGCCTGAAAGCCTGACCTCACCTACCGCACTGTTCCCGGAAGCCGTGTTCATTACCTTCCAGATGACCTTCGCCATCATCACCCCGGCGCTGATCGTCGGTGCCTTTGCCGAGCGCATGAAGTTCTCGGCCATGCTGATTTTCATGGGCGTGTGGTTCACCCTGGTCTATGCGCCAATCGCGCACATGGTATGGAGCGGTAACGGCGGCCTGATGTGGGACTGGGGCGTCCTCGATTTCGCAGGCGGCACAGTGGTGCATATCAACGCCGGTATCGCAGGTCTTGTCGCGTGCATCGTGCTTGGCAAGCGTAAAGGCTACCCGTCCACCCCAATGGCTCCGCACAACCTGGGTTACACCCTGATGGGCGCTGCCATGCTGTGGATCGGCTGGTTCGGCTTTAACGCCGGCTCCGCAGCGGCCGCCAACGGCACTGCCGGCATGGCGATGCTGGTCACTCAGATCGCTACCGCTGCCGCGGCACTGGGCTGGATGTTTGCCGAGTGGATTACCCACGGCAAGCCAAGCGCACTGGGTATTGCTTCGGGCGTAGTCGCAGGCCTGGTGGCAATCACCCCGGCCGCTGGCACCGTAGGCCCAATGGGCTCGGTCGTGATCGGTCTGGCATCTGGCGTGATCTGCTTCTTCTGCGCCACCAGCCTCAAGCGCAAACTGGGCTACGACGACTCACTGGATGCGTTCGGCGTACACGGCATCGGCGGCATCGTCGGCGCCATCCTGACTGGCGTGTTTGCCGCCCCTGTACTGGGTGGCTTCGGCACCGTGACCGACATCCCGGCCCAAGTCTGGATCCAGTTCAAAGGCGTCGCCTTCACCGTGGTCTACACCGCGATTGTGACGTTCATCATTCTCAAAGTGCTGGATGCCGTGATGGGTCTGCGAGTGACTGAAGAGGAAGAGGCTGTGGGCCTCGATCTGGCTCAGCACAACGAGCGTGGCTACAACCTGTAAATATCCCTATAAAAAACCCGGCGTGCCGGGTTTTTTTTTGCTCATAAAAAGACGATATTCTCGGCAATGGAATGATTTGCCCTACAGGTTAAAGGGTTCACCAAGTTCTACGCTTGTGAATGCCACCCGTACTTGCGACACAACTCGACTATTAGCTGCTTTGCTTTTTTATTCAGCACGCTAGAATGCGCGCCCAAGGGCAGGAAACAATGCTCGAGTACGACGAAGGCGAGGATGATCTCCCGACGCTTTCAAGGCCCGTGATCCGTGCTGCCGGAGTATCTGGCACTGGGCGCCTGGCAAGGTGTTTATTCAGGCACGCGCCGTGATGATAGCGGTGTGCGTCAAACCCTCTTCACCTTACAACGATGAAGAGGTGTAAGCCGCGGTTTGCCCAAGGCTACTTTTTCACCAGCGGTGGTCGACAGTTGCCACAACTGGTCTATAACTAATCTGCTTTACGTATGTCATGGGGTAGAACATGAGCGACGACGATCTGGAAAATGATGACCTCGAAGTAGGCGAAGACGACGATACCGAAGAGGGCCTGGAAACGGCCGCCGAGGACGTTGCAGACGACGATGGTGGCGACGATGTGCCGGCCCCTGCGGCCAAAGGCAAATCCAAGGCTGCCGTGTCAGTTGACGACCTGCCCAGTGTAGAAGCCAAGAACAAAGAGCGTGATGCTCTGGCTCGCGCCATGGAAGAGTTTCTGTCCAAAGGCGGCAAAGTGCAGGAAGTTGAGGCTAACGTGGTGGCTGACCCACCCAAGAAGCCTGACAACAAGTACGGCAGCCGTCCTATCTAAGGGACAGATGTTTGCTTGAAGAAAAAACCCGCCGTCGCTGCGGGTTTTTTTGTGGGTGACGGAAAGAAGACTGACATGACCCTGTGGGAGCGGGCTTGCTCGCGATGCAGGCAAGCCCGCTCCCACAATTACAAGTGCTTCAACACCGCCGGCAACTCACTCAAGCAGCCAATTTCCGCATCCGGGGCCTTCTCGCCGTCCCAGTGCTTGCCGCCAGGGTTGAACCACACCGCTCGCAGGCCTGCCCGTTGGGCACCGGCGATGTCGTCCCCCGGATGGTCGCCCACGTGTACCGCTGCACCCGCTACCACACCACCGCGCAACAACGCTTCGTGGAACAGTCGCGCATCCGGCTTGGCGATGCCGATATCTTCAGCACACAACACAAATTTGAAGTGGTGCCCCAAACCGATTCGCCGCACATCGGCGTTGCCATTGGTGACCACACCCAAGCTGTAATCACGGGCCAGTGCAATCAGGGTCGGCTCAGCCTGCGGGAACACGTCCAATGCGTGACGCGCCTCAATAAAGACTTCAAAGGCGTCATCAGCCAAGGCTGCTGCGTTCACGTAACCTGCTTCGTTCAACGCATGAAACAGGATCCGCCGACGCAGCGCGCTGATCCGGTGCTTGAGCTGGGGCTCCTCACTTAACACCCGTTCGCGAATCGCCTGGAAATGCCCGACCTCGACGACGCCCAGTTTTGGTGCGTTATTGCCAAGCCACTGACGCAAAACGGCTTCGGCGCTGACAATCACCGGGGCGGTATCCCACAGGGTGTCGTCGAGGTCGAAGGTAATCAGCTCAATCGTCATTCACTGTCCTTACTGCGTTTGGCCCGTGGATGGGCGCTGTCGTAGACCGATGCCAGATGCTGGAAATCCAGATGAGTATAGATTTGCGTGGTTTTGATGTCCGCATGCCCGAGCAACTCTTGCACGGCACGCAAATCCTGGGAGGACTCCAGTAAGTGGCTGGCAAATGAATGGCGCAGCATATGGGGGTGCAGATTCTGCCCCAGCTCGCGCTCACCGGCTGCCTTGACCCGCACTTGAATGGCCCGCGGCCCAAGGCGTGTACCGCGCTGGCTGACGAACACGGCGCCATCCCCGGGGTTGGCCAGTGCCCGCAAGGGCAACCAGGCCTGTAGCGCCTCTCGGGCCTTTTGACCGACGGGCAAAACTCGGGTCTTGCTGCCCTTGCCGAGCACCTCGACCAGCCCATCGGCCAAATCCAGCTGATCCAGGTCAAGCCCGGTCAACTCCGACAATCGCAGCCCCGACGAATAGAACAACTCCAGAATGGCCTGGTCCCGCAGCGCCAGAAAGTCGTCCTCGACACCCCCCTCCAGCAATTGCAGGGCACGATCGGTATCCAGGGTCTTGGGCAGGCGGCGCTCGCCTTTGGGTGGAGCCAGACCGTTTGCCGGGTCGTGGTCGCACAAGCCTTCTCGGTTGAGATAGTGATAAAGCCCGCGCACCGCCGACAACAGACGGGCAATGCTGCGCGAGGATTGACCTTGCTGATGCAGACGCGAAACCAGTTGGCGCATGCGCTGGATATCCAGTGCCGTCCAGCTGACGATTGACTCCTTGGCGCAAAACGCCAGCACCTTGTTCAGGTCGCGGCGGTAGGCCTCAAGCGTATGGGGCGACACCTGGCGCTCACTGCGCAGGTGAATGCAGTAAGCGTCCAGTTGCCGTTCCATCTAACGTACCGAGCGCAAAGCGTTGGTAAAGCGCGGCAGAACCCTGCCCAGCACCTCGGCGATATAACCGAGGAACAGCGTGCCCACCGAGCTTTTGTAGTGCTGCGGATCGCGACTGGCAATCGCCAGTACACCGTGCAACCCCAGATGATTGAGCGCGACTACGGCCGTCGAACCGATCTGCTTGCGCTGATCTTCGCCAAACAGGAAGTCCAGCTCATGCTCACGCAGGCTGCCGCTGACCGTCTTGCCTTCCGTCAACAAGCCACCCAGTGCACGTTGCGCATCGGCGCTGCTGACCCAGCGTCCGACCGGCATCGGGTTGTCACCGAACAGTACCAGGCTGACAAAAGGCACCTGGAAGTCCTGACGCAAGCTGTCTTCGACGGCAATCACCAGCTCATCGAGACTGGTGGCGTCCATCAGGGCGAGGTTAAGACGACGGGTTTTTTCAAAGAGGCGGTCGTTGTCGCGGGCCACGTCCATCAACTGAGACAAGCGATGACGCATCTCGATGTTACGACCACGCAACAACTCCAGTTGACGCTCCACCAGCGAAATCGTATCGCCACGCTGGTGAGGAATACGCAGCGACAGCAGCAGCTCTTCGCGCTGGCCGAAAAAATCCGGATGTTCCTGCAGATACGCCGCAACCATTGCTGCTTGCGAGTTATCCACAGGTACTTCGAGTGCTGCAGGCTGCGTTTTGTCGGTCATCAGTTGCGCTCGCTCATAAACGGACTTGTCCTTCGTAAACTCGCATCGCCGGGCCGGTCATGATCACTGAATGGCCGGGACCAGCCCATTCGAGAGACAAACGGCCACCCGGCAAATCGAGGATCAGCGGTGAGTCCATCCAGCCCTGGCTGATCGCAGCCACAGCAGCGGCACACGCCCCGGTACCGCACGCCTGGGTTTCCCCGGCGCCGCGTTCCCAGACCCGTAGCTGTCCGCGCTGGCGATCAATCACGTGAAGAAAGCCGACATTGACCCGCGCCGGAAAGCGCGGGTGATGTTCAATTTTTGGCCCCAGCTCATGCACCGGCGCAGCGTTGATATCGTCGACACGCAGCACCGCATGGGGATTGCCCATCGACACGGCCGCCAGCTCAACGGTCTGGCCGTCGACATCCAGTTCGTAGCTCAGCGCCTGAGCGTCGGCAACAAACGGGATCTCGGCCGGAATCAGGCGCGGAGGGCCCATATCGACACTGATTTGCCCATCACTGCGCACGTTCAGTTCGATGATGCCGCCTTTGGTTTCGACCTTGAACTGACGCTTGGTGGTCAAGCGCTTGTCGAGCACGAAACGCGCGAAACAGCGCGCCCCGTTGCCGCATTGCTCAACTTCCGAACCGTCGGAGTTGAAGATCCGGTAACGGAAATCAACTTCCGGGTTGCTCGGCGCCTCAACCAGCAGCAGTTGATCAAAACCGACGCCCGTGTGCCGATCACCCCATTGCTTGGCGTGCTTGGGCAGGATATGCGCGTGCTGGCTGACCAGGTCGAGAACCATGAAATCATTGCCCAGGCCGTGCATTTTGGTAAAACGCAGCAACATGGGTTTACTCCGCCAGCAGGCTTTCGCCAGCAAACAACTCGGCTACGGTCTCGCGACGACGTACTTCAAACGCCTGATCGCCATCCACCAGAACTTCGGCGGCGCGGCCACGGGTGTTGTAGTTCGAACTCATGACAAAGCCATAAGCACCGGCCGAATGCACCGCCAGCAAATCGCCTTCAGCCAGTGCCAGTTGGCGGTCCTTGGCCAGGAAGTCGCCGGTTTCGCAGATCGGGCCGACGATGTCGTAGTTGCGAGCCTCGGTGTCACGCGGGCGAACCGCGGTCACGTCCATCCAGGCCTGGTACAACGCCGGACGAATCAGGTCGTTCATCGCCGCATCGACGATGGCAAAGTCTTTGTGCTCGGTGTGCTTGAGGTACTCGACCTGAGTCAACAGCACGCCCGCGTTGGCCACGATAAAGCGGCCTGGTTCGAACACCAGCGCCAGATCGCGCCCATCGATGCGTTCGCGCACGGCCTTGATGTAATCGCCAGCCAGAGGCGGCTCTTCATCGCGATAGCGCACGCCCAGGCCGCCACCCAAGTCGATGTGACGCAGGTAAATGCCGCAATCGCCCAAGCGATCGATCAGGGCCAACAAACGGTCCAGGGCATCGATAAAGGGTTCGAGGGTGGTCAGTTGCGAGCCGATATGGCAATCGACGCCGACCACTTCCAGGTTAGGCAACTGCGCGGCGCGGATGTAGACACCCTCGGCGTCAGCGATGGCAATACCGAACTTGTTTTCCTTGAGGCCGGTGGAGATGTACGGGTGCGTGCCCGCATCAACGTCCGGGTTCACGCGCAGAGAAATCGGCGCACGAACACCCATTTCGGCGGCCACGACCTGCAGGCGCTCAAGCTCGTCGGTGGACTCGACGTTGAAGCAGTGCACGCCCACTTCCAGGGCGCGACGCATGTCGTCACGGGTCTTGCCTACACCCGAAAACACGATCTTGTCGGCCGAACCACCTGCAGCCAGCACACGTTCCAGCTCGCCACGGGAAACGATGTCAAAACCGGCACCCAAACGCGCCAGGACATTGAGTACACCCAGGTTGGAGTTGGCCTTGACGGCGAAACACACCAGGTGCGGCGTGCCGTCCAGAGCATCGGCGTAAGCGTTGTATTGCGCTTCGATGTGCGCCCGGGAGTAAACATAAGTCGGCGTGCCAAAACGCTCGGCAATGGCCGTCAGCGCAACACCTTCGGCGAACAGCTCGCCGTCCCGGTAATTAAAAGCGTCCATGGTGTTCCCTTATTGGTGCTTGTGCGATTGCGATTGCGATTGCGACGACTTCGCTTGGTCTTCAGGGGATTTGCTGTCATCGGGCAGATACAGCGGTCCTTTTTGACCACAGGCAGAAACAAGGCAGGCGACCGCGACGAGCGCAGCAAGAGAAGAGATCAGGCGCTTCATGGCGAAATCCTTTGAAAAGCATTAATTGCGCCCGAGTATACCGAGCACCCACCAGCTTGCCTATGCAGCAGAGCGGCCGAGCGTAACGCCCTGTCTGGATGATCAGTGGTGGTTGGCACAAGGCTGTCATGGGGTTTGCAATCGGCCTGGAGCGCCCGTATCTTGCGAGCTCCGAGCATGACTAGATATTACGAGGTTCCACCATGAGTTTGACTGAAGCCCGTTTTCACGATCTGGTCGATGCCACCCAGGAAAATCTGGAAGACATCTTCGACGACTGTGATCTGGATGTAGATGTGGAGAATTCCGCGGGAATCCTGACGATCAAATTCGAGAATGGCAAAGCCCTGATCTTCAGCCGTCAGGCACCCGTGCTACAGCTCTGGCTGGCTGCTCCCAACGGCGGTTTCCACTTCGACTACGATGAAAAGCGCAGCTCGTGGAAGTGCGACAAAACCGACGAACTGCTCAGCGAAATGGTTCAACGCCTGACACTGGAACACGCTGGCGCCGAGCTGGAATTTGAAGAGATCTGATAGTGACCGCTCCTGTTAAACCTGCAAAACCGCTCTACAGCAACGTCAGTCCGGCAGTGCCGTCCCCCTGCATCAGCACCTGCCGGCTGGATGAACACAAAGTCTGCCTGGGCTGTTTTCGGCACGTCGAAGATATTCGCGAATGGCGTTCGGCAGACGACCAGCGGCGCCGGGTCATTTGTGAACAGGCCCGGCAACGTGTAGCCGCCGCCGAAGGCTGCGAAGGGATTTGCAGGGCGCTTGGGTAAACGGGTTGCTGCGCAACCCTTCCCCGCCTGCGGCAGCGACTACGGGATTTGGCATGGCTTGTGTATTTATTTTGCTGTGGTAGTGTCCGGGTACGCCTCGCACTAACGAGGTTCGTCAAAACCCCGCCATTTTCCGGCGGGGTTTTGCTTTTTCGTGCAGAAAAAAGGAGTCTGCCAGGTCATGAGCACCCCAACCCCACTCATCCTCACTCGCCTGGACGTACAGCGTCTGGAGCAACTCATCGACAGCTTGCCAGAAACGACTCCTGGCATTGAGGCATTGCAAGCCGAACTCGATCGCGCCGAAACCATCGTCGGCCACGAAGAGGTGCCTGCTGGTGTTGTGACCATGAATTCGCGTGTGCACTGCCGCGAAGAAAGCAGTGGCAAGGACTACCGCCTGACATTGGTGTACCCGAAAGACGCCAACGCCGACGAAGGCAAGGTTTCGATTCTGGCCCCTGTCGGCAGCGCACTGCTGGGTTTGCAGGTCGGTCAACACATCAACTGGCCAGCTCCAGGCGGCAAAACCCTGAAACTGGAACTGCTTGAAGTTGAATACCAGCCAAAAGCCGCAAGTGACTTCAACGCTTAAGTTTGGTTGATGGCCTCTCGTCGCGGGCAAACGTGCACAAGGACCGGTAGCTGACACTCAGCTCACGGGCCAAAGCCCGCAGCTCATGACTGACCTGCTGCGCCCCCCACTGCGAGCGATTGTCGAGCATTGCCAATTGCTGCTCATCCCAGCCCCACTCGCGGGTCAGGCGCTGCAGCAGCAACCGCTGCCACTGCATACCCGTCGCGCCACTGCTCAGCGTGTGGCCGACCTTCAGGTACAGGCTGCGGCGAACCAGTTCCAGACGCTGCAACTCGCCGCGCCCCTGCAGGTACTGCTCGATTCGCCGGTACACCACCACGTAGGGGTCCAGCTCATCAAGGTCGAGCCGATCGGCGTACACCCTCTTCTTGAACCCCATACTCAGACAGTTCACCCGTGGGTGCTCGCTGGCATACACCTCGACCAGCAACAGCTTGAGCACTGACTTGTACGGCGACTCAATGCCCTTGAACAATTGCCACAGCCCGGCGCCCAGCAGTTCTGCGGGGGCAATCTGCGCCAGGTGCCCGAGATCAATGGTTTCATCGTGACCCACAACGTCATTGGCCAATAGCCCTTGGGCACATTCGGCGTAGCGAGCCTCCTGATATGCCGGCACCCACCACCACATCGGCGTACGCCCCGCGAGCCAGATAGCGGTGCGATAAAACTCATCCAGCAACAACCTGTTGCGAGGCTCTGCACTCCCGTCGTTGCTCGGTTGGGAGTCACATTCGCCCTGGGCGAAACGCTGCGCATCAATCAGAAAAAAATGCGCTTCAACCCCCAGGCTTGCCGCCCAGACTTCCAGCCGTCGACATTTTTTGCGCAACGCCGCCACCGCCATGTCGCTCAAGTCCGGCCCCAGACAAATCCACACGTCCATATCGCTTTGATCGGTCTGGGCCAAAGTCCCCAGACTGCCCATCAAAAAAAGCCCATGAATCGGTTTTGAAGTGCAGGCGCGGCCCGTGCTGCAGGAAAAGTCCCGGATCAGTTGCTGCGCTGCGCCAAGGGTGGAGGCGTCAGGTTCATAGCCCGACACCCCGGCCGGGGTGCAGTCCGAAACATAGCCGGGCAACAGCGGGTGATTCACGTGAAAACACAGCGCCAACAGCCTCAGCAGCGATTGCTGATGGGGTGCAAGGCCTTCCATTGCACGGGCCATGCGACCCTGATTGACGGTGAGAAACCGCCCACGAAGTTGCAGGAGAGTCTGTCGCTCGACTCCATCGCTCGGCATGGGGAGTGTTTCAGGAGGGCACGTCATTTCACGCTCAGACCGGCTCGCCACAAGACAAAAGGGAGTGGGAGTCTACAGCCAGCCGTATCAAAGACTCAGGAGGAATGGGTGTTTGAGGTCAGAATTTTACTGCGCGAAGAAGTGTGCCCGCGGAATCATTGGTCGTTCAGATCCCGAGGGCGCGGCGTGGCGTCAGGCGATTTCTTTGGACTCTACAAGAATTGTCAGCAGTACTTGAACACTCTGAGCAGCATCACGGCCCAGGCTAGTCAGGTAACCGCCATCGGGTTGGTCAATGAGCTTCTTGTCATACAAACGACGTGCAGCAGCCACTTTTTCGGGTGCCGCGTGTTGATGGATCTTCAGGCCCTCAAGGGTACTTTCCAAGTCAAACAGTGCAAGGACTTCCAGTTCGGCAACCAACTCAGGGGTAAACGACATAAAGACTCCAGACTATGCAGGAAAAGACGACAGCCGCTCTAAGGTGATCGCACTCGCGCTGACTGTCCAGTGACAGTTCCCACCTTTATAAAACAGCCTGTCGTTATAAGGCAGTTGGAGTGTAGTCGCTGCCGAGGAACGAAGGCTGCGAGCTATTGATTTTTAAGCGCTCGCAGCCTTCGTGCCTCGGCAGCGACTACTATGACGGGACCGTTTTGAGCTTTCAGTTATATAAACATTCTTAAATAGTATTTTTAAGAATATCCCTGCCTCACTACTATTGCCCTACGCCAGCAACCCTGTCGGCACCCATATTTTCAGGAGCAGCACCATGAGCGCATCTCTGCGTAGCGTTGACGGCCAGGACCAAGCAACCATCCTTCGGGAAATCCAGAGCGCGCTGCGAGACCTGCGCTTTGGTGCTGTTGAAATCACTGTGCACAACGCTCAAGTGGTTCAGATCGAACGTAAAGAAAAATTCCGTCTGCAAAACCCGAGTCAAAAAAACGCCTGATCAATAGAAAGCGCATTCACGCGAGTGCGCCTCATAAAAAAACTAGAAAAAGCTTTGGAGCCTCACCTATGTCCCTACGCCGTTACGCTTTGGCCGCGCTGGCCAGTGCCATTTTTGCTGGCTCCGCTGTAGCCAAAGATTATGAGTTGCTCAACGTTTCCTACGATCCGACTCGCGAGCTGTACCAGGATTACAACACCGAATTCACCCACTTCTGGAAAGCCAGCCACCCCGGCGATAACGTCAAAATCCAGCAATCCCACGGCGGCTCGGGCAAACAGGCTCGCGGCGTGATCGACGGCCTGCGTGCCGACGTCGTGACCCTGGCCCTGGCCGGTGACATTGACGAAATTGCCAAAATCAACAAAGGCTCGCTGCCGGAAAACTGGCAAACCCGCCTGCCGGACGCCAGCACCCCGTACACCTCGACCATCGTGTTCCTGGTACGCAAGGGCAACCCTAAAGGCATCAAGGACTGGGGCGACCTGACCAAAGAAGGCGTATCGGTCATTACCCCGAACCCTAAAACCAGCGGCGGCGCTCGCTGGAACTTCCTTGCGGCATACGCCTACGGCCTTAAAGCCAACGGTGGTAACGAGGAAAAAGCCAAGGAATACGTAAAAGAGCTGTTCAAACACGTACCCGTGCTGGATACCGGCGCACGCGGTTCGACCATTACCTTCGTCAACAACGGTCAGGGTGACGTGTTGCTGGCCTGGGAAAACGAAGCGTTCCTGGCACTCAAGGAAGACGGTGGCGGTGACAAGTTCGATATCGTCGTGCCTTCGCTGTCGATTCTGGCTGAGCCACCGGTGGCTGTAGTCGACAAAAACGCCGAGAAAAAAGGCAACTCCGAAATCGCCAAAGCCTACCTGGAACACCTCTACAGCCCGGCTGGCCAGGAAATCGCGGCGAAGAACTTCTACCGTCCACGTGACGCGGCCGTTGCTGCCAAATACGCCAAACAATTTCCGAAACTGGAACTGGTGACTATCGACAAAGACTTCGGTGGCTGGAAAACTGCGCAGCCGAAATTCTTTAATGACGGCGGCGTGTTCGACCAGATTTACCAGGCGCAATAACCTGCGGGGCGGGCCTTCAGGCCACGCTTAAAGCTAGAACATCAGGCCCGCAATTGGTTGCGGGCCTCGTGCGTTAACCCAAGGACTTTTATGTCGCGTCGTATCTCCCCCGTCATACCCGGCTTCGGGCTGACGCTGGGCTACACCTTGGTGTACCTCAGCCTGATTGTGCTCATTCCACTGGCGGCGATGTTCGTGCATGCCGCTCAACTGACCTGGGACCAGTTCTGGGCCATCATCACCGCTCCACGGGTGCTGGCTGCGCTGCAACTGAGCTTTGGTACCGCCTTTGTCGCGGCCATCATCAACGGCATCATCGGCACCGTGCTGGCCTGGGTGCTGGTGCGTTATACCTTCCCGGGACGCAAGGTCATCGACGCCATGATCGACCTGCCGTTTGCCCTGCCGACCGCCGTCGCCGGTATCGCCCTGACCGCCCTGTACGCTCCCAACGGCTGGATTGGCCAGTTCGCCACCGACCTGGGCTTCAAGATCGCCTACACCCCGATGGGTATCACCCTGGCACTGACCTTCGTCACCCTGCCGTTTGTGGTGCGTACGGTGCAGCCGGTACTGGCCGATATTCCGCGAGAAATCGAAGAAGCGGCTGCCTGCCTGGGCGCCAAGCCGCTGCAGGTGTTCCGCTACATTCTGGTGCCAGCCCTGCTGCCCGCCTGGCTGACCGGCTTTGCCCTGGCGTTTGCCCGGGGTGTCGGTGAGTACGGCTCGGTGATTTTCATCGCGGGCAACATGCCGTTCAAAACCGAAATCCTGCCGTTGCTGATCATGGTCAAGCTGGACCAATACGACTACACCGGTGCCACGGCCATTGGCGTGATGATGCTGGTGGTTTCCTTCATTTTGCTGCTGATCATCAACTTGATTCAGCGCCGCATCGAAAAACCGTGAAGGAGGCCTGACCATGTCCAGTTCAACACCAAGTGCCTCATCCGTAGCCAACGCCGCCCGCCGGGGGAGCCCGACGTCACGGCGCCTGCTGATCGGTTTCGGCTGGTTGTTTTTCATCCTGTTCCTGCTGCTGCCGCTGCTGATCGTGGTGTCCCAGGGCTTGAAAATGGGGATCGGCACGTTCGTCGACGCCATCATCGAACCCGACGCCTTGTCAGCCCTGAAGCTCACCATCATTGCGGTGGTGATTTCCGTTCCGCTGAACGTGGTATTCGGCGTCAGCGCGGCCTGGTGCGTGAGCAAATACAGCTTTCGCGGCAAGAGCATCCTGGTCACGCTGATCGACCTGCCGTTCTCGGTCTCGCCGGTGATCGCCGGTCTGGTCTACGTGCTGATGTTTGGCGCCCAGGGCTTCTTCGGCAAGTGGCTGCAAGAGCACGACATCCAGATCGTCTTCGCCTTGCCGGGCATCGTGCTGGCAACCATCTTCGTCACCGTACCGTTCGTGGCCCGTGAACTGATCCCGCTGATGCAGGAGCAGGGCACCCAGGAAGAAGAAGCCGCACGCCTGCTGGGCGCCAACGGCTGGCAAATGTTCTGGCACGTGACCGTACCCAATATCAAATGGGGCCTGATCTACGGCGTGGTGCTGTGTACTGCACGGGCGATGGGTGAGTTCGGTGCGGTGTCGGTGGTTTCCGGGCACATTCGCGGGGTGACCAACACGCTGCCGTTGCACGTCGAGATCCTCTACAACGAATACAACCACGTTGCCGCCTTCGCTGTGGCGACCCTGTTGCTGATTATGGCGCTCTTCATCCTGCTGCTTAAGCAGTGGAGCGAATCCCGTATTAACCGCCTGCGCGCCAGCGCCGCGGAGGAATAAACCATGTCGATCGAAGTCCGTAACGTCAGCAAGAACTTCAACGCCTTCAAGGCGCTGAACAGCATCAACCTGGATATCCACAGCGGCGAACTGGTCGCCCTGCTCGGCCCGTCGGGCTGCGGCAAAACCACCTTGCTGCGCATCATCGCCGGCCTGGAAACCCCGGACGAAGGCAACATCGTGTTCCACGGTGAAGACGTCTCGGGGCACGACGTGCGTGATCGTAACGTCGGCTTTGTGTTCCAGCATTACGCGTTGTTCCGCCACATGACGGTGTTCGACAACGTCGCTTTCGGCCTGCGCATGAAGCCGAAAAAGGAACGCCCGAGCGAAACCCGCATCGCCGAAAAAGTCCACGAACTGCTGAACATGGTGCAACTGGACTGGTTGTCGGATCGCTACCCTGAGCAGCTCTCAGGCGGTCAGCGCCAGCGTATCGCCCTGGCCCGCGCACTGGCCGTAGAACCCAAGGTACTGCTGCTGGACGAACCGTTCGGCGCGCTGGACGCCAAGGTCCGTAAAGAGCTGCGCCGCTGGTTGGCGCGCCTGCACGAAGACATCAACCTGACCTCGGTATTCGTGACCCACGACCAGGAAGAAGCCATGGAAGTGGCCGACCGTATCGTGGTGATGAACAAGGGCGTGATCGAGCAGATCGGCTCACCGGGCGAAGTCTACGAAAACCCGGCCAGCGATTTTGTTTACCACTTCCTGGGCGACTCCAACCGCCTGCACATCGGTGAAGATCAGCACCTGCTGTTCCGTCCGCACGAAGTGTCGTTGTCCCGTCACGAGATCGAAGACCACCATGCCGCGCAGGTACGCGACATCCGCCCATTGGGCGCGACCACCCGGGTGACACTGAAAGTTGAAGGGCAAAGCGAGTTGATCGAAGTTGAAGTGGTCAAGGACCACGACAGCCTGACCAATCTGGCGCGCGGCGAGACGCTGTTCTTCAAGCCGAAGGTATGGCAAAAGGCGTAAGCCCACTGCCCTTGTGGGAGCGGGCTTGCTCGCTCCCACAGTTTCAGAGTGGATCTAAGGCTTTTTCAGCTTCGGATTCGGAAAAAACTGCACCGCCTGCACTTTAGGGTCCGGTGCTTTTTTCAACGCCGAAACATTGACCCGCGTACCCAATTCCTTGGGCACCGACAAACCTTGTTCATTCAACGTATCCGAATAACCGCAGGCCACACACTCGCGGTGCGGCACTTCGTCTTCGTTCCACATCATCAACTTGTCGGGCTCGCTGCACGCCGGGCAGACAGCCCCGGCGATAAAGCGTTTTTTGGTCACATTCACAGGTGCATCACTCATGCCGCCGAATCCTCAGTCAGGCCGCTGTGGCGCAACAGCGCGTCAATCGACGGCTCACGACCACGGAAGTCCTTGAACAGCTCCATTGGAGCCTTCGAACCGCCACGGGCCAGAATCGCCTGACGGAACGCCTTGCCCGTGTGCGGGTTGAATACGCCTTCTTCTTCAAAGCGCGAGAACGCATCGGCCGACAGCACTTCAGCCCACTTGTAGCTGTAGTAACCCGCTGCGTAACCACCGGCAAAAATATGCGCAAAGCTGTTGGGGAAGCGGTTGTACGCCGGTGGGCGCATGACCGAAACCTCGTCGCGGATGCCGTCCAGCACCTGCGCCACACTGCGACCGTCACCGTGGGTGGCGTGCAACTCGAAGTCGAACAGGGAGAACTCCAGCTGGCGAACCATCATCAGCCCGGACTGGAAGTTCTTGGCGGCGAGCATCTTGTCCAGCAGGTCTTTGGGCAATGCTTCGCCGGTTTCGTAATGGCTGGAAATCAGCGCCAGGCCTTCAGGCTCCCAGCACCAGTTTTCCATGAACTGGCTCGGCAACTCGACCGCATCCCAGGCCACGCCGTTGATGCCCGATACGCCCGCGTGTTCGATTTCGGTCAGCATGTGGTGCAAGCCGTGGCCGAACTCGTGGAACAGGGTGGTCACTTCATCGTGGGTCAACAGCGCAGGCTTGCCCGCAACCGCCGGGGTGAAGTTGCACACAAGGTTCGCCACCGGGCTTTGCAGCGTGCCGGCTGCCGTGCGACGACGGTCGCGGGCGCCGTCCATCCAGGCACCGCCGCGCTTGTTGGCACGGGCATAGAGGTCAAAGAAGAAGCGCCCGATGTGCTGGCCGTTTTCCTTGATTTCGAACAGGCGAACATCCGGGTGCCAGGTGTCGAAGCCTTTGATCTCGGCAATCTCGATCCCGTACAACTTCTGCACAATGGCAAACAGGCCGCCCAGTACCTTGTCGATCGGGAAGTAGGCACGCAGTGCCTCTTGCGACACGCTGTAGCGCTGCTCGCGCAGTTTTTCGCCGAAGAAGCCTGTGTCCCAGCTTTTAAGCTCCGGGGTGCCTTGCTCGGCGGCGTACGCTTGCAGCTGCTCAAGGTCACGAGCGGCAAATGGCTTGCTGCGCTTGGCCAGATCCCGCAGGAAGGTCAGCACCTGATCCGGTGTCTCGGCCATTTTGGTGGCCAGGCTCAGCTCTGCAAAGCTGCCAAAACCCAAAAGTTTTGCCAGTTCCTGACGCAGGTCGAGGATTTCTTCCATGACCGGGCCGTTGTCGAACTTGCCGGCATTCGGGCCTTGATCTGACGCCCGGGTGCAATACGCGGCATAGACTTCTTCGCGCAGGGCGCGGTCCTGTGCGTAGGTCATGACCGGGAAGTAGCTCGGGAACTCCAGACTGATCAGCCAGCCATCCAGGCCTTTGGCCTGTGCAGCAGCGGCCATTTGCGCCTTGGCCGAATCGGTCAGGCCCGCCAGTGCGGCTTCATCGGTGATGTGCTTGGTCCAGGCCTGGGTCGCGTCCAGCAACTGGTTGGAGAACTTGCTGCCCAGCTCCGACAGTTTGCTCTGGACTTCGGCATAACGCTTTTGCTCAGCCTCCGGCAGGTCAATACCCGACAGGCGGAAGTCACGCAGCGAGTGCTCAAGAATGGTTTTTTGCGCCTGGTCGAAACCAGCCACTTGCGGGCTGTGGGCCAACGCTTCGAAAGCCTGGAACAGTTCGCGGTTCTGGCCCATCTCGGTGGAATAGGCGCTCAAGGCAGGCAAGCAAGCCTCATAGGCTTCACGCAGTTCGCTGCTGTTGCACACCGCGTTAAGGTGGCTGACCGGGCTCCAGGCCGCGCCCAGTCGGTCATTCAGCTCATCCATCGCCAACACCAGTCCCGCCCATGTCGGGTTCTGGCCCTGATCTTTGAGGATGTTTTGAATGCCGACACGGTTGTCGGCGAGGATCTGTTCGATGGCCGGCTGTACGTGCTCAGGACGGATCGCCGAGAACGGCGGCAGGTCGTAGGGCTGCAAAAGAGGGTTGTTCTCGCTCACGTTTGGCACCTTGGCTTGAAGAAACATTGGGCCATCTTAATTACAATCGACGCACTGCGCAGCAATCAGCCCCGCTATCACTGCTAAAGAAGGAAGCTATTCGTGTCCATTCGTCCGTTCCAGCAGCACACACCGACCCTGGGCGAGCGCGCCTTTGTTGACCGCTCGGCAGTGGTGATCGGCGACGTCGAGATCGGCGACGACAGTTCTATCTGGCCGCTGACCGTGATTCGCGGCGACATGCACCGCATCCGCATCGGTGCACGCACCAGCGTTCAAGACGGCTGCGTGCTCCACATCACCCACGCAGGCCCGTTCAACCCCGAGGGTTTCCCGCTGCTGATCGGCGATGACGTGACCATCGCCCACAAAGTCATGCTGCACGGCTGTCACGTGGGAAACCGGATCCTGATCGGCATGGGCAGCATCGTGATGGACGGCGCCATTATTGAAGACGACGTGATCGTTGGTGCAGGCAGCCTGGTGCCACCGGGCAAGCGACTGGCCAGCGGTTTTCTGTATGTGGGCAGCCCGGTCAAACAGGTGCGCGAACTGACAGAAAAAGAAAAAGCCTTCTTCACCTACAGCGCGGGCAATTACGTAAAGCTCAAGGACCAGCATTTGGCCGAAGGCTACGACCAGCCCGTTTAAGTCACCTATTCTGGAGCTCTGCATGCATTACCAAAACGTATTGTTCGACCTTGACGGCACCCTGACCGACCCACGGGAAGGCATCACCCGTTCGATCCAGTTCGGCCTGGGCAAGCTGGGCATTGACGAGCCTGACCTCACCCGGCTTGAGCACTTTATCGGGCCGCCGCTGCTGCAGCAGTTCATGGCCACCTATGGCTTTGACGAGGCAAAGGCGTGGGAAGCGATGGGGTTCTACCGCGAGCGTTTTGCCGTGACCGGGTTGTATGAAAACCACGTATTCGAGGGCGTCACACCCTTGCTTGAAGAGCTGGTGGCACAGGGTCGCCAACTGTTTATCGCCACGTCAAAACCCCATGTGTATGCCCGTGAAATCGCCCGTCACTTTGACTTCGCCAAGTACTTCAACGTGATTTACGGCAGTGAACTGGATGGCACCCGCACCAACAAGGTCGAGCTGATTGCTCACTTGATCAGCGAGCAAGGACTGGACCCCGCCCAGACCCTGATGATCGGCGACCGCAAGCACGATTTGATCGGTGCCCGCGACAACGGCATGGACGCAGCGGCTGTGGGTTATGGCTTTGGGAGTTTCGAAGAACTGAACTCGTTTGCGCCCAAATACCACTTTGAAACGCTGGCGCAGCTGCATCAGGCGTTCAAGTAACCCCGGACGGGTAGTCGCTGACGAGGTACGAAGGCTGCGAGGGGATCTGCATGGATCTCAGGGAAACGGCGGGCTGCGCCCCCCTTCGCAGCCTTCGGCAGCGACTACCTATGCTCTGCGCAGTTCGATCGCGCGGCGCAAATCTTCGCGCCAGCCCAGCAGAAAACCGAGCTCCACCACCACAAACAGCGGCCCCACGATCAGCCCGGTCACGTCATCGATAAACGCCGGTTTACGCCCCTCGTAGTAATGCCCCACAAACTGGAACACCCAGCCCACGACAAATAAACCCACGCCCCAGCCCAGCCAGGCGGCGGTGCTCAACGCCGCCAGCGTGTGCCCCAGCCAGACGCTCAACCCCAGCAGCACCGTCATCAACACCCCAAGACGCAGCTCAAGGCGCAGATAAAATACCGCGCTGGCCAGCATCACCAGCACCGCCGGGGAAATACCTGCCCATTGCGGACGCGATAGCAGCGTCGCCACGGCAATCACAATCAGCGGAATACCCACGAAATGGGTGGCGATATTGTGCGGATCACGGTGATAGGCCGCATATTGGCTCAGATGGTCGACCAGGCTTTTCATGGTGCAGAACCCTCACTATCTTATTTTTGGTTATAAACAAATAGCTTCTTATTCCTTAGCGAATCTAAAAACCGTCCCTATACTGACTCGGTAACACACATACCGCTGGAGACGCAGACCCATGGGCAACGATTCGATTCGCTATTTGATAGTGCCGGGCTGGCAAGGTTCGTCCGACGATCATTGGCAAACCCACTGGCAAAACAGCTTACCGAACAGTGCCCGGGTGGAGCAGGCCGACTGGCTCACGCCTCGACGCGAAGACTGGATCGCTGCCTTGGCCGAAGCCATTGCCGCCGACAGCACCCCCGTGATTCTGATTGCCCACAGCCTGGGTTGCATCACGGTAGCCCATTGGGCCGAGCGTGCGCCAGAAAGCCTGCTTGGCCAAGTACGCGGCGCATTGCTGGTGGCCCCGGCAGATGTCGAACGTCCCGCCTGTGCGCCCGCCTTGCGCAACTTTGCCCCTATCCCGAGCCAGCCTTTGCCGTTCCCCAGCCAGATTGTCACCTCGGATAACGATGGGGCGGTCAGTGCGCCACGGGCGATGGAGTTCGCCCGCCAGTGGGGCGCCGAAATTGGCGTGATCAGCGGCGCTGGGCATATCAACGTCAAATCCGGACACCAGCGCTGGGAGCAAGGCTTCGCCTTTTTGTACCGCCTGCAAACCCGCATCGAGCACGGTGCCCTGCGCCGAGCATGAATTTTTGAAACGCCCGCGCCCACCCAACGGCTGCGGGTGGGAGCCTGTCATGAGCCTGCATGAAACTTTTGGCCAGCCATTGCTGACCTTTCCCGACGCGGAAAAAAGCCCGCTGAGCATTCGCGCCAAGGCGCTGGTGTTTGTCGACCCTCGCTCACGCACACTGCGCAACGATCTGGAACTGTTGGCGCCCCGTGCGCTACCGGTGTTGATTCGTGGCGAAACCGGCAGCGGCAAGGAACTGCTGGCCCGGCATATCCACCGCGCCAGCGATCGCACCGGCTTGTTCGTGTCGGTCAACTGCGGCGCGATCAGCCCCACCTACGCAGACGCCGAACTGTTCGGCTATGCCGCCGGAGCACACAACAGTTCGGCCAGCAGCCGCGCCGGCTGGTTTGGCTCGGCCAATGGCGGCACCCTGTATCTGGACGAAATTGGCGACTTGCCCCTGGCGATTCAGATCAAGCTGCTGGCGGCTCTGGAAACCCACGAAGTCACTCGCGTAGGCGCTCATCAACCCAGCCCTGTGGACGTGCGCCTGGTGGCGGCCACCAGCATCGATCTGGCGCAGGCGGTCAGTGCCGGCAAATTCCACGAGCGGCTGTATCACTACCTCAGCGAAGGAAGGCTGGAGTTACCCGCCTTGCGCGAACGGCCCGGTGACATCCTGTCGCTGGCCGAATACTTTTTAGGCATCTACAGCCAGCGCCTGAACCTGCCCGTACCGTTTATCAGCGACGGCGCGCAGCGGGTGCTTGAGCGCTATAGCTGGCCGGGCAACACCCGGGAGCTGGAAAACGTGATTCATTTTGCGCTGTTGGTCAGCACCGGCGACGAGATCCAGCCCGAGCACCTGAACCTGCCCGACGCACTGAGCCAGATTGAGCTGTTTATCAAGGGGGCGACAGGACAGGAGTTGGCGGCAATCAAGCAATTGCTCCCACAGGCCTTGAGCTGAATAAAACTCAAGTGAACAAAAAGGCATAACAAGCTGAATAAAAGTTATTGTTCTGGAATAAAGAATCTCGGTATTGTCTGTTTCGTCTTCCAATAAAACCGTCCTGCGAACGGTCACACACTTAAGGGTATTGCATGAAAAAGGTTCTGTTGTTTACCGCATTGGCGGCTGCTCTGACGGCAGGCCTGGCACAGGCTGGCGAAAAACTGGTGGTGGCTGCCACCCCTGTTCCCCACGCCGAAATCCTTGAGCTGATCAAACCGACCCTCGCCAAAGAAGGCGTGGATCTGGAAATCAAAGTGTTCACCGACTACGTGCAACCTAACGTCCAGGTTGCCGAGAAACACCTGGATGCCAACTACTTCCAGACCCTGCCTTACCTCGAAAGCTTCAATAAAGGCAAAGGCACCAATCTGCAAACCGTGATCGGCGTTCACGTTGAACCGTTTGGCGGCTACTCGAAAAAAATCAAACACCTGTCCGAGCTTAAAGACGGCGCAACCATCGCCATCCCTAACGAAGGCAGCAACAGCGGTCGTGCGTTGATCCTGCTGCAAAAGGCCGGCCTGATCGAACTCAAAGACCCGACCAACGCTGTGTCCACCCCAAAAGACATCGCCAAGAACCCGCACAACTTCAAGTTCAAAGAGCTTGAGTCGGCACTGCTGCCACGGGTACTGGACCAGGTCGACCTGGACATGATCAACACCAACTACGCGCTGGAAGCTGGCCTGAACCCGGCCACCGACGCACTGATCATCGAAGGTGCTGACTCACCGTACGTAAACTTCCTGGTCGCCCGTCCGGACAACAAGGACAGCCCGGCCATCCAGAAGCTGGCCAAAGCCCTGACCAGCCCGGAAGTAAAAGCCTTTATCGCTGAAAAATACAAAGGCGCGGTGCTGCCAGCGTTCTGATCAAGCACACGTTCCACTGAAAACGCCGACGGCTTATATAGCGTCGGCGTTTTTATTTGTCGGAACATTGAGTCCCACAGACTGAAAACCCTGTTCTACGCTATCACCCGTATCCGCATGTTAATCGGCATCACGCAAAGGAGCTTGCATGGCAGGTCCACTGAACACGGGCATTTTGGGCTTGAGCCTGTTGGCGTTTCTCACCGCGTGCGGCAAAGAGGGTCCTAAGGAGCCTTTGTCCCCAAGGGTGTATGTGCAGCAGGTAAGCACTCGAGCGTTCGCTGCGCCCATTCAACTCAGCGGTGATATTCAGGCCCGGATCGAAACCCAGCTGTCATTTCGCGTAGGCGGCAAGATTATCGAGCGCAAGGTGGACGTGGGGGACCACATCCAGGCTCATCAGGTGCTCGCCCGCCTCGACCCCAAGGACCTGAAGATCCAGGTCGAAACTGCCCAGGCCAGCGTCAATGCGCAACAGGCACAAGTGGTGCAAACCCGTGCTGCGTTTATTCGTCAGCAAAAGCTGCTGCCAAAAGGCTACACCAGCCAAAGCGAATACGACGCTGCCAACGCCGCCCAGCTCAGCGCCAAAAGTGCCTTGACTGCTGCCCAGGCGCAGTTGGCCAACGCCCGTGAACAATTGAGCTACAGCAATCTTGAAGCCGAGGCGCCCGGCATTATTACGGCGCGCCAGGCCGAGGTAGGCCAAGTGGTGCAGGCCACCATGCCGATATTCACCCTGGCTCGCGATGGTGCAAGGGATGCGGTGTTCAACGTGTACGAATCGCTGTTTATCGAGCCGCCCAAGGACCCCACGGTTCAGGTCACGCTCTTGAGTAATCCGGCGATCAAGGTCAACGGCCAGATCCGCGAAATCACCCCCACCGTGGCGGCACAAAGCGGCACGCTGCAAATAAAGGTGCAACTGGATGCACTGCCCAAAGGCATGGACCTGGGTTCGATTGTCAGCGTCAACCTGACCCCGCCCTCCAGCCCCAGCATTGAGTTGCCGTGGTCAGCCCTGACCAAGGACATCAGCGAGCCCGCCGTATGGATCGCCGACGAACAAAACAACGTGCGCCTGCAGCGGGTCAAGGTCGGGCGCTACCTGACCGGCAGCGTCATCGTCAGCGAAGGGCTCAAGGATGGAGAAAAAGTCGTGGTCGCAGGCGGGCAATTGCTACACCCCGGCATGAAGGTTGAAATCGTCCCCACTCCAGCCCAGGGAGTTCAACTATGAGGCGTTTGTGGATGATGCCCTTGGCCGCCGCACTGCTGGCGGGATGCTCTGAAAAACAGCCCCCCGAACCCATTCGGCCCGCACTGTATGTGGTGGCACAGCCAGAGCTGGCGCAAGATCTGGGACGCTTTGCCGGCAATATCGAAGCCCGCTACGAAAGTACCTTGGGCTTTCGTGTGCCGGGGCGCATCGTGCGCCGTTATTACGACGTGGGAACGGTGGTCAAACAGGGTGACATTCTGGCCAACCTCGACCCCACCGATCAGCAAAATCAGTTGCGTTCGGCACAGGGCGACCTGGCCAAGGTACAAGCGCAATTGATCAACGCCAAAGCCAACGCCCGCCGCCAGCAAGAGCTGTTCGACCGTGGTGTGGGCGCCCAGGCCCAACTGGACACGGCACAAGCCGACCTCAAGACCACCCAGGCCTCGGTGCAACAGGCACAGGCGGCGGTGAATCAGGCCCAGGATCAGCTCGGTTACTGCAACCTGCGCGCCGACCATGACGCCGTGATCACGCAATGGCAGGCCGAGGCCGGGCAAGTGGTAAGCATCGGCCAGGAAGTCGTCACCCTGGCGCGACCTGAAATCAAAGAGGCGGTGATCGACCTGCCGGGACCGCTGGCCGAGGCGTTGCCCAAAGGCATCGAGTTCCGCGTTGCCGGCCAGCTCGACCCGAACATCAACACCAGCGCCCATATCCGCGAAATCGCTCCACAGGCCGACAGTGCAACCCGCACACGACGCACCCGCCTGACACTGGACTCGACCCCGGCGGCGTTTCGACTTGGCAGCTCGGTCAGCGTGACCGTCAGCAGCCCGACCGCCGAGCACTTTCAACTGCCACTGACCGCCATGCAGGAAACCGACAGCCACACCCGCGTGTGGATCATCGACGCCGCAACCCAGACCGTCAGCCCCCGTGACGTTACGGTTCTGCGGCGCGATGCAAAAAGCGTGTTGTTATCTGGCGGCATCAAAACCGGCGACATGGTGGTCAGTGCAGGCGTGCATAGCCTTACCCCTGGGCAGAAAGTCAGACTCGATAAGGAAAGCTCGCAATGAATGGGAAGTTCAACCTGTCCGAGTGGGCTCTGAAACATCAGTCATTCGTCTGGTATCTGATGTTTGTGGCGGTGGTCGCCGGGATTTTCTCGTACATCAATCTGGGCCGGGCCGAAGACCCGTCCTTTGCCATCAAAACCATGGTGATCCAGACCCGCTGGCCCGGCGCCACGGTCGATGAAACCCGGTTGCAAATCACCGACCGCATCGAGAAAAAGCTCGAGGAGCTGGATTCCCTCGACTACGTGCAAAGCTATACCCGCCCTGGCGAGTCCACAGTGTTTGTGTTCCTCAAGGACACTACCAAGGCCGATGCCATCCCGAATATCTGGTACGAGGTGCGCAAGAAAATCGGCGACATTCGCGGCGACTTCCCCCAGGGCATTCAAGGCCCGGGGTTCGACGATGAGTTCGGTGATGTCTACGGCACCATCTTCGCCTTCACCGGCGACGGCTTCACCATGCGCCAGCTGCGCGATTACGTGGAGCAGGTTCGCACCGGCATTCGCGATGTACCCAATCGCGGCAAGGTGATGACCATTGGCGAGCAGGAAGAAACCTTCTACCTGGATTTTTCGACCCGCAAGCTGGCAGCGCTGGGCCTTGATCAACAGCAAATACTGGAAAGCCTGCAAGCCCAGAACGCCGTTACCCCTGCGGGGGTCATCGAAGCGGGTCCCGAACGCATGTCGGTGCGTACCTCGGGGCAGTTCCACAGTGTTGAAGACCTGGCCGCGGTGAACCTGCGGGTCAACGACCGTTTTTACCGCCTGGCCGACATCGCCGACATCACCCGGGGCTACGTTGACCCGGCGGCCCCCATGTTTCATTACAACGGCAAGCCCGCCATTGGTCTGGCAATCGCCATGATTGATGGCGGCAACATTCAGGAGTTCGGCAAGCAACTGCAGGAGCGCATCGATGAACTGACCGCAGAGTTGCCGGTGGGGGTGGGCGTACACATGGTGTCCGATCAGGCGCAGGTGGTTGAAGAAGCCGTGAGCGGCTTCACCAGTGCGCTGTTTGAAGCCGTGGTCATCGTGCTGGCGGTGAGTTTCATCAGCCTGGGCCTGCGAGCCGGCCTGGTGGTGGCGATCTCGATCCCGCTGGTACTGGCGCTGGTGTTCGTGTTTATGGAATTCACCGGCATTGCCATGCAGCGGGTGTCGCTGGGTGCACTGATCATCGCCCTGGGCCTGTTGGTGGATGACGCGATGATCACGGTGGAGATGATGATCACGCGCCTCGAACTGGGGGAAACCAAGGAGCAGGCCGCCACCTTTGCCTATCACTCCACAGCCTTCCCGATGTTGACCGGCACCCTGGTGACGGTGGCAGGTTTCGTTCCCATCGGTCTGAACAACAGCTCGGCGGGGGAATACACCTTCACCCTGTTCGCGGTGATTGCCGTGGCGATGCTGGTGTCGTGGGTGGTGGCGGTACTGTTCGCGCCAGTGCTGGGTGTGCATATCCTGAGTGCCAAGGTTAAACCCAAGTCCGAAGAACCCGGGCGCCTGGCCCGGGCTTTCAACACTGCTCTGCTGTGGTGCATGCGTAATCGCTGGTGGACCATCGGCGCCACGGTGCTGATGTTTGTGCTGTCGGTGTTCGGCATGGGGCTGGTGCAGAACCAGTTTTTCCCGGCATCCGATCGCCCCGAAATCCTGGTCGACCTGAACCTGCCGCAAAACGCTTCAATTCAGGAAACCCTCAAAGTTACCCAGCGGTTTGAAGAGTCACTCAAGGGCGATCCGGATATCGTGCGCTGGAGCTCGTACATCGGCGAAGGTGCAATCCGTTTCTACCTGCCGCTGGACCAGCAACTGCAAAACCCCTTCTACGCCCAACTGGTCATCGTCAGTACCGGGCTTGATAGCCGCGACGCCTTGATGGAGCGTCTCAACAAGCGTCTGCGCGAAGAGTTCGTGGGGGTCGGCAGCTTCGTCCATACCCTGGAACTGGGGCCTCCGGTGGGGCAACCGCTGCAGTACCGGGTCAGCGGCAAAAACATCGACCTGGTGCGCAAGTATTCGATCGACCTGGCCACCGTGCTCGACGCCAACCCCAACGTCGGCGAAACCATTTTCAACTGGAACGAACCCGGCAAGGTCTTGCGCATCGACATTGCCCAGGACAAGGCCCGCCAGTTCGGACTGTCGTCCGAGGACGTGGCCCATGTGATGAACAGCATCGTCAGCGGTGCCGCCATCAGCCAGGTCAAGGACAACATCTACCTGGTCAACATCGTCGGGCGGGCCAACAGCAGTGAGCGCGGCACCCCTGAAACCCTGCTCAACCTGCAGATCACCACCCCCAGCGGCACTTCGATTCCGCTCCTGGCCTTTGCCACGGTAAGTTACGAGCTGGAGCAACCGTTGATATGGAGCCGGGACCGGATCCCCACCCTGACCCTCAAGGCCTCGGTGCGTGGCTCGATGCAACCGACCGACCTGGTGGCGCAACTCAAGCCTGAGATCGACAAGTTTGCCGAAAGCCTGCCCCAGGGCTACACCTTGCAAACCGGCGGTACGGTAGAACAAAGCGCCAAGGCCCAAGGCCCGATCGCCAAGGTGGTGCCGTTGATGCTGTTCCTGATGGCCACCTTCCTGATGATCCAGCTGCAAAGCGTGAAGAAGATGTTCCTGGTGGTGAGTGTGGCGCCGCTGGGGTTGATCGGGGTGGTGCTGGCGCTGGTGCCCACCGGGACGCCGATGGGCTTTGTGGCGATTCTGGGGATTTTGGCGCTGGTGGGCATCATCGTGCGCAACTCGGTGATTCTGGTGACCCAGATCGACCAGTACGAGCGCGACGGCTATGACCCGTGGCATGCCGTGATGCAAGCCACCCAGCACCGTCGCCGACCGATCCTGCTGACTGCAGCGGCGGCCAGCCTGGGGATGATCCCGATTGCCCGCGACGTGTTCTGGGGACCAATGGCTTACGCCATGATTGGCGGCATCCTGTCGGCCACCTTACTCACGCTGCTGTTCCTGCCAGCGCTGTATGTGGCCTCGTACAAGATCAAGGAGAACAAAGAGCCGCCGCCAGCCCATGTTTGATGACCCCTGTGGGAGCGGGCTTGCCCGCGATTGAGACGGCGCGGTTTACCCGGTAAACCGCGTCATTCCTGTCGCGAGCAAGCCCGCTCCCACATGATCTGAAGCAAGGGCAATCAGCGCTGCGCTTGCCCTTGCTGCATGACCCACTGCACCACTTGCGGCATCAGCACATCACTGGCCTGGCCAAACCCTGCAACCACGCCCGGCACCAATGGATTGCTCAGGGGCTGACGTGCTTCGAACCGTTTGGAGGCAATCACACGCTGATCGCTGCTGCGAACCAGACGGGCGTTGTACTGGATCAGCACTTCAGGGCTTTTGCCGTTGTAGTGCGTCTGGAACGCCAGCAACTCTCCACCCAACTCGTAATCGGCCTGCAAGTTACTGTCGTCGGTGCTCAGGCCCTGGATTCGGCCATCCTGCAAGAAGGCATCAAGCAGACGATTGCGCATCAACACGGGTGCGGTGTCAGTCCAGCGTGCGCCCTTGTAGTTGCTGATCAGGTTGCCCTCGGGCACCACGGCGATGTTCTGGTTGTTCAGGGCGCCACTGGCCATCGGCTTGTCGAGGCGCAACGACCACTTCACCGGCGCGCTGTGACTCGCAGCCATGGGCGCTTGCGCAGCCGGCAGCCGGTACACGTCGACCATCTCGGGCTTGGGCAGTATCGAACAGGCGCTGAGCACACTCAGGCTTGTCGCAAGCACGATGGAGCCTGCCAGGCGATAGGTACGCTTCATGGAGTGAATTCCTTGTTCTGTTCGCGGCCCAGCAAGTAACCGCTTGGATTGGCTTCCAGGCGCCGCGAGATCGAGCGCAGTGTGCCGAGGGTTTCGCGCAGCTCGTTGACCGCAGGGCCCAGTTGATTCAGACCCTGCAGGCCGCTATTGAGCGAGTCCTCATTGTTGTCGATCAGCGTGTTGATGGTCGCACTGCTCTGTTCCAGCGACTTCATGGCGCGCTCTGCGCTGCTAAACATCTGCTTGCCATCGGTGCTCAGCAGGCCGTTGGCATTGCGCATCAGCGCGGTGGTCTGCTCAAGCGTGGCGCTGGCCTGCTTGCCAACCTGGGCCAGCTGTTTCAGCGTCTGGCTGATGTCGCCACGCTGACCGGCAATGGCCGTGGTGGTTTGCTCAAGGTTGTCCAGGGTCTTGCTGACGCGGCTGACGTTCTCTTCCGAGAACAGGCTGTTGGCGTTATGCAGCAGCATGTTGACGTTGGCCATCAGGTCGGAGCCGTCGGTGAGCAGGCGGGCAATCGGAGACGGAGAGGCCACGATTTCCGGCAGCTTGCCGTTCTTGCCCTTGAGGTCCGGGCTGTTCGGGTCGCCGCCACTGAGCTGGATGATCGAGGTGCCCGTCACGCCGGTCAGGGCCAGCTTGGCCTTGGTGTCGACCTTGACCGGGGTGCTGGCGGCCAGGCGGATGCGTGCCAGCACGCGGCGCGGATCCTTGTCGTCCAGTCGCAACTCAATGACGTCACCCACCTTGATGCCGTTGTATTGCACCGAACTGCCTTTGGACAGGCCGCTGACGGCTTCGTTGAACACCACTTCGTAGTCCTTGAACGTGCTGTCCATGCTCGCCTTGGCCAGCCACAGACCGAACAGCATGCCCCCGACGACGACCAGGACGCTGAACAAGCCGATCAATACATGATGGGCACGGGTTTCCATGTCATTGCTCCTTAAGCTGGGTTGCCGCTTCGTATGCGGCGCGGCCACGGGGGCCATGGAAATATTCGTGAATCCACGGGTCGTCGAAGTCTTCGACCTCGCGGATGGGTGCCGCCACCAGCACCCGTTTTTGCGACAGCACAGCCACCCGGTCCGTGATGGTGTACAGCGTGTCCAGGTCATGGGTGACCAGAAACACGCTCAGGCCCAGCGCATCGCGCAGGGTCAGAATCAGTTGGTCAAACGCCGCCGCGCCTATCGGGTCAAGCCCGGCGGTGGGCTCATCAAGAAACAGGATGTCCGGGTCCAGTGCCAGTGCCCGTGCCAGCGCGGCGCGCTTGACCATCCCCCCCGACAACGAAGAGGGGTATTTATCGGCCGCCGACAACGGCAACCCGGCCAGCGCCAGCTTGACGCACGCCAGGTGCTCGGCGTCAGGGCGGCTCAGACCCGCGTGTTCAATCAGGGGCAGGGCAATGTTTTCCGTCACGGTCAGCGACGAAAACAACGCGCCGCGCTGGAACAACACACCGAAGCGCCGCTCGATCAACGAGCGCTCGGCCTCTTGCAGGCTCATCAAGTCCTGACCAAACACCCGCACCTGGCCTTCAGTGGGTCGACGCAAGCCGACAATGCTGCGCAGCAGTACCGATTTACCGGTACCGGAGCCGCCAACCACTCCCAGGATTTCGCCTTTGTACACATCAAGGTCGAGGTGTTCGTGCACGCTCTGGCTGCCAAAGCGGTTGCACAGATCACGCACCTCGATCACCGCCTCGCCGGGCTTGCGCAGGGAAGTACTCACCAGCCCATCTCCATGAAGAACAACGCGGCCACGGCGTCGAGGACGATCACGATAAAGATCGATTGCACCACGCTGGACGTGGTGTGGGCACCGACCGATTCGGCGCTGCCGCTGACTTTAAAGCCTTCAAGGCAGCCCACCGCAGCGATCAGAAAGGCAAAGAACGGTGCCTTGACCATGCCCACCAAAAAGTTCTGAACGCCGATATCGGAGTGCAACAGCGAAATAAACATGTCGGGGGAAATACCCAGCGACACCACGCACACCACCGCGCCGCCGAGGATGCCCGACATCATGGCCAGGAAGGTCAGCAGCGGCAGGGCGATCAACAGGGCCAGCACCCGTGGCAGCACCAGCAAGTCCATCGGATCGAGACCCAGGGTGCGGATTGCGTCGATTTCTTCGTTGGCTTTCATTGAGCCGATTTGCGCCGTAAAGGCACTGGCGGTACGGCCCGCCAGCAGGATGGCGGTCAGCAGCACGCCGAACTCACGCAGGAAGGAAAACGCCACCAGGTCGACGGTGAAGATCCCCGCACCAAAGCTGGCCAGCACCGTGGCCCCCAGAAATGCCACCACGGCGCCCACCATAAAGGTCAGCAGCATCACAATCGGGGCAGCGTTGAGGCCGATCTGCTCGATGTGTGCCACTACCGGCGTGATGCGCCATTGCTTGGGCCTGAACAGGTTACGCGCCAGGGTTTGCAGGATCAGGCCGATAAAGCCGAGCAATTGCAGGGTGTCTTGCCACAGCTTGTAAACCGCGCTGCCGATGCGGCTGAGCAACAGGATGGCGACGTTCTGCGGGGCGGCTTTGACCGGCACACAAAAGTCGCGCATCGAGGAATAGACCGTCTGCAACAAGGCGCGGTCTGCGGCGGGGAGTTTTTGTGCCGTGTCGGTCAACTGGCCGACCCGCTCGGCACCCAGCAACTCCACCAGCAGTGACGCACCTGCCGTATCGATACTGGTCACGTCATCCAGGTTGATAGCGGTCCGGGCGTCGTACTTGCCCATCAGTTGCTCGGTCTGTTGCTTGAGGCGGGTGTAATGGGCAAGCGTCCAGTCGCCGCTGATCAACAGCCGCGCCGGGTTACTGGAAGTGTCTAATTGGGCATTGCCCGCCATGGCCGTAATAGTCTTAAGCTCCCAGCTAAGTACGTTTGAACACAGACCTTATGTAATAGCACAATCCTGCAAAAGTGTTTCAGTTTGCCTGAACAGGCACAGGCGCGGATTGATCTGGGTTAACCCGAAAGCGCAAAACACCGATCAATTGCCCATCTTCAGTCAATACCCGAACTTGCCAGCGACCCACCGGGTTGGGCGGGAAATTCTGCTTGTGGGTCCAGGCGCGGTAGCCCTCTTTGCGCCCGCCCTGAATATTGAGCGCGATACGGTCGACCTCCTGGCCGTTGAGTTGCCATACATGGTAAATCCGCTCGTTCAAACCCCGCGGCGCGTTGACCGAGGTGTAAGCGTACAGGCCACGGCCACGCAACTCGCTGACGCTGATTTCTTTAATGCTCTCGCCCGGCGTGCGGTCTTGCAGTTGTGTGGTGACCGCCACTTCGGTCATCCACAGCGTGGCAGGCGGCACCCAGGAGCGCAGCAGCCAGCCGGTGCCGCCCAGGGCCAGGACAATCAGCGGCAGCACCAGCCAGCCGCGCCAGGTCTTGAGCGGCAGGCTCACGGCCAGGCTGGGGATTGAAAGCAGCACAGCAGTGCCCAGCGCCAGCTTGTAGCTCTCGGAGGTGGTGAGGTTGAGGATGATCGGCAGCGCCGTCAGCATCGCCGCGAACAGGGCGAGGGTGTGCATCGCCAAAAACAGCCAGCGCCGGGGGGCCAGCCATTTGTAATACAGCGGGTCCGTGATGGTGATCAGGGCACACACACCCAAAAGCCCGGTAAAGACAAGCTGCCCGCTGTTCCAGGTGGTGGTGATAAAGAAAAACGGCAACACGAAAAACAGACTTTCCTGATGGATCATCTGGGTCGCATAACGTAGCAGCGGCGGGGGTATCTCGCGTTTGAATACCCGGCTGAACAGCTGGGTAAAACTGTTTTCCAGCATCAACCAGACCCAGCTCACCAGCAGGATCACGGCGATCCAGCGGGCCATGCCCTGTTGACGGTCCACCAGGATAAAACTGCCCACGCCCGAGCAAAAACCGAACGCCGCAATGAGCCCCGGATAGCGCTTCATCAACTCAAGGACGCGCTGTATGAGGAGGTTCCAGTTAGGCATTCGGCAGTTCACATTCTGTATAGGAAATATCCTCGACAGAATAGCGTTTTAGGCGCTCCGCGTCCGGGACTTCATGACACTGTGGGAACGGGCTTGCTCGCGATTGAGTCGCTGCGGTCTGTCAGGCAAACCGTGGTGAGACCATCGCGAGCAAGCCCGCTCCTACAACGCACGCTTAACGCACGCTGCTTTCGAAGCGGCTGGCGCCGGTCAGTTCCAGTACCAACTCGTCGCCCACATTCAGCGGACCAACGCCTACTGGAGTGCCGGTCATGATGACGTCACCGGCTTGCAGCGAGAAGCACGCAGCCATGTGCTGGATCATCGGCACAATCGGGTTGAGCATCAGGGCGCTGTTGCCATCCTGGCGCACTTCACCATTGATGGTCAGGCGAATGCCGATATCGGCCAGATCAGGAAAGGTGCTGCTCTGTACGAACGGGGCCAGTACACAGGCGCCGTCGAACGACTTGGCGATTTCCCAGGGCAAACCCTTGCCCTTGAGCTCGGTCTGCTTGTCGCGCAGGGTCAAGTCCAGGCCCGGGGCAAAACCGGAGATGGCGTCCAGCACTTCTTCAGCACTTGGGTTATTCGACAGAGGCTTGCCGATCAACACCGAAATTTCTGCTTCGTAGTGCACTGAACCGCGTTCGGCTGGAATCGCGAAACCACCGTCCAGCGGTACGACACAACTGCCCGGCTTGATGAAAAGCAGGGGTTCAGACGGGATCGGGTTGTCCAGTTCCTTGGCGTGTTCGGCATAGTTGCGGCCGATGCACACCACTTTACCGATAGGAAAGTGAATCCGGGTACCGTCGACATACTGGTGCTGATAGCTCATTGACCGACTCCGCTGATGGATGCTGATTGTGTAGTCGCTAGGGTTTAAACCGCAAAAATCTTGCCTGGGTTCATGATGCCCTTCGGGTCGAACACGGCCTTGAGGGCTTTCATGTATTCGATCTCGACCGGCGAGCGGCTATAGGTCAGGTAATCACGCTTGGTCATGCCCACGCCGTGCTCGGCAGAGATCGAACCGTTGTACTTCTCAACGGTTTCAAACACCCACTTGTTCACCGTCGCGCACTTGGCGAAGAACTCGTCCTTGCTCAGGTTTTCAGGCTTGAGGATGTTCAAGTGCAGGTTGCCGTCACCGATGTGACCGAACCACACAATTTCGAAATCCGGGTAGTGTTCGCCGACGATCGCGTCAATTTCTTTCAAGAATGCCGGGACTTTCGACACAGTGACCGAAATGTCGTTTTTGTAGGGCGTCCAGTGGGAGATTGTCTCGGAGATGTACTCGCGCAGTTTCCACAGGTTCTGCAGTTGGGTTTCGCTCTGGCTCATCACACCATCAAGCACCCAGCCTTCTTCCATGCAATGTTCGAAGGTTTCCAGCGCAGCATTGGCCACTTCTTCGGTGGTCGCTTCGAATTCCAGCAGCGCGTAGAACGGGCAGTCGGTCTCGAACGGCGAAGGCACGTCGCCACGGTCCATGACTTTGGTCAGCGCCTTGTCGGAGAAGAACTCAAAAGCCGTCAGATCCAGCTTGCTCTGGAAGGCATGCAACACCGGCATGATGGAGTCGAAATCGGCTGTACCCAACACCATCGCCGTCAGGTTTTTCGGTGCGCGATCCAGGCGCATGGTGGCTTCCACCACAAAGCCCAGGGTGCCTTCAGCGCCGATGAACAGCTGGCGCATGTCGTAGCCGGTGGCGTTTTTGATCAGGTCCTTGTTCAGCTCCAGCACGTCGCCCTTGCCGGTCACGACTTTCATGCCCGCAACCCAGTTACGGGTCATGCCGTAGCGAATAACCTTGATACCACCAGCATTGGTGCCGATGTTGCCGCCAATCTGGCTGGAACCTGCCGAAGCAAAATCCACCGGGTAGTACAGGCCGTTTTCTTCGGCCAGGTTTTGCAGGTGCTCGGTAACCACACCCGGCTGGCAGACCACGGTGCGGTCGGTCAGGTTGATGTCCAGCACTTGATTCATGTAGTCGAACGACACAACCACTTCGCCATTGGCGGCCACGGCGGCGGCGGACAAACCGGTACGGCCACCCGATGGCACCAGCGCCACGTCATGGGCGTTGGCCCACAGCACGATGGCCTGCACTTGTTCAGTGGTTTTCGGGAACACAATGGCCAGCGGGGCCGGGGCGAAATGCTTGGTCCAGTCCTTGCCGTAAGCATTAAGGGAGTCGGCATCGGTCAGGACCTTGCCAGGCTCTACCAGGGTCTTCAGCTCATCAATCAAGGCAGGATGGGTCATCAACAGAACTCTCGAACAATTCATGGTCATCCTGAGAACGCTTCACGTCGCAGGAATGGGTGTTTAGCGGGGCGCTTATGCTAGCATACGACCCCCCCGCAGAATCGAGCCGTAGGACGATTCTCGGTGCCGGTCTTCACGCCGGCCAGGTCAGCTCTCGCTGTCCATTCCCTGCCATTTTTTCTCTGGGACACAGGTTTACGCAGATGAGCAAGACTTCTCTCGATAAGAGCAAGATCAAGTTCCTTCTTTTGGAAGGCGTCCACCAATCCGCTGTTGAAGTGCTCAAATCTGCCGGGTACACCAGCATTGAGTACATCACCAGTTCCTTGCCTGAAGCCCAGCTGAAGGAAAAGATCGCTGATGCCCACTTTATCGGCATCCGTTCTCGTACCCAGCTGACCGAAGAAGTGTTCGACTGCGCCAAGAAATTGGTCGCTGTTGGTTGTTTCTGCATCGGCACCAACCAGGTCGACCTCAACGCTGCTCGCGAACGCGGTATCGCTGTTTTCAACGCACCGTACTCCAACACCCGTTCGGTGGCTGAGTTGGTGCTGGCTGAAGCGATCCTGTTGTTGCGTGGCATCCCTGAGAAAAACGCTTCCTGCCACCGTGGTGGCTGGATCAAAAGCGCGGCCAACTCCTTCGAAATCCGTGGCAAGAAGCTGGGTATCGTCGGTTACGGCTCTATCGGCACTCAGCTGTCGGTACTGGCTGAAGGCCTGGGCATGCAAGTGTTCTTCTACGACACCGTGACCAAGCTGCCATTGGGCAACGCAACCCAGGTTGGCAATCTGCACGAACTGCTGGGCATGTCCGACATCGTCACCCTGCACGTTCCTGAAACCGCAGCCACCCAGTGGATGATCGGTGAGAAAGAAATCCGCGCCATCAAAAAGGGCGGGATTCTGATCAACGCCGCACGTGGCACCGTGGTTGAGCTGGATGCCCTGGCTGACGCGATCAAGGACAAGCACCTGATCGGCGCCGCCATCGACGTGTTCCCGGTTGAGCCGCGCTCCAACGACGACGTGTTCGAAAGCCCGCTGCGCGGCCTGGACAACGTGATCCTGACCCCGCACATCGGCGGTTCCACCGCTGAAGCGCAAGCCAACATCGGTCTGGAAGTGGCAGAAAAACTGGTCAAGTACAGCGACAACGGTACCTCGGTATCGTCCGTGAACTTCCCTGAAGTGGCCCTGCCGGCTCACCCTGGCAAGCACCGTCTGCTGCACATCCACGAGAACATCCCGGGTGTGATGAGCGAGATCAACAAGATCTTCGCCGAAAACGGGATCAACATCTCCGGTCAGTTCCTGCAAACCAACGAAAAAGTTGGCTATGTAGTGATCGACGTGGATGCCGAGTCTTCGGACCTGGCGCAAGAGAAGTTGCAGACCGTCAACGGCACGATCCGTTGCCGCGTTTTGTTCTAAACGTGCGTTACTAAAAAGGGAGACCCTCGGGTCTCCCTTTTTTGTGGGTCGAAAATACTTATTTCACATCAACCGTGATTTTCTTCGACACGATGCTTGGCTTGAACGGCACGTGCACCTGGTTGCCCAGCACCAGTTGCAGGGTGTGCTTGCCGGGTGGCAGGGTTACCTGGGTTTCGGTCTGGGCCTTGCCGAAGTGGATATGGTTGGCATCGGCCGGAATGGGTGCGTTCTCGGCTGGCAACTGGTCGACGTCAATCAGCAGGTGGTGGTGGCCAGCATGGGGAGTGGCTTCGGTAATAGGCGCCAAAGGCATGCCTTCGATACCGAATTTAACGGTGAACGTTTGATCAACGGTGGCACCGTCTTTAGGTTCGACGATGAAAACCTTGGCGCCTTTTGGAGCCGGTTCCGATTCCAGGCCCGCCGCAGTCGCCATGACCGAAGCGCCCATCAACACAGAAGCCAACGCAACACGAGACAGTAGAGCTTTCATTTTTTTCTCCGGTTTTTTGCAAAATTCTTCGACTCAGGACAACTTTGAGCCAATCTGTTGTCCAACGCCGCAACTGACCAACATAAAGCAAAGCGGACGCCAATTGCGAATCGCTTGCAACAAATTCCAAGGAGTGTCCATGCGTTTCCTGCCAGGCCTGATGCTTTTACTGCCATTGGCGAGCCCTTTTGCTCAAGCCGAACTGATCGACGACGTGAACGACCGAGGCGAACTGCGCATCGCCCTTGAGGCCGACATGCCCCCGTTCAGCTTCAAGCAAGACGGGCGCCTGACCGGCTTTGACGTTGAATTGGGCGAGCTGCTGGCTCAGGAACTGGAAGTGCATCCCTCCATTCTTGTGACGGACAGCAATGACCTGTTGCCGGGCGTTGAGAGCGGCAAATACGACGTTGCCATCAACCACATCGCTTTGACTCCCGAACTTCAGGATCGTTTCGACTTCAGCGAGCCTTACAGCCACCTGCAAGCGCAGACGATAGCCCGGCAGGAACCACCGCGCTCACCCAACAGCCTTGCCATGTTGCAGGGCCAGACATTAGGCGTAGTTCAGGGCAACGCGTTTGTCGACCGCGGGCCATTGGTAACCGTGGCGCAGAAAGCGCCGGTCACTGATGAGGAAGTTGCCCTGGCCATTCCCTTCCAGAAAGGCAACCCGGCGTTCCAGGCCAGCCTGGACAAGGCACTGCAGCGGATCAAGGCCGATGGCCGGCTGGAGGCCTTGTCGCAGAAATGGTTCGGGATGGGTGCAAAACAACCCTGAATACCCACTGTGGGAGCGGGCTTGCTCGCGATGGGATCGAATCGGTAATTCAGGCATACCGAGTCAACTGCATCGCGAGCAAGCCCGCTCCCAACCGATACTCAGGGTGTGCGAATCGCCTTCACATCCCCGGCTTTCACTTCACCCGCCTTGTTACCCCAACTGGTGCGGATGAAATTGACCACATCGGCCACTTCCTGATCCGACAAACGCCAGTCGAAAGCAGGCATGGTGAAGGTCGACGGCGCCGTATGCGTCGCCGGCAACGTCCCACCTTTAAGCACGATATGAATCAGCGACGTCGGGTCCGCCGACTGCAACACCGGGTTACCCGCCAGGGCAGGGAACACTCGGGTGTAGCCATGACCGTCAGTGCGATGGCAGGCCGCGCAGTTATCGATATACACCGCAGCGCCGCGCTTGCTGTCGTCACCGTTCCACAGGGCATCCGCTACCGCCGGATCGTACTGATGGGGCACGTCAGCCGGATCAACCGCAGGCAACGACTTCAAGTATCGAGCGATAGCGGTCAGATCATCCTCGGACATGTACTGCATGCTGTGCACGATCACATCACTCATGCCACCAAATACAGCACTGCGATCACTGCGCCCGGTCTTGAGGAACTGCACCAGTTGCGCCTCGCTCCAACTGCCCAGACCGTCCTTGTGGTCACCGCGCAGGTTCTTCGCGATCCAGCCTTCCAGTGGTGCGCTGCCTGACAGAAACGCCGGGCTGTCGCTGGCACTCAGGGCTTTTTCCTGCATGGTCAGTGCCCGTGGCGTGTGGCACGCACCGCAGTGCCCAAGGCCTTCTACCAGATACGCACCGCGACTTGTCACCGCGTCTTGCCCGGTTTGCGGCTTGAAGTCTTCAACCTGCGGAGCAAACAGCCAGCGCCATATCGCCAACGGCCAGCGCATGCTCAGCGGCCACGGAATATCGGCCTCCTGGTTCACTTGCTCGACAGGTTTCACGCCCTTCATAAAGTAGGCATACAACGCCTGCATATCGGCCTCATTGACCCGCGCATAGGACGGATACGGCATGGCCGGATACAAGGTGCTGCCATTTTGCGCGACGCCGTGGCGCACGGCTTTGTCGAAATCTTCAAAGCTGTAGCTGCCAATGCCGCTTTTGCCCGGCGTGATGTTGGTCGAATAAATCGTACCGATCGGGGTTTCCATCGCCAGGCCACCGGCGAACGGCTTGCCGTCCTTGGCGGTGTGGCAGGCCACACAGTCACCGGCGCGAGCCAGGTATTCACCTTGCTTGACCAACGCTTGCGGGTCACTGTCTGCAGCCACCGCCGAGAGGCTGGCGAAGAGTGTCAGGGTCGCGATAACAAATGCTTTCATGGTCATCGCTCCTTATGCCTGAACCAGTGGGCCGGGGTTTTTCAGGTACTGCTCGCGGATCGCCCGAGCCGACCAATAGGTCAACGCAGCAACCAGACCTGTCGGGTTGTATCCCAAGCCTTGCGGGAAGGCAGACGCACCCGGCACAAACACGTTGTGCACGTCCCAGCTCTGCAGGTAACGGTTCAGTGCACTGGTTTTCGGATTCGTGCCCATGATCGCGCCACCGTTAAGGTGAGTGGTCTGGTAGGAGGCCGTATTGAAGTGATCACCGACTTGCTTGCCGATCCGGGCAATGGCTTTCGGGTTCATCGCTTCGGCGATCTTGCCCATTTTCCCCATCATGAAACGGTTCATTTTGATGTCGTTTTCTTGCCAGTCGAACGTCATGCGCAGCAGCGGCTGGCCGAAGGAATCGCGATACACCGGGTCCAGATCGAGGTAGTTGCTACGGTAGGACTGATGCGCACCGTGGGCATCCATCGACACTTGGTGGGTGTAGTAATCGGCGGTTGCACGCTTCCAGGCACTGCCCCAGGCCGGGGTGCCCGGCGGGTTTGAAGTTCCGGCAATCGGCCGGCTACCCGCCTGGTTGACCCACATCGGCGAACCGCCGACAAAGCCGTGCGGCCCGTGGTCGAAGTTATCCGCATTGAAATCATCGATCGCCACGCCATTGCCGCCAGCGCCGATGAAGTTGTTGGTGTGTACGTCTTTGTCGAAGTACGCCTTGATGGTGGCCATGTTCTGGTAGGCGAAGTTTTTGCCCACCACACCTTCACCGGTTTTCGGGTCATAGGGTTTGCCAATCCCCGACAGCAGCATCAAACGCACGTTATGCAGCTGGAATGCACCCAGGATCACCAGATCGGCCGGTTGTTCGATCTCACGGCCCAGTGCATCGATGTAGGTCACACCGGTGGCTTTGCTCTTGGTGCTGTCCAGATTGACCCGGATGACATGGGCGTCAGGGCGCAGCTCAAAATTCGGCAGCGGCTTGAGCGCTGGCAGAATATTTACGTTGGGCGATGCCTTGGAGTACATGTAGCAGACATAACCACTGCAAAAGCCGCAGAAGTTGCACGGGCCCATCTGCGCGCCATAAGGGTTGGTATAAGGCCCCGAGGTGTTGGCTGACGGCAGGTTGTAAGGCTTGTAGCCCACTTCATTGGCCGCCTTCTGAAACAGCTGTGCCGAGTAGGTGTTCTTCTGCGACACCAGCGGGAAGTGATCGGAGCGATCCGCTGCATAAGGGTTGCCACCCTTGCCTTCACCGACCAATTGGCCGTTTACGGTCCAGGCCTGGCCCGACGTTCCGAAGACTTTCTCGGCGTAGTCGAAAAACGGCTCCAGCTCTTCATAGCTGACGCCGAAGTCCTGGATGGTCATGTCCTTGGGGATAAAGTTTTTACCGTAGCGCTCTTCGTAATGACTGCGCATGCGCAGCTCCATCGGATCGACCCGAAAGTGCACGCCCGACCAGTGCAAACCCGCGCCGCCCACACCGTTGCCAGGCAAAAACGCGCCCAGCTGGCGGTTGGGCAAGGCCACGTCATTGACACTATGGCGGATGGTGACGGTTTCTTTGGAGACGTCCTGAAAGAGCTTTTTACGCACGCTGTAGGTGAGCTCATCAATCACCTGTGGATAGTTACCATCCGGGTAGGTGTCCTGCATTGAGCCGCGCTCAAGGGCCACAACATTCAGGCCAGCTTCGGTCAGCTCTTTGGCCATGATCGCGCCTGTCCAACCGAAACCGACGATAACTGCATCAACTTTTTTCATAACGGTCGACATGCTCAAGCCCTCTCGCCGCGAATGGAAACTGCCGGGAAGGGGTACTGCTCGTTGCGTTCGACCCAGTCCATGAAATCAGCGCGCGCGCCGGGGAAGCCGATCATGGTCCAGCCGACCATGCCTTTGTTGCCACCGTGAATAGGGTCGCAAAAGAAGCCTTCCTTGGTGTTTTGCAGCAAAAAGCTGAAAAACATCTTGGCCGGAACGCTATCGAATTTAGGCGTACCGGCCTCCAGTTGTTTGAGCACTTCGTCTCGGGTAGCGCTGTCTAGCTCAGCAAATGTTGAGTTATAGGCTTTTTTGCAGAGCTCCTCCGTGGCAGCGATGCCCAAGCGATAGATCTGTTTTGGTACCAGTTTGCTCTGCCAGCCCATCTCGGGTGGCGCGTCGGCATTGAACGGGCCTTGCATGAACCACAGCGCACCGCTGGCGTAAGGCGTGTTCATCTGGCGGTCGATATATTCCGGTACACCGGCTTCCAAAGCGCCTGGGCCTTGTTCGTCTGCAGGGATCAGGCGTGCGACAGCGGCGTTTACGAACGCCCACTCCTCAGCCGTGAAGTACGTCGGCTCATACGCTTTGCCAGGGCTCGAAGGGCGCTGTGCAGGTTCAGGCGCGGCGACCGCAGGCGTGGCCATCATCACCGTGCTACCCAGACCGGTGCTGGCGACAGTGACCACTGGAATCAGGGTCAGGGTTTTGCGCAAAAACTCACGCCGGGGGTTGTCTTGCTCAGACATGCGGGGGCACCTCATCAGGCAGTCACGGATTACAGCCGCTCATGGGCAGCTTTTCGTTTTGGCAGCGATACGGGTCGATGTTGACCGAAGGAAAACAACACGCTTGCAAACTTTGGTTACAAATACTAACAGGCCGGGCGCCCAGGTGAATCGTTTCATGCGTAATTTTGCCGCACCTGCCTTTTGCGCCTTCACGTTTTTTTAACAAATGGCTCACAGGGTTTTGATCACAAATCACTCAATCTGCCGCCACCTCCTGATAATCCCTGTTGAAGTGGTCGAACTGAATATGCCCAAAGCCCGGTTTTTCCCCGCCCTGTGCCTGACATTGCTGGCAGCGTTTGCATTGCCCCAGGCTCAGGCCGACGAAACAACCCAGGCTCGCCCTGCACAGTGGGCTCAACCTGTCGCCGCACAGTACAACCTGTATCAAATGTCCCCAACCCTGTACCGCAGCGCCTTGCCTGACAGCGCTGCACAGCCGTTGCTGGAAAAACTGCAGATCGCCACGGTGATCAACTTCTTGCCTGAGGCCGATGCCTCCTGGCTCAAGAGCCCCGATGTAGCACAGGTCCAGTTGCCTTATCGCACCAACCATGTGGATGACACCGACGTACTGGCCGCCCTGCGCGCCATCCAGACGGCACAAGCCAAAGGCCCGGTGCTGATGCACTGCAAGCACGGCGTGGACCGCACCGGCCTGATGGCGGCGATGTACCGCGTAGTGGTACAGGACTGGAGCAAAGAAGACGCGCTGAAGGAAATGACCGAAGGCGGCTTTGGCCAAAACTCACATTTCAAGGATGGCGCGAGCTACATGATGAAAGCTGATATCACGCAATTGCGCGCAGCCCTGAGCAGCGGTGCATGCAGCACCAGCCCCTTTGCCATCTGCGCCGTGAAGGGCTGGCTCAAGTCCAGTTGACTAGTGGCGCGCAATCCACTGCTGTAACGCCGCCTTGCGCTGTTGCAGTGGCAGTTTTGCCAGTTGCTCTACCTCGCGATAGAAGTTCGGCCAGTTGCCGTCAACGGATTCAAACAGCGCGGTGAATGCTGGCACCCACTGGTCATACAGCCCGAAAGGCAGCAGCTTGGCGTTGGTCATCGGCGAATTGACCCACCCATCGAAGCGCTTGTTCCCACCCCATTGCTGATCCCGTAACTGACGGTACTCGTGGCGCATGCGTTCAAATTCAGCCGCTTTGCGCTGACGCATTTCATCGGCGGGCAAAGGCTGGGCGTAGAGGTCTTGCAGCCGTTGGCGGGTGTCGAGTACCAACGCGATAAATTGCTTTCGCTGCTGCAAACCATTGTCGCTGGCCGGTGAAAGGCCCTGGTGGGCGCGCCATTGGCGAGTGCCTTCCTGTTCGACGAAGCTGGCGAAAGACTCATTGAACTCGCTGTCGTCCTTCACATAAAAACGCTGATGGGCCAGTTCGTGAAAAATCAGGGTGGCCAGCCGTTCATCGCCCCAGGTGAGCATGCTGTTGAGAATGGGGTCATCGAACCAGCCCAATGTCGAGTAGGCCTCAACCCCGCTGACAAACACGTCCTTGCCGTCCTGACGCTGCAGGGCTGCTTCCCCTCGCGCCGCCCCCTGAGAATAATAACCACGGTAGGCCACGCACCCGGCAATCGGGAAGCAATGGGTCACGGGGGTGAGGGAAAACTCCGGTGTGGCGAACACGTTCCACACGACGTAAGGCCGCTTCAGGTCGGCGTACAGCCGATAGCTCTGGTTATCCGGCAAGTACAAATGCTGACTGGCGAAGTTTCGTGCGGCCTGGGCTTTTACCAATTGCTCACGCAATACAACCGGGCGCTGCGGGTCGGCAATGACCGTGCTCACCGGCTCGCGAGCCTGCAATATCTGCCATTGCCCTCCCGCCAGTTGCGAGTAATACGACGCACTGGAACAGCCATTGATCAGCGGTATCAGGGCTATGGCAAGCAGGCAGCGAACACGCGGCGTCATAAAGCGATCCCGGCGGTAAAGTGACAATAAATAGTGTGGGAACGGGCTTGCCCGCGATACAGGCAGCACGGTCCTTCAGGCAAACCACATCGCCCGGCTCCCACACAGCGCAGAGCCGCAAAGCCGCATTGCACGCTATGCTTATGTAACAAATTATCTGGAAATCATCATGCGCACTTTCTTGCTTGTGTTGACCGCGTGCCTGCTGAGCGCTTGCGCCAGCACGCCATTGCCTTCGGCTGACCCGAAAATGGCTTGGGTCGACCTTGAAACGCAAACCGGCAAGCTGGTGATGGCCGAGCGCCTGGACAACCAGCGCATGACCGACGGTCGCTATTTTCAAGTCACGCCGGGCAGTCACGAATTGATGGTGCGCTTCGATTTCGAGGTGTTTGTAGGCGGTATGGGCATGTTCAGCGACCCGCAGGAACGCCTGTGCTACGTCACCCTGAATTACGACAACTTCCAGCCAGGCCAACGTTACCGGTTGCAAGCGCGCTCACTGGGCTTCAACGCCTACGCCCGACTGTACAACGCAGCGGGCAAGGTGATTGCCGAGGAGCGGCTGGTCAATTGCTTACCGTGAAACCTGGCGGTCGTTGTTCTGGTAGATGATTTTTTTGCTGCCGTATTCGCACGACCCTACCACCATGTTCTCGTCATGGACTTCTTCATTGGCCACGATTTCAAGCGTATAGGACGACACGTTGTTGGCCTGGATCTTGGCTTCGATTTCGGCTTTCAGTTCTTCACACGGTTTCGGGGCCGCCAAAGCCGAGGTGGCCATTGCACAGCAAACTACAGCCAAAGCAAAACGTTTCATGGTGAGACTCCCTTGAGGCAGAACGCTAAGTCATGATCTGACGCGAGTGGTGATCATTCGATCACATCTGGCGCAGCGCAAGACTGATCTGTCGCAGCCGGGCATCAACTGTACCCCGCTTGCGGCAAGCGGGGCACAGGGATGTCGTCAGCTCACCAGCGTAGCGTCGAGGGTGATTTTTGCGTTCAGCACTTTGGACACCGGGCAGCCTTCTTTGGCCTTGGTGGTCAGCTCGTCGAACTGCGCCTGGGTTGCGCCGGGCACTTTGGCCTTGAGCACCAGATGCACGGCAGTGATTGCAAAGCCGCCGTCCACCTGGTCGAGCGTTACTTCAGCCGTGGTGTCGATGCTGTCGGCCTTGAGCCCGGCATCACCGAGAATCATCGACAACGCCATCGAAAAACAGCCTGCATGGGCTGCGCCAATAAGCTCTTCGGGGTTGGTGCCCTTGCCGCCTTCAAACCGCGCCTTGAAACCATACGGCGCGTCGCGCAGTACCCCGGTTTCAGTGGAGATGGAGCCGATACCGGTTTTAAGGTCGCCTGCCCAATGAGCCGATGCTTTCTTTTTGATACTCATGCGTGCCTCCTGAAGAGCGGCGTGAAGGTTTCACGCCATGACTAAGGTTGTGAGGGTAGTCGGCTCCACAAAGTTCATCTTGTCGGACCAGTCGTCTTTTTTAGTCACTCAATTCCCGGACTGCCATTGAAACTCGGGTATATGCCCATATTTCTGTAATCACTGGCAGGTTATGCGAGCACCTTGACCTGCACCCCACCTGGAGTAGCCGGCTGATGAAACGATTGTCTGACATCAAATTCTCGACCCTCGACCTGGTGCCTGTGCGCGAAAATGGCAGCGCGGCCCAGTCGTTGCGCAATTCGCTGGATCTGGCACAGCACGTAGAAAAGTTTGGCTATAACCGCTTTTGGGTGGCTGAGCACCACAACATGGACGGCATCGCCAGTTCGGCTACCTCCGTTTTGATTGGCTATCTGGCAGGCGGCACCTCGACCATTCGCGTGGGTTCGGGCGGTGTCATGCTGCCCAACCATGCGCCGCTGGTCATTGCCGAGCAGTTTGGCACCCTCGAAAGCCTGTACCCGGGACGCATCGACCTGGGCCTGGGCCGTGCACCGGGTTCAGACCAGATGACCGCCCGCGCCCTGCGCCGCGAGCGCTCGGGCAGTGCCGATGAGTTCCCCGAAGATGTGGCTGAACTGATGCGCTACCTCGGCCCCCGCACCCCGGACCAACGGATCATCGCCATGCCGGGCACAGGAACCAACGTTCCTGTCTGGCTGCTGGGCTCCAGCTTGTTCAGCGCGCAACTGGCCGGTGAACTTGGTTTGCCTTACGCCTTTGCCTCGCATTTCGCACCGCGTTTGATGCACGAAGCGATTCGCGTCTATCGCAATCACTTCAAGCCATCAGCGACCCTCGACAAGCCCTATGTGATGCTCGGTATCCCGCTGGTGGCGGCCGATACCGATGAACAGGCCGAGTACCTGGCGACCTCCGTACAACAGCGGATTCTGGCGTTGATGCGTGGGCAGAGCCTGGTGCAGCGCCCACCGGTGGAGACCATGGACGGGTTGTGGCTGCCCCACGAAAAAGAGGCGGTGATGAGCTTCCTGGGCCTGGCGATGGTCGGCAGCCCGCAGAAAATAAAGGCCAAGCTGGACGTGCTGGTGGAGCAGACACAGGCTGACGAGCTGATCTTTACCTGTGATTTGTATGAACACGCAGACCGCATTCATTCATATGAATTGCTGTCGCAGGTGATGAAAGGGGCCTGACGCAAAGGGAAGTGTGGGAGCGGGCTTGCTCGCGATGGTATCGACGCGATTGATCTGAAACACCGCGGCGTGCACATCGCGAGCAAGCCCGCTCCCACAAGATTTACTACTGCGCTGGACTTACCCGCGCTTGTACACGATTTCCTTGGTACCGCCTTCACAGGTACCCACCACTTTGCCGTCAGCCGAAGTGCCTTTCTCTACAGCAGTCAGCGAATAATGCTTGGCGCCATTGGCCTCAATCTTCGCCGCGATTTCGCTTTTCAACTCTTCGCATGGCTTGCCCGCTGCAAACGCCGTTCCTGCCAGACTCAGCAAACCTACAGCCAATAAAATCTTTTTCATCGGTGACATTCCCCGGTCAAAACGAAAAGGGTGCAACGCGGCATGTGCCGTGCTGCACCCAGACGGTGTAGCCGAGTTTATGGCAAACGGCCAGCCAGTAAGTTCAAAACGCCATCACTCTTTAGCTGCTGGCAATCCGAAATCCGACCTTGAGCGTCACCTGATAGTGCGCAACTTTACCGTCCTTGATGTGCCCACGGGTGTCGACCACCTCGAACCATTCCAGGTGTTTGATGCTTTTGTTGGCCTCGGCCAGTGCATTACTGATGGCGTCTTCTATGCTGCTCGGGGACGAGCCTACCAGTTCAACTTTCTTGTAGGTGTGATGGTCAGACATAACGTTCTCCTTTGTCGTAGATCAAAGCCTAGCAGCGATTGTGCTAAATACTTTGTAGGCAATTTGAACGGAAAAGTTCAGGCCAACTGCACTTTCTGAAATCTCTGTAGTCGGACTTAACAAGCACCTCACTCATCAATGCAGGAGAGCCCTAATGGCTAGCAATTCCCTACGTAAAGCCTCATTGCAAAGCATGGAAGCAGAGATCGAGAGCCTGCTCAAGTCTCTGGAAAGCCTCAAGCACGACGCTTCAGACGAGTCCAAAAAGACCCTTGGCATCCTTAAGAACAATGCCGAAAACGCACTCAAGCATTCGCGCCACCTGCTCAGCGACGCCTACGAAGAAGTGAAAGACAAGACTCGCGAAACCGCGATCGCTACCCGTGAGTACGCCCAGGAGCATCCGTACGCCACCGCTGGCGTTGCCATCGGTGCGCTGGGTCTGCTGGCTGCTTTCCTGTTGTGCAAGCGCGGCAACTAATCTGCGCTGCGCGCAAGCTCAGCCTTGAGCCATTGCGCCAGTTGCCCGGCGCGCCCGTCTGCGGCGCGCTTGGGCAACCATAACGTCAGCTGCGCCGGGGTTTCGTTGAAGCCCCAGGGCGCAGCCAGACGTCCGGCTTGCAGGTCCTGCGCCACCAGCGGCTCGGGAGCGATCGCCACACCCAGCCCCGCAACGGCGGCTTCAAGCAAGTAATACAAGTGCTCAAACCCCTGCCCGTATTTCAAATCCTTCGCCTCGATGGCGTTCTGCTGTGCCCAGCTTGGCCATGCCTGGGGCCGCGAGGTGGTGTGCAGCAATGATTCATCGAGCAAGGCGCTGGCGGGCGCACCACACAGTTGCGCATAACGGACATAGCGCGGGCTGACCACCGGGCCAATACGCTCGCTGGCCAACTCATACACCTGCATATCGGCGGGCCACGGTGGCTCGGCAAACACCAGCAAGGCGTCCAGCCCGGGACGGCGGGGGTCCAGATCACCCTCACCGGCGGACAGGTGCAAGCGCAAGTCCGGTAAATCGGCATTCAATCGACCCAGGCGCGGAATAAACCAGCGCGCCAGCAAACTGCCCGAGCAACCGAGCACAAAAGGGGCATTGACCTGGCTTTGCGTGAGTTCTGCGCACAGATTACGCAAGCGATCGAACGCCTCGCTGCTGGCGTCACGCAGGCGGATTCCGGCGCCAGTGAGCTTCAGGCCGCGGCCTTCCTTTACGAACAGGCTCACGCCCAAGTGCTCTTCAAGCACTTTCAACTGTCGACTGACAGCGCCGTGGGTGACGTTCAACTGCTCGGCGGCCTGGCTGACACTGCTCAGGCGGGCGGCGGCTTCGAATGCGCGCAGGGCATTCAGGGGCGGGAGATCTCGACTCATGGTATCTGTGAGTTTTCCTGACATTTTGTGGCGATCTTATCGGTTTTCATCCCGGGCTGTCGCGGGTAAAGTCTGGCCCATCGACCTTCGTAACTTTTTATCTGGAGCGTCACATGACTCAATCCACTTTACGTACCGGCCCTGACGCCAATGGCATGTTTGGCTCATTCGGCGGCCGTTACGTAGCCGAGACCCTGATGCCGCTGATCCTTGATCTGGATCGCGAGTACGAGCTGGCCAAAAAAGACCCTGAGTTCATCAAGGAACTGGCCTACTTCCAGCGCGACTACGTGGGCCGCCCAAGCCCGCTGTACTTCGCCGAGCGGCTCACCGAGTTCTGTGGCGGCGCCAAGATTTACCTCAAGCGCGAAGAGCTGAACCACACTGGCGCGCACAAGATCAACAACTGCATCGGCCAGATCCTGCTGGCGCGGCGCATGGGCAAAAAACGCATCATCGCCGAGACCGGTGCCGGGATGCACGGTGTGGCCACCGCCACCGTGGCGGCCCGCTTTGGTCTGCAGTGCGTGATCTACATGGGCACCACCGACATCGAGCGCCAGCAGGCAAACGTGTTCCGCATGAAACTGCTGGGTGCTGAAGTGATCCCGGTTGTAGCGGGTACCGGCACCCTCAAAGACGCCATGAACGAAGCCCTGCGCGACTGGGTGACGAACGTTGACAGCACCTTCTACCTGATCGGCACCGTGGCTGGCCCACACCCGTATCCGGCGATGGTGCGCGACTTCCAGGCCGTGATCGGCAAGGAAACCCGCGACCAGATGCAAGCCCAGGAAGGCCGCCTGCCGGACAGCCTGGTGGCATGCATCGGCGGCGGTTCCAACGCGATGGGCCTGTTCCATCCGTTCCTGGATGACACCAGCGTTGAAATCATCGGCGTGGAAGCGGCGGGTTACGGCATCGAAACCGGCAAGCACGCGGCCAGCCTCAACGGCGGCGAACCGGGCGTGCTGCACGGCAACCGCACCTTCCTGCTGCAGGACGACGATGGCCAGATCATCGACGCCCACTCCATTTCCGCCGGTCTCGACTACCCTGGCATCGGCCCTGAGCACGCCTGGTTGCACGACATCCGTCGCGTCGAATACACCTCGGTGACGGACGACGAAGCCCTGGATGCCTTCCACAAGTGCTGCCGCCTTGAAGGCATCATCCCGGCCCTTGAGAGCGCCCACGCCCTGGCTGAAGTATTCAAGCGCGCACCGACCCTGCCGGCCGATCACCTGATGGTGGTCAACCTTTCGGGGCGAGGCGACAAGGACATGCAAACCGTGATGCACCACATGGAACAGTCTCAACAGGAGCAACACTGATGAGCCGCCTGCAAACGCGCTTTACCGAACTCAAGGAACAAAACCGCGCGGCCCTGGTGACCTTCATCACCGCAGGTGACCCGGATTACGCCACCTCGCTGGCGATCCTCAAGGGCTTGCCTGCGGCGGGCGCCGACGTGATCGAGCTGGGCATGCCCTTCACCGATCCGATGGCCGATGGCCCGGCGATTCAGCTGGCCAATATCCGTGCACTGGGCGCCAAGCAAAACCTGGCAAAAACCCTGCAGATGGTTCGCGAGTTTCGTGAAGGCAACAGCGACACGCCGCTGGTGCTGATGGGTTACTACAACCCGATCCATCATTACGGTGTGCCCGCGTTCATTGCCGACGCCGTTGCGGCAGGCGTAGACGGCCTGATCGTGGTCGACATGCCACCCGAGCACAACAGCGAGCTGTGCGACCCCGCGCAGACCGCAGGCATCGACTTTATCCGCCTGACCACGCCGACCACTGACGACGGGCGCTTGCCGACCGTACTGGCTGGCAGCTCGGGCTTTGTGTACTACGTATCGGTGGCAGGCGTGACCGGAGCAGGTTCAGCTACCACTGAACAGGTGAGCGCGGCCATCGAGCGCCTGCGTCGCCATACCGACCTGCCAATCAGCGTGGGCTTTGGCATTCGCACCCCTGAACAGGCGGCAGCGATTGCACGACTGGCCGATGGCGTGGTGGTCGGCTCGGCATTGATCGACAAGATCGAAAATGCCGCGACCCCTGAACAGGCGGTGGATGGTGTACTGAGCCTGTGCGCAGCACTGGCTGAAGGCGTGCGCAACGCTCGCTAAATCAAGAACCCCTCACCACGTTTCGCCCTCGGAAGAGGCGTGGTGAGGGGCAAGGTGTCACCCGATCTTACTTCTGCGTCCCGTCATCGTGCAGCAAGTTGGCCTGGGTCAGGTTGCTGCCCGCCGGTACGCTGCGGGTCAGCCACACGTTGCCGCCAATGGTTGATCCCTGACCAATGGTGATACGCCCCAGAATGGTCGCCCCCGCGTAGATCACCACATCATCCTCAACGATCGGATGGCGTGGATGACCTTTTTGCAGTTGCCCCGATTCATCTGCCGGGAAACGCTTGGCCCCAAGGGTCACGGCCTGGTAGATCCTCACACGCTCGCCGATGATCGCGGTTTCTCCGATCACAACACCTGTCCCGTGATCGATGAAGAAACTCGGCCCGATCTGCGCGCCGGGGTGTATATCAATGCCGGTGGCCGAGTGCGCAATCTCTGCGCTGATCCGCGCCAGCAAAGGCAACCCGGCGCGATACAGGTGATGGGCCAGCCGGTGATGAATCACCGCCAGAATCCCCGGATAGCACAACAGCACTTCATCCACGCTACGTGCCGCCGGATCACCGTGGTACGCCGCCAATACGTCGGTATCCAGAATGCTGCGCAAGCCCGGCAAAGCCAGGGCAAAGTCCTGAATCAGCAAGGTCGCGGTCGCATCCACGCCCTCATCGGGCAGGCCACCTTGGCGGGCCGCGTAGCGCAGCTCCAGCCGGGCCTGGGTCAACAGCGCGTTGAGCGCAACATCGAGCGTGTGGCCCACGTAGAAGTCTTCACTTTCCTCACGCAGGTCCACCGGGCCCAGACGCATGGGGAACAACGCACCGCACAGGGCCTCAAGGATATCGGCCATCGCGGCACGCGAAGGCAGCTCGCGGCCACCCTGCTCACCACTGACCCGCCCGTTTTGCGTGCGCCACTGATTTCGCGCCGCGCGCAGTTGGCAGACGATGGCCTGCAATTGCCAAGGATTGGAACGATCACTCACGATGAATACTCCGCACGCTGGCGGCCGGATCAACCAGCCGCGAATTGGCAATGATTTTACGGTATCAAAGAGTTTCGCAGTGGCGCAAATGACCGCTTAACGTCGACGCCATGCACGCCAGCTCACCGCGACGATAATCAGTAACGCCAGCGCACCCAGAATGGCCATGCTCAAGCTGTGATAACCGAACAATGGCTTCTCGATGCGGATATAACCCGGCTCTGCAAGCAACTCGCGCAGTGCCGTATTGGCCTGTTCAAGGCTGATGGCCTGTAGCTGCTTGGCCGGATCGGCGAAGTGCCCCTCATCGTAGTCACCCAGTGAAGCCCAATAGTAATCGGCCAGCGCGCTGTTGCCTTGCACCGCCCACGCCTGACGGGCAATCGCGGCGTTCTTGAGCCGGGCAAACACCTGCGGGTCCAGGCCGTCCTTGAGAAGCCGGGCCTTGAGATGCTCAATCACCTGCCGGGCTTGAGGTACATTTTCGCGCTCAAGATCCGCATTCAGGCTCAAAAAACTCACACCGCCAAACACTTCGCGCTCAGCCCAGGGCCCGTAAGACAACCCGTGCTTGAGCCGCAGCTCGCTGTACAGCGCCCACTCCAGATAATCGCGCAGCAAGCTCCAGGTTTCATCGGACTGCCCCTCGATCACCGGCTCCGGCAACACCCAGTGCAGGGTCGCGGTGTCACCCACCACCCCGCGCACCAGTTCACGCTCAGCCTGGGCCTTGGCATCGATCGCGGCCAGGGGCCTGTGCTCGCTGGGCTCAACCGGTTCGAGGGCGCCGTAGGTGCGCTCCAGATAGGCCGGCAGCAACCGGTCCAGATCACCCACGATAATCAGCGTCATGTTGTTGGGCGCGTACCAGTTCTGGCGCACGGCCTCCAGCTGTTGGCGCGTAAGGTCATGCACTTCGGCCCGCTCAGCGCATTTGAGCCCCAGTTCGACCGCCAGTTGATTACTCGCGCTGTGGCCCAGATCCTGGCGATCCAGCCAACGCTGCAAGTGCGAATAATGGCCACCGTCTTCACGCTCAACCACTTGCTTGGCATCGCTGATACGTTGCTCGGTAAGTTGCGTGCGGGTCAGCAACCCCAGGAGCAGGTCGAGGATTTTGCGCTGATTTTTAGCCGGTGCCTCGATCACGAATGTGGTGTCGGCGTGACTGGTAAAGGCGTTCCACTCGCCACCCAGCGCCTGCATGCGCTCCTCCAGGCCGCCTTCACCGGTGTCATCGGTGCCGCTGAAAAGCAGATGCTCCAGCAGGTGCGGCAATTGCTGATCGGCGCATGAAAAGTCATCCAGCCCTACGCCCACCACCAGCCGAATCGCCACGTGCCCGCGATCATTACCGGGCTTGAGGATGAGTTGCAGACCGTTGGGGAGTTGATAACCCTCGACGCTGTAACGATCGAGGGCAAAGCCCTGAGTCGCGCCAAGCAGTAAAAAGATGAACAGCAGGCAACGCATAAAAAATCCCTGAATTCTCGAGTCCTTGAGCCGGTGCAGCTTAGTCGCTGCATACCGGCTGACAACACCCCGACCTACAACGTTCAAGGGAAATGTTGCGTGTCCGCTGCGTCATCCAGCTCCAGCGCGCCGGTTTCAGAGGTTTCAAGGACCACGTAGGCACTGCCGCAAAACAGCGAGTTCAAGCGTTTCATGTCAGCGATCAGCTCCAGGTGCATCGAGCTGGTCTCGATACTTTGCGTGACCTTGCGCTGCAAACGACTCACGTGGGCGTGGGCCAGTCGCCGTTCCTGGGCGCGGAAGCGGCGCTTCTCGCGCAGCAGTTGGCGGGCGCTTTGCGGGTCTGAACTCAGAAACACGGTCAGCCCCAGCCGCAGGTTTTCGATCAGTTGGGTTTGCAAGCCCACCAGCTCCTCCAGCCCTGTTTCTGAAAACGATCGGCGCTGGGAGGTTTTCTGCTGCTGGACTTTGCGCAGCATGCGTTCGATCACATCGCTGGCGAGTTTGAGGTTAATCGCCAGTTCAATGATCTCTGCCCAGCGCCGGCTGTCCTGTTCGCTCAAGTCCTCCCGGGGCATCTGTGCCAGGTACAGTTTGACCGCGCTGTAGAGCACCTCGACTTCATCACTCAGGGTACGCATTTCCTGGGTGACAGCGGTTTGCTTGCCGCGCAGAACGTCGAGCATATTGACCAACATGGTGTCGATCAGGTCGCCAATGCGCAGGGTTTCGCGCACGGCGTTGGTGAGGGCCAGGCTCGGCGTATCGAGGGCTGCCGGGTCCAGGTGGCGCGGCTTGACCACGCCGTTCGCTTGCGCGCGCTCGGGCAATAGCCAGGCACAAATTCGCGCCATCACGCCCACGGTGGGCAGCATCAAGAAGCAGCGAACGGTGTTGTAGAGCAGGTGAAAACCGATGACCAGTTCCTGGGCGCTATAGCTCAGGCTGTCCATCCAGGCCACCAGCGGGTTGAGCACGGGCATGATCAGCAACAGGCCGATGAGCTTGTACAGCAGGCTGCCCAATGCCACCTGACGCCCGGCGGCGTTTTGCATGTTGGTGCTGAGAAAGGCCAGCACACCGCTGCCAATGTTGGCACCAATCACCAGGCCGATTGCCACGTGCAGGCTGATCACGCCTGCGCCGGCCAGTGTTGCGGTCAACAGTACGGCCGCCAGGCTTGAGTAGGAGACCATCGCGAAAAGGGCACCGACCAGGGCATCAAGCAGGATATCGCCGGTCAGCGAGGCAAAGATCACCTTCACGCCCTGGGCGTGGGTGATGGGCGCAGCCGCTTCGACGATCAGTTGCAGCGCCAGAATGATCAGGCCCAAACCAATCCCCACCCGGCCCAGTTGCCCGGCGCGGGTTTGCTTGCGTGTCAGAAAGAAAATCACACCCAGAAAAATCAACAGCGGCGACAACCACGAGAGGTCGAAGGTCAGCACCCGGGCCATCAAGGCCGTACCGACATCGGCCCCAAGCATGGTCGCCAGGGCGGGAGTCAGGGCCATCAGCCCCTGACCGACGAATGAAGTGACCAGCATGGCCGTGGCGTTGCTGCTCTGCACCATGGCCGTGACCACAATCCCGGCGACAAAGGCGAACATGCGTCTGGAGACGTTTTGCCCGATGACATGACGCAGGTTGGTGCCGTAGACCCGCAAAATGCCGGTTCGGACGATGTGAGTGCCCCAGATCAGCAAGGCAACAGCAGAAAGCAAATTGAGCAGGGTCAGCATGCTGGCTCCCTGTAATAGATGTGTCTAAGGATCAGATAGCTGCGGGCCGTTCCTACAGATGTTTCTTAAGATGTAGTCGGCAATTGAGCAGAGCGCCAGCATCGCATAGCGGGGGGAAGGTTGAAACACTTGGGGACGATGATGGCATTGTGGGAGCGGGCTTGCTCGCGATGGCTTCGACACGGTTTAACTCAAACACCGCGTCGTTTGCATCGCGAGCAAGCCCGCTCCCACACCGGAGGGGGTTAAAGCGTGCTGAACAGCGGGAACGTCCCCAGCAGCAGCGCCGCAACCATGATGACCAGGCACACCAGGATGGCCCACTTGAGGGTGAAGCGCTGGTGATCGCCGAACTCGATACCGGCCAGCGCCACCAGCAGGTAAGTCGATGGCACCAATGGGCTCAGCAAATGCACAGGCTGGCCAACAATCGAAGCACGGGCCATTTCAGCGGCAGTGATGCCGTAGTGGCTGGCGGCTTCGGCCAGTACCGGCAGTACGCCGTAGTAGAACGCATCGTTGGACATGAAGAAGGTAAACGGCATGCTCACCAGTGCGGTAATCACGGCCAGATACGGTCCCAGCGCAGGCGGGATCACCGCCAGCAGGCTTTTGGACATGGCGTCGACCATGCCGGTGCCCGACAGGATTCCGGTAAAAATACCCGCCGCAAAAATCAATCCGACCACCGCAAGTACGCTGCCAGCATGGGCCGCAACGCGGTCTTTTTGCTGTTGCAGGCAAGGGTAGTTAACGATCATTGCGATGCTGAACGCGACCATGAACAGGACAGGCAGAGGCAGCAAACCGGCGATCAGGGCAACCATCAGCGCCAGGGTCAGGGCACCGTTGAACCAGATCAGTTTTGGCCGACGGGCATCCGGGTATTGCGAGACGCTGATTTCGCTGTGGTCGATTTCATCGCCATGCAGGTGCAGTTCACCCAGACGCGCACGCTCACGCTTGCCGTAGAACCAGGCAATCACCAGGATCGCTGCGCAGCCTGCGAGCATTGCCGGGATCATCGGTACAAAAATGTCCGAAGGGTCGACGTGCAGGGCGCTGGCCGCCCGGGCGGTCGGGCCGCCCCAGGGCGTCATGTTCATCACGCCACCGGCCAGAATGATCAGGCCGGCCATGATCCGCGGGCTCATGCCGATGCGGCTGTAGAGCGGCAGCATGGCGGCCACGCAAATCATGTAAGTGGTCGCGCCGTCACCGTCCAGAGAAACCACCAGGGCCAGCACCGCAGTGCCTACCGAGATCTTGAGCGGGTCGCCCTTGACCAGCTTGAGGATCTTGCGCACTGCCGGGTCAAACAGGCCGGAGTCGATCATCAGGGCAAAGTAGAGAATGGCGAACATCAGCATCACCCCGGTCGGGGCAAGCTTGGTGATGCCTTCGAGCATCATCGGGCCGATTTTTGGCGCAAAACCGCCAAACACGGCAAACAGGATGGGAACCAGAATCAGGGCGATCAGGGCGGAAAGACGCTTGGTCATGATCAGGTACATAAATGTAATGACCATGGCAAAGCCAAGGAAGGTCAGCATAAAAGTCACCATTATTGTTGTAGTAGGGCGCTGACCGCGTGTTGTTCGCGTGGCAGGCCAACCGGTCTGTTGCCGGTAATGACTCGATGCTAGAGGGGAATCCTTTCAACCAGCTTTCGCTGGTAAAAGTTCTTACAGACGGAGGGGAATGGTTGCTGGGTAAAACAAACCCTGTAGCCGCTGACGAGGAACGAAGGCTGCGAGCTTTTGATTGCTAAAAGCTCGCAGCCTTCGTTCCTCGTCAGCGACTACGAGTCATACGGGCTTTAATCCATCTTCAGGACTTTAGCCAAGACGATTTTCGGGCCTTTCATCTTTTTGATGATGATGCGCAGGCCTTCGACTTCCAGCTGCTCTTCTTCTTCGGGCACCCGCTTGAGGGTGTCGTAGATCAGGCCTGCAATGGTCTCGGCTTCAATGTGGTCAAGGTCAACACCCAACAGGCGTTCGATCTTGAACAACGGCGTGTCGCCACGCACCAGCAGCTTGCCGGGCTGATAAGACAGGATGCCGCGCTCGGCCTTGCGGTGTTCGTCCTGGATATCGCCGACCAGTACTTCCAGCACGTCTTCCATGGTCAGGTAGCCCACCACCTTGCCGTCCGCTTCTTCAACCAGGGCAAAGTGAGCACCGCCCTTGCGGAACTGCTCCAGCAATTGCGACAGCGGCATGTGGCGCGACACGCGTTCCAGCGGCCGGGTCAGCTCTTCAAGGTTGAAGGTCTCGGGCAAGTGATCCAGATCAGCCAGTTCGAGCAGCAGGTCTTTGATGTGCAGCAGACCGACGAAGGTATTGGTGTCTGCGTCATAGACCGGGTAGCGGCTGAATTTGTGACGACGGAACAGCGCCAGGATTTCCTTGAGCGGGGCCTTGGAGTCCAGGGTCACGAGGTCTTCCCGGGAGTTGGCCCAGTCGACCACTTCCAGTTCACCCATTTCCACCGCCGAAGCCAGTACACGCATGCCCTGGTCACTCGGGTCCTGACCGCGGCTGGAGTGAAGGATCAGTTTGAGTTCTTCGCGGCTGTAGGCGTGATCGTGATGGGCACCGGGCTCACCTTGGCCAGCAATGCGCAAAATGGCGTTGGCGCTGGCGTTGAGCAGGTAGATCGCCGGGTACATGGCCCAGTAAAAGAGGTACAGCGGCACGGCGGTCCACAGCGACAGGGTCTCTGGCTTGCGAATGGCCCAGGATTTGGGGGCCAGTTCGCCGACCACGATGTGCAGGTACGAAATGATGAAGAAGGCGGTAAAGAACGATACGCCCTTGATCACTTCAGGCGATTCGACACCGACGGCGCCCAGCAGCGGCTCCAGTATGTGGGCGAACGCCGGCTCACCGACCCAGCCCAGACCCAGCGATGCCAGGGTGATACCCAGTTGGCAAGCCGAAAGGTAGGCGTCGAGCTGGTTATGAACGGTGCGCAGGATCTGTCCGCGCCAGCCGTTGTCCTCGGCAATCGCTTCGACACGGGTCGAGCGCAATTTGACCATGGCGAATTCGGCCGCAACGAAAAAACCGTTGAGCAAAACCAGGATCAGAGCAAAAAGAATCATGCCGAAGTCGGCGAAGAGTGTCGCGAGGGTCAAGCCAGGGGAAGGGTCCATGATGGAGTTTTACGGGTTCCGTCGTTACAAATGGGGAGATATGGCCAAACAATGTAACGGCTGATGTGGCCCTTGCCTAGTGGGCAAAGGCCGCAGGGCCTAGTCGATCAGCGTACCGGGCGATGATTTTGTCACTTGGGTCGGCGCGAAATGGCAGGTGAAGGTGCTGCCGTGGCCCAACACACTGCTGATCTCCAGGCGCGCACGATGGCGCAACAAGACATGTTTGACGATGGCCAGCCCCAACCCGGTGCCGCCAGTGCTGGCGTTACGGCTGGAGTCCACGCGGTAGAAGCGTTCGGTCAGGCGCGACAAGTGCTTGTTGTCGATGCCCACGCCCGAGTCCTGCACGCTCAGGTGCGCTCCGCTGCTGTCCGCCCACCAGCGAATGCGCACGCTGCCACCATCGGGGGTGTATTTGACCGCGTTAAAGACCAGATTGGAAAACGCGCTGCGCAATTCGGCTTCACTGCCTTTGAGGGCACAATCGGCTTCGACGTCCAGGGTAATCGTCTGGTTGCGCTGCCCGGACAACGCCTGGGCGTCGCTTTTGATCGAGCGCAGTAACAGGTCGACGGCCACCGGCTGGTTGTCCGAGGGGTAGTCCGTGGCTTCGAGCTTGGCCAGAAGCAGCAAGTCGTTGAGCAGGGTCTGCATGCGCTCGCCCTGTTGCTGCATTTGCGACAAGGGCCGTTTCCAGCGCGGGTTCACGTCTTCGACATTATCGAGCAGGGTTTCCAGATAGCCGCAGATCACCGTCAACGGCGTACGCAGTTCGTGGGACACGTTGGCGATAAAGTCTTTGCGCATTTGCTCCAGCTGATGAATCCGCGTCACGTCGCGCACCAGCATCAGGTGTTCGTTGTTGCCATAGCGCGTGATGTAGAGCTGGATGCGCAGGTGGTCGTTGACCGGTGAAGGGATATCCAGCGGTTCAACGTAATTGCCCAGCTCGAAATATTCCTTGAAGCGCGGGTGACGCACCAGATTGCTCACAGGCTGGCCGCTGTCCTGGGGCGTCTTGAGCCCCAGCAGGGTCTCTGCCGCGCGGTTCCACCATTCCAGATTGCCATCACTGTCGAGCATCACCACGGCGTCCTGCAGGGCGGCCGTAGACTCTTGTACCCGATCGATCACTGCTTGCAGACGCCCGCGCACACGCTGATCGCGGCGTTGCAGATGGTAGATGCTGTCGAACACTTCGCCCCACAGGCCGTAGCCATCGGGGGGGGCTTCGTCGGGTTTGTGCTGGCGCAGCCATTCGTGCAAACGCAACAACTGCTTGAGTGTCCAGCCCAGATAGAACGCCAGGCCAATGGCCAGGCTCCAGCCGTAATAGCCACTGAGCAGCCCGACCACCAGGCAGCCGGCGACCAGAAGCAACAAATGACGAATCAGAGTGCCATGCCAGTTTTGATTCACGTCGCGCGGGTCCTTGCTTGCCGTTGGATCAGATAAAGCCGGGATCAGGCCTTGGTCGAAAACCGGTAACCGGTGCCACGCACGGTTTGTACCAGATTTTCATAAGCCTCACCGAGGGCTTTGCGCAGGCGGCGGATGTGCACGTCCACGGTGCGCTCCTCCACGTACACGTTGCCGCCCCAGACCTGGTCGAGCAATTGGCCGCGGGTGTAGGCACGTTCCTGGTGGGTCATGAAGAACTGCAGCAGGCGGTATTCGGTAGGGCCCATTTCGGCGGGGGTGCCGTCGATGGTCACGCGGTGGCTGATGGGGTCGAGCAACAAGCCGCCGATCTCGATAGGGGATTCGGCATCGGCAGGGCCTGCACGGCGCAGCACGGCCTTGAGGCGGGCAACCAGTTCACGGGGGGAAAATGGCTTGGTGATGTAGTCATCAGCGCCCACTTCGAGCCCCTGGATCTTGTTGTCTTCTTCGCCCTTGGCCGTGAGCATGATGATCGGAATATCGCTGGTCAGCTCTTCACGCTTGAGACGTCGGGCCAGTTCGATCCCCGAAGTGCCACCAGGCAGCATCCAGTCGAGCAGGATAAGGTCCGGCTTGCGGTCCACGATGATGGCGTGGGCGTCCTGAGCATTATCGGCTTCAAGGCAGTCGTAGCCCGCCATTTCCAAGGCCACGGCGATCATCTCGCGAATCGGCGCCTCGTCATCAACGATCAAAATGCTCCTGCCAACCATGCCGTAATCCTCGTGTCATTTAACTGTCTTGTGGCGCATTAGATAACGGAATTATTGCAGTCGTGTGACAGCTTTGGGGTTGGAACGCGCGCTAGCGGTTAGTGAACTACGCTTTGAGTGCAAATCGTACAACCACAAAGAGGACGATTCCGATGACTTCTAGCTCGTTTTCCCTAAAGACATTGCTGTTAGCTGCAGCCTTTACCTTGCCAGGTCTGGCATTTGCGGCTGATCCGGCGATGACCAAGGATGGCATGCTTGTCGACCACAACGGTATGACGCTCTACACCTTCGCCAAGGATGCGGGCGGTAAATCCATGTGCAATGACAAGTGCGCAGCTAACTGGCCACCTCTGATGGTCAGTGGCGACCACAAAGACATGGGCAAATGGACCATGATCAAGCGTGATGACGGCACCATGCAGTGGGCCTATGACGGCAAGCCGCTGTATACCTTTGTCATGGACAAAAAGGCTGGCGACGCCACCGGTGACGGCAAAATGGACGGAGCCTGGATGGTGGCCAAGCCTTAGAAGGATCAAAAGCCCTCACCCTGGCCCATAAAAAAACCTCGCCACCCTGTCACAGGAGGCGAGGTTTTTTTATGACGCAGGCTTAAACCGCGTTTGTCGACTGTGCACGACGCACATCAGGTTGCTTCCAGGACTCTGCCGCCGATTCGTCGATGGCTTGCTGAATGGCCTTTTTGCGGTGCTCTTCAGCACGACGGCTGAAGAACCACACCATGAAGGTCACCAGCGATACCGCCAGCAGGATCAGGCTGGCCACGGCGTTGATCTCGGGTTTGACCCCCAGGCGCACCGCCGAGAACACTTCCATCGGCAAGGTTGTGGAACCCGGCCCCGACACGAAGCTGGCCAGTACCAAGTCGTCCAGCGACAGGGCAAAGGACATCATGGCGCCTGCGGCCAGCGATGGCGCGATCATCGGGATGGTGATCAGAAAGAACACCTTCCACGGCTTGGCACCCAGGTCCATCGCCGCTTCCTCGATCGACAGGTCCAGCTCACGCAGACGCGACGACACCACCACGGCCACATAGGCCGAACAGAACGTGGTGTGGGCGATCCAGATAGTGACCAGGCCACGCTCTTGCGGCCAGCCGATCATCTGCGCCATGGCCACGAACAGCAGCAACAGCGACAGACCGGTGATCACTTCAGGCATCACCAGCGGCGCCGTCACCAGGCCGCCAAACAACGTACGGCCCTTGAAGCGACTGATACGGGTCAGCACGAATGCTGCCAACGTCCCCAGCGCCACCGCTGCAATCGCCGTGTACAGCGCGATCTCCAGCGAGCGCATCACCGAGCCCATCAGTTGCGTGTTGTCCAGCAGGCCCACATACCACTTCAGCGACCAGCCGCCCCACACCGTGACCAGCTTGGAGGCGTTGAACGAGTAGATCACCAGGATCAGCATCGGCAGGTAGATGAACAGCAACCCCGCGACCAACATGAAGCTAGAAAAACGGATGCGATTCATATCTTGCCCTCCAGCTCTTTAGCCTGGCTGCGGTTGAACAGAATGATGGGCACGATCAGGATCGCCAGCATGACCACGGCAAGCGCAGACGCTACCGGCCAGTCACGGTTGTTGAAGAACTCTTGCCACAACACTTTACCGATCATCAGGGTTTCCGGGCCGCCGAGCAGTTCCGGAATCACGAACTCGCCCACTACCGGGATAAACACCAGCATGCAGCCGGCAATGATGCCGTTTTTCGACAACGGGACCGTGATTTTCCAGAAGCTGTTGAACGTGCTCGAACCCAGGTCAGACGCGGCTTCCAGCAGGCTGGTGTCGTGCTTCACAAGGTTGGCGTACAGCGGCAGGATCATGAACGGCAGGTACGAATAGACGATGCCGATGTACACCGCGATGTTGGTGTTGAGGATCTGCAGCGGTTCGCTGATCCAGCCCATCGACATCAGGAAACCATTGAGCAGGCCGTTGTTGCTGAGGATGCCCATCCAGGCATACACCCGGATCAGGATCGCGGTCCAGGTCGGCATCATGATCAGCAGCACCAGCACGGTCTGCATCTCTTTGCGCGCATTGGCGATGGCATAGGCCATTGGATAACCGATCAGCAGGCACAACGCCGTGCTGAAAAAGGCCATCTTCAGCGAGCCCAGGTAGGCGGCGATGTACAGCTCGTCGTCGCCCAGCATGGCGTAGTTGCCCAGGTTCAGCAGCAGCTGGATTTTCTGGTCAACGTAGCTGTAGATCTCGGTATACGGCGGAATCGCGACATCAGCTTCGGCAAAACTGATCTTCAAGACGATGAAGAACGGCAGCATGAAAAACAGAAACAGCCACAGGAATGGAATCCCGATGACCACATGACGGCCACCGGGGGTTATTCGTTGCAGTCGGCGTTTGAGCTTCCGCATGTTCATGAGCGCAGTACCACGCCGCTGTCGTCTTCCCACCACACGTAGACTTCGTCGTCCCAGGTAGGGCGCGCGCCACGGCGTTCGGCGTTGGCCACAAAGGACTGCACCAGCTTGCCGCTCGGCAATTCGACGTAAAACACCGAGTGACCACCCAGGTAGGCGATGTCATGCACCTTGCCCCGCGACCAGTTGTACTCACAGGCCGGTTTTTCGGTGGTGACGAGCATTTTTTCAGGGCGGATGGCGTAGGTGGTGTGTTTGTCTTCCACCGAAGTGCTGACGCCGTGACCGACGTAAATGTCGTTCTCCAGCTCCGGGCACTTGATGCGCGCATAGCCTTCAGCGTCGTCGACCACCTCACCGTCGAACAGGTTGACGTTACCGATGAACTCGCACACCAGACGGCTGACCGGTGTCTCGTAAATGTCGATCGGGCTGCCGATCTGGGCGATCCAGCCCAGGTGCATGATCGCGATTCGCTGGGCCATGGTCATGGCCTCTTCCTGATCGTGGGTCACCATGACGCAGGTCACGCCGACGCGCTCGATGATTTCCACCAGTTCAAGCTGCATCTGCGAACGCAGTTTTTTGTCCAGTGCGCCCATCGGCTCATCGAGCAGCAGCAGTTTCGGACGCTTGGCCAGCGAACGGGCCAGGGCCACACGCTGACGCTGACCACCGGACAACTGATGGGGCTTGCGTTTGGCGTACTGGCTCATGTGGACCAGCTTGAGCATTTCGCCCACGCGGGCATCGATCTCGGCATTGGACATTTTGTCCTGCTTGAGGCCGAAGGCGATGTTCTGGGCCACGGTCATATGCGGGAACAGGGCATAGGACTGGAACATCATGTTGATCGGCCGCTCGTAGGGCGGCATGTCAGTGATGTCTACACCGTCGAGGAAAATACGGCCCTCTGTTGGGCGCTCGAAACCGGCGAGCATGCGCAGCAAAGTCGATTTGCCCGATCCCGATCCGCCGAGCAGGGCGAAGATTTCGCCCTTGTTGATTTCCAGGGACACATCGTCCACGGCAATCGTCTCGTCGAATTTTTTCGTGACCCGGTCGATTTTGACCAACACCTTTTTAGGTGTCTGGTCGCCCTCGAGGGCTTTCTTATAGGCGCCGGAGGCAACAGCCATTACGAAACTCCCAACAAATTTAGCAGCCCGACCTAGATGGTCGGGCCTTGGATAGGTGGTCTTGCGAGATTACTTGCCCGTCTTGACCTTGGTCCACGTACGCGTCATCAGACGCTGTATTTTCGCGGGCAGCTCGATTGATACGTAAGTCTTGTCCAGCACCGCCTGGGTCGGGTAAACCGCTTCATCGGTACGAATGGACTCATCCATCACTTTGTCGGCCGCAGGGTTTGGGTTGGCGTAACCGACATAGTCGCTGACCTGAGCAATCACTTCAGGCTTGAGCAAGTAGTTGATGAACGTGTGGGCCTCCTTGACGTTGCCGGAGTCCTTGGGAATGGCCAGCATGTCAAACCACAGGGCGCCGCCTTCCTTGGGCACGATATAGGCGATGTTCACGCCTTTTTTGGCATCCTCGGCGCGGGCCTTGGCCTGGAATACATCACCGGAAAAACCGATCGCAACACAGATGTTGCCGTTGGCCAGGTCGGAAATGTATTTGGAAGAGTGGAAGTAGGTGACGTATGGACGCACCGACATCAGTGTTTCTTCAGCTTTCTTGTAGTCCTTGGGGTTGGTGCTGTTGGCATCCAGGCCCAGGTAGTTGAGTACGGTAGGCAGCATTTCATCCGCCGAATCCAGGAAGGCCACGCCGCACTTGGAGAGCTTTTCCATGTTCTCGGGTTTAAACACCACATCCCAGGAGTCGATGCTGTCGACGCCCAGTACTTCTTTTACTTTGTCGACGTTGTAACCAATGCCATTGGTGCCCCACAGATACGGCACGGCATAGTGGTTACCGGGATCATTGGCCTGAAGACGCTTGAGCAAGGCCGGGTCGAGATTGGAATAGTTCGGCAGTTGCGACAGGTCGAGCTTCTGGAACGCACCCGCCTTGATCTGCTTGCCCAGGAAGTGGTTAGACGGAACGACCACGTCATAACCGGTACGCCCGGCCAGCAGTTTGCCTTCCAGGGTTTCGTTGGAATCGAAGACGTCATACACGGGCTTGATGCCGGTAGCGGCCTCAAAATCAGCCAGCGTGTTCGGCGCGATGTAATCCGACCAGTTGTAAATATGCACCGTAGGTGCCGCTTGCACGCTGACGGCGAGCGTCAAACCGGCCCCGACCAACAAGGTCTTGCGAAACAAAGATATAGACACGTGATGGTCCTCTAAATAGGTGGGCCTGAGTTGCCCGCGTCACACGGCAGTCGAACCGCCAAAGACAAAACCGGCGCGCAACTTACCCTCGATAAACCGACACAGCAAAGTTTTCCGCGATTAATTACCGTAAAGCCCTGATTTGTATCCGTTTATCCAAGATTCTGTAGCCGCTGCTTCAGGCTGCGAGGGGATCGCGGGGCCTTTGGGACAACGGGTTGCTACGCAACCCTTCGCAGCCTTCGGCAGCGACTACACAGCGCTTGGTTATTTACCGGACTTGATCTTGGTCCAGCTGCGCGTCAGCAAACGCAACGTTGTAGGTGGCAGATCGCTGATGGCGTACAGCTTGGCTTTCACTTCATCGGACGGATAAATGCTCGGGTCGCCAGAGATGTCTTTATTCACCAGTGGCGTTGCAGCCTTGTTACCGTTCGGGAAGCGCACGCTGTTGGTGATCTCGGCCATGACTTCTGGCTGCATCAGGAAGTTCATCCAGGCGTAAGCGGCGTCAACGTTTTCGGCATCCTTGGGAATGGCGACCATGTCGTAGAAGCTGCCAGCACCTTCTTTAGGAATCACGTACTTGAGCTTGACCTTGTCACCGGCTTCTTTGGCGCGGGAGATGGACTGCTCCAGGTCACCCGAGTAACCCACTGCGACGCAGATGTTGCCGTTGGCAAGGTCGGAGATGTACTTGGAGGAGTGGAAGTAGCCAACCGAAGGACGAATTTTCAAGAACAGCGCTTCGGCTTCAGCCAGTTGCTTCTTGTCTTGGGAATCGGTCGGGTAGCCCAGGTAGTGCAGGGCGGCCGGGATCATTTCGGTCGGCGAATCGAGGAAGCTTATGCCGCAGCTCTTGAGCTTGGCAGCGTTCTCTGGCTTGAACAGCACGTCCCAGGAATCGATGGTGTCGACGCCCAGGGCAGCCTTGACCTTCTCAGGGTTGTAGCCAATACCGATGGTGCCCCACATGTAGGGGAACGCATGTTTGTTGTCTTTGTCGCTGGCATCGCCAACGGCCTTGAGCAACGCAGGATCGAGGTTTTTCCAGTCAGGGAGCTTGGAACGGTCCAGCTCCTGGTAAACCCCGGCCTTGATCTGCTTGGCCAGGAAATTGTTGGACGGCACGACGATGTCGTAGCCGGACTTGCCCGCCAGCAGCTTGGCCTCAAGGGTCTCGTTGCTGTCGAACACGTCGTAGACCACCTTGATACCGGTTTGGTCTTCGAATTTTTTAACGGTGTCGGGTGCGATGTAATCGGACCAGTTGTAAATGTGCAGAACCTTGTCCGCAGCTTGAGCTGCCCCAGCCATCACGCCCATCAAGGAGAGAGCGAGAAGTGTCTTGCCAGCTTTTTTAAATCCGGATGCCGTCATCTGTAATGCTCCAATTGTTCTTTTAAACCACCGATTCAGCGACCTGATCTCAAGGTGACTAAAGCCGGAGGCTAGTCTGGCAAGATCTGGGGCAGGCTTTCAAGGAAAGAGCCTTGATTCTTAAGGCTCTGAGCGCAATTGCCTACTTTAAAACCGAAGTTGTCTTGCGCCCAAAGCCTAGCAGTTAACCTTGCAATGTTTCCAAGGTCAGATCCAGGCACTTACGCGCCTTGGTCACCAGCTCGTCGATCTCGTCTTTGCTGATCACCAGAGGCGGCGAGATGATCATGGTGTCACCTACGGCACGCATGATCAGACCGTTAGCGAAGCAGAATTGGCGGCAGATCATGCCAACACCACGGCCTTCGTAACGTTTGCGGGTGGCTTTGTCCTGCACCAGTTCAATGGCACCCAACAGGCCTACACCACGCACTTCGCCCACCAACGGGTGATCGTTCAGTTCACGTAAACGCTTTTGCAAATACGGTGCCGTTTCAGCGTGGACCTTCTCGATAATTTTTTCTTCGCGCAGGATGCGGATGTTTTCCAGTGCCACTGCCGCTGCCACCGGATGTCCCGAGTAGGTGAAGCCGTGGTTGAAATCGCCACCTTCGTTGAGCACGGCAACCACCTCGTCGCGCACGATCAGGCCGCCCATCGGGATGTAGCCCGAGGTCAAGCCCTTGGCGATGGTCATCATGTCCGGCTTGAGGTCGTAAAAATCACTGCCGAACCACTCGCCGGTGCGACCAAAACCACAAATCACTTCATCGGCAACAAAGAGAATGTCGTACTTGGCCAGGATTTCCTTGATGCGTGGCCAGTAAGTGGCGGGCGGCACAATCACGCCGCCTGCGCCCTGGATCGGCTCGGCAATGAAGGCACCGACATTATCGACGCCCAGTTCGAGGATTTTTTCTTCAAGCTGATTGGCAGCCCAGATGCCGAACTCTTCCGGGGACATGTCGCCACCTTCACCGAACCAGTACGGCTGCGGGATGTGGGTAATGCCCGGGATCGGCAAGTCACCCTGTTCGTGCATGTAGGTCATGCCGCCCAGGCTGGCGCCGGCCACGGTGGAACCGTGGTAGCCGTTTTTGCGGCTGATGATGGTTTTCTTGTTGGGCTGGCCCTTGATCGCCCAGTAGTGGCGAACCATACGCAACATGGTGTCGTTGCCTTCAGAGCCTGAGCCGGTGAAGAACACGTGATTCATGCCTTCAGGCGCGATCTCGGCGATGGCTTTGGACAGCTCGAGCACCGGCGGGTGCGCGGTCATGAAAAACAGGTTGTAGTACGGCAGCTCGCGCATTTGCTTGCTGGCAGCTTCGGCCAGCTCGTCACGGCCATAACCGATGGCAACACACCACAGGCCGGCCATGCCGTCGAGAATCTTGTGGCCTTCGCTGTCCCACAGATACACGCCCTTGGCGTGCGTGATGATACGTGGGCCCACTTCCTTCAACTGTTTGAAGTCGCTGAATGGTGCCAGGTGGTGGTCGTTACTCAGTTGTTGCCATTGAAGGGTTTGCGGGTTCTTGTTAGTCATACAGCTCTCCTTTTATTCAGTAGAGGAGGGGCGCGCCTCCAAGGCGCAGCCCCTCGGCGTGTCAGACGGCGAACAGCAGGAATTCCCGCTCCCACGAACTGATGACGCGCTTGAAGTTTTCATGCTCGGCACGTTTGACGGCCACGTAGCCTGCAATGAACTTGGTGCCCAGGTACTTCTCGACAGTCTTGCTGCTTTCCATGCGGGCCAATGCCTCTTCGAGGGTCAGAGGCAGACGCAAATTACGACGCTCATAACCACGCCCGACCACTGGCGCACTCGGATTGATGCCCTCGACCATACCGATGTAGCCACACAGCAAGCTGGCCGCAATGGCCAGGTACGGGTTGGCGTCGGCGCCCGGCAAACGGTTTTCAACCCGGCGGTTTTGCGGGCCTGCATCCGGCACACGCAAGCCCACGGTGCGGTTCTCTTCGCCCCATTCCACGTTTACCGGTGCCGAGGTGTCCGGCAGGAAGCGGCGGAAGGAGTTCACGTTCGGCGCGAACAGGGGCAGCAGTTCTGGAATGAACTTCTGCAACCCGCCGATGTGATTGAGGAACAACTGGCTCATGGTCCCGTCTTCATTGGAGAAGATGTTCTTGCCCGTGTTGATGTCGATAATGCTCTGGTGCAAATGCATGGCGCTGCCAGGCTCACCGGTCATGGGTTTGGCCATGAACGTGGCGGCTACGTCGTGCTTGAGTGCGGCTTCGCGCATCGTGCGCTTGAACACCAGGATCTGGTCGGCCAGCGACAGTGCGTCGCCATGACGGAAGTTGATTTCCATCTGCGCCGTGCCGTCTTCATGGATCAGCGTGTCCAGATCCAGCTCTTGCAGCTCGCACCAGTCGTAAACGTCTTCGAACAGCGGATCGAATTCGTTGGCCGCTTCAATGGAGAAGGACTGACGACCGGTTTCAGGGCGACCGGAGCGACCGACTGGCGGCTGCAACGGGTAATCCGGGTCGTCGCTGCGCTTGGTCAGGTAAAACTCCATTTCTGGCGCCACAATCGGCTGCCAGCCGTGGTCGGCATAGAGTTTGAGCACTTTTTTAAGCACGTTGCGCGGCGACAACTCAATCGGGTTGCCCTGCTTGTCGTAGGTGTCGTGAATCACCTGAGCGGTCGGCTCAATCGCCCACGGCACCACAAAGACTGCGTTCTGGTCAGGGCGGCAGATCATGTCGATATCGGCCGGATCCAGAAGCTCGTAATAGATGTCGTCTTCGACATAGTCGCCCGTTACGGTTTGCAGCAGGACGCTTTCGGGCAGGCGCATGCCTTTTTCAGCAATGAACTTGTTGGTCGGCGAAATCTTCCCGCGAGTAATCCCGGTGAGGTCGGCGATCATGCATTCGACTTCTGTGATCTTGTGGTCTTTCAACCAATCGGTGAGCTGGTCGAGGTTGTTACTCATAAATGCCTCTGGGCTGAGTGTCCTGACTTGAATAAGTCAGGCGTTTACTGACGCATCCGCGTCGCGTTGTGTTGCGCGCCTTCTGCAGGCATCTCCAAATGCCTGGAAGAGGGCGAGATAAATCGGGTTAGAGCTTACCTGCCATTCGGGGTGCCACTGAACCGCTAAAGCAAAAGCCTTGCCGCCCTCCACCGACACCGCCTCAACCAGACCGTCCGGGGCAATCGCTTCAACCCGCAGGCCCGGCGCTACCCGCTCGATGCCCTGGGTATGAATCGAATTGACCTCGAACTCCGCAGGCAAGCCCAGGCCTTCCAGGACGCCGCCGGGTTGAACGTGCATGGCGTGGCTCGGCGCGTATTGCACTTCAACCGGGGCGCTGGGATCTTCGCGATGCTCAATAAAGCCTTCGACTTCGTGCAATTTCTGGTGAAGTGAGCCACCCAGAGCTACATTCAATTCCTGAAAGCCGCGGCAAATACCGAGCACCGGAACACCAGCCGCCAACGCAGCACGAATCAAGGGGAGGGTAGTCAGATCACGTTCAGGATCATGCAACGTGCCTGGCACACTGGCGGTACCGCCATAGAGATGGGGTTCAATATTGGAGGGCGATCCGGTAAAGAGAATGCCGTCCAGACCGTCAAGAATATCGGTCGGATCAATCAGTTGCGCCAATGACGGAATGATCAGAGGCAAGCCTTTGGCAGCCACTGCAACTGCTCGCACGTACTTATCGCCAGTGATGTGATAAGGATGCAAACCGATCTGCTTGGTGCAGGCGGTAACGCCGATTAACGGCAGGCGTGACATGTAACACCCCGGTATTATTGCTGTTATGGGTTTGAATCGAGCTTAGCCTTGTTCATTTTTTTACACAACACCCCCGTAAAAAATACAACACGGTCCGCTCAAGCCCGCGGTCGGCAAGAATTGAAACAGGCCAAACACGCCCCAAAAAGCGTCAAAAATGGCCTTTCGGCGCTTTTTAAGGGCATAAAAGAGGCTGCTTGACTTCGGTATGCCGTTCGGGTTGACTGAAACCCGTAGCGCTCAATGATTGATATTTTTAACAACAAAGGTGTTGCATCATGTCGGTACCCCCGCGTGCCGTTCAGCTTAACGAAGCGAACGCGTTCCTTAAGGATCATCCTGAGGTTCTGTACGTAGACCTTCTCATTGCGGATATGAATGGTGTGGTGCGCGGTAAGCGCATCGAACGCACCAGCCTGCACAAGGTTTACGAGAAAGGCATCAACCTGCCGGCCTCTCTATTTGCCCTTGATATCAATGGCTCAACGGTGGAAAGCACCGGCCTGGGTCTGGATATCGGTGACGCAGACAGAATCTGTTATCCCATCCCCGACACCCTGTGCAACGAGCCTTGGCAAAAGCGCCCAACCGCGCAACTGCTGATGACCATGCACGAGCTTGAAGGCGAACCTTTCTTCGCCGACCCACGGGAAGTGCTCCGTCAAGTTGTTACCAAATTTGACGAAATGGGCCTGACCATCTGCGCGGCTTTCGAGCTGGAGTTCTACCTGATTGACCAGGAGAACGTTAACGGTCGCCCACAGCCTCCACGTTCGCCGATCTCCGGCAAACGTCCGCACTCCACTCAGGTTTACCTGATCGACGACCTCGATGAATACGTCGACTGCCTCCAGGACATTCTGGAAGGTGCCAAAGAGCAAGGCATCCCGGCTGACGCCATCGTTAAAGAAAGTGCCCCGGCGCAATTCGAAGTGAACCTGCACCACGTTGCCGACCCGATCAAGGCCTGCGACTACGCGGTACTGCTCAAGCGTCTGATCAAAAACATCGCCTACGACCATGAGATGGACACCACCTTCATGGCCAAGCCTTACCCGGGCCAGGCAGGCAACGGACTACACGTTCACATATCGATTCTGGACAAAGAGGGCAAAAATATTTTTGCCAGCGAGGATCCCGAGCAGAACGCCGCATTGCGTCACGCGATCGGCGGTGTGCTGGAGACCCTGCCAGCGCAGATGGCCTTCCTTTGCCCGAACGTCAACTCCTACCGTCGTTTCGGCGCACAGTTCTACGTGCCGAACTCGCCGTGCTGGGGCCTGGACAACCGTACCGTGGCCATTCGCGTACCCACCGGCTCGTCCGACTCGGTACGTATCGAACACCGGGTTGCCGGTGCCGATGCCAACCCGTACCTGTTGATGGCCTCTGTGCTGGCCGGTGTTCACCACGGTCTGACCAACAAGATCGAACCGGGTGCGCCAGTCGAAGGCAACAGCTACGAGCAGAACGAGCAAAGCCTGCCAAACAACCTGCGCGATGCGTTGCGCGAGCTGGATGACAGCGAAGTCATGGCCAAATACATCGATCCGAAATACATCGATATTTTTGTCGCCTGTAAAGAGAGCGAGCTGGAAGAGTTTGAACACTCCATCTCCGACCTCGAATACAACTGGTACTTGCATACCGTGTAAGCAATTGCGATCCACAAAGAACGCCACAGGCCTCACGGCCTGCGGCGTTTTTTTATGGGCATCGACCACCCATCGAATCGTATTTTCCTACCCGCTCCTCCAGAAACCCCCTACATAAACACCGCACAGATTGTTTCAAAATGTTTTCCCGGCTGTCCTTACCAGCCACCGTCCACGAAGACACACTCATGAAACTCCATTACCTGGGCATCGCCCTGTTTGCCATCGGCCTTGGCCCCGTAACCGCTGCCCCGACCAGCCACACGCACTGGAATTACCTGTCGCCCACAGGGCCTGACGAGTGGGGCGACCTGCACGAAGAGCACGCCCTGTGCAGCGTTGGCACCCAGCAATCTCCGATCAATATCAAGGCCAACACCCCCGCAGTTCTGCCTGCCCTGGCCATTCACTACCCGGCTGGCCCGGCCGTGGTGAAACATAATGGTCATAGCCTGGAAGTCACCACTGAATCAAAAGGCGATGTGACCTTGGCGTCAGGAACCCATGACTTCGTGCAAATGCACTTCCATACCCCCGCTGAAATGCAAATCGATGGCCGAAAGTACCCATTTAGCGCTCATTTGGTACACCGTGATGCCGTTGGCAACCTGGCAGTCATTGCCCTGTTGTTTGACGTCGGAGCAAAGAACAAAGCCTTGGACTCCCTGTTTTCAAGCCTGCCGCGTCATGACGGTGACTCAGTGACCTTGAACAACCTGGATCTGCAGAGCCTGTTTCCTGAAAAGCTGGATTACTTCACGTTCATGGGATCGCTGACGACTCCGCCCTGTACCGAAGGCGTTCGCTGGCAGGTGTTGAAGGTGCCGGGCACGGTATCCCAACAACAACTCAATGCCTTCAAGCAGTTGTTCCCGATGAATGCGCGCCCAATCCAGCCGACTAACGATCGCATGGTGAAGTTCGCGGGCTAACGCTGCGGGTTTACAGACAACCTCGGACCCGGCTCGTACAATGCCGACTGCCCCGCAGGAGACACCCATGACGCGCCTTGCCACCCCTCGAAAGTCACGCGCCCGCAGCCAGGTCCGGATCGATTTGATACTCAATGCTGCCCGCACATTGCTGGCAGAAGAAGGGGTGTCCAGCCTGTCGATTTACAGCGTGGCCGAACGCGCGCAAATCCCGCCGTCATCGGTCTATCACTTCTTTGCGGGAGTGCCCGCGCTCCTCGAAGCGCTGACCGGTGACGTGCATGGCGCATTCCGCGCCTGCCTGCAGGTGCCGATCGAACATGACGGCTTAAAGGGTTGGGGAGATTTGTCGCGCATTATTGAGCAGCGCATGCTGACGATCTACAGCGAAGATGCTGCCGCCCGGCAACTGATCCTGGCCCAGCATGGCCTCACCGAAGTCACCCGGGCCGACCGCCAGCACGACCTTGAACTGGGCCAACTGATGCATGGTTTGTTTATGCGTCATTTTGAGCTGCCAGTACTGCCACAGGACGTGGACGTATTTGCCTTGGCGATGGAACTGGGCGACCGCGTGTATGCGCGCTCCATCCAGTTGCACGACTGCATCACCCCGCGCATGGCCGAAGAAGGGATGCGCGTGGTGGATGCTTATCTGGGACTGTACTTGCCGACTTTTTTGCCCAAGCGCGAGATCCCCGCAGGGAACCTGTAGCCGCTGTCGAGGCACGAGGCTGCGATCGATTGCGAAGCGATCGCAAAACCTGAGCCCCGGAACCAACTGATACGCATCATCACCTGAATTTACGACGACCTTGTCGCCGATCGCAGCCTCGTGCCTCGACAGCGACTACACACCATGCGTGTGTTCATCAGAACGGCGCATCACCCAAAATGGTCGCACGATGCATCACGCGGCGGTTAGGGCGGTAGTCATCCACGGCGTAATGCTGGGTCACGCGGTTGTCCCAAAATGCCACGTCGTTTTCCTGCCAGCGCCAGCGGATGGTGTATTCCGGGCGGGTGGCATGGGCGAACAGCAGCTTCAGGATCGCTTCGCTTTCGGCTTCAGACAGCTCATTGATCCGCGTGGTAAAGCCTTCGTTGACGAACAGCGATTTGCGCCCGCTCACCGGGTGCGTACGGATCACCGGGTGCGACAACGGCGGATTGTTCTTGCGGGTTTGCTCCCAGCGCGCCAGGTCTTCAGGGGTCGATCCAAAACGCTCCAGCGGGAACGACTTGGTGAAGTCATGGGTGGCCGTCAACCCCTCCAGCAGCACTTGCAGCGGCCCGGACAACCCTTCAAAAGCCGCGATCCCGGCCGCCCACAATGTATCGCCACCAAACGCCGGCAGTTGCTTGGCACTCAACACCGCGCCCATGGCCGGCGTCGGCAAAAAAGTCACGTCGGTGTGCCACACCGCATTGTCGCGCACGTCGGTCACGGCCGTGTCCAGCACCAGCACTTCAGGCTGCTCCGGCACGTTGGGATAAATCGGATGAATATGCAGATCGCCAAAGTTGGCGGCAAAACGTGCCTGCTGCTGGGGTGTAATCGACTGATTCCTGAAGAACACCACATGATGCGCCAACAACGCTTGCTCGATGGCATCACGGTACTCAAGACTCAGGGGCTGAGTCAGGTCAACGCCGTCAATCTGGGCGCCAAGGGCAGAGCTAATCGGGGTAATGGTCAGGCTCATGATCTGTCTCTTTATCAGCGCGCCGATTAATCAGCGTCGAGTTCTGTTAATTAGTGAGCCTGGCCGTGCCACGGCACCAGCTTGCGTTGCAGGGCCCGCAGGCCCATTTCCATGGCAAAGGCGATGATGGCGATCACCAGAATCCCCAGCACCACCACATCGGTGACCAGAAATTGCGCAGCGGACTGCACCATGAAGCCCAGGCCACTGGTGGCGGCGATCAGCTCGGCGGCCACCAGGGTCGACCAGCCCACGCCCAGACCAATGCGTACTCCAGTCAAAATATCCGGCAAGGCACTCGGCAAAATCACATGGCGAATCAGCTGCCAGCGCGTGGCGCCCAACGACTGCGCCGCGCGCACTTTGGCCGGGTCGACCGTGCGTACGCCCGTGGCGGTAGCAATGGCGATAGGGGCAAAGATCGCCAGGTAAATCAGCAACACTTTCGACAACTCGCCAATCCCGCACCAGATCACGATCAGCGGCAAATAGGCCAAAGGCGGTATCGGGCGGTAGAACTCGATCAGCGGGTCGAAAATGCCACGTGCAATCCGGTTGTGACCAATGGCGATACCCACCGGCACTGCCGTCAGAATCGCAAAGCCCAGCCCCAGCCCGATACGGCTCAAACTCGCGCCCAGGTGTTGCCACAGGGTGGAGTCCATATAGCCAGCGGTCGCGAGCAACCAGCCTTTTTGCAGCACGGCAGAGGGCGGTGGCAAAAACAGCGGCTCGATCCATCCGCCCGCAGTGACAGCCCACCAGACGGCGATCAGAGTGACGAGGGTCAGGACGCTGATCCAGCGCGTGCTCAGGCTGCGTTTAACCGGGCGCGGTGCGTGGGGCACGGCAACGGGGGCGCCAGTAACGGCTTCATAACTGCTCATGCGCGCTCCTGCCGCTGGGCGGCACCGCGTTGTGAAAACACGCGCTCAAGCACATGTTCACGGGTTTCGATAAAACGAGGGTCGGACTTGATCGAGCGGGCAGACTCGCCCGCGTTGTAGCGCTGGCCAAAATCCAGGGTCAACCGTTCAACAATGCGACCCGGGTTGGGCGCCAGCAAAATCAGATCCGTGGCCAGAAACACCGCTTCTTCAATGTCGTGGGTAATCAGGAAAACGGGCTTGTCGGTGCGACGGCACACTTGCAGCAGCAGCTCCTGCATTTGCTCACGGGTAAAGGCATCGAGGGCGCCGAACGGTTCGTCCATCAGCAACACACGGGGGTCGGCAGCCAGCGCTCGGGCCAGGCCCACACGCTGTTTTTGCCCGCCCGACAGCTCCCACACCCGGCGCTTCTCAAAACCGGACAAATCCACCAGCGCAAGCATTTCACGGGCGCGGGCTTCGCGTTTGCTGCGCGGGACACCGGCCAGTTCAAGGCCAAAGGCCACGTTCGCCAGCACGTCTTGCCACGGCAGCAACACATCATCCTGAAACACGACGCCGCGCTCTGCGCTGGGGCCATGTACCGGCACGCCATCCAGGGTGATTCGACCACTGCTGGGCTCGACAAAGCCTGCAATCAAATTCAGCAACGAGGTTTTACCGCTGCCCGAAGGGCCGAGGGCGACCAGCAGTTGCTGAGGGCCGAGGCTGACGGAGATGTCCGACAGCACCGGCTCAGCGGCGCCAGGATACTGTGCGCTGATGCGCTCCAGCGATAACAAGGCCATGACCGTCGACTCCTCAGCTGCGTTGATTATTGAGTAACAAAAGTGGCGTTGACCGACGGCGCGTAGTCCGGCAGTACGGCGTCGACTTTTTTCTGCTCTTTCAAGAAGGCAGCGGTGTCGGCCAGGGCTTTGGTGGTCGGTGCGCCCAGCAAGACAACCTGGTCAGCCGCCAGCGGGTACACGTTGCCCTGCAGCAACAGAGGGATATCCGTTGCCTTGGCGCCCGACAGTTTCACCACCTTGTCGATGTTGCTCTGATTGGCCAGCCAGGCTTTTGGATCCTTGTGGTAGTCGGCATAGGCATCCAGCGTCACCTTGGCGAACTGCTTGACCACTTCCGGGTGCTTGGCGGCGTAGTCCTTGCGCACGATCCAGGCATCAAAGGTCGGTGCGCCCAGCTTGCCCAGCTCACCCGAAGTAATCAGCACCTTGCCGTTTTCCTTGGCCGTACCCAGTGCCGGATCCCACACGTAGGTGGCATCGATATCGCCACGCTTCCAGGCCGCCACGATGGCCGGTGGCGCCAGGTTCAGAATCTGTACTTTCGAAGGGTCGATGTTCCAGTGCTTCAAAGCAGCCAGCAGGCTGTAATGACCGGTGGACACAAAGGGCACGGCCACTTTTTTGCCGACCAGATCCTGCGGGCCGTTGATGCCGGAACCGTCGCGAGCGACCAGAGCTTCAGAGCCGCCCAGCTGGGTAGCGATCAGAAAGGTTTCAACCGGAACGTTGCGAGTCACTGCTGCCGTCAGCGGGCTTGAGCCCAGGTAAGCAATCTGCACATCTCCCGAGGCGATGGCGGCAATGATGTCGGCACCGTTATCGAACTTGCGCCAGTTGATCTTGGCCCCCGTGGCTTTCTCGTAGGCGCCATCGGCCTGGGCAACTTTTGCCGGGTCCACGGTGGTCTGGTAAGCCACGGTGACATCCGTGCTGGCGGCCTGCGCAAAGAAGCTGGCACCCGCCAGAGACAAAGCAGCCAGAAGGCGTAAGGGAGAATGCAATTTCATCAGGAAGCTCCTCGGCAGGCGGCCGGATATCGGCAGAATGCGAGGTTAAATGATCTAAGAAACTCTAAATAAATAACTTTTAAGCATTAGCTTATGTAGTTCCGCGACATCCGCAGGCAGGCTCGTGCCACAGATGCCAAGGCATTTTCCCTGTCTGTGATCGAAGCCAGGGTTTAAGAACCAAACGCTATTAAAAGATTCATGAAATTATGTTTAGGAATTAGACGAAAGACCGATAGCATTCCTTTTCGTGCGCGTAGGAAATATCCTGCTTTATGCCTATTCGATCTTAAAAGATCATAAATAATTCTTTTTAGGTTTATTAAATAGCCATTAATCTGCGCACAAACGACGGGAGACTAGACAAAGGTCGTAGACATGATTGGTTACGATTGACTTGCCAGTCACCGTCTGGCGCTAATCGCGCATCTGCAGCACCCAGACCTCAGATCCGGGGCTAATGAAATACAAAAATTAGAAACGCAAAGGAGCAACACAATGAACAAGTCCACCTTGGCCATCGCTGTGGCCGTAGGGTTGTTGGCACAACAAGCAAGCGCTGCAGGCTTCATTGAAGACAGCAAAGCCACGCTGAAACTGCGTAACTTCTACATCAACAACGACAACCGTGATTCGGGTGCGCCGAAAAACTCCAACTACACCGCTGAATGGGGCCAAGGCTTCCAGCTGGACTACACCTCGGGTTTCACCCAGGGCACAGTCGGCTTTGGTGTGGACGCCATTGGCCTGCTGGGCGTCAAACTTGACTCCAGCGCAGCCAAACACGGCAACCCAACGGGTCTGAATGCTGGCGGCTCGGTATTCCCAAGCGACGGCAACCACGCTGTAGACGATTTCTCCAGCCTGGGCCTGACCGCTAAAGCCAAGATTTCCCAGACCGAACTGCGCATCGGTACCCTGCAGCCAAAACTGCCGGTTATCGTCAGCAACGACGGTCGTTTGCTGCCGCAAACCTTCCAGGGTGGCCAGATCACCTCCAGCGAGTTCAAGGACCTGACCTTCACCGGCGGCCAGATCGAACACGCCAAGGGTCGTAACTCCAGCAACAACGAAGGCCTGTCGCTTGGCGGTGCCAACGGTAGCTCGAACTACAGCGCGGGCAAGTTCGTTAACAAGTTCTACTACGGCGGCGTTGACTACAAACTCAACAAAGACCTGTTGCTGCAGTACTACTACGGCAACCTGGAAGACTTCTACAAGCAACACTTTCTGGGTCTGACCCACAACTGGTCCATTGGCCCGGGCGTGTTGAAATCTGACCTGCGTTACTTCAACAGCTCCGACGACGGCAAGAACGGTAACGAGCCGGCCTACTACACCACAGGCGATTACCACACCCAGGCCAACGGCAAGGGCAAGGTCGACAACAACCTGATCAGCGGCCTGTTCCTGTACACCGTTGAAGGTCACACCTTCGGTGGCGGTTATCAGGTCAGCAACGGCAGCAGCGACTTCCCGTTCCTGAACCAGGGCGACGGTGCATCGGCTTACATCCCTACCGACATGCAGATCTCGAAATTTGCCCGTGCTGGCGAACGCACCTGGCAGGCACGCTACTCGTATGACTTCGCTAAAGTGGGCGTTCCTGGCCTGACGGCGGGTGCGGTTTACCTGCGTGGCGATAACATCGACACCTATAACGCCAACCGTGTGCAGACCAGCAATGGCGCTTCCGAGTGGGAACGCGATATCACCGTGGCTTACGTTATCCAGGAAGGCACGCTGAAAAACCTGGGCTTCATGTGGAAAAACGCCATGTGGCGCAACGACATCGCTGGCCAGCGTGATCAAGACGAAAACCGTCTGATCGTCAGCTACTCGATCCCGTTGCTGTAAGCCTGGTGTAGATCAAAGTTTAGAAAAATCCTGCCCGGCGCAATGCCGGGCAGGGTGTTTACCGAAGACCTGAACGGTCAATTCGCAACACATTCAAATGTCGCAGCTCCCTGCCGCTCCCCTTGCCCAACTGAGTCCAGACTGGACCTGGTGCATTGTTGCGTCCAATGAAACAGTTTTTAATATTCCATTCAGACCTAACCAAATCGATATTTATTCTTTTTAATTAACTCGTGACGCAGGCAGAGTAAAGCCATCACGCCCTGCCATTCCCTATAAAAAGGAACTGCACCATGAGCCTCAGACTCGGCGACATCGCCCCCGATTTCGAACAGGATTCCAGCGCTGGCAAGATTCACTTCCATGAATGGCTGGGCGACAGCTGGGGCGTGTTGTTCTCGCACCCGGCGGACTTCACCCCGGTGTGCACCACCGAACTGGGCTTTACCGCCAAGCTCAAGGATGAGTTTGCCAAGCGTGGCGTCAAAGCCATCGCGCTGTCGGTAGACCCGGTGGATTCGCACCACAAGTGGATCGAAGACATCAACGAGACCCAGAACACCGTGGTCAACTTCCCGATCCTGGCCGATGCCGATCGCAAGGTGTCCGACCTCTACGACCTGATCCACCCCAATGCCAGCGACACCCTGACTGTGCGCTCGCTGTTCGTGATTGACCCGAACAAAAAAATCCGCCTGACCATCACCTATCCGGCCAGCACCGGGCGCAACTTCAACGAAATTCTGCGGGTGATTGATTCCCTGCAACTGACGGACAGCCACAAAGTCGCGACACCGGCCAACTGGCAGGACGGCGACGAGGTGGTCATCGTGCCATCGCTCAAGGACGAAGACGAAATCAAGAAACGCTTCCCCAAGGGCTACCGCGCCGTGAAGCCCTACCTGCGCCTCACGCCACAGCCCAATAAGTAATCCCTACACCCGTAGTCGCTGCCGCAGGCTGCGAAGGACTGAGGCGACTCGGATAAACGGGTTGCTGCGCAATCCTTCGCAGCCTACGGCAGCGACTACTCAGTTTGCCAGTGTCTTCCACAGGGTTTTTGGCCGTTTCGACGGCCTTTTTTTTGCGTTTCATTTAACAAAATCGCATATGCATTTTAAGAATAAACAAATGAATAAATATGATTTATAGATATATAAATCACCTGTTAAGGTCTGTTCACTCAAGCGAAAACGCTGACAGCGAATTGCACATATTCATTCAAGGAAACGTCTAGATGCTGGTCGTGACACTCGGAGGAAGCCCAAGCCAACGATCCCGTTCGGGAGTGTTGCTGGAGCACGCCAAACGCTGGCTCAACCAGCAAGGCGTCGAAGTGGTGAGTTATCAGGTACGTGATTTCCCGGCCGAAGACTTGCTGCACGCACGCTTCGACAGCCCAAAAATTATCGACCTGCTGCAACAGATTGAAAACGCCGACGGCCTGGTGATTGCGACGCCGGTTTACAAGGCCTCGTTCAGCGGCGCACTCAAAACCGTACTCGACTTGCTGCCCGAGCGCGCCCTGAGCCACAAAGTGGTGTTGCCCATCGCCACCGGTGGCAGCATCGCCCATATGCTGGCCGTGGACTACGCACTCAAGCCCGTACTGTCGGCGCTCAAGGCTCAGGAAATGCTGCACGGCATTTTTGCCGAAGACAGCCAGATCGCTTACGGCGAAGGCAGCGCACAAGCGCAACTGGTGCCCGTGCTGGAACAGCGCATGAACGAATCCCTTGAACAGTTCTACAGCGCCCTGGCGCGACGCCCCAAACCACTGGATCCCGGCATCCTCAACGAGCGCCTGGTCACGGCTCGCTGGAGCATTTAAAGCAAGATCCCCACAGACAGCAACACGCTTCACCACCTTACTGATCCGCTAACGGCTCGGCAGGTGCTACCCGAATCTCGAACCTCAAAAGGAGAGCGCCATGCGCCCTGTCATTTTGCGTCGCGGTCTGGTCGCACTGTTAGCTGCGGCTGTGTCCTTCGGCGCTGTTACCCAGGCTCAAGCCGATACCCTGCGCATCGGTTATCAAAAATACGGCACGCTGATGCTGCTCAAGGCCAAAGGCACGCTGGACAAGCGTCTGGCCGAGCAGGGCGTTGACGTGCAATGGACCGAATTCCCCGGCGGCCCGCAACTGCTTGAGGGCCTGAACGTGGGCTCCATCGACTTCGGCGTGACCGGCGAAACCCCGCCCGTGTTCGCCCAGGCCGCCGGCGCCGACCTGCTCTACGTGGCCTACGAGCCACCAGCCCCTACCAGCGAAGCGATTCTGGTGCCCAAGGACTCACCGATCACCTCGGTCAAAGACCTCAAAGGCAAAAAGGTCGTGCTCAACAAAGGCTCCAACGTTCACTACCTGCTGGTGCGGGCCCTTGAAGACGCTGGCCTGAAATACACCGATATCCAGACCGTGTTCCTGCCACCCGCCGATGCCCGCGCCGCTTTCGAGCGCGGCAGTGTCGATGCCTGGGTGATCTGGGACCCGTACCAGGCCGCCGCCGAACAACAGCTGCAAGCGCGCACCCTGCGTGACGCCAGCGGTATCGCCGACAACCATCAGTTCTATCTGGCCACCAAGCCTTATGCCGAACAGCATCCCAAGGTGATCGAAACCCTGGTCGATGAAGTGCGCAACATTGGCGAATGGGCCAAAGCCCACCCTGACGACGTGACCCAACAAGTCGCGCCCCTGTTGGGCCTGTCTCCTGAAATCACCCTGACAGCGGTCAAACGCCAAGGCTATGGGGCACAGTTTCTGACCCCTGAAGTGGTCAACGCGCAGCAAAAAATCGCTGACACCTTTTACCAACTCAAGTTGATCCCCAAGCCGCTGGTTGTGAAAGACGTGATCTGGACGCCCCCGGCCAATCTGGCCAAAGCCAACTAACGCTTGCTGCCCCCATTTAGGAGACCACTCCATGAGCCTCAATATTTTCTGGTTCCTGCCTACCCACGGTGACGGCCATTACCTTGGCACCTCCGAAGGCGCTCGTGCCGTTGACTACGGCTACCTGCAACAAGTCGCACAGGCCGCAGACCGTCTGGGCTTTGGCGGAGTACTGATTCCGACAGGGCGTTCGTGCGAAGACTCCTGGTTGGTGGCCGCAGCGCTGATCCCCGTTACCCAGCGCCTGAAGTTTCTGGTGGCCCTGCGCCCTGGCATTGTCTCGCCCACGGTGGCGGCACGTCAGGCCGCGACCCTGGACCGTCTGTCCGGTGGCCGCGCACTGTTTAACCTGGTGACTGGCGGCGACCCGGAAGAACTGGCCGGTGATGGCCTGTTCCTCAGCCATGAAGAGCGTTATCAGGCCTCGGTGGAGTTCACCCGCATCTGGCGTCGTGTGCTCGAAGGCGAAACCGTGGACTACGACGGCGAACACATCACCGTCAAAGGCGCAAAACTGCTTTACCCACCGATCCAGCAACCGCGCCCGCCGCTGTACTTCGGTGGATCGTCGGAAGCTGCGCAAGACCTGGCTGCCGAACAAGTTGAAATGGTGCTGACCTGGGGCGAGCCACCGGCCGCCGTCGCCGAAAAAATCGAACAGGTACGTGCCAAGGCCGCCAAGCTGGGCCGCACCGTACGCTTCGGCATTCGTCTGCACGTGATCGTGCGTGAAACCAACGAAGAGGCATGGAAAGCCGCCGACAAACTTATTTCCCATCTGGACGACGACACCATCGCCCGCGCTCAAGCCTCGCTGTCGCGCTTCGACTCGGTCGGCCAGCAACGCATGGCCGCCCTGCATGGCGGTAGCCGCGACAACCTCGAAGTCAGCCCCAACCTGTGGGCCGGCGTGGGCCTGGTGCGTGGCGGTGCCGGCACGGCACTGGTCGGTGACGGCCCAACCGTGGCAGCCCGGGTTCAGGAATACGCCGACCTTGGCATCGACACCTTTATCTTCTCGGGTTATCCCCACCTGGAAGAGTCGTACCGCGTTGCCGAACTGCTGTTCCCGCACCTGGATATCGAGCGCCCGGAACTGCCAAAAGGCGCCAGCTACGTGAGCCCGTTTGGCGAAATGGTCGCCAATGACATTCTCCCTAAAGCCGCGTCGCAGAGCTGAGGTCGCCATGAGTTCAGGCAAGGCCTCGGGCCTCAATAAAATCGGTCACACCCTGGCGCCCTGGGCCTTGCCTGTGTTGCTGCTGGCGGTATGGCAGCTGTCCGTGTCGGCGGGCTGGTTGTCGACACGCATCCTGCCCGCCCCCAGTGCCGTGATCACGGCCGGGATCGAGCTGGTACGCAGTGGCGAAATCTGGAAACACCTGGCCATCAGCGGCTGGCGTGCCGGATTGGGCTTTGCCATCGGCGGCAGCATCGGCCTGGCGCTGGGCTTTATTACCGGCCTGTCGAAATGGGGCGAACGCCTGCTCGACAGCTCGGTACAAATGATCCGCAACGTGCCGCACCTGGCGCTGATTCCGCTGGTCATCCTGTGGTTCGGTATCGATGAGTCTGCGAAGATTTTTCTGGTAGCACTGGGGACTTTATTCCCGATCTACCTCAACACCTACCACGGCATCCGCAACGTCGACCCGGCGCTGGTCGAGATGGCGCGCAACTACGGGTTGTCCGGTTTCAGCCTGTTCTGGCAGGTGATCTTGCCGGGGGCGTTGCCTTCGATCCTGGTGGGCGTGCGCTTTGCCCTGGGCTTTATGTGGCTGACGTTGATCGTGGCCGAAACCATCTCCGCCAGCTCCGGCATCGGCTACCTGGCGATGAACGCCCGGGAGTTCCTGCAAACCGACGTGGTGGTGCTGGCAATTGTTTTGTACGCCGTGCTCGGCAAGCTGGCCGATACCGCGGCCCGTGGTCTGGAGCGCATCTGGTTGCGCTGGCACCCGGCGTATCAAGTCGTTAAAGGCGGTGCAGCATGACAGCTCAACAACCTCCACGTTTGCGCCAGGGCATCCCGCTGGCCATCAACGGCCTGCAAAAAGCCTTCGGCGAGCGGCTGGTGCTGCGAGATATCAATCTGCATATCCCGGCGGGGCAATTTGTCGCCATTGTCGGGCGCAGCGGTTGCGGCAAAAGCACCTTGATGCGCCTGCTGGCCGGGCTCGACCAGCCCACCGCAGGCCAATTGCTGGCCGGTAGCGCACCGCTGCAAGCGGCCCGTGAAGACACGCGACTGATGTTTCAGGAAGCACGTTTGCTGCCCTGGAAAAAAGTCATCGACAACGTGGGCCTTGGCCTTAAAGGCGACTGGCGCCCCAAAGCGCTCAAGGCACTGGAAGAAGTCGGCCTGGCCGAACGCGCCAATGAATGGCCAGCAGCACTGTCGGGCGGGCAAAAACAGCGTGTGGCCCTGGCCCGCGCCCTGATCCACCAGCCGCGCTTGCTGCTGCTCGACGAACCGCTGGGCGCACTGGATGCCCTGACCCGAATTGAAATGCAGGACCTGATCGAACGCCTGTGGCGCCAGCATGGTTTTACCGTGTTGCTGGTGACACACGACGTCAGCGAAGCCGTCGCGATTGCTGACCGGGTGATTTTGATTGAAGAAGGGCAGGTGGGGCTGGACCTCACCGTCGATCTGCAACGCCCTCGGGTACGCGGCTCGCACCGCCTGGCCGCACTGGAAACCGAAGTACTGAACCGTGTTCTCGCACTGCCTGGCTCGCCACCTGAGCCGGAACCCGTTGCACCGCTGCCTACGCAACTGCGCTGGGCGCAATAAAACCACTTTCTATCCCAAGACAGGAATCGACACCATGACCATTAAAGCCATCAACGTTCGCAACCAGTTCAAAGGCCACATCAAGGAAATCGTGCTGGGCGACGTGCTGTCGGAAATCGACGTACAGACCGCATCGGGCATCGTGACCTCCGTGATCACCACCCGCTCGGTCAAAGAGCTGGAACTGGTGGTCGGCAGCGAAGTGATCGCGTTTGTAAAATCCACCGAAGTGTCCATCGCCAAGCTGTAAACCGTGGTTTATCCACAACCCCGAAAGGTGTGAGCCCTTCGGGGTTTTTTGTGGCTGAAAAACACCCCTTGAGGTGCACTTCGTCGTGGCTACAAAGACAGCAAGCGGTGGACGGATTAGACTCAAAGGCACCCACGCAGGAGGTCTCCATGAGCGCCCACCTTTCCCCGATCGTTTCAGAGTTCGAAACCGAAGAGCAGGCCGCCAGTTATGATCGCTGGTTCCGAGCCAAGGTACAGGCCGCACTTGATGATCCGCGCCCGGGTATCCCCCACGATCAAGTAATGGCCCAGATGCAGGCCCTGATCGAGTCAAAACGCAAAGAGCGCGATGCTGGTTGAGTGGCGGCCCCTTGCTCGGGCTCAACTCAGCGAGATCCTTGAGTACATCAGCGACCGCAATCTTGTCGCGGCCAGTGAGCTCTAAAAGAACATTGAAGCTGCTATATCCGCTCTACCTCAGCATCCCTATTTGTATAGATTCGGTCGAGTACCCGGGACTCGGGAAATTGTCGTGCATCCCAATTACCTGGTGGTCTACAGAGTCACGAATCGGATCGAGATAGTCACCGCTCTGCACGCAAGGCAGGAATATCCATGAGCAAAAACAACAAGCAGCAGAACAGAGGGCTGGGCAGCCGTATCCATAAACGCTTCGAGAAAGCCGGATACGTGGAACTGGATCTGCCAAAACGCGATGAAACTGTCAGATCGCTATCCCTGTAATTTCTTTAGAGTCGCCCCCCGTAGCAGCAACTACAAAATCAAGGCCCGCCCATTGCAGGCGGGCCCTGGCTGTCACCGCACCAAATGCAAAAACTGCATATGACGTTCGTACTGGTCGAGGATGTCGTTGATGATTTGCTCTTTGGTGTAGCCCGTCAGGTCGTAATCCTGACTGCCTTCGGCCAAATGCACCTCAGCGCGGTAGTAACGGCGGTTTCGCAGTTGCTCTTTTTTGCCAAAGCCACCACGGGCGAAGGAAGGCGTGAAGTAGCCACGCATCTGCACCTGGTAGATGAACGGATGTTCGTCGCCGTGGCCGATTTCCAGGCTCACGTTGTCGTTGGCCGGGTCCGGCTGGGTGACGACATTCAGGCCTTTTTCCAGGAACACCGCGCTCACTTCTTCAATCGCCGGGCGCACGGTGGTATCCATGAAGCGATACACCTCGTCACGGGACGGGAAGTGCACGGCCTGGCTCAAGCGCTGACGCCAACCGCCGCGACGGGAGTGCGAAACCGGCGCCAGGGAGTGCATCTGCGCAATCTGCTTTTGCGACTCAAGGTAGAACGCCTTATGCAGGCCCCACATCATCAGCAGCAAAATCAGCGAGAACGGCAGCGAGGTCAGCACCACCGCTGACTTGAGCGCATCGATACTGCCCGAGAACAGCAGCGCACTGGTAACCAGCGCCGTCATCGCACCCCAGAACACCCGCAGCCATTTAGGGCCGTCTTCATCCGCGTTATTGCCACGCGCCGAGAGGGTGGACAGCACCACGGTGCCGGAGTCGGCCGAGGTCACAAAGAACACAAAGCTGATAAACACCGTCACCGCAATCACGGTCCGGCTCCACGGGTAGGTCTCCAGCAGCAGGTACAGCGTGCGCGACGGGTCGTCGATGGCAGACTGGCCGAGGGCAACCATGCCGTGGTTGAGCACCTGATCAATGGCGCTGTTGCCGAAAATCGACATCCACGCCAGGGTGAAGCCCAACGGAATCAGCAGTACGCCGAACACGAACTCGCGGATGGTACGGCCCCGTGAAATACGCGCAATGAACAGGCCCACAAACGGCGACCATGCGATCCACCAGGCCCAGTAGAACACCGTCCAGCCGCCCAGCCAGTCGCTTGGTTTGTCATAGGCGTACACGTCGAAACTCTTGGTCGGCAAGGCGCCAAGATAGTCACCGATGTTTTGCACCAGGGTGTTGAGCAAATGCTGGGTGGGGCCTGCGAACAGCACAAACAGTAGCAGCGCGCATGCCAGCAGCATGTTGATGTCGGACATCACCCGCACGCCTTTATCGACGCCCGCAATGGCCACCAGGATCGCCGCGCCCATCATCAGCGTGATCAGGCCCACTTGCACCCATTGGGTATGCGGCAGGCCGAACAGGTAGTCGAGCCCGGAGTTGAGGTGCAACACCCCAAAGCCCATGTCGGCGCCCAGGCCAAACACGGTGGCGATGATGCCGAAGCCATCCACCGCATAGCCGATAGGCCCGTTGATGCGCTTGCCGATCAGCGGGTAGAGCGCCGAGCGCAGCGCCAGCGGCAGGTTGTGACGGTAGGCGAAGTAGGCCAGCGCCATGCCCACAAAGGCGAACACGCCCCAGCCATGCAGGCCCCAGTGCAAGAACAGCAGCTGCATGCCCTGGCGCGCAGCCTCTGACGTACCGGCCGGGCCTTGGGGCGGGGCGAGCATATGGGTCAGGGGTTCGGACACACAGAAGAAAAATAGCGTGATGCTGATCCCGGCGGCGAACAGCATGCCCGCCCAGGACAGGTAACTGAACTCGGGTTCGTCGTGGTCGGCACCGAGCTTGATCTTGCCGTAGCCGGACAAGGCGGTGACGACCACGAAGATCAGATACAGGGTCATCGCTAACATGTAGTACCAGCCGACCGTATTGGCCGCCCAGTTCTGTGCGGCCAGCAGCCATTCACCGGCCGCTTGTGGCATGGCGATGACCACCAGGCCAAAGATCAGGATAAACACGGCGGCAAAGTAAAATACCGGCGGGTTCATGCGGATCGAAGACGTTTCAGGCGTGATCGGTACACTCATTGGATGTGCACCTTATAGAGGTAAAACGGGATCAAAAAGAGCGGATTCGGCAAGGGTTAGCCTCCTGTTGTGAGCGGGCAGCGGACCACCGGTTTAAGTTGAACGAGCATTCAAGTTAAACATGGATGGCCTTTCAGCACTAATCGCTGCCCACGGCTACACGTCTGATACGTTAGCTCATGACTGGGTATGACACATGGCCATGATCAACGTTCAGCCGTTGTGGGGTGGGGCTGTCAGGGGGGTGGGAGGTGGTTGGGAACAGCAGGACCAGGGAGAGCCGAAAAAAAATTTACCCCCTGCTAAATTAATCAAAAAACAGACAAATCCAGTGGCCGAATCGCGCCCATCCAGATCGCATGGTCGGTGTGGTCCAGCAGGTCATTACCGGTATCGGGGTGCATAAACACCACCAGCCCGTGGCGATAGAGCGCCAGCCACGGCAGGACGATACCCACGAGCTCCGGGCCGAACGCCAGCTGGCAGCTCCAGTCCGGGTGCGGGCCGACCAGGCGTTCGTGGACGCGGCCCATGGTGACGCCAAACAGTTGCTTCGCCTCTTCACACAAGGCCCGCGCCTGATCGATGGTCGAGGCGTCGAAATAGATGTGAGCGTGGTAGCCCTTGATTCTCTGCATATCGCTCTCGTACGGGTGATGTGGGAGCGGGCTTGCTCGCGATGGGATCGGCACAGGGTTGCTGATACACCGCACCAGCCGAATCGCAAGCAAACCCACACACAGTTAAAGCGCCAGCAACCGCCGCAACTCAGCCAACGCCGGGGCCGTGTCCGGCCGCACACCGCGCCACAGGTAAAACGCCTCACCCGCCTGTTCAGCGAGCATCCCCAAACCGTCCATCACCTGACCCGCACCATGCCCGCTGGCCCACACGCAAAAAGGCGTCGGCTCCTTGCCGTACATCATGTCGTAGCACAGGGTTTTACCCGGCTCGATCAGGCTGCTGGCAATAGGTGGCAGTTCGCCGCTCAAGCTGGCCGAGGTGGCATTGATGATCAGGTCGACCGGCTCGTGCAGCCAGTCAAAACCGCTTGCAGCCACCGGGCCCAGGTCGCTGAACAACTCGGCCAGTAACTCGGCTTTTTCAACGGTGCGGTTGGCGATGGTGACCGAGGCCGGCCCTTCAGCCAGCAGCGGCTCCAGCGCACCCCGCACCGCACCGCCCGCGCCCAGTACCAGGATGCGTTTGCCCTTGAGGCTGAAACTGGCATTGACTGTCAGGTCGCGCACCAGCCCCGCGCCGTCGGTGTTGTCCCCCAGCAAACTGCCGTCGGCCAGCTTGCTCAGCGTATTGACGGCACCGGCCCGTTGCGCGCGGGCGGTCAGTTGATCGGCCAGGCGGTAGGCATCTTCTTTGAATGGCACGGTGACGTTTGCGCCGCGCCCCTCTTGAAAGAACGCCGTGGCACAGCCGGAAAAATCATCCAGCGGCGCGAGCAAGGTGTCGTATTGCATGACTTGACCGGTTTGCTCGGCAAACAGGCGATGCAGTACCGGGGATTTGCTGTGGGCAATCGGGTTACCAAAAACGACGTAACGGTCCATCAGGCAAGCTCCTCGGGCAATGTCAGGCGTTGGCTAACCAGTCGCGGTCTTGCAGGAAGTAATCCGTCAGACGCGCTTCCGGGCTGCCCGGCTCGGCTTTCCAGTCGTAGCCCCAGCGAACTTGCGGCGGCAGCGACATCAGGATCGACTCGGTGCGACCGCCCGATTGCAGGCCAAACAGGGTGCCACGGTCATAGACCAGGTTGAATTCCACGTAGCGGCCACGGCGGAATTCCTGGAATTCACGCTGCTGGGCGGTGTATTCGTCGTTTTTGCGGCGCTGAACGATCGGAAGGTAGGCGTCGATATAGGCGTCGCCAATGGCACGAATAAAGGCGAAACAGGTATCGAAATCCCACTCGTTCAAGTCATCGAAAAACAGGCCGCCAATGCCCCGTGGCTCGTTGCGATGCTTGATATGGAAGTAGGTGTCGCACCAGGCCTTGTAGCGCGGGTACACATCGGTGCCAAACGGCGCACACGCCTGCTCGGCCACGCGATGCCAGTGCACGCAGTCTTCTTCAACGGCGTAGTAGGGCGTGAGGTCAAAGCCGCCACCGAACCACCAGACCGGCTCTTCACCTTCTTTTTCAGCGATGAAAAAGCGCACGTTGGCGTGGGATGTTGGCACATGCGGGTTGTGCGGGTGGATCACCAGCGACACACCCAGGGCTTCAAAGCCACGGCCCGCCAATTCTGGGCGATGGGCGCTGGCGGATGGCGGCAAACCGCTGCCAAAAACGTGGGAAAAGTTGACGCCGCCTTTCTCAATCACGTGGCCGTTTTCAATTACACGGGTACGACCGCCACCGCCCGCCGGGCGCTGCCAGGCGTCTTCAACGAATTGAGTGCCGCCGTCTTCAGTTTGCAGTGCGTTGCAAATGCGGTCTTGAAGGTCGAGCAGATAGGCTTTTACAGCCTCGGTGCGAGTAGTCATGACATCACCTTAAATCGGGCAAAGCGACGCGGCACGTCCATCAGAGCGGGGCCGGCGGCAAAGGGCCGCTAGCATAACATCGCCCTGCGCATCACCGCAGTTGACGAAGATCACGCTTAAGCGTTGGATAGCGGCTTCGTCAATTCAGCAAGGAAAGTGCAGATGGCTAAGCGTATCCAGTTTCGGGCCCACGGCGGCCCTGAAGTGCTTGAGTATGTCGACTTCCAACCCGCCGAGCCGGGCCCGCAGCACGTGCGGGTACGCAATCAGGCCATCGGTCTGAATTTCATCGATACCTATTACCGTGGCGGCTTGTACCCGCTGGCTGAGCTGCCGTCCGGGCTGGGCAATGAGGGCGCAGGGGTTGTTGAAGCGGTGGGCAGTGAAGTGCGTACCGTTAAGGTCGGAGATCGCGTGGCCTACGGCACCGGCCCCTTGGGCGCATACAGCGAGTTGCATGTGTTGCCCGCCGCGAATGTGGTGAAACTGCCCGATGATATTTCCTTTGAGCAGGCCGCCGCCGTGATGCTCAAGGGGCTGACAACCCAATACTTGCTGCGTCAGACCTATGAACTCAAAGGTGGCGAAACAATCCTGTTTCACGCTGCCGCCGGTGGCGTCGGTTCGATTGCCTGCCAATGGGCAAAAGCGCTGGGCGTAAAGCTGATCGGCACCGTCAGTTCAGCCGAAAAAGCGGCCCATGCCAAAGCGCTGGGCGCATGGGAAACCATCGACTATAGCCATGAGGATGTGGCCAAGCGTGTGCTGGAATTGACCGACGGCAAGAAGTGCCCGGTGGTGTATGACGGCGTGGGCAAAGACACCTGGCTGACCTCGCTCGATTGCGTGGCACCCCGTGGTCTTATGGTCAGCTTTGGCAACGCATCGGGGGCGGTGACCGGGGTTAACCTGGGGATTTTGTCGCAGAAGGGCTCGCTGTACGTGACCCGCCCAACACTGGCGTCCTACGCCAATAGCGCCGAAAACCTGCAAGCGATGGCCGATGAGCTGTTTGCGATGATTCGCAGTGGTGCAATCAAGGTTGATATCAGCCAGCGTTTTGCGCTGAGTGATGCCGCCAGGGCACAGACTGAGTTGTCGGCACGCCGTACGACGGGTTCTACGATTTTGTTGCCTTAAAACAAGCGTCCATCCCTGTGGGAGCGGGCTTGCTCGCAATGGAATCGCTGCGGTGTAACTGACACACCGTAGTGCCTCAATCGCGAGCAAGCCCGCTCCCACACAACAGAAAAGCCTGTGTGCCTACGCCGGGCGAACCACCTTGCCGCTCGCCAGATCGCGGATCAGGCTCGGGTTTTTACGCCCGCCCAGATTGCCGCCCAGTACATGATCAATTTGCCCACGGAAATACTGCTCAACTTTTAACCGGGTACGCGCAGCGGGCAAGCCCGCCGGGTTGGCGGACGTCGACACGATAGGCCCCACCAACGCACACAGCTCACGCACCAGCGGGTGATCACTCACACGCAGCGCCACGGTGTCATGCACGCCGGTGATCCACTCGGGCAACAAGCCCTGATGCGGCACCAGCCAGGTGTTCGGCCCCGGCCAGGTGCTGGCCATACGGTCGATCCATTCCTGGGGGAAGTCTTCAAACAGAAAGTCGAATTGGTGGATGTTGTCTGCCACCACAATCAGGCCTTTATCCACAGGCCGCGACTTGATCGCCAGCAACCGCTCGACCGCTTCCTCATCCCACGGGTCGCAGCCCAAACCCCAGACCGCCTCGGTTGGATAGGCAATCACCGCGCCTGCGCGAATGGCTCTTGCAGCTTGTTGGACGCGCCAGGTGCTGATCATTGAATGTCTCCAGATATGTACTACACGCAGTGTACTTAGCTGGGCCGCGCAAACCAACGCCCGCCCTCCAGCACGACGTGCCCCGCCAGTTCGAGTTCGGTCATTGCCGCCAGCAATCGAGGTAAATCCCAACCACTGGCAGTGACCAGTGCTTCGCTGGTTTGAGGCGCTGCCTGCAACAATTGCACTAATGGATGACAGCTTGGTGTAAATAAATCGCTTGTGGATAACGGCAATGAGCGCCAGCCACGCAGGCCTTCCAGAATATGCTCCACGGTCTCGACCAGAGTGGCGCCATCGCGGATCAACTGATGACAACCCCGTGCCCCCGGATGGTGGATAGAGCCGGGCATGGCGTACACCTCGCGCCCCTGTTCGGCCGCCAGGCGGGCGGTGATCAGCGAGCCGCTGGCCACACTGGCCTCCACCACCAGCACGCCAAGGGATAAACCGCTGATGATTCGGTTACGCCGCGGGAAGTTGGCCGGTAGCGGGCCGGCGTCCAGAGGGAACTCCGAAACCACCGCGCTGCCGCTGGCAATCATTGCGTCTGCCAGGGCGCGATGGCGCTGTGGATAAAGTTTTTGCAAACCGGTACCCAATACGCCCACCGTCTGTCCGCCAACGTCCAGAGCGGCTTGATGCGCCGCGCCGTCTACCCCCAGCGCCAGCCCGCTGGTAATTACAAAACCGGCTCCGGCAAGGCTGCGGGAAAAGGCTGCTGTGGTGTCCAGGCCCGGGCGTGAAGCGCGTCGGCTACCGACCATCGCCAGCTGCGGCTTTTCCAGAATAGAAGGGGCCCCAGCCACGAATAACACGGGGGGAGCATCGCTGAGTTCACTCAATAAAGCAGGGTAATCGGCCTGGTCATGGAACAGCACGTGCTGCCCGGAGCGCTCAAGCCAGCGCAATGCAGCGCTGGCACCCTCGCGAACCTCAGGGCTGCGTCGCGCCTGGGCACAGGCTGCGGGCAGCCCCAATGCATGCCAGGCGGAGGCAGGCGCACTGAGCGCCGAACTGGCCGAACCGAAGGCCCTGAAAAGGGTGTAGTAACGCCGTGGCCCAATCTCGGGCAGGCGGTGCAAACGCAAACGGGCTTCGAGTTCAGCCGGGGATATTTCTGACAACGGCATAGGATCATCCTTGATCGGTTATTCCATCTGAACATAAGGAACAAGCTGTGGATAAGTCTGTTGACAAGTTGTTTGGGAAACGATGAGAACGGTACGATTGAGCCACCGGCCGGACCTTGAAACCGTACGTAGAAACCCAACATTAGTTGAACGCTGCCAAGAGGCTGATCTCACAGGTTTCAAATTGAGACATGCACCGGCCACCTGCGCGTGCAGCCCGGCAGCTAGTCGTTTCATCCGCGGGTGAATCCCTTTATTATGTGTACTCGCGTGAAACGCCAGAGCCCGAGCGGGTTCTCTCTGAAGGAGACGTTTTGCACAGGTTGCTCGAGTCCACAGGACCCACCTGACAACCGTTTTTGAATCTTTCACACAGTGCACCAATCAAACTTATGGCTATTTTGAACATCCTCGAATTCCCAGACTCGCGTCTGCGTACCATCGCCAAACCCGTGGCGGTTGTGGACGACGAAGTCCGTCAGTTGATCGATGACATGTTTGAAACCATGTACGAGGCGCCGGGCATCGGTCTGGCCGCCACTCAGATCAACGTGCACAAACGCATCGTGGTCATGGATCTGAGCGAAGACCGCAGCGAACCCATGGTGTTTATCAACCCGGAGTTCGAGATCCTGTCCGACGAGATGGGCCAGTATCAGGAAGGCTGCCTCTCGGTACCGGGTTACTACGAAAACGTCGATCGCCCACAGCGTGTCAAGATCAAGGCGCTGGACCGTGACGGCAAGCCTTTCGAAATGATCGCCGAAGGCCTGCTGGCGGTGTGCATTCAGCACGAATGCGACCACCTCAACGGCAAGCTGTTCGTGGATTACCTGTCTACGCTCAAGCGTGACCGGATCAAGAAGAAGCTGGAAAAACTGCACCGCCAGAACGCTTGATCAATTGCCTGAGGTCAGCGCTGCTCTTGTAGCCGCTGACGAGGAACGAGGCTGCGATCGGGTGCGTAGCAGCCGTAAAACCCGCGCCCTGAATGCCGCTGACACACCGCGTCGTCTGAATTTACGGCCGCTTCGCACCCGATCGCAGCCTCGTTCCTCGTCAGCGGCTACAGGTATCTCGCAGGACTCTCCCCCCTATTCCAAGTGAGTAATCCATGACTGAGCCACTGCGCATCGTCTTTGCTGGCACCCCAGAATTCGCCGCCGAACACCTCAAGGCGCTGCTAAGCACCCCTTACGAGATCGTCGCGGTCTACACCCAACCGGATCGTCCGGCCGGGCGCGGGCAAAAGCTGATGCCAAGCCCGGTCAAGCAACTGGCCCTGGAACACAACATCCCGGTCATGCAGCCGCCAACCCTGCGCGCACCCGAGGCTCAAGCCGAACTGGCCGCGCTCAAGCCGGACTTGCTGGTGGTGGTGGCATACGGCCTGATCCTGCCTCAAGTGGTGCTGGATATTCCGCGTCTGGGCTGCATCAACAGCCACGCGTCCTTGTTGCCACGCTGGCGTGGAGCGGCGCCGATTCAACGCGCCATCGAAGCAGGCGACAGTGAAAGCGGTGTGACCGTGATGCGCATGGAGGCGGGTCTGGATACCGGCCCCATGCTGCTCAAGTCTGTCACCCCGATCACTGCCGACGACACCGGCGGCAGCCTGCACGACCGTCTGGCAGAGTTGGGCCCACCGGCCGTTATCCAGGCCATAGCCGGGCTGGCTGCGGGCACGCTGCAAGGCGACGTGCAGGACGACAGCCTGGCGACCTACGCCCACAAGCTCAATAAAGACGAAGCACGCATCGACTGGAGCCGCCCGGCTGTTGAGTTGGAGCGTCTGATTCGCGCCTTCAACCCCTGGCCGATTTGCCACAGCACGCTCAGTGGTGAAGCCCTCAAGGTGCTGGCCGCTACCATTGCTGACGCCAAGGGCGCGCCGGGGCAGATTATTGCCGCGAGCAAAGACGGCCTGATCGTTGGCTGCGGTGAAGGCGCGCTATGCCTGACACGTCTGCAATTACCTGGCGGCAAAGCACTGAACTTCAGTGATTTTTTCAACAGTCGCCGTGAGAAATTCGCTGTCGGCATCACCCTCGGTCAAACGGAAAACGCGCAATGAACCCTCGTCTGGCCGCTGCCAAGGCACTGACTGCCGTGTTGAACGGCAAAGCATCGCTCAACAGCTCCTTGCCTCTGCAACTGGACAAGGTTGAGGTGCGCGATCGCGGCCTGACCCAGGACCTGGCGTTCGGTACTGCCCGCTGGCAGCCGCGCCTGTCGGCGCTGGCCAACAAGCTGCTGCAAAAGCCGTTCAAGGCTGCGGATGCGGACGTCGAGGCGCTGCTGCTGGTCGGTCTGTATCAACTGCTCTACACCCGTATTCCGGCCCACGCTGCCATCGGCGAAACCGTAGGCTGCGCCGACAAGCTGAAAAAGCCGTGGGCCAAAGCCCTGCTCAACGCCGTGCTGCGCAACGCCCAGCGCGAGAGCGAAGCCTTGCTGGCCGAGCTGGAGCATGATCCCGTGGTGCGTACCGCCCACCCGCGCTGGCTGCAAAAATCCCTGAAGGCCTTCTGGCCTGAGCAGTGGGAAGCTATTTGCGCGGCCAACAATGCCCACCCGCCGATGATTCTTCGGGTTAACCGTCGTCACCACAGCCGCGATGGGTATCTGCAGTTGCTGGTCGAGGCCGGGATCGAGGCCCAGCCGTGTGTCTACAGCCAGGACGGGATCGTGCTGGCCCAAGCCTGCGATGTACGCAATCTGCCGGGCTTTGCCGAAGGATGGATCAGCGTGCAGGACGAGGCCGCGCAACTGGCCGCCAACCTTCTGGATCTGGCGCCGGGCCAGCGTGTGCTTGACGCCTGCTGCGCACCGGGCGGTAAAACCTGCCACATCCTGGAAGTCGAACCTGCACTGGCGGGCGTAGTGGCGGTCGACCTGGAAGCCAAGCGTCTGGTGCGCGTGCGCGAAAACCTTGAGCGTCTGGGCCTGAGCGCCGAGCTGATCGCTGCCGATGGCCGCGACACTGCCACCTGGTGGGACGGCAAGCCCTTCCAGCGCATCCTGCTGGATGCGCCGTGTTCGGCGACCGGTGTTATCCGCCGTCACCCGGACATCAAGCTGACCCGCCAACCCGATGACATTGCCGCGCTCGCAGCCTTGCAAGGCGAACTGCTGGACGCGATGTGGCCAACTCTGGAAGTTGGTGGCATCTTGCTCTATGCCACCTGCTCGACGTTGCCGACTGAAAACACCGACGTGATCGAAGCCTTTCTCGCCCGTACCCCGGGCGCCCGAGAGCTGGATATCGCCGGGCAGTTCGGTCTCAAGCAACCCCACGGCCGCCAGTTGCTGGCGCAAGAGGGCGGGCACGACGGCTTCTACTACGCCAAATTGATCAAAATCGCAGCCGCTCGCGGCTAACTGATTAGGGATTGCAGGCATGAAAATCATCATCCTCGGCGCAGGCCAGGTCGGCGGTACGCTGGCAGAACATTTGGCCAGCGAAGCCAACGACATCACCGTGGTCGACACTGATGGTGAGCGCCTGCGCGACCTCGGTGATCGCCTCGATATTCGGACCGTGCAGGGCCGAGCCTCGCTGCCCAATGTGCTGCGTCAGGCGGGGGCGGATGACGCCGACATGCTGGTGGCGGTCACCAACAGCGACGAGACCAATATGGTCGCGTGCCAGGTGGCCTACACGCTGTTTCATACCCCGACCAAAATCGCCCGGGTCCGCGAGGCGGCTTATCTGACACGCGGCCAGGAGTTGTTCGACAACGACGCAATCCCGGTCGACGTGTTGATCAGCCCCGAGCAGGTAGTAACCAATTACATCAAGCGCCTGATCGAACACCCCGGCGCCTTGCAGGTCATCGACTTTGCCGAAGGCAAGGCACAACTGGTGGCGGTCAAGGCGTACTACGGCGGCCCGTTGATTGGTCAGCAACTGCGCCAGCTCCGTGAACACATGCCGAATGTGGATACGCGAGTAGCAGCGATTTTCCGACGTGACCGGCCGATCACCCCCCGTGGCGATACGGTGATTGAGGCTGACGATGAGGTCTTTTTCATCGCCGCCAAGGCCAACATTCGCGCCGTAATGAGCGAAATGCGCCGTCTCGACGAAAGCTACAAGCGCATTGTGATCGCCGGTGGCGGGCAGATCGGTGAGCGTTTGGCCGAGGCGATTGAAAGCCGGTATCAGGTCAAGATCATCGAGATGAACCCGGCACGTTGCCGTTATTTGTCCGACACCCTCGACAGCACTGTGGTGCTGCAAGGCAGCGCTTCTGACCGCGATTTGATGCTCGAAGAGAACATTGCGGACGCCGACGTATTTTTGGCCCTGACCAACGACGACGAGGCCAATATCATGTCCTCGCTGCTGGCCAAGCGCCTGGGTGCAAAAAAGGTGATGACCATCATCAACAACCCGGCCTACGTGGATCTGATCCAGGGCGGCGAGATCGATATCGCCATCAGCCCCCAGTTGGCCACCATCGGCACCTTGCTGGCCCACGTGCGCCGTGGCGATATCGTCAGCGTGCACTCATTGCGCCGTGGAGCGGCCGAGGCGATCGAGGCGATTGCCCACGGTGATTCGAGGTCAAGCAAAGTGATTGGTCGTCGTATCGGCGAGATCAATCTGCCGCCGGGCACTACGATTGGCGCGATTATTCGCGACGAAGAAGTACTGATTGCCCACGACTCTACTGTGATCAATGCTGGCGACCACGTGATCTTGTTCCTTGTGGATAAAAAGCATATTCGCGACGTAGAGAAGCTGTTCCACGTGGGATTGAGCTTTTTCTAAGGAGTCAGGAATGCTGGAGTCACTGGAAAAAATGCTGGCCAAGGGTGTGGATAACTCATTGCTGCGCTTTGGCCTGGGCAAGGGTTATCTCGACCTTGGGGATAACCTCAAGGCGGCGGAGCACCTGCAACGCTGTGTGGCGTTTGACCCCAAGTATTCCGCAGCCTGGAAGCTGCTGGGCAAGGCGCAACTGGCGGCGGGCGATCGTGTGGCCGCGCGCACGGCATGGGAGCAAGGGATTGCAGCAGCCCAGGCCCATGGCGACAAACAGGCCGAGAAAGAAATGACCGTGTTTTTGAAGAAACTCGATAAAGTCTCCTGACACTGCCCATCCAATGTGAGAGCGGGCTTGCTCGCGATGCAGACAGCGCGGTTCAGTTTTAAAACCGCGTCGATGCAATCGCGAGCAAGCCCGCTCCCACAGGGGTGAGTGGCTTTAGTACCAGCGCGCCTCTCCCGGCGGACGCTTTTTGAAGCGCTTCATGCTCCACATGTACTGGCTCGGGTACGCCCGCACATATTTTTCGACCACCTTGCTCATGGCCGCACACGAGGTTGCCGTGTCGGTGCTGTACATCTCTTCGGGCGCCGCTTCCAGAATCACTTTAAAGCCCGAACCGTCCGGCAGGCGCAGTGCGTGCAGGAACACGCCCACTGCCTTGCCACCCGCCAGCATGTTGGGCACAAACTTGCTGGTCAGGGCCATCGTGCCGAGGAACGGTACAAAGATACCGGCTGACTCTGCTGGCTCCGGGTCGGCCGGAATCCCGACCTGACCGCCTTTTCGCACTTCCTTGATGACACTCAAAATGCCTTCTTTGGTCGATGCGGCCACGCGGTTGCCCAGTTGCACACGTTGTTTTTGCAGCAGTTCGTCTACCGCCTTGAGCTTGGGCGGGCGATAAAAAATGATCGGTTTGCACTGGCTGCAGTAGAAGTGGTTGAGCACTTCCCAGTTACCCAGGTGGCTGGTGATGCCCACTACGCCCTTGCCGGAGGCCAAAGCGGCCTTGAGCACGTCCAGGCCTTCGACTTCACGCACCAGATCAATGGAACGCTGGGCGGGCCAGATCCAGGCGCAAGCGCTCTCGGTCAGGCTTTTGCCGATGTCCTTGAGGGTTTGGCCCACCAGTTGCTCACGGGCTACCGGGTCCATCTCGGGGAAACACTTGGCCAGGTTGATACGCACTACATCGCGCGATCGGTTAGGCAGTTTCCACATCAACCAGCCAATGGCCGACCCCACGCGCTGCACCGCGCCCCACGGGAGCATGGCAAACAATCGCAAAGCCCCGACCAGCAAGGCGCCTTTAAACTTTTCCACAGGGTTATCCCATTCAAAACAAAACGGCTTTGTAGTCGCTGACGAGGTACGAGGCTGCGATGGGTTGCGCAGCAGCCCCATTGTTGAAGGTCCTTCGGACCTTATCGCAGCCTTCGGCAGCGACTACAGGATTTAATGCAATAGGCCAGCATTCTAACCGCCGTTTGCCAGTTCGGCGTAACGGTCGCAATAGGTGGCGTGGTCCATGACCATGCCGCTGGCCTGCATAAAGGCGTAGCAAATGGTCGGGCCGACGAACGTGAATCCGGCTTTTTTCAGGCCTTTGCTCATGGCTTCGGCCTCAGGTGTCACGGCCGGAAATTCATGGCGTTCGGTGAAGTGGTTGATCTTCGGCTTGCCGCCCACGAACGACCATAAAAACTCGACGGGGTTGTCCAGCGCCAGCCAGGCCTGGGCATTACGCCGTGCTCCAGCCACCTTGAGCCGGTTGCGGATGATCCCGGGATCTTGCAGCAACGCTTCTATTTCGGCGTCGCTCATGATCGCCAAACGCTGCACATCGAAGCCGAACATGACCTTGCGATAATGCTCGCGCTTCTTTAAAACCGTGATCCAGGACAAACCCGCCTGGAACCCTTCGAGCAATAACAACTCGAACAGCCCATGCGCATCGCGCAACGGCACTCCCCACTCTTGATCGTGATAAGCGGTGTACAGCGGATCGTCTGAACACCAGAAGCAACGTGCCATATAGGCTCCAGGGGGTGGAGGGGCGACCGAATCGGGTATACTCCCGCTCTTTAAATCGCAGCCCAAGAAACAGGTGAATTTGTGAGCCAGCCTACGCCAGCAGTGCGTACCTTCCAAGACTTGATCCTCGCCCTCCAGCAATACTGGGCCGAGCAAGGTTGTGTGGTGCTTCAGCCCTACGATATGGAAGTGGGCGCCGGCACATTCCATACCGCCACGTTTTTGCGCTCTCTGGGCCCGGAAACCTGGAACGCCGCTTATGTGCAGCCCAGTCGTCGCCCGACTGACGGCCGCTACGGCGAAAACCCTAACCGTTTGCAGCACTACTACCAGTTCCAGGTAGTCTTGAAGCCAAACCCGCCAAACTTCCAGGAGCTGTACCTGGGTTCGCTGAAACACATCGGCCTGGACCCTCTGGTACACGACATCCGTTTCGTCGAAGACAACTGGGAATCGCCAACTCTGGGCGCCTGGGGTCTGGGCTGGGAAATCTGGCTTAACGGTATGGAAGTCACCCAGTTCACCTACTTCCAGCAAGTCGGCGGCATTGAGTGCTACCCGGTAACTGGCGAAATCACCTACGGCCTTGAGCGCCTGGCGATGTACCTGCAAGGCGTAGATTCCGTCTACGACTTGGTATGGACTGACGGCCCGTTCGGCAAAGTGACCTACGGCGATGTGTTCCATCAGAACGAAGTCGAGCAATCGACCTACAACTTCGAACACGCCAACGTCGACAAGCTGTTCGAGCTGTTCGATTTCTATGAAAGCGAAGCCAAGCGCCTGATCGAACTGGAGCAGCCGCTGCCGTTGCCAAGCTATGAAATGGTGCTCAAGGCGTCGCACACCTTCAACCTGCTTGATGCCCGTCGCGCCATTTCCGTGACAGCGCGTCAGCAGTACATCCTGCGTGTGCGTACCCTGGCCCGTGCGGTGGCTCAGGCCTATCTCGAAGCTCGCGCCAAGCTGGGCTTCCCGATGGCTCCACCTGATTTGCGTGATGAAGTGTTGGCTAAGTTGGAGGCTGCACAATGAGTGCTCAAGATTTTCTGGTTGAACTGGGCACTGAAGAACTGCCGCCAAAAGCCCTCAATACCCTGGCTGATGCGTTTCTCGCCGGGATTGAAAAAGGTTTGCAAGGCGCAGGTCTGAACTTCAGCGCGAAGAAGGTTTACGCCGCGCCGCGTCGCCTGGCCGTGCTGCTGACCCAGCTCGATACCCAGCAACCGGACCGCAGCATCAATATCGATGGCCCGCCACGTCAGGCAGCCTTCGACGCTGAAGGCAACCCGACCCAGGCAGCCCTTGGCTTCGCCAAGAAGTGCGGCGTTGAGCTGAGCGAAATCGATCAGAGCGGCCCAAAGCTGCGTTTCAGCCAGGTGATCGTCGGCAAGCCGACCGCCACCCTGCTGCCGACCATCGTTGAAGATTCGCTCAACGACCTGCCTATCCCCAAGCGCATGCGCTGGGGTGCCCGCAAGGTCGAGTTCGTGCGTCCAACCCAATGGCTGGTGATGCTGCTGGGCGATGAAGTGATCGACTGTACGATCCTGGCGCAAAAATCGGGGCGCGACTCCCGTGGTCACCGTTTCCATCATCCGGAAAACGTCACCATCACAGCACCGGCCAACTACCTCGAAGACCTGCGCAAAGCCTACGTGCTGGCAGACTTCAATGAGCGTCGTGAGCTGATTTCCAAGCGTGTAGCCGAGCTGGCGACGATGCAGGAAGGTACTGCAATCGTGCCGCCAAGCCTGCTCGACGAAGTCACCGCGCTGGTTGAATGGCCGGTGCCACTGGTGTGCTCGTTTGAAGAGCGCTTCCTGGATGTGCCGCAAGAAGCCCTGATCACCACCATGCAGGACAACCAGAAGTATTTCTGCCTGCTGGACGTTGATGGCAAGTTGCTGCCGCGCTTTATTACCGTGGCCAACATCGAGAGCAAAGATCCGAAGCAGATCATTTCGGGTAACGAGAAAGTGGTTCGCCCACGTCTGACCGATGCCGAGTTCTTCTTCAAGCAAGACAAAAAGCAGACACTCGAAAGCTTCAACCTGCGCCTGCAAAACGTAGTGTTCCAGGCTCAACTGGGCAGCGTTTACGACAAGGCCGAACGCGTGTCCAAACTGGCGGCATTCATTGCCCCGCGCATTGGCGGCGATGCTTCGCGTGCAGCCCGTGCCGGTTTGCTGTCCAAGTGCGACCTGGCCACGGAAATGGTCGGCGAGTTCCCGGAAATGCAAGGCATTGCCGGTTACTACTACGCGCTGAACGACGGTGAGCCTGAAGACGTCGCCCTGGCGTTGAACGAGCAATACATGCCCCGTGGCGCTGGCGCCGAGTTGCCAAGCACCCTGACCGGCGCTGCAGTGGCCATCGCTGACAAGCTGGACACCCTCGTAGGGATTTTCGGCATCGGCATGTTGCCGACCGGCAGCAAAGACCCGTACGCACTGCGTCGTGCCGCGCTGGGTATCCTGCGCATTCTGATCGACAAGAAACTCGACCTCGACCTGACTGAAGCGGTGAACTTCGCTGTCAGCGCGTTCGGTGCCAAGATCAAGTCGGCCGGTTTGGCCGACCAGGTCCTGGAATTCATCTTCGACCGCCTGCGTGCGCGTTATGAAGATGAAGGCGTGGACGTTGCCACTTACCTGTCGGTACGTGCCCTCAATCCAAAATCGGCGCTGGACTTCGATCAACGTGTGCAAGCCGTGCAGGCGTTCCGTCAATTGCCGGAAGCCGCTGCACTGGCCGCCGTGAACAAGCGTGTATCGAATCTGCTGAGCAAGGTTGAAGGCACGGTTTCAACTCACGTTGAAGCCCGCTATTTCGACAATGCCAGTGAATTCTCGTTGTTCTCGGCCATCCAGAAGGCTGACGAAGCGGTACAGCCAATGGCTGCTGCCCGTCAGTACAACGAAGCGCTGACCCGTCTGGCCTCCCTGCGCGAGCCGGTGGATGCGTTCTTCGAAGCGGTGATGATCAACGCTGAAGATGCGAGCGTGCGAGCTAACCGCTATGCATTGCTGGCACGTCTGCGTGGCCTGTTCCTGGGCGTTGCCGATATTTCACTGCTGGGCTGAGGGGTTACCGTTGAAACTGCTGATTCTCGATCGGGACGGAGTGATCAATGTCGACTCCGACGCTTACATCAAGTCAGTCGAGGAGTGGATTCCACTGCCCGGCGCGATCGAGGCCATTGCGCAGTTGAGCAAAGCCGGCTGGACCGTCGCCATCGCGACCAACCAGTCCGGCATTGCCCGCGGCTATTACGATGTCGCCACACTCGACGCCATGCACGCCCGTTTACGGGCGTTGGTGGCGCAGCAGGGTGGCGAGGTCGGGCTGATCGTTTATTGCCCCCATGGTCCTGATGAGGGCTGCGCTTGCCGCAAGCCCAAACCAGGCATGCTCCAGACGATTGCCGCGCATTACGGCGCCGATTTGACCCAATGTTGGTTTGTCGGTGACAGTTTGGGTGACTTGCAGGCTGCGCAAGCCGTCGATTCTCAGCCCGTTTTGGTAAAAACCGGAAAAGGCCTACAAACTTTGGCCAAAGTTCTACCGGTTAATACCCTAATATTTGACGATCTGGCGGCAGTTGCCGCAGAACTTATCCACAAATAGAGCAGGTTTGAACACGCCCCATCACACGGTGGATCGGGTTGTTCAGTCGTGCTCTATCCGCAACGGTAAAAGTCGCTATGTCGATCCTGCAGGCCATCAGAACCTTCTTCTTTTACCTGCTGCTGGGCACCAGCTCTCTGCTGTGGTGCTCGCTGAGCTTTTTTGTCGCCCCCTTTTTGCCGTTCCGTGCGCGTTATCGGTTTATCAACGTGTACTGGTGCCGCTGTGCGCTGTGGCTGACGCGAGTGTTTCTGAACATTCACGTCAACGTGACGGGTGCTGAAAACATCCCGCAACGACCTTGCGTGATTCTGGCCAACCACCAAAGTACCTGGGAGACGTTCTTCCTCTCGGCTTACTTTCAGCCGTTGAGCCAGGTTCTCAAGCGTGAGCTGCTGTATGTACCGTTCTTTGGCTGGGCGATGGCGATGCTGCGTCCGATTGCCATCGACCGTGACAACCCGAAGGCGGCGCTCAAGCACATCGCCAAAAAAGGTGATGAGCTGCTCAAGGACAATATTTGGGTGCTGATCTTCCCGGAAGGGACCCGCGTCCCGTTTGGCCAGGTGGGCAAGTTTTCCCGTGGCGGTACGGCCCTGGCGGTCAACGCCGAGTTGCCGGTACTGCCAATTGCCCACAATGCTGGCAAGTACTGGCCAAAGACCGGCTGGGCTAAAAAGCCCGGTACGATCGAGCTGGTCATTGGTGAGCCGATGTACGCCAACGGCACTGGACCACGGGCGATTGCCGAGCTGAACGACCGTGTTCAAGCCTGGAACGAACAGGCTCAGCGTGACATGGGTTCACTGCCTCCAGTGGCGGCACCCATCACCACCGCCGTGGGTCAGTAAAATTGTGGATAAGGTGTGCACAAGATTTTGATATTTTTCAAAAATCATCTGTAAGTCGATGATTTAAATAGTTATTTCTATTTCAGACTTTTTACCGAAAACCGTGCATAAGTTTTTCTTGGAACATAAAAAAACCGGCTTATTCCAGCCGGTTTTTTTGTGTCTGACAGTCTGACTGACCGCCGTGTTGACATCGCGGACAAGCCCCGCTCCCACCGAACAATTCTGTGGGAGCAGGCTTGCTCGCGATGGGCTAGACCTTGTCGATGTTCACGTTCCTGGTTTCCTTGAGGAAGATCATGCCCACCACCAGGCTGACCCCGGTAATCACCACCGGATACCACAGGCCATAGAAGATATCCCCGGTGAAGACCACCAGCGCAAACGATACCGTTGGCAGGAACCCACCAAACCAGCCATTGCCAATGTGGTAGGGCAGGGACATGGAGGTGTAACGGATGCGGGTCGGGAACAGCTCGACCATCACCGCCGCCAGCGGGCCATAGGTCATGGTGGCGATGAGGGTCAGCAATACCATGATCAGCACGACCATCGGCTGATTGACCGAGCTTGGGTCGGCCTTGGCCGGGTAGCCCGCTTCAGTGACTGCAGCGCGCATGGCGGCTTCGTCGAAACCGCTGATTTTCTTCTCGCCCACGGACACCTGAACCTCGGTGCCTGCTGCAACTGACTGCGAGGTGTACGGCAAGCCCTGTTTCACCAGAAAGGTTTTGACCTTGTCGCACGGGCTGTCAAAACGAGCCTTGCCCACCGGGTCAAACTGGAAGGTGCACGTGGCCGGGTCAGCCATCACCACAATCGGTGACTGACGGCTGGCAGTATCAATCTGCGGGTTGGCGTAATGGCTCAATGCTTTGAACAGCGGGAAGTACAACACGGTGGCGAGCAACAGGCCGAGCATCAGGATCGGCTTGCGCCCCACCTTGTCCGATAGCCAGCCGAAGAAGATAAAGAACGGCGCACCGATGATCACGCTGATAATCAGCAACATGTTGGCCTGGGCCGGGTCAATTCTGAGCATCTGCGTGAGGAAGAACAGCACATAGAACTGCGCGGTATAGAAGGTCACCGCCTGGCCCGCGTTGATGCCGAACAGCGCAATCAGAACAATTTTAAGGTTTTCCCATTTACCGAACGACTCGCGGATCGGCGATTTACTGGTTTTACCTTCGGCTTTCATTTTCACGAAAGCAGGTGACTCGTGCATGCTCATGCGAATCCAGGTCGAGATGCCCAGCAGCACGATGGACAGCAGGAACGGCAGGCGCCAGCCCCACACTTCAAACTGATCACCGGTCAGGTAACGGCAGCTCAATACAACCACCAGCGACAGCAACAAGCCCAGGGTCGCGGTGGATTGAATCCAGCTGGTGTTAAAGCCGCGTTTGCCGGGAGCTGCGTGCTCTGCCACATAGGTGGCCGCACCGCCATACTCACCCCCCAGCGCCAGCCCTTGAAGCATGCGCAACACCACGAGCATGATCGGGGCCGCAATGCCGATACTGGCGTAAGTCGGCAACAGACCGACAGCAAAGGTCGAAAGGCCCATCAGAATGATGGTCATGAGGAAGGTGTATTTGCGCCCGATCATGTCACCCAACCGGCCAAAAACCAGTGCTCCGAAGGGTCTGACCAAAAAGCCTGCGGCAAAAGCCATCAAGGCAAAAATGAACGCCGTGGTGTCGTTTACACCCGCAAAGAACTGCTTGCTGAGCACGGTTGCCAAAGCGCCATACAAGAAAAAGTCATACCACTCGAAAACCGTCCCGAGGGATGACGCAAAAATGATTTTCCGTTCTTCACGACCGGTTGTTCCCTTGGCGGGAGCTGCTTGTTCTGCAATTGCGTCTGACATGTTCAATGTCCTCAGCCCTGTTGGGCCACAGTGATTATTGTTTTTGTCCACTGCCGGTTCCGGATGACTGCGCCCGAAACCACGATCGCACTCAAGCGACCGGTGTTGCTACCGCGCGATTGACCTCAGTTGCGTGCTCCAGTGAGTCAAGTGACGCCTGCAGGATTAACTGCGCGGCTTTTTCGCCAATCATCAAGGTCGGTGAACAGGTATTACCCGACACGATGCTGGGCATGATTGAAGCGTCTGCCACCCTCAACCCCGGTACGCCATGAACGCACAACTGGTCATCGACCACTGCCTCGGCGTCCTGGCCCATGCGGCAGGTGCCCACAGGGTGAAAAATGGTCGTCCCGATGCGGGCGGCAGCTTCATACAGCTCTTGCTCGGTTTGCAGGTCCTTGCCAGGCAAGTACTCCTCTGGCGTAAACGCCTGCAAGGCCGCACTGGACACGATGCGCCGGGTCAGGCGAATCGCATCCGCTGCGACTTTCAAATCGTCAGGATGGCTCAGGTAATTGGGATCGATCAGCGGCGCGTCATCCGGATTGGCAGAGCGGATATCGACCCGACCACGGCTTTTTGGGCGCAAGTTACACACCGACGCCGTGAATGCGGGAAAGGTGTGCAGCGGTTCGCCAAAACGCTCAAGGGACAACGGCTGGACGTGGTACTGCAAGTTGGCCGAGGGTTGATCGGGATCGGACTTCACGAATGCGCCCAACTGGCTGGGTGCCATGGCCAATGGGCCGCTACGGTCGTAGGCATACCGCAGGCCCATGCCGATCTTGCCCCACAGGCTGTTGGCCACCTGATTAAGGGTGCGCGCCTTGGTCAGTTTGAAGATCAGGCGCAGTTGCAGATGGTCCTGCAGATTTCCACCCACACCGGGCAATTCGTGTTGAACGGTTATCCCCAGGCTTTCCAGCAGGGGGCGGGGGCCAATACCCGAGCGCTGCAAGATCCCAGGAGAGCCAATCGAACCCGCACACAAGATGATCTCGCGACCGGCCGAGAAAACATGCTCAGCGCCTTGCCAGCGGGCACTGACCTGCGTCGCACGGCCATTTTCAAGCAGCACTTTATCGACCTGAACATCAGTCAACACGGTCAGGTTCGTACGCTTGAGCACTGGCCGCAAAAAAGCCTTGGAAGCATTCCAGCGCACACCGGATCGCTGGTTGACCTGAAAGTATCCACAGCCCTGGTTGTCGCCACCGTTGAAGTCGCTGACGCTGGCAACTCCGCTTTCGGCGGCCGCGTTGCGAAAGGCATCCAGAATCGGCCAGGTATAACGCTGCTGTTCAACCCGCCATTCGCCATCAGCGCCATGCAGGTCGGAGTTGCCGGCAAAGTGTTTTTCGCTGCGTTTGAATAGCGGCAGGACGTCTTTCCAGGCCCAGCCCGCATTGCCTTGCTCGGCCCAACGGTCGTAATCGCCCGCCTGACCGCGCATGTAGATCATGCCGTTGATCGACGAGCTGCCGCCCAATACCTTGCCCCGCGGATAGCTCAGGCTGCGACCTTGCAAGCCGACCTGCGCTTCGGTTTTGAAGCACCAGTCGGTGCGCGGGTTGCCGATGCAATACAGGTAACCGACGGGAATATGGATCCACGGGTAGTTATCTTGCCCACCCGCTTCGAGCAGCAACACGTTGTGACGTGGATCGGCAGACAGCCGATTCGCCAGCACTGAACCCGCAGGCCCGGCGCCCACAATGATGTAGTCGTACACCTTACTGGCTGATGGCATTGATCACCTCGCCTTTATTGTTCTTGTCCTACACCATCCTATTGATTAATTTCGAGTTTGAAACGCGTGATTTCACCCATGGCTTGTGCGTTTTTGCACAGCTGATTATCAATCGTGCTGGGGGGCTGACATGTTTGACTGGAATGACCTGCGATACTTTCTGGAACTGCAACGCAGTGGTCGCTTGCTTGCCGCCGCCAAACGCCTGAATACAACCCACAGCACTGTCGCCCGGCATATCGAGAGCATCGAGCAGCACCTCGGCGCTGCGCTGTTCGTGCAACATGCACAAGGTTACGAACTGACGCCCGCAGGCCAGGCATTGCTCAAACACGCTGAAGCCATGGAAAACGTCGCATTGCTGGCGCAAGAGGAAATCACCCAGGCCATCGCTCCCATGGGCAAGATCCGGCTTGGGGTCACTGAAGGGATTGGGATCATGTTCATCACGTCGCGACTACGCGGGTTGTTTGAACGCTACCCTGGGCTGGAAGTGGAGCTGGTGGCGGTGCCGCGCTTTGTCAGCATCCTCAACCGCGAGGCTGAAATCAGCATCCACCTGGAACGCCCCAACGCTGACCTGTTGATCACTCGCAAACTCACCGACTACCGCCTGGCGCTCTACGCCAGCCGCGTTTACCTCGACAAGGCACGGCCCTTGAACAACCGCGATGACCTGGCCAATCACTACTGGATCGGCTACGTCGACGACTTGCTGTTCAGTCAGGAACTGCTGTTTCTCAACAACTTCTGCCGTACCCCGACCGTGACCTTTCGCAGCACCAGCGTCATTGCCCAGCAGCAAGCGGCGAGAGCAGGGCTCGGCATCGCCGTACTGCCCAACTACATGGCCAGCCATGACCCGGAACTGGTGCGCGTACTGCCCGAAGAGTCGGTCCAGCGCAGCTACTGGATCAGCACCCGCCGTGAGCTGCACAAGTCCGTAAGGCTGAGGGTTGTGTGGGATTTTTTGCTGGAGCTGTGCCAGGAAGAGCAGGGGGTTTTGCTGGCGCCGTAGGTGATTTTTTACCAAAAAAAAGGCCAACGCTAAGCGTTGGCCTTTTTTAACTGCACTACACCATCAGAAGTCCAGGTTGGACACTGCCAGTGCGTTGTTCTCGATGAACTCACGGCGCGGTTCTACGGCGTCGCCCATCAAGGTGTTGAAGATCTGATCGGCGCCGATCGCGTCTTCAATGGTGACTTTCAGCATGCGGCGCACGCTTGGGTCCATCGTGGTTTCCCAGAGCTGATCCGGGTTCATTTCGCCCAGACCTTTGTAGCGCTGGATGGTATGGCGCTTGGTGCTTTCTGCCATCAACCATTCCAGTGCTTCCTTGAACTCGGTCACTTGCTTGCGACGTTCGCCACGCTGGATGTATGCACCGTCGTCCAGCAGAGTGCTCAGCTGAGCGCCCAGGGTCACAACGGTTTTGTAGTCGTTGCTGCCGAAGAAGTCGCGGTTGAAGGTGATGAAGGTCGAGTGGCCGTGGGAGATCAGTTCGACCTCTGGCAACCAGACATTACGCTCACGGTCTTCACGCAGGCTGGCTTTGTAAACCAGGCCCGATTTCTCAACCAGACGCAGACGCTCTTCAAACTTGGCCATCCAGTCTTGCATGGCCGCGTGATCGCCCAGCTGCTCCAGAGTAACGGCTGGCAGGTAGATGAAGTGCTCGGTCAGCTCCTGCGGGTACAGGCGCGACAAACGCTTGAGGGTCTTCATCACCATGCGGAAGTCGTACACCAGACGCTCCAGCGCCTCACCCGAGATGCCCGGGGCTTCTTCGTTCAAGTGCAGGCTGGCGTCTTCAAGGGCCGACTGGGTCATGTACTCTTCCATGGCCTCGTCGTCTTTGATGTATTGCTCTTGCTTGCCTTTTTTCACTTTGTACAACGGCGGCTGAGCAATGTAGATATAGCCACGCTCAATCAGCTCCGGCAACTGACGGAAGAAGAAGGTCAGTAGCAGGGTACGGATGTGCGAACCGTCAACGTCAGCATCGGTCATGATGATGATGTTGTGATAGCGCAGTTTGTCGATGTTGTATTCATCGCGGCCAATGCCACAGCCCAAGGCGGTGATCAAGGTGCCTACTTCTTGCGAAGAGATCATCTTGTCAAAGCGGGCTTTCTCGACGTTGAGGATTTTACCCTTCAACGGCAGGATGGCCTGGGTACGACGGTTGCGGCCCTGCTTGGCGGAACCGCCAGCAGAGTCACCTTCCACGAGATACAGTTCGGACAGCGCCGGGTCTTTTTCCTGGCAGTCGGCCAGTTTGCCCGGCAAGCCTGCGATGTCCAGAGCGCCTTTACGACGAGTCATCTCACGGGCTTTGCGCGCGGCCTCACGGGCACGGGCGGCGTCGATCATCTTGCCGACAATCAGCTTGGCTTCGTTCGGGTTTTCCAGCAGGAAGTCGGAGAAGAACTTACCCATTTCCTGTTCAACAGCGGTCTTCACTTCGGAAGAAACCAGCTTGTCTTTGGTCTGGGAGCTGAACTTCGGATCCGGTACTTTCACCGAGATGATTGCAGTCAGGCCTTCACGGGCGTCATCACCGGTAGTGGCGACTTTGTGCTTTTTGGCCAGGCCTTCAGCTTCGATGTAGGTGTTGAGGTTACGCGTCAGGGCAGAGCGGAAGCCCACCAGGTGCGTACCGCCATCGCGCTGAGGAATGTTGTTGGTGAAGCACAACAGGTTCTCGTTGAAGCTGTCGTTCCACTGCAAGGCGATTTCTACGCCGATACCGTCTTCACGTTGAACATTGAAGTGAAACACCTGGTTGACCGGGGTCTTGTTGGTGTTCAGGTAGTCAACGAATGCACGCAAGCCGCCTTCGTACTTGAACAGCTCTTCCTTGCCGCTGCGCTCGTCCTTGAGGACGATACCCACACCGGAGTTCAGGAAGGACAGCTCACGAATACGCTTGGCCAGGATGTCCCAGCTGAAGTGGATATTCTTGAAAGTCTGGTCAGACGGTTTGAAGTGGATCTGAGTGCCGGTAGTTTCGCTCTCGCCAACGATGGCCATAGGCGCTTGAGGAACACCGTGGACGTAGGTCTGTTCCCAGATCTTGCCGCTGCGACGTACAGTCAGGACCAGCAGTTCGGACAGGGCGTTTACCACCGAAACACCTACGCCGTGCAATCCGCCGGATACCTTGTAGGAGTTGTCATCGAACTTACCGCCAGCGTGCAGTACGGTCATGATGACCTCGGCTGCAGAAACGCCTTCTTCTTTATGCACGTCCACCGGAATACCGCGGCCGTTGTCGCGCACGGTGATGGACTCGTCCGGGTGGATCGTAATGGTGATGTCGTCGCAATGGCCAGCCAGCGCTTCGTCGATGGAGTTGTCGACTACTTCGAACACCATGTGGTGCAGACCGCTGCCATCGTCAGTATCACCAATGTACATACCGGGACGTTTGCGTACGGCATCAAGGCCTTTCAGCACTTTAATGCTCGTTGAGTCGTACGTGTTTTCTTCGCTCAATGCCTTCACTCCCGATGGTCGTGGGTCTGGGTGATACAGCCCTGTTCCACGTGGAACAGGGCAACTGGCGTTTCCGTCTGCCAGCCTTCCCTCAATAATTCGTGGTCTACACAGGTAATGAATACCTGGCAGCGTAAGTCTTCCAACAAGCGACACAATGCGTTGCGATGCTGCTCATCCAGTTCGGAAGGCAAGTCATCTACTAGATAAATACATTGGCCACGCCGGGCTTGGCTGACCAAATGCCCTTGAGCAATGCGCAGCGCGCAGACCACCAACTTCTGCTGACCCCGCGACAAAATATCTGCTGCGTTGTTTGCACCCAACTTGAGACGCAAATCAGCACGTTGTGGCCCTGCCTGGGTATGCCCCATTTGCTGGTCCCGGTGGACAGACGCGGCGAGTACAGCACTCAGCTCACGGTCTTTGTCCCAACCACGGTAATAGCTCAGCGTTAACCCTTCGAGATCAAGTAGCTCACTCAAGGTCTGCTCAAAGACTGGTTTCAAGGCTTTGATGTAGGCGCGGCGGTATTCATCAATTTCAGCACTGGCCAGGCAAAGTTCCCGGTCCCAGGCCGCTTGTGAAACGGCGTCGAGTGTACCATGCCGCAGCCATGAGTTCCGCTGCCGCAGGGCCTTCTGTAGCCGCTGCCAGGTCGACATGAAGCGGGGCTCAACATGGAACACCCCCCAATCGAGAAACTGCCTGCGGATCTTTGGGGCACCTTCCAGCAAGCGGAAGCTGTCAGGGTTAATCAATTGCAACGGCAGGATCTCGGCCAGCTGCGCAGCACTGCGCGCATTTTGGCCGTCGATACGGATCTGGAACTCCCCTTGCCGGTCCCGCGAGATACCGAGCGCGCTGTGCCCGCCTTCAGCCAGTTCAACCTGACCAAAAACCGTACAGCTCTGCTGCTCGTGCTGGATCACGGGATTGAGCCGCACACTGCGAAACGAACGCGCCAGCCCCAGCAAGTGGATAGCTTCCAGCACGCTGGTTTTTCCGCTGCCGTTGGCGCCGTACAGGATATTGATGCGGGGAGAGGGGGAGAAGGTCACCGGGTGCAGGTTACGCACCGCGGTGACTGTGACACGACTGAGGGACATCTAGCGTGGGCTGTGCATGGTTACAGGCGCATCGGCATAACAACGTAGGCCGAGTCGTCGTTGTCCGACTCTTGCACCAGAGCGCTGCTGTTGGAGTCCGACAGGATCAGACGCACTTGTTCCGTGGTCATGACCCCCAGCACGTCCAGCAGGTAGCTCACGTTGAAGCCGATCTCCAGTGAACCGCCGTTGTACTCAACGCCCACTTCTTCTTCCGCTTCTTCCTGCTCCGGGTTGTTCGCCTGGATTTTCAGCTGGCCATTGGCCAATTGCAGACGGATGCCACGATATTTCTCGTTGGACAGGATCGCGGTACGACTGAACGCTTCGCGCAATGCCTGACGGTCACCGATAACGACCTTGTCACCACCTTTAGGCAGCACACGCTCGTAGTCCGGGAACTTGCCATCAACCAGCTTGGACGTGAAGGTGAACTCGCCGGTGGTGGCACGGATGTGGTGTGCGCCCAGAACGATGCTCACTTCGCCGTCCGGCTCAGTCAGCAAGCGCGCCAACTCAAGAATACCCTTGCGCGGAACGATCACTTGATGACGGTCTGGCTGGCCGATGTCGGCTTTCATCGAGCACATGGCCAGACGGTGACCGTCGGTTGCCACAGCACGGATGATGCCTGCCGATACTTCCAGCAGCATGCCATTGAGGTAGTAACGAACGTCCTGCTGCGCCATGGCAAAGCTGGTGCGCTCGATCAGACGACGCAATTTGCTCTGCTGCAAGCTGCACGTCAGCGAGCCCGGGCCTTCTTCAACCGTCGGGAAGTCGTTGGCAGGCAGGGTGGACAAGGTAAAGCGGCTACGGCCTGCCTTGACTACCAGCTTGTTGTCATCGAGTTTGATGTCAATCAGTGCGTCGTTGGGCAGGCTTTTGCAGATATCCATCAGCTTGCGCGCAGGCACGGTGATTTCGCCTGGCTCAGCCGGCTCTTCAAGTTGCACTCGACCAACCAGTTCGACTTCAAGGTCGGTACCGGTCAGCGACAGTTGCTGGCCTTCGACAACCAACAGCACGTTGGACAATACCGGCAAGGTCTGGCGGCGTTCAACGACGCCTGCGACCAGTTGCAGGGGTTTCAACAGGGCTTCGCGTTGAATGGTGAAATGCATGGTCTAGTCCCTTGCCTTAATAAGCTGCGCTGGTGTCATCAGGTTGTCAGTGTACGCAGCAGGTTCTTGTAGTCCTCACGGATGTCCGCGTCGGATTCCTTGAGTTCGTTGATCTTGCGGCATGCGTGCAAGACCGTGGTGTGATCGCGACCGCCAAACACATCGCCGATCTCCGGCAGGCTGTGGTTGGTCAGCTCTTTGGACAACGCCATCGCCACCTGGCGTGGTCGCGCCACCGAGCGCGAACGGCGCTTGGACAGCAAGTCCGAAATTTTGATCTTGTAGTACTCAGCCACTGTGCGCTGGATGTTATCCACAGAGACGAGTTTGTCTTGCAGCGCCAGCAGGTCTTTAAGGGATTCGCGGATCAGCTCGATGGTGATGTCGCGGCCCATAAAGTGCGAGTGAGCGATAACACGCTTGAGCGCGCCTTCGAGTTCACGCACGTTGGAGCGAATGCGCTGGGCAATAAAGAAGGCGGCATCGTGAGGCAGATCGACCTTGGCCTGATCGGCCTTCTTCATCAGGATCGCAACACGGGTCTCAAGCTCTGGCGGCTCGACGGCAACCGTCAAACCCCAGCCAAAGCGTGATTTGAGACGCTCTTCAAGGCCTTCGATTTCTTTCGGGTAACGGTCACTGGTCAGAATCACTTGCTGACCGCCTTCAAGCAGGGCGTTGAAGGTGTGGAAGAACTCTTCCTGGGACCGTTCCTTGCGCGCAAAGAATTGAATGTCATCGATAAGCAAGGCGTCTACCGAACGGTAGAAGCGCTTGAACTCGTTGATGGCGTTGAGCTGCAAGGCTTTAACCATGTCGGCTACAAAACGCTCGGAATGCAGGTACACGACCTTGGCATTCGGATTCTTCTTTAACAGGTGGTTGCCCACCGCGTGCATCAAGTGAGTTTTACCCAGACCAACGCCGCCATAAAGGAAGAGCGGGTTGTAACCGTGCTTGGGGTTATCTGCCACCTGCCACGCCGCAGCGCGAGCCAGTTGGTTGGACTTGCCCTCAACGAAGTTTTCGAAGGTAAAGGTTCGGTTCAGGTAGCTGGTGTGCTTGAGCGCACCCTCGACCTGGACGGTGCGCTGTTCGGCGCGCACTGGCGCTTGCTGCGAGCTTGCACCGGCCATTGGGTCGAAGCTGGCCCGCGAAGGTTCTTCGCTGGCATGCCCGGACTGTTTTGGCGCGGGTGCAGGAGCGGGTGCCGCTGCTGTGTTGACAGGTGCGCTGGGCGCCGGGGCCTGAGAGGCCGCTGCAGCCAATGGCGCATTAGGGGCAGCACGAGGCGCCGAGCTGCGTTTGCTGCCTATTAACAAGGACAACGCAGGCGCCATGCCATTGCTGTGCTCGTTCAACAGTTCAAGCAAACGGCTCAGGTATTTTTCGTTGACCCAGTCGAGAACGAATCGGTTGGGTGCATACACACGCAACTCGTCGCCTTCGGCTTCGACCTGTAGTGGACGGATCCAGGTGTTGAATTGCTGGGCAGGCAGCTCATCGCGCAAAAGCTCCACGCACTGCTGCCAAAGTTCCACTGACACGGATATCCCCTAAGTTGAAAGCCGGTGAGGCAAAAACAGGCGCCATTGTAGCGACCGTGGCCCCACTTATCCACATGTAGGTGACGTGCATATAAGGAGAGATCCGGCTTTTTACTGTGAACAAAGCGACAAATGGTATGTGCATAAGCTCTGTGGATAAGCGGGCCTAAGCTCGTTGCACAAGTGGGGTCGAAAGTCTGTGCATAAGTCGCCTGTGGATAAAAGCCCCTTTCATGCACAGCTTATCCGAGGGTGCAGCACAGGTGGAGCACGGCTTCTCGACAGTGTTGTCATCTTCTGTACGCCTTGTTTTATATGGCCTTAAGCTAGTTATCCACAGAAGATCGCTTCCCTAAGTTTAATAAGCTTTATAAAAGAGCTTTAAATACTTCGTTTTTTTATTTCTATAGTTGGCAGGTGCAAGACAGGTGCGAAAGGGCAAACATCTATTTAGCGGTAAACGCTGGTTGGAAATTGACCTATTGGCTTGCTTTCTCTAGAATCGCCGGTCTCTTAAAACGGGGGCCATTCCGGCCCGTTGTGGACGAACCAGGTAGCACGACATGAAACGTACTTTCCAACCAAGCACTATCAAACGCGCCCGCACTCACGGTTTCCGTGCACGCATGGCTACTAAAAACGGCCGTGCAGTCCTGTCGCGTCGCCGCGCCAAAGGCCGTGCACGTCTGGCAGTTTGATAATCAGACAATGGTGGTGAGTCAGGACTTCAGTCGGGAAAAGCGGTTACTCACTCCCCGACACTTCAAGGCAGTCTTTGACTCCCCCACCGGCAAGGTTCCGGGGAAAAATCTCCTGCTCCTTGCGCGTAGCAACGATCTTGATCACCCCCGCCTGGGGTTAGTGATCGGGAAAAAGAGCGTAAAGCTCTCCGTTGAGCGCAATCGCCTTAAGCGTTTGATGCGTGAATCGTTTCGTCTCCACCAGGATTTACTGGTTGGTTGGGATATCGTTATCGTCGCGCGCAAAGGTTTGGGTGACGTAGAGAACCCCGAATTGATTCAGCATTTCGGCAAACTCTGGAAGCGTCTGGCCCGTAACACGCCAGTTCCAGCAGTTAAAACCGAAACTGTAGGGGTAGGCAGTCCTGATGCGTAAACTGGCGCTCGTTCCGATCCAGTTTTATCGCTATGCCATTAGTCCTTTGATGGCCAGCCACTGCCGTTTCTACCCCAGTTGTTCCTGCTACGCGTTGGAAGCCATCGAAAATCATGGCCTTCTGCGCGGCGGCTGGCTGACCTTTCGTCGTTTAGGTCGCTGTCACCCGTGGAATCCCGGTGGTTACGACCCGGTTCCGCCTATCCCTACCTCCCGTTCTTCTTGATGGCCGAGTAATCATGGATATTAAACGCACGATCCTGATCGTCGCTCTAGCAGTCGTGTCCTACGTTATGGTTCTGAAATGGAACCAGGATTACGGCCAAGCTGCCCTGCCGACTCAGAATGTTGCCGCCAGCAGCACAACCGCGCCGGCTTTGCCCGATACGGTTTCAGGTAACAACGCTTCAAACAGTGCCGATGTACCCAGCGCCAATACAGATACCAGCACACCGACTGAAACTCCGGTGGCTGCAAGCAAAGACCTCATCCACGTAAAAACGGATGTTCTGGACATCGCGATCGATCCACAGGGTGGTGATATTGCCCAGCTGCGTCTGCCGCTTTATCCACGTCGCCAGGATCACCCGGATGTTCCTTTCCAGTTGTTCGATAACGGCAACGAACGCACCTATCTGGCACAAAGTGGCCTGACAGGCGTTGATGGCCCGGACGCCCGTCCGTCAGGTCGTCCTGTTTTCAGCGCTGAGAAAAAGAATTTCGAACTGGCCCCAGGCCAGGATCAACTGGTTGTTGATCTGAAATTCAGCGAAAACGGCATCAACTACATCAAGCGTTTCACGCTCAAGCGTGGTTTGTACGATGTACAAGTCAGCTATTTGATTGATAACGAGAGCGGCAAGCCGTGGAATGGCAACCTGTTCGCGCAATTGAAGCGTGACGCCAGCTCCGATCCTTCTTCCAGCACCGCCACCGGCACTGCTACTTACCTGGGCGCTGCCCTGTGGACAAGTTCGGAGCCGTACAAAAAAGTGTCGATGAAAGATATCGACAAGGCTCAGCTGAAAGAAACCGTTCAAGGCGGCTGGGTTGCCTGGTTGCAACACTATTTTGTGACGGCGTGGATTCCACAGAAAGGCGATAACAACGTCGTTCAGACCCGCAAAGACAACCAGGGCAACTACATCATCGGTTTTACTGGCCCAACCTTGACCATTGAGCCGGGCAAAACAGCTGAAACCAGCGCTACGTTGTACGCCGGTCCAAAAAGCCAGGGTGTACTCAAAGAGTTATCCCCAGGTCTGGAACTGACTGTCGACTACGGCATTCTGTGGTTCATTGCCCAGCCTATTTTCTGGCTGCTGCAACATATCCACAGCCTGGTCGGTAACTGGGGCTGGTCGATTATCTTCCTGACCATGCTGATCAAAGGGATCTTCTTCCCTCTGTCGGCCGCCAGCTACAAGTCGATGGCCCGCATGCGCGCCGTGGCACCAAAACTGGCTGCTCTGAAAGAGCAGTTCGGTGATGATCGCCAGAAAATGTCGCAAGCAATGATGGAGCTGTACAAGAAAGAGAAGATCAATCCACTGGGCGGCTGCTTGCCGATTCTGGTGCAGATGCCGGTCTTCCTGTCCTTGTACTGGGTACTTCTGGAAAGTGTTGAAATGCGCCAGGCGCCGTTCATGCTCTGGATTACCGACCTGTCGATCAAAGACCCGTTCTTCATTCTGCCGATCATCATGGGCGCAACCATGTTCATCCAGCAGCGTCTGAACCCGACTCCGCCGGACCCGATGCAGGCCAAGGTAATGAAGCTGATGCCAATCATCTTCACCTTCTTCTTCCTGTGGTTCCCTGCTGGTCTGGTGCTGTACTGGGTTGTGAACAACTGCCTGTCCATCGCTCAACAGTGGTACATCACCCGTAAAGTTGAAGCTGCTACCAAAAAAGCAGCCGAGTAACCTACTCTGGTGAGCACCACTCAAAACGCCCCCTAGTGGGGCGTTTTGCTATCCGTCACTTTTGTTTTGAGGCCTGTTTTATGAGTGTTCCGGCTGAGACCATTGCCGCAGTAGCGACCGCCCAAGGCCGAGGTGGTGTGGGAATCGTGCGTATTTCCGGCCCGCTTGCCAGTGTTGCGGCGCAAGCGTTCAGCGAACGCGAGCTGAAACCGCGCTACGCCCATTACGGCCCTTTTTACGGCGAAAACCGTGAAGTGCTGGATGAGGGGATTGCGCTGTACTTCCCCGGCCCCAACTCCTTTACCGGCGAAGACGTACTGGAACTTCAAGGCCACGGTGGCCCGATTGTTCTCGATATGCTGCTCCAGCGCTGCATCCAGCTAGGTTGCCGCCTGGCTCGTCCGGGGGAATTCAGCGAGCGGGCATTTTTGAATGACAAACTCGACCTGGCGCAAGCCGAGGCAATTGCCGACCTGATCGAGGCAAGTTCTGCACAAGCTGCACGTAACGCATTGCGTTCCTTGCAAGGCGCTTTCTCACAGCGTGTGCATAACTTGACTGAGCAATTGATCAGTTTGCGTATCTATGTCGAAGCGGCGATTGATTTCCCGGAAGAAGAAATCGACTTTTTGGCCGATGGCCATGTGCTTGGCATGCTGGATAAGGTTCGCGAAGAGTTATCCACCGTTCAACGCGAGGCCGGGCAGGGTGCTTTGCTGCGCGATGGCATGACCGTGGTTATCGCGGGCCGTCCAAACGCCGGCAAGTCGAGTTTGCTCAATGCCCTGGCCGGGCGCGAAGCGGCCATCGTGACCGAAATTGCCGGTACCACCCGGGACGTATTGCGTGAACATATCCACATCGATGGCATGCCGTTGCATGTGGTCGACACCGCGGGTCTGCGTGATACAGACGACCATGTGGAAAAAATCGGTGTACAACGGGCACTCAAGGCCATTGGCGAAGCCGATCGGGTGCTCTTGGTGGTCGATGCCACGGCTCCGGAAGCGGATGACCCGTTTGCGCTATGGCCAGAGTTTCTTGAGCAGCGTCCAGATCCTTCGAAAGTGACCTTGATCCGTAACAAGGCAGATCTGAGCGGCGAGAATATTGCCCTGCAGGTGTGTGACGATGGCCACGTGACGATTAGCCTTAGCGCCAGATCAACGGATGGGCTGGACCTGCTGCGTGAACACCTCAAGGCTTGCATGGGATACGAGCAAACGTCTGAAAGCAGCTTCAGCGCACGCCGTCGGCACCTGGAGGCGTTGCAGCACGCCAGCCGGGCACTTGAGCACGGCAGGGCGCAACTGACCCTGGCGGGCGCAGGGGAGTTGCTGGCTGAGGACTTGCGTCAGGCGCAGCATTCCCTTGGTGAGATTACCGGCGCATTCAGCTCTGATGATCTGCTGGGACGGATCTTCTCCAGCTTCTGCATCGGCAAGTAACAGCACACGTCTGTAGTCGCTGCCGAGGAACGAAGGCTGCGATAACCTGCAAACCGCTCGCAGCCTTCGTTCCTCGGCAGCGACTACAACGTGTCACACTGCTACAGTTATTCACATTCATACGAGGTGTTAGTCCAATGCGCCATTGATGCCGCCGCGATGTTTGCGGCCAGTTCTTGATTCCCCTGCAACAGGGGGTAGATCTGTGCATCTCTGGAGTGCGTATGACTCTCGTTACCTCTGTAACGCTCAAAGGCGTTTCTTTTCACCTGCCCGATGGCAGTGCTCTCTTCTCGGACCTTGATCTGCATCTCGACCAGCGACGTACTGCTCTGGTGGGGCGCAATGGTGCAGGTAAAAGCGTTTTGGCACGCCTGATAACCGGGGATATCTTCCCTTCAACAGGCCATTGCACCCGAAACGGCACGGTGTATTACCTGGCCCAGTATGTCAGCCCCGACCCCGGTCACACCGTTGCAGACCTTGCCGGCGTACAGCACATCATCAGGGCCCTTGAGCACATCGAGCAGGGCAGCACTGAGCAAGCAGACTTCGACTGCATCGGCGAACGCTGGGGTATCCGTCAGCAATTACTCGACCAGTTGGCCCAGAACAACCTTGCACACTTGACGCCTTCTACCCCCACCTCAGCCCTCAGCGGAGGCGAAGCCATGCGCGTGGCCCTGATGGGGGCCTTCTTGTCTCAAGCTGACCTGTTGATACTGGATGAGCCCACCAATCATCTGGATCGCCAGCACCGTGATGCGCTCCATGAGCAGTTGCAGAACTGGCCCAACGGTTTGCTCGTGATCAGCCATGACCGCGATTTGTTGGAACACATGGAGCGTATTGTTGAATTGTCATCCCAAGGGCTCATCAGTTATGGCGGTGGTTTTTCGTTTTATGCACAGGCAAAAGCCGAGCAACTACAAGCGGCGCAGCAACAACTGGCGTCAGCCAAGCTAGAGCGCAAGCGTCAGGAACACGCCATGCGTGAACACAAAGAACGCCTTGAACGCAGCCAATCCCGCGGCCACAAACAGGCCAGTGATGCCAATCAGGCTAACATTTTGCTGGGCCGGCAAAAGGAGCGCAGCCAGGCTAGTAGCGGCAAGCAGCGAGTACAACAAGACGCTGCACGGGAACATTTGTCTGCCCTGGTACGCCAGGCTGCGAGTCAGGTAGAAGAACAACAGCCCATCTTTGTTTATCCGCCCCATGCTTGCCAAAGCGCACCGTTGCAAATAGCTGAGTTGATCGATGCTCGTCTGCCCCAGGGGGCTGAGCATTTACGCACGATCAATCTCACACTGACTCGTGGCCAGCGTATTGCCCTGGTGGGGGCGAATGGCTGCGGCAAGTCGACTCTGCTCAAGGTACTGGCCGGTCAACTGTCGGTCATTTCAGGCCAGGCCAGGACCTTCGTAACCACTGCTTATCTCGACCAGGATCTGGGGCTGTTAAAACCTGAGCAGTCCGTACTTGAGCAATTGCTGTCTCAAAATCGGCAGCTCAATGCAGGAGAATTACGCACCCGACTGGCGCAATTGGGTCTCAATGCCGATCGAGTCAACCAGCCATGCCATCGACTGAGTGGCGGTGAGCGCCTGAAAGCCGCCATGGCTTGCGTGTTCTATGCCGCTTCACCGCCGCACCTGCTATTGCTCGATGAACCGGCCAATCACCTGGATCTGCCTTCGGTTCTGGCCCTGCAGGACATGCTTGAGCAGTATTCGGGAACTCTGATTGTCACCTCACACAATGAGGTGTTTTTGGCTGCAATCGGGGTTACCCACAGACTGCAGGCATCACCCACAGGGTGGCTGAACCAGCCCGTCTGATGAGACAGGCTTGTACCGTTTATCACTTTTATGACTCACCGATTGTACGACCGCTTGATGGATTAGCCATTCCAGCGGTTTTCGGCTGCCTGTTTATTGGCCAAAAACCGCATAAATCGTTGAATAAGCTCTGTGTATAACTGGCCCTCAGGTCAGTGGGTAAGTAGGCCTGAAAACTGAAGATAACCACCCCTGTGGATAAGCACCTGTTTTACCCACAGGCTTAAAGCACTTATCCCAACCCCTCATCGGTGCATAACCACAGACTTTTGAATCTCTGTACAGTACGTAGAATATAGCTTGTAGCAATCTATCCACAGAAAGGTGGCTCAGTAGAAATAAACATAAAAACAAAGCTTTATAAATTTCTTCTCTATTTATTTATCTATCTTGCCTTTATCCACAGCTGGTTAAATTTTGTGCAAAGGGTTCTTTAAGAAGGGCGAAGTCCCTATACTTCGCGGTCTATCCAAAAACCCCCTAGTAACAGGCACGAGGTGCGTGGTGAATTTCCCTTCCCGTTTTGCAGTGATCGTCATCGGCGGCGGTCACGCCGGAACCGAGGCTGCACTTGCTTCAGCACGCATGGGCGTAAAAACCCTGCTGTTGACCCACAACGTGGAAACCCTCGGGCAAATGAGCTGCAATCCTGCGATTGGCGGGATTGGTAAAAGCCATCTGGTTAAAGAAATCGACGCCCTGGGCGGCGCGATGGCAATGGCTACCGATAAAGGCGGCATCCAGTTCCGTGTACTTAATGGGCGTAAAGGCCCGGCAGTACGGGCAACCCGTGCACAGGCCGACCGCATTCTGTACAAGGCGGCAATTCGCGAAACGCTGGAAAACCAGCCCAACCTGTGGATATTTCAACAGGCTGCTGATGACCTGATCGTTGAACAGGATCAAGTGCGTGGCGTAGTGACCCAAATGGGTCTGCGTTTTATGGCTGATGCTGTGGTTTTGACCACAGGTACTTTCCTCGGTGGACTTATCCACATCGGGATGCAGAATTACTCGGGTGGCCGAGCCGGTGATCCTCCTTCGATCGCCCTGGCACACCGCCTGCGTGAACTGCCCCTGCGAGTTGGTCGCCTGAAAACCGGTACACCACCGCGTATCGATGGCCGCTCTGTAGATTTCTCGGTCATGACCGAGCAACCAGGCGATACACCGATTCCAGTGATGTCGTTCATGGGCAACAAAGAACAGCATCCGGCTCAGGTCAGTTGCTGGATTACCCATACCAACGCCCGTACTCACGAAATCATCGCGTCCAACCTCGACCGCTCACCGATGTACTCGGGCGTAATCGAAGGGATTGGCCCGCGTTACTGCCCGTCGATCGAAGACAAGATTCACCGCTTTGCCGATAAGGAAAGCCATCAGGTTTTCATCGAGCCGGAAGGTTTGACCACTCACGAGCTGTACCCGAACGGGATCTCCACATCCTTGCCGTTCGACGTGCAAATCCAGATCGTGCAATCGATTCGCGGCATGGAAAACGCCCATATCGTGCGGCCCGGCTATGCCATCGAATACGACTACTTCGATCCGCGGGACCTGAAATACAGCCTTGAAACCAAGGTAATCGGCGGCTTGTTCTTCGCAGGGCAAATCAACGGCACTACCGGTTACGAAGAAGCCGGGGCCCAAGGTTTGCTGGCTGGCGCCAACGCGGCATTGCTCGCACAGGGCAAGGAAAGCTGGTGCCCGCGTCGCGACGAGGCGTACATCGGAGTATTGGTCGACGACCTGATTACCTTGGGTACTCAAGAGCCGTACCGGATGTTTACATCCCGTGCCGAATACCGGCTGATCCTGCGCGAAGACAACGCCGACATGCGCTTGACCGAAAAAGGTCGCGAATTGGGCCTGGTCGATGATGCCCGTTGGGCCGCTTTCTGCACCAAGCGTGAAAGCATCGCGCAAGAAGAACAGCGCCTGAAAAGCACTTGGGTTCGCCCGGGCACTGAGCAGGGCGATGCCATTGCAGCAAAATTCGGCACGCCGCTGACCCATGAATACAATTTGCTGAACCTGCTGACACGCCCCGAAATTGACTACGCCGGTCTGGTTGAAGTGACCGGACAAGGCGCAGAGGATCCGTTGGTCGCCGAGCAGGTTGAGATCAAAACCAAGTACGCCGGTTATATCGATCGTCAACAAGACGAAATTGCCCGTCTGCGCGCCAGTGAGAACACCAAACTGCCTGTGGATATCGATTACACGATCATCTCCGGGCTGTCGAAAGAGATCCAGAGCAAGCTGGGCGCAACCCGTCCCGAGACCTTGGGGCAGGCTTCGCGTATTCCAGGTGTGACGCCTGCGGCGATTTCCCTGTTGATGATTCACCTGAAAAAGCGCGGCGCTGGCCGCACGTTGGAGCAAAACGCTTGAGTTCGCTGGTTACCGCGCAACACGCCGAAGAGTTATCCACAGGTGCACGCCAATTGGGCGTAGCACTGTCCGAAAACCAGCATCAGCTATTGCTGGGTTATTTGGCCCTGTTGATCAAATGGAACAAGGCCTACAACCTCACGGCTGTGCGTAACCCGGACGAAATGGTTTCGCGCCATTTGCTCGACAGCCTCAGCGTGATGCCCTTCATCGAAAATGGCCGTTGGCTGGATGTGGGCAGCGGCGGCGGCATGCCGGGCATTCCCCTGGCGATCCTGTTTCCCGAGTCCCAAGTGACCTGCTTGGACAGCAACGGCAAGAAAACCCGTTTTCTGACCCAGGTGAAACTCGAGCTCAAGCTGGATAACTTGCAAGTTATCCACAATCGCGTTGAAGAGTTTCAGCCAGAGCTGCCATTCAATGGAATTGTTTCCAGGGCTTTCAGCAGCATGGAGAACTTCAGCAACTGGACACGTCATCTGGGCAACAGTGAAACGCGCTGGTTGGCAATGAAGGGCGTTCATCCGGCTGATGAGCTGGTAGCATTGCCGTCTGATTTTCGTCTAGATAGCGAACACGCCTTGACTGTTCCAGGTTGCCAAGGCCAACGCCATCTGCTGATACTGCGCCGCACGGCATGATTGGGAACGCAAGCAAGAATGGCTAAGGTATTCGCAATAGCGAACCAAAAGGGTGGTGTGGGTAAAACCACCACCTGTATCAACCTCGCAGCATCGCTGGTCGCGACCAAGCGCCGCGTGCTTCTGATCGACCTCGATCCACAAGGCAACGCCACCATGGGTAGCGGTGTGGATAAACATGGTCTCGAGAATTCGGTCTACGACCTGTTGATCGGTGAATGTGATCTGGCCCAGGCCATGCACATCTCCGAACACGGTGGGTACCAGCTTCTGCCTGCAAACCGTGATTTGACGGCAGCTGAAGTTGTATTGCTCGAAATGCAGATGAAAGAAAGCCGACTGCGTACTGCACTGGCGCCGGTTCGCGAGAGCTACGATTACATTCTGATCGATTGCCCGCCGTCTCTGTCGATGCTGACCCTGAACGCTCTGGTTGCTGCCGATGGGGTCATTATCCCCATGCAGTGTGAGTACTTCGCACTCGAAGGCTTGAGCGATCTTGTGGATAACATCAAGCGCATTGCCGAACTCCTGAACCCGAACCTGAAGATCGAAGGCCTGCTGCGGACCATGTACGACCCGCGTCTGAGCCTGATGAACGATGTATCGGCTCAGCTCAAGGAACACTTCGGCGAGCAGCTCTACGACACGGTGATTCCGCGCAACATCCGCTTGGCCGAAGCGCCGAGTTACGGCATGCCGGCGCTGGCGTATGACAAAAATTCCCGTGGCGCGATTGCTTACCTTGCCCTGGCGGGCGAGCTGGTTCGTCGTCAACGTCGTACCACCCGCACGCCTCAGCCAACTTAAGGAAATTCCATGGCCGTCAAGAAACGAGGTCTCGGACGCGGACTGGATGCACTCCTTAGTGGTCCAACGGTCAGCTCGCTGGAAGAGCAAGCGGTCAAGGTTGATCAAAGCGAACTGCAACACTTGCCACTGGACCTGATCCAGCGCGGCAAGTATCAGCCTCGTCGCGACATGGATCCCCAGGCGCTTGAAGAGCTGGCCAGCTCGATCAGGACCCAAGGCGTGATGCAGCCAATCGTGGTTCGCCCGATTGATGGCAACCGCTTTGAGATCATCGCCGGTGAACGTCGCTGGCGCGCCAGCCAACAGGCAGGCAAGGACACCATCCCGGCGATGGTGCGAGATGTGCCGGATGAAACCGCCATCGCGATGGCGCTGATCGAAAACATTCAGCGCGAAGATCTCAATCCGATTGAAGAAGCCGTTGCCTTGCAACGCTTGCAGCAAGAGTTCCAGCTGACTCAGCAGCAAGTTGCCGACGCTGTGGGTAAGTCCCGGGTGTCTGTGGCTAACTTGTTGCGATTGATTTCCTTGCCGGAAGTCATCAAAACCATGCTGTCCCACGGTGACCTTGAAATGGGTCATGCGCGGGCATTGCTCGGTTTGCCTGAAACTCAGCAGGTTGAAGGGGCGCGACACGTTGTCGCACGAGGTCTGACAGTACGTCAGACCGAAGCACTTGTTCGCCAGTGGTTGAGTGGCAAACAAGAGCCTGCTGAACCGGTTAAACCAGATCCGGACATTGCCAGGCTCGAACAGCGTCTGGCAGAGCGCCTAGGCTCTGCGGTGCAGATTCGCCACGGAAAGAAGGGAAAAGGCCAGTTAGTGATTGGTTACAATTCTCTGGATGAGCTTCAAGGAGTGCTTGCTCACATCCGCTGAAACAATTCCCCATGTAGCGTGCAGTCGGAAATCACTACCTGACAGTTGAATAGGGGCTTAAGCGCCCCTATACTCTGCGCGCATTTTGTCGGCACAAATTATGCCAAGTTTTCTGTTTTTGGTAGCCGACCTTTGAGGAGCAGTTGTGATGGAAACCCGCACGCCAAACCGCTTGCCGTTCCATCGCTTGGCGGTTTTTCCGGTTTTGCTGGCTCAATTTGTCGTTTTATTGCTGGCTGCTCTGGGGCTCTGGCAATGGCATGGAGTCGTCGCCGGATATTCAGGACTCTGCGGAGGCCTGATAGCTTTGCTACCCAATGTGTATTTTGCTCACAGGGCTTTTCGGTTTTCCGGCGCCCGAGCAGCGCAAGCCATCGTCCGGTCGTTTTACGCTGGCGAGGCGGGCAAGTTAATTTTGACGGCAGTGCTGTTCGCGCTGACGTTTGCAGGTGTGAAGCCATTGGCGCCGTTAGCAGTATTCGGCGTCTTCGTGTTGACCCAACTGGTCAGCTGGTTCGCTCCCCTGCTAATGAGAACAACACTTTCGAGACCTTAGGGCGTTTGAGGCAACCATGGCAGAAACAACCGCTTCGGGCTATATCCAGCACCACTTACAGAACCTGACCTTTGGGCAGCTACCTGATGGCGGCTGGGGCTTTGCTCACACCGTTGCAGAAGCTAAAGCAATGGGTTTTTGGGCTTTCCACGTCGATACCCTCGGCTGGTCGCTTTTTGTAGGTCTGATCTTCATCCTCGTATTCCGCATGGCGGCCAAGAAGGCAACTTCCGGTCAACCAGGCGCACTGCAGAACTTCGTTGAAGTACTGGTGGAATTCGTCGATGGCAGCGTAAAAGACAGTTTCCACGGTCGCAGTGCAGTTATCGCACCGCTGGCGCTGACCATTTTCGTGTGGGTGTTCCTGATGAACGCCATCGACCTGGTTCCGGTTGACTGGATTCCTCAGTTGGCGATCCTGATCACTGGCGATGAGCACTTCCCGTTCCGTGCCGTACCGACGACTGATCCAAACGCGACCATGGGCATGGCCCTGTCGGTATTCGCGCTGATCATCTTCTACAGCATCAAAATCAAGGGCATCGGCGGTTTTATCGGCGAACTGACCCTGCACCCGTTTGGCAGCAAGAACATTTTTGTTCAAGCGCTGCTGATTCCGGTGAACTTCCTGCTCGAATTCGTGACGTTGATTGCCAAGCCTATTTCGTTGGCTCTGCGTCTGTTCGGCAACATGTACGCTGGCGAACTGGTGTTTATCCTGATCGCCGTGATGTTCGGCAGCGGCCTGCTTTGGCTTAGCGGTCTGGGCGTGGTGCTGCAATGGGCGTGGGCTGTATTCCACATCCTGATCATCACCTTGCAAGCGTTCATCTTCATGATGTTGACCATCGTCTATCTGTCGATGGCACACGAAGATAACCACTAAGATCCGCTTCGGCGAGTCTGGTGCTCCTCTCACCTTCGGGTGAGAGGGCGTCGCAAAATGATTTTGTTTTACCGCTTTAATCTAAAAACCTAAACCATACGACGTAAAAGTCGGGAGGAAAGATGGAAACTGTAGTTGGTCTAACCGCTATCGCTGTTGCACTGTTGATCGGCCTGGGCGCACTGGGTACCGCAATTGGTTTCGGCCTGTTGGGTGGCAAGTTCCTGGAAGGCGCAGCGCGTCAACCAGAAATGGTTCCAATGCTGCAAGTTAAAATGTTCATCGTTGCCGGTCTGCTCGACGCCGTAACCATGATCGGTGTTGGTATCGCACTGTTCTTCACCTTCGCGAACCCCTTCGTTGGTCAACTCGCTGGCTAATCACTCGAATTTTCGAGTTGATTAGAGTGATGGACAACGAACGAGCGAGGTGTTGGCGTGAACATTAATGCAACCCTGATTGGCCAGTCCGTTGCGTTCTTCATTTTTGTACTGTTTTGCATGAAGTTCGTGTGGCCTCCGGTCATCGCGGCATTGCAAGAACGTCAGAAGAAGATTGCGGCTGGACTGGACGCTGCTAACCGAGCAGCTCGCGACCTGGAGTTGGCCCAAGATAAAGCGGGTCAACAACTGCGCGAAGCTAAGGCTCAAGCAGCTGAAATCATTGAGCAAGCCAAGAAACGCGGTACTCAGATCGTAGACGAAGCCCGTGAACAGGCTCGCGTTGAAGCTGACCGTGTGAAGGCTCAGGCTCAGGCCGAGATCGAACAGGAACTGAACAGCGTTAAAGACGCCCTGCGTGCCCAATTGGGTAGCTTGGCTGTTGAAGGCGCAGAGAAGATCCTGGGTGCCACAATCGATCAAAACGCGCACGCGGAGCTGGTTACTAAACTGGCTGCTGAAATTTAAGCGAGGGCGATCATGGCAGAATTGACCACGTTGGCCCGACCTTACGCTAAGGCAGCCTTCGAGCACGCCCAGGCCCACCAGCAACTGGCCTCTTGGTCAGCCATGCTCGGCCTGGCTGCAGCAGTGTCGCAAGACGACACTATGCAGCGCGTGCTCAAGGCCCCGCGACTGACGAGCGCAGAAAAGGCCGCCACGTTTATTGACGTGTGCGGCGACAAGTTCACTGTAGAAGCACAGAACTTCATCAACGTCGTTGCCGAAAACGACCGTCTCCCGCTATTGCCGGAGATCGCCGCTCTGTTTGACCTGTACAAGGCTGAACAAGAGAAGTCGGTAGACGTAGAAGTGACCAGCGCTTTTACATTGGACCAAGAACAGCAAGACAAACTCGCCAAGGTTCTCAGTGCACGACTCAACCGGGAAGTGCGCCTGCAAGTTGCGGAGGATGCCAGCCTTATAGGTGGTGTCATCATCCGCGCCGGCGACCTGGTTATCGATGGCTCGGTTCGCGGAAAACTCGCAAGCCTTGCCGAAGCATTGAAATCTTGAGTTTGAAGGGGCAGCAGAGCAATGCAGCAACTCAATCCTTCCGAAATAAGTGAAATTATCAAGGGCCGCATCGAAAAATTCGATGTGACCTCCCAAGCCCGTAACGAAGGCACTGTCGTCAGCGTATCTGACGGTATTGTGCGGATTCACGGTCTGGCCGACGTAATGTACGGCGAGATGATCGAGTTTCCGGGCAGCGTCTTCGGTATGGCTCTCAACCTGGAGCAAGACTCTGTAGGTGCCGTAGTATTGGGCGCATACACGACTCTGGCTGAAGGCATGAGCGCCAAGTGCACTGGCCGCATCCTGGAAGTTCCGGTTGGTAAGGAACTGCTGGGTCGCGTTGTCGACGCACTGGGTAACCCAGTTGATGGCAAAGGTCCACTGGGCAACACCGAGACTGATGCAGTCGAGAAAGTTGCTCCAGGCGTGATCTGGCGTAAGTCGGTAGACCAGCCTGTACAGACTGGCTACAAGGCTGTCGATGCCATGATCCCTGTCGGCCGTGGCCAGCGTGAGCTGATCATCGGTGACCGTCAGATCGGTAAAACCGCTCTGGCGATCGACGCGATCATCAACCAGAAGAACAGCGGCATTTTCTGTGTATACGTAGCGATCGGTCAGAAGCAATCGACTATCGCCAACGTGGTTCGCAAGCTGGAAGAAAACGGCGCGTTGGCTAACACCATCGTCGTTGCTGCCAGTGCTTCCGAATCCGCAGCGCTGCAGTTCCTGGCACCGTACTCCGGTTGCACCATGGGCGAATACTTCCGCGACCGCGGTGAAGACGCACTGATCGTTTATGACGATCTGTCCAAGCAAGCAGTGGCTTACCGCCAGATTTCCCTGCTGCTGCGCCGTCCACCAGGCCGTGAAGCTTACCCAGGCGACGTGTTCTATCTCCACTCTCGTCTTCTGGAGCGCGCATCCCGCGTATCCGAAGAGTACGTAGAGAAGTTCACCAACGGCGCAGTGACCGGCAAAACCGGTTCCCTGACCGCACTGCCGATCATCGAAACCCAGGCTGGCGACGTTTCCGCGTTCGTTCCGACCAACGTGATTTCCATCACCGACGGTCAGATCTTCCTGGAATCGGCCATGTTCAACTCCGGGATCCGTCCTGCAGTGAACGCCGGTGTTTCGGTATCCCGTGTGGGTGGTGCCGCTCAGACCAAGATCATCAAGAAGCTGTCCGGTGGTATCCGTACCGCTCTGGCTCAGTACCGTGAACTGGCAGCATTTGCCCAGTTCGCATCTGACCTGGACGAAGCGACCCGTAAGCAACTTGAGCATGGTCAGCGCGTTACCGAGCTGATGAAGCAGAAGCAATACGCACCAATGTCGATCGCTGACATGGCGCTGTCGCTGTATGCCGCTGAGCGTGGGTTCCTGACTGACGTCGAAATCACCAAGGTCGGTAGCTTTGAACAAGCGCTGATTGCTTACTTCAACCGCGATCACGCCGAACTAATGGCGAAGATCAACGTTAAAGGTGACTTCAATGACGAAATCGATTCTGGCATCAAAGCCGGTATCGAGAAGTTCAAGGCCACCCAAACCTGGTAAGCCGCAGCGGGAGCCGCAAGGCTCCCGCTTGCTAACCTGATAGGTGTTACATGGCAGGCGCAAAAGAGATTCGCAGTAAGATTGCGAGCATCAAAAGCACGCAAAAGATTACCAGCGCCATGGAAAAAGTGGCGGTCAGCAAAATGCGCAAGGCACAAATGCGCATGGCTGCTAGCCGTCCTTATGCGGAGCGTATTCGCCAGGTTATTGGGCATTTGGCTAACGCCAACCCGGAATACCGCCACCCATTCATGATCGACCGCGAAGTTAAGCGTGTGGGTTATGTGGTTGTGAGCAGTGACCGTGGTTTGTGCGGTGGTTTGAATACCAACCTGTTCAAGGCTTTGGTCAAGGACATGGCGGTAAACCGTGAAAACGGCGTCGAGATTGATCTGTGCGTGGTCGGCAGCAAAGGTGCGGCATTTTTCCGTAACTTCGGCGGTAACGTCGTCGCTGCTATCAGCCATCTGGGTGAAGAACCGTCGATCAATGACTTGATCGGCAGCGTTAAGGTGATGCTGGATGCTTACCTGGAAGGCCGTATTGACCGCCTGTCCGTGGTATCCAACAAGTTCGTCAACACCATGACGCAACAGCCTACTGTGGAGCAGTTGATTCCACTGGTGGCGACCCCGGATCAAAAACTCAAGCACCACTGGGACTATCTCTACGAACCGGATGCCAAAGAGCTGCTAGACGGCTTGATGGTGCGTTACGTGGAGTCGCAGGTGTACCAGGCGGTGGTCGAGAACAGTGCAGCTGAACAAGCTGCGCGGATGATCGCAATGAAGAACGCCACTGATAACGCCGGTGACTTGATCAGCGATTTGCAGCTGATCTACAACAAGGCGCGTCAGGCTGCGATCACCCAAGAGATCTCGGAAATCGTCGGCGGCGCTGCCGCGGTTTAACGGTTCAAATATTCAGAGGATCCAGCTATGAGTAGCGGACGTATCGTTCAAATCATCGGCGCCGTGATCGACGTGGAATTTCCACGCGAAAACGTACCGAGCATCTACAACGCGCTGAAAGTACAAAGCGCGGCCGGAACCACTCTGGAAGTTCAGCAACAGCTGGGCGACGGCGTGGTTCGTACCATTGCGATGGGTTCCACCGAGGGCTTGAAGCGCGGTCTGGAAGTCACCGACTCTGGCGCAGCCATTTCCGTTCCAGTCGGTAAAGCGACTCTGGGCCGGATCATGGACGTTCTGGGCAACCCGATCGACGAAGCTGGCCCGATTGACACCGAAGAGCGTTGGGGCATTCACCGCCCAGCACCGTCCTTCGCTGAGCAAGCTGGCGGCAACGACCTTCTGGAAACAGGCATCAAGGTTATCGACCTGATCTGCCCGTTTGCTAAAGGCGGTAAGGTTGGTCTGTTCGGTGGTGCCGGTGTAGGCAAAACCGTAAACATGATGGAACTGATCCGTAACATCGCCATGGAACACAGCGGTTACTCTGTGTTTGCTGGTGTGGGCGAGCGTACCCGTGAGGGTAACGACTTCTACCACGAGATGAAGGATTCCAGCGTACTGGACAAAGTGGCACTGGTTTACGGTCAGATGAACGAGCCGCCGGGTAACCGTCTGCGCGTGGCACTGACTGGCCTGACCATGGCCGAGAAGTTCCGTGACGAAGGTAACGACGTACTGTTGTTCGTTGACAACATCTACCGTTACACCTTGGCCGGTACTGAAGTATCCGCACTGCTGGGCCGTATGCCTTCGGCAGTAGGTTACCAGCCGACTCTGGCTGAAGAGATGGGTACTCTGCAAGAGCGCATCACTTCGACCAAGAACGGTTCGATCACTTCGATCCAAGCGGTATACGTACCTGCGGATGACTTGACTGACCCGTCGCCTGCGACCACGTTTGCCCACTTGGACGCTACCGTCGTTCTGTCCCGTGACATCGCTTCCCTGGGTATCTACCCAGCAGTAGATCCACTGGATTCGACTTCGCGCCAGCTGGATCCGAACGTTATCGGCCAGGAACACTACGACACCGCTCGCGGCGTTCAGTACGTGTTGCAGCGTTACAAAGAACTGAAGGACATCATTGCGATCCTGGGTATGGACGAGCTGTCGGAAACCGACAAGCAGTTGGTATCCCGCGCTCGTAAGATCCAGCGTTTCTTGTCTCAGCCGTTCTTCGTGGCAGAGGTCTTCACTGGCGCTTCGGGTAAATACGTTTCCCTGAAAGACACCATTGCTGGCTTCAAAGGCATCCTCAACGGTGACTACGACCACCTGCCAGAACAAGCGTTCTACATGGTCGGCGGCATCGAAGAAGCGATCGAGAAAGCCAAGAAACTGTAATTCCGGCGCCCGGCAACGGGCGCTAATCAGGTTGAGGCAATCAGATGGCTAATATGATGACAGTCCATTGCGATATCGTCAGTGCGGAAGGAGAAATCTTTTCCGGTCAGGTCGAGATGGTGATTGCGCACGGCAGCCTGGGTGATCTTGGTATCGCTCTGGGTCATGCTCCGCTGATCACTGAACTCAAGCCAGGTCCGATCCGCCTGATCAAATTGGGTGGTGAAGCCGAGGTGTTTTACATCTCCGGTGGTTACCTCGAGGTTCAGCCGAACATGGTCAAGGTTCTTGCCGACACCGTGCAACGTGCTGCCGACCTGGATGAAGCCTCCGCTCAGGAAGCCGTCAAGGCTGCCGAGAAGGCCCTGAACGAAAGAGGCGCAGAATTCGATTACGGATCTGCTGCTGCACGACTGGCCGAGGCTGCAGCTCAGCTGCGCACCGTTCAGCAAATCCGCAAAAAGTTTGGCGGCTAAGCCTCCTGCTTCATTGTGTGATTGATTAAAAAGGGTAGCCTCGGCTACCCTTTTTCTTTTTCCGCGAAATACTTTTTGGTCGCAACCGCTGACCACCCAGGATTGGTAGCCAGTCATGTCTCTCGATATCGTTATTCTCGCTGCAGGTCAGGGCACCCGCATGCGTTCATCCGTGCCAAAGGTTCTGCATCCCGTGGCAGGTAACTCCATGCTCGGCCATGTTATCCACAGCGCTCGCCAGCTCATGCCGACCGGCATCCACGTCGTTATCGGGCACGGTGCCGAACTGGTCCGCGAGCGTTTGGCAGCTGATGATCTGAACTTTGTGCTGCAAGACAAGCAATTGGGGACTGGCCATGCCGTGGCCCAGGCATTGCCATTTTTGACAGCTCAAAATGTGCTGATCCTTTATGGGGATGTGCCGCTGATCGAAGTTGAGACCTTGCAGCGTTTGCTCAAGCAAGTCGGCCCTGAGCAATTGGGTCTGCTGACTGTGAACCTGGCCGACCCGACCGGTTATGGCCGGATCGTGCGTGACGCCAACGGCAACGTCAGTGCCATCGTTGAGCATAAGGATGCGACCGAAGCCGAACGTGCCATCAGTGAAGGAAACACCGGGATTTTGGCGTTGCCGACCCAGCACCTGGGTGACTGGATGAGCCGCCTTTCGAACAATAACGTCCAGGGCGAGTATTACCTGACCGACGTGATTGCGATGGCAGTGAATGATGGTCTGGTCGTGGCTACCGAACATGCACACGACCCGATGGAAGTGCAGGGCGCCAATGATCGCAAGCAACTCAGTGAGCTGGAGCGTCATTACCAGCTACGCGAAGCCCGACGCTTGATGGCATTGGGTGTGACCTTGCGTGACCCGGCCCGTTTCGATGTGCGCGGTGAAGTGACGGTGGGTCGTGACGTGCTGATCGATATCAACGTGATTCTGGAAGGCCGTGTGGTCATCGAAGATGACGTGGTGATTGGCCCCAATTGCGTGATCAAAGACAGCACCTTGCGCAAAGGCGTGGTAGTTAAAGCCAACAGCCATATCGACGGCGCCGTGATGGGTGAAAACAGCGATGCCGGCCCATTCGCTCGTTTGCGCCCGGGTAGCGTGCTGGATGCCCGTGCCCATGTGGGTAACTTTGTCGAATTGAAAAATGCCCACCTGGGTGAAGATGCCAAGTGCGGCCATCTGACTTACCTGGGGGATGCCGAGGTCGGGCCACGCACCAACATTGGCGCGGGCACGATTACCTGTAACTACGATGGCGCCAACAAGTGGAAAACCGTGTTGGGGGCCGATGTGTTTATCGGTTCGAACAACTCTCTGGTAGCGCCTGTGGATATCTCCAACGGTGCAACCACCGCAGCGGGCTCAACCATCAGCCAGGATGTTGCCCCTGAGCAACTGGCAGTCGGTCGTGCGCGCCAGCGAAATATTGACGGCTGGAAGCGTCCGGTTAAGCAGCCAAAGGCTTGATGTCAACTTATCCACAGATCGGCTTGGCGATCTGTGGTTATCAACAAGTCATCCTATAACTGTTTAAAATCAATAAGTTACCTAAAGCTTTATCTACATCCTGTGGATAAGGCTTTATTTTTATCCGCTTTGAATAACGATAGGTCCCATTAATACAGGGCGACATTGAGTTATTCACAGAAAAAACCTGCAACATTTTCTTGACGGGGATTTCGAGATAAGGTTTCATTGCTTTCGTTATCTTTCGAAACGAAACTTAAGCCGTTATGTCCAAACGCAATACACCACAACGCAGACACAACATCCTGGCCATGCTTGCAGAGCAAGGCGAAGTCAGTGTGGATGAGCTGGCCAAGCGCTTCGAAACCTCCGAGGTTACGATCCGCAAGGATTTGGCTGCACTCGAAAGTAACGGTCTGCTTTTACGTCGTTACGGTGGTGCTATCACCATGCCGCAAGAACTGGTCAGTGATGTTCCCCAACCGGTTTCACTTTATAAGCAAGCCATTGCCCGCGCGGCGGTTGGCCTGATTAAAGAGCATGCGCGCATCATCATCGACAGCGGCAGCACCACGGCTGCGATGATTCCACAATTGGGCCTGCAGCCGGGCCTGGTGGTGATGACCAACTCCCTGCACGTCGCCAATGCACTCAGTGAACTTGAACACGAGCCTGTGTTGCTGATGACCGGGGGCACCTGGGATCCGCACTCTGAATCCTTTCAGGGGCAGGTTGCCGAACAGGTGTTGCGATCCTACGACTTCGATCAACTATTCATCGGTGCTGACGGCATAGACCTGCAGCGCGGCACGACAACTTTTAACGAGTTGTTGGGTCTGAGCCGGGTCATGGCTGACGTCGCGCGAGAAGTGATCGTAATGGTCGAGTCGGACAAGATTGGTCGCAAGATACCCAACCTGGAACTGCCCTGGAGCAGCGTCCACACCCTTATTACCGATGATCGCCTGCCGCTGGAGGCACGCGAACAGATTCAGGCCCGGGGCATAACACTGTTATGCGCGGCCCTAAGCTAGGAGAATTTTATGTGCGGAATTGTAGGCGCAGTCGCTGAACGCAACATCACGGCCATTTTGCTTGAAGGCCTGAAACGACTTGAATACCGTGGCTACGACAGTGCAGGTGTTGCTGTTTTCACCAACAACGGCACCCTGGAACGCATGCGCCGCAACGGTAAAGTTGCTGAGCTTGAGCAAGCGCTGGCCGGTGAACCACTGGCAGGGCGACTGGGCATCGCTCACACCCGTTGGGCAACTCACGGCGCGCCTTGCGAGCGTAACGCTCACCCGCATTTCTCCGGTTCCGATCTGGCTGTGGTTCATAACGGTATCATCGAAAACCATGAAGCCTTGCGCGAGCAACTTAAAGGCCTGGGTTACGTTTTTACTTCGGACACTGATACTGAAGTCATTGCCCACCTGCTTGAGCACAAACTCAAAGACCACAACGACCTGACTGCTGCCCTCAAAGCCACTGTTAAAGAGTTGCACGGTGCGTACGGTCTGGCCGTGATCAGCGCCAAACAACCGGATCGTCTGGTTGCTGCCCGCAGCGGTAGCCCGCTGGTGATCGGCCTGGGTCTGGGTGAAAACTTCCTGGCTTCCGACCAATTGGCATTGCGCCAGGTAACTGACCGCTTCATGTACCTGGAAGAAGGCGATATCGCTGAAATTCATCGTGACAGCGTTCAGATCTGGGATATAGATGGCCACAGCGTTCAGCGTGAAACCGTGCAGTACAGCGATGGCGCTGAAGCGGCTGACAAGGGTGAATACCGCCACTACATGCTCAAGGAAATCCACGAGCAGCCAGCAGTGGTGCAGCGCACCCTGGAAAACCGCTTGGGTCAGGACCATGTGCTGGTACAAGCCTTCGGTCCACAGGCCAAGGAATTGTTCGCCAAAGTACGCAATGTTCAGATCGTAGCCTGTGGCACCAGCTACCACGCCGGGATGGTGGCTCGTTACTGGCTTGAAAGCCTGGCCGGTATTCCTTGCCAAGTCGAAGTGGCGAGCGAATTCCGTTATCGCAAAGTCGTGGTGCAGCCAGATACCTTGTTTGTTTCGATCTCTCAGTCGGGCGAAACCGCAGACACCCTGGCCGCTCTGCGTAATGCAAAAGAACTGGGCTTCCTTGGCAGCCTGGCGATTTGCAACGTAGGTATCAGCTCGCTGGTGCGTGAGTCTGATCTGACGCTGCTGACCCAAGCAGGTCGTGAAATTGGCGTGGCTTCCACGAAAGCCTTTACCACCCAGCTTGTAGGCCTGTTGCTGTTGACGCTGTCACTAGGTCAAGTGCGCGGCACCCTGGAAGCGGGCGTTGAAGCTCAGCTGGTTGAAGAATTGCGTCGTTTGCCGGCACGTTTGGGCGAAGCCCTGGCGATGGACTCGGTTGTCGAAAAAGTGGCTGAATTGTTCGCCGACAAACACCACACCCTGTTCCTGGGTCGTGGCGCTCAGTTCCCGGTGGCAATGGAAGGTGCACTCAAGCTCAAGGAAATTTCGTACATCCACGCTGAAGCGTATCCAGCGGGCGAGTTGAAGCACGGCCCTCTGGCGCTTGTGGATAACGACATGCCGGTAGTGACTGTTGCACCGAACAATGAATTGTTGGAAAAACTGAAATCCAACCTTCAAGAAGTTCGTGCCCGTGGTGGTGAGCTGATCGTGTTTGCAGATGAACAGGCAGGCATGACCAATGGCGAAGGCACCCATGTGATCAACATGCCGCATATCCATGATGTGCTGGCACCGATCCTCTACACCATCCCGCTGCAATTGCTGTCGTACTACGTGGCCGTGCTTAAAGGCACTGACGTCGACCAGCCACGTAACCTGGCTAAATCCGTGACTGTGGAATAAGTGGCAGTGCGATAACAGGCAGTGTTTTAGAAAACTAAAACTGTCGCAGGAGCCGGCCAGGTCTGTCCTACCGCCTCCTGCTTTCGTATCTGGCTCCGCTCTTACCCTTGACCATCCAACGGGCCGTTCAGGCACGGAATGCGAGGCCCCGTCCGGGATCCTCGCGCTGATAGACGCACACTGAGCCAACGGCTCAATTACAGGTGGAAGTGACCTGCAGCCTCCGGCTGGTAAAGCACTTTCCTGATCTCAATCCGGCGGGTCCGATCAGAAATTCGCCAGTCGATAGTATCCCCCTCCTGATAGCCCAGAATGGCGGCGCCGATGTCGGAATACACGGAATGCTTTCCTGCGTTGCTGTCCGCATCTTCAGGGTAGACCAAGGCCACTTCGATCTCTTCGTCGTCCAGTTGCAGCAAGGCCCTGGAGTTCATCGTGACGACATTGCACGCCACCTGTTGCGGCTTGACGACAATGGCACGCTCAAGCTCATGTTCGAGTTCAACAACGACCGGGCCTTGCTCGAGCGCGATCAGACTCTCGAGCCTGGCCTTGTCGATTTCGGTGATGTAGATCCTGGTGGAGTCGCCAACGGCACCTTCTCGCAAGAGCTTGAGATAGCGCCCCGCCGTCATGGAAAATGACTTCAATGTCGGCGATTCGCTCTCAAGCACAAAGCCGCTGCGTAGAAAGGCTTTCAGCGAGCGCGCGTTGTCCGGGTGGATCTTGGCGATGAGCTTCTTGGCCCGCATGTCGAGGAAGGCCAGTTTCATGCCTTCGCGGATCGTGCGGGCACCAAGGTTTCGGCCCCATTTGTCGCTGTCTCCGATGACCAGAACGATCTCGCAATTTGAGCCGGTTTTGATTAGACGGACAAAACCCACTGGGGCGTCATGCCTATCAAAGGCCATGAAGAACCGGCCACCCTGGTTGAATAGATGGGTCAGGATCGGCAATTGAGTCCGATCAATGGCTTGCTCAATGGAGCGGGAGACATGACGTGAATCGCTCAGATAGCAGGTAACGCGTTCATCCTCCAACCAATCCATCAACGTCAGCGCGTGTGCACGAGTAATTTCAGGGCACAGCGAAATGAAAGGCTTGTTCATCTTGACCACACTTATTTGTAAAGAATGGAAGCCCTTCATGGCAGGGTCATGACGGTTCTTCGGCAACCGGCTATTTTAAGACATAACGCGACTAATGCCGAATAGCCTGGAATTTTCGAGGAAACCACCGTTTTTTCCCCTTTATCCGACCGTACGTGGATGTCGTGTCATTAGCAGCTGCAACAGTTTTAATGCTCTAAATTCTGTAGCAACAACTCGACCCGCGCTGCGGGTCGAGTTGTTTTCGGGCTGTGGATAAGAGGGATATGAGCTATACAGATCAGTCACTTCTATCGCAAGGTGGTGTGCGGCCTTGAACTGAAAAGGAATATTCGATGTTTAAACAATTTTTTAAACCTGCCCGTACCGGCGCAGTTTTTTTACTGTCTTGCCTGGCTGCCTCTATTGCCTGTGCCACTGAAAAAACCACTTACCCGGATGCTGCCGCCAGCGACCCGGCGAAAATGGGCTGGATGGTCGGCGCGCCGCCACCGCCTGATCGCATTGTGCGGTTTGCCGATGGCAGTTATTTCCAGTTTCCGGCCATGCGCTGGAGTGTTTCCAACTTTCGCCAATTGATGCCCACCACCAATGTTTCACGTGGTCTGGGCGCACCGGTACCGCTGGCTCAAGCCTTGCGCACGGATATCGACGGGTTGACCTTTGTGCCACTGGGCAGCGAGCAACCGATGACCTGGGAGCAATCTCTGGCGGCGAACTACACCGACGGCATTGTTGTATTGCATCGCGGAAAAATAATTTATGAGCGCTACTTTGGCGTCCTGAACCCCGAAGGTCAGCACGGCGCAATGTCGATGACCAAATCGGTGGTTGGCACCATGGGTGCCATGCTGGTGGCTGACGGCACGCTGGATGCCAATAAAAAAATTGCAGAGTATGTGCCGGAGCTGGCCAAGTCGGCTTTTGGCAACGCCACCTTGCGTCAGGTGCTGGACATGACCACGGGGCTCAAATACAGCGAGGATTATGCCGACCCCAATGCTGAAGTCTGGAAGCATGCCCAGGCCGGTAACCCGCTGCCAAAACCCAAGGGCTACACCGGCCCGCAAACCTATATGGAATATTTGCAGACAGTTGAGCCAGAAGGTGAGCACGGCCAGGCATTCGCCTATAAAACAGTTAACACCGATGTACTGGGCTGGGTGATTGCACGGGTGACAGGGCGCAACGTTGCACAGTTACTCTCCGAAAAAATCTGGCAACGCATTGGCGCAGAACAGGCTGCTTATTTTACCGTCGACTCAATCGGCACTCCGTTCGCAGGCGGTGGCTTGAATACCGGGCTGCGGGACATGGCCCGATTTGGCGAGATGATCCGTAATAACGGACAGTACCTTGGGCAGCAAATCGTGCCCAAAACGGTTATCGATGATATTCGTGGTGGTGGCGACAAAGCGGCTTTTGCCAAGGCCGGTTATGACCTTCTCAAAGGCAGCAGCTATCGTGACATGTGGTGGGTAACGCATAACGCCGATGGTGCCTTTATGGCTCGCGGTGTTTATGGGCAGCGCACCTACATCGACCCGAAAGCCGAGATGGTGATTGTGCGCTATGCCTCCAACCCGATTGCCAGCAACTCGGCGAATGATCCGGTGACCATTCCGGCGTTCGAGGCCCTGGCCAAGCAACTGATCGCTCACCCGGAGTGATTACACCCTAAAGCGGCACTAGCGGGTTGCGCACGATCTGTGTGCACCTCTGGTCCACGAAACTGACAGTGTTCGTTATTCGTCTAACCTATAGTTTTGAGATCTGAACTGAAGGAGGAACACAGATGCTCGCGCAACTTCCGCCGGCCTTACAGAAACTTCAACTTCCATTACGGCTAAGGCTGTGGGACGGGCATGAGTTCAATTTTGGCCCGAGCCCCAGCGTCACGATTGTGGTCAAGGACCCGACCCTGGTGGCTCAGTTTACTCATCCCAGTCTGGACCTTTTGGGCAGCGCTTTTGTTGAGGGTCGACTTGAACTTGAAGGCTCGATCAGCGAAGCCATTCGTGTGTGCGATGAGTTGAGTCAGGCATTGCTGGACGATGATGAAGACACCACGCCACCTCGCGTGCATCACGACAAGGCCACAGATGCCGAGTCCATTTCCTATCACTATGACCTGTCCAACGACTTCTATCAGTTGTGGCTCGACCGCGACATGGCCTACTCCTGTGGATATTTTGAAACCGGAGAAGAGAGCCTGGATGAGGCACAGCAAGCCAAGTTTCGTTTGCTGTGTCGCAAGCTGCGACTCAAACCCGGTGAATATTTATTGGATGTTGGTTGTGGCTGGGGTGGGCTGGCGCGTTTTGCCGCGAAGGAATACGGGGTCAAGGTGTTCGGGATCACCCTGAGCAAAGAGCAACTCACACTTGCTCGCGAGCGGGTCAACGCCGAAGGCCTGCAAGACAAGGTTGATCTGCAACTGCTGGACTATCGTGACCTGCCTCAAGATGGGCGGTTCGATAAAATCGTCAGCGTCGGGATGTTCGAGCACGTGGGGCACGCCAACCTGCGTGAGTATTGCGAGATCCTGTCCAGGGCTGTGCGTGAGGGCGGGTTGGTGATGAATCACGGGATTACCTCCAAGCACACCGATGGTCGTCAGGTAGGCCGGGGGGCGGGTGATTTTATCGATCGTTATGTATTCCCCAACGGGGAGTTGCCGCATCTGTCGATGATGACTGCCGAAATCAGCGAAGCAGGACTGGAAGTGGTAGATGTCGAAAGTTTGCGTCTGCATTACGCGCGCACGCTGGAGCATTGGAGCCAGCGACTGGAGCACAGCCTTGAGGCTGCCGCCAGGCAGGTGCCGGAACAGGCCCTGCGAATTTGGCGGCTGTATCTGGCGGGGTGTGCTTACGCCTTTGCTCATGGATGGATCAACATTGATCAAATTTTAGCGACCAAGCCCCATGCGGATGGTTCGTTGGAGCTGCCACCAACCCGTGCGGACATTTATCGCTGAGTGTGGTTTTCCCAGGTGATGGGCATCGGGTCTTGTACCGGGTTGTTGTCCAGAACGTAGCGACCATCCTGGAGGCCAATATTTTGATCTACCTGTGCCAAAGCTTTCTGCTCGAAAGTCAGTGACCCTTTTTTGAATACAAGATCGTGGCGGGCAACGTTGCCGCCCCAGTCAGGAGAAGGAAGGGAGATGTAGCTGATACGGTATTGGTCGTCAGTGAAGTCCCCTTCAACCACATACACGCCGTAGTGGTTTTCGCCCGGGGAAATAATTTTGTAGAGACCGTTGTCGTAGTAATAAAGCACGGCTTCTTCAAAAGGTTTTTCGCTGTACATCTTCTTGTAGTGCAGTCGGTGGATATACGTAGGTTGACCGATTTGCACATTGATAAATGGTGGCGCGGGTGCCGGAGCAGGTGTTTTGGCTTGAGCTGAAGCTAATGTACTGATACTGAAGAGCAAACCCAGGAGCGAGAATTTCATTGTTTTTATTCCTTATGCTGAACGGCCCGGGTTATCCGGGCCGCTCAGTTTATGCAATCTTGTATGACTCTTTTGACTGCACCGCGTAATTCAGACCCTTCCTACAGCCTATAAAACAGGTGAAACCAGCCGGGCCACCCGCATGCCCAACTGCTGTAAACGGTGGGTTGCCTTGATATCCGTTTCGGTGATTTCACGGGCCAGGGCGAAGTCATCGAGCAGCATATGTTCAACCTGTCTGGCGAACGCTTCGTCGACGGTAAGCAACATCACTTCAAAGTTGAGACGGAACGATCGGTTGTCCATATTGGCGCTGCCAATGGCGCTGATTTCGTCGTCGACCAATACCACTTTTTGATGCAAAAACCCCGGTTGATAACGGAAGATCCGCACGCCTGCGCGTACTGCTTCAAAGGCATACAGGCTGGACGCGGCATACACAATCTTGTGGTCCGGGCGGGACGGTATCAGGATTCGAACATCCACACCGCGCAGTACGGCCAGCCTTAAAGCGGAGAACACTGCCTCATCGGGAACAAAGTAGGGGGTCGTAATCCACACCCTGCGGTTGGCGGCATGGATGGCTTCAACAAAAAACAGCGAGCAGGTTTCATACGGGTCTGCTGGACCGCTGGCCAGAAACTGGCAGAGCACGCCGCCGTCCGGATAACTCTGGGGCAGGAGCAGGGGGGGCAGTTTGCGTGTGGCCCAGAACCAGTCTTCAGCAAAGGACTCCTGCAGGCAGGCCACCACAGGGCCGGTGACTTCGACGTGGGTATCGCGCCACGGAGACAGCGGCGGTTTGGCGCCCAGGTATTCATCCCCAACGTTGTGCCCCCCAACAAAGCCCCGCACGCCGTCTACCACTACCACTTTTCGGTGGTTACGAAAGTTCACCTGGAAGCGACTGATCCATCCGCCATGTGTGGCAAACGCATAAGTTTGAACACCGCCTGCGCGCAAGGTCTCGGCGTAAATACTGGGCAGTGCATGGCTGCCGATGCTGTCATAGAGCAGATGCACTGCGACCCCTTGTGCGGCTTTTTCCAGGAGCAATGCATGCAGCTTCATGCCGAGGTCATCGTCGTGAACGATAAAAAACTGGACCAGCACGACTTCTTTTGCTGCACGGATGGCGTCGAAAATAGCGTCGAAAGTAGCGGTGCCATTGATCAGCAATCGTACGGTGTTGTTTGCCAGGCAAGGCATGCGCCCTAACCGGGGCATCGCTCGCAGTGATGCATAGGCATTTGAGTTGCGTGCTGCGAGGGCTTCTTCTACCCATGGCCGCCAGCTCAGGTGAGTAATGGCTTCTCGCATCTCCTGATTGGCATCGCGCCGGGCCCGAATGTAATCGTCAAATGTGCTGCGGCCAAAGATCAGGTACGGGATCAGTGTGATGTAAGGAATGAAGAATAATGACATGGCCCAGGCGATCGAGCCTTGCGCCGTCCTGACGGTTAAAACCGCATGTACGGCAGCAATCAAGCCTAAGCTGTGGATTAATAGAATCAGATAACCAAATATGTGCGGGCCTAGATAATCCATGCGTATCCTTGCTCCTCAATGTTCAATGTCAATTACTGACAGACCACGTTCTGTAGTGAATGTCCCCATTTGGGTGCGTTGCAACACTCGCCCTTTTTTGACGTCTAACGCTGACAATAGCGTAGGAGTTACTTGATGAATGTTCGTCTGCTTGGGTTGTTCATGGCCTGTGGTTTGTCGATCCCGGTGGCTCAGGCCCAAATGCTGCAGCCGGGGCTTTGGGAACTGAGCTCCAGCAATATGCAGGTAGACGGCCAACAATTACCTGAACTGCAGGTAATGTTAGGCCAATTGCAAAATATGCTGACCCCGGAACAAAAAGCCCAATTGGAAAGCCAAGGGCTGACCATGGCAGGCAAAGGTGTTCGGGTCTGCCTCACCCCTGATCAAGTGAAAACAGATGACATCCCGCTGACTGATCCCAAGTCGGGATGTAACCAGCAGATCACTGAGCGTAGTGGAAATAAGTGGAAGTTTCGCTTTAGTTGTCCAAAAGCTCAGGGCGCAGGTGTGGCAACTTTTGCCAGTGATCGTGAATTCACCACCCAGGTTAATGGCACCTTTAACGCGACCGGGATTCAGCAGAAGGGCAGCATGGACACCCGTGCTGTCTGGTTGGGGCAAAACTGTGGAACAGTCAAACCCCGCACTTGATTAGAACTCGTTTTGTAGCGCCTTGTAGCCGCGTACCAGATCGACATTGGTGCGCGCTACATCCTCTGAAAACTCCGATGCGCTGACACTGACCGGGGCAAACTGGCTCAGGTCAGTGTTTGGCCCGATACGCGTTGTGGAGGGTACGTAGAATTTATCCGGCAGGTCGCGGCCATCGACGACCGAGTTATGCCGCACCACACACCCGTCCCCGAGTTCGCAATTGAACAGCACACTGTTGAATCCGATAAACACTCGATCACCAATACGGCAGGGTCCGTGAACGATGGACCGGTGCGCAATCGAGGTGTTTTCACCAATAGTGACTGCAGCCCCGGACTTCGAGTGAATCACCACACCGTCCTGGATATTGGAATTGGCTCCGATAGTAATCGGGAGCATGCCACCCTCACTGTCTATTTCATCGGCGCGTATCACGGCATATGGCCCGACAAATACATTCTCGCCAATCACTACCTTGCCGCAAATAATCGCGGTTCTATCAACGTAGGCTGACTCGGCGATCTTCGGCAGATCACCGGACGGATTTTTACGGATCATAGTGGTCTCCAGTTCCAGCAGCTTTGGGCTACCGCGTCATGGCTGTGCAAACTTTCAGCGTGTACCACTTTGAGGTTGAAGCCTTTCACTCCCGGTACAACCTTTAATGCGACATTCAGTCGGCGTACCGCATCCTCACAGAACATCAGGTTTTGACCGTTGGCTAATGCGAAGGCTTGCTCATCTGCTCGCTTGACTGCGGTTTGTACGGCGGTACCCAATGCTCCCTCTGCTTCATCGATAAGCAGGTTGATCGGAAACTGCTGCACCTCAGTGCTGAGGCGAGTCTGCAAGTAGGCGGTGCTTCGTTGGCTATGGGGCGTTGCAACAATGCCCTGAGAACTACCAAGCCAGGTTAAAACTTCGGCGTGCTGCAGTGGCTTGTTCGCGAAGTCATTGACGAATTGTTGCTGGATTAACTGACGGGCCAAGGCAGCTGAGCATGGGCAAGTCGATGAGTAATCCACCTCGATTTTTAGTTCCACGTGGAACATTCCGTTTTTCAGAGACGCATCGATACTCACCGGATAGCTCTTCCAGCCACTCAGTGGGCTTACTAAAGCGGGACGTTTTAGCAGCACGTGGGTGTGAATTCGTAGGTAGGCACAGATCGATAAATCGTCATGACTGTCTAGAAATTGCTGCAAAACTTTTTTAAAAACGAGAGGGTTCAGGTCCTGCGACTCGAGCACTTCTAGCGCTAGATAAAGTCGTGACATATGAATCCCGCGGGCTTCACCGTCATCCAGACTTACACCTGCATCAGCTGTTGCTGCGAGCCGCTGGCCGTCAATCAAGACTGGCAGCGCAATACCGCACATTCCAACCCATTCAAGTGGGATAGCTTGTCGAGCGTTTTGTGACGCTATGTCGGGAAGGGTTAGGGCATTCATAAAAGGCTTCCATCGAGGGAGTTGGCGTTTTGTTACTTAATAACAATTCTAATGCTTTGTATTGTTATAATGTATCATTATCGGCGATCAAAAATGATCGAGCCAACAAGCGGGCGCTTTGACCTGCCTATCCTGATGAGGAGCTCCCATGCCTAAACGTCTGCCGGTGACAGTGCTGTCCGGATTTCTCGGAGCGGGAAAAAGCACTCTGCTCAATTACATTTTGCGTAACCGCGACAACTTGCGTGTAGCGGTGATCGTTAACGACATGAGCGAAATAAATATTGATGGCGGTGCAGTTCAGCGTGACGTGACCTTGAATCGTGCTGAAGAAAAACTGGTCGAAATGAGCAATGGCTGCATCTGCTGCACCCTGCGTGAAGATTTGCTGGAGGAGGTCAGTGCATTGGCGAAGGACGGTCGATTTGATTATTTATTAATCGAATCAACGGGTATTTCAGAACCTCTTCCCGTGGCAGAAACCTTCACTTTTCGCGATGACGCAGGGCAGAGCCTGGCAGATAGTGCCCGTCTGGATACTATGGTCACGGTGGTGGATGGCCTTAATTTCTTGCAGGATTATCAAGCGGCAGAGAGCCTGGATTCGCGAGGAGAAATCCTTGATGAATCAGACGAACGGTCAATAACCGATTTGTTGATTGAGCAAGTCGAGTTCGCGGACGTCATCTTGATCAGCAAAATTGACCTCATCAGCAGTGCCGACCGACAAGAATTAATGGCCATTTTGCAGCGTCTGAATACACATGCAGAAATAATCCCCATGGTCATGGGGGAAGTCCCGCTAAATAAAATTCTCGATACCGGGCGTTTTGATTTTGAGCGTGCGGCCCAAGCACCTGGCTGGTTGCAAGAGCTGCGCGGTGAGCATGTACCTGAAACCGAAGAATACGGCATCGCCTCCAGCGCCTATCGCGCTCGCCGTCCGTTTCATCCCGAACGTTTTTTTAATTTCATCGAGCGTCCCTGGACCAACGGCAAATTGCTGCGTTCCAAAGGCTTTTTCTGGCTGGCCAGTAAATATCAGGAGGCGGGCAGTTGGTCCCAGGCAGGCGGCTTGATGCGCTATGGGTTTGCCGGGCGCTGGTGGCGTTTTGTGCCGAGCGACCAATGGCCACAAGATCCGGAAACCAGGGCGGAAATTCTTCAAAAATGGCAGCCAGACACCGCAGATTGCCGTCAGGAATTGGTGTTTATAGGTCAGCACATCGACTTTTCACTTCTCGCCCATGAGCTTGATGCCTGTTTGCTCAGCGATGCCGAAATGGAATTGGGTGAAGCAAGCTGGAAACGACTGAACGATCCCTTTGGTGATTGGTATGAAGAGGTAGCCGCATGAAGAATGCATTTACCTTTATCGCTCAGCCGTTGATCGATCAGGTTCGTGGGCAAACGCCTGAAATCATGACGCGGATTCTGGATGAAGACGTCAACTTGGCTATCTGGCAGCGTCAGTTACCTGTGCATATCGTCGATTTCGGGGCTTTATTACTCGCGTTAGACGAGCCATTGGCTGACGCCATCGTGATAGATATGCCCAACGAAAAGGCTCAGCCCAATTTGGCTGGCTTGGCCGCCAGGTTTAATGATCTGGAGGGCTATGCAGGCTTCATTGCCGACGTTTCCTGGCTGGTGAGCGCCTATGTGTGCCTGTTGGGCGCAAAACGCGTTGGGCTGCGTCTCAGGGCGCTGGATAAGGCCATGTGCCCACGGTTTCATGTGGACCACGTACCTGTGCGACTCATTACCACTTATGCGGGAGTGGGTAGCCAATGGCTGGAAGAAGGGGTGATGGAGCGTTCTCAGTTGGGCCAGCCGCAGGCCGAGCCAACCCGTGGCTCGTTGATTCAGCAGGTGAATGCCGGTGAGGTGGCCTTGCTCAAGGGAGAAAAGTGGCAAGGCAATGAGGGGGCGGGCTTGATCCATCGTTCTCCGGCTCTGGAGCCGGGCGAGCGTCGATTGATTTTGACCCTCGATTGGCAGGCCTGAGGCATATTGCTGCTTTGATCAACATAGAAGCTGGCGATCATGCTGCAAAACATACCCACCCACGTGATTGCCGGGCCACTTGGCGCCGGCAAAACCAGTCTGATTCAGCACCTGATGACGCACAAGCCCGCCCATGAGCGCTGGGCAGTATTGGTGAATGAATTCGGTCAAATAGGTCTGGATGCGGCTCTGATGAGTCAGGGGAACGATGCAATTGCGATTGCCGAAGTGGCTGGCGGTTGTGTGTGCTGCGTCAATGGCGCTCCTTTCCAGATTGGTTTGAGCCGTCTTTTACGCAAGGCCCGCCCCGACCGATTATTGATTGAGCCCTCAGGCTTGGGCCATCCCGCACAGATTTTAAAGCAGCTGAGTGAGGCACCCTGGCGTGGTGTTCTGGCCCTGCAGCCGTGCGTCGTGGTGCTTGATGCGCAAGCCTTGGCCCAGGGCAAACCCTTGCCTGAAGCCCAGCAAGAAGCCTTGAAAAGTGCCGGTTTAGTGGTCATGAATAAATCTAATAGTGTCCCGAATGAGCAACGTGAGCAGATTGCATACAGCCTGCCAAAGTGCCCGATTGTATGGGTCGAATATGGCCGGATCCCTTTAAATACGCTGCCTGCAGCCGACATGAATATCTCTCATGCTGTGGATAACTCGTTGATTTGTAAGGAATTTAATCAAATAGGCAGCGTGTTTTCAGACCCATGTACACCTATTGTGATGACTCAGCTTCAGCCTCAGGCCTGGAGTGTGGGTTGGCGTTGGCATGCCTCAAGGCAATTTGACTTGGGGTTGCTGCGCCAGTGGCTGGAAAGCCTCAATTGGCGCCGTGCGAAGGTGGTTATTCATGGCCCGGAAGGCTGGTTTTCAAGTAATTCTGTGGATAACTCAGTCGCAGCGTGGGTGCCGAGTGAGTGGCGTACGGATTCACGCCTCGAATTAATCTTTGATCAGCCGCAAGACCTGGATGTGCTTCGCTCGGGGCTGGAAAACTGCCTGCACGAGGACGTTTTTTAGGGGGGGGCGGGCATGGGGCGCGAGCAAGAAAACAGGGCGTTTTACTTGATTCTGTGCTGGTAAAATTGTCCTACAATATTAAGTGTGCCCATTGATTTACACCGGCCAAAAACCAAGAGAAGTGTCTATCTCAATGGTTTTAGCCTGTTATGCGGGGAAGTTATCCACAGGTACGTTGCAGAAAGGTGCGAGAAGGGCTCAGTGGCGGGTCTTGCTGTGTTCCTGGCGCCATTGGCTGAGTTCAATCACTTGAGCGCTGGGAATTTCGCTGGGCTCAGGCTCGGTCTGGAAGGGATAGGGCGGCAGTTCGATTTTTGCGCTATGGGCACCGAACTGGGTGATGGTCCCGGTATGGCGTTGATCTCCCGTAACCGTGAACTCGAAGTTATACACACGGGCCAGGCGTTTGTTGCCATTGGCATCGGGGATCAGGCCGATTTTTTTGAGTGCCACGTTTTCATCCAGCAACTCGATATCGAGATTTTTGCAGTGCTGTTTGACGCGTTCCAGCGCCCGCTCGCGCAAACCGTGGTTGTGCCACAGCCAGGCTGCGCCAGTGGCCAGCAGCATCAGCACAAACATATTTCCTAGGGTCAGCATTACATGTGCTCCAACAGATTGTGCTCAGCTTAACTGCGTCTTCAACCTGTCGTACAGGCCGCGTTTCGTCGCATACTGCGTGGCTTGAATCCACCCGTAGTCTGGAATCCGGCATGAAACGTACACCTCATTTACTCGCCATCCAATCCCACGTGGTTTTCGGCCATGCCGGCAACAGCGCAGCCGTTTTTCCTATGCAGCGCGTGGGGGTGAATGTCTGGCCTCTGAACACGGTGCAGTTCTCCAACCACACTCAGTATGGTCAGTGGACAGGCGAAGTGTTGGCTCCCGAGCAAATTCCTTCGCTTGTTGACGGAATTGCCGCCATCGGTGAGCTGGGCAACTGTGATGCGGTCTTGTCCGGTTACCTGGGCAGTGCGGCTCAGGGGCGGGCAATCTTGAGTGGCGTGGCGCGTATCAAGGCCGTAAACCCCCATGCGTTGTATCTGTGCGACCCGGTAATGGGTCACCCGGAGAAAGGCTGCATCGTCCCCCAGGAAGTGAGTGATTTCCTGCTCGAAGAAGCGGCCGCGATGGCCGACTTTTTGTGTCCCAATCAGCTGGAGCTGGACAGTTTTTGCGGTCGCCATCCGCAATCGTTGTTCGACTGCCTGGCGATGGCCCGCAGCTTGCTGGCCCGCGGCCCGAAAGCGGTGCTGGTCAAGCATTTGTCTTATCCAGGCAAGCCGGCAGAAAGTTTCGAGATGCTGCTGGTAACAGCAGAAGGGAACTGGCACTTGCGCCGTCCACTGTTGGCTTTCCCGCGTCAGCCTGTGGGTGTGGGCGATCTGACTTCAGGCCTGTTTTTAGCGCGGGTATTGCTGGGCGACAGCCTGGTGGCCGCTTTTGAGTTCACCGCTGCGGCGGTGCACGAGGTGCTGCTGGAAACCCAGGCCTGCACCAGCTACGAATTGCAGTTGATCCGGGCCCAGGACCGCATTGCTCATCCGCGTGTGCGGTTTGAAGCCGTGCCGATCAGTTTGTAAGCAAACTTGAAAACCTTGTGGGAGCAAGCTTGCTCCCACAGGTCATTTACACCGTCTCGTCTTTCAGCTCGCGATAACGCTGCTCCAGTTCCTGACGGATCTGGCGACGTTGCTTGCCCTGAATAAAACGACGCTTGTCTTCACTGTTCAACGGCTGCAGCGGCGGAACAGCGGCCGGTTTACGGTCGTCGTCCACGGCGACCATCGTGAAGAAACAGCTATTGGTGTGGCGCACCGAGCGTTCACGGATATTTTCGGTGACGACCTTGATGCCGACTTCCATTGAGGTGTTGCCGGTGTAGTTGACCGATGCCAGGAAAGTCACCAGCTCACCGACATGAATCGGTTCGCGAAAAATAACCTGATCCACCGACAAGGTGACTACATAACGCCCCGCATAGCGGCTGGCGCAGGCGTAAGCGACTTCATCCAGGTACTTGAGCAGGGTTCCGCCGTGAACATTGCCAGAAAAATTGGCCATGTCCGGGGTCATCAGGACCGTCATCGACAGTTGGGCGTTTCCGGGTTCCATAGCAGCAGGCTCGTGGTTGTGTTGCAGCAGTGAAATGGGTATCTCTGTGGATACTTGTCGATTTTTGAAACAGTAATTAACGGGACGTTGCCGTTTTGACTGCCGTCACGCTTATATCCATCTGTTTCCATATATTGCACCGCCTTTATGCTGGAAGTCGCGGTGTTAACCTGCAAAAGCCCGTTAGTCGGGTAATTCCTACATTTAGAACGGTCGATACGCACAGCCAGTCAGGCGGCGTCTGTCGTCTTGTTGCCTGTTGAAAATTAAACAAGGAGCGCCACGCCATGCATGCCATCAGTTTTATCCAGGATCTGGCAGTCATCATGCTGGTCGCAGGTGTGGTGACGATTCTTTTCCACAGGTTCAAGCAACCCGTGGTGCTGGGCTATATCGTTGCGGGTTTTATCATTGGCCCGCACACCCCGCCGTTTGGCCTGATCCACGATGAAGAAACGATCAAAACCCTGGCCGAGCTGGGGGTTATTTTTTTGATGTTCTGCCTGGGACTGGAGTTCAGCCTGCGCAAGTTGTTCAAGGTCGGGGCCACAGCCTTTATCGCAGCGTTTATGGAAATTACGCTGATGATCTGGATCGGCTACGAAATTGGCCGCTGGTTTGATTGGAACACGATGGATTCGCTGTTTTTAGGCGCGATTCTGGCCATTTCATCGACCACCATCATCGTCAAAGCCCTTAATGACCTGAAAATGAAGAACGAGCGCTTCGCACAGCTGATTTTTGGCGTGCTGATCGTTGAAGATATTTTAGGCATCGGGATTATTGCGCTGCTGTCGAGCATCGCTGTCAGCGGCAGTGTCAGCCCCGAGGAAGTTTTTTCGACAGTCGGTAAATTGTCGTTGTTCATGATTGTGGCGCTGGTCATCGGCATCTTGCTGGTGCCGCGTGTGCTGGCGTATGTGGCCAGATTCGAAAGCAATGAAATGCTGCTGATCACCGTGTTGGGGCTGTGTTTTGGCTTCTGCCTGCTGGTGGTCAAACTGGAATACAGCATGGTGCTCGGGGCCTTTTTGATCGGGGCGATCATGGCCGAATCCCGTCAGTTACTGAAAATCGAGCGCCTGATCGAACCGGTACGTGATTTGTTCAGCGCGATTTTCTTTGTCGCCATCGGACTGATGCTCGACCCGGCGATCCTGCTGGAATACGCGGTGCCCATCGTGGTGATCACCATTGCGGTGGTGCTGGGCAAAATGCTGTCCTGCGGGCTAGGGGCATTTATCGCAGGTAATGACGGACGCACATCGCTGCGGGTTGGGATGGGACTTTCTCAGATTGGGGAGTTTTCTTTCATCATCGCGGCGCTAGGTATGACATTACAGGTCACCAGTAGCTTCCTGTACCCCGTAGCGGTTGCTGTATCCGTACTGACGACCTTGATGACGCCTTATCTGATTCGCGCCGCAGACCCGCTCTCGCTCAAGCTGGCACAGGTGGTACCTGGTCGTGTGTCACGGGTGTTCGGGCTCTATGGCGAGTGGCTGCGCAGTATTCAGCCGCAGGGAGAAGGGGCACTGTTGGCTGCGATGATCCGGAAAATCCTGATGCAGGTTGGGGTCAACCTGGCCCTGGTCATCGCTATTTTCTTCGCGGGTGGTTACTTCGCCCCCCGGATTGGCCGTTACTTGCAGGGCTGGATTCTGGAGCCGAGCTGGCAAAAAGGGATTATCTGGGGCGTGGCCTTGTTGCTGTCGCTGCCGTTTTTGATCGCGGCGTATCGCAAACTCAAGGCGTTGTCGATGCTCCTGGCCGAGATGGGCGTCAAACCGGAGATGGCCGGGCGTCACACGCAGCGCGTGCGTCGGGTGATCTCGGAAGTGATCCCGATTCTGTCGTTACTGGTGATTTTTCTGCTGTTGTCGGCATTGTCGGCGAGCATCTTGCCCACCAATGAATTGCTGATCGTGATTGCAGTAGTGGCAGCGGGAGTGGCTGCGCTGTTGTGGCGCTGGTTCATCCGGATCCATACCCGCATGCAGGTTGCACTGCTGGAGACGCTGGATAACCACAAGGAAGGGGAGCACTGACAGCCCGCTGACCAATGGCTGGAAAGCGGGCATCAAGCAGGTATCAGCTTTCCAGCCAGACGTCGCGCGCCCAGTGCCAGACCGATTCCCATGTTTCTTCGGTAACGAGCTCTTCTTCGCCGGACCACAGCACCACGGTGCCGTCTTCTTCTACGCAGTAGTAGTCGTCGCCGTCCTGGCAAATAGGGATCAAGCTGCGGTCAACGCCGGCATCCCAAGCGTTGGCTGCCACTTCCGGCAGGTAGGTGTGTGATTGTGGGTCGGTCACGGTGACCGGCTCCAGGCTGCCATACACCACGTCACTGACGGTCAGCAGAAACTCTCTGAAGACAAACGGAATATCAATGAACAGCTGTTCTTCGATTTCCACCAACTGGTCTTCTTCAGGCAGTTCCAGAGGAACTGGTACAGGCTCGTTTTTTTCGCGTAGCTCTTCAATGATCTCTTCCACGACCTCATCCTCATGCTCTATGGCGCGGTTTATATGACGCGCTTTATACAGTAGCTCGTTATAAGTGCAATCGTGAAATGCAAAGCCCCGGACAAGTCCGGGGCTTTGATTAACGCATATGTAGCTTGCGGGATCAGCCGTTCTGACGGATACCGGCTACCAGCCAAGGCTGGTTATCACCTTGCTGACGCTCCATGTTCCAGCTTTCGCTGAAGGCTTCGCCCTGGTCAAAGCGCGAGTTTTTCGACACGCCGCTGAAGGTCAGGGTTGCAATGGTTTTGTCTGCACGGTCATCCAAGCCGTCCAGTTGCACGGTCAGGTTGTCGATGTAGGTGGACTGGAAGCCATCACCCAGCTCAGCGCGTTCACGCTTGAGGAAGTCGAGCATCTGCGGTGTTACGAACTCGGCGATCTTGTCCATTTCGTTGGCATCCCAGTGCTGTTGCAGGGACTGGAAATGGTTGCGCGCAGCTTCAAGAAAGTTCTGCTCATTGAACCAGGCCGGTGCATTGATCACCGGGCGTGCCGCAGGGGCTGCCGAACCGCCGCCGAAGAAGGACGAAGGTGCTGGCTTGGCGTCAAAGGCTTCGCGTTGCAGTGGAGCGTGACCGGCAGGGGCCATCATCTCGGATTGTTGCTTGCGACGACGGGCCGCGATAAAGCGGAAGATCAGGAAGGCGATGACCGCCATGATCAGGATGTCGAAGAACTGCATGCCCTGGAAGCCACCGCCCATGAACATGGACGCCAACAGGCCACCGGCTGCGAGGCCAGCCAGAGGGCCGAGCCAGCGCGAAGCACCACCGGCTTTTGCGGCGGCGCCTGCAGCACCGGCAGCTGCAGGGGCTGCAGCTGGAGCGGCCTGGCGCGTTTGGTGGCTAGGCGCTGCACCAGCGCTTTTGCCGCCGCCGAAGCGCTTGGCGTTCGCGTCGAGGCTCATCGTCAAACCGATGCACAACGCCATGGCGATGCTAAGAAAACGTTTCATAAGGGGTTCCCATTTGTGGATATCACGCGCGCCATGTTGCACAGGTGAGTTGTGACTGGCTAGCGGTGAAGTGTTTCGGGCTTTTGCCTATTTATCTGTAAGAGACAGATTTTTTTACTGTAGGACGCATTGATGTGGGAGCGGGCCTGCTCGCGATTCCCGGCACTCGGTGCATCTGATACACCGAGGTGCTGCCATCGCGAGCAAGCCCGCTCCCACCGTTATCTATCAATCCAGACTATTCCCGCAAAGCTGTCGGGTTGCTGTCAGACCGCTTCAAGTTTGGCGTAGCCCATCATCAGCCACTTGCTGCCTTCGGAGAAGTTCACCTGTACCCGCGCCTGCGCGCCTGCGCCTTCGAAGTTGAGGATGACGCCTTCGCCAAAGACCGCGTGCTTGACCATCTGGCCAAGCTTGAATTCGGTTTCTGGAATTTCCGAACCGCCAAACAGGCTGCTGGCGCTCTGCTTTTGGCCACCACCGAAAGGGCGACTGACGCTGTTGGATAGACGAACTTCCTGGATCAGGCCTTTTGGCACTTCTCGCACGAAGCGCGAAACCTTGTTGTAGGTCTCGCTACCGTACAGGCGTCGGGTTTCAGCGTACGTCATGACCAGATTTTGCATGGCGCGGGTAATGCCCACGTAAGCCAGACGCCGCTCCTCTTCAAGGCGGCCGGGTTCTTCCAGGCTCATCTTGTGCGGGAACAAGCCTTCTTCCATGCCCACCAGGAACACATACGGAAACTCCAGACCCTTGGCGCTGTGCAGCGTCATCAGCTGGATACCGTCTTCATGCTCTTCGGCCTGGGTATCGCCAGCCTCCAGTGAGGCATGACCAAGGAAGGCGGCCAATGGCGACAGCTCTTCATCTTCGTCATTGTTCTCGAAGTTGCGCGCTGCGCTGACCAGTTCCTCAAGGTTTTCTACCCGGGCCTGGCCTTTTTCGCCTTTTTCCGCCTGATGGTAGGCAATCAGCCCACTCTGTTCGATCACGGTTTGGGTCATCAGATGCAGAGGCATCTCCATGACTTTTGCCGCGAGGTTCTCGATCAGTTCAATAAAGCCGGAAATGGCGCCTGAAGCACGACCGGGGAGGGCTTTATTGGCAATTAGCTGGCGCATCGCCTCCCACATCGACACATCGCTGTGACGTGCGTGATCGCGAATGGCCTCGACGGTTTTTTCGCCGATACCGCGGGCAGGCACGTTAATCACCCGCTCCAGCGCGGCATCATTGCCACGGCCTTCGAGCAGGCGCATGTAAGCCATGGCGTTTTTGATTTCTGCGCGCTCGAAGAAGCGCTGGCCACCATAAATGCGGTAAGGAATACGTTCGCGCAGCAACGCTTCTTCAAGTACCCGCGATTGGGCGTTGGAGCGGTACAAAATGGCGATATCGCTATGGGCCAGGCCGGTTTTCAAGGCGCTTTCGATGGTCTCGACCACGTAGCGCGCTTCATCGTGTTCATTGAAGGCTGCGTACAAATTAATTGCTTCGCCTTCACCGCCGTCAGTCCACAGCTCTTTGCCCATGCGTCCGGTGTTGTTGGCAATCAGGGCGTTGGCCGCTTTGAGGATGCCTGCCGTGGAGCGATAGTTCTGCTCCAGGCGAATGGTCTCGGCGTCCGGGAAATCGGTTGAGTACTGGTAGATATTTTCGATTTTCGCGCCGCGCCAGCCGTAGATCGACTGGTCGTCATCGCCCACGACCATCAGGCTGTCGCCGCCCTGGGCCAGCAATCGCAGCCAGGCATATTGAACGGCGTTGGTGTCCTGGAATTCGTCGACAAGAATGTGGCGGAAGCGTTTCTGGTAGTGCGCCAGCAAGCCCGGGTTGTCGCGCCACAGATCCAGGGCGCGCAGCAGTAGCTCGGAAAAGTCGATGACACCGGCACGCTGGCACGCGACCTCATAGGCCTCGTAAATATTGCGCATGGTGGCCAGGAACAAGTCGCCGCTGGCCTGGATATGTTTAGGACGCAGGCCTTCGTCTTTTTGACCGTTGATAAACCACTGCGCCTGACGCACCGGCCAGCGCTGTTCATCCAGCCCCAGTTCACGGATCACGCGCTTGACCAGGCGTTGCTGGTCATCGCTGTCGAGGATCTGAAAGGTCTGGCTCAGCCCTGCTTCTTGCCAGTGAGCCCGCAATAAACGGTGTGCCAGCCCGTGGAAGGTGCCGACCCACATGCCCGCCGGGTTGATACCCATCAGTTGCTCGATGCGGTGGCGCATCTCGGCGGCGGCCTTGTTGGTGAATGTCACCGACAGGACTGAGTGCGGCGACGCGTTCTCGACCTGGATCAACCAGGCGATACGGTGCACCAGCACACGGGTTTTGCCGGAACCTGCGCCGGCCAGAACCAACTGACGCCCCACACTGGCCGTGACGGCCTGACGTTGGGCATCGTTGAGAGAATTTAACAAGAGAGAGAGATCATCGCGCATCGGGGCATTTTAGGGGCTGTTGACGTTTTATTGCTAGCCACGTAGCGCTCTTGGGCCGAGCGGTCAAAAAGCCTGCCGGTATGGGCTGTGCCGGTTTCATCTATTAAATGATGCCTGTGCGTTTGGTCGCGGGCACAGCTTGTGTATGCTCGGGCAACTTCCTGGCTCCCCTACTGATAAGAATTTCGCCGATGGTTCAGAGTTTAAATTCGCCGGGAATTTTTTTCGGTTTCGGGTTCGGCCTTTTTCTGCTGGTGAGTGGTCTGGGTTGGCAAGTAAAGCGGGTCAATCTGCGTCACAAGGTGCAGCGTTTACGCCATCAAGGTCTGTTCGACGACTTGCAGCAAGCCAATGTCCGCAGTGAGCAACTGAACGCTGAGCTTTTGCGCGAAGTGGAACTGCGCCGTCTCGTTGAGGCGCGCGTTCGCCACCTCGCCCATTTTGATGAACTGACCGGCCTGGCCAACCGTCTCTTGTTCAAGGAGCGACTGGAGGAGGCCAGCCAGCGTGTTCGCCAGGGTTCATGCCACCTGACGTTGCTGCACATCAACCTCGATCGTTTCAAATTGCTCAATGACAATCTTGGGCACGAGCTGGCCGATCATGTGCTGCAAAAAATGGCAGAACGCATCACCAAGGCCTTGCCTGAGGCCAACACCATTGCGCGACTGTCGGGCGATGAGTTTGCCGTGCTGTTTGATGCTTACAGCAGCCTGACCAGTCTGGCGCGGGTAGCGACCCGACTGATGGAAAGACTCGGCCGGCCCTTGGTGGTGGATGGCCATGAGCTGATCATCAGCGTGTCCATGGGCATCAGCCTGCTGCCGGGCAGCGCACGGGACATTGCCACCCTGGTCCACCAGGCCAATAAAGCCATGCGCCAGGCCAAGCATCTGGGCGGCGGCACTTTTCAGTTCTACAGTCACAGCCTGCAACACAGCACCCTGGAGCGTTTGCAACTGGAAAGTCAGTTGCGCAAAGCCATTGCCCAATGCCAGCTCGACGTTTTCTATCAACCTAAACTATGCCTTGCAACGGGGCGCCTGCACGCAGCTGAAGCGCTGGTTCGCTGGGATCATCCGCAGTTGGGTAGCGTCCCTCCGAGCGACTTCATTGCCTTGGCCGAGGAGACTGGCCTGATCAGCGCCATCGGAGAGTTCGTGCTGCGCGAAGCCTGCCGGCAAGCCTGTGAATGGCAGCGCACAGGGCTGGCGCCGATACGGGTGTCGGTGAACCTGTCGGGGCATCAATTGCGCCAGGGCAAACTGGTCAGCCTGGTGCGCCAGGTGCTTGAAGAAACCGGTCTGGCGCCTCACTGCCTGGAACTTGAGCTGACAGAAAGCCAGTTGCTCGACAATGTTGAATACGTCATCGCAACCTTCCAGCAATTGCACGAGCTGGGCGTGAGGCTGGCGATTGATGACTTCGGGACCGGTTACTCCTCGCTCAGTTACCTCAAGCGATTTGCAGTGGATTACGTGAAGATTGATAAAACCTTTATCCACGGCCTGGGGCGCTGCAGTGAAGACGAGGCCATCACCCTTGCGATTATCTCCATGGCCCATAGCCTCGACCTCAAAGTCGTGGCCGAAGGTGTCGAAAACGAGGCGCAGCTGGCATTTCTCAAGGCTCGCCAGTGCGACGAAGTGCAGGGTTACTTGATCAGCCGTCCGGTAAACGCTGCGCAGTTTGGCGATTTGTTACGTGCCGGTGTAGTGGATTTGTAGTGCCAAAAAGGGCTACATCGCCCTGAAGCTGCATGAATCATGGGAAAGATAAGGGTAAGACAGGGTGTATTGGGTGGGCAGAAAGCGAATTCTTGTAGTATAACTACAAGAATGCTACATCCCCGGCGCCTGCCGCTTACAGACCGAGTCCTGCCCTTTGAACCTGCTGCAACATATTGCCCAGTCACGCCACCTGTTACGTAAATCGGAACTCAAGGTCGCCGATCACGTGCTGCTTGATCCTGCGGCTGTAATGCACAGTTCCATGGCCGACCTTGCCCACAGTGTCGGCATCAGTGAGCCCACCATCGTGCGCTTTTGCCGGGCAATTGGCTGTTCCGGGTTCCAGGACTTGAAACTCAAGCTGGCGCAAAGCCTGGCAGCAGGTGCCAGTTTCGGTCAGTTCGCAATCCACGAAGACGATTCGGTTGCGGACTACAGTCTGAAAATTTTTGACACCACGCTGCACACCCTGATGGAAGTGCGCGAGAAGCTTGATCCCGTGGCGCTGCAGCGTGCGGTGACGGCCATGTCGCAAGCGCAGCGGGTCGAGTTTTATGGTTTCGGTGCCTCGGGTGCCGTTGCGGCCGATGCCCAGCACAAGTTTTTTCGCCTTTTACTGACGGCTGCGGCGTACTCCGATCCCCATATGCAAGCGATGTCGGCTGCAACCTTGAAGCCTACGGATGTAGCGATTTGCATCTCCCAGTCGGGCCGTTCCAAAGACTTGCTGATCACCGCCAATCTGGTGCGTGAAAGTGGCGCGACCTTGATTACCTTGTGCCCGAGCCAAACGCCACTGGCGGAGCTGGCGACCGTCAATCTGGCCATCGATGTCCACGAAGACACCGAAATCTACACCCCGCTGACCTCGCGTATTGCCCATCTGGTGGTGATTGACGTGTTGGCGATGGGGGTTGCCATGGCTCGCGGCCCAAGCCTGGTCAACCACCTTAAAAGCGTCAAGCGCAGCCTGCGCAGCTTGCGTCTGTCGCCCAAGTCGCTGAAAAGCCACGAAGATTAATTGTGGGAGCGGGCTTGCTCGCGATGGCATCGCTGAAGCTTTCCTGACAGGCCGCGTTGCCTGAATCGCGATCAAGCTCCCTCCCGCACAGTACTCATATTCAGCCTTCATCCCCCTGTCATCCCATCTTCGCCAAGTCGTCATAAACAAAGTCCATCTTGAAACTCCCGTACACGCCTTGGGAGACTCGAAATGGCCCAGCCTTACGAAGAACGCAATAGCGCCGTCAAAACCCGTCGTCAGCAAGAAGACCAGCGCCGCATGGCCTTTCGCCGCGCAATCGAAGACCATGACAATCAGCGCCAGCTAAGGCTTGAAACCTCGGATTATCCCGACCTCAATGCAATCAACTATTGGCAGGCTGCGTCGGCAAGTGACCGTCGAAGCGCTCAACCAGCTCGCTGATTTGCAGGCGCTCACTGCGAATAAACCCCAGAAATGCATGGGCCACCGGTGACAGGCGCTTGGCTTTTGCCTGCACCACGCACCAGCTGCGATACAGCGGCAACTCTTCGACCGGCAACTCGCGCAGCAGGCCGGTCGCAAGTTCCAGGCTGACGGCGTGGCGTGTTAATAGCGCCACGCCCAACCCGGCCACTGCGCACTCGCGCTGGGACTCGTTGGACGACACTTCCAGTGTTTGACTGAAGTGAACACGCTTCTCCTTGAAGTATTCCTCGCACGCCATGCGTGTGCCCGACCCCTGTTCGCGCATCAGCAAGGTATACGGCTCCAGGTCCTGCAAACGGAGCGGACCACGGCTGCACAGCGGGTGGTCTGGCGGTGCGACGGCCACAATCGGGTTATTCAAAAACGGCAGAAACTCCAGGCCCATGTCCTGCGGCACCATCGACATGATCACCAGATCGTCGCGGTTATCCGACAGGCGGCGAACGGCTTGCGCCCGATTGACCACCGTTAGCTGCAGATTGACCTCCGGGTGCTGGCGCTTGAAAGCGGCAAACAGGTGGGGGACGAAATATTTTGCACTCGATTCAACCGCCAGTTTCAGTTGGCCCTGCAGCGACCCGAGCATGTCCGAGAGCTGCATGTCGAGGTTTTCAAGGCGCCCGAAAATATCCCGGCTGGCCAACTGAAGCGCTTCAGCGGCCTCGGTCATGTACAGCTTTTTGCCTACGTAATCGAACAAAGGCTGGCCAATCAGCTCTTCAAGCTGACGAATTTGTAGACTTACGGCGGGTTGTGTCAGCGACATTTCTTCTGCAGCGCGGCTGTAAGAGCGCAAATCACAGACTTCGTTGAATACCTGTAATTGACGAAAAGTGATACGCATCAATGACTTACGCATTTTTATAAAATTATCCGAAGCGGCAAGTGATCTGACTATAAGTCGTTACTTATGCACGACCCAAGAATTATTGATTTTTGTTTATTGTTGCGTGGGTCTAGTGTGACGACACAACGGTTCAGACACATTTGGACACGTGCCGACCTGGTCTAGCAGGTCGTTTGTTCCATGGGCTTTAGGGAAAATCCAAGTGATAAAAAAGATCCTGATCGCCAACCGCGGAGAAATTGCCGTCCGCATCGTGCGTGCCTGCGCCGAGATGGGTATTCGTTCTGTGGCGGTCTATTCCGAAGCGGATCGACATGCCTTGCACGTCAAGCGTGCCGATGAAGCCCACAGCATTGGCGAAGACCCGCTGGCCGGTTATTTGAACCCGCGCAAGCTGGTGAACCTGGCGGTTGAAACCGGTTGTGATGCCCTGCATCCCGGTTATGGTTTTCTGTCAGAAAATGCAGAGCTGGCTGATATTTGCGCCGAGCGCGGAATCAAGTTCATCGGCCCGTCCGCTGAAGTCATCCGCCGCATGGGCGACAAGACTGAAGCGCGCCGCAGCATGATCAAGGCCGGTGTACCGGTCACGCCAGGCACTGAAGGCAACGTTGCCGATATCCACGAAGCACTGCTTGAAGGCGAGCGCATTGGCTATCCGGTCATGCTCAAAGCCACCTCGGGTGGTGGCGGACGCGGGATTCGTCGCTGCAACAGCCGTGAAGAACTGGAACAAGCCTTTCCTCGAGTGATCTCTGAAGCCACCAAAGCCTTTGGCTCGGCAGAAGTGTTCCTCGAAAAGTGCATCGTCAACCCCAAGCACATCGAAGCCCAGATCCTCGGTGACAGCTTTGGCAACGTGGTGCATTTGTTTGAGCGCGACTGTTCAATCCAGCGTCGTAACCAAAAGCTCATCGAAATTGCCCCAAGCCCTCAATTGACCCCGGAACAGCGCGCCTACATCGGCGACCTGTCTGTGCGTGCGGCCAAGGCCGTGGGTTACGAGAACGCCGGTACCGTGGAGTTCCTGCTCGCCGAGGGCGAGGTGTACTTCATGGAGATGAACACCCGGGTGCAGGTGGAACACACCATCACCGAAGAAATCACCGGCATCGATATTGTTCGTGAACAAATTCGCATTGCTTCCGGTCTGCCGTTGTCGATCAAGCAAGAAGACATCCAGCACCGCGGTTTTGCCTTGCAGTTCCGGATCAATGCCGAAGACCCGAAAAACAACTTCCTGCCAAGTTTCGGCAAGATCACCCGTTACTACGCGCCCGGCGGTCCTGGCGTGCGTACCGACACGGCGATCTACACCGGCTACACCATCCCGCCGTATTACGACTCCATGTGTCTGAAGCTGGTGGTGTGGGCCCTGACCTGGGAAGAAGCGATGGACCGTGGTTTGCGCGCCCTCGACGACATGCGTCTGCAAGGGGTCAAAACCACCGCCGCGTATTACCAGGAAATCCTGCGTAACCCGGAATTCCGTAGTGGCCAGTTCAATACCAGCTTCGTAGAAAGCCATCCAGAACTGACCAACTACTCGATCAAGCGCAAACCCGAAGAGCTGGCCCTGGCCATCGCTGCCGCCATTGCTGCCCACGCAGGCCTGTGAGGAAAATTTTCATGTCCAAGAAGATCTTTGTAACTGACACCATCCTGCGTGACGCCCACCAGTCGCTGCTGGCAACCCGCATGCGCACTGAAGACATGCTGCCAATCTGCGACAAGCTCGACAAAGTCGGCTACTGGTCGCTGGAAGTCTGGGGCGGCGCCACCTTTGACGCTTGCGTACGCTTCCTCAAGGAAGATCCGTGGGAGCGTCTGCGCCAGCTGCGTGCCGCCTTGCCTAACACTCGCCTGCAAATGCTGTTGCGTGGTCAAAACCTGTTGGGCTATCGCCACTACAGCGATGACGTGGTCAAAGCCTTCGTCGCCAAGGCGGCTGTAAACGGTATCGACGTGTTCCGTATTTTCGATGCCATGAACGACGTCCGTAACCTGCGCGTCGCCATCGAGGCGGTCAAGGCTGCTGGCAAGCACGCTCAGGGCACCATCGCCTACACCACCAGCCCGGTGCATACCACTGAAGCGTTTGTGGCCCAGGCCAAGCAGATGGAGGCCATGGGTTGCGACTCGGTGGCAATCAAGGACATGGCTGGCCTGTTGACCCCGTTTGCCACCGGCGAACTGGTCAAGGCGCTGAAGGCTGAAATCAGCCTGCCGATCTTTATTCATTCCCATGACACCGCCGGTCTGGCTTCCATGTGCCAGCTCAAGGCGATAGAAAACGGTGCCGACCATATCGACACTGCGATCTCCAGCTTCGCGTGGGGCACCAGCCATCCGGGCACCGAGTCGATGGTAGCGGCCCTCAAAGGCAGCGAATACGACACCGGTCTTGACCTGTCGCTGTTGCAGGAAATTGGTCTGTACTTCTATGCCGTGCGTAAGAAGTACCACCAGTTTGAAAGCGAATTCACCGCAGTCGACACCCGTGTTCAAGTGAACCAGGTACCGGGCGGGATGATTTCCAACCTTGCCAACCAGCTCAAGGAACAGGGCGCCCTGAACCGCATGAGCGAAGTGCTGGCCGAGATCCCGCGTGTACGTGAAGACCTGGGCTTCCCGCCGCTGGTGACACCGACGTCGCAAATCGTCGGCACCCAGGCGTTTTTCAACGTACTGGCTGGCGAACGTTACAAAACCATCACCAACGAAGTGAAGCTCTACCTGCAAGGCGGCTACGGCAAGGCGCCAGGCGAGATCAACGAGCAACTGCGTCGTCAGGCCATCGGTAACGAAGAGCTGATCGACGTACGTCCTGCTGACCTGCTCAAGCCAGAAATGGTCAAGTTGCGTGCTGAGATTGGTGCTTTGGCCAAGTCGGAAGAAGACGTACTGACCTTCGCCATGTTCCCGGACATCGGCCGCAAATTCCTCGAAGAGCGTGCTGCAGGCACCCTGGCCCCGGAAGTATTGCTGCCGATTCCTGAAGCTGGCGGTGTTACCAAGGCGAGCGGTGAGGGTGTACCGACCGAATTCGTGATCGACGTACACGGCGAAAGCTATCGCGTAGACATCACCGGTGTAGGCGTCAAGGCAGAAGGCAAGCGTCACTTCTACCTGTCCATCGACGGTATGCCGGAAGAGGTGGTGTTCGAGCCGCTTAACGAATTTGTGGGTGGCACTTCGAGCAAGCGCAAGCAAGCGAGCGAGCCGGGCCACGTCAGCACTGCAATGCCGGGCAACATCGTTGATGTACTGGTTGCCGTAGGCGACGTCGTCAAGGCTGGCCAGTCAGTACTGATCACCGAAGCGATGAAAATGGAGACCGAAGTTCAGGCCGCCATCGCGGGTAAAATCGTCACCATCCATGTCATCAAGGGCGACCGCGTTAACCCGGGCGAAATTCTGATCGAAATCGAAGCCTGATACCGCCTTTGATACAAACGCTTTAAACCTCGGGGGAGCATGTGCTCCCCTTTTTTTTCGACTGGCTTTTTGTATCTGTATTTTAATGCAGGCGGGTGATCCGGAAATCGCCTTTATCTGCATTAAAATGCATTTTCTGGGCGAGAAAAATAACCACAACTGCACTATATTGCAGGTAATGGTTTATTCGATTGTTTGATATGCATTGAATTGCGGGTGCGAGCATGTTTCAGCTAACCCTTCAGCTCTACCGTGCCGGTCAGTGGCAGGACGCGATGACGCTGGCTTTTTCTGAACCGAATAAAGGGCTCGATGGTCCTTGCCGCTTTGGCTACAAGCAGAAGTACCTGATGCAAAACCTGGAGACCATTGAAAGCCCCTTTCTTTGCTCGGTGAGTGCTTGTGTGCCCGTTGAGTGGGATACGCACATTCTGAAAAAGGCTCCCGCCTTCCTGCACGACATTGCCCCGGCCGGGGCTGCGAAGAAGATCCTGATCAAGCAAATAGGGCGGGAAAAACCTGAGGACTTGAGCATTGATTTGTTTTTGCTTGGCCGCAGCACGCCTGCGCCGATAGGCCATCTGCGGATTAAAGAGTCGTTTGAGCGGCTTGATTCCCATGCGGTGCTGGGCTTCTCTCGCCAGGACGTGATCGATCGTGACAACAGCTTTCTTGAGTACGCCCACGAGCAGGGGGCTGCGATTGGCGGCGCAACAGGGGCGGGTGGCGAAGCGCCCAAACTGTTGATGTCTGAAGGCGCGGATGGCTTGTTGTATCCCGACGCTACCCTGGCGGACCCTGACGTCAGGCAGCATTGGTTCATCAAGTTTGCTCGCAACAAGGGGTTGGAGCTGGACTGCGACATTTTGCGCAGCGAATTCATGTACTACAAAGCCTTGCAGGCATTGGGTATTGAAACTGTTCCAGCTCAAGGGCTGGCGCTGGAAGAAGGGCGAAAGCCGAGCCTGTGGATGCAGCGCTTTGACCGCAAGGTCACTGGGCAAGGCGTCGAGAGGCTTGCTGTGGAGTCTGTCTATTCTCTTGCCCAGGTCACTGAGCCCGGCAGCGACATGGCTCACGTCGAAGTGCTTGAGCGGTTGGCAGCGCTTTGGAAGCATGCTGGCCAGCAGGATCAGATCCCTGATCTGGTGGCTGAATACTTGCGCCGCGATCTGCTGAACAAAATCCTTGGCAACAGTGATAACCATGGCCGCAACACCGCGATTATTCGAGGTGTTGATTCATTTCGCCTGGCGCCTGTCTATGACCTGGCGCCCATGGTGATGGATGGTGAAGGTATTACGCGTACAACCAAGTGGTCGCGGGAGGTAGAGCGTGCGGGGCAAATTGATTGGCGAGGTGCCTGTGAGTCGCTGAGCTCGATTATTGATCCGGATATGGCGTATCAGCGCTTACGCGCTGATGTCGAGCCGCTACGGGCCCTGCCTGATTTGTTAAGTGCTGAAGGGCTACCGGAGCTGACGATGAACCATCCACAAATCGCGCTTAAAAACCTCGACCAGCGCTTGCGCGAGTGGGGCTTGAAATGACCCTGACTATTGATGCGCGCCAGTTGATGATCGAAAGTATTGAGGCTGATCTTGCTCAGGGCAAAATCGCACTGGGTGAGGCGGTAAAGCGCTTTCGGGTTGATGTGACCGGATTGCAGCAAACCCAGTTTGCCCGCATGTGCAAAATTTCGGTCCGTACCTTGATTCAAATCGAGCACGGCGAAGGCAATCCGACGCTTAAATCCCTGAATGCAGTCTTCAAGCCCTTTGGTCTGCAAATGGGTGTGGTCCGCTTACCGCGAAAATTCTAATCCCCTTCTGTAACAAAAACGCCCAACAGTCCTTGTTGGGCGCATTGATCAAATTTTATACAGTTGATGCTCTGCATTCTTCCAGGGTCTTTATCTGGCCGCTTTCTGGTTGGTTATCCAGTGCCAGCCATTTTTCGAAGCCTGCCGCTATAGAGGGCCATTCCGTACCGATAATGCTGTACCACGTGGTATCACGATTCTTGCCTTTAACTACCATATGCTGGCGAAAGACGCCTTCGTATGTGTACCCCAATCGTACTGCTGTACGCTTTGATCGCGCGTTGTCGTTGTTGCACTTCCACTCCAGGCGTCGGTTGCCCAGTGCGAAGGCTTCCTTGGCCAGCAGGTAGACCGCCTCGGTACTCTTTGGCGAGCGCTGCATGGGGGCGCCGAAGGTCACGTGGCCGATCTCGATGCGCCCGTGCTCAGGGACGATGCACATCAGGCTGATCAAGCCTTGTGCCTCGCCACTCAACTTATCAACGACGGTATAAAAATGCGGGTCACGACTGGCGGCATGGCTTTGCAACCAGGTATCAAACGTCGGACGCTCATTGAAGGGCCCGTAGGGTAAATAGTCCCAAAGCTTGGGATCAGCCTGCGGCCCCTGTAAGGCTAGCCATAGTTCATCGCCATGCCGTGCCGGGTCGAGCTTTTCCAGACGAATGAATTGCCCTTCAAGGGTTCGGGTATCGGGTGTTTTGGCCGCCAGCCAGTGTTCTAGAGAGTCGGGCATTGCGCGTTCCTTAGTTATTACAAGGTTTTGCGAAACTGGATAAAGCCAGGGCGCTCGGCAATACGCTCATACAACTGGATCGCCGTGGCGTTGGTTTCCTGAGTCATCCAATAGACTTTGGCACAGTCTTTATCGCGAGCGACGGCATAGACGTGCTCGATCAGTTGGCGACCTACCCCTTTACCGCGAACCTGGGGGCTGACAAACAGATCTTGAAGGTAGCAGGCGTTTTTAATGCTCCAGTTGGTGCGGTGATACACGCACTGCACCATGCCCACGGCCTTGTCGCCTTGCCAGGCAAGGGCCAGAGAGGTCGGCTCAGCCGGATCGAAAAAACGTGTCCAGGTGGATTGGGTGATGTCGTCTGACAGCTCGGTGTTGTAGAAGCGCAAGTAGGCCTGCCAGAGGGGGAGCCACTGTTCGTGATCGGCGGTGGTTGCGGGTTTGATCTGGATTTGAGTCATGTGAGCTATTCCTTGGCCATTAAGTGAGCGAGTGCGTGGTCTTGCGGGTTGCTGCTGGCCAGGAGTCCCTTGCGTACGCCCGCCTGGTCAGCAGCGTCGCGGTTCTGGCTGAGTTTGCGTTTGCCGTCCAGGCGGGTGATGGGCAGGCGAAAACCCACAATGGCCTTGAGCATGCTGTCGATGTAGTCCGCTGGCGCATCGCTGACCGACCAGGGTTGGGATCGACCGGCTTCGTGTTTGCTGCTCAAGCGGCTGACCAGCGCCAGTAAACGCTCGGCATCCTCGAAGACTTCTGCTGTGCCATAAGCGTGAACGGCGAGGTAGTTCCAGGTGGGCACGGCTTTACCGTGTTCGGCCTTGCCGGGATAAAAAGACGGGCTGATGTAGGCCTGTTCTCCGGAGAAAATCACCAGGGTTTCGGTCCCTTCAGCCAGGGCCTTGCCGTGGGGATTGGCGCGGGCAAGATGGCCATACAGGGTGCCGCAGGCGCCTTCATCCGGGTTCAGCAGCAAAGGCACATGACTGGCGATCATGCCTTGGCTGGCGTGAGTGACCAGCACGGGCAAGGGCGTGGCCAGCATCTGTTGATGCAACATTGGGATGTCATCTACTGCGAAGGCGCGGGGAACGTACATAGAAATTATCCTTGGCGAATGGCCTCATCCTAGGCAGGCTATTGGTTTGTTGTAAGAGCCATTAATGGTCATTTTCATAGGTCCAATTCATGTCGGATTCAGCGCTTTCCATCGCCTTCAACCCTGCCGGAATCGAGCTTGATCCGAAAAAAGGGCTGAGCCGTCAGCTGTATCAGGCATTGCGCCAGCGCGTGCTCGATGGTCGGTTGAGTGGCGGTGCGCGGTTGCCGGCCAGCCGTGACCTGGCCACTGCTCTTGGTATTTCCCGTAATAGCGTGGTGCGGGCCTATGACCAGTTGTATGCCGAGGGGTTTATTGAGGGGCGAGTGGGTGATGGCACTTATGTCGCAAAACTGCCTGAAAAAGCGCTGCCGATAAAAAAGTTGTCCACCAACTTATCCACAGGGTTTTCAACAGACTTATCCCCAGAGTTATCCACAAAACAGGCTGAATTACCTGTAATTACATCCAGTAAAGTTATCCACAGCACTGCTTTGAGCCGGGTCGCAAAGCATGCCCTTGACCTGCCTCCCAGTGGAGTTCCTCGTGCATTTCGAGTGGGGGTACCGGCGTTTGACTTATTCCCTTTCGAGGTATGGAGCAAGCTGCAGGCGGCTTTTTGGCGTAAGCCAGACTTGCAGCAACTGTGTTACGGCGATCCGGCTGGTGATGAACGCTTGCGTGGACTTATTGCGGCGTATTTGCGCACTTCGCGGGGTTTATCGTGCACCAGTGATCAAATTTTGATCACTAGTGGTGCGCAGCAGGGGATTAGCCTTTGTGCACAGCTGCTGGTGGAGCCGGGCGAGGGGGTGGCTGTGGAGAATCCGGGCTATCGCGCAGCAGCCTATGCGTTCGCGATTGCCGGGGCTCATGTGCAGGGTGTAGCGGTGGATGAGGACGGTATGGATTGTTCGGCACTGGCACACTTGAGTAACTGTCGGCTGGCCTACGTGACGCCCTCTCACCAGTACCCGAGCGGTGTGACCCTGAGCCTGGCCCGGCGTTTGGAACTGTTGGCCTGGGCTGAGCGCACCCAGGGCTGGATTGTCGAGGACGACTACGATGGCGAATACCGTTACAGCGGTGCGCCGCTGGCCCCGTTGGCGGCTTTGGACCGTAGTGGTCGGGTGATTTATGTCGGCACGTTCGGCAAGGTGGCCTTTCCGGCATTGCGCCTGGGGTACCTGGTGCTTCCCAAAGGCTTGACCGAGCCATTTGCCCGGCGCCGATCCCTCGATATGCGCCATTCGGAAGTCAGCACCCAGGCGGTCATGGCTGAGTTTATGGCGGCGGGGCATTTTCAGCGGCACATCCGGCGGATGCGTCGTGCGGCCTTGAGTCGACGGGATGTGTTGCTGGCCAATTGGCCCCATGCGCTGGACGGGGTGGGGCCGATGCCGACCATCGCTGCGGGGTTGCATGTTGCCGTGCCGGTGACGAGCTTTGCGCGGGAGCAGGCACTGTTGGCGCAGGCCAAAACGGCCGGCGTGGAAATCAACGGGTTAAGCAGTTATTGGCAGCAAGACTCGATTGAGCCTGTGGATAAAAGAGCGGGGCTGGTGCTGGGGTTTGCAGCGGTGCCCGAAGTGGAGATCAAGGCGGCGCTGGAGCGGCTGGGCAAGGTGTGGAATGGCAGCCGTTGAACCTGTGGGAGCGGGCTTGCTCGCGAGAGGGGCACCGCATTAATTCAGACAGACCGCACCGGCTGAATCGCGAGCAAGCCCGCTCCCACAGGCAGGGCTTGATCATTGCGCGCTTTCAAACCCTTCAAGCACGTTCACCGCATTCACGCCGATTTCCTCAACGGCGTAGCCGCCTTCCATCACAAACAGCGTCGGTTTACCCAGGCGAGCAATGCGTTCGCCCATGCGCAGGTAGTCCGGGCTGTCGAGCTTGAACTGGGAAATCGGGTCGTTCTTGAACGTATCCACACCCAGTGAAACCACGATGACGTCAGCGTCGTAGCTTTCGATTTCGGTGCAGGCCAATTCAAGTGCTGCGCTCCAGCGATCCCAGGCCGAGCCTGCGGCCAGGGGATAGTTGAAGTTGAAACCTTCGCCCGGTCCTTCGCCCAGTTCATCTTCGTAGCCCAGGAAGAACGGAAACTCGGCTTCAGGGTGGCCGTGGATCGAGGTAAACAGCACGTCGCTGCGCTCATAAAAAATCGACTGCGTGCCATTGCCGTGGTGATAGTCCACGTCGAGGATCGCCACTTTGCGACGGCCCTGGTCGAGGAACGCCTGGGCTGCGATTGCTGCGTTGTTCAGGTAGCAATAACCGCCCATCAAGTCGCTGGCGGCGTGATGCCCGGGTGGGCGGCAAAGTGCGAAAGCGCTGTGGGCGCCGTTTTGAATCTCGGCCTGGGCGGTCAGGGCGACTTGCGCTGCGCTGTAGGCCGCTTGCCAGGTACCCGCAGTAATGGGGGCGCCGCCATCAAAGCTGTAATAACCGAGCTGGCCGTGGAGGCTGGTGGGCAAAACTGCGCGCAAGGTTCGGGCTGGCCAGGTGTATGGCAGCAAGTCGCCGTCACGACCGTGTTCTGTCCAGCGATCCCAGGCGCCCTGGAAAAAATCCAGGTACGCGGCGCTGTGGATACGTTCGATGGGGCCCCGACCAAAGTCTTGCGGCGCGCGCACCGGTCCCAGTTCGCGGGTTTGTACCCGCTGCAGAATATGGTCGGCGCGAGAGGGCATTTCGAAGCAAGGCATCAATTGCCCGTCCATCAACTCACAGCGGCCATGATGCAGGTGATGATCGTCCGAGTAGATCGTCAGCATGTTCTTGTTCTCCCAAGGCTTTGGCGGTGGCCTACAGTTTTGCGGCCCGGGGTGTTTGAGAGAACGGCAGGAGCGGCCAAAAGGGGATGGATGTGGCCAACATCACTGACCGAAATTCGCCCCTGAATCAAACACGGAACTGGCTGGGGGCAACCCCGCTCCAGCGTACAAAGGCGTGGCGAAAGCTCGCGGTCTCACTGAAACCCAGGGTTTCGGCAATCCGGTAGATGGGCCAATCGGTGTCGTTGAGCAGCAGCTTGGCCCGTTCGAAGCGCAAGTCGTCGAGCAGGGTTTGATAGCTGCATCCCACGTCGTGCAAATGGCGACGCAGAGTACGCGGCGAGCAGTTCATTTGTTCGGCCAGCCCCTCAAGCCCCGGGGCGGCGTGCATCTGTGCGCCAAGGAGTTGGCGGATGCGTTCCAGCCAGGTTTGCCGCCCGGTGAATTCCAGGTTCTGTTTACGGCAGCGCTCGGCCATCGCCTGATGGGTAACGGCATCGGCCAGCGGCAAGGGATGGTCAAGCCAGCGTTTGGCGAAAGCGAACGCATTGCTGTCGGCCTCGAACACGCGCGGGCAGTCGAAGCTTTGCCCGTAGCTGGCGTGGTAATCGGGCGCGCTGTGGGCAAAACGTGCACCCAATAGTGGCAACGGTTGGCCGAGCAGGTCTTCGCAAATGACCTTGAGCGAAACCAGGCATAACTCGGTATTGAATACCGCGAGCTGTGGGCCTTCGCCATACCCGCTGGCGCAGAACCACACCTGATCTCCTTCGACCTCAAGGCTGAGCTCAAAAAGTGTTCCCAGCAGCGCCGGGTAGCGTAAAGCCAGACGCAGTGCGTCACCTAAGGTGGCACTGGTGAGTAGGGCGTAACCCAGCATTCCGTAGGACGACACATGCATTCGCCGGCCCAGCTCCAGGCCGATTTCGCGGCGCAAGGCCACGGCGTTGGCGCACACGCGCATCTCCTGATTGGTCGTGATGCGTGTGTCTGCGCGGCTCAAGTCCGCCGCCCGGATGCCGCTACCCGCCAACAGTGCTTCGCTGGACAAGCCTTCGGCATTGAAGGTGCTGAGCACCAGCGAAACGGCGTTGAGCGTTGTGAGATGAGAGTGGAGCATGCTCGTTTCCTGCATGGAGGTGCAGGAAGCGAGCAAGTTGTGTGCCGGGCGGGCGCAGCTACGCGTCGATCAGGCCAGTTCCCCGCACACGTCCAGCTCGATCAGGCGCCGGACTTCAGCCAGCGGCAAATCGGCACCGAGCAGGGCATGCAGTTTGCCGAACACGGCTTCACGGGTCATGCCACCCCCCGACAGCACCCCAACCCCACGCAAACGGCTGCCAGCTTCGTATACGTCCAGTTCCACACCGCCTTCATGGCATTGAGTGATGGCTACCACCAAAATGCCGTTCTCCTGCGCCCGTTGCAGGCTGGCCAGGAAGTCCGGGTTATCGCCGGGGCCAGTGCCGCTGCCGAAGCATTCGAGCACCAGCGCTTCGATCCCGCTGCTGAGCAGTGCGTCGAGCTGGGCTGCGCCAATTCCCGGTACCAGCGGCAATACACCCACACTGGCTTCGTGCCCTGGATGGTTGTAGGCCAGCTCGTCCGGCAGTGATGTGGCTTTTGCCACGCCGCCGTTGCGCGTCAACGCGACAAACGGGTTGCGCCCAAAGCTGCGGACTTTTGCGCAACGTGTCGGGGCCATCAATTTGCCGTGGAAGTACAGCTGAACCCCGTGAGGCTGGCCTTGGCCCAGAGCCTGCAGTGCACCGCTGACGTTTTCCCAGGCATCGCTGTCCGGTACGCCTGCTGGCAGCATGGAGCCCGTGAACAGCACCGGTGCTGGCAAGCCCAGCAATTGAAAGCACATCGCCGCCGCACTGTAGGCCAACGTGTCAGTGCCGTGCAGGACCAGGACGCTATCGCAGCCATCTTGCTCGATGGCTTCGATGATCGCGCCACGCAGGCGCAGCCAGTAGGCAGGCGTCATGTTGGCGCTGTCGATCAGCGGGCTCATCTCGCGAAAGGACCACTGCGGCACTGTCAGCGCCGGTTGGCTGGCGAGGTGCTCGCTCATGCGCGCTTCAAAACCCGACGCTGGCGCCAGGCCACCGGCGCTGGCTTGCATGCCGATGGTGCCCCCGGTGTAGAGCACCATGACGCGTTGGGAAGGGTGGTGAGTGGCTGCAGTCATTGTTGAGTCCCCATAAGCAAAAACGCGGCGGTTCTGGAGAACCGCCGCGTCAAGTATCAGCGTTTTGTTTCTTCGACCTTGTCGGCCGGTTTTGGCGGCCAGGCCTTCAGGTCCAGATCCAGATCCGGGAATTTACTGGAATCGAACACCGGTGTCTTGATCCCCGCACGGCGCTGGTCATCGTAGTCCTTGAGCACGCGCATGCAGATCTTGAACAGCATCGCCAGGGCAATCAGGTTAACGAAGGCCAGCATGGTCATGGCGATGTCGGCGAACGCGAAAACGGTCTGCAGGTTTTCGATCGAGCCCCAGAAAATCAATACCAGCACCAGTGCGCGGTAGCCAATCAGCGCCTTGCGGCTTTCGCCGACCAGGAAGCGCAGGTTGTTCTCGCCCAAGTAGTAGTTGTAGAGCATCGAGGTGAACACGAACAACGCCAGGGCCACGCTGATGAACACACGGCCCCACTCGCCGACTACGGCCGCCAGGGAGTTCTGGGTCAGGGCAATGCCGTCGCCTTCAAAGCCCGGGGTGTAGAAGCCCGAGAGCAGGATCAGCAAGGCGGTACAGGTGCAGATCACGAATGTATCGAGGAATACGCTGAACGCCTGAACCACGCCTTGGGCGATCGGGTGTTCAACATCGGCCACGGCGGCCACGTTCGGGGCGCTGCCCAGACCGGCTTCGTTGGCGAATACACCACGTTTGACGCCCATCACGATCGCACTGCCGATCAGGCCGCCAAACACCGGGTCGAGGCCGAAGGCGCTCTTGACGATATGGCCCAGCATGGCTGGCACGTGGTCGAATTGCAGCACGATCACGTAGAGGGTCACGGCGATGTAGGCCAGGGTTTTGATCGGTACCAGCAGGTCAGCCACCGAAGCGATACGTTTGATACCACCTATAAACACCAGGCCCAGCAGAATGGCGATGGCCAGCCCTGAGTAACTGACATCGAAACCGAAGGCATCTTGCAGCGAGTGGGTTACGGCGTGGGCTTGCAGGCCCATGAAGGCGAAGCCGAAGGTGATCAGCAGCAGCACGGCCATCAACTGGCCCATCCACAATTTGCCCAGGCCATGCTTCATATAGAAGGACGGACCGCCACGCAGTTGGCCTTCAGCGTCACGACGCTTGTACAGCTGGCCCAGGGAACATTCGATCAGGCTGCTGGACATGCCGACCAGTGCGGTGACCCACATCCAGAACACGGCACCCGGTCCGCCCAGAGTAACGGCGATGCCGACACCGGCAATGTTGCCCGCGCCTACACGGCCGGCCAGGCTCAGCATCAATGCCTGAAACGAGCTCAGTTCACCGGCGCTGCTGCGCAGGCTGTCTTTGAATACCGAAAACATGTGCAGGAAGTAACGAAACTGAACGAAACGCGAGCGGATCGTGAAGTAGCCACCGAGCCCGACCATAAGCACGATTAGCACTTTCCCTGAGAGGAAGTCATTGATGACTTCAAGCATGGATTATTCCTCGCTGTTTTTATCTGATGGCAACACGGGAGGATCGAAATATCGCGTTACACCTGCTTGAGCAAGGCATAAACGTAGGCGATCAATGTGACCCTGGCCATGTTGCTGCTTGGTTTACGATGCTGTTTCCGTGCTGGCGATGGCCGCTGGTGCTGGGCCCGGGCACAGGAAGAGGGGCGGCACTATACCTAGGAGCGCAGGAAGCGTCTGCATAAGTGATTGATTTTTCATGTGTGAGTCGTCTTAAAAGGCATCAGTTTGTGTCCGATTTGCCCTTTTTTCAGGCAAAAAAAAGGGCCTGCAGACGTATCTGCAGGCCCTCAAAAGGTGAGAGGTGTCTAGTCCCTCGACCTGGTGAGCGTGTTACAGCATCAGGCCTTGAGAGGCACCAGACGCGGAGCAATCATGTTTTCCGGGCGCAGGATGTCGTCGAGCATGGCGTCGTCGAGCAAGCCTTCTTCGCGCACCAGTTCCAGTACGCCACGGCCGCTTTCAAGGGCGATACGGGCGATACGGGTGGCGTTTTCATAGCCGATGTACGGGTTCAGTGCAGTCACCAGACCGATCGAGTGCTCGACCAGTTCGCGGCAGCGTGCTTCGTTGGCGGTGATGCCGACGATGCAGTGCTCGCGCAGCATGTCCATGGCGCGTTGCAGCAGGCGGATCGAGTCGAAGATCTTGAAGGCGATCAGCGGCTCCATCACGTTCAGTTGCAGTTGACCGCCTTCGGCAGCGATGGTCAGTGCCAGGTCGTTACCGATGATCTGGAACGCAACCTGGTTAACGGCTTCCGGAATAACCGGGTTGACCTTGCCTGGCATGATCGAGCTGCCTGGCTGACGCGCTGGCAGGTTGATTTCGTTGATGCCGGTGCGTGGGCCGCTGGAGAGCAGGCGCAAGTCGTTGCAGATCTTCGACAGTTTGACCGCGGTACGCTTGAGCATGCCGGAGAACAGTACGAAGGCGCCCATGTCGGACGTGGCTTCGATCAGGTCGGCAGCCGGTACCAGCGGGTGACCGCTGATGGTTGCCAGGCGGTTGACGGCCAGCAATTGGTAGCGCGGGTCGGCGTTGATGCCGGTACCGATGGCCGTACCGCCCAGGTTCACTTCGGTCAGCAGCTCTGGTGCCAGTGTTTTCAGACGTGCCAGGTCTTCACCCAAAGTGGTGGCAAACGCGCGGAACTCTTGACCCAGGGTCATAGGCACGGCGTCTTGCAGTTGGGTGCGGCCCATTTTCAGCACGTGGCTGAACTCAACGCCTTTGGCGGCGAACGCCTGGATCAGGCTGTCGAGGCTGGCAAGCATGGCATCGTGACCCAGCAGCAGACCCAGACGGATCGCAGTCGGGTAGGCGTCGTTGGTCGACTGCGCCATGTTGACGTCGTTGTTAGGGTGCAGGTACTGGTACTCGCCCTTCTGGTGGCCCATAGCCTCCAGCGCGATGTTGGCGATGACTTCGTTGGCATTCATGTTGGTTGAAGTGCCAGCGCCGCCTTGAATCATGTCCACCACGAACTCTTCGTGGAAATCGCCGCGGATCAGGCGGGCACAGGCTTCGCTGATGGCAGCGTGCTTGGCGTCGCTCAGATGACCCAGCTCGCGGTTGGCGTCAGCGGCGGCTTGTTTAACCATGGCCAGGCCCACAACCAGCTTCGGGTAGTGCGAGATCGGGACGCCGGACAAGCGGAAGTTATGCACCGCTCGCAGGGTCTGGATGCCGTAATACGCTTGAGCCGGTACTTCGAGTACGCCAAGCAGGTCTTTTTCGGTACGGAAAGATGCAGCGGAGGACATGATAGAAATCATCTCGATATGAACCCGGTCTGGGCCGGAACGCTGCGAATCCTAGGCCTGCAGTCTATTTTGGGCCAATGCCTTTAAACACTATCCTATGCATAAACGGCATAATGGCGACGTGACGCGGCAGGCGCGTCGAGCGTGTGACCCATTTTGGTGCGCGTCCGGGAGGACTCGATGAATCTCGAAAGTAAATGGTTAGAGGACTTCAGTGCCCTGGCTGCTACTCGCAGTTTTTCCCAGGCGGCAGAGCGTCGTTTCGTCACTCAACCGGCCTTCAGTCGGCGTATTCGAAGCCTTGAAGCGGCGCTCGGGCTGACCTTGGTGAATCGTTCCCGCACCCCGGTGGAGTTGACTGCGGCCGGTCAGCTGTTTTTGGTTACGGCACGTACGGTGGTCGAGCAGTTGGGTGAGGTGTTGCGTCATCTTCATCACCTCGAAGGCGGGCAGGGCGAGGTCATGCAAGTGGCTGCCGCACACTCCCTGGCGCTGGGGTTTTTCCCGCGGTGGATCGCCCAATTGCGTAATGAAGGTCTTAATATCGCCACCCGGCTGGTTGCGACTAACGTCGGAGACGCGGTGCATGCTTTACGCGAAGGCGGCTGCGATTTGATGCTGGCTTTCTACGATCCGGACGCTGCTTTGCAGATGGATCCGGAGATTTTTCCGTCATTGCACCTGGGCAACACCGAAATGCTCCCGGTGTGTGCGGCCGATGCAGACGGCAAGCCGTTGTTTGACCTTGAAGGTGAAGGCAGTGTGCCGTTGCTGGCCTATAGCGCTGGCGCGTTTTTGGGCCGCTCGGTGAATCTGCTGCTGCGCCAGCGCAGCCTGCGCTTCACCACTATTTATGAAACGGCCATGGCCGACAGCCTCAAGAGCATGGCCCTGGAAGGGTTGGGCATTGCCTGGGTGCCGCACCTGAGCGTGCGTGCCGAGCTGGCGCGAGGTGAGCTGGTGGTGTGTGGTGGCCCGCAATGGCATGTGCCGCTGGAGATTCGCCTGTACCGCTGCGCCCTGGTGCGCAAGGCCAACGTGCGGTTGTTGTGGCGCAAGTTGGAGAACCCGACCGGCCAGGCGCCAACGCCGGCCTGAGGTGATTTTTTCATTTGACCTTAGAGTCAATAAAACCGGGCGTCCGGGCCGTTTTTACCGTGCAGGACAGATGGTCGCCAAAGGTGCTGTCAAAACACCTCTTTGCGGTATACTGCGCGGCCTTCGGCTGGCTTGACCGGCCTTAATTCCTATAACAAGCCACGTCGGATCCTCCACGTGGCTTGTTGTTTTTTGACGCGCCTGCGGGCGCCCAAGAGAAGAGGCGCGACGATGAGTGCACTGGTAGGCGTGATCATGGGCTCCAAGTCCGATTGGTCCACCCTCAGCCACACCGCCGATATGCTGGAAAAACTCGGCATTCCTTACGAAGTGAAAGTGGTCTCTGCCCACCGCACTCCGGATCTGCTGTTCCAGTATGCCGAAGAGGCCGAAGGCCGCGGGATCGAGGTCATCATCGCTGGTGCCGGTGGCGCAGCCCACCTGCCAGGCATGTGTGCGGCTAAAACCCATTTGCCTGTACTGGGTGTTCCGGTGCAGTCGGCCATGCTGTCGGGCGTCGACTCGCTGCTGTCGATCGTACAAATGCCAGCAGGCATTCCGGTTGCAACCCTGGCCATCGGCAAAGCGGGCGCGATCAACGCGGCCCTGTTGTCGGCGAGCATCCTGGGTGCCAAACACCCGCAGTTCCATACCGTTTTGAAAGCATTCCGTGCTGAACAGACAGACAGCGTGCTGGACAATCCAGACCCGCGCGTAGCCTGAGGTTTCTGACGATGAAAATCGGTGTAATCGGTGGCGGCCAACTGGGCCGCATGCTGGCCTTGGCGGGCACTCCGCTGGGCATGAACTTCGCTTTCCTTGACCCGGCTCCCGATGCCTGCGCAGCCGCGCTGGGCGAACATCTGCGTGCGGATTACAGCGACCCGGATCACTTGCGGCAACTGGCCGATGAAGTCGACCTGGTGACGTTTGAGTTCGAAAGCGTTCCAGCTGAAACCGTGGCTTTCCTGTCGCAATTCGTCCCGGTGTATCCAAGTGCCGAAGCGCTGCGCATTGCTCGCGACCGCTGGTTCGAAAAGAGCATGTTCAAGGACCTGGGCATTCCGACGCCGGCGTTTGCCGACATTCAGTCCCAGGCGGACCTGGATGCGGCAGTAGCCACTATCGGCCTGCCTGCCGTGCTCAAGACCCGCACCCTGGGTTATGACGGCAAGGGCCAGAAAGTGCTGCGCACACCGGCCGATGTAGTGGGCACGTTTGCCGAACTGGGCAGCGTGTCGTGCCTGCTGGAAGGTTTTGTACCGTTTACCGGTGAAGTGTCGCTGATCGCCGTACGCGGTCGTGATGGCGAGACCCGCTTCTATCCGTTGGTCCACAACACCCACGACAGCGGCATTCTCAAGCTGTCGGTCGCCAGCACGGATCACCCGCTGCAAGCTTTGGCTGAAGACTACTCCAGCCGTGTGCTCAAGCAGCTGGATTACGTCGGCGTGATGGCATTCGAGTTTTTCGAAGTCGACGGTGGCCTCAAGGCCAACGAAATTGCCCCGCGTGTGCACAACTCCGGGCACTGGACCACTGAGGGCGCCGAGTGCAGCCAGTTTGAAAACCACTTGCGGGCCATTGCTGGCTTGCCGCTGGGTTCGACGGCCAAGGTCGGTGAGAGCGCCATGCTCAACTTCATCGGCAGTGTGCCGCCCGTTGAAAAGGTGATCGCGATTGCTGATTGCCATCTGCATCACTACGGCAAGGCGTTCAAGGTCGGCCGTAAGGTCGGTCACGCCAACCTGCGCTGCGCAGACATGACCACGCTGCAAGCGCAAATCCTCAAGGTTGAAGCCCTGATCGACGAAGCGTAAATCGCTTTCGCCGGGAACCATTGGGTTGTCGCTGCTCTCTGATGGCGTGATGCCAAAGTGCTGACTAGGCTTTGGTAAAACGCCATCTAATCAAGAGGAAGCGCCCATGGGCATCATCGGAACCATTTTCATAGGCTTGATCGTTGGCCTGCTGGCCCGTTTCCTGAAACCGGGTGACGACAGCATGGGCTGGATCATGACCATCCTGCTGGGTATCGGCGGTTCGCTGGCGGCTACCTATGGTGGCCAGGCGCTGGGTATCTACAAGGCGGGCGAGGGTGCCGGTTTTATCGGTGCCGTGGTAGGTGCTGTGATCTTGCTGATCATCTACGGCATGGTGTCGAAAAAGTCCTGATTTAACGCTTTGGTTCTCTCTGCGCCAGCCGCAGAGAGGGCTAAACTGCGCGCGTTCAATCCTTCTTCTATCGAGCCTTGCATGCGCCGTCTTCTACTGACTTTTCTTTTGCTGGGCTCAGGCCTGGTACACGCGGCAGAACTGCCCGAAACCGACTGGCTTGAATTGATGCCGATGTCGGATCAAAAAGCCCTCGAACAAATGCCCGAAATTGACCATGACTCGCCCGAGGCCAATGGTACGTTTACCGACAAGGGTGGTTTGAAGCAGAGCAAGGGTTTGCCGGCCGTGATGTATTCCAGCAAAACCGTTGCGGGCATGAACGGTAAAAATATCCGTCTGGGCGGTTATCCCGTGCCTCTGGAAACCGATGCCAAGGGGCGCAGCACGCTGTTCTTCCTGGTGCCGTACCCGGGCGCCTGCATTCATGTGCCGCCTCCGCCGCCCAATCAGTTGGTGCTGGTGCGCTACCCCAAGGGTCTGAAGCTGGATGACATCTACACGCCGCTCTGGGTCATGGGCACGCTGAAGGTCGAGAAGGTCAGCAATGACCTGGCCGATGCGGCCTATGCGCTGGATGCCAGCAAGGTGCGGGTGGTGGTCGAGGAAGATTTGTAGGGTGCCGAACCTTTGTGGGAGCGAGCAAGCCCGCTCCCACAGGTTTTGTGTGTATCAGGCTTTCAGCCGCTTGCTCGCAATGCTCACACCCATCGTATGACTGGCGCCTGGCTCCAGGGTGATCACGTCGTCCATCACATTGGCGGTTTCGATGCACAGCATGCGTTGCCAGCCATCTGCTGCCATATCGCTGAAGCGGGCAGTCTTGTCGATCCACGGGTTCCAGATCACCGCTGAGCGTGAGCCACGGCTGGTCAGCTCAAGGGTGCGCGACCAGTCGGGGTCGACGATGCTCAGTTGCTGCGGTGTGTCGAGATAGATGCGGTCGGTTTCGCCGCTGAAGGTCAAGTCGCCCAACTGTTTGACGTGTTCCCAGTCGTTGAGCGTATCGATGTAGGTCAGGCCTTCTACCCCTTGAACCTGAACCTTGCGCACGTCACTGACCGCGAAGTAACTGTGCAGCGCCTGGCTGATGCTGACCGGGATGTCGCTGCGATTATGGCTGGTGAGGCTGATGTGCAACTGGGTGTCGAGGCGAATGCTCAACGTGAGCGCCACATCGTGGGGCCAGCCGGGCAGGCCGCCTTCGATGTGGGGCAGGCCCAGTTCAATATGCAGCGCTTCGCCCGCATCATCGATCTCCAGCACTTCCCACTCGCGGGTACGTACCAGGCCGTGAGCGGTGGCAGGCTCATCACTGAGGCGCATGGCCTGCACGCTTTGCGGGTTCAGCGCCAGATTGCCAAACCATGGCCAGCACACTGGCACGCCAGTGCGAATGCCTTTGCCCTGTTTGTACTGCGCTTTTTCGTTGAGCCAGATAATGGGAGGCTCATCGCCTATCTGATAGCTGAGTACCTGTGCGCCCTGTTTTGCGATCAACAGTTGTGCCTGACCATGCTGGAAGTGCCAGCACTCCAGTTCGTCCAGGGTGACTGACTCAATGTGGTGCATGGCAGGCTCTCTATTTCAGTGGCAAAGGCAGCAGTGGGCAGGCAAACCGCGAAAGATTCAGCGACGCGGTGGAACGGAGCGGGTACGACCGCTGCCATCAATGGCAACAAACACAAAGACGGCTTCGGTCACTTTGCGCCACTCGCTGGACAACGGGTCGTCACTCCACACTTCAACCATCATCTGGATCGAGCTGCGGCCGATCTCCAGTGCCTGGGTGTAGAACGACAATTGCGCGCCAACGGCCACAGGCACCAGAAACGCCATGCGATCAATAGCGACAGTGGCTACACGGCCACCTGCAACCTTACTGGCCATAGCGGTACCGGCGAGGTCCATTTGTGAAACCAGCCAGCCACCGAAAATGTCACCGAAACCATTGGTTTCACGTGGCAGGGCGGTGATTTGCAAGGCGAGGTCGCCTTGCGGGATTGGATCTTCTTGTTCGAGCTCTAGCATGCCGAAGGGCCTCTGACCCGTGATTCTTCATGAGTACTGCGGGTGAAAAAGCGTCTTTAGAAAAACGATTCAGCCCGAACATACTACGTTCGTCACGTTCTTCATAAGCCGCGCCAAGGGGAAACTCTGCGAAACCGGCTGAAGTCATCCTGCGGGCGTTTTCGCACAGCAACCTCAGAAGTTACCAAGTGTTTCTTACAGCGGGAGTATATCGGGCGACAGCCTGGCCGACGACCTCCTGATACTGCTTTTTGCGTGCGCTGCACGTCTAGCTCTGTGCTTTTGCAAACAATTTGTTATCTTTCAAAACCTGCCCAGCCCCTGCCGGCGAAGTTGCAGCTTTTGCCGAGCCTAATAAGAGAAGCATTACCCCATGATCACAGAGCCTTCCAGTGCTGCACCGCCTTCGCGGCCGTTGACCCGTAATGACTACAAAACCTTGTCGCTGTCTGCCCTGGGTGGTGCGCTGGAGTTTTACGATTTCATTATTTTTGTGTTTTTTGCCACCGTTGTCGGCAAATTGTTCTTCCCGGCGGACATGCCCGAGTGGCTACGCCTGATGCAAACCTTCGGCATTTTTGCTGCCGGTTATCTGGCGCGTCCGCTGGGCGGCATTGTCATGGCGCACTTTGGTGACCTGCTGGGGCGCAAAAAGATGTTCACCTTGAGCATCTTCATGATGGCCGTACCGACCCTGATCATGGGCTTGCTGCCGACCTATGCGCAGATCGGCATGTGGGCGCCGATCCTGTTGCTGCTGATGCGTGTGATTCAGGGCGCCGCCATTGGTGGTGAAGTGCCGGGAGCCTGGGTATTTGTGGCCGAGCACGTACCGCCACGCCATGTGGGCTATGCCTGCGGCACACTGACCTGCGGGCTGACGGCAGGGATTCTGCTGGGCTCGCTGATGGCCACGGCCATCAATACGATTTACACACCGGCTGAAGTCTCTGATTTCGCGTGGCGGATCCCGTTCCTGATGGGCGGTGTATTCGGTTTGTTCTCGGTCTACCTGCGTCGCTGGTTGCACGAGACTCCGGTGTTCGCCGAGTTGCAACTGCGCAAGGCGCTGGCCGCTGAAGTCCCGCTCAAGACCGTGTTGCGTGATCACCGCGTGGCGATTGTGATCTCGATGCTGCTGACCTGGTTGCTGTCTGCCGGGATCATTGTGGTCATCCTGATGACGCCGACGGTTCTGCAAACCATCTACGGTTTTTCTGCGACGACCTCGTTGCAGGCCAACAGCCTTGCGATCGTTTTCTTGAGCTTGGGCTGCATTGCCTCGGGCGCCCTGGCTGACCGCTTTGGTGCGGGCAAAGTGTTTGTGGTGGGTTGCGCCGGGTTGCTGATCAGCTCGTGGACCTTCTATCACAGCCTGCTGCAACACCCCGACTGGCTGTTCCCGTTGTATGCCCTGAGCGGTCTGTTTGTAGGCACCATCGGCGCCGTGCCCTACGTGATGGTCAAAGCTTTCCCGGCGGTGGTGCGCTTTAGTGGTCTGTCGTTTTCCTACAACCTGGCCTACGCCATCTTTGGCGGCCTGACCCCAATGGCCGTGACCTTGTTGCTCAAGGAGAGCCCGATGGGCCCGGCGTATTACGTGGCAATCATTTGCACGATGGGCCTGCTGGTGGGTGCTTACCTGTGGAAGAAGGGGCGCTGATCGACGGCTTTTCTGTCGCGACACCTCGTTAGCCTCTCCCTGAAGGCCATCATTTGTAACGAATGATGGCCTTTCATCTAATTGTCACAATCGGTTCATAGAGTAGTCACATGGCCTGCAGATACTGGCCCCCGATTCATCTAACCCCGTTTGTTAGGAGTAAGGCATGAAACTGAAGCGTGTTATGGCGGCCCTGACTTTTGTTGCCGCAGGCGTTGCAACTGCCAATGCGGTTGCCGCTGGTGTTGACCCGGCTATTCAGCCCTATGTGAAGACAACAGGTGTATCGGGCAACCTGTCCAGCGTTGGTTCTGACACCCTGGCGAACTTGATGACCTTGTGGGCCGAGGCTTACAAGAAAGAATATCCAAACGTGAACATCCAGATTCAAGCTGCCGGTTCTTCGACCGCGCCGCCTGCGATTACTGAAGGCACCGCTAACCTGGGCCCGATGAGTCGCAAGATGAAAGACAACGAACTGGCTGCTTTCGAGCAGAAGTACGGCTACAAGCCGACCGCTATCCCGGTGGCAGTGGATGCCCTGGCCGTGTTCGTGCACAAGGACAACCCGATCAAACACATGACCATGGAGCAAGTAGACGCTGTCTTCTCCTCCACGCGTCTGTGTGGCGGCAAATCCGACATCAAGACTTGGGGTGATCTGGGTGTGACGGGCGACCTGGCCAACAAGCCGGTGCAACTGTTTGGTCGCAACTCGGTATCCGGCACTTACGGTTACTTCAAGGAAGAAGCCCTGTGTAAAGGCGACTTCAAGCCTAACGTGAACGAACAGCCGGGCTCTGCCTCGGTGGTTCAGTCGATCAGCAGCTCGCTGAACGGTATCGGTTACTCGGGTATCGGTTACAAGACCGCCAGTGTGAAGACCGTGCCTTTGGCTAAAAAAGGCAGCACCGAGTTCATCGAAGACACCGAAGAAAACGCATTGAACGGCAAATACCCGCTGTCGCGTTTCCTCTACGTGTATGTGAACAAGGCGCCGAACAAGCCGCTGAACCCGCTCGAAGCCGAGTTCATCAAGCTGGTTCTGTCCAAGCAAGGTCAGGAAGTGGTTGTCAAAGACGGCTACATCCCTCTGCCAGCCAAAGTCGCTGCCAAAGCCTTGGCTGACCTGGGCCTGAAAGAAGGCGGCGCTGACGTCGCCAAGAAGTAATGACTGTGTAGTCGCTGCCTAAGGCTGCGAAAAGGATCGCGCAGACCTCAGATCAACGGGTTGCTGCGCAACCCTTCGCAGCCTGCGGCAGCGACTACAGGGTTATTTCACTTCTGCTTCATCTCATTTTTCACTCCGCTGCCGGCACCGTTGGGCGGCGGATTTTTTGCGTCACTGCTTTGTCATCTTTCTGTCATACAGGACCGCTAGGGTGTGCGCATGAATGATCTGGCCAATTCCCCAATGACTACGACATCCGCTCCCAAGCGCATTGATTTCAATACGCCTGAACTGCAGCGCAAGCGCCGTATCCGCGCGCTTAAAGACCACTTGACCCGCTGGTATGTATTTATCGGCGGTCTTGCCGTGCTCGGCGCCATTACCCTGATTTTCTTCTTCCTGGGCTATGTGGTTTACCCACTGTTCCAGGGCGCCGACCTGAATGCCAAGCAGGCGATTACGCCGGTCTGGATGCAGGACGCCGGCAAGCCTTTGATGATCTCCGTCGAGGAGCAGAATCAGGTCGGCATGCGGGTATCCGACAAGGGCATGGTGCTGTTCTTCAATGTGAAGAATGGCGAAGAGCTGTCGCGGGTCAACTTGCCGTTGCCAGCGGGCACGCAAGTGACTTCGCTGGGCGAGGATCAGCCGGGTAATCCGGTGGTTGTACTGGGCTTGTCCAACGGCCAGGCGCTGGTGTTCCGTCACACCTATCGCGTCAGCTACCCGGACAACAAAAAGACCATCACCCCTGCAGTTGAGTACCCCTACGGTGAAACGCCCGTCGTCCTGGACCCGCAAGGCAGGGCACTGGATCACGTTAACCTCAGCGTGAACGATTCGACGCTGGTGCTGGCGGGTTCAACCGGCGCGCAGTTGCATGTGGTGTCGTTGGCCCGCGAAGAAAACATGATGACCGAAGAGGTCACGAACACCGAGACCCGCATCGATCTGCCGCAAATGACCAAGCAGGTTAAAGCGCTCTACATCGACCCGCGTCAGCAGTGGTTGTATGTGGTGAACGATCGGGCCCTGGTGGATGTGTTCAGCCTGCGCGACAAGAGCCTCAACGGTCGTTACACGCTGGTAGATGACGCAACGACCGAGATCACTGCCAGTACGCAGCTGGTGGGTGGCATCTCGCTGATCTTTGGTGATTCGAAGGGCGGTCTGAGCCAGTGGTTCATGGCCCGCGACCCGGATGGCGAACAACGTTTCAAGCATATTCGCAGCTTCCAGATGGGCACTTCGCCGATTGTTGAAATCACTGCCGAGCAGCGTCGCAAGGGCTTCCTGGCCCTGGATGCGGCCGGTGAGATCGGTGTGTTCCACAGCACTGCGCACCGCACCCTGCTGGTCGAAAAAGTTGCCGAAGGCCCTGGCATCATGGCGTTGTCGCCGCGTGCCAACCGCATCATCGTGGAAGAGGGCGGCAAGCTGCTGCCACTGACCTTGAAGAACCCGCACCCGGAAGTGTCCTGGAGCGCGCTGTGGAGCAAGGTCTGGTACGAGAACTACGACGAGCCTAAATACGTCTGGCAGTCGACCGCCGCCAACACGGACTTCGAACCGAAGATGAGCCTTGCGCCATTGACCTTCGGTACGTTGAAGGCTGCGTTCTACGCCATGCTGCTGGCTGCGCCACTGGCCGTAGCTGCCGCGATTTACACCGCTTACTTCATGGCGCCGAGCCTGCGCCGCAAGGTCAAGCCGGTGATCGAGCTGATGGAAGCGATGCCTACGGTGATTCTGGGCTTCTTTGCCGGTCTGTTCCTGGCACCGTATGTCGAGGGGCATCTGCCGGGGATCTTCAGTCTGTTGATGTTGATGCCGATTGGTATTTTGGTTGCCGGTTTCACCTGGAGCCGTCTGCCCGAGTCGATCCGCCTGCGAGTACCGGATGGTTGGGAAAGCATGATCCTGATTCCGGTGCTGCTGTTTGTGGGCTGGCTGTCGCTGTACATGAGCCCGTATATGGAAGCCTGGTTCTTTGGCGGTGACATGCGCATGTGGATCTCCCACGACCTGGGCATTACCTACGACCAGCGCAACGCACTGGTAGTGGGCCTGGCAATGGGTTTTGCGGTTATCCCCAACATCTACTCGATTGCTGAAGATGCCGTGTTCAGCGTGCCTCGTGGCCTGACTCTGGGTTCGCTGGCGCTGGGTGCCACACCGTGGCAAACCATGACCCGCGTGGTGATCCTGACGGCCAGCCCGGGGATCTTCTCGGCACTGATGATCGGCATGGGCCGTGCGGTCGGCGAGACGATGATTGTGTTGATGGCCACCGGTAACACCCCGGTCATGGAAATGAACCTGTTCGAAGGCCTGCGTACCTTGGCGGCAAACGTGGCGGTGGAAATGCCGGAGTCGGAAGTAGGCGGTAGCCATTACCGCGTGCTGTTCCTCTCGGCGCTGGTGCTGCTGCTGTTCACCTTTGTCATGAACACTCTTGCCGAGCTGATCCGTCAGCGTCTGCGCAAGAAATATTCGTCGCTTTAAGGAAGGTAGAAGTCTGTGAAACAGAACTCCCTCAAAGGCTGGTTCAAGAGCGGCGCTCCTGGCGTCTGGATCAGCGGTGGCGCGGTGTCCATCGCCGTCATCATGACTATCGGCTTGCTGTCGGTGATCGCCGTGCGTGGCCTGGGTCACTTCTGGCCTGCCGATCTGATCCACGCCGAGTACAACGTGCCGGGTGATGCCAATCACCTGGTGGTCGGCGAAGTGGTGCAAAAGGAAGAAGTACCCCGCGAGCGTCTGAAAAGCGCGGGCTTGCCAGTCCCTGAGCAGGGCCCGGAGTTCATGACTCGCGAGCTGATCAAGGTCGGCAACCGTGACTTGAACGGCAACGACTTTACCTGGGTGGTCGGCGAGTGGCTGACGAACCAGAGCACGCCGCCAGAGCTGATGGCCATTGAGCGCCGCGAGTGGGGCAACTTTTACGGTTATCTGGTTAACGTGAAAGAAAACGGCAAGGTGGTGGCAGAAGGTGCCGCCGCCTGGCCAGAGCTGCAAGCCCGGGTCAAACGTGTGAATGACCTGGCATCGCAACTCAGCCAGCTTGAGAAAAAAGACATCGGCGCGATCAACTACGGGCTGGAGCGTATCCGCCTGCATGGTCGCAAGCTGGAACTGGAAGGCAAGCTGACCCCGCAGGCACAAGCCGACATGGAAGCCGAACGCGCCGAGCTGAATGCGCGTTACAAGGCCATCGAAGACCGCCTGGGTGAGTTGCACGCACAGTTCAACCGCGACAGCCTCACGGCTCGCGATGCCAACGGCAAAGAGCTGGAAATTGGCATCGGCAAAGTGGTCAAGGCCTACCAGCCGAACGCCATGAACAGCTGGCAGAAACTGGCCATGTATTTCAGCAACATCTGGGAGTTCCTGAGCCAGGATCCACGTGAAGCCAACACCGAGGGCGGGATCTTCCCGGCTATTTTTGGCACGGTGATGATGACGTTGATCATGGCTGTGATCGTGACGCCGTTTGGTGTGCTGGCAGCGGTTTACCTGCGTGAATATGCCAAGCAAAACACCCTGACCCGGGTGATCCGTATTGCGGTGAACAACCTGGCGGGTGTACCGGCCATTGTTTACGGCGTGTTTGGTCTGGGCTTCTTTGTGTATGTGCTGGGTGGTTCGGTAGACCGCTTGTTCTTCGCTGAAGCATTGCCTGCGCCGACCTTTGGTACGCCGGGCTTGATGTGGGCTTCACTGACGCTGGCGCTGCTGGCGGTGCCGGTAGTGATCGTGGCCACTGAGGAAGGGCTGGCGCGCATTCCGCGTACCGTTCGCGAAGGCTCGCTGGCGTTGGGTGCGACCAAATCCGAAACGCTCTGGAAGATCGTGCTGCCGATGGCCAGTCCGGCCATGATGACCGGCATGATCCTCGCCGTGGCCCGTGCGGCCGGTGAAGTGGCACCGCTGATGCTGGTGGGCGTGGTCAAGCTGGCGCCGTCGCTGCCGCTGGACGGCAACTACCCGTACTTGCACCTTGACCAGAAGATCATGCACTTGGGCTTCCATATTTATGACGTCGGCTTCCAGAGCCCGAACGTCGAAGCTGCACGCCCGCTGGTCTATGCCACGGCGCTGCTGCTGGTGCTGGTCATCGCGACCCTGAACCTGTCGGCGGTGTGGATTCGTAACCACCTGCGCGAGAAGTACAAGGCGCTGGATAGCTGATAGACACATGACCTGTGGGGGCGGGCTTGCCCGCGATGGTATCGGTAAGGTTTCAACGTGAAACCGAGGTGCCTGAATCGCGAGCAAGCCCGCCCCCACAGAAGAAACCCGGTGACTGAAAACCGGAACGAATTTTTAGCGTATGGAGTAACCCATGCAGCATGAATCCTCAGCCCACGGCATCAACATGTCAGCCTTGGGTCGCACCAAACAAAGCTTGAACCTGGACAACGAAGAAGTCGCCATTGAAGTGCCGGGCCTGAATCTTTACTACGGCGAAAAACAAGCGCTGTACGACGTGTCCCTGAATATTCCGAAGCAACGGGTCACGGCGTTTATCGGTCCATCGGGCTGTGGCAAGTCCACGCTGCTGCGTACCTTCAACCGCATGAACGATCTGGTAGACGGTTGCCGCGTAGAAGGCGAGATCAACCTGTACGGCAACAACATCTACCGCAAGGGCGAGGACGTCGCTGAGCTGCGCCGTCGCGTCGGTATGGTGTTCCAGAAGCCTAACCCGTTCCCCAAGACCATCTACGAGAACGTGGTCTACGGCCTGCGGATTCAGGGCATCAACAAAAAACGCGTTCTGGACGAAGCGGTTGAATGGGCACTCAAGGGTGCGGCGTTGTGGGATGAGGTCAAGGACCGCCTGCACGAATCGGCACTGGGCCTGTCCGGTGGTCAGCAACAGCGTCTGGTGATTGCCCGCACCATCGCGGTAGAACCCGAAGTGTTGCTGCTCGATGAGCCTTGCTCGGCACTCGATCCGATCTCGACATTGAAGGTCGAAGAGCTGATCTATGAGCTCAAGTCCAAGTTCACCATCGTGATCGTGACCCACAACATGCAACAGGCGGCTCGTGTTTCGGACTACACGGCGTTCATGTACATGGGCAAAATGGTTGAGTACGGCGACACCGACACGCTGTTCACCAACCCGGCCAAGAAGCAGACCGAAGACTACATCACCGGGCGCTATGGCTAGTTTGAGCGGCAGTGACCGTTCGACGTATCGACAATTCGGCTAGCCGCTTACAGCGCGCAGCTCACAGCTTTTGCGGAGCAGAACCATGATTTCAAAGGATGGCCTCACCCATCACATTTCCGCGCAGTTCAACGCGGAACTCGAAGACGTGCGCAGCCACCTGCTGGCGATGGGCGGCCTGGTCGAGAAGCAGGTCAATGATGCGGTGACCGCGTTGATCGAGGCCGACTCGGGCCTGGCCCAACAGGTGCGCGAGATTGATGAACAGATCAACCAGATGGAGCGCAACATCGACGAGGAATGCCTGCGCATTCTGGCCCGTCGTCAGCCTGCGGCCTCTGACTTGCGTCTGATCATCAGCATCTCCAAGTCGGTGATCGACCTTGAGCGCATCGGTGACGAAGCGACCAAAATCGCGCGCCGGGCCATCCAGTTGTGCGAAGAGGGTGAGGCGCCGCGGGGTTATGTTGAAGTGCGTCACATCGGCGATCAGGTGCGCAACATGGTGCGCGATGCACTGGACGCCTTTGCCCGTTTCGATGCCGACCTCGCCCTGTCGGTGGCCCAGTACGACAAAATCATCGACCGCGAATACAAGACCGCGCTGCGTGAGCTGGCCACTTACATGATGGAAGACCCGCGCTCGATCTCGCGCGTGCTGAGCATCATCTGGGTGCTGCGTTCGCTGGAGCGTATCGGTGATCACGCCCGCAATATCTCGGAACTGGTGATTTATCTGGTGCGCGGTACTGACGTGCGGCACATGGGCCTCAAGCGCATGCGCGAAGAAGTTCAGGGCACCGGCGCGGATAGCGCTAATGTTGCGCCGCCGCCTGACGATAAATAAGACAGCCTGATCTAAAAAGCGCCCGGCTCATTGCCGGGCGTTTTGGTTTTTGGGCGTTCATATCCAAGGAGCAGTCGATGAGCAAGGTGAGTGTGCTGGTGGTGGATGACGCGTCGTTTATTCGTGACCTGATTAAAAATTGCCTGCGTAACTATTTTCCGGGTATCAGGATCGAAGACGCGGTCAACGGCCGCAAAGCCCAGACCCTGCTGACCCGCGAAGCCTTCGATCTGGTGCTGTGCGACTGGGAAATGCCAGAGATGTCCGGTCTTGAGCTGTTGAGCTGGTGTCGCGAGCAGGACCGGCTGAAAACGTTGCCCTTTATCATGGTCACCAGCCGAGGTGACAAAGAGAACGTGATCCAGGCCATTCAGGCAGGGGTTTCGGACTTCGTCAGCAAGCCTTTTACCAATGAGCAGTTGCTGTCCAAAGTGAAGAAAGCGTTCACCAAGGCCGGGTTGCTCGACTCGGTGATGTCCAGCGCACCGGCACGCATGAACTCGGCGTTTGGCAATGATTCGCTCAATGCGTTGACCGGCGGCAAGGCGCAGGTCGTAGCCCCTGCACCGGCGGCCCCTGCACCGCGACCGGTCCCAGTGCCCGCGCCGACACTGACAAGCCGTGGCCAAGGACAACTGCGTTTGCCCAGCGGTATACAGACGTGTGTGATCAAGGCACTGAGCCTTAAGGAGGCGCTGCTGGTGGTGCGTCGCGGCGACGTGCTGCCTCAGGTGCTGGACAGCGCCGTACTGGACCTTGAGCAGGGCGAGAGCGCCGAGGTGGCGCGCTTGAATGGTTATCTGCATGCCATCGTGGCGTATGAGCCAAAACCGGACAGTGCCTGGCTGCAACTGACCTTCCGCTTTGTCGATCAGGATGCCGACAAAATGAACTACCTGTCACGACTGATTGCACACGGCACGGCACAGAAGCATTTTGTGCCGGGTGCGTGAAGTGCCCTTGTGGATCAGGGCAGCTGCAACCCGCCCGATGCCTTGTGGATCGCCCGCAGGTGTTCGCCAATCTGTTTGACGTTGGCTTCAGTCGCTGCAATTTCAGCGGCTCGGGAAGGCTCCAGCAGGCTGCGCACTTCCTTGTCCAGGTCAGTGGTCAGGCGCAGCAGTTGCTGCTGGCGCTGACTGCTTTCGGACTCGAGCATTTCCCACTCCCTGGTTTGGGGCAGGCCGTAGCCATTGCTGCCGAGCAACTCGGCCGGGCGGCTGAGAAAGCCGCTGCTGGCGAGAATTTCCTGCAGAGTCTTGTTGGCCTTGTCCATGCCGCCATCCTTGAGCCCGCGTGCGCCCAGGTACTTTTGTTTGACCTCATCCTGAGCCAGCAGCAGTTGTCGGCGAAAGCCGGCTTGCTCCAGTAGCAACAAGGCTGCGCTGGCGCGCAAGTCGGCTTGCGCGATCCATGGGCGGCGCTCGTCCGCGTTCAGGGCCAACCAGTCTTCGACGGTGGCTTGTTTGATCGGCAAGCGGGTCTTGAGTACATCGAACATCGCCTGGTAGCGATCACGGTAGGAGTCAAAGCGATAACCCAGGCGCAGCGCTTCCTTGGGATCGTCCAGCACGCTGGTATCCGCCAGCCCCCGGGCTTTGAGTACTTCAAGCAAACCGTTGGGCACAATGCTGTCCAGGCCCTTGAGCTGGGCATTGTTGCTGCCGCTGCGCAGCAGTTTCAGGGTCTCGACCGCGCAGTTGTTGGAGATGAAGTAGTAGTCGCCGTCATAGCTCCAGTGCATCTCGGCCGCGTGCTCAACCACTTCCTCGATTTCCGGGCGGCTCAGTTTGAGCGGTACGGAAGCCAGGCTGCGCAGTTCAGTCTTGGTGTATTCGTCGATCACTTGAGCCAGCGGTAATACGAACAGGCGCGAAGGGTAGGCACCGGTCAGGCCGTCCCAACTTGAGAGCTGTACGTCATTGACGAACGCCCGGTAGGACAGCACCAGGTGTTCTTGCAAGTCGAGTCGGCAGTCCGGGCCGCGTGGTCGACCTGGGGCGCAGATCACCAGACGGAGCATGCTGTGACCCCAGCGGCTGGCCCATTCCTGATTGGCTTCGGCCAGCAGGTAGTCGACCGCGTACACCCGCTCCGGGTCTACGGTACCCAGCGGGGTCTTGGCGAAATCGTTGCCGGCATTTAGGAAGGCAAAGCCTTTGGGGCACTCGTCCCTGGCGGCGGGTGCCCAGCCGAAATGTTCTTTGTAGTAGCGATACAGTGCCGGTCGGCGACAGGCATAGGCCGGGTCGAGGAGGAAGTACTCCATGTTGACCGCGACAAACTCCTTGGGGCTGCTGATTTCGTAGAGATCGGGGCTGCGCACGACCTGGTGGTTTTCTTGTTCGCGCTCGCCACGGCGGCCCACGTATTGCTGCCAGCCGGCCAGGTCGAGCAGGCGCGGATCATCACTGAGGGTGAAGCGGCGCTCGGTCTGCCCGCGACATTGATCAGGCAGGCCAATCAGGCCCGCGTTGCTGTTTTGTCGGGTGCAGCGCCGGATCAGCGTGCGCTCGGCTGCGGGCCAGAGTCGGGCGCGATCGTAGAGGTGGGTGAGTTCATGCAAGACGGTGGCGAGCATTTCACGGCGCACGGTGCCGTGGGGGCGGTTGGTCTGCTGGGTGGCAGCCGAACCATCGGTCAGCCCTGCCAGGAGCGTGCGATTGAGGTCCAGCTCGGAGGTCAGCGATGCCTGGCCGTAGGCGTTGCTGGGCATGTCATCCGTCCAGCCCACCAGAATCTGCCGATCCAATTGCTCGATAAAACGCGGTGGCAGGCTCTGCATGGCCTCATCCAGCAAGGCCTGGCTGGCCTGTTGCTCGGCCGGGCTCAGGCCTTCGGTCTTGAGTTGCAGATGCAGCGCGGCCTGGGCGCTGCTGGTGATCAGCAGCAGGCCACAGGCTGCGAGCCAGCGCGTTAGCGACCTCACAGTGCGAGGATGGCTTCGGCGAGATCCTGGTCACTGGCGTTGCGGGCTTCAGGCACGCGGTCACGCAGGGTGCTGAAGGCTGCTTCCAGTTGCACGCCGCGGATATCGCCCTGGCTGGCGACAAAGGTAGCCGCGTCGTCGTGGGCTTCACGCACGACTTTAGAGTCGCGGATGGAGGTCGTGGTGTCGGACGTGAAATCGATGGTGCGACCAAAGGCGCGCACGATGATGTTGCTGGTCTGCACAACGGTTTGTGCTTGCGCTACATCGGCGAGTAGCAAAAAGCCAAGGGTGGCGACAATTAAAGGGCTGCGCATGAAGTATCTCCAGGAAAAGCGGGTATTTATTGGACGAGAATTGTCTGTGCCAGTTCAAGGTCGCTGGCACTCAATTTTGGCGTGTTCTGGCGCAGATAGCGCAAGGCAGACTCCAGCTGCGCTCCTCTTGTCTGACCATCACTGGCAATAAAGACGGCGGCATCATCCTGGGCGGCACGTATCAGTTTGTGATCAAAAGGCGCGGACGTCACTTTACTGGTGACGTAACCACTGAGCACCACATTCTGGGTGGTCATGTCGAAGGCGTTGGCTGATTGAGTCCAGCTGAGTGCAAGAAGAGCTAATAAGGAAAAACGCATGGGTCTCGAGGCTGTTTGAATGAGAGCCAAGGCTAGCGTAATGGTCTGGGCAGGGCCAGCGCGGCGGGGTGTCTTTGTGGGAGCGGGCTTGCTCGCGATGGTGTCCACGCGGTTCAACTGAATGACCGCGCCGCCTGCATCACGAGCAAGCCCGCTCCCAAAAGAGCTGACCCGTTATGGTGTCACTTACATTCAGATCGTCAGAATGGCCTGGGCCAGCTGTGCATCGGTGGCCTGCAATTGCGGGGCTTGCTGGCGAATGGCTTCGAACGCACTTTCGAGTTTTACCCCGCGAATGGTGCCTTCGCTGGCAACAAAGCTGGCAGCGTCATCACGGGCTGCGCGTACGATTTTGTTGTCACGAAACGAGCCTGTGGCATCCGATGTCAGATCGGACGTTGCCTTGAGGGTGCCCACAATGCCATCGGTCGTGACGATGAAGCTTGTGGCGTTGGCGCTGGCTGCAACGGCCAGCAGTGCCGCCGCGCTGAGTAGGCGAAGTGTGGACATGGTGAGACTCCTGAATATGAACGTATGAAAATAGACGCTTATGGACCGAATAGTAGGCTCAGGGTTGCGTCAGGCATAGGACGTTTTGATGGGTACTGTAGGTGAAGTGCTCTAGATCAGGCATTTTGATAATTGTACCTGTTTGTTTTTTGATTATTTAAAACTGTACCTGTCTTTATGCCAAGGCTTGAAACCGTGGTCCATAAACGACAAAACCCGTCAGCGGTAATCCGCGACGGGTTCTGTTTTTTCAATTCAGGTTGCTGGCGGTGGACCGGTGGTCAGGGCCAGCGAGCGCAAGTTAGCGCCAGAACGGCTTGCTCAGCTCTTCGTAACGCTGTGCTTCGCTAATACCGGCATCAGCCAGAAGACGCGAGTCCAGTCGAGCCAATTGATGGCGGCTGGAGATGCGGCGCTGCCACAACATCAGGTTGGCAAGAACGCGCAAAGGCATGGAAGCCTGGGTGTTTACAGAGTTGCTTTCGCTGAACAGTTCGGAACTGAGTGTACGTTCCATGGTGTCATCCTTCCGCTTATGGCGGCATTGGCTAGTGGTTTAACTGATGCCAATGATCCTCCTCTTTGTCCAGTGTCTCTAGATACAGTTCACCTGTATTGCAATGGGCCAGTTAACTGTTTATGCGCGCTGTACGGGCACAAATACGCGTAACTGTACCTGTCCGCACCTAAGTGGTGCGAAATTGGCAAAAGTGGCCGTGAAAGAGTGTGTTGAAGGCGGGAAATGACCAGTACAGCAGTACAGTTTTTGAAATTAAGGGCATAAAAAAGCCGCTGACAAAACGTGTTTACGTCAGCGGCTCTCTAGCTCGCGGGTTACGGCAGCATTTTTCCGGTTTCTTCCAGGTTGATATGCCAGCTCAGGGCTTCACGCAGGATGTGTGGCGTGTGGCCGCCAATCGCGCAGGCCTTGGTGAAGTAGTCATTAAGGGCTTCACGGAAGTCCGGGTGAACACAGTTGTCGATGATGACGCGTGCGCGCTCACGCGGCGCGAGGCCACGCAGATCGGCCAGGCCCTGCTCGGTCACCAGGATATCGACGTCGTGCTCGGTGTGGTCGACGTGGCTGACCATTGGTACAACGCTGGAGATCGCGCCTGCCTTGGCAATCGACTTGGTCACGAAAATCGCCAGGTGTGCGTTACGGGCGAAGTCGCCCGAGCCGCCGATACCGTTCATCATCCGCGTACCGCAGACGTGAGTGGAGTTGACGTTGCCGTAGATGTCGAACTCCAGCGCGGTGTTGATGCCGATGATGCCCAGGCGACGAACCACTTCAGGGTGGTTGGAGATCTCTTGCGGGCGCAACACCAGTTTGTCCTTGTAGCGCTCCAGATTGCCGAACACGTCCGAGTTGCGACGCTCCGACAATGTGATCGAGCTGCCCGAAGCGAAGCTCATCTTGCCGGCGTCGATCAGGTCGAAGGTCGAATCCTGCAGGACTTCGGAGTACATGGTCAGGTCTTCGAACGGCGAGTCGATCAAGCCGCACATCACCGCGTTTGCGATGTTGCCAATACCCGCTTGCAGTGGACCGAGCTTGTTGGTCATCCGGCCAGCTTCGACTTCCTGCTTGAGGAAGTTGATCAGGTGGAAGGCGATACCGTCGGTTTCGCTGTCAGGCTCGGACACGGTGGACGGCGAATCAGGTTTGTTGGTGATCACGATGGCGACGATTTTTTCTGCCGGGATCGGGATTGCGGTGCTGCCGATGCGATCGTCGACCTTCACCAGCGGGATCGGCGTGCGCGTCGGGCGGTAAGTCGGGATATAGATGTCGTGCAGGCCTTCCAGGTTCGGGTTGTGCGCCATGTTGATCTCGACGATCACCTGTTTGGCGAAAATCGCGAAGCTGGCGGAGTTGCCCACGGAAGTCGTCGGAACGATATGGCCTTGCTCGGTAATGGCTACAGCTTCGATCACTGCGATGTCTGGCAGCTTGAGCTGATTGTTGCGCAGTTGCTCTACGGTCTCGGACAAATGCTGATCGATAAACATCACTTCGCCGGCGTTGATCGCCTTGCGCAAAGTGCTGTCCACCTGGAATGGCATGCGACGTGCCAGTACACCGGCTTCGGTCAATTGCTTGTCAAGGTCGTTGCCCAGGCTTGCGCCGGTCATCAGGGTGATTTTCAGCGGCGACTTTTTGGCACGCTCAGCCAGGGCCTGAGGGACGGCTTTGGCTTCACCGGCACGGGTAAAACCGCTCATGCCGACGGTCATGCCGTCTTGGATAAGGGCGGCGGCTTCTTCGGCGCTCATGACCTTATCGTGCAGGGAGTTCAGGCGAATACGTTCACGGTACATGGATTGTTATCTCGGGCAACGGAAGCAAGAGGCGCAGTCTATTCATTTTCAGAGCCTTTCGTCCCGCTACCATGGTCGAATGCCAGCGGCCGATTTAGAGCCTTTGGTCGGGTTCCTTGGAAAAAGAAAAACCCCGGCCATGACAGCGCCGGGGTTTTCGATATTGCGTTGATACCAGATGTTACTCGACAGCTTTAACCATATCTTCAATAACCTTCTTGGCGTCGCCGAAGACCATCATGGTTTTATCCAGATAAAACAGTTCGTTATCCAGGCCCGCATAGCCACTGGCCATTGAGCGTTTGTTAACGATGACGGTTTTGGCTTTATAGGCTTCGAGGATCGGCATGCCAGCGATCGGCGATTTTGGATCGTTCTTGGCCGCCGGGTTGACCACGTCGTTGGCGCCCAGGACGAGCACTACGTCAGCCTGGCCAAACTCGGAGTTGATGTCTTCCATCTCGAACACCTGGTCGTAAGGCACTTCGGCCTCGGCCAGCAGCACGTTCATGTGACCTGGCATACGGCCTGCAACCGGGTGAATGGCGTACTTTACGGTGACGCCGCGATGGGTCAGTTTTTCGGTCAGTTCCTTGAGCGCGTGTTGTGCCCGGGCAACAGCCAGGCCGTAGCCTGGAACGATGATCACGGTGTCGGCGTTCATCAGCAGGAAGGTGGCATCGTCAGCCGAGCCGGATTTGACCGGACGGGCCTCTTGCGTGCCAGCTGGGCCGCCAGCGTCTGTTGCGCCACCAAAACCACCGAGGATCACGTTGAAGAACGAACGGTTCATCGCCTTGCACATGATGTACGACAGGATCGCACCCGAAGAACCTACCAGCGAGCCGGCAATGATCAGCATCGAGTTGTTCAGTGAGAAGCCGATACCGGCTGCTGCCCAACCTGAGTAGCTATTAAGCATCGATACCACGACAGGCATATCGGCGCCGCCAATCGGGATGATGATCAGCACGCCCAGCACAAACGCCAGGGCCAGCATCAGCGCGAAAGCGTTGAGGTTGCCGGTCAGCATAAAGGTGATGCCCAGTGCCAGCGTGGCCAGGCCCAGTACCAGGTTCAGCTTGTGTTGGCCGCTGAACTGTACCGGTGCGCCCTGAAACAGGCGGAACTTGTACTTGCCAGAGAGTTTGCCGAAGGCGATCACCGAACCGGAGAAGGTGATTGCACCAATGGCTGCACCCAGGAACAGTTCCAGACGGTTGCCTGCAGGAATAGCGTCGCCCAGGTGTTTGACGATACCCAGGGACTGCGGTTCGACCACGGCTGCGATTGCAATGAATACCGCCGCGAGGCCGATCATGCTGTGCATGAAAGCGACCAGCTCAGGCATTTTGGTCATTTCGACGCGTTTAGCCATGATTGAGCCAGCAGTACCACCGACCAGCAGGCCGACAATCACGTAGCCGATGCCAGCCGTCGCGATCTCTGCGCCCAGCTTGTAGATCAGGCCAACCGTGGTAATGATCGCCAGGCCCATGCCGAGCATGCCGAACAGGTTGCCGCGACGTGAGGTGGTGGGGTGCGACAGGCCCTTGAGCGCCTGAATAAAGCAGATTGATGCAACCAGATACAGAACAGTGACCAGGTTCATGCTCATGGCTTGCGCACCTCTTCTTTGGCTTTAGGTGCTTTCTTCTTGAACATTTCCAGCATGCGCCGGGTGACCAAAAATCCACCGAATACGTTTACGGCAGCCAGCGCGACCGCCAGGGTGCCCATGGTTTTGCCCAGCGGGGTAACAGTCAGTGCGGCAGCGAGCATGGCGCCCACAATCACAATGGCTGAAATGGCATTGGTGACGGCCATCAAGGGTGTGTGCAGTGCAGGTGTCACGTTCCATACCACGTGATAGCCCACATAGATGGCCAGCACGAAGATGATCAGGTTGTAGATACCGGGGGAGATGAACTCTTCCATTATTTTTATCCTCAGCCGTTTTTGCGCACGACTTGACCGTCACGGCACATCAGGCACGCGGCGACGATGTCGTCTTCAAGGTTGATCTGGAACTGTCCTTCGGGGGTGAAGACCAGCTTGAGGAAGTCCAGCAGATTACGGGCGTAGAGCGCCGAGGCGTCTGCAGCAACCATTGCGGCAAGGTTGGTGTGACCGACGATGGTGACACCGTGCTCAACCACTACTTGGTCGGCGACGGTCAGCGGGCAATTGCCCCCTTGGGCTGCAGCCAGATCGATGACTACCGAGCCGGGTTTCATCTGGGCCACGGTTTCAGCGCTGAGCAGTACCGGAGCTTTACGGCCCGGGATCAAAGCGGTGGTGATCACGATGTCAGCCTGCTTGGCGCGCTCGTGAACAGCCAGTGCCTGGCGTTGCATCCAGCTGGCAGGCATTGGGCGTGCATAGCCACCTACGCCAATGGCGCACTCACGCTCTTCGTCGGTTTCGTAAGGCACGTCGACGAACTTGGCGCCCAGCGATTCGATCTGCTCTTTAACGGCCGGTCGTACATCGGATGCCTCGATCACTGCGCCCAGGCGTTTGGCCGTGGCGATCGCCTGCAAGCCAGCCACGCCTGCGCCCAGAATCAATACGCGAGCGGCCTTAACGGTCCCGGCGGCGGTCATGAGCATCGGCATAAAGCGCGGATAGTGGTGGGCGGCGACCAAGACGGCTTTATAGCCGGCGATGTTGGCCTGGGATGACAGCACATCAAGACTTTGCGCACGAGAGGTTCGGGGAGCGGCTTCGAGAGAGAAAGCGGTGATCCCGCGCTCGGCCAGTTTGGCAATGGTTTCATTGCTGAACGGGTTGAGCATGCCAATGAGCACGGTGCCAGTCTTGATCAGGGCCAGTTCGCTGTCACTTGGGGCGACAACCTTGAGAATCAGCTCTGCGCCGAAAGCATCTGTAGCGTTGCCAATAGTTGCGCCGGCGGCTTCATAAGCACTGTCGATAACGCTGGCATTGATACCTGCGCCGCTTTGAACAGTCACTTTATGGCCTTGGCCGATCAGCTTCTTGATGGTTTCCGGGGTTGCAGCAACCCGGGTTTCACCCGTATGGGTCTCGAGAGGAACACCAATGTGCACGTCATATCTCCTGCGTGATCTTTTATAAGAAAGCCAGCGCACTACGGATGGTGCGACTGGGGCGGCCGATCAGCACGATCCCACCAAAGTATGGGTGGGGCGGGGCATTCTGCTGGCAATTTTTTTACCCTTCAAGGACTTATGGAGGGCGACGGGATTTTAACTACAAGCCATGCAGTGACCGAATGTCGCAATGATCGGCTGCATGCCTTTAAATACGAGGCTTTCAGAGGATTTGAGTGTTTTCTGAGTTTTTTTCACATTTCTTTTGGTTATCGCTGCATAACTTTGAGAAATACCCTGCAGGCCGCGTGGTTACTGGCTTGCAGGTTTGTCCAGTTAGACCAAAGTACAGAGTGTTTAAACGCGACATTTACGTACATATGTAGTGTGTTTTTATGTGTCACTACATAGTTTGTTTGGACCATGCGGTTTTTCAAATCAGGCTGTAAGTGGCGGCCTGATTGACTAGCCAGTCTCGAAAGGCCTGCAATGAAGCTGATTCGATTTTGCGTTCGGGGATCATCAGATAGTAAGCCTTGGTGCTGAGCAGGGTGCTCTCGTTGGCAATCACCAGGCGTTTTTCGGCCAGTTCTCGCTGAATCAGAAAGGGGGGGATAAGGGCGACGCCCATTTCATGCATGGCGGCTTGGGCCAGCATCGAGAACAGTTCATAGCGTGGCCCGGTCATGTCGCGAGGTACGTTCATGTCCTGCGCGTTGAACCATTGGCGCCAGGCATAGGGGCGTGTGGTTTGTTGCAGCAGGGGGAGTTCGCAGAGCGCTTGCGGGATGAGGCTTTGCTGTTCCCCCAATAATGTGGGGCTGCACACGGGGACCGGGTTTTCACCCATCAGGCGGTAGGACGATGTTCCGGACCAGTCGGCATCTCCGAAGTAGATGGCAGCATCAAAGTCGGTATCGGCAAACAGAAAGGGGCGAGTGCGGTTGGTCAGGTTTACCGTGACGTCCGGATGCTGGTGCTGAAAGTCCTTGAGCCGAGGGAGTAGCCATTGCGTCCCGAAAGTGGGCACCACAGCCAGCTCGATGACGTTGGCACCCTGTTGGCCCATGACGGACAGCGTGTCCCGCTCCACGGCATCCAACTGGGTTGCTATGCGTCTGCTGTAAGAAAGGCCTGCTTCGGTCAGTTTTACGCCACGTTTAGAGCGTCGGAAGAGCTCTACGCTCAGGAACTCTTCCAGGCTGGCAATCTGGCGGCAAATAGCCCCTTGAGTGAGGGAAAGCTCGTGTGCCGCTTTGGTAAAGCTTTCATGGCGTGCTGCCGCTTCGAAGCTGATCAGGGCTGTTGTGCTAGGGATCTTGCGGCGCATGTACGGCTTCCTCACTAAACGAAGTCAGAAAAGGCTATTTATAGAGTTACGGAGTGAGAAATTATCACAGGATGGTGCTGAATCCTCGTTTGTCCTTCTATATAGAAGGGGCCTAGGATCGGCTCACGACATTTTATCTATTACGCGAGGGTTCTCTCATGGCGGGTAAAGCAAGCTTCAACTGGATTGATCCACTGTTGCTGGATCAGCAGCTCACTGAAGAAGAGCGCATGGTGCGTGACAGTGCTGAGCAGTTTGCTCAGGACAAGTTGGCGCCACGTATTCTTGATGCTTTCCGTAATGAGAAGACTGACCCTGCGATCTTCCGTGAAATGGGCGAAACCGGTTTGCTGGGTGCGATGATTCCGGAGCAGTACGGCGGTAGCGGTCTTAATTACGTCAGCTACGGCCTGATAGCTCGTGAAGTGGAGCGGGTCGATTCGGGCTACCGCTCGATGATGAGCGTGCAGTCATCTTTGGTGATGGTGCCAATCAATGAGTTCGGTACCGAGGCGCAGAAGCAAAAATACCTGCCCAAGCTGGCATCTGGCGAATGGATTGGCTGCTTCGGTCTGACGGAGCCTAACCACGGCTCTGACCCGGGCGCGATGATTACCCGTGCTCGCTCGGTTGATGGTGGCTATAGCCTGACGGGCAGCAAGATGTGGATCACCAACAGTCCTATCGCCGATGTGTTTGTGGTGTGGGCGAAAGATGATGAAGGCGACATTCGTGGCTTTGTTCTGGAAAAAGGCTGGAAGGGTCTGACTACGCCCGCGATTCACGGCAAGGTTGGCTTGCGTGCGTCCATTACTGGCGAAATCGTGATGGATAACGTGTTTGTACCCCAAGAGAACATCTTCCCGGATGTGCGCGGCCTGAAAGGTCCTTTTACCTGTCTGAATTCGGCTCGTTACGGGATTTCCTGGGGCGCGCTGGGGGCTGCTGAGTTCTGCTGGCATACGGCGCGTCAGTACACGCTGGATCGTCATCAATTTGGCCGGCCTTTGGCGGCGACCCAGTTGATCCAGAAAAAGCTGGCCGATATGCAGACCGAGATTACGCTGGCCCTGCAGGGTTGCCTGCGTCTGGGGCGGATGAAGGATGAAGGTACTGCGGCCGTTGAGATCACTTCGATCATGAAGCGCAACTCATGCGGCAAGTCGTTGGATATTGCGCGTATGGCTCGCGACATGCTGGGTGGTAACGGTATCTCGGATGAGTTCGGGGTTGCGCGTCATCTGGTCAACCTGGAGGTTGTGAATACCTATGAAGGCACTCATGACGTGCATGCCTTGATTCTTGGGCGTGCGCAGACCGGCCTTCAGGCGTTCTATTAACAGGAGCTCGGCTCATGGGTGCTTTATCGCATTTGCGGGTGTTGGATTTGTCTCGGGTGCTGGCGGGGCCGTGGGCCGGGCAAATACTGGCCGACCTTGGGGCCGAAGTTATCAAGGTGGAGCGCCCGGGCAATGGTGACGACACTCGCGCCTGGGGGCCGCCCTTTCTCAAGGATGCTTATGGAGAAAGTACGGGGGAGGCTGCCTATTACTTGTCTGCAAACCGCAACAAGCAGTCGGTCACTATTGATTTCACCAAGCCTGAAGGGCAGCGGCTGGTTCGTGATCTGGCGTCCAAGTCGGACATTCTGATCGAGAATTTCAAAGTTGGGGGGCTGGAGGCGTATGGTCTGGACTATGCGTCACTAAAGGCTTTGAATCCTGACTTGATCTATTGCTCGATTACGGGATTCGGTCAGACCGGTCCCTATGCCAAGCGGGCAGGTTATGACTTTATGGTTCAGGGCCTTGGCGGTCTGATGAGCCTGACGGGGCGGCCTGAAGGTGATGAGGGGGCGGGGCCGGTAAAGGTTGGGGTTGCGCTGACAGATATTTTGACCGGGCTTTACTCGGCAGTGGCGATTCTGGCTGCCCTTGCTCATCGTCAGCATGATGGTGGCGGGCAGCATATAGATATGGCGCTGTTGGATGTGCAGGTGGCTTGCCTGGCGAATCAGGCGATGAACTATTTGACTACGGGCGTAGCGCCGCAGCGCCTGGGCAATGCGCATCCGAATATCGTGCCTTACCAGGATTTTCCGACGGCAGATGGCGACTTCATTCTTACGGTAGGGAATGACAGTCAGTTCCGTAAATTTACTGAAGTGGCTGGTCGGCCTGAGCTGGGTGGGGATCCGCGCTTTGCTACCAACAAGCTGCGTGTTGCTAATCGGGCGGAGTTGGTGCCGCTTATCAGGCAGTTAACTGTTTTCAAGACCACGGCTGAGTGGGTGGCGCAGTTGGAGGCGGTTGGTGTTCCCTGTGGGCCGATCAATGACCTGGCTCAGGTATTTGCTGACCCTCAGGTGCGTGCCCGCGGATTGGCGATGCAGCTACCGCATGCGTTGGCGGGGCTTGTGCCGCAGGTAGCGAGCCCTATTCGGCTGTCCGAAACGCCAGTGGAGTATCGCAATGCGCCTCCTTTGTTGGGTGAGCATACTCAGCAAGTTCTGGAGCGGGTGCTGGGGTTGGACGCGGGAGTGGTAGAGGGTTTGCGTCGGTCTGGCGTGCTGTAGCTATATAGAGGGGTGCGTCAGCACCCTCTATATAGGTGTAATTAGGGGTATTTGGAGTTAATTGATAGTTTTACTCAATTAGCCCTTGACTAGGATTTTTAGCGGCCTATAATTCGTCCCACTTCCGGCGCAGTTGAAACGGAAAACTCCTTGAATATCAATGAGTTGGATTGTTTTTCAGTGTCAGCTTCAAGTCATCGAAGCAGGAAATTAGGTGTTGACAGCAGCTTGTAACGCTGTAGAATGCGCACCTCGGTTCAGCGAAGGCTAAACCAACCGCTCTTTAACAACTGAATCAAGCAATTCGTGTGGGTGCTTGTGGAGTCAGACTGATAGTCAACAAGATTATCAGCATCACAAGTTACTCCGCGAGAAATCAAAGATGTAACCAACGATTGCTGAGCCAAGTTTAGGGTTTCTTAAAAACCCAAAGATGTTTGAACTGAAGAGTTTGATCATGGCTCAGATTGAACGCTGGCGGCAGGCCTAACACATGCAAGTCGAGCGGTAGAGAGAAGCTTGCTTCTCTTGAGAGCGGCGGACGGGTGAGTAATACCTAGGAATCTGCCTGATAGTGGGGGATAACGTTCGGAAACGGACGCTAATACCGCATACGTCCTACGGGAGAAAGCAGGGGACCTTCGGGCCTTGCGCTATCAGATGAGCCTAGGTCGGATTAGCTAGTTGGTGAGGTAATGGCTCACCAAGGCTACGATCCGTAACTGGTCTGAGAGGATGATCAGTCACACTGGAACTGAGACACGGTCCAGACTCCTACGGGAGGCAGCAGTGGGGAATATTGGACAATGGGCGAAAGCCTGATCCAGCCATGCCGCGTGTGTGAAGAAGGTCTTCGGATTGTAAAGCACTTTAAGTTGGGAGGAAGGGCATTAACCTAATACGTTAGTGTTTTGACGTTACCGACAGAATAAGCACCGGCTAACTCTGTGCCAGCAGCCGCGGTAATACAGAGGGTGCAAGCGTTAATCGGAATTACTGGGCGTAAAGCGCGCGTAGGTGGTTTGTTAAGTTGAATGTGAAATCCCCGGGCTCAACCTGGGAACTGCATCCAAAACTGGCAAGCTAGAGTATGGTAGAGGGTAGTGGAATTTCCTGTGTAGCGGTGAAATGCGTAGATATAGGAAGGAACACCAGTGGCGAAGGCGACTACCTGGACTGATACTGACACTGAGGTGCGAAAGCGTGGGGAGCAAACAGGATTAGATACCCTGGTAGTCCACGCCGTAAACGATGTCAACTAGCCGTTGGGAGTCTTGAACTCTTAGTGGCGCAGCTAACGCATTAAGTTGACCGCCTGGGGAGTACGGCCGCAAGGTTAAAACTCAAATGAATTGACGGGGGCCCGCACAAGCGGTGGAGCATGTGGTTTAATTCGAAGCAACGCGAAGAACCTTACCAGGCCTTGACATCCAATGAACTTTCTAGAGATAGATTGGTGCCTTCGGGAACATTGAGACAGGTGCTGCATGGCTGTCGTCAGCTCGTGTCGTGAGATGTTGGGTTAAGTCCCGTAACGAGCGCAACCCTTGTCCTTAGTTACCAGCACGTAATGGTGGGCACTCTAAGGAGACTGCCGGTGACAAACCGGAGGAAGGTGGGGATGACGTCAAGTCATCATGGCCCTTACGGCCTGGGCTACACACGTGCTACAATGGTCGGTACAAAGGGTTGCCAAGCCGCGAGGTGGAGCTAATCCCATAAAACCGATCGTAGTCCGGATCGCAGTCTGCAACTCGACTGCGTGAAGTCGGAATCGCTAGTAATCGTGAATCAGAATGTCACGGTGAATACGTTCCCGGGCCTTGTACACACCGCCCGTCACACCATGGGAGTGGGTTGCACCAGAAGTAGCTAGTCTAACCTTCGGGAGGACGGTTACCACGGTGTGATTCATGACTGGGGTGAAGTCGTAACAAGGTAGCCGTAGGGGAACCTGCGGCTGGATCACCTCCTTAATCGACGACATCAGCTGCTCCATAAGTTCCCACACGAATTGCTTGATTCATTGTAGAAGACGATAACTGCAGAGTCGCTCTGTGGTTTTTCTGTCGTAAAGCTTAGAAATGAGCATTCCATCAAACGATGGTGAATGTTGATTTCTGATCTTTTTGATTAGATCGTTCTTTAAAAATTTGGGTATGTAATAGAAAGTTAGACTGGATAACACTTTCACTGGTGTTTATTCAGGCTAAGGTAAAATTTGTGAACGTTCTTAATTGAACATGCGAATTTTCGGCGAATGTCGTCTTCATAGTATAACCAGATTGCTTGGGGTTATATGGTCAAGTGAAGAAGCGCATACGGTGGATGCCTTGGCAGTCAGAGGCGATGAAAGACGTGGTAGCCTGCGAAAAGCTTCGGGGAGTCGGCAAACAGACTTTGATCCGGAGATGTCTGAATGGGGGAACCCACCTAACATAAGTTAGGTATCTTAAGCTGAATACATAGGCTTAAGAAGCGAACCAGGGGAACTGAAACATCTAAGTACCCTGAGGAAAAGAAATCAACCGAGATTCCCTTAGTAGTGGCGAGCGAACGGGGACCAGCCCTTAAGCTGTATTGATGTTAGCGGAACGCTCTGGAAAGTGCGGCCATAGTGGGTGATAGCCCTGTACGCGAAAACATCTTTGCAGTGAAATCGAGTAGGACGGAGCACGAGAAACTTTGTCTGAATATGGGGGGACCATCCTCCAAGGCTAAATACTACTGACTGACCGATAGTGAACTAGTACCGTGAGGGAAAGGCGAAAAGAACCCCGGAGAGGGGAGTGAAATAGATCCTGAAACCGTATGCGTACAAGCAGTGGGAGCCCACTTTGTTGGGTGACTGCGTACCTTTTGTATAATGGGTCAGCGACTTATTTTCAGTGGCAAGCTTAACCGAATAGGGGAGGCGTAGCGAAAGCGAGTCTTAATAGGGCGTCTAGTCGCTGGGAATAGACCCGAAACCGGGCGATCTATCCATGGGCAGGTTGAAGGTTGGGTAACACTAACTGGAGGACCGAACCGACTACCGTTGAAAAGTTAGCGGATGACCTGTGGATCGGAGTGAAAGGCTAATCAAGCTCGGAGATAGCTGGTTCTCCTCGAAAGCTATTTAGGTAGCGCCTCATGTATCACTGTAGGGGGTAGAGCACTGTTTCGGCTAGGGGGCCATCCCGGCTTACCAAACCGATGCAAACTCCGAATACCTACAAGTGCCGAGCATGGGAGACACACGGCGGGTGCTAACGTCCGTCGTGAAAAGGGAAACAACCCAGACCGTCAGCTAAGGTCCCAAAGTTATGGTTAAGTGGGAAACGATGTGGGAAGGCTTAGACAGCTAGGAGGTTGGCTTAGAAGCAGCCACCCTTTAAAGAAAGCGTAATAGCTCACTAGTCGAGTCGGCCTGCGCGGAAGATTTAACGGGGCTCAAACCATACACCGAAGCTACGGGTATCACTTAGGTGATGCGGTAGAGGAGCGTTCTGTAAGCCTGTGAAGGTGAGTTGAGAAGCTTGCTGGAGGTATCAGAAGTGCGAATGCTGACATGAGTAACGATAATGGGTGTGAAAAACACCCACGCCGAAAGACCAAGGTTTCCTGCGCAACGTTAATCGACGCAGGGTTAGTCGGTCCCTAAGGCGAGGCTGAAAAGCGTAGTCGATGGAAAACAGGTTAATATTCCTGTACTTCTGGTTATTGCGATGGAGGGACGGAGAAGGCTAGGCCAGCTTGGCGTTGGTTGTCCAAGTTTAAGGTGGTAGGCTGGAATCTTAGGTAAATCCGGGATTCTAAGGCCGAGAGCTGATGACGAGTTGTCTTTTAGACAACGAAGTGGTTGATGCCATGCTTCCAAGAAAAGCTTCTAAGCTTCAGGTAACCAGGAACCGTACCCCAAACCGACACAGGTGGTTGGGTAGAGAATACCAAGGCGCTTGAGAGAACTCGGGTGAAGGAACTAGGCAAAATGGCACCGTAACTTCGGGAGAAGGTGCGCCGGTGAGGGTGAAGCATTTACTGCGTAAGCCCATGCCGGTCGAAGATACCAGGCCGCTGCGACTGTTTATTAAAAACACAGCACTCTGCAAACACGAAAGTGGACGTATAGGGTGTGACGCCTGCCCGGTGCCGGAAGGTTAATTGATGGGGTTAGCTAACGCGAAGCTCTTGATCGAAGCCCCGGTAAACGGCGGCCGTAACTATAACGGTCCTAAGGTAGCGAAATTCCTTGTCGGGTAAGTTCCGACCTGCACGAATGGCGTAACGATGGCGGCGCTGTCTCCACCCGAGACTCAGTGAAATTGAAATCGCTGTGAAGATGCAGTGTATCCGCGGCTAGACGGAAAGACCCCGTGAACCTTTACTATAGCTTTGCACTGGACTTTGAATTTGCTTGTGTAGGATAGGTGGGAGGCTTTGAAGTGTGGACGCCAGTCTGCATGGAGCCAACCTTGAAATACCACCCTGGCAACTTTGAGGTTCTAACTCAGGTCCGTTATCCGGATCGAGGACAGTGTATGGTGGGTAGTTTGACTGGGGCGGTCTCCTCCTAAAGAGTAACGGAGGAGTACGAAGGTGCGCTCAGACCGGTCGGAAATCGGTCGTAGAGTATAAAGGCAAAAGCGCGCTTGACTGCGAGACAGACACGTCGAGCAGGTACGAAAGTAGGTCTTAGTGATCCGGTGGTTCTGTATGGAAGGGCCATCGCTCAACGGATAAAAGGTACTCCGGGGATAACAGGCTGATACCGCCCAAGAGTTCATATCGACGGCGGTGTTTGGCACCTCGATGTCGGCTCATCACATCCTGGGGCTGAAGCCGGTCCCAAGGGTATGGCTGTTCGCCATTTAAAGTGGTACGCGAGCTGGGTTTAGAACGTCGTGAGACAGTTCGGTCCCTATCTGCCGTGGACGTTTGAGATTTGAGAGGGGCTGCTCCTAGTACGAGAGGACCGGAGTGGACGAACCTCTGGTGTTCCGGTTGTCACGCCAGTGGCATTGCCGGGTAGCTATGTTCGGGAAAGATAACCGCTGAAAGCATCTAAGCGGGAAACTTGCCTCAAGATGAGATCTCACTGGAACCTTGAGTTCCCTAAAGGGCCGTCGAAGACTACGACGTTGATAGGTTGGGTGTGTAAGCGCTGTGAGGCGTTGAGCTAACCAATACTAATTGCCCGTGAGGCTTGACCATATAACACCCAAGCAATTTGCGTCGAAGAGACCAGATTGCGGTGTGTGAAGACGATACAAACCGAAAGTTTGCGACTCACAAAACACCAAACTATTACATACCCATTCGCTGGAGCGTAAACCGAAAGGTAAACGACCTGGCTACCGA
>NZ_JAYMYG010000001.1:4270000-5037500 GCF_035830915.1 Pseudomonas sp. DSV-1 | reverse complement strand
AGCAGGTACGAAAGTAGGTCTTAGTGATCCGGTGGTTCTGTATGGAAGGGCCATCGCTCAACGGATAAAAGGTACTCCGGGGATAACAGGCTGATACCGCCCAAGAGTTCATATCGACGGCGGTGTTTGGCACCTCGATGTCGGCTCATCACATCCTGGGGCTGAAGCCGGTCCCAAGGGTATGGCTGTTCGCCATTTAAAGTGGTACGCGAGCTGGGTTTAGAACGTCGTGAGACAGTTCGGTCCCTATCTGCCGTGGACGTTTGAGATTTGAGAGGGGCTGCTCCTAGTACGAGAGGACCGGAGTGGACGAACCTCTGGTGTTCCGGTTGTCACGCCAGTGGCATTGCCGGGTAGCTATGTTCGGGAAAGATAACCGCTGAAAGCATCTAAGCGGGAAACTTGCCTCAAGATGAGATCTCACTGGAACCTTGAGTTCCCTAAAGGGCCGTCGAAGACTACGACGTTGATAGGTTGGGTGTGTAAGCGCTGTGAGGCGTTGAGCTAACCAATACTAATTGCCCGTGAGGCTTGACCATATAACACCCAAGCAATTTGCGTCGAAGAGACCAGATTGCGGTGTGTGAAGACGATACAAACCGAAAGTTTGCGACTCACAAAACACCAAACTATTACATACCCATTCGCTGGAGCGTGAACCGAAAGGTAAACGACCTGGCTACCGAATTTCTTGACGACCATAGAGCATTGGAACCACCTGATCCCATCCCGAACTCAGAAGTGAAACGATGCATCGCCGATGGTAGTGTGGGGTTTCCCCATGTGAGAGTAGGTCATCGTCAAGATTAAATTCCAAAATCCCTGTCTGCTCGCGCAGACGGGGATTTTGTTTTTATAGAAGTACCAAGTTTTCGCAGAGACGTTTTCATGACGGATCTGACACAGAATTTCTTGACGACCATAGAGCATTGGAACCACCTGATCCCATCCCGAACTCAGAAGTGAAACGATGCATCGCCGATGGTAGTGTGGGGTTTCCCCATGTGAGAGTAGGTCATCGTCAAGATTGAATTCCGAAACCCCTGTCTGCTAACGCAGACAGGGGTTTTGTTTTTGCGCGATATAAATCCCCAGCGCCTTCTGTTCTCTAGCCCTTCCCATATCCCTTTTTAAAGCCACGGCTGCGCTTTCGTCGGATTAAACACATAGCTACCAAAAGTGGCTAAGTATTCCGCAATTGGTGCCGACAGCCTGTTGAGCAATGCGTACGAGCAGACCTGCCAAGAGGTTGTCTGCGCTGTTACACACAACGGTGCCCACGTACGCATCCAACCTTTTGGCATAAGAAGTCCCATGCTATGAATCTAAAGTTCAGCCATAAAATCCTTCTGGCCGCTTCAGGGGTCGTGGTTCTGGCGTTTGCATTATTCACTTTGTATAACGACTACCTGCAGCGCGACACCATCAAGCAAAACATCGAGTCCTCGGTGCAGCAAGCTGGCAACCTGACAGCCAGCAGTGTTCAGAATTGGCTCAGTGGCCGCATCCTGGTGCTGGAGAGCCTCGCACAAAGCATTGCGCATCAAGGCAGCCAGGCTGATCTGCCCGGCCTGGTCGATCAGCCAGCGTTTACCTCCAACTTCCAGTTCACCTACGTCGGGCAAGCCAACGGAGTTTTTACCCAGCGCCCCGATGCCACAATGCCCGAAGGGTATGACCCCCGTGAGCGCCCTTGGTACAAGCAAGCGGTAAGCGCTGGTCAGACCATGCTGACACCGCCCTACATGGCAGCTGTCGGGGGCCTGATTGTGACCATTGCCATGCCGGTTAAAAAAGGCGGTGAGCTGCTCGGCGTGGTAGGCGGTGATCTGAGCCTCGATAGCCTGGTCAAAATCATTAACTCAGTTGATTCAGGTGGTCTGGGTTATGCGTTTTTGGTGAGCAGCGATGGCCAGATCATCGTCAGTCCGGATAAAAATCAGGTGATGAAAAACCTGAAGGATATCTACCCGTCCAGTGCTCTACGCATTGAAAAAGGTGTTCAGGAAGTCAGGCTCGACGGCCAGGAGCGGATTATTTCCTTTACCCCGGTGACAGGCTTGCCGTCCGCAGATTGGTTTATCGGTCAATCCATCGACAAAGAAAAGGCTTACGCGCCACTGTCTAAATTCCGCACATCGGCAGTGATTGCGATGTTTATTGCCGTGGCCGCGATTGCACTGCTGCTGAGCTTGTTGATCCAGGTATTGATGCGTCCGCTCACTACGATGGGGCGTGCGATGCAAGACATCGCGCAAGGCGAAGGCGACCTGACACGGCGCTTGGTCATTGAGAACAAGGATGAATTTGGGGAGTTGGCCAGCTCGTTCAACCAGTTCGTTGAGCGTATTCACGCGTCAATCAGCGAAGTGTCCTCTGCTACCCGCCATGTGCATGATTTGTCTCACCGCGTCATGGCATCGTCCAACGCATCCATTGTCGGCTCGGACGAGCAGAGTGCGCGAACCAACAGCGTGGCCGCCGCCATCAACGAGTTGGGCGCTGCCACCCAGGAAATCGCCCGCAATGCTGCCGACGCGTCACAGCATGCCAGCGGAGCCAGTGAGCAGGCAGATGATGGTCGCAAGGTTGTCGAGCAGACCATCCAGGCCATGACCGAGCTTTCGCAGAAGATCAGTCTGTCGTGTGCGCAAATCGAAACCCTGAATGCCAGCACCGACAATATCGGCCACATTTTGGATGTGATCAAAGGCATCTCTCAGCAAACCAACCTGCTGGCCCTCAACGCAGCCATTGAGGCCGCACGTGCGGGGGAGGCGGGTCGAGGCTTTGCCGTGGTGGCCGATGAGGTGCGCAACCTCGCTCACCGCACTCAGGAGTCGGCGGAGGAGATACATAAAATGATCACCTCGCTGCAAGTGGGTTCCCGCGAAGCGGTCAGCACCATGAATGCGAGCCAGATTTCCAGCGAAGAAAGCGTCGAGGTCGCGAATCAGGCGGGGGCTCGATTGATCAGCGTGACTCAACGTATCGAAGAAATCGACGGAATGAACCAGTCGGTTGCCGCGGCAACCGAGGAACAGACCGCCGTGGTCGAAACCCTCAATGTGGATATCAACCAGATCAACCTGCTTAACCAGCAAGGTGTGGTGAACCTCAACGAAACCCTCAAGGACTGCGATGCCCTGTCGCAGCAAGCCAGTCGTCTCAAGCAATTGGTCGACAGCTTCAAGATCTGAGGATCGCTAGTCGCTCAAGACTTATCCACAGCCCTGGCGTTTCAAGCGTCAGGGCTGTTTTGCATTCTGAGTGTTCAGATAGTGGGTAATAGCCGAAACACCGCGTTGCAGATGTAACTCCAACTCTGCAATGCATGACTCAACCTCTCTGGCTCGGGCATGACGCAACAGTGCCCTGTGATCGTCCTGGCACAACTTGCCAAGGTCCATCTGCTCAAGGTTAAAGCGCAGAAAGCGTTCTTCCTCGATAAGCCCTGCCTCAATCAACGCCAGCAGTTTTCGATTCGGCGCCCTGCAGTAAAGCGCTTGATGAAATTGCCGGTTGAGTGTGCCGATCTTGCCGAAATCTGTTTCGGATTCGAGTGCCTCGATATAGCTGTCGGCCGTTTCAAAGTCTTCGTCAGTCAGCAGTGGTACTGACAGACGCAGTGCCTGGGCTTCAAGCAACAGGCGCAGCTCGTAGGTCTCCAGCGAGTTGTCCTCGATCAAAGGAGCAACAACCGCTCCTTTGTATTGCACGACCTGCAGCAAGCCTTGAGCTTCCAGCTGACGCAGTGCCTCGCGCACGGGCATTCGGCTAACGCCAAACAACTGTGCCAACGCTTCTTGGCGGATTGCGGTACCGCATGGCAAGCGGCCATCAAGAATGGCGTTGCGCAAAGTTTCTTCAATCACCACCCGCGCCAAATGAGCGGGTATGGGGCCTGATACAACTATGCTGTTTAAAGGATTGAGTTTGACGGCCACGTTGTTACTACCTACGCCGAAAGTTCAGCACGCTTGTTTGGATCCAATTCAAGTTAGGTACTGACCCAATCCTTGTCAAACCTTGTTACGTTTAGTTTAGCCTGACTGCGAGATAAGAGATTACATGGTGCCACTATCTTTCTTTTCCAGGACGCTTCAGCCCGCTCCCTTTTGTCAGGGCCTGTGCCCTACAATCGCCAAAATCAAAGCTGCCCAAATCGCAGCCTTAATGCACAGCAGGTGAAGGATGGGCGTACTCAGCAAGAACGATGTGGGGGAGTTGCGGTTGCGTACTCCTGAGTCGCCCCACATTGCACTCACCCAAATAGTTCGCCAGCCGTGGCTGTGGTGCATATTGCTCTTGGCCTCAGTGGTGCGGTTCTATGGTTTTACAGCCTCTGCCGTCTGGTGCGACGAGGGCTCCAGCCTGATGCTGAGCGACTATCCCCTCGCCGAAATCTGGTTGCATGCGTCGCACGATGTTCACCCTCCGTTGTATTTCATGCTGCTGCATGGCTGGATGGCGCTGTTTGGTGACGGTCTTGTCTCCATCCGAACCCTGAGTGTCTTGCCGGGTATCGCAACCGTATTGCTGGGCATGTGGCTCGTGCGGTTGATTGCAACCCAAAGAGCCGCGTTACTGGCCGGGCTTCTGCTGGCATTGCTGCCGACTGCAGTGCGTTATAGCCAGGAAGTGAGGATGTACTCGCTCATGGGGCTGTGGCTGATAGGCGCCACGATTGCGCTGGTATATTGGGTTAAAGCGCCGCATAAACTCCGTTATCCGGTCATTTACATCGGGTTGATGGCGGCAGCGTTCTATACGCATTACTTCACCGCTTTCTGTGTGATCGCCCACTGGCTATATCTGTTGATCAGTGGCCGTAGCTCCGGGTGGTTGATCAAGCGTCCCGCCTGGTGGTTGGCCAATGTTGCCATTGTGTTGTTGTTTCTGCCCTGGCTCCCCGGCCTGGTGGATCTGCTGCAGCACATGGACGACCTCAAGAGCGGCGGTGATGTGGGCTGGGAGCCTGCAGTCGATGCCCGCTCTTTGCCCGCCATGACCTGGCAGCTTTTGATTCAGGACGAAGGCGAAAACCTGCCTTGGCCGCTGTTCTGGCTGGCACCGCTTGCACTGCTGGGCGGCTTGGTATGGATGGCGGTTCGCGATTCATCCCGGCATAAATTCACTGGATTGATCGTGATTTACACCCTGCTGCCGATCCTGGCCATTTACGCCGTGTCGTTTGTCTCGCCGCTGTTTATCGAGCGTTACGTGATGTTTGCCGCACTTGGCTTGCCACTGCTTGTGGCGATCGCAGTGGATCGCCTGCTCAAGCACAAGCGTGCGTTGGCCTTCGCACTTCTGTCACTGTTTGTTGGCACTGAGTTGGTGGGCCTGCGCAGTAACTTCAGCAGCGATGCCGACCATTTTGATCGTCTGGTTGAGCACGTAAACCAACAGTTCCTGCCTGGTGACCGAATCGTAGTCAGTGACCTGTTCTGGTACTTCAGTTACGTCTACTACAACAAGACCGGGATTGAACCCCTGCTCTACACGCCGCCCACAGACAGCGGCGCATCCGGACGTCCTAACAACTACGGGTTTGGCACCCTGGTGAACGCCAATGGGGCCAAAATCTATGTTGATCGACTGGCAGACTTGCCGGCCGGTACGGGGCGGGTCTGGCTGATCAGTAGCAAAGAACTGCCGGATGATTTCGGCTCTATTCCAGCAGGTTGGCACAAAGCACAGGACTTGGCCGTCGATGACACCCAGGCTCGACTATATTTGACTTGCCTTGGGGCCGAATGCGGCCCTGAACCTGAATGGAGTCAACTCAATGCAAAAGCCAACCCATAGCCTCCCGTCCTTATTCAAACAACTGGGCCTGCCGTCCAGCCCCGAAGATATCGAAAAATTTGTCACAACCCACTCACCGCTCAAGCCTGACCTGAAGCTCGAAGACGCATTTTTCTGGACGCCTGCCCAAGCGGCGTTTTTGCGTGAAGAGCATCTTGAGGATGCCGATTGGGCTGAAATCGTCGACCAACTGAACCTCATGCTGCGCACAAAACCGATCGTAGGTAAGCAGAAATAAATGGCAACACTTGACTGTGATCATCTGGCCGCGCAATATTAATAGTTAGCAAACTAACATTATGTGACGCCTCTTGCCTGACACTCTCGATCCACTGCAAATGAGCATCAGCACCGGCATGGTGGTTGCGACTCGCCATTGGCGTCGCGTCTGCCAGGCTACGCTGGTCAACTACGGCATTTCCGAAGCCTGTGCCATGCCGCTGCTGATTATCGGGCGCTTGGGGGAGGGGGTGAGACAAGTCACCGTGGCCCATGCTGCCGGGATGGAAAGCCCGTCGCTGGTGCGTCTGCTCGATCAGCTGTGCAAGGCCGGCTACGTACGCCGCTGTGAAGATGCCAGCGACCGACGCGCCAAAACCCTGAGTCTTACCGACACCGGACGCGTCCTGGTGCAATCGATTGAAGCCCAACTCGTGCAACTGAGAAGAGCGGCTCTGGCAGGCATTTCGCTGGCTGACCAGGAAGCCGCACTGCGTGTGATCAAAGCCTTTGAAGCGGCCGGTCAACTGCCTGACGGAGCGATGAATTGAACGGGTTTTTCAGCAGCATGCCGCCTGCCCGTGACTGGTTCTATGGTGTGCGCACGTTCGCCGCATCGATGATCGCGCTGTATATCGCATTGTTAATGGAAATGCCCCGTCCGTATTGGGCCATGGCCACGGTTTACATCGTCTCGAGCCCCTTCGTCGGGCCTACCAGTTCCAAGGCGGTGTACCGCGCACTAGGCACCCTGATCGGCGCTGCGGCTGCCGTATTTTTTGTCCCGCTATTTGTGCAAACGCCATTTCTGCTGGTGTTGGTGATCGCGCTCTGGACCGGCATTTTGCTGTTTCTGTCGCTGCACCTGCGCACTGCCAACAGCTACATATTCATGCTTGCCGGTTACACCATGCCCATGATCGCTTTGCCGATTGTGGATAATCCGCTGAACGTCTTCGACATCGCCGTCTCGCGTACCGAGGAAATCATGCTCGGGATAGTCTGCGCGGCGGTGGTCGGCAGCATGTTCTGGCCTCGCCGCTTGACCCCGGTTTTTATCGACTCGGCGGCCAAGTGGTTCGCCGATGCGAGCAATTACAGCAAGCACTTTCTGGCTCGCGACGTTGAGCCGAGCAAAGCCAGCGGCCTGCGCGCATCGATGGTCACGACCTTCAACAGTCTTGAAATGATGATTGGCCAACTGCCCCATGAGGGCGCGCACCCGCAGACCGTGCGCAATACCAAAGAGTTGCGCGGGCGCATGATCCACTTGTTACCCGTGGTCGATGCACTGGACGACGCACTCTACGCGCTGGAGCGTCGCGCCCCTGAACTGCTCGATAAAGTCACTCCTTTGCTCGACCATGCTCAGCTGTGGCTTGAAAGTACCCGGGAAGGGGCTTCGATCGAGCATTGGCAAGCATTGCGCCATGAACTCGAAGCGTTACAACCCAGTGCCGCGGCGCTGGATGATCGTCGCCAATTGGTCTTTTCCAACGTGCTGTATCGACTGGGCGAATGGATCGACCTGTGGCAAGACTGTCGCAGCCTGCAAAAAGCCATATCGACCGGCAGTCAGGATGTCTGGCGTGCCGTATACCGGCATTGGCGCCTTGGGCGGCTGACGCCGTTTCTCGATCGCGGGCTGATGCTCTATTCGGCATTTTCCACCGTGACTGCGATTGTCGTCGCCTCAGTGCTGTGGATATTGCTCGGCTGGACCGACGGCGCCAGTGCCGTGATTCTGGCCGCGGTGGCCTGCAGTTTTTTTGCCTCGATGGACGACCCGGCGCCGCAGATCTACCGATTCTTTTTCTGGACCTCGCTGTCGGTGGTGTTCGCCAGCCTGTACCTGTTTGTAATCCTGCCCAACCTGCACGACTTTCCGATGCTGGTACTGGCGTTCGCAGTGCCGTTCATCTGCGTGGGTACCCTGACCGTACAACCGCGTTTTTACCTGGGCACATTGCTGACCATCGTCAACACCGCTTCGTTTATCAGCATCCAGGGCGCCTACGATGCGGACTTCATGGTGTTCATGAACGCCAACCTGGCAGGCCCTATCGGTCTGCTGTTTGCCTTCGTCTGGACCCTGCTTGCGCGTCCGTTCGGTGCCGAGCTGGCGGCCAAGCGTCTGACGCGTTTCAGCTGGCGCGACATCGTCACCCTGACCCAGCCCGCGACTCTGGCCGAGCACCGGCACATGGGGGCGCAAATGCTTGATCGCCTGATGCAGCACTTGCCGCGTCTGGCCTTGACCGGGCAGGACACGGGCAGCGCTCTGCGTGATCTGCGGGTTGCACTCAACCTTCTGGACTTGCTGGCCTATGCGCCAAGGGTCACGGGTATACCGCAACGGCTGTTGCGTCAGGTGGTGAGCGATGTGGGTGACTACTTTTGCGCCTGCCTCAAGGCGGGTGAGCGTTTGCCAATGCCCCTTGGCCTGCAAATGACCATGGACCGCACTCGTCGCGCCCTCAACGCCAACGACCTGCAAGGCGAAGGCGAAGCGCGGGTGCACCTGCTGCATGCCCTTAGCGGGCTGCGTCTGGCTTTGCTGCCTGGCGTCGAATTTATCGTCGACAACGACGACCTGTCACATCCTCAGGCTCAAAGCATTGATGGAGCGCCGCTATGATCGGTGATGTAGATATCAGCGGGGTATTCCTGCCCACGCTCCTGGTATTGATGGGCATTACCTATTTACTGTTTTTGGTGGTTCACGGGTTACTCACGCGTGTGCACTTTTACCGTCTGGTCTGGCACCGGGCTTTGTTCAACGTCGGTCTCTACGCTCTGTTACTCGGCGTTGTGGATTCGTTTAGTCGATATCTGATGACATGAAAAAACCTTTACTGACCTTGGGCCGTGTCGTTCTCACCTTATTGGTGGTGACGTTTGCCTGCGTCGTGGTCTGGCGCATGTCCATGTATTACATGTTTGCTCCCTGGACCCGCGACGCCCACATCCGAGCCGACATTGTGCAAATAGCCCCCGATGTCTCGGGCTTGATCAAGCAGGTCGATGTGCGTGACAACCAGCTCGTCACCCGTGACCAGGTGCTGTTTGTCATCGATCAGGAACGCTTCAAACTGGCGTTGCGCCAAGCCCAGGCCACGGTTGCCGATCGCAAGGAAACCCTGGCGCAAGCCCAGCGTGAAAGCCGTCGTAACAAGGGGCTGGGTAATCTGGTCGCCCGTGAGCTGCTCGAAGAAAGCCAGTCCCGTGAAATGCGCGCTCAGGCCGCGCTCACCGAGGCCCAGGTGGCCGTGGACAGTGCTCAGCTGAACCTGGACCGTACCGTCGTGCGCAGCCCGGTTGATGGCTACGTCAATGACCGGGCACCCCGGGTCAATGAGTTCGTCACGGCGGGGCGGCCTGTGTTGTCGATTGTCGACAGCACCTCGTTCCATATCGACGGTTATTTCGAGGAGACAAAGCTCGATGGCATCCATGTCGGTCAGAGCGTTGATATCCGCGTGATTGGCGACAATGCCCGTTTGCGTGGTCATGTCGAAAGCATCGTGGCGGGTATCGAAGACCGTGACCGTACCAGCGGCCAGAACCTGCTGCCCAACGTCAACCCGGCGTTCAGCTGGGTACGGCTGGCGCAGCGGATTCCGGTGCGCATTGTGTTTGATGATGTGCCGGAGGACTTTCGCATGATCGCCGGTCGCACTGCGACAGTGTCCATTATCGAAGACTCGTCCAAAGACAGGCCTGCCCCGGAGAGTGCGCGATGAAAGCCGTTCACCTGGCAGCCGTAGGGCTGGGTTTGCTGCTGTCCGGTTGCCAGTTGCTTGGCCCTGATTACCACTTGCCCAAAGACGCGGCCATGCAACGCCCGGACTTGCAGGGTGAACTGGCGGGCGAGGGTGCCAATGTGATGTCCGCGCCGGTCCCCGATGATTGGTGGAAGCTCTACCAAGACCCGAAACTCAACGAGCTGGTACGTCAGGCGCTGGCCTCCAACACCGACTTGCGGGTCGCGGCGGCGAACCTGTCGCGGGCGCGGGCTCAGGTTGAGCAGGCGCAGTCGGCCGGAGGCTGGAGTGGCTCGGTGAAGGCGGGCGCTCAGCGTCTGCAAGAGTCCGGGGAAGCCTTCCTGCTGGCGGATAAGGTGCCGGTGGCCAACGTCGGCGACCTGGGCATCAGCACCTCGTATCAGTTCGATTTGTGGGGCACCTTGCAGCGCGGTATCGAAGCGGCGCAGGCCAATGCCGACGCAACTCAGGCTGCCGCCGACACCGCGCGCATCACCCTGGTAGCGGATGTGGTGCGGGCGTACACCCAAGTGTGCGCAGCCAATGAAGAACACCACATCGCTGATGAATCCCTCAGGCTGCAAGCGCAAAGCACCAGCCTGACCCAACGTCTGCGTGATGCGGGCCGCGGCGACGAAACTCAAGTCACCCGCTCCGAAACCCAGTTCAAATCGTTGCGGGCAGAATTGCCTCGTTACGAGGCGTTGCGCCAGTCCGGTTTGTTCCGCCTGTCCATGTTGCTGGCCAAGCCGCTGGACCAACTGCCATCTGGCGTTGCCACCTGTGCCGAGCTGCCGCACATCGCGCAACTGCTGCCTGTAGGTGACGGTGCAGCGTTGCTCAAGCGCCGCCCTGACGTGCGTCAGGCCGAACGCCATCTGGCCGCAGCGACCGCTGAGATAGGTGTCGCCACGGGCTCCCTGTACCCGGACATCAGCATCGGTGCCAGCATTGGCACGGTGGGCATCATCGACAATCTGGGTACGGCGCCCACCAACCGCTGGGGCTTTGGCCCGATGCTGAGCTGGACGATTCCGACCAATGGCTCGCGAGCCCGAATTCGTGAAGCAGAGGCTGTTACCCAGGGGGCATTGGCCAGGTTCGACGGCGTAGTGCTCAACGCCATCCGTGAAACCCAGACCAGTCTGGTGCAATACACCGCGCTGTTGCAGCGCCGCGATGCATTGGCAGATGCAGAGCAGTCGGCAAAAACCGCGGCCGATCAGACCCATCAGTTCTTCCAGGCCGGGCGCGAGTCATTTTTGGCCGACTTGCAAGCAACCCGTACCTACACCGACATGCGCGCGCAATTGTCGGCTGCCAATACCCAGGTAGCCATGAGCCAGATCGATCTGTTTCTGGCCCTGGGTGGCGGCTGGGAAAGTGGACGAACGCACGCCCCTGCAAACGCTAAACCCTGACAGCGTTGCTATGCTCTGAATTATCGGTATCAGAACGATGGTTCAGGGCGTTTGCGGGTCTGTAGCCCTCCTCATCGTGCAGACCATGCCTGATGGGGATACTAATAATGAAAAACCCTTATGCTCCCGGTTTCTGGTGTGCTGTAGCGGCGGTAGTGCTGCTTTCGGCGACTTACTTCTACGGCATCATGCTGGCGCACCAGATCGACAAGGCAATGATCTTTCTCGACAGTGCCAGCGCCCTGATTGCCGTACTGGCCATAGTGGTAGTGGCCTGCGCCCTGGTGCAAACCCGGCAAATCAAAAAGCGCCAGATCACCCAAGGCCAGACCCGTGTCCTTATATGGGACACCAAGGTTGCATTGCGCCGGGTCGAAACGGTATTCGATCGCTATTTCTGGGGGAGCTACTGGCAGCCGGGCCGAACCTTCCAGGAGTTCATGGGCGAACTGACCGGCACCCCGCTGGAAAAGAGCCTGGATGCCCTTAAAGCCCAATGCCTGCAACTCGATAAAGCCCTGCCATCCGAAGATCGCCAATGGCTCGACACTGCGCGTGAGCTCTCGGATGTCGCCGCGGCGATGGCCCGTGAGCGCTATCAGCTAGATTACTCGGATGTATCTTTCAATTCCGTAGGAGAAACCTGCATCGACCACGACCTGGAAGTGCTGGTGTACACCTGGAGTGCCAGCCTCAAGAGCTTTGATCATCAACTTGACGAGATCGACCAGCGTTACGCTCAACCTGCATGAGGCCTGGCGTTACTCAAGAGCAGCGCCTGCTCTGTCGCCAGTGTTAACCTGCTAGCACTTTGGGCCCATGAAGGGCTTTGCAAAGACCGCTTTTACTTTCAACACAACGGACATTGAACGGGTCAATTGATGAACAAACCATTAGGCGTGCTGGCAGGGATTGTGATTGTTGTTGGAGCACTGAATACCGCCGGGGCGTGGTACACCGGCAGCAAAATCGAAGGTGTGTTGCAGGCCGCGATTGAGCAATCCAACCAGGAGCTGGCAACCCAACTTCAAGGCTCCACCACCCACGGCACTCTCGAACTGGTGTCTATTGAGCGCAACCTCTACAGCAGCACCGCGCACTATCGCCTGAAACTCCAGGACGACAAAGCGGGCCCGGACGCATCACCTGTAGAGTTGCTGTTTGTCGATAACATCGAGCATGGCCCGCTGCCGTGGTCGCGCATCAAGACGTTCAAGTGGATGCCAGTGATGGCAGTCAACAATTACGCGTTGGAAAAATCCCCTTTCACCGAAAAGTGGTTCGCTGCAACCAAGGATCAGACGCCGCTCAAAGGCCAGGTCACCATGGGTTACAACCGCTCGGTTGATGGTCATATGGAACTGGTGGCGCTTGAGACCAAGCTGGACGACAACTCCAGCTTCAGCTTCTCGGGCCTGACCATGGAGGCTCAAACCGATGCCGATGGCCAGAACCTGAAAGCCAAAGGCTACATGGACCACCTCAAGCTCCACGCGGTCACGGTCGACAACCCGCCCGTACTGGTCGAACTCAATGGTCTGACCCTCGCCAGCGACCTGAAAAAAACGCCATTTGGCTTCTATCTCGGCCAGAACGTGATGGTACTGAGCGAAGGCCAACTGACGTATGGCGCCGCACAATCGGTCATCAAGCTCAAAAACTTCGAGTACGCGGATTCTTCTTCCGCTACTGGCAACCTGATGTCCGGGCGCCTGTCTTACCAAGTGGGTGACATCACCCTGGACGGCAAGCCAGTGGGCAGCGCGCAAATGGTCCTCACTGCCAGCAGCCTCGACATCCCGGCCATGCAGGCGCTGTTGCAGATCTACCAGAACAAATTCCAGCCTCAGGCTGACGGCACCTTGCCGCAAACACCGCTGACCCCGGCCGAACAAGTGTTGATGCAGGTAGAGGTTGAAAAACTGCTGGCCGCCAAACCGCAGCTGGCGCTGGAAAAGTTCACGATCAAAACCGAAAACGGCGAAAGCCAGCTCAACGTTGCCATGAGCCTGGCGAAGCCAACCTCGTTTGAGGCGGCGCCTATCGAAGTCACCAAGCAAATGCTGACTGCGCTGGATGCAAAACTGCAGTTGTCCAAGCCGATGATTGCTGACCTGTCAGCTGTTCAGGCGCAACTGGTCGGTCAAACTGACCCGCAAACCATTGCCAAAATGGCCAGCATGAACAGTGAGATGGCAGGTGTGATGGCCGTGCAAACCGGGTTGGCCAAAGTGGATGGCAACAACATCCTGGCTTCGCTCAATTACGCAGAAGGCCTGGTGGACCTCAATGGTCAGAAAATGAGCCTTGAAGACTTCATCACTGCAATGACCACACGCTTTGGCGGTGTCGCCAGCCAGCAGTAAATCATTCGTGGGAGCGCTGCGGTTTTTCTGAAGACCGCAGCGTTTCAATCGCGAGCAAGCCCGCTCCCACTGGATTTATGCAGGCGCGAAAAAACCACGCGCAACTGCACGTCGTGTTCATTTTTTGAGGGGGGTAAACACGGTTCCCTTGAATAAGGGAACGCATCTATAGACGGCGTAAATATGGCGGAGAACGGGGGATTCGAACCCCCGACACCCTTTTGAGGTGTACTCCCTTAGCAGGGGAGCGCCTTCGGCCACTCGGCCAGCTCTCCGCGAAACGCCGCGTATAGTAACCAGCCTTTCGTCAGTTGCCCATAAAAATTTAACCTGGCTGACGTTTAGCTGAAAAAAACCCCGAAACACAGGCACACGACGACTCACCGGATTCTCGGCGAGAGGCAAAAATGCGTTGGGGAATCTTGGTTTTGACGCTGTTCCCTTGGACAAGGGAAAGAAGATGGTGCACCAGGCGGGATTCGAACCCACGACCACTGCCTTCGGAGGGCAGTACTCTATCCAGCTGAGCTACTGGTGCGACGCGGGCGCCATAATACTCATCTGCGTGTCCCCCGTCCATGCTGCTGATTCGTCAGGTGTTTGTTGGTGCGTTATGGGCTATTAATGTGGGCCGGGGGAAAAGCGGTAAAAGATGGCCGCTTGTTCTTTTTTTCGAACAGGCTATTGTCCTTTACCCCCTTTGACCCTAGGATTCGTTTGAGATTTCAAACGCTCTTGTCTGAGTGCTAAACCGCACGGCTAACTCTTTGTGCGTTTTCTAGATACTTTGGCAGTGAATGACTTCCTGACGGCAGCCTTCTATGGCGCCTTTCTACTATTAATAATTCGCTCCGCGCCTGCGCGGTGCTGTTAAGGAAAGCCCACATGCAGCTCAAAGACGCACAGTTGTTCCGCCAACAAGCCTATATCGATGGTGCTTGGGTCGATGCGGACGGTGGCCAGACAATCAAGGTCAACAACCCGGCTACCGGTGAAATCATCGGTACAGTGCCAAAAATGGGCGCGGTTGAAACCCGTCGCGCCATTGAAGCCGCTGACAAAGCGTTGCCAGCCTGGCGTGCCCTGACCGCCAAAGAGCGTGCAAACAAGCTGCGTCGCTGGTTTGAGCTGTTGATCGAAAACCAGGACGACCTTGGTCGCCTGATGACCCTGGAACAAGGCAAGCCTCTGGCCGAAGCCAAGGGCGAGATCGTTTACGCCGCTTCGTTCATCGAATGGTTCGCCGAAGAAGCCAAGCGCGTCTATGGCGACGTGATCCCGGGCCATCAGCCAGACAAGCGCCTGATCGTGATCAAGCAACCGATTGGCGTGACCGCTGCAATCACCCCGTGGAACTTCCCGGCGGCCATGATCACCCGTAAAGCGGGCCCGGCTTTGGCTGCTGGCTGCACCATGGTGATCAAGCCTGCTTCGCAAACTCCGTTTTCGGCGCTGGCGCTGGTTGAGCTGGCACACCGTGCCGGCATCCCTAAAGGCGTGCTGAGCGTTGTGACCGGCAGTGCGGGTGACATCGGCGGCGAGCTGACCAGCAACCCGATCGTGCGCAAGCTGTCCTTCACCGGTTCGACCGAAATCGGTCGTCAGCTGATGGCCGAATGCGCCAAGGACATCAAAAAAGTGTCGCTGGAACTGGGCGGCAACGCACCCTTCATCGTGTTTGACGACGCGGACCTGGATAAGGCCGTCGAAGGCGCGATCATTTCCAAATACCGCAACAACGGCCAGACGTGCGTTTGCGCAAACCGCCTGTACATTCAGGATTCGGTCTACGACGCTTTTGCCGAAAAATTGAAAGTGGCCGTGGCCAAGCTCAAGATCGGCAACGGTCTGGACGAAGGCACCACCACAGGTCCCCTGATCGATGACAAGGCCGTGGCCAAGGTCAAAGAACACATTGCTGACGCATTGAGCAAAGGCGCCACCCTGCTGGCCGGTGGCAACAGCATGGAAGGCAGCTTCTTCGAGCCGACCATCCTGATCAACGTGCCGAAAAACGCAGCCGTAGCGAAAGAAGAAACCTTCGGCCCGCTGGCGCCACTGTTCCGCTTCAAAGATGAAGCTGAAGTGATCGCAATGGCCAACGACACCGAGTTCGGTCTGGCATCGTACTTCTATGCCCGCGACTTGAGCCGCGTGTTCCGTGTGGCGGAAGCCCTGGAGTACGGCATGGTGGGTGTGAACACCGGCCTGATCTCCAACGAAGTCGCCCCATTCGGCGGTATCAAGGCTTCGGGCCTGGGCCGTGAAGGGTCCAAGTACGGCATCGAAGACTACCTGGAAATCAAATATCTCTGCCTGGGCATCTAACCCGGCAGGTGGTTCGGCAGCGGGGGCACGAGAGCGATGCCTCCCCTGCGTTTCAAACTGTTAGTTCCTGTGGCCGGGAGCGCCATGCCAGTCGATCATCGAATGCTGGCATCGTTGACTCCCAGGCGCGTCAGCCTTGAACCCTGCCGTTTGAAGAGCGGCGAATGAGGACACCATGAGCAACAAGACCAACGCATCCCTGATGAAACGCCGTGAAGCCGCTGTACCGCGCGGTGTTGGCCAGATTCACCCGATCTTCGCCGAATCGGCAAAAAACGCTACCGTCACCGACGTTGAAGGCCGCGAGTTCATCGACTTCGCAGGCGGTATCGCTGTTCTGAACACCGGTCACTTGCACCCGAAAATCATTGCCGCCGTGCAAGAGCAACTGACCAAGCTGACCCACACCTGCTTCCAGGTACTGGCTTACGAGCCGTACGTTGAGCTGTGCGAAAAGATCAACGCCAAGGTGCCGGGTAATTTCGACAAGAAAACCCTGTTGGTCACCACCGGCTCTGAAGCCGTTGAAAACGCCGTGAAAATCGCCCGCGCTGCCACAGGCCGTGCTGGCGTGATCGCTTTCACCGGCGCGTACCACGGTCGCACCATGATGACCCTGGGCCTGACCGGCAAAGTCGTACCGTACTCGGCAGGCATGGGCCTGATGCCAGGCGGCATCTTCCGCGCACTGTTCCCGTGCGAAATGCATGGCGTCTCGGTTGACGATTCCATCGCCAGCATCGAGCGCATCTTCAAAAACGATGCCGAGCCTAAAGACATCGCCGCTATCATCATCGAGCCGGTACAGGGCGAAGGTGGCTTCTACGTGGCGCCGAAGGCATTCATGGCCCGCCTGCGCGAGCTGTGCGACAAGCACGGCATCCTGCTGATTGCTGACGAAGTGCAAACCGGCGCTGGCCGTACTGGCACCTTCTTCGCGATGGAACAGATGGGCGTTGCTGCCGACCTGACCACCTTCGCCAAATCCATCGCTGGCGGCTTCCCGTTGGCCGGTGTATGTGGCAAGGCGGAATATATGGATGCTATCGCTCCAGGCGGTCTGGGCGGCACCTATGCCGGTAGCCCGATTGCTTGCGCAGCTGCGCTGGCAGTGCTTGAAGTGTTTGAAGAAGAACACCTGCTGGATCGCTGCAAAGAAGTTGGCGAGCGTCTGGTCACTGGCCTCAAGGCCATTCAGGCCAAGTACCCGGTGATCGGTGACGTGCGTGCCCTGGGTGCGATGATTGCGGTCGAGCTGTTCGAAGGCGGCGATTCCCACAAGCCAAACGCGGCTGCAGTGGCGCAAGTGGTTGCCAAGGCTCGCGACAAAGGTTTGATCCTGCTGTCGTGCGGCACTTACGGCAACGTGCTGCGTGTGCTGGTTCCACTGACTTCGCCAAACGAGCAGTTGGACAAAGGCCTGGCCATCATCGAAGAGTGCTTCGCTGAACTGGCTTGAGTCCACCCTTGAGGGTGTGATCTGAGACACAAAAAAACCGCTTCGGCGGTTTTTTTGCGTTTGAACTATCTGTTTGGGTGATTTTTTCTGTAACCGCGTGCGGCCTTTGACTAAGGTGCAGGCATTGTGCGGAGAGAAAATTGGATGACGGTTGTAGATTTAAGCGCGGTGCCCACTGTATTGATTGCCGAGGCCGACCCCTGGACTCAGGACTTGCTCAAGCAGGTGGTACTGACGGTACGTTGTGATGCCCAGCTGGATGTATGTGGGGATGGTCAGCAAGCGCTCGCGCAGTTGAGCAAAAAACACTACGGACTTGTGATTGCTGATCGTGATTTGCCCGGAGTCAGCGGCCTGGATTTGTTGCGCACTGTGCGTCAGCGCCGGGCTGTTCCAGCGCAGCCTTTTATTTTGCTGAGTGCGCGCAATGACAGCGCCAGTGTGCGCGAAGCATTGCCGCTGGCGCCAACAGCCTACCTGACGACACCGCTGGACATTGCCGGCCTGACCATGCGGCTCAAGGGGCTGCTGCTCAATGCAGGGCAAGAGATTTCGTGCGAAGCACCACCGTTGGCCCCCGGCATGACCCTCAGGAAGTTTCTGGAGCAGCGCCGTGCATCTTCTGATGGTGCACCGCTGCTGGTTGATGTGCAGTCGGCGCTCAAGAGCAGTCTCGCTCCAGAAGGACTGGACCTTGAACGGCTTGAGCAGGGCGTGGGCACTGATCCGCAAATTACCGCTGTCATGATTGCGGCGGCCAACAGCGCTGCACACCATCGCCCCAGCCCTGCCCAGACTCTTGCACAAGCGTTGCAGTCGCTGGGGGCTGCGCAAAGCATGAATCTGGTCCTTGGGCTGACCCTCAAGCGCAACCCGCAACTGACGGACCCTTGCCTGGCCGATTACGCCGAACAGCAGTGGGCTGTGTCACTGCGTACGGCGCACTACGGCCGTACGCTCGCGGGCATGCTCAATCTGGATCAGGAGCGTTGCTATTGTGCCGGGCTGTTGCATCGATTGGGCGATCTGGCCTTGTTGCGCAGTCTTGAGGAGTGGCAGCAGGCCGGTGGTGAGCTGGACACCCAGGCCATTGACTCATCTCTGAGCGAATTCGGGGCCGCCTACGGCTCGGCGTTACGCACGCGCTGGCGCTTGCCGCTGGAGTTGCGCGAGTTGATAGCTGCGATTTATCACTTGGGTGGCGGGGTGTATTCGCGCGAAGCGCTGGTGATGAATCTTGCGGCGCAAGTGGCCAATCTGGAGTCAGAAGAAGGGATTGCCCAGGTGGCTGGCGGGAAGACGGCTCGCTTGTTGCGGGTGGGTATGTCGCAGCTTTCGCAGCTGATCGATAAACCGTAGTGGTGGGAGCGAGCATGCCCGCTCCCACCTGATCGGTGGGGGCGGGCCAGTCTTTAAACCGTCGCAGGACGCAGCGAGTAGGTCTTGAGCTGGTGAGCAAATTCGCGCAGCGACTGAATCCCGCTGGCTTCTGCTTCGTGTACCCATTCCTTGATCGCTGCCAGCATGTCGTGACCATTGGTGCTGGTCTTGACCCAGATCTGTTGAAGGGCCAGGCGCTTTTCGTAAATCACTTTGAGCGAATGGCTGTGCTCCAGCATCGTTTCGATACGCTGGTGATGACGTTCTTCAAGCAGGCTGGTCTCCCGTGAAAGCAGGCGCTTGGCGCGACGGAACTGGTGACGCACCGAGTGATCGACCTTGGCCAGCTCTTGCTGAACCAGCGGTGCAATGACCAGCTTTCGGTACTGGGCCATGATCTGGAAACGGTTGTTGAGGATCGCCATCGCGGTGTCCATGTCCAGATTGCCTTTGCCTTCCACCCGGTGGGCAATTGGCGCTACACGCTGAACTTTGGCCAGGCGCAAAAAGCTGAAGACTTTTATCCAGGCCCAGCCCAGGTCGAACTCCCACTTCTTGACCGACAGCTTGGCCGAATTGGGGTAGGTGTGATGGTTGTTGTGCAGCTCTTCGCCGCCAATGATGATGCCCCACGGCACCAGATTGGTGGCAGCGTCGCGGCATTCAAAGTTGCGATAACCCACAGCATGGCCCAGGCCGTTGACCACGCCTGCTGCCCATACCGGAATCCACATCATCTGAATGGCCCAGATGGTCAGGCCGATGGCACCGAACAGCAGCAGGTCGATGACCAGCATGATTGCCACGCCCAGCATTTTGTAACGCGAGTAAACATTTCGCTCAATCCAGTCTTCAGGGCAGTTTTTGCCGTAAATACGCAATGTTTCAGGATTTTGAGCTTCTTCGCGATACAGCTCTGCACCTTTTCGCAAAACGGTCGATAACCCTTTGATAACCGGGCTGTGCGGGTCATCGACGGTTTCGCATTTGGCGTGGTGTTTGCGGTGGATGGCTGTCCACTCACGGGTGTTCTGCGCCGTGGTCAGCCACAGCCAGAAGCGGAAAAAGTGTTTCAGGCCACCGTTAAGCTCCAGCGAGCGATGGGCTGAGTAGCGGTGTAGATAAACCGTGACACCGATAATGGTCACGTGGGTCATCAACAGAGTGACTGCCACCAGTTGCCAGGCCGACAAGTCGAGAAAACCGTTGTACCACATAGGCTGTTTGGCCCTCGGGAAGATGAAAAAAACTGCAACACGCATTATCACCATGCAGCCAGATAAAACCAGTCGCCCTTTCAGATAAGAGTGGCTGGATGTTTCTTACACTATAATTCCCATTTTTTTGTAGGTGCTTTAACTTTCTTATGTCTGTTTCCTCCCGAGATGCCTTGCGTACGGCCTTGTTATACGGGCTGCTATCGGTTTTCTGGCTGTTGACAACTGATCATTTATTGAACAGTTATTTCGATGATTCAGCGCAGCTGGCGCATTGGCAGCTGATAAACGGTTATGTTTTTGCCTTTTTCAGTGCCGTACTGATTTTCTTCGCCCGGGCTCGCCTGTTCGGTTTTTTGGGCATGAGCCCCGGCTTGAAGCGTCAGCGTCAGGATCAGGAACGCTTGCGCCAGGCGGCCGTGGTCTTTGATTGCACGCGCGAAGGGGTGCTGGTCACCGATAGTCGCGGTGTAATTGTGCATGTGAACCGAGCGTTGGTTGAGATCACCGGTTACTCGGCCGAAGAGGTGCTGGGCCATCGACCGAACATGTTCAAGTCGGGTCGCCATGGTCCTGCGTTCTATGAGGCGATCTTCAAGTCGATAGACGAAAGCGGTGACTGGCACGGAGAGATCTGGAACCGGCGTAAAAGTGGCGAGATTTACCCGCAATGGCAGACAGTCCGCTCGATTACCGATGACAAGGGTCAGGTCACTCACTATGTCGCGGTTTTTTCAGACATTTCCGCGATCAAGAACTCCCAGAGCGAACTGGCACGACTTGTTCATCACGATCCGCTGACTGACTTGCCCAATCGACTGTTGTTTACTGACCGTACCGAGCAGGCTCTGGCTTCTGCGCAGCGCCATCAGACGGGCTGTGCGCTGCTGATGGTCGACCTCGACCACTTCAAGATCATCAACGACAGCCTGGGCCATAACGTCGGTGATCTTTTGCTCAAGGCAGTCGCGGACCGTTTGCAGAGGGTATTTGGCAAAGGCTTCACCGTGGCTCGACTGGGTGGCGATGAGTTTGCCGTGCTGGTCGATAATTGCCCGCAAGTGGCCCATGCCGCCAATGCTGCGCAACAGGTGCTGGAGGTCATGAAAGGCGCCTTCGATGTCGATAAACACCAGCTGTTTATCAGCGCCAGTATCGGTATCAGCGTATTCCCCAAAGACGCATTGAATGCCGAGCAATTGCTGCGCAATGCCGACTCGGCCCTGTTCAAGGCCAAAAGCACAGGGCGTGAAGGCTATGCCTTGTACACCGAAGATCTGACAGCCCATGCGCAGTACCGTATTGAGGTGGCCGGGGATTTGCGCCGTGCCCTGGAACAGCATGAGCTGCGCGTGTATTACCAGCCTGTGCACGATCTGCAAACCAGTCGCCTGATTGGTGTTGAGGCGCTGGTGCGCTGGGAACATCCACTGCGGGGGCTGTTGTCGCCGGGAGAGTTTATTCCGATCGCCGAGCGCACCGGATTGATTGCAGAAATTGACGCCTGGGTGTTGGAGCAGGCCTGTTGGCAGATGGTTCAGTGGCAAGCGGCTGGCCTGAAATTGTCATTTGTGGCGGTGAACATTTCCAGCCGGTTATTTGCGCGACCCGAGCTGTACACGCTGGTTTCAACGGTGCTGGCAGACACGGGGCTGGACCCTGCATTGCTGGAGCTGGAAGTGACCGAAAGTGCGGTGATGGATAACTCTCAAGTCGCACTGGAACAGATGCATCGTCTGCGAGCGCTGGGTTTGCGCCTGGCCATCGATGATTTTGGCACCGGTTTTTCATCGTTGCTGCGACTCAAGCGATTGCCTGTACAGAAACTGAAAATTGATCAGGGATTTGTCGCCGGGTTGCCCGGGGACAATGACGATGTGGCGATCGTGCGTGCCGTCATTGCGCTGGGACAAAGCATGGGCTTGCAGGTGCACGCCGAGGGGATCGAGCAGGTCGAGCAGGCGCGGTTCCTGCTCGACCTCAACTGCAACCTGGGTCAGGGCTACTGGTTCGGGCGCCCGATGCCGGCCACGGAACTGGACTGGCAGCGAGCCCCCGCCATTCGCGGCTGAGCCGGGGTTCAGTTTTTTTCTGGCGGCAACGTCGGCAGTGCCCGCAGGGCTGTTTCGTACCACTCGGTGTTGAAGGCGCGGTCTTCTTCGAGGATCGCGTCAATCTCCACGGCCAGCACGTGGGCCATCATCTGCAGGATGTCTTCACGCTCGTAGCCGACCAGCGTCAGCTTGTTGAACGTGGCTTTAGCGGCAGGCGGGTTGTCGCTTTCAATCTGGTTTTCAATGGCCTGAATCAGCGTGGACTCGGCGAACTCTTCTTCTTCGTTATCGATATCAACTGGCTCGCTCATGGCAGGCTCCTTAAGTAAAGATGGCCAGTCTAACGGTATTCAGCCGGGTGATGCTGCTAGCCAGTCCAGTAACGAAGCTCTATAACAGCTTCAGCCAACCCCTACACGGCCTGGAGGCTTTGTGATGCTCAAGCTTTATGGATTTGCAGTCAGCAACTACTACAACATGGTCAAACTGGCGCTGCTGGAGAAGGGCGTACCGTTTGAGGAAGTGCCGTTTTTCGCGGGTCAAACCCCTGAGGCACTGGCTATCAGCCCCCGTGGCAAAGTCCCGGTGCTGGGGGTTGAGCAAGGTTACGTCAATGAAACCAGCGTGATCCTCGAGTACATCGAACAGACCCAGCCAGGCCCTAAACTGTTGCCGGTTGATCCGTTTGAGCGCGCTCAAGTGCTGGCGCTGGCGAAGGAAATCGAGCTGTACATCGAGCTGCCTGCACGTGCGTGTTACCCCGAAGCATTCTTTGGCATGAAAGTGCCGGAAGCGATCAAGGAAAAAGCGCGCATCGAGCTCTTGGAAGGGATGGCTTCATTGAGGCGTCACGGCAAGTTCGCCCCCTATGTGGCGGGCGACACCCTGAGTGTTGCGGATATTTACTTCGCTTGCAGCGTCAATCTGGCCTGCGCCGTTGGGCACAAGGTGTTTGGCCTGGACCTGTTGGCTGACATGCCGGGCGCCAAAGCGTTGCTGGAGCGGCTGGAGCAAAACCCGCACGTGCAAAAAATTGGCGCTGACAAAGAAGCCGCCATGCCGCAGTTTCTGGCCTGGATCAGTAGCAAGAAATAACGCGGGTACTGGCGCTGAATAAAAAACGGGCACCCGAAGGTGCCCGTTTTTTTGTATTGCTCAGAAGTTAGCGGGTAGCCAACAACGCCTTGCCACGAACAACAGCTGCTTTCACTTGCGCCGGCGCGGTGCCGCCGATGTGATCGCGGGCATTGACCGAACCTTCCAGCGTCAGCACGGCAAACACGTCGTCTTCGATCTGATCGCTGAACTGGCGCAGTTCTTCGAGGCTCATTTCTGCCAGATCCTTGCCCGTCTCGACACCGTATTTAACGGCATGGCCGACGATTTCGTGGCAGTCACGGAACGGCAGGCCACGGCGAACCAGGTAGTCGGCCAGGTCGGTAGCGGTCGAGAACCCGCGCAATGCCGCTTCACGCATGATTGCGTGCTTGGGCTTGATCGCCGGGATCATGTCGGCAAAGGCGCGCAACGAGTCGCGCAAGGTGTCGGCTGCGTCGAACAGCGGCTCCTTGTCTTCCTGGTTGTCCTTGTTGTAGGCCAGCGGCTGGCCCTTCATCAGGGTCAACAGGCCCATCAGTGCACCGAATACACGGCCACTTTTGCCACGTACCAGTTCTGGCACGTCGGGGTTTTTCTTTTGCGGCATGATCGAACTGCCGGTGCAGAAGCGGTCCGGCAGATCGATGAACTGGAACTGTGCGCTGGTCCAGAGCACCAGCTCTTCGGAGAAGCGCGACAGGTGCATCATCGCAATACTGGCCGCGGCGCAGAATTCGATGGCGAAGTCGCGATCGGACACGTTGTCCAGCGAGTTGCCGCCAACAGCGTCAAAGCTCAGCAATTGAGCCGTGAATTCGCGGTCGATCGGGTAGGTGGTGCCCGCCAGTGCGGCGCTGCCCAGAGGCATGCGGTTAGTGCGTTTGCGGCAGTCGACAAGACGCTCGTAGTCGCGGCTGAGCATCTCGAACCACGCCAGCATGTGGTGACCGAATGTCACGGGCTGTGCGGTCTGCAGGTGCGTAAAGCCGGGCATGATGGTTTCGGCTTCGCGCTCTGCCTGCTCCAGCAGGCCTTTTTGCAGGCGAGTAATTTCAGCCAGGATCACGTCGATTTCATCACGCAACCACAGGCGAATATCGGTAGCTACCTGGTCGTTACGGCTGCGACCGGTGTGCAGCTTTTTGCCGGTTACGCCGATGCGATCGGTCAGGCGCGCCTCGATGTTCATGTGCACATCTTCCAGATCGATGCGCCAGTCAAACGTGCCGGCTTCGATTTCGCTCTGGATGGACTTGAGGCCATCGATAATGCTGTCGCGCTCGGCATCGGTCAGCACGCAGACCTTGGCCAGCATGGTGGCGTGAGCCACGGAGCCCATGATGTCGTGGCGATAAAGGCGCTGGTCGAAAGTGACGGAGGCGGTGAAACGCGCAACGAAGGCGTCGACGGGTTCACTGAAGCGGCCGCCCCAGGACTGATTGGTCTTGTCGGTGCTCATGGATTCGCTCGTAATCGGCTGAGGGGGAGTTACACAAAAAGTTACTGCGGATCATAACAGGGTTGCCAATCAAGGCGTTGACGCAGGTCGGCAGGTTTTTGTGTGAAGTGCGGTATAAACAAAAATCCGAAACGAAATGTATCGTTTGAATACTTTCGTCTTGGCAACCGTCTACAGTTGGTCGTATGGATCAGTCATTGCAGGTCTTTGTAGATTGCCAGACGTATCCGGTATTAAATCGAGCAACCGAGACAGGTGAATTTTGCTGCGAGGTTTGCGGCACTTTTTGGCCTTCGCGCTAGTCTTAGCGTGGATCGCCGTGACAGTCGTCACTTCACCTGTCTACGCTATCCTTGTGCGAGACTCACGCAGGAATACAGCGCTATATGAATGTCCTGATCGTTGATGACGAAACCCTGGCCCGCGAGCATTTGAGCCACTTGCTCAGCACGCTTGGGGGTTACACGTTGCTGGAGCCTGGCGCCACAAATGGCGAAGAGGCACTTACCCTGATCGAAAACCTGAAGCCGGATGTCGTTTTACTGGATATCCGCTTGCCGGGCCTGGACGGGCTGCAGGTTGCAGCCAAATTATGCGAACGCGAGCTACCGCCTTCGGTGGTGTTTTGCGTGGCGCCGGACGAATTCTCCGTGCAGGCCCTGCAGGACAGCGGCGTCAGCTATGTAATCAAGCCGGTCACTGCGCAGGACTTGAGCGCCGCCTTGAAAGAGGCTCACCGGCCCAATCGCATCCAGCTGGCCGCGCTCACCCGGCCTGCCGCGCAAACCGGCAGTGGTCCCCGCAGTCATATCAGTGCCAGAACCCGAAAAGGCATTGAACTGATCCCCATCGACCAAGTGATCTATTTTATAGCCGACCATAAGTACGTGACCTTGCGTCACGCTGGTGGTGAAGTGCTGCTCGATGAGCCACTCAAGGCGCTCGAAGACGAGTTTGGTGAACGCTTTGTGCGAATTCACCGTAATGCATTGGTGGCGCGGGATCGGATCGAACGTTTGCAGCGCACGCCGCTGGGGCACTTCCAGCTGTTCCTTAGAGGGCTCAACGGCGATGCACTGATCGTGAGCCGAAGGCATGTGGCGGGTGTTCGCAAAATGATGCAGCAGCTGTAGTTCGCGCAGAAAAAGGCGCTGGTGCTCCGTTTTTGGGCCAGGGAGGCCGAGGACTTTCTGATACAAGTCAAAGCTGTTTTGGCTGAGCTGTTATTATCAGCCGTATCTTTTCAGTACGGATTGATCCATGTCCTCTCGCGAAATCCGCATCGCTACCCGTAAAAGCGCCCTGGCTCTGTGGCAGGCCGAATACGTTAAAGCCCGTTTAGAGCAGGCTCACCCCGGTATTTTGGTGACGCTGGTGCCCATGGTCAGCCGTGGTGACAAGCTGCTGGACTCGCCGCTGTCGAAAATCGGCGGCAAGGGGCTTTTCGTCAAGGAACTCGAAACGGCTCTGCTCGAGAACGAAGCCGACATCGCCGTGCATTCCATGAAAGACGTGCCGATGGACTTCCCGGAAGGTCTGGGCCTGTTTTGCATTTGCGAGCGTGAAGACCCGCGTGATGCCTTCGTCTCCAACACCTTCGCCAGCCTTGATGACTTGCCGCATGGCAGCGTTGTCGGCACGTCCAGCCTGCGTCGTCAGGCCCAGTTGCTGACTCGTCGTCCGGATCTTGAGATCCGCTTTCTGCGGGGCAACGTCAACACCCGCCTGGCCAAACTCGATGCGGGCGAGTACGACGCGATCATCCTGGCAGCTGCCGGCCTGATCCGCCTCGGCTTTGAAGACCGCATCACCTCGGCCATCAGCATCGATGACAGCCTGCCAGCGGGCGGCCAAGGCGCAGTGGGCATCGAGTGCCGCAGCGCAGATACTCAAATCCATGCCTTGCTGTCGCCTTTGCACCATGCCGATACCGCCGTGCGCGTTACTGCAGAACGTGCTCTGAACAAACACCTCAATGGTGGCTGCCAGGTCCCGATCGCATGCTATGCGGTGCTCGAAGGCGAGCAAATCTGGCTGCGCGGACTGGTCGGTGAACCCAGCGGCGGCGTGCTGCTGAGCGCTGATGCCCGGGCACCGCGTGAGGCGGCTACCGAGCTGGGCGTGCAGGTGGCCGAGGCGCTGCTGGCCCAGGGCGCCGGGGATATCCTCAAAGCCGTCTATGGTGAGGCAGGTCACGAGTGACAGGCTGGCGCTTGTTGCTGACCCGGCCTGCTGAGGAGTCGGCAGCCCTGACCCATGAGCTGGCGGCTGCCGGGATTTTCAGCACCAGCCTGCCACTTCTGGCGATCAGGCCATTGGCCCTGACTGATGTGCAGCGAGCGCTGATTGCGAGTCTTGACCGTTATTGCTCGGTGATTGTGGTCAGCAAGCCTGCGGCGCGTCTGGGGCTTGAGCTGGTCAATCAATACTGGCCGCAAGCGCCCCGGCAGAAGTGGTTCAGTGTTGGCGCCGCCACCGCGCAGATTCTCGCCGACTACGGCCTTGATGTTAGCTACCCTCAATGCGGGGATGACAGCGAAGCTCTGCTGGCGATGCCTGAGTTCGAAGCTGCAGTTGGCTGTGATCAGCCCAGGGTTTTGATCCTGCGCGGGGAGGGCGGTCGCGAGATGTTGGCGGACCGTATGCGTAGCCTTGGAGTGCAGGTCGACTATCTTGAACTCTATCGTCGCGAACTGCCGTCGTACCCGCCTGCGACCCTGTATCAGCGAGTTAAAGTGGAACGCCTGAACGCGCTGGTGGTCAGCAGTGGGCAGGGTTTTGAACATTTACGCCAATTGGCAGGCGACACCTGGCCGCAGCTTGGATGTCTGCCATTGTTTGTTCCAAGCCCTCGGGTTGCTGAGATGGCACGCAGCGCCGGGGCGCAAAACGTTGTGGATTGTCGTGGCGCGAGTGCCACGGCTTTGCTGGCGGCGCTGCGGGAACATCCCGCACCTGCTTTTTAATGCAAAGGATGGATTCGTGAGCGAAACAGTCTTGTCCAAAGAACACGTACAGTCCGCGCCAGACGCGCCGGCTAAAAATGCTGACCCTGCGCCGCAGGGACGAGGCAATGGTCTGGCCGTTTTCGCCCTGTTGCTGGGCGCAGCCGGCATTGCCGTCGGCGGCTGGGGGGTGTGGCAGGTACGACAGCTGCAAGCCACCACCGAACAGCAACTGAGCGACGTGCCAGCCTTGGCCGCGCAAACGCTGTCGATCAAGCAGGGCGAGCAGCAACTGCTGACGCGCGTCAACCAATTACCCTCCGCGGGTGAGCTGGATAATCAGCGTCAATTGGTCGTGCAGCTGCAAGGCGATCAGCAGCGCCTGAACCAGCGCCTCGAAACCGTTTTGGGTGAAAGCCGCAAGGACTGGCGTCTGGCCGAGGCCGAGCACTTGTTGCGGCTGGCCACCTTGCGCTTGTCGGCACTGCAGGACATCACCAGCGCCCAGGCGCTGGTGCAAGGGGCGGACGCCATTTTACGCGAGCAAAATGATCCGGGCTCTTTCGCTGCCCGCGAGCAACTTGCAAAAAGCCTGGCGGCACTGCGCAGCATTGAACAGCCGGATCGCACTGGCCTGTTTTTGCAGCTGGCGGCCTTGCGTGACCAGGTCGCGCAGCTCAGCGCACTGGCCCCTGCCTATCAGAATCAAGGTGATTCGCTGGCGAGCCTGACGGCAGATGGCGATGGCGCGAGCCGTTGGGCGCAGTGGTGGGATGAGATCTCGCATTACATTCGTATCGACTTCAATGCCGACAAAAACGTGCGCCCGCTGTTGGCAGGTCAAAGCCTGACGCAAGTTCGCCTGGCCTTGAGCCTTGCGCTGGAGCAAGCCCAGTGGGCGGCCCTCAATGGTCAGGAGTCGGTGTATACCCAGGCCTTGGCGCAGGCACAAGAAGTCCTCAAGGGCAACTTCAACCCGGATAACCCGCAGAGTAAAAAAATTCTTGAGCAGGTGGTCGAGCTCGGCAAGCAGCCGGTCACGGTCAAAACCCCGGACCTCGCGGCCACCCTGAGTGCTGTGCAGGCTTATCTGGAGCGCCGGCATGTCCGTGCCGACGAGCCGGGTAAAGCGGCTGCCAGCCCGGCACAGGAGACACTTCCATGAAGCGTTTCTACGTGATTGTGTTTTTGTTGATTGCAGCTGCGGCCTGCATCGGCCTGGCAATCGCTGAGGACGCGGGCTATGTGCTGATCGCCTATAAAAATTTCCGCTACGAATCCAGCTTATGGGCAACGCTCGCTCTGTTGGCAGTCCTGTGGTTGCTGGTCTGGGGAGGCAAGCTGCTGGTGGAGCTGGTTACGGCTTCTACCGGGTTGGTGAACCCGTGGTCGCGGCGCAATCGCAGCCGTCGGGTTCAGATCGCCATCGAGCAAGGCCAGATGGACCTTGCCGAAGGTCGCTGGGCCAGTGCGCAAAAGCATCTGGCGCGAGCCGCTGAAGCCGAACCGCAACCGTTGCTCTACTACCTGGGTGCCGCACGCGCAGCCAACGAGCAGGGGCATTACGAGGAAAGCGACAACCTGCTTGAGCGCGCACTGGAGCGTCAGCCCCAAGCCGAGCTGGCCATTGCCTTGAGCCATGCCCAGCTGCAGGTGGACCGCGCCGATACGGATGGTGCGCTGGTGACCTTGCAAGCCATGCACGAGCGTCATCCGCATAACGTCCAGGTGCTACGCCAGTTGCAGCGTCTGCACCAGCAGCGTGGAGACTGGGCGGCGTTGATTCGCTTGCTGCCAGAGTTGCGCAAGGACAAGGTTTTGCCAGTCAAGGAGCTTGCCGAGCTTGAGCGTCGGGCCTGGGGACAAAATCTTAGCCTGGCGGCCCAGCGCGAAACTGAAGGCGAGGCAGGGCTGCAATCGCTGCAGCGCTCCTGGCAACAACTCACTTCGGCTCAACGCCAGGAGCCTGCGCTGGTTCTGGCCTACGCCGAGCAGTTGCGCCAGTTGGGCGCGCAAGCCGAAGCTGAGGAAGTGTTGCGCGGGGCGCTCAAACGCAACTATGACAGCCATCTGGTGCGCCTCTATGGCCTGCTGCGCGGCAGCGACCCGGTCAAGCAGTTGCAGGTCGCCGAAGGATGGTTGAAAACCCACCCGGGGGACGCCAGCCTGCTCTTGACCCTGGGTCGCTTGTGTCTGCAAAACAGCTTGTGGGGCAAGGCCCGCGACTATCTCGAAAGCAGTCTGAAGGTTGAGCGCAACCCTGAAACCTGTGCAGAGCTGGCCCGACTGCTGGCTCAGTTAGGGGATACAACGCGCAGCAATCAACTCTTTCAGGAAGGGTTGAATCTGCTGGATGAACGCTTGCTGGCCTCTCCTTTGCCAGCGACGGCCACGACTCTCTGAAAAAGGCAGTCTGGCTGCGTTTCGGCGCACGCCAGACTGGCCGAAGTAGAATGTGGGTGCGGTACGAGTCGGTATTTCCTACGTGGCTTGCACTCTAAGCCTTCAGCTCTTGTTGGTAATTCCCAACTTTCTTCAAGAAGTATCCGCTCAGGCCCATCTTGAAAGGGCTAATGGCTTTCATCTACCGTAACCAACTGTCTCATTTGTTACGGAAAAGCCATGTTTTTGGCAGGCTCACGTTTAATTTTCTTTTTGGCCTTTCTCATCGGCGCCTTGGTGATGGGTGCAACTCTGTATCTGGAGTATGGCCCCGGGCTAAAGCCCTGTTCGTTATGTCAGGTTCAACGATTTTTCCTGCTGGGATTCTGTCTCGTCAACCTGCTGGCTTTTGTGCATGGCCCACGGCGTTTGGGTCTGTGGTGTTATTCCATTGCCTCCACATTGCTGGCGCTTGGAGGCGCTGCGAGTGCCTTGAGGCAGGTCAGGCTGCAAGTGTTGGCGCCTGAACAGTTGATGTTCTGTCAGCCGGATCTGACCTGTGCCTGGCACAGCATGTCGCCCGGCGAATTTTTTTCGATGATCTATCGGGGCAGCGATGACTGCACTCATATTCACTGGACCATATTTGATTTGAGCGTTCCCGAGTTAAGCCTGCTGGCCTTTATCGGTCTGCTCGTGGTGAGTATTTTCCAGATAACGCGCTCAATGCACGCAGGCAAATTACGCCGTGGCTGCGACGTAACGTAGCAGTCAGGATTAAACGCTTGTATGAATTTTCTCTCATACGTACCTTGAAGCAGTTGCCGTGCGGGCATAATCTGGCCCGCACGTATTACTGGAGTTATGCCGCCCAATGCCGGTGCAATCGCGCAGGTTTTGGTTCACACAGGCCCGGCTGACGTCGGGTGGCATGGGCCCACAAGGGAAGAGAGATCATCATGCTCGAAAGATGTGAGAGTGCTCAGGAACGATTCAACGGCGTCCACCAACTGGTTGATCGCTGGTTGCATGAGCGCCGTAAACTTGTGAGTGCTTATGCTGCTCTGATCGATCAGCAAAACAACCCCAAGCGTGGGCCTCAAAAAGAGTTTTGCCAGATCCTGGTCGACTATGTTTCCGCAGGCCATTTCGAAATTTACGAGCAGCTGAATCAGGAGGCGCAGGCCTTCAATGATGAGCGTGGTCTTGCCCTGGCCGAGACCATCTACCCGCGGATCAACGTGATTACCGAAGCGGCCCTGGCTTTCAACGATCATTGCGACGGCAAGGCCCATCGTCCTGACTGCGAAAAGCTGGCAGAAGAAATCAAAGTTCTGGGCGCTTTGCTGGATGAGCGTTTCGAGCTTGAAGATTGCCTGATCGAAGTGCTGCACAACGCGCACAAACAGAAAGAAGCTGCTCAGGCTTAAGCCGTGGGCAAGTCAAAAAAACGGTGCGCAATGGCGCACCGTTTTTCGTTTTCGAGCATTCACTTGCGGATAGAAAACAGCTCTATTTCAAACACCAGCGGCGTATCGGGTTCGATCAAATCCCCTGCACCCTCAGCCCCGTAAGCCTGGCTGGAGGGGATCACCAATCGCCATTTCGCACCGACGGGCATCTGCACCAGTGCGCTGCGCCAGCCAGCGATTACGCTGTCCAGGCGAAACCATTGGGGCTGGGTGCTGTGGTCGAACACTGTGCCATCGGGCAGACGGCCGACATAACTCACGTAGACGGAATCCTGTGTGTCAGGTTTTGCCCCTGTGCCGGGTTTGAGCTCGGTCAGGATGATGCCGTCAGCCAGCTCGCGAGCTTGAGGCTGCTGTTTTTCTTTCAGCAAAAAATCACGTTCAGGCTCGGCTGCAGTCTCGCTTTCAGGCGGAATTTGCGTGTTGTCGGTTTGGGCCTGATGCTGCGTCAATATCTGTTCGATACGCTCATCACTTAGCGCCAGAGGCTTGCCTTGATAGGCAGTGCGCAGGGCCTCGACCAATGCCTTTATCTGCAGATCCGGGACTTCCTGGCGCAGGCGTTCCCCCAGGCTGGCGCCCAGGCTGTAGGCCAGGTCGTGCGCGGCATCGGGGGATGGAGCCGGGGCTGCATGAGCCAAAGGCGCAAGGCACAACAACGTCATTAAGAAGTAACGCGGCATGGTGGTTCTCCGGCGTGATATGCGAGGGATTATGCCAGCGCTAAAGCGTGCGGCGATGATTTATTCGGGGGTTTGGATAACGTTGAACCACCCACAAAAATTAGCCGTTGTGATGGTTAAAGATTGATCCAGCACAAGTTTTTCGACGTCGTGCAACGCACAGCTATCCTTAGTGTCAACATGCCCTAGCGGCGGTAGTTACAGAGGTCTAGTATGAGCCGCACTCACTTCAGCCAGGAGGTAAACCATGTCGGCCAATAAGAAGCCCGTTAATACGCCGTTGCACTTGCTCCAACAGCTCTCAGGCAGTCTGCTTGAGCATTTGGAAAACGCTTGTTCCCAAGCGTTGGCTGATGCTGAGAAATTGCTCGCCAAGCTTGAAAAGCAGCGCGGCAAAGCGCAGGAAAAACTGCACAAGTCCCGCGCCAAACTGCAGGATGCCGCCAATGCTGGCAAATCCAAGGCTCAAGCCAAAGCCAAGTCGGGCGTCAAAGAGCTTGAGCAACTGCTCGATTCGCTCAAGGATCGTCAAACCGAAACGCGCACCTATATCCTGCAACTCAAACGCGATGCTCAAGAAAGCCTGAAGTTGGCCCAAGGCATTGGCCGGGTCAAAGAGGCGGTAGGCAAAGCGTTGTCTACGCGTGATGCCAAGCCCGCGTCAGCTGCGAAAAAACCTGCTGCCAAGGCAGTCGCTAAAGCCCCGGTCAAGGCTGCTGCCAAAGTGGCCGCCAAGCCTGCGGCCAAACCGGTTGCCGCTCGCACGGCCAAACCTGCGCCAAAAACTGCAGCCGCCAAGCCAGCAGCTAAACCCGTAGCCGCTAAAACAGCTGCCGCCAAACCGGCAGCCAAGCCCGCAGCGGCTAAACCGGTTGCCTCCAAAGCGCCAGCCAAGGCTGCAGTTAAAGCGCCTGTGAAAGTGGCTGCCAAGCCCGTGGCTAAAACAGCGGCTGCCAAACCTGCCGCTGCCGCCAAGCCTGCCGCTGCCAAGCCTGCAGTAAAAGCCGCTGCAAAACCGGCTGTTAAAAAGCCCGTAGCGGCCAAGCCGGCAGCCAAGCCTGCTGCTACCCCCGCCAAGCCTGCTGTAGCGCCCGTTGCCGCTACGACGGCTGTTGCTGCAACGCCAACCCCGGCATCCGCAGCAAACTCGGCTACCACCCCCTCCAGCGCTTCTTAAGCGTTGTTGATTGCGGCGCGCAGCGTGTGCAGCGCGTCGCAATCAAGGTGGCCAGCATCGCTGGTCATCCTCTGCAGCCAACCGCAAGTCTCTTGCGATTGCGCGAGTGACCAGCCCTGAGTCACCGACTCCAGGCGCTGCAATAATGTCCGCTCAGCTTCCAGTTCCAGTGACTTGATCTGCACGCGCAGCGCCGCCAGCGCATCGTCGCGTGTCGCCGGTTCACGCCAGTGTGTTCGCAATAATCGCAAGGGCTGCACCACCTCACGCTGCCAAGGCCCGGCGCAGGCTTTCAATTGCCCCAGGCGCGCCTCATCGCAGGCCACGCCACGCTCCTCAAGCCAGGCCGCACACAGCACAAGGCACACATCCAGGCCCTGGCTCTGCAAGTGCAGGCACGCCGGTTCTGCACCGGGGCGGGCGTAAAGGTTCAAACAGTAATTCCACAGGTCAGTCTGCATAGTGCAATTCGCGCCAGTTGAGAGGGAAGCTGGTAGACTCCGCCGCCATTATGATCCGACTTCAGAACCTGACTTTACAGCGTGGTCCGCAACGTCTGCTAGAAGACGCCGAGCTGACCCTGCACGCCGGCCACAAAGCCGGTCTGGTCGGCGCCAATGGCGCCGGTAAATCCACTTTGTTCGCCTTGCTGCTGGGTGAGTTGACGCCTGATTCCGGGGATTGTCTGCTCCCGGCCGACTGGCGGATTGCCCACATGCGGCAAGAAATCGACACCCTCGACCGCATCGCGATCGACTACGTGCTCGATGGCGACCTGCGCTTGCGTCAAGTCCAAGCCGACCTGGCCAAGGCCGAAGCCGACGAGGATGGCGCCGCACAGGCACGTCTGCACGCTGAGCTGGACAGCGCCGACGGCTACACCGCTGATGCCCGTGCCCGCAAAATGCTCGCCGGGCTGGGTTTTACCAACGAACAAATGGACCGCCCGGTTGCCGACTTCTCCGGTGGCTGGCGGATGCGCCTGAATCTGGCGCAGGCACTGATGTGTCCGTCGGATCTATTGCTGCTCGATGAGCCGACCAACCACTTGGACCTCGACGCCATTCTGTGGCTCGAAGACTTCCTCAAGAATTATCCCGGCACCTTGCTGCTGATCTCTCACGACAGGGATTTTCTCGACGCAGTGGTCGATAACATCGCCCATGTCGACCAGCGCAAGATCACCCTTTATCGCGGTGGTTACAGCGCATTCGAGCGTGCCCGTGCCGAGCGTCTGGCCCAGCAACAACAGGCCTACGAGAAGCAGCAGGCGCAGCGTGCGCACATGGAAAGCTACATCGCCCGCTTCAAGGCCCAGGCCACCAAGGCCCGTCAGGCGCAAAGCCGGATCAAGGCACTGGAGCGCATGGAAGAGCTGAGCGCAGCCCATGTGGATTCGCCGTTCGACTTCGTGTTCCGTGAAGCGGTCAAACTCTCCAGCCCGCTGCTCGACTTGTCGGATGCACGTCTGGGTTATGGCGATAAAACCATCCTGGAAAAGGTCAAATTGCAACTGGTTCCGGGCGCTCGTATTGGCTTGCTCGGGCCAAACGGTGCGGGTAAATCGACCCTCATCAAAAACCTTGCGGGCGAGCTGGAGCCGCTGTCGGGCCGACTGGCCCGTGGCGAAAACCTTGTGGTTGGCTACTTTGCCCAGCATCAACTCGACTCGCTGGATTCCAAGGCCAGCCCGTTGTTGCACATGCAGCGCCTGGCTCCGGCTGAGCGTGAACAAACCCTGCGCGACTTCCTCGGTGGTTTCGACTTCCGTGGGGCGCGTATCGACGAGCCGGTGCTGAACTTCTCGGGTGGCGAAAAAGCCCGTCTGGCGCTGGCGCTGATCGCCTGGGGTCGGCCAAACCTGTTGCTGCTCGACGAACCGACCAACCACCTCGATCTCGAAATGCGTCTGGCGCTGACCATGGCGTTGCAAGAGTTCAGCGGTGCAGTGCTGGTGGTGTCTCACGACCGGCATTTGCTCAAAAGCACCACGGATGAATTCCTGCTGGTGGCTGATGGCAAGGTGCAAGAATTCGACGGTGACCTCGAAGACTATGCCCGCTGGCTGGCTGACTACCGTTTGCGCAACGCGCCGGCCAGCAACACGCCGGTCAACCCTGACAAGACCGATAAAAAGGCTCAGCGTCAGGCTGCCGCAACGTTGCGTCAGCAACTGGCGCCGCACAAGCGCGAAGCCGACAAGCTTGAGAGCGAACTGGGCAAGGTCAACGAGAAGCTGGCCAAGATCGAAGCCAGCCTGGGTGACAGCGCGGTTTACGAAGCAGCACGCAAAGACGAATTGCGAGATCTGCTGGCTGAACAGGCCAAGCTCAAAGTGCTCGAAGGTCAGTTGGAAGAGCGCTGGATGGAAGCTCTGGAGCTGCTTGAATCCATGCAAGCGGAACTGGAAGCCCTGTCCTGATGGAAGCCCTGCACTTACCTCTGCCAGCCGAATTCATTGCACCGCTGTGGATCGGCTTGCAGATTTTGCTGATTCTGCTGGCCGGTTATTTCTCTCAGCGCGTAGTGGCTCGTTTCCTGACTCGGCTGGGCGAGCGTTACCCGTTTCCGCCGCAGCTCATGATGCCGCTGCGGGGCGGTTTGCGCTGGTTCATCATGGGCAGTGCGGTGATTGTCGTCCTGGAGCGCCTGGGTGTATCGGCCACCGTGTTGTGGACTGCGCTCTCGGGTTTTGTGGCCGTGGCAGCGATTGCCTTCTTCGCCATGTGGAGCGTGCTCTCCAACCTGCTGTGCGCGGTGCTGATCTTCACGGTGGGCCCGTTTCGCATTGGCGACATCGTGGAACTCCTCGACACCCTCGACAAGCCCGGCGTCAAAGGTCGGGTCGTGGCCATCAACCTGCTCTACACCACCCTGATCGAGCCCGCCGAAGCCGGTAGTGGCAGCAGCATGGTGCAAGTCCCCAACAGCCTGTTCTTTCAGCGTTCGGTCCGTCGCTGGCGTGAAAGCGACCTTTAAAGGCACCGCTATCCACCTGTGGCAGCGGCTATAAAAAGTAGTGGTCAATTTTCAACCAACGCATTAGCTTAAAGGACTTGTTACAGATCTTGTCCGAGGTGTGCGATGTCGTTGGAAACGTGGTTGGCCTTTTTTGCTGCCTGTTGGGTCATCAGTCTGTCGCCCGGTGCAGGGGCGATTGCCTCGATGTCGTGCGGCCTTCAATACGGTTTCTGGCGTGGCTATTGGAACGCTTTGGGCCTGCAACTGGGGCTGGCGCTGCAGATTGCGATTGTCGCCGCCGGGGTGGGTGCAGTGCTGGCCGCCTCATCCACTGCCTTCTACGCGATCAAATGGTTTGGCGTGGCCTATCTCGTCTACCTGGCCGTCAAACAGTGGCGTGCCCTCCCGGCAGACCTTAGCGATGACGCGGCTGTACGCCCCATCGGTAAACCACTGGCACTGATATTTCGCGGCTTTCTGGTCAATGTCAGCAACCCCAAGGCGCTTGTTTTCATGCTCGCGGTCCTGCCGCAGTTCGTAAACCCTACTGCGCCTCTGGTGTCTCAATACGTGACGCTGGGCGCAACCATGATCTGCGTCGACCTGATCGTGATGGCCGGGTACACCGGGCTGGCGTCCAAGGTCCTGCGTTTGCTGCGCACCCCAAAGCAACAGCGCCGCATGAACCGCACCTTTGCAGGCCTGTTTGTGGGCGCAGCAGGTTTTCTTGCGACGTTGCATCGCGCTACGACCTAAACATCTTGAGTCGCGGTCATTGGAAGTGAACAATGTGTTACTTCTCATTTCCATCCGGATTTATCAATGACCGCCCGCTCGCGTTTTTTTGCCTGGTTGATGTTGCCAGTGCTCGCGTTGTGCAGCCTTACGGTGTCTGCCAACTCCCCGGAAGGCGCCTCACAAGCGCTGCACCTGATCGACTACATCGGTGCGGACTATCCGCCTACCGTTGAGAACGGGAAGGTCATCGATGAAACCGAGTACCGCGAGCAGCTGGAGTTCCTGACCGTACTCAAGGGCTTGATTGAGGGCCTGCCAGAGCGCCCTGAGCGAGCCGAGCTGGCTCGGGGTGTGAACGTCTTGCAAGCCGCCATCGAACAGCGTGAGGACGGCACTGCCGTTGCCCGTGAGGCGCGGCAACTGGGTGCCAGACTGGCTGTGGCCTACGAGGTCAGCCAGGCACCTGCCATCACCCCGGACCCAACCCGTGGCGCGCCGTTATATGCCCAGCATTGCTCGGTGTGCCACGGTGAAACCGGCGCCGGAGATGGTCCCGCCAGCCTTGGGATGACGCCGCCTCCGGCCAACCTGCGCGACGTACAGCGCCTTGACCGGTTGAGCCTCTACGCGATCTACAACACGTTGGGCCTGGGTGTCGAAGGCACTGACATGCCTTCGTTTGCCGATCAGCTGGACGAGCGTCAGCGCTGGGACCTGGCCACTTACATCGCAGGCTTGAGTGCTGACCCGGCTGCGGAAAAGGCCGATAAAACCTACAATCTGGCGGATCTTGCCCGTCAAACTCCGAATGAAGTGCTGGCGGCTGAAGGCCCCGAGGCGACGGCGACCTTCCGTGCCCAACGGGCGCAGCCGCCGCAAGTCAAACGCGGTCCGGCGCAGTTGCTTGACTACACCAGCGCTACCCTGGACAAAAGCCTCGCGGCTTACCGCGCTGGCGACCGTGAACAAGCCTACGACCTGTCGGTAGCGGCTTATCTGGAAGGCTTTGAACTGGTTGAAAGCTCGCTGGATAACGTCGACGCCAACGTGCGTAAAAACACCGAGAAAGCCCTGATGGCGTATCGGCAGTCATTGCAGGACGGCTTACCGATCGAGCAAGTCGAGCAGCGTCTGGATGTCGCAAAGGCCTTGCTTAAAGAGTCAGCCGGGCTGCTGGGCAGCGATGGCTTGAGCTGGACCTTGAGCTACATCTCGGGCCTGTTGATTTTGCTGCGCGAAGGTCTGGAAGCGATTCTGGTACTGGCCGCGATCCTGGCTTTCCTGCGCAATACCGGCCAGCAGTCTGCGGTGCGCAGCGTCAACATTGGCTGGGGATTGGCCCTGGTTGCAGGTCTCGCTACGTGGGCGCTGGCCGCCTATGTCATCGATGTCAGCGGCGCCCAGCGCGAACTGCTTGAAGGGTGCACGGCCTTGTTCGCCAGCGTCATGGTGCTGTGGCTGGGCGTATGGATGCACGACCGCCGCCATGCGGCTGCGTGGCAGGACTACATCAAAAGCAGTCTGGTCAGTGGTGGCGGGCGTTTTGGTTTTGCGATCCTGGCGTTTTTCTCGGTGTACCGCGAACTGTTCGAAGTGATCCTGTTCTACGAGACCCTGTGGCTGCAAGCCGGGCCTGCGGGTCATAACGCCGTATTGGCGGGCGGCGCCACGGCGCTGGTGTTACTGATGGGGTTGGCGTGGATCATCCTGCGCGGTTCGGCCAAATTGCCATTGGCGCTGTTCTTCAGCATCAACGCGGCCCTTCTTTGCGCCCTGTCGGTCGTATTCGCCGGGCATGGCGTGAAAGCACTGCAAGAGGCGGGCATCTTCGGCACGCGGCCTGTCGCGTTTTTTGACTTCGACTGGTTGGGCATTCACGCGGATGCCTACTCGCTGGCTGCGCAGGCGGTCGCCATTGTGGCGATTATCGTGTTGTACAGCCGCAGTAAAATGGCGGAAAAGCGCCGGGTGCAGGCTTCGTAAGCATCCAGGCATTTGCGGTAAGCCACATACTTACAGTGTGGCTTGCCAGCGGCTAAAGCCATTCGGCGTGACATAGTTGTTGCGCTATTGTGCTTGATTACCCTGGTGTGGGAGTGAACACCACACCAGGGCTTAGAAAATCGATGTGATACCCCGACGAGCCATCACCTAATGCAACATGCACTCCGCTAATGCCTTCGTTCATTTGAGAGTTGATACGATAATCAATAAACGGTGCGATAGCATTATTCACCCCTACTGCAAACTCTGTGAGCTTTAACCCTCGCGCGCCTGCCGCACAGTTTAGTAATTCTTTGTGTTCTGTATCGTTGACCCGGAATGAAGTGAGGATGTTGTTTTCCACCGTCAAGAGTGCAGTGTGGTGTGCAACATCACGGGTGAGATGTTCAAGGGCTATCTTTAATGCGATGTCCGTTGATGTGGAAGACTTTCTAAGCACGGTGAGAATGCCGGAGATTGTCAGGTGCCCGTTAAACTGGAAGGGGCAAGGTGCATGTGAATTCATGTGGGCATAGTGCACTTCAAAAAATTCAGCTATTGAATGTACAAAGTCATTGTTTATGTCTTCTTCGATCATGGCGTATGGGATGGCCTGCTCTGAAATAGTGACGCGAGCCTTGGAATTGCTCCCGTCCAAACTGAACTCCCTGTAGGTATCAAGCTGCGTCAAGACAAGCCACTGTTTTTGGAGTGCATCGTCAAAGTCACTCTTCAGGATAAGATCCAGCCCATAGAGTGCACTTCTGACGGACGACTCAAAAACGTGGACCGCACAAAAAATACTTTTTCTGGCAGGGGTCTGCTTAGCAATTTTGAATGTGTGCCTGGCGGCTTCATTGCAAAAGGCAAAGACGATACTTTGTGCTGGAAGAAACGCTATGTTATTGAGTGATTGTGCATTAAAGCCTTGAGCAATACACCTTTGGAGAAAATCATTATTGTCGGAGACGATGCACACGTCTTTTAAGTTGAAAGGGAAGTGATTGGCAGGCACAGGCATACCCTCTAATGGGAAGTGGGCGCCAATTTATATGTCTGCTTTGTTTTGGCGCTCACATGTCTATATTACCCACTCAATCTGGTTGGAAAGCCCAGGCAAGTGGAGCCCATCCGAAGTTGTCCGGGTCGGATGTGGTTCGGTTTAATTTTGGTTTTGGTAGCGTTGAGTTAGTCATTATTTATCCTCGCTGTGCAGTATAAGAAATGTATGTTGGATGCCTGAGCGTGTCAGGAGGTTGCTATGTTAGGGCTAATGATTGGCAGGTTGAAGTGACGTTTCATGTGTTTTTATATTGTTTCTCTATTGTATTAATCTCATTTAGCAAGTTCGGATATTAGTGTAGGAATTTTATGTAGGCATTGTCTGATATTTGGCTTGTTTTCAGGGTTTTATTGTTTCTCTGTTGTGAGTTAAAGCGTTTCTGATCTAGATTTTGCACTCTGTTTAATACTTATTGGTATTTGCCGTGATCCAGGCGAGGAGTCGTTATGCTTTCGTCAAAAAAGTATATTTGTGCACTTTCGGTCAGCAATGCTCTAGATCTTTGCGATCTCACAGAAGTGGACAATCCAGCGCATGCCATCGGGCTTTTGTTAAGTGAGGTACTTGAGGGCCTGGTGAGCCGTGGTTGGCCTGCTGGCCAGATCCTGAGAGGCCCGCGAATTGTTTCGGCGCAAGAGAACTATGGTTTGCTTGGCTATGACCCTGCAGAGGTCACGTTAGGCAGTGAGCATACGCGCTGGGTGGATGAGCATTCGCTGTTGCGTACTCAGACAACCAGTCAAATCCCACGGGTTTTGCAACGTGTCGCGCAGGACCGTAAAGCAGGGGAAATCATCCTGTTGGCGGCTCCCGGTATTACATTCAGGCGCGATAGCCGCGACAGATGGCACTGTGCTGAGCCACATCAGATGGATATCTGGCTGCTCGGCGATCCAGCACTCTCAACCCGTACGCATTTGCTGAGACTGGTGGGTGACATCCTTGAGTGCGCGGTACCCAACATGGCGTGGGTATACAGTGACAGTCCGCACCACTACACCGAAGGCGGAATCGAGGTAAACCTGATCTCGCAGGAGCAACCGGTCGAAGTGCTTGAGTGTGGGTGTATTGCACCCTCGCTTTTGCAAAGACTGGGTATTGATCCTGCCAGGCATGGTGGTCTGGCATTGGGCATGGGCTTGGATCGCCTGACCATGTTACGCAAGGGCATACCCGATATTCGCTTGTTACGGGATCCTGATGAGCGCGTTCAGGCCCAGATGCATGATTTGCAACCCTGGCAGGCCGTTTCGCGGTTGCCTTGCATCACGCGTGATATCTCCCTTGCAGTGGCGCCGGGCTTGAGTGAAGAGGTGCTGACCGAAAAGATGTTGCTTGCTGCAGGTGATCGCTCGGCCTGGATTGAAGAAATGCAAGTCAAAGGGCGCTGGGCCATGGATGAATTGCCTGTGCAGGCGATTGAACGGCTTGGGCTCTTACCCGGGCAAGAAAACGTTTTGTTGCGGGTGGTATTGCGGGACTGTTCGCGTTCCATTACTACGTTAGAAGCCAATGCATTGTATGAGCGTATTCAGTCTGCATTGCATGAAGGCGCTGAAGGTGGAGGCTACAGGATCAAGGGCTGAGCCAGTACTCCATTCTGATTGGCTTGCAGGTGATAGCCTTGGCCCATTTTTCAGGAGTTACCCCCATGCGTGTCTGGATCGACGCAGACGCTTGCCCCAAGGCGGCGAAGGATCAGGTCATCAAGTTCGCCCTCAAGCGTCAGTTCGAGGTGGTGCTGGTGGCGGGGCAGAGCCAGATCAAGCCGACCTACGCGCTGGTCAAACTGATTGTGGTGCCCAGCGGCCCGGATGCGGCGGATGACTACTTGGTGGAGCACGCGGTGCCCGGTGAGCTGGTGATTTGCAGTGATGTGCCTCTGGCCGACCGGCTGGTGAAAAAGGGCGTGGCGGCGCTGGACCCGCGGGGCAAGGAGTTTGATCCGCAGAACATGGGGGAGCGGTTGGCGGTGCGCAATCTATTTACCGATCTGCGTGAGCAAGGTCAGGTCAGTGGCGGGCAAGGCGCCTATGGCGAACGCGAAAAACAGGCGTTCGCCAATGCTCTTGACCGCATCCTGACGCGGCTGGCGCGGGGCTGATCAGTTCTTTTGAGTGAGTTCCAGCACCCGATCAACCATCTTGTTGATGCCGGACGCTGCTTCGCTGATGGATGTGGCAAGCATGTAGGCCGGTGTGCTCACCAGTTTGCGGGCCTTGTCTTCGACAATTTCCGATACCTCGCACTCTTCGTGGGAGCCTCCCATCTTGGTGACTGCCGCAGCGGTATCGGCGTCCGTACCGATGGTGCAGATCACGCCAGGGCCATAAATCTTGGCGGCGATGGCGGGGGAAATACACATCAGGCCAATGGGTTTGCCTGCTTCGGCAAAGGCCTCGGCCACGCGCAGAACGTCAGCCTGGACCGTGCACGCGGCGCCTTGAGTGGCAAAGCTGGACAGGTTTTTGGCTGCGCCAAACCCGCCCGGTACGATCAGGGCGTCAAAATCTTCGACCCTGGCTTCACGAACATCCTTGATCTCACCTCGGGCAATGCGTGCTGATTCCACCAGCACATTGCGCGTCTCGGGCATTTGTTCGCCGGTCAGGTGGTTGATGACGTGCAGTTGCGCAATGTCGGGTGCAAAGCACTGCACTTTGGCGCCGCGCTGGTCGAGGCGCAGCAGGGTTATCACGCTTTCATGGATCTCGGCGCCGTCATAGACGCCGCAACCCGAAAGAATGACGGCAACTTTTTTTGTGGTCATGTCGGTCTCCTTGTTCATGGCGTTAATGTCGCCTGATTTGGCGCTTGATGCCATAGGGTTTCGCACTAAGTCCGCCTACGCTTGATGGATCGTCGGTCGGGGTGTGCCATGAAGCTGATTCTGTATGCAGTTCCGTTTTTCTTTGTGCTGATTGCTGTCGAGCTGCTGGCCGACCGCTGGCGCGGGATGCGTACTTATCGCCTGGCAGACACCATCAGCAGCCTGAGCGCCGGCGTGCTGTCGACCACCACCGGTTTGCTGACCAAAGGCGTAGGGCTGATCACTTATGCGCTGGCGCTGAAGTATCTGGCACTGCTGCAACTGCCGGAAGACAGCCTGTGGGTCTGGTTGTTTGCTTTCGTGTTCTACGACTTTTGCTACTACTGGCACCATCGTCTCGGGCATGAGCGCAATGTGCTGTGGGCCGCACACTCGGTGCACCACCAGAGTGAAGACTACAACTTGTCCACCGCCCTGCGCCAAACCAGTACCGGGTTTGTGTTCGGCTGGGTCTTTTACCTGCCGATGGCAGTGCTGGGCGTGCCGCTGCTGGTGTTTGCCACTGTGGCGACGCTTAACCTGCTCTATCAATTCTGGGTCCATACCCGGCATGTACCCAAACTGGGGTGGTTCGAGTGGTTCTTTGTGACGCCTTCCAATCATCGGGCTCACCATGGGCAGAATGCTTTCTACATGGATCGTAATTACGGGGGTGTGTTCATTCTCTGGGACCGATTGTTTGGCACCTTCCAGGAAGAGGACGACGCAGAGCCGGTTATTTATGGCGTGACTACACCGCTGAAAAGCTGGAACCCACTGTGGGCAAACTGGCAGTTTTATGGCCAGTTACTGGCCGATGCACGACGTACCCAACGCTGGCGGGACAAGCTGCGAATCTGGTTCATGCCCACGGGCTGGCGCCCGGCGGATGTGGCGATGAAATACCCGATGGGTAAACCGGATTTAAGCCAGTTCGAAAAGTTCGAGATCGCGTTGCCATTGCGTCAGCAGCTGTATATCGCGGTGCAATTCGCGGTTTATGTGGCGCTGGGCAGTTACTTGCTGAACGTGGGCGAGACATTGCCAACCCCGGCATTGATGCTGGGATGGGGCGCTATGGCGTTGGGATTGTTCGTGCTGGGTGCCGGGCTGGAGAATCGGCCCTGGGCGCTGAAGCTTGAGTGGTTGCGCCTGGCGCTTAATGTGCCGCTGGTCTGGCTGGCCCCTTGGGCGGGGCTGTGGCCGGCCAGCGCATTGGGCTGGGTCGGCCTGTTCAGTTACACCGTGTTGAGCGTGATGGGGCTGTACATGTGCCGAAACCGCATCACTCAGCTGGCGGGTTGCTGACCTCAACGCTGGTCTTGTTCTTCTCTTCAAGTGCAGTCTGTTTGGCCAGGCGCGCATTCTTGAAGCGGCGTCGGGCCCACAGGCACAGGCCGATCAGCAGCAGGGCACCAAGCACCCACAGCTCATACTTCTTGACGTTGCCCAGCAAGCCTTCGAGCACGGCGCCAAAGTGGTAGGCGGCGGTGGCCAGGGCGATGGCCCAGATGGCCGCGCCAATCCCGTTGAGCAGCAGGTAGCGGCCAGGAGGGTATCCCGACAGACCAATTGCCACAGGCATGACGGTGCGCAGGCCGTAGACGAAGCGAAAACTCAAGACCCAGATGTCCGGGTGCCTGCGAATGTGCTCCAGAGCCTTGTCGCCCATAAGTTGCCAGCGCGGTTTGCGCGCCAACAGTTTGCGGCCGTGCTTGCGCCCCAGGAAGTACCACAGCTGATCACCGGCATAACTGCCGAGGAACGCCACGATCATGACCAGTTTGAGGTCCATGTATCCGCGGAACGCCAAGAAGCCTGCGAGAACCAAAATGGTCTCACCTTCAAAGAACGTCCCTAGAAACAGGGCGAAGTAGCCGAATTCTTGAAGAAATTGTTGGAGCATTGTCTGGATGCTGGCGAAATGAACGCGCAGCCTACGCCTTAAGGGACGTTCGGGAAAGTATCGAAATGTGACTTAGCGTTAACAAATCCTACAAATCATGTGTATTTGACCTACATCATTAGCGTTGTCATCTAGTGTTCATGGCAAGGCGCTATAACCATGCGCGAGGTGATTATTGCCTCAAACCTGTGGGGACTGGCTTGCCTGCGATGGGGGCTATGCGGCCTGGCAGGCAAGCACGGGTGATGCCATCGCGAGCAAGCCCGCTCCCACATGCCGGTGCCTCTGGAAACAATTTCAATAAATCGCCCTCTAACCAGGCTCAGGCCCGCATAAAGCGCCTTGGAGCGGTTTAAACCCGCTGGCGTTGATGGCATTCTGACAACTTGACTGCTGGTGTCGCTTAACTGTTACGAGAGTCAAACCCGCTCTTACAGGATCATTCAATGAATACCGAAGGACTTGCTGAAATCGTTGCCACTGAAGCTCAGCCGATTGCTGAGCCAGTCTCTGAAACCCCGCCTGAACCTCAAGCCCCTGCGCCTGCCGTGGCCGAGACGCATGCGGCGGTGCATCCGGCGATTGCCGTTCCTGGCCTTGATGACAGCAGCCTGTATATCCATCGTGAGCTGTCGCAATTGCAGTTCAACATTCGCGTGCTGGAACAAGCGCTGGATGAGTCCTACCCGCTGCTTGAGCGGTTGAAGTTCCTGCTGATTTTCTCCAGCAACCTGGATGAGTTTTTTGAGATTCGTGTCGCGGGCCTGAAGAAGCAAATCACCTTCGCCCGTGAACAGGCCGGTGCTGATGGTTTACAGCCGCATCAGGCGCTGGCCCGCATCAGTGAGCTGGTGCATGGCCATGTGGATCGCCAATACGCGATCCTCAACGACATCCTGCTGCCCGAACTTGAAAAGCATCAGGTGCGCTTTATTCGTCGCCGGCACTGGAACACCAAGATCAAGGCGTGGGTACGCAAGTTCTTCCGCGACGAAATCGCGCCGATCATCACCCCGATTGGCCTGGACCCAACGCACCCGTTCCCGCTTCTGGTGAACAAGAGCCTGAACTTTATCGTCGAGCTTGAAGGCATCGATGCCTTCGGTCGTGATTCGGGTCTGGCGATTATCCCGGCACCGCGCCTGTTGCCTCGTGTGATCAGGTTGCCTGAAGAGGTAGGCGGCGCAGGGGACAACTACGTGTTCCTGTCGTCGATGATCCACGCCCACGCCGATGACCTGTTTCAGGGCATGAAGGTAAAAGGCTGCTACCAGTTCCGCCTGACCCGTAACGCCGATCTGGCGGTCGATACCGAAGATGTAGAAGACCTGGCCCGTGCCCTGCGTGGCGAGTTGTTCTCTCGTCGTTACGGCGATGCCGTACGCCTGGAAGTCGCCGACACCTGCCCCAAGCATTTGTCCGACTACCTGCTCAAGCAGTTCAGCCTGCATGAAACCGAGTTGTATCAGGTCAATGGCCCGGTGAACCTCACGCGTCTGTTCAGTATCACGGGGCTCGATAGCCACCCTGAGCTGCAATACACGCCGTTTACCCCGGCCATCCCGAAGCTGCTGCAGAACAGCGAGAATATTTTCAGTGTGGTCAGCAAGCAGGATATTTTGCTGCTGCACCCGTTTGAATCGTTTACCCCGGTCGTGGATTTGCTGCGCCAGGCGGCCAAAGACCCCCATGTACTGGCCGTGCGCCAAACCTTGTACCGCAGCGGTGCCAACTCTGAAATCGTGGATGCGCTGGTCGATGCCGCGCGTAACGGTAAAGAAGTGACCGCGGTGATCGAGCTGCGTGCGCGTTTTGACGAAGAGTCCAACCTGCAACTGGCCAGCCGTCTGCAAGCGGCCGGTGCGGTGGTGATCTACGGTGTGGTCGGCTTCAAGACCCACGCCAAGATGATGCTGATTCTGCGCCGTGAGGCAGGGGAGATCGTGCGTTACGCGCACTTGGGTACCGGTAACTATCACGCCGGCAACGCCAAGCTCTACACCGATTACAGCCTGTTGACCTCGGACGACGCGCTGTGTGAAGACGTAGGCAAGCTGTTCAGCCAGCTGATCGGCATGGGCAAGACGTTGCGCATGAAAAAACTGCTGCATGCGCCATTCACGTTGAAGAAGGGCATGCTCGACATGATTGCCCGCGAGACCCAGTTCGCGGTTGAAGGCAAACCGGCGCATATCATCGCCAAGTTCAACTCGCTGACCGACCCGAAAATCATTCGGGCGCTGTACAAAGCCAGCCAGGCTGGTGTGCGAATCGATCTGATTGTGCGTGGGATGTGCTGCCTGCGTCCGGGCATTCCGGGTGTCTCGCACAACATCCACGTGCGCTCGATTATCGGCCGCTTCCTGGAGCACACGCGGGTGTTCTACTTCCTCAACGGCGGCGAAGAGCAGATGTTCCTGTCCAGTGCCGACTGGATGGAGCGCAACCTCGATAAACGCGTCGAGACGTGCTTCCCGGTCGAGGGTAAAAAGCTGATTTTGCGGGTCAAGAAAGAGCTGGAGTGCTACCTGACCGACAACACCCACAGCTGGAGTCTGCAATCGGACGGCCGTTACATCCGTAACACGCCAACCGGTAACCAGAACCCGCGCAGCGCCCAGGCAACCTTGCTGGAGCGTTTGAGCCTGCCCGTATTGACGGTGAGCACCGGGCCTTCGGTATAACGCTGTAACCCCTGTGGGAGCGGGCTTGCCCGCTCCCACAGTTGGTTTGAATGGTGTCGGGTCAGGACACCGTCAGCACAATCCCGACCCGGGTCAGCCATTGAGCTTCTTGTTCGAAGTCGGCCTGGGTCAGGGGGTTTTGCTCAAGCCAGCCCTCGGGGAAGATCACCTCAAGGTGATCGCCCTCGGCGCGCAGCTTGACCTGCGAAGCTTCCTGGTTGCCACGGATGTGGTAGAACAGGATCGCAAAACGCAGCAGCACGCACAGGCGAATCAGCTTGATGCCGTCCTCGCCAAATTCGGCGAACTTGTCTTTTGGAATATTTCGACGATGACCGCGCACCAGCAGCGCGAGCATTAGCTGGTCTTCACGTGAGAAACCGGCAAGGTCGGAGTGCTCGATCAGATAGGCGCCGTGCTTGTGGTAGTGATAGTGGGCAATGTCCAGCCCGACTTCATGCACCTTTGCCGCCCAGCCCAGCAGTTCACGCCAGACACCGTCTTTGAGGTCCCACGACTTGGCGACTTGATCAAAGGCGCGCAGGGCTTTGCGTTCAACCCTGGCGGCTTGCTCGCGGTCGACGTGATAGCGGTCCATCAGCGAGCTGAGGGTACGCTCACGCACGTCTTCGTGGTGATGACGGCCCAGCAGGTCGTACAGCACGCCTTCACGCAGTGCGCCGTCACAGTGGTCCATGCGTTGCAGTTCAAGAGCGTCGAACACGGCTTCAAGAATCGCCAGCCCGGCAGGGAAAATGGTTCGGCGGTCGGGCTTGATGCCTTCAAAGTCGATCTTGTCCACTTCACCCAGCTTGAACAGCTTGCGCTTGAGCCAGGACAGGCCTTCGGCATTCACCTCGCCATTGCCATGACCGCCCGCCTTGAGGGCCAGGCCGATGGCCCGAATTGTGCCTGAGGAGCCGATCGCTTCATCCCAGGTCAAGCGGTGCAGGGCGTGCTCAATGCTCATGATTTCGAGACGCGCAGCCGTGTAGGCCTGGGCATAGCGAGCCGGGGTGATTTTACCGTCGCGGAAATAACGCTGGGTGAAGCTGACGCAGCCCATCTGCAGGCTTTCGCGCAGCAGCGGTTCAAAGCGCTGGCCAATAATGAATTCGGTACTGCCGCCGCCAATGTCGGCCACCAGGCGCTTGCCCGGCGTGTCGGCGAGGGTGTGGGAGACGCCAAGATAGATAAGGCGTGCTTCTTCGCGACCGGAAATAACTTCGACGGTGTGCCCCAGGATCTCTTCGGCGCGCACGATAAATTCGTTGCGGTTACGCGCCTCGCGCAATGCGTTAGTCCCCACAATGCGCACAGCGCCCAACGGCATGCCGTTGATCAGCTGGGCAAAACGCTTGAGGCAATCGAGCCCGCGTTGCATGGATTCTTCGGTGAGTTTGCGTTCTTCGTCGATGCCGGCAGCTAACTGCACCTTTTCACCAAGACGTTCAAGAATGCGGATTTCGCCATTCTGGGCCTTGGCCACCACCATGTGAAAGCTGTTAGAACCCAGATCGATGGCGGCGATCAGGGACGGATTCTTGGCTTGGGATTGGGGCATGGTTGAGGGGTCTCGGTCGATAACCTGAACATCGTGCCACGATCAAAGGCTCGCGCCAACGCGTGATGTCAGATGCATTGATATGAAGCACGAAAGCAATGACGTTAGCTCTTCCGGGATAATTCGTTTTTTTGTGTGCGATTTAAGTGCCGTGTCAGGTCGGTTTTTCTGTGGGCGCGGGCTTGCTTGCGATGCTATCAACACGGTGCATCTGACTCACCGCGTCGCCTTTATCGCGAGCAAGCCCGCTCCCACCGGAGGGATGGGTTAATCGTTCACCTCCACCGTCCCGATAAAATTCGCCAGTTCCGGGGTTTTCGGATTGGCGAACAGCTCTTTTGGATCGCCCACTTCATGCACCTTGCCCTGGTGCATGAATACCAGCTTGTCGCCCACCTCACGGGCAAAACGCATTTCGTGGGTGACCATGATCAGCGTCATGCCTTCGCGGGCCAGCTGGCGCACCACGCTGAGCACCTCGTTGACCAGTTCCGGGTCGAGGGCCGAGGTGATTTCGTCACACAGCAGCACCTTGGGTGACATGGCCAGCGCCCGGGCAATCGCCACACGCTGCTGCTGCCCGCCTGACAGACGCTCGGGGAACGCGTCGAACTTGTCGCCCAGGCCCACCCGCTCCAGCATTTCCCGCGCTAAGGCTGCGGCCTTGGCTTTGGGGACTTTTTGCACCACTTGCGGGGCGAGCATGACGTTTTCGCCCACGCTAAGGTGCGGGAACAGATTGAACTGCTGAAACACCATGCCGACCTTCTGGCGCAGGCTGCGCAAGTCGGCGCGGGCGGCGTCCAGGTATTCGTCATCGACTTCAATGACCCCGTCGTTAATGGACTCCAGCCCGTTCAGGGTTCTGAGCAGGGTGCTCTTGCCCGAGCCGCTGCGACCGATGATCGCGACAACCTGGCCCTGCTCGACGGTCAGGTCGATGCCTTTGAGCACATGGTGGTCGCCGTAATATTTATGCAGGGCGGTAACTCTAAGCAGAGGCATGCAGTTTCCTTTCCAGATGGCGCGCACTGAGCGACAAGGGGTAGCACAGGAGGAAGTAACCGAGCGCCACCAGGCCATAGACCATAAAGGGCTCAAAGGTCGCGTTGGCCAGCATGCTGCCGGTCTTGGTCAGTTCGGTGAAACCGATGATGGAGGTCACGGCAGTGCCTTTGATGACCTGCACTGAAAACCCCACAGTGGGCGCGATGGCAACCCGCAAGGCTTGCGGCAGGATCACATGGCGCAACTGCTCAAGCGGGCTCATGGCCAGGCTTGCCGAGGCCTCCCACTGGCCGTGGGCAATCGACTCGACACAGCCACGCCAGATCTCGGCCAGGTAGGCGCTGGTGAACAGCGTCAGGGCCAGCGCGGCGGCCATCCACGGCGAAATATCGATGCCCAGCAAGGCCACGCCAAAGAAGATCAGGAACAGTTGCATCAGCAAGGGCGTGCCTTGGAACAGCTCTATATAGCAGCGTGCCAGAGTGCGGGCGAAGCGGCTTTTGGAGATGCGCATCAGCAGCACCAGCAAACCGATCAGGCCGCCGCCGATAAACGCCACAAGTGACAGGGCGGCTGTCCACTGCAAACCCATCAGCAAATTACGCACGATGTCCCAGAAGGTGAAGTCCATCAGCGGCTCCTGCTCAGGTAACGGCGGCCGAACCCGTTCAGCAACTGGCGGATCAGCAAGGCCATGCACAGGTAGATCAGGGTCGTCAGGGCATAGGTTTCAAACGCCCGGAAGTTGCGCGACTGAATGAAATTGGCAAAAAAGCTCAGCTCTTCGGTGGCGATTTGCGAGCAGACCGCCGACCCGAGCATCACGATGATGATCTGGCTGCTCAAGGCGGGCCAAACCTTGGCCAGCGCCGGTTGCAGCACCACATAACGAAACGTCTCGAACCGGCTCATGGCCAGGGCCGATGCCGCTTCCAGCTGGCCTTTGGGGATAGCCTGAATGCCCGCACGAATTATTTCCGTGGAATAGGCGCCCAGGTTGATCACCATCGCCAGCACCGCGGCCTGCCATTCGCTGATGTGCACACCCAGGCCTGGCAGGCCAAAGAAGATAAAAAACAGCTGCACCAGAAACGGCGTGTTGCGGATCAACTCGACATACAGCCCGAACAGCGCAGCGAAAGGTCGAATATTCCACGCCCGGACCACAGCGCCGACAATCCCCAGGCTGACCCCGAGCACTGTGCCGATAGCGGTCAGCTCAAGCGTGAACAGGGCGCCACGCACTAACAGGTCGCTGTTTTGCAGCACCGGTAAAAAGTCGAACTGATAAGCCATGATTGACCTCGTCGCAAGCTATCAGAGGTCAGCGGGCAGCGGCTCTTTGAGCCATTGCAGCGCGTTTTTCTCCAGGCTGCCGTCAGCCTTGGCCGTGGCGAGAATCTGGTTCACTTTGTCCAGCAACTCGGGCTGGCCCTTGTTGACGCCCACGTAGACCGGCGAATCCTTGAGTTTGAGCTTCATCGCCGGGAGACGCTTGGGGTTGCGCTCGCTGATGGTGACCATCACCACGTTGCCACTGGCGATCAAGTCCACCTGGCCCGCCAGGTAAGCGGCGATGGTTGAGTTGTTGTCTTCGAAGCGCTTGATCGTGACGCCGGCAGGAGCCACGTTGGTCAGTTCGATGTCTTCGATCGCACCCCGGGTGACGCTGATGGTTTTACCCTTGAGGTCGTCCAGGGTTTTGATTTGAACGTCTGGCGGTCCAAACACGCCCAGGTAGAACGGCGCGTAAGCGTTTGAGAAGTCGATGACTTTTTCGCGATCCGGGTTTTTGCCGAGGCTGGAAATCACCACGTCGACTTTGCCGGTCGTCAGGTAAGGCACGCGATTGGTGCTGTTGACGGGGGTCAGCTCAAGCTTGACCTTGAGCTGGTCGGCCAGCAGTTTGGCGGTGTCGATGTCCAGCCCCCGAGGCTTCATGTCAGGGCCCACCGAGCCGAAGGGCGGAAAATCCTGAGGGACTGCGACCTTGAGCGTGCCGCGTGCAATTACATCCTCAAGGTCATTGGCGTGAGCCGGGGCCTGGCTCAGCATCAGGCTGGCGAACAAGGCGCAAATCAGGGCGCTGTAGCGCTGGGTCATGGCAACTCTCCGGGAACGGGCGGGCGGTGGTGTCTGTTTTGGACAGAGCACAGGCCATGCCAACAGGGGATTTATGGCCTGCGAAGCTGATGAAAGAAGGCTTGTGGTGGTCGGACTGGTCTGAACAGTGGTCGGGTTTTTTGCACCTCGATCGAGCGTTCGTTCCAAGGCTTGAACCGGCTTGGGGCGTGACTTGCCGAGCGTTGGCAATAGCTTTACAACTACGGCTTTCCTGAGCCGATCAAGCCGATTTGTGATGAATTCAAGCGCACGGGCCGTACCCGAAGTGGCATTGCTGGCCATTCGTAAATTGATCGTCGAGAACGGTTTTGTACCGGGCGATGCCTTGCCGTCTCAACGCGAGCTGGCCGTGCAACTGGGTGTCAGCCGGGCATCGTTGCGCGAGGCGTTGTCCTCACTCAGCGCACTGGGCGTGATCAGCGTGCAGCCGGGCAAAGGTGTGTATGTCCAGGCGGCAGATGAGCCCGCGGTCGTGACGCCGGCGGCGGACTGGCCCTTTGCGGCGCAGGCCTGCGCGCAGGATATTTTCCAGCTGCGTTACGCGCTGGAAGGCTTTGCCGCCGGGCTGGCGGCGGTGCGGTTGACCCGTGATGAACTGGACGTGCTGCAAGACAATGTCGAGGCAATGCGTCATGAATTGCGCGCCGAGGATTTTGAGCGGGCCGCGCAACTGGACTTCGAGTTTCATCAACTGATTCTGCGCGCCAGTGGCAATCAGGCAATGGCCAATATTTTGATTACCCGCGCCGATATTTTTCTCGAAAGCCAGAAGTTGCCGTTCATCCGCCGTGAGCGGGCGATGGAAACCTGGCAGGAACATCGCAAAATACTCCGGGCACTGGCCCGCCACGCCAGTGGCCCCGCGCATAAAGCCATGGGCGAGCACATTCGCCAGGCTGCGTCACGAACCGGGATAGTGTTCGTCACCCCTGCCGGCTCGTGAAGCGGGCGATATCCGCACTCATGCACCACTATAGTAAGAGTCAATCATCCCTCACCTTCCTGAACGCGGTGATGACGGCTATGATGTGCTACGTTTTTGCTTACAACCACGGAGACTTCCATGAGCAGCGATCTTATTAAACACGTCACCGACGCTAGCTTTGAGGCCGATGTTCTCAAGGCTGAAGGCGCTGTACTGGTCGACTACTGGGCTGAATGGTGTGGCCCTTGCAAAATGATCGCGCCGGTTCTGGACGAGATCGCAGAGACTTACAAAGGCAAGCTGACTGTTGCCAAGCTGAACATTGATGAAAACCAGGAAACCCCGGCCAAGCACGGCGTACGTGGTATTCCTACGTTGATGCTGTTCAAGAACGGCAACGTCGAAGCCACCAAGGTCGGTGCGCTGTCGAAGTCGCAGTTGGCTGCATTCCTCGACGCCAACATCTAAGCGTCGATAAAGGCCCCGCTAAATGCGGGGCTTTTTCATGGCTCAAGGACTAGACGCTATGAAACTCAAGTGGTACATTCGGCCCCGCACTGGTTTCTCCACTGCCCCCTGCAAGCCGTCGCCGACGCACTCCTTATCGAATTAGTACGCGATCCTGTCGCCTTCTCTGCGGCGCGGCCTCATTAAGCCAAAAGCTTAATTTCCCCCTCCATAAATGATTACGTCATTCCTATATGAACCTGACTGAACTCAAGCAAAAGCCGATTACCGAACTGCTCGAATTGGCCGAACAGATGGGCATAGAAAATATGGCCCGTTCGCGCAAGCAGGACGTGATTTTCTCCCTGCTCAAAAAGCACGCGAAAAGCGGCGAGGAAATCTCCGGTGATGGCGTGCTGGAGATTCTCCAGGACGGCTTCGGCTTCCTGCGTTCCGCTGATGCCTCTTACCTGGCCGGCCCAGACGATATCTACGTCTCGCCAAGCCAGATTCGACGCTTCAACTTGCGCACTGGCGACACCATCGTCGGTAAAATCCGTCCGCCAAAAGAAGGCGAGCGGTACTTCGCACTGCTGAAAGTCGACACGATCAACTACGATCGTCCAGAGAACGCGAAAAACAAGATTCTCTTCGAGAACTTGACCCCGCTGTTCCCGACCGTACGCATGAAGATGGAAATCGGTAACGGTTCCACCGAAGATCTGACCGGTCGTGTCATCGACCTGTGTGCACCGATCGGTAAAGGTCAGCGCGGTCTGATCGTTGCTCCGCCAAAAGCGGGCAAGACCATCATGCTGCAGAACATCGCGTCGAACATTTCGCGTAACAACCCTGAAGTGCACTTGATCGTTCTGTTGATCGATGAGCGCCCGGAAGAAGTAACCGAAATGCAGCGTACCGTGCGCGGCGAAGTGGTTGCCTCCACCTTCGACGAGCCACCAACCCGCCACGTGCAGGTTGCTGAAATGGTGATCGAGAAGGCCAAGCGCCTGGTCGAACACAAGAAAGACGTGGTGATCCTGCTCGACTCCATCACCCGTCTGGCCCGTGCCTACAACACCGTGATCCCGAGCTCCGGCAAGGTATTGACCGGTGGTGTCGATGCTCACGCCCTTGAGAAGCCAAAGCGTTTCTTCGGTGCTGCGCGAAACATCGAAGAAGGTGGCTCGCTGACCATCATCGCTACCGCGCTGGTTGAAACCGGCTCGAAGATGGATGAAGTGATCTACGAAGAGTTCAAAGGCACCGGCAACATGGAGCTGCCTCTGGACCGCAAGATCGCTGAAAAGCGCGTCTTCCCTGCGATCAACATCAACCGTTCCGGCACTCGCCGCGAAGAGTTGCTGACCGCGGACGACGAGCTGCAACGCATGTGGATTTTGCGCAAGCTGTTGCACCCGATGGACGAAGTCGCAGCTATCGAGTTCTTGATCGACAAGCTGAAACAGACCAAGACCAACGATGAGTTCTTCCTGTCGATGAAGCGCAAGTAAGTCGTCGCAGGCAAGCAAAAGCCGGGGAAACCCGGCTTTTTGCTGTCTGAGCTTTTTTGATCCGGGCAGCTCTCCCTTCTGAACAGACGGCTTGGGCGCTACACTCTGTCTCCCAACGCCACGGCCACTACGAGGCTCAAGCATGCAGTATCGCGACTTACGCGACTTTATCAGCGGCCTGGAAAAGCGCGGCGAACTCAAGCGCATCCAGGTTCCAGTGTCTCCCAAGCTGGAAATGACAGAAATTTGCGATCGCACTTTGCGCGCCAAAGGTCCGGCTTTGCTGTTCGAAAACCCGGTGGGTTACGACATCCCTGTGCTCGGCAACCTGTTTGGTACGCCGGAGCGCGTGGCCTTGGGCATGGGCGCCGAAGCGGTCAGTGAATTACGTGAAATCGGCAAGCTGCTGGCGTTCCTTAAAGAACCCGAGCCGCCTAAAGGTCTGAAAGACGCTTGGTCCAAGTTGCCGATCTTCCGCAAGATCATTGCCATGGCCCCGAAAGTCGTCAAGGACGCGGTGTGCCAGGAAGTGGTCGTTGAAGGTGATGACGTCGACCTCGGTCAGTTGCCGGTCCAGCACTGCTGGCCGGGCGATGTTGCGCCCCTGATTACCTGGGGCCTGACCGTGACCAAAGGTCCGAACAAGGAACGTCAGAACCTGGGCATTTATCGCCAGCAAGTGATTGGTCGCAACAAGGTCATCATGCGCTGGTTGAGCCACCGTGGCGGCGCGCTGGACTACCGTGACTGGTGCGAAAAACACCCCGGCCAGCCATTCCCGGTTTCCGTGGCCCTGGGTGCAGATCCTGCGACCATTCTCGGCGCCGTCACCCCCGTGCCGGACAGCCTTTCCGAATACGCCTTCGCGGGCTTGCTGCGTGGCAATCGCACCGAGCTGGTGAAGTGTCGGGGTAATGACCTGCAAGTGCCGGCCACGGCTGAAATCATTCTTGAAGGCGTGATCCACCCTGGCGAGATGGCCCCCGAAGGCCCGTACGGTGACCACACCGGTTACTACAACGAAGTCGACAGCTTCCCGGTATTTACCGTCGAGCGCATCACCCACCGGGTCAAACCGATCTACCACAGCACCTACACTGGCCGTCCACCGGATGAGCCGGCGATTTTGGGCGTGGCGCTGAATGAAGTGTTTGTGCCGATCCTGCAAAAGCAGTTTCCGGAAATTACCGACTTCTACCTGCCACCCGAAGGCTGCTCGTATCGGATGGCCATCGTGACCATCAAAAAGCAGTATCCGGGGCACGCCAAGCGCGTAATGCTGGGTGTGTGGTCGTTTTTGCGCCAGTTCATGTACACCAAATTCGTTATCGTCACCGACGACGACATCAATGCCCGCGACTGGAACGACGTGATCTGGGCCATCACCACGCGCATGGATCCCAAGCGCGATACGGTGATGATCGATAACACGCCCATCGATTACCTCGACTTTGCCTCGCCGGTTTCCGGCCTGGGTTCGAAGATGGGGCTGGATGCAACCAACAAATGGCCAGGTGAAACCACCCGCGAATGGGGCCGTGTCATCGTCAAGGATGAGGCGGTCACTCGCCGGATCGATGACATCTGGAATCAATTAGGAATAGATTGATGCGTGTAACCTTGCAGCCTTCAGGTGCGGTGCTGGAAACCTTGCCTGGCGAGCGAATTCTGGATGCGGCGCAACGTCTGGGCTATGAATGCCCGCAGAGCTGTCGCAATGGTAATTGCCACGTGTGTGCGGCCTTGCTGGTTGAGGGCCAGGTGGAGCAAGCGGGTGACGTGCGCGATCATGGCGAGTTTTATACCTGCCTGGCGGCCCCGCTTGAAGACTGTGTGGTGTTGTGGGATGGCGTGCTTGCGTTGGGAGAGTTACCGGTGCGTAGCCTGGCGTGTCAGTTGACCGAATGTGTCGATATGGGTGGCGATGTGTGGCGGGTGCGCTTGCGTGCGCCTGCAGGCAAGCCGCCGCGTTATCACGCCGGGCAATACGTGATGCTGGAGCGTGAAAATGGCGACAAGTCGGCATTTTCACTGGCCAGCGCCCCGCACTCGGGGCGCGACCTTGAGTTGCATGTGCTGGTTCGCGAGGACAGCGCCCGGCGCCTGATCGAACAACTGCAGCGCAACAAGATGGTCCGTCTCGAGCTGCCGTTCGGTGACACGCATTTGTCCGAATTGCCGGACGGCCCGCTGGTGCTGATCGCTGCGGGTACCGGCATGGCGCAAATGCACAGTTTGATCGAGCATTGCCGCGCAAAAGGGTTCAAGCACCCGGTGCATTTGTACTGGGGCGTACGTCGTCCTGAAGATTTCTACACCCTGGAAGAGTGGGAGCAATGGGAGAAAATCCCCAACCTGTTCTTGCACAAAGTGGTGAGTGATCTGTGCGGGTGGGAAGGTCGGTGCGGCATGCTGCATGAAGCCGTGTGCGAAGACATCAGCGATCTGGCCAGTGTGCATGTCTATGCCAGCGGTTCACCGGCGATGATCTACGGCACCCTCGACGCCCTGGTGGCAGCCGGCATGGACGCGCACCAGATGCGCGCCGACGTCTTTGCCTACTGCCCGCGGCCTTGAATGTGTGGGAGCGGGCTTGCTCGCGATGGCATCACGGCGGTCATGCAGGTAGACCGCGCCGTCTGCATCGCGGCAGGTTGAATCGTCGCACCGCCGTTCCCACAGGTTTTGCCTCAAAAACGTAAACCGGTGGTGATCATTGCGGCATTGAAGCCCAGCAGCACCAGCTCGACGGCTGCCGGGCCATAGTAGGCGCCGACCGAAGGAATGATCACCGGCGCTACGCCAAAGCGGTTAAGCGGGATCTTGTCCTGATATTCGCCGTGATAGCCTTCCAGCAGGCCGCCTGTGAGCTTCAAATACACAGGGTAGGTGTCGCTATCAAAGCGCTTGCCCGCATAGGCGTAATACGAACGCTGGCGAAATGAGTTGCGAAAGGTTGCCCCGCCAACTAACCAGCCTGAAGCGTCATGGCGCTCAATACCGATTAGATCCTGATTGTTGTTGTGCTCAGGGTCTGGCGAAAAGTGCCGGGTATAGACACTGGTTTGCAGATACCAAAACCCCTCTTTTTTTTGCTGTGCGTCATCTTGTGCCAGTGCGGAAGTGGCATACGCCAGTATCGCCAGGAAGCAAATCCCAAGTTTTCTCATCTACCTACCTCATTGGGCGTGCGCCTGCGGCCAGCAACTATAAAGGGATGACTTGAACATCCCCTGAACAAAACGAATTCTAGTGTAGTTGCAATCATGAAGTCGCCCGGTCATACGTCTTGCCGAGCAGGCCATATGGCATTTGGTGCTATAAGATTAATGTCGTTATTTTGTTTACTGCATGTAATGCCTGTAGGACCCAATGCCACCAGCGATAAATATCAGTGAATCTTCTTGCCTGAATCTGGCTTATCCGCCGCGACTTGATCTCGGTGCGCCGCTGACGCCAGAACAATTGCTCAACTCCATGCACAGCACCATGGCGCGTCATCAAGGCGGGCCGGTCTGGCTATTTGCATATGGTTCACTGATCTGGCGTCCAGAGTGCACGGCGGTCGAACGCGTGCGTGGCCGGGTTCATGGCTACCATCGCGGGCTGTATTTGTGGTCTCACGAGCATCGCGGCACACCTCAGTGGCCGGGCCTGGTCTTTGGCCTGGACCGTGGTGGTTCGTGCAGTGGCTTCGCTTATCGCTTGCCGGAAGACAACCTCGACGCTTCGCTCTACGCCCTGTGGCTGCGTGAAATGCCAGTGCCCTCGTATCGACCGCACTGGCTGACGTGCCGACTCGAAGACGGCAGTCAGGTGCAGGCTTTGGGGTTTGTGCTGGAGCGACATCTACCCAGCTATGCGGGCAACTTGCCGGATGGCGTGTTGAGCCAGGTACTGGCCAACGCCAGCGGACGCTACGGTACGACTCGCGATTATGTCGAGCAGACCGTAAGCGCCCTGCGCAGCCACGCCATGCCAGATCGAAATCTGGAGGCGCGGCTCAAGCGCTGTGTGCCGATCACGCCTTAGGCGGGAGCAGTAACCGCACGTTCTTCACTGGCCACATTTTTGTGGCGCAGGGTCGGGATCATGAACGCGATGGCCAACAGGCATGCGCTGATCAGCAGCACAAAGCCGCCATCCCAACCGAAGTGGTCAACCAGGTAGCCCATTGCCGCGCTGGCCGCGACCGAACCGCCCAGGTAGCCGAACAACCCGGTAAAGCCTGCGGCAGTCCCTGCAGCTTTCTTGGGTGCCAGTTCCAGAGCCTGCAAGCCGATCAGCATCACCGGCCCATAAATCAGGAAGCCGATAGAAAACAGCGCGATCATGTCGATGGTCGGGTTGCCCGGCGGGTTGAGCCAGTAAACCAGTGTCGCAACAGTCACCAGCGACATGAACACGATGCCGGTCAGGCCGCGATTGCCGCGAAAGATCTTGTCCGACATCCAGCCGCACAGCAGCGTGCCCGGAATCCCTGCCCACTCGTAGAAGAAGTACGCCCACGAGGTGGTGTCCACCGTGAAGTGCTTGGCTTCCTTCAGATAGGTTGGCGCCCAGTCCAGTACGCCATAGCGCAGCAGGTAAACGAACACGTTGGCCATGGCGATATACCAGAGCATTTTGTTGCGCAGCACGTATTTGACGAAGATCTCTTTGGCACTGAACTCGTCTTCGTGGCTGGCGTCGTAACCCGCCGGATAATCATTTTTGTACTCTTCAATCGGCGGCAAGCCGACTGACTGCGGCGTATCGCGCATGGCAATAAACGCAAACAGTGCCACTAACAGGGCAACGGTGGCGGGTACATAGAAAGCGGCGTGCCAGTCGTTGAACCAGGCCATGCCCAGCAAAAACAGCGGGCCGATCAGGCCGCCGCCCACGTTGTGGGCCACGTTCCACACAGACACCACACCGCCGCGTTCTTTCTGCGACCACCAGTGAACCATGGTCCGGCCACTGGGCGGCCAGCCCATGCCCTGAGCCCAGCCGTTGATAAACAGCAAAATGAACATCATGGTCACGCTGGACGTTGCCCAAGGTGCGAAACCGAAAATGAACATGACCCCAGCTGAAATCATCAAGCCAAAAGGCAAAAAGAAGCGTGGATTAGAGCGGTCGGACACCAGTCCCATCAGGAACTTGGACAGGCCGTAGGCAATGGCTATCGCCGACATCGCCACGCCCAGTTGACCCCGGGTATAACCCTCGTCAATCAGGTAAGGCATGGCCAGCGAGAAGTTTTTACGCAGCAGGTAGTAACCGGCGTAACCAAAAAAGATACCGGCGAAAATCTGCCAGCGCAGTCGTCGATAGGTGCTGTCTATTTTTTCTTCAGGCAGGGGAGCCTGGTGTGCGGCAGGTCGGAAAAAAGCAAACATTCAAGAGCTCCAAATTTCTTGTTATATCAGCGGTGCCGAACGTTACATTTTCGTTACTGAAAATGACAGGCCTTATCCCTGGAGCTTAAGGAATAATCCCACGCACGATTTTCGCTTGTGAACATCTCGCGTGTTTATGTAGAGGAGGGCTGGACACAACTGAATCGCGCTGGCCTACGGCTTTTCAGGGATTGGCCGATAAGGGTAGATAGGTCCGCAAGCAGCCCCGTATGCTTGCCCCCAACCGTATTAAGGAGCGAATTGTGAAAGCGTGGATTATGTTGATGCTGGCCCTGTCCTTGCCGATGGCAGCGGTTGGAGAAGAGGCGCAAGAAGGCGGCGACAAGGTTAGCTATATCACCCTGAGCCCACCGTTTGTAGGCAATTACGGCCTGGACGGCAGTTCGAAACTCAAGGTGTACAAGGCCGATATTTCCTTGCGCGTGACGGGCCCCGAGGCTGCCAAGGCGGTTAAAGCCAATGACCCGTTGATTCGTAATCAACTGGTGGGGCTGTTTACCCAGCAGACCAGCGACACCCTGGGCAGCGTCGAGGCAAAGGAGAAGCTGCGTCAGCAAGCCCTGAAGCAGATCCAGCAGGTGATGAGCGATGAAACTGGCAAACCGATGGTGGACGATTTGCTGTTCAACAATTTGATCGTTCAGTAAGGCGCAACACGCCCGGCACTACGAGGCAAGGCTCTTGCGGAACCGCGCCAGTGCGATGGCGAAGAACACCAGCCCGATGGCGGCCAGTGCCAACAAGTCGGGCCACACCACATTCACCCCCGCATCGCGGAACAGTATCGCCGCGCTCAGGCTCACAAAGTGGGTCGACGGCGAGCATTGCATCACCCATTGCAGCCATTGGGGCATGCTGTCCAGCGGCGTGCTGCCGCCTGAAAGCAAGAGCATCGGGATGATCACGGGTATGGCCAGCAAACCGAATTGCGGCGTTGAGCGGGCCAGCGTCGCCAGAAAGATACCCAGCGCGGTGCTGGCAAACAGGTAGAGCGCAGTGACCAGTAAAAACAGGGTCAGCGACCCCGCCAGCGGCACGCCCAGCGCCCACTTCACCACCACTTCCAGTGATATCCAGGTACACAGCACCACCACCAGCATGTTGCTCCAGATTTTCGCCAGCATGATTTCCAGAGCCGTCAGCGGCAGCACCAGCAAGTGGTCGAGGGTGCCGTGTTCCCGCTCCCGCAGCAGGGCGGTGCCCGTCAGCACAATGGCCAGAATGGTGATGTTATTCACAATCTGGATGACGGCCAGAAACCATCCACCTTCCAGGTTCGGGTTGAACAGTGCCCGGTTACTGATCAGCACCGGGGTTTTGGCTGCCGCGTCGGCCTGTCCGGTGTAATTGAGCAGCTCCCGCTGAAAGATCCGTCCGATGTAACCCGCACCCATGAAGGCTTGGCTCATGGCCGTGGCATCAACGTTGACCTGCACGCTCGGCTCACGCCCGGCCAGCAAGTCGGCCTGAAAATTGACCGGCACGTTGATCACAAACGTGTACTGGCCGCTGTCCATCGACTGGTCCAGTTGATCGTAGGGCAGGGCTTGCGGGGCCTGGAACTCTGGGGGCAGCAGCGATTCTGCGAGTTTGCGGGACAAGGCGCTGTGGTCTTCATCGACGATGGCAACGCTGGCGTTGTGCACCCCGATAATCGAACCGGCAGCGGGCATGTAAATAGCCACGGTGAAGGCGTAGAACAAAAACAGCAGTAACACGCTGTCGTGGCGCAGGCTGGTCAGTTCTTTAAGGCCAAGGCGCAGGATGTGCGAGAGCTTGTGCATCAGACCTCCTGCTTCTTGAGCATGATCAGGCTCAGCCCGGTGAAGACCACAAAGAACCCCAGCAAGGCCAGGCACTGGGGCCACAACTGGCGCAAATCCAGGGCTTTGGTAAAGGTGCCTACGGCAATGTCGAGAAAGTGCCCGGCCGGGAACAGCATGCCCATCAGTGCCGCCGAGCCCTCAAGCGAGGAGCGCGGCACGATCAGCCCGGAGAACTGAATGGTCGGCAAGCTGGTGATAATCATGGTGCCCAGGATCGCCGCGATCTGGGTGCGGGTGAAGGCGGAAATCAGCAAGCCCATGCTGGTGGTTGCCAGCACATACAGCAGCCCGCCCAGCGCCAGCGTGACACCGCTGCCCTTGAATGGAACGCCGAACAGCCAGCGGTTCATTGCCACCAGCAATGCCAGATTGACCAGGCTCACGGCCAGATACGGTGCCTGCTTGCCAAGTAAAAATTCGAGACGGGTGAGGGGCGTGGCGTAGAAGTTGGTAATTGACCCCAGTTCCTTTTCGCGCACGATGCCCAGCGCTGTGAGCATGGCCGGGATAAACGCGAGGATGAGCGCCATCACGCCGGGGCCGATGGCGTTCACGCTGATGACGTCCTGGTTGTAGCGAAAGCGGGTTTCGAGTTTGGCCGCTGCCTGTCTGTTTTGCGCCTGACTGCTGAGGGTGGAGAGCTGCTCAAGGTTGGCGGTGTGTACCGCTTCGACATAGTTGCGGCTGGTTTCGGCCCGAAATGGCATGCCACCGTCCAGCCAAGCGGCGACCGTAGGCTGGCGTCCGGCGTACAAGTCGCGGCCAAAGCCTGGCGGGATCTCCAGGGCAATTTTGATTTCAGAGCGTTGCAAGCGTTTGTGCAACTCGTCGGCGCTGCTGATCGGGGCATGCTCTTCGAAGTAGCGTGAACTGCGGAAGGCTTCCAGGTAGGCGCGGCTTTGTGGGCTCTGATCCTGGTCGTAGACGGCGAAGGCCAGGTTCTCGACGTCCAGAGAAATGCCATAGCCAAATATCACCATCATGAACACGGCGCCCAGCAAGGCGAACGCCATGCGCACTTTGTCGCGCAGCAATTCCTTGGATTCGCGGCTGGCGACAGCGATCAGCCGGGTCAGGCTAAAGCTTTTTTTGCTGATCGGCGGCGGGGCATTGGCCACCGGCGTGGCGACAGGCTCAGCTTCAGGCGCAGGGCTGGCGTCCTGATCGTTTTGTGCCTGTTCCAGGCAGGTGACAAACGCGGCTTCCAGTGTGTCGCCCTTGAACTGGTGTTGCAGCGCATCGGGCGTGTCGCAGGCCAGCACTTTGCCCGCGTGCATCAACGATATGCGGTCGCAGCGTTGAGCTTCGTTCATGAAGTGGGTGGACAGAAAGATGGTCACCCCTTGCTCGCGTGACAGCTCGATCAGTAAACGCCAGAAGTCATCGCGGGCGGCAGGGTCGACCCCTGAGGTTGGCTCATCGAGGATCAGCACTTCGGGGCGATGCAGCACGGCAACCGCCAGCGACAAACGCTGGCGAAGGCCCAGCGGCAATTCGCCGGACTGTTGTGAGGCCACATCGCCCAGGTCGAAACGCTCGATCAACTCTTCGATACGCGGTTCGCTTTCGGCCTTGGGCAAGTCGAACAGTTGCGCGTGCAACACCAGGTTTTGCCGCACGCTCAACTCACCGTACAGCGAGAAGCTTTGCGACATGAAGCCCACACGCTTGCGGGTGGCCAGGTCTTTGGCATTGACCGGATTGCCAAGCAATTTGGCGCTGCCTTCGGTGGCGGGCATCAGTCCGGTCAGGACTTTCATGGTGGTGGTTTTGCCGCAGCCGTTGGAGCCTAAAAAGCCGAAGATTTCACCTCGGCCAATGGCGAAGCTGACGTTGTTCACTGCCGTAAAGTCGCCGAACCGCAGGGTCAGGTCGTGGGCCTCAATGGCGATATCGCTGTTGTCGCTGGTGCGAGGCGGGATCACCAAAGGCTCATTATTGTGCCCGCTGTCACCCTGGTAATGGGTGAAGGCTTCGTCGAGCTTGCCGGTAGCAGTGACGGTCGCCAACTCATGGCTTAAACCGGCGGCAATCAATTTGCCGCGATCGAGCATCAGGCAGTGTTCAAACTGCTCAGCCTCTTCCATGTAGGCAGTTGCCACCAGAAGCGTCAGTTGAGGGCGCTGGCTGCGTACGTCATCCACCAGTTCCCAGAAGCGTCGACGCGACAGCGGGTCAACCCCGGTGGTGGGCTCGTCGAGGATCAGCAAGTCCGGCTCGTGGATCAGCGCGCAGCACAGCCCGAGCTTTTGCTTCATCCCGCCCGACAGCTTGCCCGCGGGACGTTCGGCAAAACGCTCCAGGTCGGTGGCCTTGAGCAGTTCGGCCATGCGCTGTTCGCACTCCTCTTTTGAGAGGCCGAACAGGGTGCCAAAAAAGCGGATGTTTTCGCTGATCGACAATTCGGGATAAAGGTTGCCGCCCAGGCCTTGGGGCATAAACGCGATCAGTGGGTACAGGGTGTTGCGATGGCGGCGGTCGTCAATCGGGCCGCCGAGCACTTCAAGGTTGCCTTGTTGAAGCTTTTTGACCCCGGCAATCAGTCCCAGCAGGCTCGATTTACCTGCACCGTCCGGGCCGATCAAACCACAGCGCGTGCCTTTTGGCAGGCTGAAGGCGATGTCGAACAATGCCTGTTGTTTGCCATACCAGTGGCTGATGCCACTGGCGTTGAGCGCCAGGTCGCTCATTGCAGATTAGCCGGCCAGGCGACGTCTGCGGTTCGTACATAACCTGCTCCCGGCATGCCCGGCTTGGCCTGGGGCACGGCGCTTGGGTCAGTGAGGCGCAGCTTGACGCGAAACACCAGTTTTTGCCGCTCGTCGCGGGTTTCGACCTCTTTGGGCGTGAATTGCGATTTGGCCGCGACAAAAGCAATTTTGGCCGGCAGCGCCTGGTCGGGCAGGGCGTCGAGCACGATGCGGGCGTCGGCACCCACGGTCAGCTTGCCGACCACCGAAGCGGGCATGTACAGGTTCATGTACTGGTCGCTGGGGTCGATCATCATAAATACCCGTCCGCCTGCGCCCAGCACTTCGCCGGGTTCGGCAAGGCGCAACTGGATCACGCCGTTGATGGGAGCGCGCAGGCTGCTGTCATCGATTTCGCTGGTGAGTTGCGCAACTTGGGCTTCGGATGAGCCGATCGCGGCTTTGGCTGCTGCAACCTGGGCCTGTGCTGCCACCACGGCTGCGTTGCTGGTATCAAACCGTGCCTGTTGCTGGTCGAGTTGCTGGCCGCTGGCAAAACCGCGTTGGGACAGTTGGCGAAAGCGCGCGAGTTCCTGGCTGGCCAGCCGCTTTTCGCTTTGGCGCAATTGCACATTGGCTTCGTTGGCGGCCAGGGTTTGGCGGGCGCGCAGCACTTCGGCTTCGGCTTGCGCGCGGGTCGCTTCCAGGGTGCGGGTATCCATGCGGGCCAGCAGTTGGCCCTGAGTCACGCGATCACCTTCATCGACCAGCACTTCGGCCAGGCGTCCCGGGGTTTTGGCTGCAATCTGTACTTCTGTGGCTTCGAGTCGACCGTTGGCCATGCTGATGCCTTCAGGAAGGCTGTCGAGCCGGGATTTCCAATACCCGAACCCGCCTGCTGCGATCAGCAGGACAGCCAAGGGGATGACGAAATAATGGGAAATTCGAGAATTGCTAGACATGCCGACATCCTGTGTCACAGAGCGCTCTAGTTTGACGTTTTCAAGGCGATTACGACTTGATGTCAGTCAAAGGAAGACCAGAGCGTAGACGGGAATACAGGATGTTGCTTGCCACGAGGCGTGGCGAGTGGTGGGAGCGGGTGTTTACAACAACCCCATCACCGCAGCCCATTGATCATCCGTAACGGGCATCACTGAAAGGCGGCTGCCTTTTTGTACCAGCGGCATTTCGGCCAGGGCCGTTTGTTGTTTGAGGTAATCGAGCTTGATCACTTTGGGGAAGGTCTGCTCGTGGGCTACCTGCAGGGCGCTCCACGGATTTTTTTCGGCGCTGGCCTTGGGATCGAAGTAATGGCTTTCAGGGTCGAGGGCGGTCGGGTCGGGGTAGGCTGCTTCGACAATGCGACCAATCCCGGCAATACCCGGCTCGGGGCAGCTGGAGTGATAAAAGAAGAACAGATCGCCAACTGCCATGGCTCGCATAAAGTTGCGCGCCTGATAGTTGCGCACGCCATCCCAGCGCGCTTCACCGAGCGTGTGCAAGTCTTTGATCGAGAACTCGTCAGGCTCGGATTTCATCAACCAATAGGCCATTTTCTACTCCAGAAACATGCTGTGGTTATTTTGTCTGGCAACATTTTGATAAACCGACAGTCGGTTGACGCCAGAGTTTGCGTGTGTGTTCGTGTTGCCGCAGAATGCCCGGCTTTGAAGCTTGACGCTGCTGCACGGCCTATAACAAAAACCGTTGCTGTCATCGTGTTGATTTGCCTGAAGGAGGGCAATCGATGAAACGCAAACCGGATTTACTGTGGATGCTGGTTATTTTGTTCGGTTTGGGTGTGGTTACAACGGGCTATGCGCAAAGTCTCTGGTCAAACTCGATTGACGAGCCGATTGAGCTGACACAACAGCAAGTACAACCCTTCAAACGCTAAAACCTGATCGAAGGCATCACTTGAACGGTGATGCCCTGGTTGTCAGTGGGCGACGTACCAATGACTGTCCGAGACGGTGCCCTGCAAAGGGACATCCCAACTGGCCTGGGCCAGAGATTCGACTTTCTGACACTCGTGGGCCAGCCCCAATAGCGTCGGCTTGCGCCAGCTTTGGCGTCTAGCCTGATATGCCAGGCTGCGGTCATAAAAGCCGCCGCCCATGCCCAGTCGCCCCCCCGTTGCATCAAATCCCACCAATGGCAGCAGCACCAGGTCCAGAGCCCAGACCTTGCGTTGGCGTGCACGGTTGATTCGCGGTTCGAGAATCCGAAAACGGTTGGGGATCAGCTTCTCGCCGGGAGCAACCCGCTGGAAGACCATCTTGGTTCTTGGCCAGGCGCTGAGGACCGGCAGGTAGGTGATCTTGCCCCGGCGCTGGGCTTCGCGCAGCAGCAGGCGCGGATCAATTTCACCGTCGGTGGGCAGATAAAGGGAAATGTGTTTGGCGCGGCGAAACAGCGGGTGTTGTGACAGTTGCCGGTACAGGCCGCGGGCGGCCTGGCGTTGCGCGCAGGGCGACAGGTCGCGGCGGGCTTTGCGCAGCATTCGGCGAAGTTGCGGGCGGGTAGGCGTCGCAGGTTCGTTCATTTGGCGTGCTGTTCAAGGACGAGTTCACCACAGGGTGGCTCGTGGAAGCCAATGCCAGCAGGTGGCTGACATTGCGCTAGGAAATCAGGCTCCCCGACGTACCGCTGTCGGCTTGGCCCTTGAACCCGAAAGTTCAAGGTGGAAGTTGCAGTAGACCTTAAGGCTTTCCGTCTAGCGGACATGCACACCGGCCCAACGTGCAAGCTCCAGGGTAGTGCGAATCGGCTCAGGGACATCGCTAACTGGCGAATACTCCAGGGAGTGGCGCGAGTATACCCCAAAGTAACGTTTTGAATCAGCTTTGACGTTCGTTCGGATCAGTGGCCAGCACCAGATCAACGCGCTCCAGCAAGTCGCGCACTTGCTCACGGGTGGAGCTGCTGGTTTGAACTTCGGCGACTTCCTGCTTGTGCAGCAGATCGTGGGTGATATTCAGAGCAGCCATCACGGCGATACGGTCGGCGCCGATGACTTTGCCGCTGCTGCGGATTTCGCGCATTTTCCCATCCAGATAACGGGCAGCGCTCACCAGATTGCTCCGCTCTTCCTGGGGGCACATGATCGAATATTCTTTATCGAGGATATGCACGGTGACGCTACTGCTTGAACTCATGAGTCTTGCTCCAGGGCTTTGAGGCGCGAAATCATCGATTCCACCTTGTGTCGGGCGATTTCGTTTTTTTCAATGAGGTGCGCGCGTTCCTCGCGCCAAGTCTTTTCCTGAGCAATTAAGAGTGCGTTTTGGCGGTTAAGTTGCTCGACTCGGCTAATCAGCAGTTCGAGTCTAGCCATCAGTGCATGCAGGTCGGTGTCTTCCATTGTGTCCTACTGTGTGTTTTCTGATGGATGGGGACTGACGCCTCGATGGTCTGGCACGTCTGCCAATGCTAGGATACAAGCCCTCCATTCTAGACATAGCGCCGCTTGGCGCCTAGCTGACCATGCCTATTCAGAATTCCCCGTATCAAGCCTTTGTAACCCTGCTGACTGCCAGCGGCCACTCCGTTTCGCCTGCTGAACTGCACGGCCACTTGCTGGGCCGCAGCTGCGCGGGCGCCGGTTTTGATGCCGAAGGCTGGTTGGTTGAAGCCAGCGAGCTGTTGGCAGGCGAGCCGCAAGACAACGTACGCAATGCCTTGATCGGATTGCAAGAGATGGTCAAGGGTGAACTGACCAGCGATGACATGACCGTTGTGCTGTTGCTGCCGACCGATGACGCGCCATTGCCTGAGCGCGCCGCAGCTTTGGGCCAGTGGTGCCAGGGTTTCCTGTCCGGTTTCGGCCTGACCCGCCGCGCCTACTCGTTGAGCGATGAAGCCAATGAAGTACTGCGCGACCTGGCAGCCATCGCCCAGGTGCAGGATGCACTTGAAGAGTCCGAAGACGGCGAAAGCGACTACATGGAAGTGATGGAATACCTGCGTGTCGCACCGCTGCTGCTATTCACCGAAACCAAAAAAACCGCTGAACCTGCGCCAGCCAAACCTTCGCTGCACTGATTGATCGTCGAGAGGGAACCCGTCTGCCCATGATCCATATCCCGAAAACGGAATACGCACGTCGCCGCAAGGCACTCATGACGCAGATGGAGCCCAACAGTATTGCGATTCTGCCCGCTGCGGCGGTGGCCATTCGCAATCGCGATGTCGAACATGTTTACCGTCAAGACAGCAACTTTCAGTACCTGAGCGGCTTTCCCGAGCCTGCGGCCGTGATCGTGTTGATCCCGGGCCGGGTACACGGCGAGTACGTGCTGTTTTGCCGCGAGCGCAATGCCGAGCGTGAATTGTGGGATGGTTTGCGGGCCGGGCAAGAAGGCGCTATCCGCGACTTCGGTGCCGACGACGCGTTCCCGATTACCGATATCGACGACATCCTGCCGGGGTTGATTGAAGGCCGCGACCGGGTCTACTCGGCGATGGGCGGTAATCCCGAATTCGACCGCAACCTGATGGAGTGGATCAACGGGATTCGCTCCAAGGCGAACCTCGGTGCCCAGCCGCCCAACGAATTTGTTGCTCTGGATCATCTGCTGCATGACATGCGCCTGTATAAATCGGCAGCAGAACTCAAGGTCATGCGCCACGCGGCGCAGATTTCGGCTCGCGCCCATGTGCGGGCCATGCAGGCCAGCCGCGCCGGTTTGCATGAGTACAGCCTTGAGGCCGAACTGGATTACGAATTCCGTAAAAGCGGGGCCAAAATGCCAGCCTATGGTTCGATCGTCGCCTCGGGTGATAACAGCTGCATCCTGCATTACCAGGAGAATGACGCACTGCTTAAAAGCGGCGACCTGGTGTTGATTGATGCTGGCTGCGAAATTGACTGCTACGCCAGCGATATCAGCCGTACGTTCCCGGTGAATGGCCGTTTTTCACCGGAACAAAAAGCGATCTATGAGCTGGTACTGGCAGCACAAGAAGCGGCATTTACCCAGATTGCCCCCGACAAACACTGGAATCAGGCCCACGAAGCAACCGTCCAGGTCATTACCGCCGGACTGGTGGAGCTGGGCCTGTTGCAGGGCGACGTGCAGGCACTGATCGCCAGTGAAGCCTACAAACCGTTTTACATGCACCGCGCTGGCCACTGGCTGGGGCTTGATGTGCACGACGTGGGGGAATACAAGGTGGGCGGTGAGTGGCGCGTGCTGGAAGTCGGCATGACCCTGACTGTGGAACCTGGCATTTACATCAGCCCTAACAACCTCAATGTCGCGAAAAAATGGCGTGGCATTGGCGTGCGGATCGAGGACGACGTAGTGGTCACCAGGCATGGCTGTGAAATCCTGACCGGCGATGTGCCAAAAACCGTCGCCGCTATCGAAGCGCTCATGGCGGGTGCGGCATGAGTCGCGTGAATCTGGCCATCATTGGCGGCGGCCTGGTGGGCGCGAGCCTGGCGCTGGCCTTGCAGGCCGGTGCCAAGGCACGGGGCTGGAAGATCGTTTTGATCGAGCCGTTTGCCCCCGGCAACACCTATCAGCCCAGCTATGACGCCCGCTCTTCGGCGCTCAGCTATGGCGCTCGAATCATCTATGAGCGTCTGGGCCTGTGGCAATCGATTGCCGAGCGTGGCGAACTGATCAAGGACATTCACGTGTCCGATCGGGGGCGTTTCTCTACGGCACGGTTGTCGGCCAGCGAAGAAGGGGTTCCGGCGCTGGGTTATGTGGTCGAGAACGCCTGGCTGGGCCAGTGCCTGTGGAAAAGTCTGGATCCGGATGTGATCAGCTGGCGTTGCCCGGCTGAAGTTATCCACATGCAACCGCTGGAAGACGGCTATCGCCTGACCCTCAACGACGAGACCACCCTGGAGTGCGATCTCGCAGTCCTGGCCGATGGCGGGCGTTCGGGCTTGCGTGAGCAGTTGGGCATCCATGTGCGCCAACAGCCTTATAACCAAAGTGCCCTGATCGCCAATATCACCCCGAGCCAGCCCCACGGCGGGATGGCGTTCGAGCGTTTCACCGACGAAGGGCCAATGGCCTTGCTGCCGTTGCCTGACAACCGTTGTGCGCTGGTCTGGACTCGTTTGGGGATGGACGCCCAGCGTCTGGCTGCACTGGATGAGCGCAGTTTTCTCAGCGAGTTGCAGGGGGTGTTTGGTTATCGTCTGGGGACGCTCAAACAGGTGGGCGCCCGACATCTGTACCCGCTGACACTGATTGAAGCGCAAGAGCAGGTACGTCCGCATTTGGCGGTATTGGGCAATGCGGCCCACAGCCTGCATCCGATAGCCGGCCAGGGTTTCAACTTGTCCCTGCGTGATGCCCAGGCCCTGGCCGATGCCTTGCTGGGCAGTGATAAAAAGCCCGGTGATTTCGCTACGCTGCTGAGTTATCAACAGGCTCAAAAACTCGACCAGCAATTGACCATCGGTTTTTCGGACAAGGTGACGCGGGTGTTTGGCAGTGAGCAGCCCCTGGTTTCGTTTGGTCGCAACCTTGGCCTGCTCGGCCTTGATCTGGTGCCGCCGGCAAAACGCTGGTTCGCCCGTCAAGCGATGGGCCTGGGCACCCGCGCAGACAGTTGATGTCGGCGGGGCGAGCACGCCCCATGTCGATCCATTTTTTCAGGTGCGGCGTACGCCGCTAGCGAGACAGGCTTAAAGCATGGAAATGCGTGCAGATCTGCTGATTGTCGGGGCCGGAATGGTCGGAAGTGCACTGGCGCTGGCGCTCAAAGACAGCGGGCTGAAAATCCTGCTGCTCGATGGCAGCCCGCTGAGTGTCAAACCCTTTGCCGCCCAGACCCCGTTCGAGCCGCGGGTCAGTGCCCTGTCGGCTGCCAGCCAGCGCATTTTGCAGCGCCTGGGCGCGTGGGAGGGCATCACCCGGCGTCGCGTCAGCCCGTATGCCCACATGCAGGTATGGGATGGCAGCGGCACGGGGCAGATCCACTTCTCGGCGACCAGCGTTCATGCCGACGTGCTGGGTCATATCGTTGAAAACCGTGTGGTGCAGGATGCGCTGCTTGAGTGCTTGCAGGACTCCAGCATCGAAATGCTGGCCAATGCGCGCCTGGAACAGATGCGCCGCTCTGGCGACGACTGGCTGCTGACCCTGGCCGATGGTCGTACCTTGCGTGCGCCGTTGGTGATTGCCGCTGATGGCGCCAACTCGGCTGTACGCCGCCTGACCGGCTGTGAGACCCGCGAGTGGAATTATCAGCATCATGCCATCGTCACCAGCGTGCGTTGCTCAGAACCCCATCAGCAGACCGCCTGGCAGCGTTTTACCGACAATGGCCCGCTGGCATTCCTGCCATTGGAGCGCGAGGGTCAGCAGGACTGGTGTTCGATTGTCTGGTCGACCACGCCTGAACAGGCCGAGTACTTGATGGCGCTGGACGATGGCGCCTTCTGCCGCGAGCTGGAACTGGCTTTTGAAGGCCGTCTGGGCAGCGTGCTGAGCGCTGATCCGCGGGTGTGCGTGCCGCTGCGTCAGCGTCACGCCAAACGCTATGTCGCGGAAGGCCTGGCACTGATCGGTGATGCGGCACACACCATCCACCCGCTGGCCGGGCAGGGCGTGAATCTGGGGTTTCTGGATGCGGCGGTGCTGGCACATGTGCTGCTGCACGCGGTGGATCGCGGCGAGCGTCTGGCGGATGTGCGCGTGCTGAGCCGTTTTGAGCGTCGGCGCATGCCGCATAACCTGGCGTTGATGGCCGCCATGGAGGGTTTTGAGCGCTTGTTCCAGGCTGACTCGCTGACGGCACGATTGCTGCGCAACACCGGTTTGAAATGGGTCAATAAAATGCCCGAGGCCAAGGCCTTGTTTGTGCGTCAGGCACTGGGCCTGAGTGGCGATCTGCCGCCGCTGGCCAAGCCGTAACATCTGGTAACTCCTCCGGGGCGAGTTAGGTTGAGATGGGAAATGTGATTCACTACCATTTACGCCCGATTCGCATCAAGAGAGACCGCCCATCATGTTGGCACGCAAGCGTCTACTGACTGCCCTGGCCCTAACCGTTTTTGCGAGCAGCGTTTCTGCTGCCGAAGAGGTGGTGGTTTACTCCTCGCGTATCGACGAGCTGATCAAACCGGTATTTGATGCCTACACCGCCAAGACCGGGGTCAAGGTCAAGTTCATCACCGACAAGGAAGCGCCGTTGATGCAGCGCATCAAGGCAGAAGGCCAGAATGCCACCGCCGACCTGTTGCTGACCGTGGACGCCGGCAACCTGTGGCAAGCCGAGCAAATGGGCATTTTGCAGCCGTTCACGTCCGAAGTGATCGACAAGAATATTCCACCGCAATACCGCTCCTCTTCCCATGAGTGGACCGGCCTGAGCCTGCGCGCACGGACCATCGTCTATTCGACCGACCGGGTTAAGCCTGAAGAACTGTCGACCTACGAGGCCCTGGCTGACAAGAACTGGGAAGGCCGCCTGTGCTTGCGCACCGCCAAGAAGGTTTACAACCAGTCGCTGACGGCCACCATGATCGAAGCGCATGGTGCTGAAAAAACCGAAAAAATTCTCAAGGGTTGGGTGAGCAACCTGTCCACGGACGTGTTCTCTGACGACACTGCACTGCTTGAGGCAATCAACGCCGGGCAATGTGACGTGGGCATCGTCAATACCTACTACTACGGCCGTTTGCACAAGCAGAAGCCGGATCTGGCGGTGAAACTGTTCTGGCCGAATCAGGCGGACCGCGGTGTTCACGTCAACCTGTCGGGCATTGGCCTGACCAAGTACGCGCCACACCCTGAGGCCGCCAAGGCATTGGTGGAGTGGATGACCACCCCTGAAGCTCAGGTCATTTTTGCAGGTGTTAACCAGGAATTCCCGGCCAACCCAAGCGTTGAGCCTTCTGCCGAAGTGGCCAGCTGGGGCAAGTTCAAGGCCGACGCACTGCCAGTAGAAGTGGCAGGCAAGCGCCAGGCTGAAGCCATCCGCATGATGGATCGCGCGGGCTGGAACTGATCAAAATCTGAAGCAATACCTGTGGGAGCGGGCTTGCTCGCGATAGCATCGCCGGGGTTTCATTGGAAACTGCGGTGTTTGCATCGCGAGCAAGCCCGCTCCCACATTTGTTTTTTACCTCGTCCTGACCACCTTCCGAGAGTTCTTCGTGGCCCATCCTGCTCAACGTCGCTGGTATCCGCTGGTTTTTGTCATTGCCGCTCTGGTGCTGTTGCCGCTGAGCGTTTTGCTGCTGTCCTGGCAAAGCATTGATACCCAGATCTGGAGCCACATGTGGGATACGCAGATGCCGCGTCTGCTGGGCAACACCCTGACCCTGATCGTTGGCGTGGGTGTCGGGGTCACGCTGCTCGGTGTCAGCCTGGCCTGGTTGACCAGCCTGTGTGAGTTCCCCGGCAGACGATGGCTGGACTGGGCGCTGATGTTGCCCTTTGCGATTCCGGCTTATGTACTGGCGTTTGTCTTTGTCGGCTTGCTGGATTTCGCAGGCCCCGTGCAAACCCTGCTGCGTGAGTGGTTTGGCATGGGCCTGAGGTTGCCACGGGTGCGCTCCACCGGTGGGGTGATCATCGTGCTGATCCTGGTGTTCTACCCCTACGTTTATCTGCTGGCGCGCACGGCCTTTCTGGCCCAGGGCAAAGGCCTGATGGAAGCTGCCAGAGTGCTGGGCCAAAGCCCGTGGCAGGCATTCTGGCGCGTTGCGTTGCCCATGGCGCGTCCGGCGATCGGTGCGGGTGTAGCACTGGCGCTGATGGAAACCCTGGCCGATTTTGGCGCGGTATCGGTGTTCAATTTCGACACCTTCACGACCGCGATCTACAAAACCTGGTACGGATTCTTCAGCCTGTCTACGGCAGCGCAACTGGCCAGTTTGCTACTGCTGGTGGTCATGGTGGTGCTCTACGGCGAACGACGCGCCCGTGGGGCAAGCCGCGCCAGTAACGAACGCCCCCGGGTCAGTGCCTTGTATCACCTGAGCGGTCCCAAAGCGTGGCTGGCCAGTGGCTGGTGCTTGCTGGTATTTGCCTGTGCTTTCGTCATTCCGATGCTGCAACTGGCCGTGTGGTTCTGGCAGCGCGGTCGATTCGACCTGGATGAGCGGTACGCCGGATTGATCCTGCACACCCTCTATCTGGGCAGCATGGCGGCACTGATCACCGTGAGCGTGGCCTTGGTGCTCGCGTTTGCCCGGCGCCAGGCACCCACGGCGGCCATTCGTGCCGGGGTCAGCCTTGCGAACCTGGGTTATGCCCTGCCGGGCTCGGTGCTGGCGGTGTCGATCATGTTGGCGTTCAGCTATCTGGACCGAGAGCTGGTGATTCCGGTGTCGGGCTGGTTGGGCGGGGCGGGCAAGCCACTGTTGCTGGGCAGCCTGTCGGCCCTGCTGCTGGCGTATCTGGTGCGGTTTATCGCCGTGGCTTATGGCCCGCTGGAAAACAGCCTGGCGCGCATTCGTCCTTCCTTGCCGGAGGCCTCTCGCAGTTTGGGGGTCGGTGGGCCACGACTGTTTTTCAAGGTGTATCTGCCGTTGCTGCTGCCCGGCACCTTGAGCGCTGCGCTGCTGGTGTTTGTCGATGTGCTCAAGGAAATGCCGGCTACCTTGCTCATGCGCCCGTTCGGCTGGGACACGCTGGCTGTGCGGATCTTCGAGATGACGAGCGAAGGCGAATGGGCGAGGGCTTCGTTGCCCGCCCTGACGCTGGTCCTGGTCGGATTGTTACCGGTCATCGGACTGATTCGACGCTCGGCACATCGAATCGGTTAGGTGCCAGTCCTCCTTCATGCGGCTACAATGCGCGGCATTCGGTGCGGTCTGTCTGTCAGATCAGGTTTCTGCGTAGTGTAAGAAAGCCATTTTTTAGGCTTGAAATGCTCCGCAGCCTGTCCGCACCCTCGCCAAGCCCGGAAGGAGAAACCCATGGGACAGCGTACGCCTCTGTATGACCTGCATCTCGCCCTGGGCGCGAAAATGGTCGATTTTGGCGGTTGGGATATGCCTTTGCATTACGGCTCACAAGTTGAAGAACACCATGAGGTGCGCCGCGACTGTGGGGTTTTTGATGTCTCGCATATGACCGTGATCGACATCGCCGGGTCTCAGGCCAAGGCGTGGCTCCAGCATTTGCTGGCCAATGATGTCGAGCGTCTGAATACACCTGGCCGTGCCTTGTACAGCGCCATGCTCAATGAGCAGGGCGGCGTGGTCGACGACATGATTGTCTACCTGATGCCCACGGGTTATCGGCTTATCGTCAATGCCGCCACCCGGGATCAGGATCTGGCCTGGATGGAAGCTCAGCGTCAGGGCTATGACGTGCAACTGTTGGAACGCCCGGAACTGGCCCTGCTGGCCATTCAAGGGCCCCATGCGCGACAGAAAGTGGCCGAACTGGTGAGTCAGGCGCGTGGCCAGTTGATCCAGCAACTCAAGCCCTTTGAAGGGCAGAGCAGCGGCGACTGGTTTATCGCTCGTACCGGGTACACCGGTGAAGATGGCCTCGAAATCGTCCTCCCGGCCGACCAGGCCCCGGCCTTTTTCAACGATCTGGTGGGTGCAGGCATTTCACCGATTGGCCTGGGCGCTCGGGATACCTTGCGTCTTGAAGCCGGCATGAACCTCTACGGGCAGGATATCCATCTGTCTGTTTCCCCCCTTTGCGCCAATATGGCCTGGACCATTGCCTGGGAGCCTGCCTCACGCAAGTTCGTGGGACGCGAAGCGCTCGAAGCCGAAAAGGCCGGGGGCGTGCAGCTCAAACTGGTGGGGCTGGTACTTGAGGAACGGGGCGTTTTGCGCGCTCATCAAGTGGTTCGCATCGCCAATGTTGGCGAAGGGGAGATCACCAGTGGTAGCTTCTCCCCTACGCTAAGCAAATCGATCGCCCTGGCGCGAGTTCCGATGGCAACGGCTGACCGTGCCGAGGTTGAAATTCGTGGTAAGTGGTACCCGGTTCGAGTAGTAAAACCGACTTTTGTTCGTCAGGGCAAAGCCCTGATCTAACGTTTACTGGCGAGAAAGCACCTTGTGTGCGCCGCCTACATTTATTCTTGAGGACACTGAATATGAGCCTGATCCCTGCTGAGTTGCGCTTTGCTGAAAGTCACGAGTGGGCCCGCCTGGAAGCGGATGGCACGGTTACCGTAGGCATCAGCGATCATGCTCAGGAAGCCTTGGGGGACGTGGTGTTTGTTGAGCTGGCCGAAGTCGGCAAAGTGTTCGCCGCAGGCGATACAGCGGGCGTTGTTGAGTCGGTTAAAGCTGCTTCCGACATCTACTCGCCGGTCTCTGGCGAAGTGATTGCCGTCAACGAAGCACTGGCGGACAGCCCTGAGTCGTTGAACAGCGACCCGTACACCAGCTGGATTTTCAAGCTCAAGCCAAGCAACACCGCCGAGCTGGAAAAACTGCTGGATGCTGCGGGCTATAAAGCCGTAATCGGCGAATAAGCTCAAATGTGTAGTCGCTGCCGAAGGCTGCGAGCTTTGTTTGGAATCAAAAGCTCGCAGCCTGCGGCAACGACTACAGGTTGAGTCAGGCGACGCTTAAAACTGCTTTCACCGCCGCCACCGAACGCTCCACATCGGCCTTGGTCATTGCCGTAAACATCGGTAACGACACAATCAGGCGCCCGACACGTTCGGCAATCGGGAACATCCCCTCTTTGAAGCCCTGTGCACGGTACAGGCTCAGCAAGTGAATGGGCGGGTAGTGGTAACCGATGCCCACACCCAAGGCTTGCATCTCTTTCATGAAGGTCGCACGTGCAGGCTGTCCGTCCTTGCGCTCAGGCAGCACAAGCTGGAACAGATGCCAGTTGGTGTTGTTGAAGTCTGCTACCGGCAGTTGTGCGCCGTACTGAGCTTCGAACTCAGGCCCGAAACAGTCGAAATAATGCTTGGCCAACTCCCGACGATGGGCGGTGATGGTTTCGATATGGGCAAACTGGCCCAGACCAATCGCAGCCGCGATGTCGGTCATATTGAACTTGCCACCCAGCACATCCACATCCAGCCCGTCGAAACCCGTGCGAGTCACGCCCTGTAGACGGTATTTCTCGGCCAGTCGCGCTTCTTCTTCATTGTTCAGCACCAGACACCCGCCCTCGGATGAGGTGATGTTCTTGTTGGCCTGAAAACTGAACGATACAAAATCGCCCCGTGCGCCAATGCGCTCGCCTTGCCAGCTGGAGCCCAGGGCTTGTGCCGCATCTTCCACTACGCGCAGGTTGTGCTTTTTGGCGATCGCGTAGAGCGCATCCATGTCCACTGGCAAGCCTGACAGGTAAACCGGAATGATTGCCTTGGTACGCGGGGTGATGGCCGCTTCGAGCTTGGCCAGGTCGATGTTGCGTGTCACCGGGTCGATATCGGCAAATACCGGCGTCGCGCCGACTTCGATAATCACGTTCGCGGTGGCTACCCATGAAATAGGCGTGGTGATGACTTCATCGCCCGCCCCGATGCCCGCGATGCGCAACGCGATTTCCATGGTGCAGGTGCCGGAGTTGAACGTACGCACCGGGCGCCCGCCAAAGTACTCGGACAGTTGTGCTTCGAACGCCTGGACCTTGGGCCCGCTGGTGATCCAGCCCGAGCGCAATACGTCGCCCACGGCAGCAATGGTGGCTTCATCAATGGTGGGTTTGGAAAACGGCAGGAAAGGCAGCGTGCTCATAGAAGCGTGACGTCCGATGTGAGTGAGTTTGGGTGACCAAAAGCAATAGCATAGCGCTCAAGATCATACCCGGAGGATCGCTCACATCCGGTGAAAATTCTGTATGGCGGCTGAATCACAGGGAGAGATGTGTGTTGAGTTGAACGGTGGGAGCGGGCTTGCTCGCGATAGCATCACATCGGGTTGATGCAGGCAAACCAAGTCGCCAGCATCGCGAGCAAGCCCGGTCCCACATGGAAGTTGCCTCCAAAGTGGGAAGGCAGTTATTCCGCTGTAGCGTTTTTAACCAGAATTGCGTTGGCCAGGTCCATGTCGCTGACTTTCATGTTCGGATTATCAGCACGCACTTGTTGCATGGCTGATTCCAGGTACGGGCCACGAATCGAACCGTTGCTGGCAACAAAGCTGCCCGCGTCATCCTGAGCGGCGATGACTTTGCGGTCTTTTTTGAAGGTCAGGTAGGTGGAGCCGGTGGTTGCACCGGAAGACAGCACATTACGCCAGAAGCTGTCGGCCATTGCAGACCCAACAGGAAGAGACAGCAAGGCGATAGCGGCTACAGCATATTTGAGGCGCATGACGGTGACTCCGAATAGATTAGCTACGAGGTTTGATTGCAAATTGCGCTCAGGAGTTCCGTAACGTCACGGTACAATTTCTACGCTTAATACTGTTCCATTCTGGGCGGTAACACGCACGGGCGTACCCACCGCAGCGTCAGGCCCTACAGCCATCCATACGCTGTCGCCGACCTTGATTTTACCCCGTCCCTCCACAATCGCCTGTTGAACGATGAAGGTACGGCCGATCAGCTCATGGCCGCGACGATTCAGGTTTGGCTGGTCGCCAGTTTCGACTTTGCCGCGCTGTCGCCGCCACCAGTACACCGCCGTGAGGATTGCCAGCACTCCAAACAATGGAAGTTGCAGGGTCCAGGGCAGTTCGGGGACCAGAAAGGTCAAAGCCCCGACGATGATGCCGGCAATACCTGTCCACAGCAGATAACCACCGGCGCCAAAAACCTCCAGGATCAACAGCGCGGTGCCCAGCGCCAGCCAGTCCCAGTAGTTCAGGTGTTGCAGAAACTCCCACATGAATCAGACCTTCTTGGTATCAAAGGTGGCTTTGACGATTTCGCCGATACCGCCCACTGCGCCGATGACCTGGCTGGCCTCCAGCGGCATGAGGATGACTTTGCTGTTGTTGGCAGAGGCCAGCTTGCCCAGGGCATCGATATATTTTTGCGCAACAAAGTAGTTGATCGCCTGCACGTTGCCCGAGGCAATGGCCTCGGACACCACCTGGGTGGCCCGTGCTTCGGCTTCAGCCTGGCGCTCTCGGGCTTCTGACTCGAGAAACGCAGCCTGACGACCACCTTCTGCTTCGAGGATCTGTGCCTGTTTTTTGCCTTCGGCAGTCAGGATTGCTGCGGCTCTGAGCCCTTCAGCCTCAAGGATTTGTGCTCGCTTGATACGTTCGGCTTTCATCTGCCCGGACATGGCGGCCATCAGGTCGGCCGGCGGGCTGATGTCCTTGATCTCGATGCGGGTGATCTTGATGCCCCAGGGCGCTGTTGCTTCATCAACGGTGCGCAGCAGCTTTTCATTGATGCCGTCACGCTGGCTGAGCATGGCATCCAGCTCCATCGAACCCAATACGGTACGGATGTTGGTTTGCAGCAGGTTGCGAATGGCGTGTTCGAGGTTGTTGACCTCATACGCGGCCTGAGCCGTGTTGACGACCTGGAAAAAACACACGGCATCGATTTGTACGGTGGCGTTATCGGCGGTGATCACTTCTTGTGGCGGGATGTCCAGCACGCTTTCCATCACGTTGATCTTGCGCCCGATGCGGTCCATCACCGGAATGATGATGTTCAGGCCCGGCTTCAGGGTGTTGGTGTAGCGGCCAAAGCGCTCCACCGTCCATTGATATCCTTGCGGTACCACCTTGAAGCCCATGAAGAGCATGGCGATAGCCAAGGCGACAAATAACAGGATCACAGTACCCGCTTGCATAACCATTCCTTGTTTTGAGGTGTAAGAATCAAACGAACGAGGCGTGTAACGATCAAAAAATTCGCGTAACTGATTAGATTTTAGTCAAAACAATTCAACTACGCGGGGGTAACTCGAATTGCTTCTGGCATTGAGGTTGTTCCAGCGGCGACTTTTTGAGCGGCGGCCAGCCTCAGGCTGATCATGCCTTGTGCGCAGGCCTGGCGACGCATGGCGTTGAGGTCGGTGTCGGGGCCAATCAGGGACTTGAGCTTTTCGCTCATCACCATGATTTCGTAAATGCCGACTCGCCCGCTGTATCCGGTGTCCCGACACTGTGTGCAGCCAGTGGCCCGCCAGGTGCAGGTGGGCGGTGAGTCGGACCAGGCCGGGGCAAAGTCCTGCCAGTCCCCCGGATCCAGTGGCTGCTCGGCCCTGCAGTCAGGGCACAGCGTTCTGACCAGACGCTGGGCCATGACCCCCAGCAACGTGGCTTTTATCAAATAGGCCGCTACTCCCAGTTCCTGCAGGCGGCTGATCGCGCTGGGCGCGTCATTGGTATGCAGGGTAGAAAGCACCAGATGTCCGGTCAGCGCAGCCTGAATGGCCATCTGCGCGGTCTCCAGGTCACGTATTTCCCCGAGCATGATGATGTCCGGATCCTGGCGCATCAATGCACGTACGCCGTTGGCGAAGTTCAGGTCGATGTTGGGTTGAACCTGCATTTGATTAAAGGCCGGTTCAATCATCTCGATGGGGTCTTCGAGAGTGCACAGGTTGATTTCTGGAGTGGCCAGTTGTTTGAGCGTTGCATACAGGGTGCTGGTTTTACCCGAACCGGTAGGGCCGGTGATCAAAATAATGCCGTTGGGCTGGCGGGTCATTGGTTGCCAACGTTGCAGGTCTTCGGGGCACAGGCCCAACTGGTCGAAATCTTTGAGCAGTACCTGCGGATCAAAAATACGCATCACCATTTTTTCGCCAAACGCGGTGGGCAGGGTGGCGAGTCTCAGCTCAACTTCAGCGGCACCCGGGGGCCTGGTTTTTATTCGACCGTCCTGAGGTTTGCGTTTTTCGGCGACATTCATCCGGCCCAGGCTCTTGAGGCGACTGACGACAGCCACGGTCACCTGCGGCGGGAACTGGTAGACGTTATGCAGCACCCCATCGATGCGAAAGCGCACACAGCCTTGTTCCCGCCGGGGTTCAATGTGGATATCGCTGGCACGTTGCTCAAAGGCGTACTGAAACAACCAGTCGACGATATTCACAATGTGCGCGTCGTTGGCATCCGGCTCGCGGGCGCCTGTACCCAAGGTCAGCAATTGTTCGAGGTTGGTCTGGGGGCTGGTTTTCTGATCGTTGAGTGCGGCACCGTTGACCGATTTGGCCAGTTGGAAAAACTCCGTGCTCAGGCGCTGGATTTCGAGGGGGTTTGCAATGACCCGTTTGATAGGACGCTTGAGCAACGGGTGCAAATCAGCCTCCCAACTGCTGACCCAGGGCTGGCAGCTGGCGATGGTGATGCTCGAATCATCGGCAGCCACCGCGAGGATTCCATGACGCTGGGCGAAGGCGAAGGACATCAGCCCGGTCACTGTGGTGACATCGATCTTGAGCGGGTCAATGCGCAGGTAGGGGTGTCCGGCGTGGCTGGCGAGCCAGGCGGTGAGGGTTTCAAGATCCAGGATCTTGCCCCCTCGGCTGGGGTCACAGAGCTGTTGTCCTGCCAGAAACACCAGCGGATGCAAGGCTGCATTGCACGCTTCTCGCCCGGTGATCAATACCTGTTCGGCACAACTCTGGGGGATACGGTTTTTGGCCAGCAACGCGGTCAACAGGTCGTTGAGGTCCAGCCATTGGTCTTGGGGCGGGGGGATGCGCATAAAAGCTCCTTTGGGCACCGGCTCAGACGGATCCTTGTCTGGCTGTGAGCTTCAAAGCCTAGTCGCGCTGCTTTCACCTTCACGTGCCCAATGGTTGCGAACTATTGCCCCGAGACCTGCAGAAAAGACGCTTTGGCCGCCTGCACGGGGTGCAGCTCCATGTCGAAGACACTGATCAGATTGCGCAATTTCTCACCCATGACCTGAGCCCGGTGCCAGCTCTGCTCATGGCTTTCGATTTCAATGCTCAATGTGTCCTGATCGCGCACCACTTCCACCTGATGCGGGATCAATTGCTGCAAGGCAAACAGATTGAGCACACGGCACAAGACATCAGCATCGGCGTCCGCCTGGATGCGATAGCGCACCGGGCAAGGCGCTGCGTTGCTGGCCCAGACGTCGGGGCGTGATGAGTGGTTGACGACTTCCAGATGGGACATGCAAACGCTCCTGTTTAGGCTGGAGAAATTTTTACACGTCGTGGGAGAAATTTTTTATCTAAGATGTTTTAAATCAACGATAAATAGACTTGATCGAGTCTCTATTAGACAACTTAAAGGTATTTTTATGCAGGGTGAACTGGATGCTTACGACCGACGCATTTTGGCGCTGCTGCAAGAGGATGCTTCTCTGTCGAGCGCACAGATCGCCGAAAAGGTGGGGCTTTCGCAATCACCCTGCTGGCGGCGTATTCAGCGGATGAAGGACGAGGGGATCATTCGCGGCCAGGTGACCTTGCTCGATCGCAAGAAAATCGGGCTCAACACGCAAATTTTTGCCGAGATCAAACTCAATGCCCACGGGCGTTCCAACTTCACTGAATTCACCGACGCGATCCGCGGTTTTCCCGAGGTGCTGGAGTGCTATGTGCTGATGGGGTCGGTGGATTTTCTGCTGCGCATCGTCACTGCCGACATCGAAGCCTACGAGCGATTTTTCTTCGAAAAACTGTCGATGGTCCCGGGTATTCAAGAGGTGAATTCGATCGTGGCGTTGTCAGAAATCAAATCCACCACGTGTCTGCCGGTTTGATCCGGGCCACAAAAAAACGGCCTTCATGAAGAAGGCCGTTCAGGGTTTATACCTGTTGCATCAATGCACAAACAGGGCAATCAGAATGATGATCGGGATCGGGATACCGAGAAAAAACAGCAGTAATGAGCGCATTTTCATTCTCCAGATTGATTAATAAACAGGCGGCTTGGTGGTGTGCTCCACGTAGCTCACGGCATCGCGTTGGCGGCCGCCAAACGTGGCGCAGAGGCTGGCGAAAAATGCACCCAGCAGCAGACTGATGAACATCCACAGGGTGGTCCAGGCGGCGACTTTTGCTGCGGTGTCTGCGGCTTCCTTGGCTTTGACCTTGGCGTCTTCAACCGCCTGGTGGGCTTTGGCATACACCTGATCGACCCGTTGCTCGGCCTCGGCCTGGCTGAGGTTGGTCCGTTGAGCGACGATTTGCGCCAGATAGGTACGGTCCTCGCCACTTAACTGGCCGTCGTTGCCCAGGCTGCGAACAAAGATGCGCGTGACGATGCCGTGGGCGGCGTCTTCGCTGACAGCAGTGCCGCGATCATCGCGAAACAGGGTGTCGATAAAGTAATCAGAGCTATTGCCCGAACTTTTATCGGCGTGGCTGGCGGCTGCGCTGCTCATGGCCGAAGCGGCACCTGAAGCCACGCTGGCCCCAGCTTGAACACCGCTGCCAATCACGCTGCTGACCGAGCCTGCGATCAAGGTTACGGTAACCAGCGTCGCAACTGCCCAAGCCAGAAAGCCATGTGCTGTATCCCGAAAGTACACTTCATCGCCATGCATGTTGGCCCACTTGACCCGCAAGCGGCCGGCCAGATAGCCCCCCATCCCTGACGCAATGATTTGTGTGATGGCCAGCCAGACAATGGCGGTGATACCCAGGCCTTTGGCGCCCACGCCTTCATTTGCCCACGGTGAAACTGCCGAAAAGCCCAGGCCTGCGCCCAGCATGATCAGCAGCAGAGACAGCGCGGCAGCGGTGGCTGCCCCCGCAAAGATGGCGGCCCAGGAAACACCTGAGTGGCCAGAGGAGTCTTGCAGGGCTGCGGGATAGTGCTCAGTTGTCCCGATCATTGTTGTTGTGCTCCTGAATGGTAGGAAGTGCAGCGTTCATTCAAGAGATTGCAGGTGACATGCCAACAGGGTGTTTGTTGGTAATTTCATATCTTTCAATGGGTTAATAATTATTTGAGATTCAGGTGCATGCAGTTTGCATGATTGACACTGTGACAGGCGGGCGTAATGCATTGAAACAATTTGGCGAGGCGAGCCAGGCCCCAATAAAAACGGGAGCCTTTCGGCTCCCGTTTTTGGGTAATCAATGATGACGATGTTTGTTCTTTTTGCGATGGCCATACGCGTGGCCACGGCCGCGGTTGTCGTCGCGGTAGTAGCGACGGTTGTCACGATCGCGATAGCGACGATCTTCGGCGTCGCTTTTATTGCCCATGTAGTTACCCAGCGCGCCACCAGCACCACCGCCAGCGGCTGAGCCGACCAGAGCACCGGTGCTGCCGCCGACACTGCGGCCCAGCACGTTGCCGCCAGCAGCGCCCAGTGCGCCGCCAATGGCCGCTTCGCCCCGGCTGCGTTTGTCGGCACCTACGGCACTGCCTGCCGCGCCACCCACGCCTGCACCAATGGCAGAACCGGTCGAGCCGCCGAGCTGTTGGCCAACCACGGCGCCAAGAACCCCGCCTAATGCGCCGCCTACACCGGCTTCGGTGGTGCCACCGGCCGAGGCTACGCCACTGACCAGGCCAAGGGACAACAAGAGAATCGAGGTGAGCTTCATAGATGAGCCTCAAAGAGATGACGGCGCGATCCTGAGGCTGTCGATGATGGGTGACAATCGAAATCCGACGAGTAGCACGAGTTGTACACAATTCTATAAGTTGTTGTTTTTTCTAGGGAACTTAATGAATTTTTGGTGGTCTGTTTACTAGTTCGGAGAGGCCGATTTCGTAGGAAATCGGCCTTTTTTGTGCCTGAAGTTTGGATGTGATGGGTTTTAAATGTGGGAGCGGACTGCGTCAGCTGGCCTTGGCCATGATCAGTTTCGACGGGCTGGCGGCTTCCAGGCAAATGGCCACGAATTTGGACGTAGGCGTGTGGCTGCCATCGCCTGTGCTTTCCAGCGGCACCAACGGATTGACCTCCGGGTAATACGCAGCGGCTTGCCCGGCAGGAATATCAAATGCCAACAGGGTGAAGTTTTTGACCCTGCGCTCGTGCTGGTCATTCCAGATCGAAACGATGTCGACCTTTTGCCCCGGCTTGAAGCCCAGGCGGATGATGTCGGCTTCGTTGACGAACAACACGTCACGCTGGCCCTTGACCCCACGATAGCGGTCATCGAGGCCATAAATGGTGGTGTTGTACTGATCGTGGGAACGCATCGACTGCAAAATCAGGTCGGGCAACTGGCCGGTAGCGCGGGTGCGTGCATCCACCAGGTCTTGTGGCAGCACGTTGGGCCGGAAGTTGGCGCGCTGCGACGGCGTGTTCCACTGCCGCGCACCGGCCGAGTTGCCCAGGTAAAAACCGCCAGGGTGCTGAATTCGTGTGTTGAAGTCCTTGAAGCCCGGGATGGTGTCGGCGATCAGCTCGCGGATACGCCGGTAGTCGCCCACCACCCAGCTCCAGTCAATCGGATGAGTGCCCAGGGTGGCGGCGGCGATACCGGCGATGATCGCGGGCTCCGAACGCATCTGGTTGGACAGTGGCTGCAACTGGCCGTTGGAGTCGTGAACCATGCTGAAGGAGTCTTCCACCGTGACGGCTTGCGGGCCTTGAGCCTGGATGTCGATATCGGTGCGGCCCAGGCACGGCAAGATCAGCGCTTCTTTACCGTGCATCAGATGGCTGCGGTTGAGCTTGGTGCTGATCTGTACGGTCAGGTCGCAATTGCGCAGCGCCTGGGCAGTGCGCGGGCTGTCCGGGGTGGCTTGGGCGAAGTTGCCGCCCAGGCCGATAAACACCTTGGCACGTCCTTCAAGCATGGCGTGGATGGCTTCAACCACGTTGTGGCCGTTTTCACGGGGCACCTTGAACTGGAAGCGACGCTCCAGGGCGTCCAGGAAAGCCACCGGCGGGCGTTCGTTGATGCCCATCGTGCGATCACCCTGCACGTTACTGTGGCCACGCACCGGGCACAGCCCTGCGCCAGGGCGGCCAATGTTGCCGCGCAGCAGCATCAGGTTGGCGATTTCCTGAATGGTCTGCACCGAGTGCCGATGCTGGGTGATGCCCATCGCCCAGCACATGATCACGTTTTTGCCCTTGAGGTACATGCGAGCAGCGCGCTCGATATCCACCAGGGGCAGGCCCGATTGTTCCACGAGGTGATCCCACGAGGTGTCATCGAGGCTGGAGATGTAGTCGAGGATGCCTGCGGTGTGTTCATTCAAAAAAGCGTGATCGAAGACGGCCGGCTCGCCTGCGGCCTGGGCATCGCGCTCCCACTGCAACAGAAACTTGGCCATGCCGCGCAACAGTGCCATGTCGCCGCCTAACGCCGGACGCAAATAGGCCGTGTTGGTCGGGCGGTCGCCGTTAGTGAGCATTTCCAGCGGGTGTTGCGGGTGCTGGAAGCGTTCCAGTCCACGCTCTTTGAGCGGGTTGACGCACACCACCTGGGCACCGCGTTTAACCGCTTCGCGCAACGGTTCAAGCATGCGCGGGTGATTGGTGCCGGGGTTTTGCCCCAGCACGAAAATCGCATCGGAGTGTTCGAAATCGTCGAACGTCACGGTGCCTTTGCCCACCCCGATGCTTTGCGCCAACGCCACGCCGCTGGCCTCGTGGCACATGTTTGAGCAATCCGGGAAGTTGTTGGTGCCAAACGAGCGCACAAACAGTTGGTACAAATACGCGGCTTCATTACTGGCCCGGCCCGAGGTGTAGAACTCCGCCTCATTGGGGCTGGCCAGGTTGAGCAGGTGCCGGGCGATCAAGGCGAACGCGGCGTCCCAGCTGATGGGGGTGTAGCGGTCGGTTTCAGGGTTGTAGCTCATGGGCTCGGTCAGGCGGCCCTGATATTCCAGCCAGTAATCGCTTTGCTCCAGCAGTGCGCTGACGCTGTGCCTGGCAAAAAAAGCAGCATCGACACGACGTTTGGTCGCTTCCCAGTTCACCGCCTTGGCGCCGTTTTCGCAGAACTTGACCAGACCACTCTCCGGCGAGTCACCCCAGGCGCAGCCCGGGCAGTCGAAGCCGCCGTTCTGGTTGGTCTTGAGCATCATGCGCAGGTTTTTCAGCGCGTTGTCGCTGGTCAACCAGGCTTGCGCCACACTGATCAGCGCGCCCCAGCCACCGGCCGGGCCTTTGTAGGGCTTGTAGCGGGGAGTCGGGGTTTTGTCGGCTTGATGGTGTGTGCTCACGGTTGATTCTCCTGCGCCGGGCTGTACACCCGTGGTGCGCTTTTTTGTGGCAGATGAATAAGGTTGAGGTTGTGGCGTCGTGCCCATTGCAGCGCCAGGCCCGTGGGCGAGGACAGGCTGATCAGGGTCTGGATACCGGCGCGCAACACTTTTTGAATCAGCTCAAGGCTGCAACGGCTGGTGACGATCGCCGCGCCGCCCGTCAGGTCGATGTGCTGGCGCACCAGCGCACCGATCAATTTATCCAGGGCGTTGTGGCGGCCAATGTCTTCACGGCCCATCAGCAACTGGCCCTGGCCGTCCATATAGACGGCTGCGTGTACGGCGCCGCAGTGCTGGCCCAGCGGCTGAAAATCACTGATGCGCTGGCGCAGGCCTTCTAGCCACTGTGCCGGTGGCAACGGTGCGCCGGGCAGTACCTTGAGGTCAGGCAGGGCCTGTTCGACCGCTTCTACACCGCACAAGCCGCAGCCGCTGGTACCGGCCAGTTGTCGGCGTTGCTGTTTGAGGTTCCAGAACGCGCGGCTGGCGATCTCGACCTGTGCGTAGTGGGCTGAACCGGCACCCGTAAGCTTGAGGTCATAGATTTCGCTGGCGTCGTGAATGATGCCGCTGCCCAGGCTGAAGCCGACGATGAAGTCTTCGAGATCGGTGGGCGTGACCAGCATTACGGCCTGGCTGATGCCGTTGTAGGCAATCGCCAGGGCGACTTCTTCGGCCAGGGCCGTTTGCTCACCGCTGCTGTGATCCAGGGTGACGTAGTCATAGTTCTGGCTGGCAGCAGGCGCGGGCGTAACAGAAGCGGGCGCCGCGCACAGGGGGCGCTTGGCGTTCATAAGGCTGTACCAACGTTCAATTCAGCTCTTAGCCTAGGCGCGACACAGTGTCGCGTCTAATCGCTAGTGCTGATCTATTGATAGATAGCGTCGATCAAGAAGGGTTTTGTGATTTCTGATAAAGCGCAAAACAGGCTTCAGCCAGGGCTGAGCGCGGGGCAGCACGACGCATGATCAAGCCCAGTCGGGCCAGTGTGCGAGCGTCTGCAATGGGATGCAGGCGCAAATCATCGGTCAATGCTTGCAGCCCGCCATCTAGGGGCATGACGGCGCAGCACAGGCCGCCGTGGACGGCTTGTAACAGTTGATGAACGGCATCGGTTTGCAGCAGGGGGTGTGGCGTGAGGCCACGGCTGTGGAAGTTGTAGTCGATGGACTGGCGAAAGTGCATGCCGCTACTGAGCAGGCCCAGCGGCAATTCAATGAGCGCCTCCCAGCTCAGGGGCTGATCGCCAAAGTTGAAATACCGCTGGTCGTACAGCAGGCCCATACGGGTCTCGTCCAGGGCAAGGGAATCAAAGCGCTCCTGATCAAGGCGCTCGAGGTACGACACGCCTACGTCCAGCCGATTACTGGCCAGTTGTTCGAGGATTTGCTCAGAGCTCAACGCCGACAACTCGAATCGCAACTCGGGATGCTCCTGGTGCAGGCGCTGCAATAAAGGCAGCGGATCAAAACTCGAGAGCGGAACAACCCCCAGGCGCAAGGTGCCGATCAGGTTGCCGCGACAGGCGGCTGCTTCTGCCTGCAAACCGTCGTAGGCCGCCAGCACGGTCCGGGCCCAGGCCAGGACACGCTCACCGGGGGCGGTAAAACTTTCGAAACGCTGACCGCGATTGACCAGTTGCAGGTCGAGTTCCTGTTCAAGGCTGCGCAAGCGCATGGACAAGGTGGGCTGTGTGATATGGCAGCGGGCAGCCGCCTGGCCGAAATGCCGGGTTTCATCGAGGGCAATGAGGAATTTCAGCTGTTTGATGTCCATCGTCACTCCCGGCGCAATTGAGTGGGCGATTCTAGCGCGCTTGCTGCCGTCAATGATGGTCTACGCTCATGGGTCTGAATCTTCCAACCCTAGGAGCGTGATTTATGAGCATTTTCAGCTTTGTGAAAGAAGCCGGTGAAAAACTGATCAATCTGCTGACCCCCGGTAATGCCAATGCCGGTGAGGAGCTGAAGAAACACGTAGAGGAAGTGGGCCTGGGCAATCCAAATATCACCGCCACCGTTGACGGTGACAAAGTGACGGTCAGTGGCGAAGTGGCCACGCAGGAAGAGAAAGAAAAAATCATTCTGGCTGCCGGGAACATCGCGGGCGTGGCCAGCGTTGAGGATCAAATTACGGTCACTGGCCCGACTGTTGTCGCTTCGCGTTTTGTGGTGGTGAAAAAGGGCGACACCCTGAGCGCGATTTCATTGCAGGTGTACGGCAACGCCAACCAGTACAACAAAATCTTCGAAGCCAACAAACCGCTGCTCAAGGACCCGAACAAGATCTACCCGGGTCAGACGCTGCGTATTCCCGAGTAAGCCCGTTACATCTTGTGGGAGCGGGCTTGCTCGTGATTGCATCACCTCGATGTTTCAGATCCACCGAGTTGTTTGCATCGCGAGCAAGCCCGCTCCCACAGGGTTGATTCGTTACAGCCCTTCCAGCAGTTCGCGATAGCCGCCCAGCGCGGCAAATTCTTGTGTGTCCTTCGGGCCTTTTTTGCTGTCGGGCTGTTTGACTGCCAGCAAGTGGGCCACGCCAAAATCACGGGCACTGCGCAGAATCGGCAAGGTGTCATCGATAAACAGGCTACGGCCCGGGTCAAAGTCGATATCGGCGTGCAGTGCATCCCAGAACGCCGGGCTTTCCTTTGGAAAACCGTAATCGTGGGAGCTGATCAGGCGCTCGAAATAAGGCGCCAGTTCAATGCGCTCCAATTTCAATGACAACGAATCACGGTGCGCGTTGGTGATCATGATCACCCGTTTGCCCGCTTTTTTGATGGCCGCCAGAAAAGTATCGGCGTCGGGTCGCAAGGCAATCAGATGAGCGGTTTCAAGCTTGAGCTCGCGTACCGGGATCTTCAGCTCGCGGCTCCAGAAGTCCAGGCAATACCATTTCAACTGGCCAGCATTGCCTTCAAACAGCGGCGTCAGCTCAAGATCCGCCATTGCCCGGCTGATGCCATGCAGCTCGGCGTAGCGCTGAGGCAGGTGTTCGAGCCAGAAATGATTGTCGTAGTGCAGGTCGAGCAGCGTGCCGTCCATGTCGAGCAGCACGGTATCGATGTCGCGCCAAGGTAAAACGGTCATGCAAAACTTCTCCCACAGGTAAAAATTTCCGACACAGACAATCGGAAAAGCCGGGGTATAGTACCCCGTTCATATTGAGGAGCCGCTATGCGCCAAAAACCCACCGTACTTGCCCGTGAAATTGTTGCCAGTAGCCGATTATTTCGGGTCGAAGAGGTGCAGTTGCGCTTCTCCAATGGCGTTGAGCGCACTTACGAACGGTTGGTGGGGCGCGGCAACGGTTATGGCGCAGTGATGATTGTGGCCATGATCGACGCTGAACACGCAATTCTGGTCGAAGAATATTGCGGCGGCACTGATGAGTACGAAATTTCGCTGCCCAAGGGCCTGATCGAGCCGGGTGAAGACGTGCTGGCGGCGGCTGAGCGAGAGTTGAAGGAGGAGGCCGGTTTCGGTGCTCGCCAGCTTGAGCATTTGACCGAGCTGTCACTGTCCCCTGGCTACATGAGCCAAAAAATCCAGGTGGTGCTGGCGACTGACCTTTATGAAGCGCATCTGGAAGGCGACGAGCCCGAGCCGATGCGTGTTGATCGGGTCAATCTGCGGGAGCTGTCGAGCCTGGTGCTCAACCCGCAATTCAGTGAGGGGCGTGCCCTGGCTGCGCTGTATCTGGCGCGTGACCTTCTGACCCAGCGCGGAGTGTTCCAGCCGTGAGTGGTTTGCCCCATCCGTTGCTTGAGGGCGTCATCACCCTGGCCCATGCCGCTGGCGACGCGATCTTGCCGTTCTGGCGGGCCGGTGTTGAAGTCACCGCCAAGGCCGATGACTCCCCGGTAACCGCCGCCGATCTGGCAGCACACCATGTGCTGCTCGATGGCCTGACAGCTCTTGATCCGAGCATTCCTGTGCTGTCGGAAGAAGACGCCAATATTCCCCGGAGCATACGTGCCGGGTGGACGCGCTGGTGGTTGGTTGATCCGCTGGATGGCACCAAGGAATTTATTTCTGGCACTGAAGAATTCACGGTCAATGTTGCGCTGATCGAAGAGGGCAGAGTGGTGTTTGGCGTGGTATCCATGCCCACCAGCGGTCGTTGCTACTACGGTGGCGCGGGCTTGGGCGCATGGCGGGCGGATGGCGATGTGAGTGTGCCCATCAGCGTGCGCAACACGCCGCCTGAAGGCGAGGCGTTGACCGTGGTTGCCAGCCGCCGGCATTCCAGCCCTGAGCAGGAACGTTTACTGGCCGGGCTGAGTGAGCATCTGGGCGAGTTGCAGCTGACCAGTGTGGGCAGTTCGTTGAAATTCTGTTTGCTGGCAGAAGGCGCTGCCGATTGCTATCCGCGCCTGGCGCCGACTTCGCAATGGGATACGGCGGCGGCTCAAGGCGTGCTGGAAGGGGCCGGTGGTGTGGTGTTGCAACTGGATGGCGAGCCGTTCAGCTACCCGCCCCGTGAGTCATTGCTCAATGACTCGTTTCTGGCATTGCCTGCCAAGGCACCGTGGCGTGAAAAACTGCTGGATCTGGCACAAGGCTGAACTTCATCTGTGGGAGCGGGCTTGCTCGCGATGGCATCGACGCGGTTCAACTGAAAGACCGCAGCGTCTGCATCGCGAGCAAGCCCGCTCCCACATGAATTGAATCAGCGATGCAACACGTACTGCCCGCTAAACCTCACCGCATCTTCCCCGCCCTGTGCATTGATCACCCGCGTGTCGAGGGTCAACCGTGCGCGGCCGTGGCGTTTGTACATGGCCAGGAATTTGGTCCAGGCTGCCTCACCCGGCGCATCACACAGCGCGATGGCGTCCTCGGTCACGGGCAGCGGGTAGCTGATATGACCTTCCTGAATCACGATATGCCCGTCCTCAATCCCCGCTTCGCGCAGGCTCAAATGCAGCCAGCCCCAGCCCGCCAGCACTGCGGCGCAGTACAGGCTGCCGCCAAACATGGTGCTCTTGTGGTTGATATTGGCCTCGAGCGGCAATTGCAGGCGCAGTTGCCTGCCTTGCCAGCCCAGCACTTTAAGGCCCATTTCACGGGTGAGCGGAATGTCGTGATGGAGAACTGATTCCAGATAACGACTGTCGCGGTTCATGCAGTGGCCTCTTTAATCAAGTTCATCAGTGTGCGGATGACTGGCGCTGTCGAAGTTGAGCCCGTGCTTGCGCAGTTTGTCGTGCAAGGTTTTACGGGGCACACCCAGGGCTTCGGCCAGGCTGCGCATGGAGCTGTGGGAGCGCTCCAGTTCGGCGGCAATCAGGCTTTTTTCAAAGTGTTCGACTTGCTCGCTCAGCCCCCCCGAAACCTCATGACCGGTTGACTCTTTGCCTTCAGCCGAGTCGTCCAGCGCCAGCTCAAGACCAAGGGCGAAGCGCTCGGCGACGTTTTGCAGTTCTCGCACGTTGCCCGGCCAGTTATGTCGCAGTAACAACGCCCGTTGCGCCGGCTGCAGGACGTTGGGCGACAGGTCGTGGCGCACGCTGGCCTCGCCGGCAAAGTAATCAAAGAGCATCAGGACGTCTTCACCCCGCTCACGCAACGGCGCAATACGCAGGGGCGCAACGTTCAGTCGGTAATACAAGTCGGCGCGAAAACGACCCTGATCCGCGGACTGGCGCAGGTCTTCCTTGGTGGCGGCGATTACCCTGATATCCAGCGGGATCAGTTGATTGCCGCCCAGACGCTCGACCACCCGTTCTTGCAGCATGCGCAGTAATTTGACCTGCACATCCAGGCTCATGCTTTCGATTTCATCGAGGAACAGCGTGCCGCCATTGGCAAACTCAAACTTGCCGATGCGGCGCTTTTGCGCACCGGTAAAGGCACCCGGCTCGTGGCCGAACAGCTCGCTTTCAACCACTGATTCGGCCAGGGCCCCGGCGTTGATTGCCACAAACGGGCCGTTGCGCCTGCTCGACAAGTCATGCAGCGCCCGTGCGACCACTTCTTTGCCCGAGCCGGTCTCGCCCAGAATCAACACATCGGCCTTGGTCGCCGCCAGTGCCCCGATTTGCTCGCGCAAACGCAGCATGGCGGGCGACACACCTACCAGTCGCGTGCTCAGTAGCTGGCGATCACTCAGGGCCAGGCGCAGGCTGCGGTTATCCAGGACCAGGGCCCGCAAGGCCAGGGCACGGCGCACGCTGTCGAGCAAGGCGTCGCTGGCGAAGGGTTTTTCGAGAAAGTCATAAGCCCCCGCACGCATGGCCTGAACCGCCAGCGGTACATCGCCGTGGCCAGTGATCAGCAACACGGGCAGTTCCGGGTCCTGGCCATGCAGTTGAGTGAGCAACTCAAGGCCGTCCATGCCCGGCATGCGGATATCACTGACCACGACCCCCGGCCAGTCGCGGCCTATGCGTTCGGCAAGGCCGTTTGCTTCGGCCAGCGGCACTACATTGAGACCCGCCAGGTCCAGGGTTTGAAACAAGGCCTGACGCAGGTGCGGGTCATCATCGATCAGGATGACCTGAACGCGTGGATCGATGGGCTGGCTCATGACCTGGAGTCCTCCGAGGCTTGCAAACTCACGCCCGGCGCCCCTGCGCGCAGTCGTAAGGTAATTAAGGCACCGCCTTCCTTGTGGTTGGCAAACAACAATTCGCCGCCAAACGCCCGGATCAGCGTGTCACAAATGGCCAGCCCCAGGCCCAGACCCTGAGTGCGGGTCTTGGTGGTGTAGAAGGGCTCGCCGGCGCGGCCCAACGCCTCCAGGCAAAAGCCCGGGCCGTTGTCGCGAATGTACACAGTGACGCCTTCCGGCGTCGATTGGGCACTTAGCCACAAGCGTCTGGGCGGGCCTTTTTCGGTCAGGGCATCGAGGGCGTTGGCCAGCAGGTTGCCCAGCACCTGGCGCAGGCGGGTTTCACCGGCTTCGACCCACAGCGTGGCGGCGGGCAAATCGCGGATCAGTTCGACTTCCATTGCGCGCCGCCGTTTGGCCAGCAAGGCCAGTGCATCGTCCAGAGCCGGTTGCAGGGCGACGCTTTCAGGCGCATGGCGATCACGCCGGGCGAAGGCCCGCAGGTGGGCAATGATCGAAGACATGCGCCCGGTCAGCTCATTGATCAGTTTCAGGTTGCCCCGCGCGTCCTCGATGCGCTGGTGGTCGAGCAGCACTTCCGCGTTCTCGGCATAGCTGCGGATGGCCGCCAACGGCTGGTTGAGTTCGTGGCTGATGCTGGCCGACATGGTGCCCAGCGCAGAAAGCTTGCCGGCTTGCACCAGATCGTCCTGGGCGCGCACCAGTTCCTGTTGCGCATGCTCGCGCTCCAGCACTTCTTCACGCAGAAGGCGGTTGAGCCCCTCAAGGTCGCTGGTACGCTCTGCCACACGCATTTCAAGTTCACGACGGGCCTTGGCTTCAAACGCAATGCGGTCCAGGTAATGGCGCCGCCGCTGCATCATCAAGCCAATCAGCAGCATGACCACCAGCAAGGTGGCGCCACCGATGGCCAGGACTGTGCGCACCGAGCGGTCGATCAGCGTGCGCGGGGCAAGGATATTGACACTCCAGCCTGTCTCGTCGATTTTTTGGGTTTGCACCAGCCAGGCGTTGAGGTCCAGGTTCAGCGGTTTAGGGTCGCTGGTCGGGTAGGGCAGGATGGCAAAAATGGCCTGGCGCTCTTCTGGCGACAAATCGCGGGTGGCCCTGAAGCGCCATTCCGGGCGTGAGGTGAGGATGACCACGCCGTTACTGTCGGTTGCCAGCAGTTGCTCGGGTGTACTGCCCCACAGCTGTTCGGTGTGGTCCAGGTCGACTTTGACCACCAGTACGCCGAGTTTTTTATCGCCATCGCGTATGGGGGCCGCAAAGTAGTAACCCCGTTTGCCGGAGGTGGTGCCCAGCCCGAAAAAGCGCCCTAGCTTGCCTTCCATCGCCTCGCTGAAATACGGGCGGAACGCGAAATTGCGCCCGATAAAACTGTCGGCCTGATCCCAGTTAGAGGTGGCCAGGGTATCGCCGTGGGTGTCCAGCAAGTACATGACCACGGCACCGGTCTGGTTACTGATGTCATCCAGCAAGTGGTTGGCCTTGGCCTGAGCCTCCACATCTTCAGGGTTGGCCAGTACGGCGCGAAGGTCTGGCAGTTCGCCGAGAATCTGTGGCAGCACCTCATAGCGATGCAGCGTGCCCAGCAGGTTGGCGACGTACAGGTCCAGGGTCTGGCGATTTTGTCCGGCCAGTTCGCTGCGGTAATAGCGTTCGGCCAGGTGCTGCAGCGGCCACAACAACGGTGCGAGGCACAACGCCAATAAGGCCAGGCTGCGCCAGCGGGGTCTGCGAGGAACTGAGGAGGTGGTGATCATCGGGAGGCCGCGCCGCAAGAGTACGACGCAGTATACCCAACGAACCCCGTGGGAGCGGGCTTGCTAGCGATGCAAACGCCGCGGTCTTTGAAGCAGGCCGCGGTGATGCCCTCGCGAGCAAGCCCGCTCCCACAAGGGGGGTTGGCGTTAGTGTGGCTGCCCGGCCAGGCACTCTCGCAATGCGCTCTGCCAGTCGGGCTGGGTGACGTTCCACTCGCGGGCCAGGCGACTGCAATCCAGCCGCGAGTTTTGTGGCCGTGCGGCAGGCGTCGGGTAGGCGCTGGCAGGGATGGGTTCCAGGCTCGCGCACGACTTGCCTTGGGCGCTCAGGTGTTCGGCAATGGCCTGGGTGAAGCCAAACCATGATGTTTCGCCCTGGGCCGTCAGGTGGTACGTGCTCCAGGCCCCGGCCTCGCCGGTTTGCCAGCGTTCTATCAATGCCCGCGTGCTCTGGGCAATGGTGCCAGCCCAGGTCGGCGCGCCGATCTGGTCAGCCACCACGCGCAGTTCCGGACGCTCTTGCAACAGGCGCTGCATGGTCAGCAGGAAGTTCTTGCCGTGGGTCGAGTACACCCAGCTGGTGCGCAGGATCACATGCTGAGCTCCGCTCGCAGCGATGGCCAGTTCACCCGCCAGCTTGCTTTTGCCGTAGACGCCCAAGGGGTTGGTGGCATCGTCTTCGGTGTAAGGCGCAGGCTTGCGGCCATCGAACACGTAATCGGTGGAATAGTGGATCAGCGGGATGCCCAGGGCTGCCGCTTCTTCAGCAAACACACCGGGGGCAATGCCATTGATGGCGAACGCCAGCTCAGGCTCGCTTTCGGCCTGGTCCACGGCAGTGTGTGCGGCGGCATTGATGATCAAGTCAGGCCTGTGGGCCCGTACCTGGCTGCGGATTTGCCCGGGTACGGCCAGATCAAGCACATCGCGTCCCAGCACAACCAGCTCGCCCAGACCGGCAAGGTGCTTTTGCAACTCAACCGCCACTTGACCGGTTTTGCCACTGATCAGGATTTTCAAAGAAGCTGCTCCATCCGTTATGCGATCAAGTCCTTGGGATCAGTGCAGCCCAGGCGCTCGCCTTGATAGCTGCCGTCTTGAACCCGGCGACACCAGTCCAGGTTATCCAGATACCACTGCACGGTTTTGCGCAGGCCGGTTTCGAAGGTTTCTTCGGGTACCCAGCCCAGCTCGCGTTCGATTTTGCTGGCATCGATCGCGTAGCGCTGGTCGTGGCCCGGACGATCCTTGACGAAGGTGATCAGGTCGGCAAATTGTGCAACACCCGCCGGGTGCACTGGCGCCAGTTCTTCGAGCAAGGCACAGATGCTGCGTACCACGTCGATATTGGTTTGCTCGTTGTGCCCGCCGATGTTGTAAGTCTCGCCAACCACGCCTTCGGTCACGACCTTCAACAAGGCACGGGCGTGGTCTTCCACGAACAGCCAGTCACGTACTTGCAGGCCATTGCCGTACACCGGCAGCGGCTTACCGGCCAGGGCGTTGAGGATCACCAGCGGGATCAGCTTTTCCGGGAAATGGAACGGGCCGTAGTTGTTCGAGCAGTTGGTCAACAACACCGGCAAGCCGTAAGTGCGGTTCCAGGCGCGGACCAGGTGGTCGGATGCCGCTTTACTGGCCGAGTACGGCGAGCTTGGCGCGTAAGGCGTGGTCTCGGTGAACAGGTCATCGACGCCATGCAGGTCGCCATACACTTCGTCGGTCGAAATATGGTGGAAGCGAAACGCGCTTTTTTCCGGTTCAGGCAGGGTCAGCCAGTAAGCACGGGCGGCTTCGAGCAGGCTGTAGGTGCCGACGATATTGGTCTGGATAAAGTCGGACGGGCCGTCGATGGAGCGGTCAACGTGGGACTCGGCCGCCAGGTGCATGATCGCCTGTGGCTCGAAGCGCGCAATGATTGCACTGACAGCGGCCTGGTCGACGATATCGGCCTGTACGAACTCGTAGCGGGTATCGGTGGCAATGCTTTGCAGCGATTCAAGATTACCGGCGTAGGTCAACTTGTCGAGATTGAGGACTTCGTGACCGGTGTTTTTGATCAGGTGACGGATCAGCGCTGAACCAATAAAACCGGCGCCGCCGGTGACTAAAATGCGCATGGAGTTGTTCCCTATTCCCTGAAGACCTTTAAACGTATGGCGTATAGCTTGTGGGGATGAGCCGGGTGGTGCAAGTGGGCGTGATCAGGAATATCAATACACAGGCATATATCCGGATTAATATCCGTATTTAAGGCATGTATGCGATCTGATTTGATAAAAATTAATATAATTGCAGATATTTATCGGCTATAAAGGCGCTTATCGTTGACGCGATGCAGACCTGCATCCATTGTCTTCATACATGACGCAATCAAAACCCCGACGCTTTCCAGGAGTCCAGATGACCACTTTGCACAGTTCGCCGCGCGCTGACGGCTTTCACATGCCAGCCGAATGGGCTCCGCAGACCCAAACCTGGATGATCTGGCCTGAGCGTCCGGATAACTGGCGCCTGGGCGGCAAACCCGCGCAGGCTGCGCACGCTGCGGTGGCCAAGGCCATTGCGCGCTTTGAGCCGGTGACCGTCGGTGTATCGGCTGCCCAGTATGAAAATGCCCGTGCGCAACTCGATGTGCCGAATATTCGCGTGGTCGAGATGTCCAGCGACGATGCCTGGGTGCGTGACAGCGGCCCGACTTTTGTCATCAACGATCGCGGTGAAGTGCGCGGCGTGAACTGGGACTTCAACGCCTGGGGCGGGTTCGACGGCGGCTTGTACTTCCCGTGGAACCGCGATCAGCAAGTGGCCAGCAAGGTGCTGGAAATTGAACGTTGCCCGCGTTACTACACCGAAGGTTTTGTGCTTGAAGGCGGCTCGATTCACGTCGACGGCGAAGGCACGCTGATCACCACGGCCGAGTGCCTGATGAACCGCAACCGCAACCCCCATCTGTCGCGCGAAGAGATCGAAGACGTACTGCGTGCGCATCTGGCTGTGGACAAGATCATCTGGCTGGCGGACGGTCTGTTCAACGATGAAACCGACGGTCATGTGGATAACTTCTGCTGCTACGTCGCACCGGGTGAAGTGCTGCTGGCCTGGACCGACGACGAGCGCGACCCTAACTACGTGCGTTGCCACGCGGCGATGGACGTATTGGCAGCCAGCACCGACGCCAAGGGGCGTCCGTTCGTGGTGCACAAAATGCCGATTCCGGGACCGATGTATGCCACCCAGCAAGAGTGTGATGGCGTGGACAAGGTGGCGGGTAGCCAGGAGCGCAACCCGTCGGAGCGTCTGGCCGGTTCTTACGTGAACTTCCTGATCGTCAACGGCGGCATCATTGCGCCGAGCTTTGACGACCCGATGGATGCGCAGGCCAAAGCGATCCTGCAAAACATCTTCCCGCAGCACGAAGTGGTGATGGTACCTGGCCGTGAATTGCTGCTGGGCGGCGGCAATATTCACTGCCTGACCCAGCAACAGCCCGCGCCGTCCAAAGCATAAACGGCGCGGCCCCTGTAGCCGCTGAGGAGCGTAGCGAGGCTGCGAAGCAGTCGTGAAATCATGCGTCTGGGCAGGTGAGATGCATTTTCACGATCGCTTCGCGACCGGACGCAGCCTTCGTTCCTCGTCAGCGGCTACAGAGGTACATTTTAAAACTTGTACGTCCCCGTCATCACCAGGCTGCGTGGTTCGCCCGGCATGATCTGCGCTGCGCTGGTGGCTGACTCATAGTAATAACGGTCAGTCAGGTTGGTCAGCGCACCGCTCACATCCCAGTCTTTTTCGCGATAGCCCGCCAACGCATCCCAGCGCCCGTAACCCGGCAATACCGTGGTGTTCATGTTGTCTGCATAACGCTGGCCTACCAGGGTCAGGCCCGTTTCGGCATACCAGCCCATTTCCGGTTTCCAGGTAATGAACAGGCTGCCATTGCGCTTGGCTACGCCGTTGATGCGCTTGCCCTCGAAACCGTTATTGTCCTTGACCACTGTTGCGTCCTGCAGGCCAATGCCGCCGCGCATGTACCAATTGCCGCCGAGTTTGCCGCTGGTCGTCAGCTCAATGCCCCGTGAACGTTGCAGGCCGGAAAGCAGAGTAATGGTCGGATCTAACGGGTCCCTGGTGCGACGGTTATAGAGCTCAAGCTCGTACACCGCCAGCGTCGTACTCAGGCGATCCCCCATCCAGTCGCTTTTCACGCCGATTTCTTTCTGCTTGGTCAGCTCCGGGCTCAGGTCATTGGTGTTGCCGGCCGCCCCCGGGGTGATGCCGATCAGGCCGCCGCCCACCGGCGAGAACGTTTTGGTCCAGGACGCGTAAAACGAGTGGTTCTCCAGCGGGGTCCAGACCACGCCCAGGCGCGGGCTGGTGCTGTGGCTTTGGCGGTCTTCAGTACGGTCGGTTTTTTTCAGGTAGTTGGTGGACTCGATATCAAAGCGGTCATAGCGCAATCCAGCCAGTACCTGCCATTGATCGTTGAAGCGAATCTGATCCTGAACATACAGGCCCTGGCTTTCGACTTCGGTATGGCTGTCGCTGAATGTGGGCATCGCTCCAGTCGTGCGCAGGTTGCGGTCCGGGTTGTACAGATCAACCGAGGGTGCACTCAGGGCTTTGTAGAGCTTCGGGTCGCGACGCTGACTGCCGATTTCCAGACCGGTCAGCAGGCGGTGCTCAAGACCAAAGGTGTCAAAGCTGCCTTCGATCTCGACGTTGTTGAATATGTTTCGAGTGCTCATGTCCTGCTGCCAGCTCTGACGATCGACCCTGTTGGTGATTGGGTTGTAGCCGGTCAGGTAGGTGTTTTCGAACTCACTGTCGAGTTTGAACACGCCAAGGGTATGACGCAGTTGCCAGTTTTCGCTCAACTCATAACTCAGGCGTGAGCGCAGGTTCTGGGTTTTGTCATCGATGTAATCGTTTTTCCCGCCGTACGACGTGTCGCGGCTGACGTCGGCAGGGCGCCCGTTGATGCTCGGGATACCGCGATCCGGAGTGCGGTTGTAGCGGCTGTATTCGTACTGCACCAGCCAGTTCAGATCCGGGGTGATTTGCCAGCTCATCGAAGGTGCGAACAGCTGACGATTGCCGCTGACGTTATCGCGAAAGCTGTTTTTGTCTTCATTGCCCATGTTCAGGCGCAGGCTGATGGTGTCGCTCGGGTCGGTGCTGAGGTCGGCGTACAGGCTGCGCAAATCCTCGCTGCCGCCTTGGGCCTGGATGCTCGACTGGCGGCCGAACTGCGGCATCTTGCTGACGCGGTTGATGATCCCGCCCTGGCTGCCACGGCCATACAGCACGGCCGCCGGGCCTTTAAGCACTTCAATGCGCTCGATGTTGTGCAGGTCGCGCACGTATTGGCTGTCGTCGCGAATACCGTCCAGATAAAAGTCGTTGCTGGCGTCAAAACCACGGATGCGAAGGCTGTCGAAACGGGTATCGGCCGTGCTGCTGACGTTGGGAATCCCGCTCAGTGCTTCGCCCAGGCTATTGATTCCGTAATCGAGGACGTTGCTGGTTTTGACTGAATCAATGGCTTGCGGGACATAGCGCGCCGGAGTCGATGTTCGGGTGGCAGTGGTGACGTCCTTGACCCGTGGGTCATCGTCTTGCGCTTCGGTTGCGCTGATCGACAGTTCGGGAAGTACGGTGGCAGCGTTGCCAAATCCGGCGTACAGCAAAGCGCACAGCCCAAGATTCAAGGGCGTTAAACGGCGGGGGGAGAGCATGGTTGAGGAGTGTCCGGGCGGTTGAGAGGAGAGTTATATTTTTAGGGTGCGAATGGTAATGGTTCTTGTTACTTGATGTTAAGAATTAGCAATTACGCCGCCTGTAAATATGTATCTGTTTGTTTCTTGCGCCTGTGACCCGCTCCGCACCTGATTTGCCCGGTTCGCGAAACACACTAAAAGCCATGCCGGCGTTTTTCCTCTCGCCCCGCAAGGCTAGGCTGGTGCACTGAGTGATTGATTTTTCGGAGCGAACCATGACTGCCACACCCGTGCTGCATTACATCTACGACCCCTTGTGCGGTTGGTGCTATGGCGCCAAGCCGCTGATTGACGCAGCACGAGGCATTTTGCCAGTCGTTGCCCATGGCGGCGGGATGATGACCGGTGCCCAGCGCCAGCCGGTGTCCGCGCAATTGCGCGATTACGTGATGCCCCACGATTTGCGTATTGCGCAGTACACCGGGCAACCGTTTGGCGAGGCCTACTTTGAAGGGTTGTTGCGTGACACCACTGCCGTGTTCGATTCGGCGCCGCCAACCACGGCCGTGCTGGCCGCTGAGCAGTTGGCCGGTCGCGGTCTTGAGATGTTGGGACGCTTGCAAACGGCGCATTACGCAGACGGGCGGCGGATTGCCGATCAAGACGTGCTCATGGCGGTGGCTGCCGAAATGGGCCTGGAGGTCGAGGGGTTTCGCGCAGCTTATGACGCGGCGAGTGGCGAATTGACCCAAGCGCATTTCAAGGCCAGTCGCGGGTTGTTGTCCCGTGTTGGTGGCCAAGGTTTTCCGACTGTGGTTCTGGAAAAGTCCGGTCAATACCAGGTGATCGACCTGGGGCCGTATCTGGGCAAGCCAGAAGCCTTTGTTGCCTGGCTGCTTCAGCATGATGGCGTGAGCGTTGAACACCCAAACGGTCTAGTGCCAGCCTGTGGCGTGGATGGTTGTCAGTAACAATTTTTGACACTTCGATCAAAACTTCTGGATGTGAAGGCAATTAACAAATTTTTCACGAAATTGACACCTTGCCTTCACGACGGCTAGGATTCTCGCCAACGCCTGTGGCGATAAGCCATACACCAACTTTGTGAAAGGCCTGTATTGAGTTGTCATGCAGGTCTTTTTTGTTATGTGAAGCAACCACCACTCAATGTTTCAGCTTGATATCCACAGCGCGCCTCTATTCAGGAATAAGGAAAATAATATGTTGAACAAACGGATAGGTCTGCTCGCTTTGGGCGTACTCAGTGCTACCCAGGCCATGGCTAACGATCAAGCTGATGCAAAAGGTTTTGTAGAAGACAGTCACCTCAATGTATTGGCGCGCAACGCCTACATCAGCCGTGACTACAAGAATGGCAAACAAGATAAAGCTGAGTGGGGCCAAGGCTTCCTCGGCACCTTCAGCTCGGGCTTCACCCAGGGCACCGTAGGCGTGGGTGTGGATGCTTTCGGCATCTACGCACTGCGTCTGGACGGCGGCCGTGGCAAAAGCGGCGCGGGCGGTATCGACTTCTTCAAGCAAGGCGCCAGCGGCAAAGCAGCTGACGACATCGCCAAGGCTGGCGCTGCAGTGAAAGTGCGTGTGTCCAACACGGTGCTCAAGTACGGCGACCAAATGCCTGCGCTGCCGGTGCTGATGTACGACAACTCCCGTCTGATGCCAGAAAGCTTCACCGGTACCCTGTTGACCTCCAAGGAGATCAACGGCCTGGAACTGAACGTCGGTCGTTTCACCGCAGAGTCGCGCAAGAGTGCTGAAGCGCGTGACAGCGGCGACCTGAAAAGCATCAACGTGTTTGGCGGTAGCTACAAGTTCACCGACAACCTGTCGGCGTCCCTGTACGGCTCCGAGATGGAAGACGAGCTGCGCAAGCAATACGTGGGCGTGACCTACGCGCTGCCGCTGCAAGACAAACAGTCCCTGACGTTTGACTTCAACGGCTACCGCACTCACGTCAACGATGACTACGCACGTGACGTGCTGAAAGTTGACGGCCAGGACAACAAGATCTGGAGCCTGGCGACCACCTACGGCTTTGGCGCACATACCGTGACCCTGGCTTACCAGAGCAGCACCGGCGAAATCGGCTACCCGTACGGCGGCTACCGCAACGCAGGCGGCGTGGGTGATGGCGGCAACACCATCCTGCTGGCCAACTCCTACTGGTCCGACTTCAACGCCAAGGACGAACGTTCGTGGCAGTTGGGTTATGGTTTCGACTTCGGCGCCGTTGGCATTCCGGGCCTGACCTACAACATCGCCTACGTGCGCGGCACCAACATCGACGACGGTTCCGACCGTGGCCGTGGTACCGAGCGCGAAATCTTCAACCAGGCCAAGTACGTTGTACAAAGCGGCCCGGTCAAGGACCTGAGCGTGCGTCTGCGCGGCTCGTGGTTGCGCGTGTCGAGCAACGCCAGCGACTACAACGTCGGCGGCAACGAAGTACGTGTATTTGTTGATTACCCGATCAGCATTTTCTGATGGGACCGGCCTGTCAAGCAGGCCGGACATCTGAACAAAAAAAGCCCCGACTGGTTCGGGGCTTTTTTTTGCCGAGCCAGCGAAGGCCCTCCCACCGACGGGCCCAGTTCATCCGAGCCTGGCAGGGACCATTGTGGGAGCGGGCTTGCTCGCGATGCAGGCGGCGCGGTCTGTCAGGTAGACCGTATTGTCAGGGTGATGACGATTCCTGAGCGCACTCGTGCAACCAGTTCATAAGCACCTGCAATCGTTTGGGCACTGTCCTGAGCGGTGGGTGAACCAGGTAATAGTCATAGTGGCCGCACTGGCTGAAACCGCCGAAGGGCAGGACCAGCTCGCCACGATCAACCCGTTTTTGCACCAGTTGCTGGCGTCCGATGGCGATGCCTGCGTGGCTCATGGCCGCTGTCACGCTCAGGTCGGAACGGTCGAAGGTCAGGGTCCGTTTTGGCAGTTCCGACAGCAGGTTGTGTTGTTCGGCCCACAGCGTCCACTCGGCATCATAGGCCGCATGATCCCAGGCCAGGGAGTCGTGCAATGTGGTGCAGTTGCTCAGATTGTGCGGGTTTTCATTCAGGCGATGGCGTTGCGCATATTCAGGGCTGCACACAGGCGCCATGCGTTCGCGCATCAATCGCTGGCTTGTGAGACCGGGAAATTCGCCGTTGGCGTAATACAAGGCCAAGTCAATCTTGCGCGTGCGAAAGTCGACATTGTCATTGCCTACCCGCAGGTCCAATGAGACCAGTGGGTAGCGCTCAATAAAGTCGGCCAGTCTGGGCACCAGCCAGCACTGGGCGACCGAAGGCCTGGCATAGAGCGCAATTGAACCGGCAATTTCTGCCTGTGATGACTGTTCAAGCGCCTCGGACAATTCCCCCATCGCACTTTGGAGAATTTCGAAAATTCGCTCGCCTTCGTCAGTCAGGCTGACCTGACGCGTAAGGCGCTGGAACAACTTCATGTTCAACGCGGTTTCCAGCCGACTGATGCGGTGGCTTACGGCGCTCGCGGTCAAACACAGTTCCTGCGCCGCACGGGCAAAACTCAGATGACGGGCAGCCACCAGAAAGGTGTGGAGGTTGGCGAACTGGGTGCTGTTGAGCCTGGAGCTGATACGGGGAGGCAGGTTAAGCACGGCGGGTTTCCCTCAAGCCAAAGGCTGACTTCTTACGGGATGTGGCAATACGTGCATCTTGCCACATCCGCTTTGCGTGTGAATCAGCCCAGCAGCTCACGACCCTTGGCCAGATACGCCTCCATTTCGTCAGCAGGCACCATATTGCCGCCCGTTGCCCAGACCAGATGGGTGGCGTTGCTCATGGCCTGCGTGTCCAGCCCGATGCGGGCCAGATAGCCTTGCTGGTCGGCCTGGACCCTGGCAATGCCGGGTACGCCCGCCAGCGCGGAAGGCTCAAGGCGCAGGCCTTCGCTGCGTTCCATCAGTGCCAGCAAGCTGTACATTTCTTCGTCGCTGACGGTGTAGAAACCGTCCAGCAAACGCTGCATGGCCTTGCCCACAAAACCGGAGGCCCGGCCTACTGCCAGGCCGTCAGCGGCCGTCACGTTATCTATGCCGAAATCCTGCACGCTGACTTCGTCGTGGAGCCCGGTGTGGACGCCAAGCAGCATGCAGGGTGAGTGAGTCGGTTCGGCGAAGATGCAGTGCACGGCGTCACCGAAGGCCAGCTTCAGGCCGAAAGCCACGCCGCCGGGCGCGCCACCCACGCCGCAGGGCAGGTACACAAACAGGGGATGTTGCGCATCCACGGTGATGTGCGCCGCCGCCAATTGCTGCTTCAAGCGCTCACCGGCCACCGCGTAGCCGAGGAACAGATTGACCGAGTTTTCATCGTCGACGAAATGGCAGGCAGGATCGGACTCCGCTTGCTGGCGCCCCTGGGCCACGGCCACGCTGTAATCGCTTTCGTACTCGACCACCGTTACGCCATGTGAACGCAGCTTGTCTTTCTTCCATTGCCGGGCATCGGCCGACATGTGCACGGTCACCTGGAAGCCCAGTGCGGCGCCCATGATGCCGATCGACATGCCGAGGTTGCCGGTGCTGCCCACGGCGATTTTGTACTGGCCGAAAAAGGCCCGTGCCTTGTCGCTGTGCAGCAGCGCGTAGTCGTCGTCGAGGGTCAGTAACCCACCGGCCAGGGCCAGGTCTTCGGCATGCTTGAGCACTTCATAGATCCCGCCACGGGCCTTGATCGAGCCCGAAATCGGCAGATGGCTGTCGCGCTTGAGCCACAGCGCGCCGTTCAGGGGGGGCCCATAACGCTGGGCGATCAACGGCTGAAGTTGTGCCAGGGGCACGATGTCCGATTCGATAATGCCGGCGCTGCATTCGGTTTCAGGGAAGGCGCGGCGCAGGTACGAAGCAAATCGCGACAACCGGGCGCTGGCATCGGCGACATCGGCGCTGGTCAGCCCTGGATCGGCAATGGCCTGGGCGACAGGAGCCACGCCGGGGTTGAACCAGGTGGTCTCTTGCAGCGCGACCAGATCGCGTATCAGCGGATAGCTGGCGTACCAGCTTTCAAGTGTTCTGCCCAAAATCATGTCGGGGTCCCTTTAAACGATCAGTCTGAAAATACGGATTGAATCAAACAAAGCGCGCCAGCAGCAGGGTCAGGCCCAATGCGACCGACGACGCCAGTACCGTGGCGGTGGTGAAGGTTTTCAGGGCGTCGGTCAGCGAGACGCCCAGGTACTCCTTGACCACCCAGAAGGCCGAGTCGGTGACATGGGTCCAACCCATTGCCCCGGCACCGATGGCGATACAAATAATCTCCTTGCTCACGGTCGGATGCGCGCCGAGCATGGGCAGCACCATGCCTGCGGCACTGATCATGGCCACTGTTGCCGAACCGACGGCGAAGTGCATCAAGCCGGCCACCAGCCACGCCAGAACAATGGGGTTCATATTCAATTGGGTCAACGAGGCGGACAACGCGTTACCCACGCCGCTGTCGATCAGGATGCCATTGAATGCGCCTCCGGCGCCGATGATCAGCAGGATACTGGCCAGCGGCGGAAAACTTTTTTGCGTGTAGTTGAGCAGGTCGGACATGGACAAGCCGCGACGCAGGCCCAGCGCCCAATAGGCAAACACCACGGCAATGGACAGTGCGATCAGGGGTGTACCCAGAAACGAAATCACGCTGAATGCCGTGGAATCATGTGGCAGACCGGCAGCGAAACTTTTGCCGACCATCAGCAGCAACGGCAGGGCAATGGTCAGCAGAGTGACGCCAAGGCCCGGTAAGTCACGGGTTTTGCTGTCATCACAATGTTCGTTCAAAAAGGCTTCTTGAGTGGCTGGCGCTTCGGGTTTGCACACCAGCTTGACCCACAGCGGCCCGGCAATGATCGCAGTCGGCAGCGCGACGATCAGACCGTACATGATCACTTTGCCCACATCGGCGCCCAGCATCCCGGTAATCGCCATTGCGGCGGGGTGGGGCGGCAACATGCAATGAACGGCCATCAGCGACACGGCCAGCGGTACGCCCAGGTACAGAAGATTGATTCTGGTTTCTTTGGCGACCACATAGATAAGCGGAATCAGCAGGACGAAACCCACCTCGAAAAACACCGGGATGCCGGCTATGAATCCGACCAGCATCATGGCCCACGAGGCGCGCTCTTTACCCAGGGCCCTCAACAGTGCCTGTGCGATGCGCTCCGCGCCGCCGGACTCTTCCAGCATCTTGCCCAGAATCCCGCCCAGGCCAATGATCGTTGCCAGAAACCCGAGGGTTCCACCAACACCCGCTTCATACGACGAAGCAATTTTTGCCAGTGGCATGCCTGAACCGATCCCCACCACAAAGCTCGCAGCGGTCAGGGCTAGAAAAGCATGGACGCGGACTTTGACGATGAGAGAAACGATCAGGGCGATGGCGCAAAACAACACCAGCAATAGAGTGGGACCGCTGTGCATGGGAGATCTCCGGGAAGCGCTTTTATTGTTGAAATAAGTGATCGGAGTCACTTTGCTTCCGGCAATTAGAAGGCACCGCTCGAAGGGCTGACAAAGGATGGTTTTTCACGGGACAGGTGATGTGGGGTCATCTGTTCGAGAGCAATGGTGGGAGCGAGCCTGCTCGCTCCCACAGCCGGATCTGGGCGTCAGAAATCCCAGCGAGTGGTCAGCATGAAGTTGCGTGGCTCGCCATAAATCGCCGAGTTATAGAACCCGATGTTGGTGTAGTAGTACTTGTCGAAAACGTTATTGACGTTGAGCGTGGTCGACAGGTTTTCAGTGAATTGATAACGGGTCATCAGATCCACAATCCAGTAGGGCTTTTGCGAGAAGTCTTCGTACCTGTCCTTGGGGCTGTTGTACATCTCTTGCCAGGCGGTGCTCTGCCAGCGTGCGCCACCGCCCACGGAGACCTTGTTCAGGTCGCCCTTGAGTTTGTAGATGGTGTAGAAACTGAGCTGGTCTTCGGGTTCAAAGGTCGAAATCTTTTTGCCCGTGTCATCGCGCACCACCTTGTGGGTGTATCCGCCCTGCAGGCTCCAGCCAGGGCTCAGCTCACCGGATATTTCCAGCTCGTAGCCCTTGGTTTTTGCCGAGGTGCCCTTGAAAGCGTAGTTGGGCGGGGTGGGCGACAAATTATTCCAGGCATCATCGGGGATGGGGCGATTGCTTTCCTTGACTTCAAAGTACGCCAGGCTGGCGTTCAGGCGGCCATCGAAAAACTCGCTCTTGAGGCCGATTTCATAGTTTTCACCCTCGTCCGGATCAAGCATCTTGCTGTTGCGATCCAGATTGTAGAACTCCTGGGGCATGAATACATCGGTGTAGCTGGCGTACGCCGTCAAGTAGTCTGTCAGGTCATAGGTGACACCCGCGTAGGGGATCAGGCGCCCCGACTCGCGGTAAGTGTTGGTGGTGCCGGTGAGGGTGTAGTTGACCACTCGACCGCCCAGAAAGACTTTCAAGTCATCGGTGACATTCAGGCGTGTGGTGGCGTACATGCCTGTCTGGCGCACGGTGTCGTCGCTGATTTGGGACGCGCTGCCCCAGTCAGGTTTGGCCAGGTGCCCGTCCCAGTTAAAGTAATCGACGAGGTTGGGTGTGGAGAACGTGACGTCCCAGTAGCCTTTGCCTTTCCAGTTCGCGGTACTGATCGAGCCACCCAGCACCAGTTCATGCTCTCGGCCCAGAAAATCGTAGGGACCACTGACATAGATGTCAGCCGCGTCGCTGACGGTTTCGCCCTTGTAGCGCTGTGCGTTGATTTTGGCGGTGCCATCAGCGGCAGGCTGGTTGAACTGGATGGCCCCTAGCTGGGCATCGTAGCCATTGATCTTGTGGTCCAGTTGCAGCTTGCCCACCCAGCCACTGCCCAGATCCTGTTCCAGGGTCGCGAAGACGGTGCGGGTGTATTGCTGCCAACTGCTCCAGTCGGTGGCGTTGCTGAACGAGCGTTTGGCGCTGTTGATCTCGCCCGCGTAGTTGTAGAGCGGAAAACTCCCCGACCAGGTAGAGCCCTGGGGTTTGTTGTCCTGATAGTCGGCACCCACGGTCAGCAATGTGTCGGGTGTCACGTCGACTTCGAGGATGCCGTAGAACACCGAACTCTGGTTCGAGTAGCGGTCGATATACGACTGCCGGTCCTGATAGGCCGCGACTGCGCGACCTCGCACATTTCCGGTTTCGGTCAATGGGCCGCTGAGGTCCACTTCCGTGCGGTAGTTGTCCCAGGAACCTGCGCCTGCGGTGATATGGCCGTGAAAATCGCTGGTGGGTTTTTTGCGCACCAGGTTGATGGTGCCCCCCAGCGACCCCGCACCGCTGAGCAGGCCGGAGGCGCCCTTCAGCACCTCGATGCGGTCATAGATCGCCATGTCACTCAGGGTGTTGCCCGCCGAGTAGGCAACGTTGCGCACGGCGGAGGGAATGCCGTCGTACTGGAAGTTGTTGATCGAAAAACCGCGGGAGTAGTAGTTGGTCCGGTCAGTGTCATAGGCGGATACGGTGATGCCGGGTGTATGGCGCATCACGTCGTCGACATTGTCGAGTGCGAAGTCATCCATGTGCTGACGGGTGATCACGCTGATCGATTGCGGCGTTTCCCGGGGTGTCAGTACCAGGCGGGTGGCCGTTGCAATAGCCCCAGGCGTGTAGGAACCGGTACCTTCGGTCACTGTGCCCAACTGGTTGGTGATGACTTGAGTGGCTCCCAACTCCAGCGCCGAGTCAGTGGCGTGAGCGACCAGAACATAGCCCCCGTTGCTCTGGCGCTGCGCTTGCAGCCCGCTGTTGGCGAGCAGGCGGTCCAGACCTTCCTCGACGCTGTATGAACCCTCGAGCCCGTCGGTGTTGAGGTGTCGGGCCTGTTCAGTGTCGAACGAAATAGTGACCCCTGCCTGTACGCCAAATTGGGTCAGTGCATTGCCCAGGGGGCCGGGGGCAATCTGATAAACCGTCTGGCTTTGCGCGCAGGCCTGAGTGGGCATCAGTGCCAGACCGGACAGGCTGGCAAGGGACGCACCCAGCACTGCCAGGCGAACAGCGCGCCTTATATTAGGGGTGGCATGGAGGGGGAGCGGGGGCATTCGGTGATCCTTGCGTTGTCATGGCAGAATTTCGCTGTAGTCGCGACTTATGTCATTGACGGATGAGAATCGAAATCAGCAAGGTTAAAGTTCAAAACAATAGGGCCTGAGCTTATGCCGGTTCGACACTGGCCCAGTAGCGAGTCAGGAAACGCACTTTCACCGGCAGGGTTTTACCCAGGTTCTCCAGTATCGTTTCGGTGTCATCGATACGAAACGCCCCCGAGATACGCAGGCCCTGAACGGACGAAGCGCAGCGCAGTACGCCCGGGCGATAACGTCCCAGCGCCTCGATAAAGTCGCCCAGGCGCCAGTCGTCCACGCTCAACATGCCCTTGACCCAGGCCGTTGAGGCAGAAGGCAAATCCTCGATTGCATCGACTTCATCACGATCGAAAGTGACTTGTTGCCCGGCCTCGAGGCGCACGGGCTGATCGCTGTGCCCGTGCGGACGAATCTCCACTGCCGATTGCTCTACGCCGACCCGCGTCTGTTCGGGCAACTGGCGAACACTGAACCGGGTGCCGAGGGCGCGCACGCTACCGTCCTGGGTGTGGACGATAAATGGACGCTGGTCAGGGTCCTTGGCGGTCTGCACCAAGATTTCGCCGCGATGCAGGCGGATCAGCCGTTGTGTTGAATCGAAGTGGATATCCAGGGCGGTGTCGACGTTCAGTTCCACTTGCGAACCATCGTCCAGGCGCAGTGAGCGTCGTTCGCGGATGTGGGTGCGGTGCTCGGCAAGCATCGAGCGATAGGGCACGTGCTCCGCCGCCAGCCATGAACTGCTGCCTGCGGCCAACAACAGGCCCACTATTTTCAGCACATCGCGGCGTTGAGCTTTCGCGGCATCGAGGCTGGAGAGGGCGGCTTCCTGGGGCATCATTGCCCATTGGCGCTGGAACCTTTCGAGCCGCGCCCAGGCCGCTTCATGTTGCGGGCTGGAGGTCAGCCAGGCTTGCCAGGCACGGGTGCGGGTCTCGTCGGCAGTACCGTCATTGAGCTGCACGTACCAGGTGGCAGCAGCCTCGAGCGCCTTGAGGTCCGGGGAAGGGGGCATCAACTGTCGACCAGCAACAGGCAGCGGGTCATGGCGCGAATCAAATGGTTTTTCACCGTTGTAACCGACACCATGAAGCGCTCGGCGGCGGCAACATAACTCAAGCCTTCGAGCTGCACGGCGAGGAAAATTTCCCGTGTTCTGGGGCCCAGTTCATCGAGCAGGCTATCGATAGAAACCAGCGTTTCGATAATCGACAGGCGTACCTCGGGCGAAATATCCACAGGTTCGGGCTTGAGTGCCAGCGCCTGCAGATAGGCTTGCTCAATGGTGCGGCGACGAACCTTGTCGATCAACAGCGAGCGGGCAATCGCACTCAGATAACCACGCGGCTCACGAATGGGAATGTCATGACGTGCCGTCATGACCCGCAGGAACGTGTCCTGGGCCAGGTCGCAGGCATCCGCCGTATTGCCCAGACGCACGCGCAACCAGCCCTTTAGCCAACTGTTGTGATCGCTGTACAACCGATGAAGCACTGAAGGGTCGAGCGCCGACATAATGAGGCAACCAAAATGTAATTGGTAATCGATCGCATTATTGTGATGGCAGAGTGTTTATGCAAGGGGGTTTTCGGACCTGAAGGCAATCGAGCACAGCGGTAACGCCGATTACCCGGTAATCACCGAGGCCAAGCGAGTGATCATTGATTCGCAGTGTGCTGGCCCGTTGCAATCCTGCCCGAGTGCCCAAAGTTCATCCGCCGTTTCCGGCAAGCATAAGCTGTTGCAATACCTGATGTTGGTTATGGTCTCCCCCAAAACAGTGTAAAACTATGGCGTAGCTTATGAGTTCTGGAAGTCAGTGTAGGAAGTCCTTCTACCGGGTCACTGATTTATTCATGGATATGAGTAACCAGGGCTTCCTGGTTTGTAAACGAGCCTGAGGGCGTAGCCGCAATCAATGAAAAAGAAACTTCTGATTTATGGGTCTACAGAGTTTGGGTCCGTTGTGCGTGAGCTGGTGCGGCACTGCGGCGCGGATTTCGGCGGGTTTGTCGATGACTGGCATGTCGGAGCGGGTATTCTCGGCACGCTGGCAGACGTTATTCAAAAATGCCGACCTGAAGGGTATGACTTTGCCCTTGCCATCGGTTACAAGCATCTTGAAGCGAGGCAGCGTAAATACCATGAGTTGTTGGCTCACGGCTACAGCCTACCGCCGCTCATTCACCCTCAGGCTTATGTAAGCGACAGTACAACTATTGGAAGTGGTGCCATGATCATGGCACGTGCAGTTCTCGACATAAGGACGCATATAGGGGACTTGGCTGTCGTATGGCCTGGGGCCGTGATCAATCATGACTGCACTGTAGACGGGAACACATTTATTTCTCCAAACGCCACCCTATGTGGTCATTCCCGTATTGGATCAGATACTTTCATCGGAGCTGGCGCTGTGGTGGTCGACCATACAACTGTGCCAAGTGGTTCTTTCATCAAGGCGGGATCGGTATTCGTCCTGAAGACGACCCGTAGCTAAATATCAGACGCACCAAATTAATCACATACATTATCTCCGGGCAGCCAGGCATTTTTCTATGAGTGACGTTGCAAATACAAAAATTTTACTTCTGATGCCCATGGTGCTGATCGGTGCGCTGCTAAGCGGAGTGTTTCTTCCGGTTTACTCGGATGAGATCATGAACAAGTTCAGCATGGCCCGTTTTTTCTTGGAAAACGGGCAGATGCTCTCGTTTTTCCCACAATGCGCCACAACTGTCGGACACGGTGTAGCTTGGGTCTTTTATCCGGCAGCGATACTTATTTCTTCAGTGTATGCCTACTTAGAGCCATTAGGCGTACGAGTGAGTGGTGTTGTGCTTGCACTGATGTGGTTTGCACTTTTGGGTTACTGGTGTCGTCGGCAGTCACCAGAGCGATGGGTTGGGAGCTTCACCTTGCTGGCTTCCTTCGCAGCCCTTGGAGTCATGCCGTATCTCTGGGTGATGTCTCGTCCCGAGCAATTTATGTTATTGCCGATTTTACTTTTTTGCATATTGGCGCTGTATCCCCTCAGGCCGAGCAGTAAAGGGCAACAATTGGTCATCATGGCCGTGCTGGCCCTATTGATGTCAGTATTTTTCTATGCGCACCCCAAGAGCTTATTCTTTACTCCGTTCTTTCTTGCGGCCACTTGGATCGCAACTCGAAACTTCAAACTGATAATTCGTGCTGGCCTACTTCTCTATGTAATTGCGTTGAGTGCGCAGGTGTTGCTTGATGCCAGCCTCTTAGGGCAGTGCCAGGATGCCCCAGCCGTTCAGTCGATACTTTCTGCCAACAGCCTGATGCCTGGAACGCTGTTGAGCGATCCTCTAGAGTTCTTTGGAACTGCTTGGGAAAATATACGCAAGTTTCCCCGTCGCATGCTTCTTCACTTGACCTTCAATCCGACATTTCAATCGGGGTGGCTACCACCCTTGACAGAAAGTTCAGGGCTGTTGTTCTGGTTGAACCCGCTCATTCGTTTCACACTGTTGAGTCTGGTGGTGTGCAGCCACTTGCTGGCGATAGGACTGGCTGTGGTATTCCTGGTGCGTCGACGGATTTCGGTGCCCCTCTTTCTGGCGGCCTTGCTGGCTGCGGGCGATCTAATAAATATCACCCTGTATAAGCTTCAGAATTTCTATTCCGGCATCCAATATATTCCGCTGTCTATTGTTATTGTTGCCTTGCTCTTCCATTGTTTTCCTGCTGTCAGGTCACGACTGTCAGGCACCGTAACGGGACGCCTGACTCTGTTGTCTGCAGTTGGCCTTTCGCTGGTTTCATTGTTCACACTGTTCTATTTGATAACGCCGAATCTTCTACGCAATGCCGATTATGCAAGCGCCAGTATTCCTGGTCAGCCGTTGTCCATACCGGTACTTGGCGTGCAAGCACACCTGGATTCGATCAGGGAGCTGGGTCAGTCTTGCCATATTCCGACGGATCTAGCTGAGCATGTAGTGGTGGATCACATGACTTACTTTGCCTACCTGAAAGATCGCAGTCCTGTGCATGTTCTGTACATTTCGAAGTTTGGTTACGGCGGTGACCTGCTCAATGGCAAGTTATTGCCGTTTCTCAAAGAAAGAAATAGTCCGGGTCTGATCACCCGCTGTGAGTGGGTACCTGATGAGTTTCGAGATACCCAGCGTCAGAATGACCGTGGTTATTGCTGCGTCGATTTTGGTGCCAGGTAGGGCTAGGCCCCTGCAGCGCAGGGGCACTTAGTGGGCGCTTTACTTAGATGAATTGCAAAGCGCTGCCACTAGCACAGTAATAACGCGATTTTGCTGTTCGGTCGTTAACCCGATCCACAATGGTAATCGGATAAGCCGTTCCGATTGCCGGTCGGTCACGGCCATTGAGCCATGAACCCTGCCATAGCGTTTGCCAGCTGGCGACGAATGCAGTGGTACATAGTGAAACACGGAGTGAACGCCCGCATTTTTTAGTGCGTCGAGTACCGCCTGGCGATCAATCTGCGAGTCCAGCAGTACATAGTACATGTGCGCATTGTGGGTGCATTCAGCGGGTATGACTGGACGCCTGAGCAAACCCTTATGTTCCAAAGGAGCCAGGGCATCATGATAATGGTGCCAACAGGCCAGGCGCTGTTCAGTGATGTTTTTGGCTTCCTCCAGTTGGGCCCAGAGGAATGCCGCGATCAATTCGCCAGGCAGGAATGACGAGCCGACCTCTTGCCAGGTGTACTTGTCCACTTCACCTCGAAAAAAGCTGCTGCGATCTGTGCCTTTTTCGCGAATGATCTCAGCACGCCGGGCCAAATCCGGGTTGTTGACCAGCAGAGCGCCGCCTTCGCCCGATATAACATTTTTGGTTTCGTGGAAGCTCAATGCACCAAGGCTGCCAAGGCTGCCCAAAGGCCGGCCTTTGTAGCAGGCCATGATGCCTTGTGCGGCATCCTCGACAATGTGCAAACCATATCGTTGAGCAATCGCCAGAATGCTGTCCATCTCGCAGGCCACACCTGCATAGTGCACGGGAACAATCACTCGGGTGCGCGGGGTGATTGCTGCCTCGATCAACCGCTCGTCGAGATTCAGCGTGTCTTCACGAATATCAACAAACACCGGTACGCCGCCACGCAGCACAAACGCGTTGGCAGTGGATACGAAGGTATAGGACGGCATGATGATCTCATCGCCGGGTTGAATATCCAGGAGCAGGGCAGCCATTTCCAATGCCGCAGTGCAAGAGTGAGTCAGCAGTGCCTTGTTGCAACTGGTGGTGTTTTCCAGCCACTGGTGACAGCGTTTGGTGAACGGGCCATCTCCTGCCAGCATATTCCCAAACTTGGCTTCGGCGATGTAATACAGCTCCTTGCCGGTCATGTGAGGTCGATTAAATTGGATTTTTCCGCTATCCATCGCAGTGTTCCAAGAAGACGATCAGGGTTTGGTGGCGATAAGCAACAGCGAGCCACCGACGGGAAAGCGCACACCTGCCTTGAGCAACAGGAGTTCGGTTTTCATGAATATTTCTAGGGACTTATTGAGCCAGCGAGGAATGTTGAATTCGCTCATGGGGTCATGCTGACTGCTCGCACGCTTACGGGAAAGCCACATCAAGGGCACCAGAAGGCTTACGAATGAACTGACATAGCTGACTTGCAGGCCGGATTGCTGAACCTTGTTCACCAGTTCTTCTCGGCTATAGCGGCGCACATGGCACGCATACTCGTCCACTTGCGACCAAAGCCAACGGTGTTGCGGCACGGTCAGGACGAGCGATCCCCCAGGGCGAATTGCTCGGGCAAGATTGCGCAATACTGTTTCGTCCTGTTCTATATGCTCTATGACGTCGAATGCAGCAACTACATCATATCTATCGATTTCATCCATCGTGGTCGCGTCGAGCTGCCTAAGCTGTGCAGTAGGGACTCGCTTGCGGGCGTACTCCAGACCTTCTTCAAAGTATTCCGAACCGTGCAGTTCGATTTGCGGCCAGGTACGGCGGATACCTTCGAGCACATATCCAGTGCCGCAACCGACCTCTAACAAGTTGTTGAAGGGTTTTACCTTCTTGGCCAAAGCCCATAGGACTACCATGTTGCGCACTCTGAACCACCAATGGCCAGATTCCGCCTGCGCAAGTTGCCCATAGGATGATGACGGGAATGGCGAGCGGTTGGGTGATGTCATGGCGTTGCCTTGAATACGAAGAATTTTAGGGCCAGGAAAAGATAGCCAGCAACTACAAAGATTGCTAGGGCCTGAACCCACTGGTGAGCATAACCAAAGTGATCCACTAACACGGCGAGCAGACAGAAGTTGATGGCATATCCGACCGCATGAGCCAGGACGAATCGTATACCTGACCCCAAGGTCCCTCCCTGGTATGAAAAAGTCAAACGTTGGTTGCCAACGAAACTAATGAGCGCGCCAGTTATATAGAGCGCGGTCATGGTCAGCTTCGGCGTGCTCCCCAGTGCTATCAAAAACAGATAAAGAACATAGCCCAAGCCATTGCTGAGCAAGCCAACCAAGGCATATTTGAGTAGTTGTGCTGCAGGAATCCGTTTTTTCAGTCGAGCTGTCAGGCCGATCATTCTGTTGCTCGATCCAGTACCTGGCGTACCTTTTGCCAGAAGTGCATGCCTTTATGAGCGGCCATAGATGTTCCTGATGATGGTATAGGGGCGACGTTTGCTTTCAGAGAATACCTTGGAAAGGTAAATTCCAATGATTCCCATGCAGGAAAGTATCAGGCCGCCAAGCAACCAGATCGAGACCATTACCGAAGTCCAGCCCGGCATGGTGTATGAGAAAAATAGCCAAATGATCAGTAGATATGCGGAATAGCAGCAGGCAAACGAGAAAATGATCAGACCGATATAAAAAATGGCGACCAGCGGCAGGACGCTGAAAGAGGTAACGGAGTTCACCACCAGCGACAACTTGCGCCTGAAGGTGTAGGTCGATTTGCTTGTGCTGAGCTTTTGGATTGGGACGGCCTTTTGTGTAAAGCCGGTAATATGAAATAACCCGGCCATGAAAACCTCTCGCTCTTCATGGCCCAGCAGTGCATCGATGTAACGTCGACTCATCAAGCGTGCGGTGACCACATTGGCGGGGAGTGACAAGCCAGAGAGTTGGTTGATCAACGTCCAAAAGAGGCTGCCGCTCAAGCGCTCGAACACACTTCCTTTGCGTTGCTCTTGAACACCATAGACTACGTCACAGCCCTCGCCGCGCATGTGCTCTGAAAAAGTCAGCAGGCATTCCGGTGGCTCCTCCAGATCGCTGTCGATCAAGAACACCTCGTCGCCCCTGGCGTGCGCAAGACCAGTCATCATTGCTTTGTGATGGCCGAAGTTTCTTGACAGGTCTACCAGCACCACATGTGGGTCAGTTTCCGTCAGGCGAATGGCACGCCCCAGGCTGTCATCAGGTGAGCCGTCATTGACCAGGACGATTTCATAGTCATCGCCTACAAGTGCTTCTGCGGCGCGACAGCAGCGTGCGTGGAACTCCAGGAGGTGTTCAGCAGATTGATACAGGGTGGCAACAATGGACAGTCTCATAAATTGGCAAACTTCATATAAATTTGAGATTTCGGGCCGCAATTGAAGAGCAGATCAAGAATGCTGACGCCATGGACGAACGAGCCCCACAGTTGTGGATATTCACGATAGTCACTGTAGTCGAACCAGTGCAGGTCAATGCCTTGCGCTTGCAGCAATTCGGGCTGCAAATAATCTTTGGCCGATGGCCCGGAGATATATGCATTGGCGCCCGCCTGTAGACACAAGTCCACAAGACGCTCGGTTTTACCCTCTCCAAGTTCGTAATCCCAGGAGCAGGATATTCGCGTATGAATCCCCAGATAGTCGCAGATAGCTTTGATAAGATTTTTGTTCAGCTGGGTCAGATGACTGTATGACGCATCTAAGTACAGAGGGCGCAGCCAGCTAGCGATAGCATCAAAATGAGCTGCCCGCCTGTAGTTGCTTTCCAGCGTTTTCCAGTGCTTGATTTGCCAGCCATCGACAAGTTGCACATCGCGGATACGGCGATGAATATCCTTGCCTACTGGCACGGTTAGCCACTGTACACCCTGTGGCGTCTTGATTTGGTTACGGTTGCGCCAGTCATTTTTAGTGAACTGCATATCATCGTAAAGTATGAATTCATCCACTGCCGCGATGAGGTCGAAATAGCCCTTCCAAGGGACATAATTGGACTGCAGAATGGCAATTTTCTTCACGTCGTAATCCATATGTGAGTAAGCCGGTTTTTTGGAAACAGTTCCGTTGACTGTCTATTTTTAGGCTTTCCACATGTTAACAGCAGTAAGTAAAACGGTTCATTATTGATGACCGGAAACGGCTATTTAGGTTGAGTATGAAGAACACTCGATGGAATGCTTCCGACACCATAGGCATCTCCAGCCTATGCTTACTTGCGGTACTTTAATACCAAAAACAGTGTGAGTGCAGTCAGCCAAAACAAGGTGTTGAATCTTGAGCGCTTGCTTGCCAGCGCCAGTAACCGAGACTTTCAAGATCGTCCCACCGGTCCACCCACTCGCCAGCACAAGCAATGATGAAAGCACCCAAGCAGCCAATATAGGGCTTAAATCCTCGGGTGATGGTGATCAGCGTCACTTGATAGCACGGTTGTGGAAAAGATAGCGAGCTTGATGCTTTGTGCTGTTGAGGCGTCCACATCAGTTCTTTCTCATTGCTCCAGTGTCAAACGCCCGTGTCATCCGAGTAACGTTCTCCCAAATCTGGTTGGTGAACTCATGCGCGATTTTGGTCAGTAGAGACCGTCGCCGTCGGAAAGCTTGTAGGCGTGGTCGGTGGGCTTGGCTGAATGGCAAGCCGAATCGGAGAGAGGGGCGGTGGTGCGCGCCATATATGGGTATCGAATGATCTTTAGCCTTAAACGGCTGGTACCCATAAAATTCTGGCGGAGCTCGGTGGAGCGCCAAAACGAAAAAACCCGCCTTAAGGCGGGTTTTTCGGGAGCTTCAAAGACTGTAGAAGCTGTCTCTGAAGCTTTGTATGGTGCCGGCACCAAGAGTCGAACTCGGGACCTACTGATTACAAGTCAGTTGCTCTACCAACTGAGCTATACCGGCGTTATGGGCGACGAGTATACCCGGATGTTTGAGCTTGTAAACCCCTGATAACAGACTATTTTCACGATTCGCGCCGAGGCTCGCTGAAGTACTGGCGCAAGTGCTCGACCGTGACCCGAACTTTCGCTGAATTGGCCAGCGGTGCAGCGTAAACGGCCCAGATATTTGCCTGTTGGCTGTAGTCCTGAAGAATGTGCACCAATTTGCCGTTTTCGAGGCTTTTGCGCACGTCCCACTGCGAGCGCAGCAAGATCCCACGGCCGTCTATCCCCCATTGATGCACCACTTCGCCGTGGTTGGCCGATAGGGCGCCGGTCACTTTCACGCTTTCTTCGCCCTCCGGTCCCTGCAAGCGCCAGAGCCCGAACGGATGGTCGCGCTCTTTGATGACCAGGCATTCATGGCCTGACAGTTCTGCCAACGTGCGGGGTTCGCCGTGGCGTTGCAGGTATTCAGGGCTGGCGCAGAGCACGCGGGCGTTGTTGGCCAGCAGTTTGGCAATCAGGTTGGGCGCAATGTGGTCGCCGATTCGGATGTCCAGGTCGTAGCCTTCTTCAATCAAATCCACCAGACGGTCAAACATATCGAAGCGGATATCCAGCGCCGGGTAGCGTTGCGACAGTGCTGAAAGCGCGGGACCAACATGGCGTCGACCCAGCCCGAAACTGCTGACGATATGTAACTGTCCCCGAGGTTCCTGATGCAGTGCCGAGACTTCGTCGCTCATTTGCTCAACGGCATCAAAAATATGCAAAGCCCAGTGATAGACACGTTCCCCATCATCGGTGACGGCCACGCGACGGGTGGTGCGATGCAACAGGCGCACGCCAATACTGTGCTCCAGCAGTTGTATGCGTTTGCTCACATAGGCCGGTGAAACCCCTAACTCGCTGGCGGCGGCGGCAAAGCTGGAGCGCCGCGCCACGACCACGAATACCCGCAGGTCGTCGAGATTCGGCAGATTGTTCACGAATCGTGTCTTATCCATCAACGTTTCACCTGATTATCTTTGCAGGCTCGCTTTATATCATGGGCCCACTTCTCCTCATCAAGAGTCAGCCCCATGAGCAAGACATTCAGAATTGCGGCCATCGCCGGTGACGGCATTGGTAACGAAGTACTGCCCGAAGGCCTGCGCGTTGTGGAGGCCGCCGCCAAAAAGTGGGACCTGAACCTGTCGATTGAAACCTTTGAGTGGGCCAGTTGCGATTACTACGAGCGTCACGGGCAGATGATGCCGGACAACTGGTTTGAGCAGCTCAAGGGCTTCGACGCCATCTTCTTTGGCGCCGTGGGCTGGCCGGACAAAGTGCCTGATCACATCTCGCTGTGGGGCTCGCTGCTCAAATTTCGCCGTGAGTTTGATCAATACGTGAACATTCGCCCGGTGCGGTTGTTCCCCGGCGTGGCATGCCCGCTGGCAGGGCGTGAGCCGGGTGATATCGATTTTGTAGTGATTCGCGAAAACACCGAAGGCGAATATTCCTCGGTGGGCGGGCGGATGTTTGAAGGCACTGAAAACGAATTGGTCCTGCAAGAGTCCGTGTTTACCCGACGCGGCGTAGACCGGATTCTTAAATACGCTTTCGAAGTGGCCAAGGAGCGTCCACGCAAGCACGTGACCTCGGCCACCAAATCCAACGGTATTTCCATCAGCATGCCGTACTGGGACGAGCGCACTGAAGCGATGGCTGCACACTATCCACAAGTCAGCTGGGACAAGCAGCACATCGACATTCTGTGCGCCCGTTTCGTACTGCAACCCGACCGGTTTGATGTGGTGGTGGCGTCTAACCTGTTCGGCGACATCCTGTCGGACCTGGGGCCGGCCTGCGCGGGCACTATCGGTATTGCGCCTTCGGCCAACCTCAACCCGGAGCGTAACTTTCCTTCACTGTTCGAGCCGGTTCACGGTTCTGCGCCGGATATTTCCGGTCAAAACATCGCTAACCCGATCGCCATGGTCTGGTCGGGCGCACTGATGCTGGAGTTTTTGGGGAAGGGTGATGACCGTTATCAGGCTGCCCATGACGCTATTTTGCGCGCCATTGAGGATGTGATTGCCAGTGGTCCGAAGACGCCGGATCTGGGCGGCACGGCCTCGACTCAGGACGTCGGAAAAGCCATTGCCGCAGCCCTGGGCAACTGATCAGCCTGATTGCATGGCTCAAGACTTGTGGGGCCGTGATGTGCCCCAAAAAATCGGTTACAGGCTGAATCCCAGCTCAAACAACGTGCCGCTGGCATCGCTCACCACCCGCACCTGGCCGCCATGCAACTGCATGATCGAATGCACTATCGCCAGGCCCAGGCCGCCAGAGTCACCCGGTTGTGCCCGTGACGGGTCTGCCCGGTAAAAGCGGTCGAACAGTTTGTCGATATGTTGCGGATCGATCGCCGGGCCAAGGTTATGCACGCCAATCCAGCAAACCCCGGTCTCGTCGCGCCGCAGCAAGCGTACCGTCGAACCGGGCTGGGCATGGCGCACGGCATTGGCCAGCAGGTTGCCCAATGCCCGTTGCAGCAGTTGCTGATCGGCCATCAGCGACCCGCCGAGCTGATTGTCCAGGTGCAATTGACGATCCTCGGCCAGCGCCTCGAAGTAATCACACAGCCCGTCACCCACCTCAGCAAGGTCCAGCACTTGCAACTGCAACGGGCGCTGGCCGTGTTCGGAGCGGGCGAGAAACATCAGGTTTTCTGCCATGCGATTGAGCCGTTCATATTCTTCGATATTCGACGCCAGCACCTCCTGGTACTCGGCCGGGCTGCGTGACTGGTTCAGTGCCAGGCTGTTGCTACCCAGCAAGTTGTGCAAAGGCGTACGAATTTCATGGGCCAGGTCGGCGGAGAACTGCGACAACCGTGCAAAGCTGTCTTCCAGGCGAGCGAGCATGGCGTTGAGTGCCTGTACGGGCTCTTTGAGTTCGGCAGGTACGTTGTCAGCGGTCATGCGTTGATCAAGGCTGCGTGGGTCGATGCCAGCCATGGCGTGGGTCAGTTCGCGTAAAGGTGTGAGGCCGCGACGCAGCAGGAGCAGGCCAAGACCGAAAGCCAGCAAGGCACCCAATCCCACCGCGCCGTATAAACGCATGCGATAGCTGGCGAGCATTTGCTCACGCTCATCAAGACGCTTGCCTACGGTTACTCTCAAGGTTTCCCCTGCGGGACCTTGCGCCATCCCGGCCAGCAACACGGTCGTGCCTGCGATTTTGATATCCGAGCGCCGGGGAGCTTGTGCTTGAGCAATCGGCTGCACAGGGGGCAAGGCTTGTTGATGGGGGTTGATGGCAATGAGCGGGGTGCCGTCCTCGCGGTTGACCAGCAACACGCTGTCCAGGTTGCCCAGCATGTTTTGATACAGGCGCGGGCGTTCCTGCAGGGCTTCCAGGCTGTCGCTGTCATGCAACAGGGCACGGACCTGTTCAAGGCGCCCCAGCAACGCCTGATCGTCACGAAACGCCAGTTCCGAGGCCAGTGAGCGATACAGAAACACTCCGATCACACTCAGCACCAGTGCGCAGGTCAGGGCAATCGCCAGCGCCAGACGCCAGGCGATGGATTTACTCATCGGGCGCTTCCAGCTGATACCCGACCCCACGCACGGTGTGGATAAGTTTGGGCATATAGGGGTCGTCGACCTTGGCGCGCAACCGGCGCACGGCGACTTCGACCATATTGGTGTCGCTGTCGAAGTTGAGGTTCCAGACCTGGGAAGCGATCAAGGTGCGTGACAAGACTTCGCCCTGGCGGCTGGCCAGCAGTTGCAGAAGCGAGAACTCCTTGTTGGTCAGGCTGATGCGCTGGCCGCCCCGGCTGACGCGGCGGCGCAGCACGTCGATTTCAAGATCGGCGATGGCATACGACTCGGCTTCGCGCATGGGACCACGGCGCAGCAAGGTACGAACCCGGGCGAGCAGCTCGGCAAAGGCAAATGGCTTGAGCAGATAATCGTCTGCGCCCAGTTCGAGGCCGCGCACGCGGTCTTCGATGGCATCCCGGGCAGTTAAAAACAGCACCGGCGTGGCGCCGCGCTGGCGAATCAGTTGCAGCAATTGCCAGCCATTGAGTCCCGGCAGCATCACGTCGAGGATGATCAGGTCGTATTCCTGCTGTTCGACAAAGTAACGGCCGTCCAGCCCGTTCAGTGCCACATCCACCGCAAAGCCTGACTCCTTGAGGCCCTTGGCCAGGAAATCTGCCGTCTTGGCTTCGTCTTCAACCACTAACAAACGCATCGCACACCTCGATCAATCGTCTGCACAGGCTAGGCGCCTTCGGGTGTGTTGCCTATTACAAACTTGTAATGCAACTGACGGAGTTCTGACGAGGGTCGCTGGTTAAGGTGGGCGCATTCGTACAGGAGCTAGCCAAAGATGCTGAAAACCTTGTTGTTGTGGACTGCCGTTGGCGTTGCCGGCGTGGCCCAGGCAGCCCCGAATCTGGTGCGCCATGCCGATCTGGATCTGGTCACCGCCCGCCAGTTGGCGGATGCGGCCCTCAAGCACTGCACCGGTGCGCTGAGCGTGCTGGACCGTGGTGGCAACGTGTTGATGTCGATGCGTCCAGAGAGTGTTGGCCCGCACAACCTGCTGGCCAGCCAGCGCAAAGCCTACACGGCACTGTCGACCAAAACCCCGACCCGTTTGTTTGCCGAGCGTGCACGCAGCAATCCTGAGGCGAGCAACCTTAATTCCATCGCCGAACTGTTGTTGTTGGGAGGTGGTGTGCCGCTGTTTGCCGAAGGCGAACTGGTGGGAGCCATTGGCGTGGCCGGTGCTGGCGGTGCGGAGCAGGACGAAGCCTGCGCAATAAAAGCGGCGCAACAGATTGGCCTGACGACTCAACGCTGAGTTGATTGTTTTTTAACCATTATTAGAGGATGACCGATGAAATCTTTGCGAATCACTTTGGCGGCTTTGAGCCTGAGCGCTGTGTCGAGCCTGACACTGGCCGCTGGCAACCCGTTGAGCGTACACGTGCTCAACCTTGAAAACGGCCTGCCGTCACCGGGGGTCAACGTGACCCTGGAAAAACACGTGGGTAAAGACTGGCAGCCGCTGGCTCAGGGCGTGACCAATGAACAGGGTCGTATTGGCGAACTGTTCCCGGCCAGGCAAGCGTTCGAGGCGGGTGAATATCGAGTGGTGTTCAAAACCGGTGAGTATTTCAAGAAAGCTGGCCATGAGACGTTCTTCCCGGAAATCCCGGTGATTTTTGAAGTGAAAAACGCCGATCAGCATTACCACATTCCGCTGCTGCTCAGCCCGTACGGCTTCTCGACGTACCGCGGTTCGTAGGCCTGCAACAACCTGTGTGGGAGCGGGCTTGCTCGCGATGGGATCGCTGTGGTTTACCTGTCAGACCGCAGCGCCTGAATCGTGAGCAAGCCCGCTCCCACAGGGTTATGCACAGCGTTGCGCAAGCATCATCAAATTACGCGGCGTCAGCTGGCTGTCGCAGAACTCGCCGACCTGTACTTCATAGCCGTTTTCCTTCAGGTACAGCGCTCGATCGAGCACCAGCCACACCTCCAGCGGGCGACGGAAAAGCCCGCGCACCAACTCCAGATTGCGCACCTGTGCCAGTCGTTTCCAACCTGCTGCTTCCAGTGCCGACCAATCTTCCCTGCCGCTTGTGGATAAGTTTTTCAGCGCTGCCAAATCTTCGCAGTACTCGGCAAACGGCTTGTTCAGCCAGGTACTCGGCAGCGAAGGTGTGGATAAATATTCATCGCACTGACGGTGCTGGCGCTGCCACAGATCAAAACCCAAACGCCGCGCCATCGACTCGTCGCGCTGGCGCCTAACACGGGCGCCAGCGGTCACGGTCTCGCTCATGGGCAGGCTCAGGTCCTCCAGTGACAGTTGCAAGTGCGAAGCCCTGGCGGCTGTGGATAACGGCTGACAGTGCGGCGCGCTGATGCGGTTGTAGCAGCAAGGCGACACGGCAAGTTGCCCACAGCCCGCCGCGCACGCCAGTTGCAGCAGGCGCACATGCAAATCGCCGCAGGCATGCAGCGCCACCGGGGTCATCCCGGGGGTGAGCTGCAAGGCCGCTTCGGGCGCGAGCACATCCTGTTGAACATGGCGCACGGCCAAGTGATGGCGCTGGCTGAGTTGCTGGCCGGACTCGATCAAAGCCGGGTCATATTCCAGGCACGTCAGTTGTTGCCCGGGGCTTAGCAGTCGACGACCCAGATGACCTTTGCCCGAGCACCAGTCCAGCCAGTGGGCGGGGATTTGATTGAAGGTCAGGCTCCGGGCGAAGGCTTCAATCTGTTGCCACTTGCGTCCCGGCACGTCCACCTGCAAACGCTGGCTTGCGGGCGCAAGCGGCTGGGTGGGCAGGCGGTCAACCGAACTCAGGGCGAGGGAAGTCGCCGCCAGTTCAGGGAACGGCGCAGGGGCAGGCAAGTGTTGGGGGTTGTTGTGACTGGCTTCGGCGTCTTGCAACGAACGCTGGCGCAACCAGTGCGCCAGTTCGGGGTGTTGCGCTTCCCACGGCATGTTCAGATGAGTGAATGGCCGTGGGCGCCACAGGTGCTGGTGGTCGTGCAAAAACCTGTCCAGCGCCTCAAAGCGGGCGAGCAGCGGCTCGCCCTCGTGGTCAGCGGCCCTGGCAGGCATCGACGCGCAACCAGCGCTCCAGCAGCTTGAACCCCTGGATCAGTACAAACGACATCAGCAGGTAGATCGCCCCTGCGGTCAGGAACATGTCCACGGTCAGGTAGTTGCGGGCGATGATGGTGCGCGTCATGCCGGTCAGTTCCAGCAGGGTCACGGTACTCGCCAGCGAGCTGGCCTTGAGCATCAGGATCACTTCGTTGCTGTACGCCGGCAGGCCGATGCGCGTGGCGCGGGGCAGGACGATATGCACCAGGGTCTTGAAGCGCGACATGCCCAGGGCCCGTGCAGCCTCGATTTCACCCGGCGGGATGGCCTGGATCGCGCCGCGCAGGATCTCGGCGATGTAGGCGGCGGTGTGCAGGGTCATGGTGATGATCGCGCACCAGAACGGGCTGCGCAGATACGGCCACAACGCGCTTTCACGCACCAGATCGAACTGTGCCAGGCCGTAATAGACCAGAAACAGCTGGATCAGCAGTGGCGTGCCACGGAAGAAAAAGATGTACGCGTAAGGCAGCGAACGCACATACCAGAGTTTGGATGAGCGGGCGATGCCCAGGGGGATGGCCACGATCAGACCGGCGATCACCGAAATTGCGGTCAGCTCCAGGGTCAGGGTCGCGCCCTGCATCAGCTTGGGCAGCCATTTGAGGATTACTTCCCACTCCATTACGTCCTCCTCACGAAGCCGCGCGCTGCGCGTTTTTCAAGCACGTGCATGGTGCCCATGGCCAGTACGGTCAGGCCCAGGTACATCACGGCTGCCACCATGTAGAAGGTGAACGGGTGTTTGGCGAAGGTCACGGCGTTTTGCGCCTGGCGCATGATTTCTTCCAGACCGATGACCGACACCAGCGCGGTGTCTTTCATCAGGATCATGAACAGGTTGCCCAGGCCGGGCAGGGCGATACGCCACATTTGTGGCAGAACCAGCTTGGTGAAGATCCGCGGTTTGGACAAACCCAGTGCCATGCCCGCTTCGCGGTGGCCTTTGGGGATGGCCAGAATGGCGCCGCGAAACACTTCAGTGGCATAGGCACCAAAGCACAGGCCCAAGGCGAGTACACCCGCCGCGAAGGCGCTGAGGGTGAGTTCGGGCATGCCGATGTATTCGCCGATGGCGCGCACCAGATTCACGCTGCCGAAGTAAATCAGCAACACCCAGAGCAGTTCGGGAACACCACGAACCAGGGTCGAATAGGCGCCGCCCAACCATCTAAGCGGTTTGTAGGGGGATGTTTTGGCCAAGGCACCGAGCAATCCGAGCACCAGGCCCAGACACAGCGCAGTAAGTGCCAGTTTGACGGTCATCAGCGCGCCAGCGGCAAGCGCCGGGCCGAATCCGTATAGATCGATAGTCATGGGGTAGGCAGGCTTTGCTAGGGACTGTCGCGCCCGCAGGCGCGACGGTCAGGCAGGTCAGTAGATGCTGAACGGGAAGTACTTGTCGTTGATCTTCTTGTACGTGCCGTCTTCAACGATTTGCTTGAGGGCCAGGTTCAGCTTGGCGCGCAGTTCGTTGTCGCCTTTACGCAGGGCAATGCCGACTTTGTCGTCTTCGTTGACCGGCTCACCCTTAAACTCGTAAGCCTGGCCAGCCGGGCTTTTGAGCCAGTCGTAGTTGGCGTACTTATCTGCCAGCAAGGCATCTACACGGCCCGAAGTCAGGTCGAGGTAGGCGTTTTCCTGGGTGTCGTACAAGGAGATGGTCGCGTCGGTGCCCAGGTTGTCATCCAGCCAGGTTGCGGCCTGAGTTGAACGCTGGGTGCCCAGGGCCTTGCCCTTGAGGGACGCGATGTCGGTTTTGAAGTCGACTTTTTTCGGTGCGATGAACTGCTGCTTGTTGGAGTAGTACGGGTCGGTGAAATCGACCGCTTGCTTGCGTTCGTCAGTGATGGACAGCGAAGACACGATGAAATCGTATTTTTTGGCGTTCAGGGCCGGGATGATGCCGTCCCAGTCGGACGTAACGATTTCGCACTCGGCTTTCATCTTGGCGCACAGAGCCATCGCGATATCGGGGTCGAAGCCCACGACTTCGCCACTGGCGTTTTTGTTATTGAACGGTGGGTAAGCACCCTCAATCCCTACTTTGTACTTATCAACAGCCAGGGCGTTGGCGCTGAAAACCAGTGTGGCGGCAGCGGCCATGAGAAGCTTTTTATAGTTCTGCATTCGTGTTGCTCCGTTAGCGGTTGCTGGACATGAATTGTTTACAGCGCGCCGAAACCGGGTTGTCGAACACCTGTTCTGGCGACCCTTGCTCTTCGATCAGGCCCTGATGCAAAAACACTACTTCGCTGGACACCTGACGGGCAAAGCCCATTTCGTGGGTGACCAACAGCATAGTGCGACCTTCTTCGGCGAGCGCGCGGATCACACTAAGTACTTCTTGAACCATTTCCGGGTCAAGTGCCGATGTTGGTTCATCGAACAGAATGACTTTGGGCTGCATGGCCAGCGTGCGGGCAATTGCCGCGCGTTGTTGCTGGCCGCCGGACAATTCGGATGGATAGGCATGGCGCTTTTCGCCAATGCCGACCTTGGCCAGCAATGCTTCGGCGACTTCGATGGCCTCGGCCTTGCTCTGGCCCAGCACCCGACGCGGAGCCTCGATAATGTTGTCGAGGATGGTCATGTGCGGCCACAGGTTAAAGTTTTGAAATACAAAACCCAGTTCACTGCGCATGCGGTTGATCTGCTTGCCGTCGGCCGCGATCAGTTCGCCATTTTTGGCTTTCTTGAGTTTGAGCTCTTCACCGGCGACCAGGATCTGGCCGTCGTGGGGGTTTTCGAGCAGGTTGATGCAGCGCAACAGGGTGGATTTGCCGGAACCGGAAGAACCCAGGATCGAGATCACGTCGCCGTCGCGTGCGGTCAGCGAGATACCTTTAAGTACCTCAAGCTCGCCGTAGCGTTTGTGCAAGTTGCGGATTTCAAGCGCGAGCGTGGCCAAAGCCATGTGCGTTCCTCATTGTGTTCGGGTGCGATCCTGCTGTTGGGCGGCCTTCCTGGCGCAGGCCAAGCTAGCATAGGGTTGCAGAGGCAACCAGCCGCCCTGAAGACACAAAAGACGTGAGGGTGGCAGTTTGTCGCATCGCTACAGCAGAGTGTCGCGCCGACAACAACCGACCCCGTATTTCGCCGTTCGGCCAGACAGGTGTCGCTTAAAAAAGGTCGCGATGTTGCCAGCTTTGGCCCGGTGTTGGAAGCGCGAACCTACTAAAGGTTAAAGATGTGCACTGCTTTTGAGCCATATGGGCAATTTTGGGTATTTTTGGTGCGCCGATAGCCCTGGAACTGAGTGTTACGGTAACAAATGGGCGAAAAGCCATTACGCTCAATGGGTTGCAGTGTGTGTTGCAAATCGTTGCAGCCCGCGGAAACCGTGCATTTGTCACATTCTGGCTCAGTTATTGCGTCAAAGATTCTAAACGCCCCGTTGGTTACTTTTTACGAAAGTCAACGCGGGTGCTCGGAATGGCTTCAATGAAAGGTAGTCCCAATGAGCAATACGCAATCCTCTAATGGTCTGGAACAAGGGCTTAAGCCACGGCATGTGACCATGCTGTCGATTGCCGGAGTCATCGGTGCCGGTTTGTTTGTCGGCTCTGGACACGCGATTGCCCAAGCAGGTCCAGCTGTGCTGCTCGCTTATGCCGCAGCAGGCACCCTGGTGGTACTGGTCATGCGCATGCTGGCCGAAATGGCCGTTGCATCCCCTGACACCGGTTCGTTCTCCACTTACGCCGACCGTGCCATCGGGCATTGGGCCGGTTTCACCATCGGCTGGCTGTACTGGTGGTTCTGGGTACTGGTTATCCCGCTGGAAGCCGTCGCCGCCGGTACCATCTTGCATGCATGGTTCCCTGACACGGCGATCTGGGTATTTACCCTGGTCATTACCCTGTTGCTGACGGTCACCAACTTGTTCAGCGTCAAGAACTACGGTGAGTTCGAGTTCTGGTTTGCCCTGGTCAAAGTGCTGGCGATCATTGGCTTCATTATCTTGGGTCTACTGGCGATTTTCGGCTTCCTGCCTACCAGTCAGGTCAGCGGTGTCGCGCATCTGTCCGATACCATCGGCTTTATGCCCAACGGCATGGGCGCCGTACTGGCTGCCATGTTGACCACCATGTTCTCGTTCATGGGGACTGAAATCGTCACCATCGCGGCGGCGGAGTCCAAGGATCCAAGCAAGCAAATCACCAAGGCCACCAACTCGGTGATCTGGCGCATTGGCTTGTTCTACCTCGTATCGATCTTCATCGTTGTGGCCCTGGTGCCGTGGAACGACCCGGCGCTGGCACAGTTGGGCTCCTACCAGACCGTACTTGATCGCATGGGTATCCCGAATGCCAAGCTGATCGTTGATATCGTGGTATTGATCGCGGTAACCAGCTGTCTGAACTCGGCGCTCTACACCTCCTCGCGGATGCTGTACTCCCTGAGCAAGCGCGGTGACGCACCGGCTGCGGCCAAGCGCACCAATGCTGCGGGCACGCCTTACTGGGCGGTGATGATGTCCACCGGCGCAGCTTTTGTAGCGGTATTCGCCAACTACGTGGCTCCGGCTGCGGTGTTCGAGTTCCTGCTGGCCAGCTCTGGCGCCATTGCGCTGTTGGTGTACCTGGTGATTGCCGTGTCGCAACTGCGCATGCGCCAAAAGCGTACGGCTCTGGGCGAGAACATCTCTTTCAAGATGTGGCTGTTCCCGGGGCTGACCTACGCGGTGATCGTCTTCATCGTGGCTATTCTGACGATCATGTTGTTCCAGGAAGCCCATCGCGTTGAAATCATGGCTACCGGTTTGCTGAGCATTCTGGTGGTGTCGGCGGGCCTGCTGGTGGCACGTCGTCGCATTGAGAAGTTGGGGGCAACGGTACTCAACTGAGGCCAGGACGGTTCTTGCGGTTGAGTCACCAAAAAAACCGCCATCCTTCGGGATGGCGGTTTTTTTATGGGCGTTGAAATGGCTGAGTCCTGTCAGAGCATTCTTGACACGGTAAAGCGAAATTCGCTGCCTTCTCCCGGCGTGCTTTGCGCTACTAGCTGGCCGCCATGGGCCTTGATAATGCCCTGGGAAATGTACAGCCCCAACCCTGTGCCCAGCGCGTTGCCTTCTTTTGCTGTCCAGTATCGATCGAAGATGTGCGGCAACTGCTCGGGGGCAATACCTTTGCCCGAGTCCCGCACGCTGAAGACGATATCGTCGCCGTTGGACATGGCCACCACACCGATTTTGCCTTGCGCCGGGGTGAACTTGATCGCATTGCCGATCAGGTTGGACAAGACCTGAAACAGACGCTCCGGGTCGGCATTGATTTTCAGGTCGGGTTCGGCGTGAAAGGTCAGCTCCACCGCTTTGTCCAGCGCCAGTGCCTCTTCAAAAATCTGGGTTACATCCAGCGGTTGCGGGCTGATGGTGTAGCGCCCGGCCTCGATTTTCGAAGTGTCCAGCAGGTCATCAAGCAGCACGCTCATGCGGCTGCTGGCCTGTTGCATGGTGTCGATGGCCGACGTGATACGCCGCGAGGTGTGCGGGCCCTCGCTGCTGAAGGCCTTTTGCATCATGCCGCAGAGCATTGAAATGATGGTCATGGGGTTGCGCAGGTCGTGGGACACCACTGCCACCAGTTCGTCCCGTGCCCGTACAGCCTGTTGCTCTCGCAGCACCTGGCGCGACAGGTCGTTTTCCAGGGCCGAGCGGCGCAGGTCATTGGCGGCAAACAGATCGCCGTGGCTCCATTGTGCAGAGATGCCGTCCATCTCGACCTTCCAGATTTCGAAAGAGGTGCGCGGGCTCAAGCGCAGGCCATTGCTGCCCGCTTCAAGGTTAAGCGGCTTGTTGGGGTCGCCGCTCCACTTGATGCTTTCTTTGACTTCACTTCGAAACCACAACACGGCGTTGTCCACAGGCTTGGGCAGGGTCATGGCCAGCAAGCCGCTGGCAATGTCCTTGTACTGCGCTGCCGGGGCATGGAGTGCGCTGAGGTTGTGGCTGGACAAGACTGGCTGGCCACTGTCCTTGAACCATTGGTACAGCCCGCGAATATCTTCTGAAGACGGGCACAGGCCATAACGGTGCAGCACCTTGTCTTCCAGAATGGCCACGCCGCTGGCACCGGTCAGTGCCATCAATGCTTCAGGCATGTGCGCCAGGCCATCAAACACGGCTTCGGTGCTTTGCACCATTGCCCTGTTCAGGCGCACCAGGGCATCCATTTTGGCTTCGCGTTGGCGGCTGATCTCCAGCGTCTGCAGGGCGCTGATTTGCAGGGACAGTACCTGGCCGATGGTTTGGCAGGCCATGCGCAGTTCATGGGGCACATGCAGTCTCTGGCGGTGCCCGCAACTGATCAGGCCCCACAGGCGGTCGCCGTCCATCAACGAAATGCTCATGGATGACAGCACGCCCATGTTTTTCATGTACTGGCAGTGAATCGGTGAAACGCTGCGCAATACGGCTCCACTCAGGTCCAGCGCCTCGCCGGTGTCGGGGCGCAGTTCGGGAATCAGCGGTACTGGCTGGTAGTCGGCATTGGGAATGATGCGCAGCCAGTGAGTGCGGTAAAGCTCACGGGCTTGCTCCGGGATGTCGGAGGCCGGGAAAAACATGCCATTGAACAACTCCATCGCGGGAGAGGATGCTTCGGCAATGACCTGGCCGTGGCCTTCATCCTGGAAGCGATAGATCAGCACCCGATCGTAGCCCGTCAGCGCCTGAATCTCGCGAACGCAAATTTCATACAGCGCGGGGAGAGTTTTGGCGGATTGCAGGCGTTGCAGCATGCGGCTCAGGTTGCGCACTTTGTTCATCGTGCTGTGGATTTCTGATGCATCGGGCTTGAGCTCAAGCTCCAGCACCAGAATGCCCTGGTCGCGGTGCAGCAGGCCTTCGTATTCGCGCCCCAGCAGGCTCAAGGCCAAAGGCGGCGCATCGGTCAGCGTGTCATGGGCGCCAGCCTGCTGTACCGCGTCAGCCGCTTCAGGGCCGGTAAGAGCGGCCAGTGGCAGCCCCAGCAGCGATTCGGCACTGTGGCCAAACATGGTCTGCACATTGCGACTGACTTGTTGAATGCGCAGGTCGGGCTGCGACAGTGTCACCAACAGGCCGTGGGGTTGAATGGCCCCGGGAAAGCGGATGGGTTCATCAGCACAATTGGCCAGCAAGCGTTCAAAGGCTTGAGGGTCCTGTGGATTCATAACAAAACCTCCTGTCGTTCGAGCCATTGCTCGAAGCAGCTAAACGTAGAGCAGGCGGCCTGTACGGCTTCGCCTCGCGCTTGAGCGTCGAGGGGTACGCTGCCCAGAAAATCCATGAATGCCTTCCATTGCCGTCCTGTTGCTTCGCCGTAAACGTAAAGAAAAGCGCAGCCGTTGTGTGCATCAAGTCCCAGGCGTTCCGACATCTGTTTGCGCAGCACATTACCGCCCAGGGTTGCGCCTTCGAGCACATACAGCACACCCAGAACGCTGGCCGGGCTGGAGAGTACGGGGAGGGTGTCGCACAGCGCGAGCGACTGGGTGTTGACCCCCAGAGCCTGCAGGTCCCGATGCAATGCGGGCGTCTTGAGCCGTGCATGCAGGTCAAAACCGGGTGTCATCAAAGGGCTGTGTTGCAGCCGATCTTCCAGCTCGTGATAGAACCCGTAGTAGGCGCTCAACAGGCGCTTATAGCGTTCGAGGTCGAGGGTGTCGCAGAAGAACGGCAGGCGTTTTTCAAGGGCGACATGAAGTGTTTGAGTGCCAGAACGCAGCTCGTTCAAAGCGGGCGATACCGCTGATAAAGTTTGGTCTTGTGGCATGCCTTGTAAGAGGGCTCCCTGTGTGCGCGAGAAGTCGACGCTCAAGATTGTAGGAGCTCATGGCATCAAAAAAGTGCAATTAATTTGCCGCTACAGGGCGCGGAAATGGGTCCAGCTCAATTCGTGACGCAGTGCGTCACAGTTTGGAAAGGCCTGATAGAACAAGCGCATATATCGCAAATTTGAAGCATCAAAGCCTTTCCCGAATTCAGCCGTCAGGGCCTTGGCCAGCGTTGGCAGGAGTTGCTTGCCATACTCGGCCCGTGCCGCACATTGACCGGAGGGGTCAATGAGAATGTCACTGCCATTTTGTATTAGCAGTTGGTTTTTTGCGTGAAGCGTCTTAAATATAACGATGAAAACTACCGGTCCTATGTGAGGTGCTCATGCTCGAATTACGCCCCAGTTGCGAATGCTGTGATTGCGACCTGCCTCCTGATTCGGCACAAGCGCGGATTTGCTCATTCGAGTGCACCTTTTGTGCAACGTGCACGGAGCAGCATTTGGGAGGGCTTTGCCCCAATTGCGGCGGGGAGTTGATGGTGCGTCCGCGCAGGCCGGCCAACAAGCTGGCAAACAATCCGCCGTCCAGCGAGCGTGTGTTCAAGCCTGAAGGCTGTGCTGCGCGTTGATTGTCTGAAATCACCGACTGTATCGGACAGGCAGATTGTGGGCTTGCTCGCGATACAGGCAGTGCGGTCTTTCAGGGGGTGTTACTGATCACCTTTCCCGGCACATCCGTCGCCAATTCCCCTCGTTGCAACCACTGCAAGGCAATCGGCCATAAGCTGCTTTGAAAGCGGCTGTGAAAAAACGCGAAATGGCCGATGGCTGTTTCGCCGATGTCTTGCGGCTGGATGCGCAGATGCGTACGCGAGCTGGCGCTGAAGTAACCCAGCAAGCGCTCGATGGCGGCTACGGTGCCGAAGGGATCGTCACTCAGGCTGATGGCGAGGGTTTTGGCAGTAACGGAGCCAAAAGGCAGGGCTGCGAAGTTGCGCGCGCTGGGAAGGTTTTCGTAGCGTGTGCTCAAGGCGCTCCAGTCCTTGACCACGCCCGACGGGGTGTCTTCGAGCCAGCCCAGGCGCTTGCCAGGGAAATAACCGCACACGCGGGTCAGCAATGGCATGACTCCGTGCCACTTGGCGAGCATCTGCCAGCGCTGTGCCGGCGCGTAGTCGCGCCAGTGAGCAAATTGCGCGCCCACGGTCACCAGATGGCGAATAGCCTGCCCAGAAGCCATCAGGCCCGCTGCACAGCCGCCAAAGCTGTGGCCGACAACATCGATCGGCTGGCCGGGGTATTCGCGCTGTGCACGCTTGAGGAGGGCTTCAGCGTCCAGCGCGCCCCAGTCCGACCACGTGGCTTCAAAACCGCGCAACGATCCGCTGCGCGAGGCGCCAATGCCGCGATAGTCGAACAGCATCACGTCCAGGCCGTGGCTGAACAGGTAGTGGGCAAACCGCGAGTAGTACAGGCAGCGCACCGAGGTGGCGGCGTTGATGATCACCACTGCGCGTGAGGTGTCTGGTGTGGGTTGGCGCCACTCGAAACCGCCCAGCAGGTAACCGTCAGCAGCAGGCTCGGTAAACGCCCGGCTGACAGGTTCGAGCAGGGCTGCTGTCAGTGCGCGCTCCGGGCGTTGCGCTCGGTCAGCAGGCGCGAGGCTTCGACGTAGGCTTTCTGGAATGCTGGCGTTTCGATCCAGGCCACGGCGCTGTCTTCGTCATCGCCATAGACGGCAATGCGGTACTCGATCAACAGGCCCATCAGGAAGTCAGTGGCAGGTTCTTCTTCCTCTTCCGAGATCACCAGTTCCAGTACCGGGTATTGCAGGAACACGGTGCACATCGTTTGCAGGCTGGTGGCCTCGGCGGCTTTCATGGCCTGGAACAAGTCGTCGTAATCGGCGGGGTCAAAGCCGTTGTCGAGGATGTCCTGGAAGTTGAACGTGCTGAGGTCGATTTTTACGTCATCGAACGGATTGTCGATCAGTGTGCCAGCCGAAGCTTTGCCCGGCTTGCCGATGCGGTTCTGCTTGGCTTTGGTCTTGGCCCGCTGCGCGTGCTTTTGCTGTTTCTTTGGCGTTGCCATGAACGTGTGTCCTTTACGGGCTAAGGGGGTATTGAACCTCAGGTTTTGGGGATCACCAAGCGAGGATCATGGATTGAGCCAATTATCGGATGTGAAACCGGGCCAGCCGGGAACCTATCTCACCCGGTTCGCTCACATGTCAGACAACAAGCCGAACGTGTGGAATGCACCGAATCATGAAAATCACCTCGCTGACCTTCCTGTGTCTGACCGCTTTTGCCGTTCAAGCGCACGCTTCAAGCTCCGATGCGTGGGCGACCTACGACAAGGACGTACTCGCCCGTTGTACCCATGCAAGCACCCTGAAAAAGGCGACCCCCATCGGCGCTCCTGCGCAGTTTGATGATCGGGTGGGCTACACTGCGATTCTGCTGCAGGGTCAATACCCGCAGAAACACATGAAGGGCCAGCGTGGTACTGAGCTTTGCCTCTTCAACAAACAGTCCAAAGTGGCCTACGTGACCGAATGGGACTCGATCCGACCCGCCGGGAAGCCTCAGTAATGAGGCACCGGGGTCAAGGCAAAGACGCAGTCATGGGTGAACGAACCCGGGCGCGTAGCTAAATCGCGGCCAAAAAAAAACCCGCACCAGGCGGGTTTTCTTTGTTTTGAAGTGATGTAAACACCACATCAAAACTGAATGTGGTGCCCAGAGACGGAATCGAACCGCCGACACGGGGATTTTCAATCCCCTGCTCTACCGACTGAGCTATCTGGGCAACGGGGCGCATTAGAAGCCTTTTTCGATAACCCGTCAAACATTTTTTGAAAAATATTTAATTATTACCGTCGCTTACGGACCGAGCCCCGTAAAACCGGGGGTTATTCGGTCGGCGGAACGTAGCCTTCAGCTTGTGCGTATTCTTCACCGCTGAAGAATTTATCCATTTCGCCCTGCAAATATTTTCGATCTTCAGCGTTCATCATGTTCAAGCGCTTTTCGTTGATCAGCAAAGTCTGGTGTTTTTGCCAGTCAGCCCAGGCCTTGGCCGAAACATGATCAAAAATGTCCTGGCCTTTGGCGCCCGGAAACGGAGCGCGCTCAAGGGCAGGCAGTTCTTCTTTGTACTTGCGGCAGATGATGGTGCGGGTCATGAGGACTCTCCAGCGTTCAATAGGTCGGCTGCGCGTTTGAGCAGCTTCTTGACCGGGGCAGCAAGGCCCAGGCGCGGCGGGGTGGCGAGGTTATACCAGAGCCAGTCGGCCTCGGCCACGTGATGGTCGGACTCCTTGACGTGGATCAGCCAGGGTTCGATGGCCAGTTGAAAATGGCTAAAGGTATGGGTAAGGCCCGCCAGTGGGTGCTGTGCGCCCAGGGTCAGTGAGTGTTGCAGTGCCAAATGCTCGATATCTTGAAGGTCATCGAGTTCGGGCAGGCTCCAAAGTCCCCCCCACAAACCGCTCGACGGGCGACGATAAAGCAGGATCGCCCCTTCGGCGTTCGCCAGCATCGGCATCAAGGTGCGCTTCAGCGGAACGGTTTTGCGCGGCTTGGGGATCGGGTAGCGCGTCTCAAGCCCCAGCAAGTGCGCTTGGCAGCCGCTTTCGAGCGGGCACAGCAAGCAACTCGGTTTGCTGCGGGTGCAGAGTGTGGCGCCCATGTCCATCATGGCCTGGGTGTAGGCGTTCACGCGATCGTGGGGGGTAAAACGCTCGGCGGTGGCCCACAGCTGTTTGGCGACCTTGGGCTCGCCGGGGTAGCCCTCTTGCGCCGTATAGCGCGCAAGCACCCGCTTGACGTTGCCGTCGAGGATCGGCGCCCGCAGGCCCATGCTCAGGCTGGCAATCGCTCCGGCGGTGGACAAGCCGATGCCGGGCAGTTCAACCAGCTTTTCAACGTCGCGGGGGAATTCGCCGCCATGTTCGGCGACAACGATTTTGGCGGTCTTTTGCAAGTTGCGCGCACGGGTGTAATAGCCAAGGCCGGTCCACAGGTGCAGCACTTCGTCTTCCGGGGCTGCAGCCAGTGCCTGGACCGTTGGCAATGAGGCCATGAAGCGGTCGAAGTAGTTCAGCACGGTGCTGACCTGGGTTTGCTGCAACATGATTTCCGAGACCCACACCCGATACGGCGTGATGCCCTGTTGCCAGGGCAGGTCATGGCGGCCGTGGTGGTCATACCAGTCCAGTACCGCCGTTGAAAATTGCTCGTTTCTCATCGGTTGAACAGCCCCTTGAGGGCGTTTTTGAGTTCAGGGCTGACTCTGTCACCGAGTTTTTCTTCAAGCTTTTCGCTGAGTTTGTTACCCGCCACTTTGGCCGCGACCTTGCCCAGGCCTTCTTTATCCAGGCGGCAAGCCTTGGCGCCCAGTTCCAGCGGGCCACGGCAGCGCAATGGCAGCTCGATGCCGACAAAGTTCTTGCCGACCTGGCAGGCCGGGTCCGGCATGGCGCGGGTGTCGCCTTCGATGATGATGCCGATGCGGTAGTCCATGCCCAGAACGCGCAGGTCAATGTCGCCATCGCCTTTTACGCTCAGGCCGGGCATGCGCACGACCATGTCCGGATTGCTGGCTACGCCGTTACGGAACACCAGGCTGCCCTTGAGCTCCTTGAACGGCGTGTCTTTGCCTAGCGGTGCGCCACTCAGGGTTTTGCGATTCAGGGTGGAGATGCCTTTGCACAATTGCTGTTCGAGGTTGGCATTGAGCAGTACGCCGTCATTGAGCACAAAGTTGGCCGTGCCGTTGAGGCTCGAAATCAGCGCGCTCTGGCTGTTGCCGCTGCCCGTGACGTTGCTGTTGAGGGTCAGCAGGCCGGTCACAGGTGGTTTTTGACCCTGGCTCTGCAGGATTTTTTCAACCGGGACATTGGTGATGCGGGTCTGCAGTTTGATCACCGGCAGTATCGGTTGTACGTCCAGGCTGCCGTTGGCTGCAAAGCTGCCTTTGTAGAGATTGCCGCTCAGGTTTTCGAGGGTCAGCACGCCAGCCTTGCTGTTGGCCTTGAGCGCGGCATTCTGGATGGGCAGTTTGCTGAGGGTCAGTTGGCCAAAACTGATGTCGGCATTGAGGTCCAGGGTCTTGAGGCGAGCCACTGGAATGATTTTGGTCGTGCTCCAACCGCTTTTGGTCGGCGCGTCCGGCAGGGGTGTATCGCCCGATGCGGCCAGTGCGTTGGCTTCGCCGCCCTGTACTTCAGTCTTGCGGGCGACACTGGCGCTATTGGCTTCGGCTGAGGGTGGCGGCATGTAGCGATCAGCGTCGAACGTGTCGCCTTTGAGCTGGATGCGAACGGCCTGTTTGGCGAAGTCCTCAATGGCGATGAGCCCGGTGAAGGTGCTGTCATCGACTTTCAGGTTGAGTTCGTCAAAGGTCACGCTGGTCGGCGTGCCTGACAGGCGGCTGACCAGTTCGACTTTGCTCAGGCTTTCGGGAGCCATCGCAGGCAGCGGGTGCCCGATGCTGTCGAGGAATCTGGCCAGGTCAAGCTGGGCGATGGACAGGCCGCCGCTGATTTGCGGGTTGTCGCTCAGGTTGTTGGCCTTGAGTTCACCCAAAGCCCGAAGTTGGTTGGCGGATAGCTTCAGGCTGCTCCATTCGGCGACGTTCGCCGCCAGATCAACCAGAATTTGCCCTTGCGCGGCAAACGTCATGGTTTTGCCTTGCAGCGGCTCACCCGAGGCTTCGCCCGTGACTTTCATGTCTTCAAACTGATAGCGCTTGAGTACGCGGTCAAAACGCAACTTGCCGTCGACTTCGGTCTTGACCCGCATCACGGGCTGGTTGGTGCCCAGGAAGGCGGTCAGTTTGACCGGGATGCTGGTGGCTTCGTGAACCGGGCCGGTGCTGAGCTGGATGCTCTCAGCGCTGAATTGTTTACCGCTTTGCTCGTCGTTGTACTCAACCCGTGCATTGTTCACGGTCAGGCTGTCGATATCGAGCTTGAGCGGCTGGCTGACGCTTTCGGGCTTGCTGGCCGGGGCGGGCTCAGTGCTGGCGGTTGCGGCGGCTTCAGGGGTCGTTGCTGGCTTGCCGATATCCTGCCAGTTACCGTGACCGTCCTTGTTGCGGGTCAGGCGCAGGTTCAGGCCTTCGACACGCACATCGCTCATTTGCACTTCTTTGCGCAACAGCGGCAGCACACGCACGGACAAACCGAGCATTTGCAGATCGGCGAAAGGTTGGGCAGGCGCAGCCAGGGTTGCCACGGTGGCGTCGTGCAGCTCCAGACCAAGCCAGGGGAAGAGGCTCCAGCCGATGTCGCCATTGAGGGTTAGCTCAATGTGGGCTTTGTCACGGGCTATCTGGCGGATCTCGTCTTTATAGTCGTTGGGATCGAACAGATGGCTGAGGGCAAAGCCCAGGGCCACGATGATCAGCAACAATCCGAGAAGCACCAGACCCAGGATTTTGCCGAACGCTTTCATGGGCGAGTCCTTGTAAGTCTGTGTGAGAGTAAGTTTTAAATTCAGCCGCAGAGTATAGCGCCACGCGCCGGCCGACTGGGGGTGGATAGTGACGTATCTGGTAGGTGACTAAAGACCACATCAGGTTGGGCCTTTTCCTGCATTCAAATGTTAATCTTCGCCTGTTTTCCAGTATTTCTGCGGCGCATTGTCGCGCCTCGAACTTGATCCGATAAAAGCGACTGTGTGCCGCAAGGCGCCAAAGTCAGGGGGTTGAGCGTGTCTGGAAAACCACTTCATTACCTGGGGGAAAATCCATGAATACCAGCATCGCTGCGGGCAGTCCTGCTCCACAGCCTGCGTTCCTGTCCAAGGAGCGCATCATCGCCAAACCCGGCTTCAACCGCTGGCTGGTGCCGCCAGCCGCATTGGCCATCCACTTGTGCATCGGCATGGCCTATGGCTTTTCGGTGTTCTGGTTGCCGCTGTCCAAAGCCCTGGGCGTGACTGCGCCTGTGGCGTGTGCACCGGACATGAGTTTTATCGCACAAGTGTTTTCGTCGCAATGCGACTGGCCGATTTCGATGCTCGGCTGGATCTACACCCTGTTTTTCATCTTCCTCGGTTGCTCGGCAGCCGTATGGGGTGGCTGGCTTGAGCATGCCGGGCCGCGCAAGGCCGGTGTGGTGTCGGCGCTGTGCTGGTGTGGTGGCTTGCTGATTTCCGCGCTGGGGATTTATACCCACCAGATCTGGCTGATGTGGCTGGGTTCGGGGGTCATTGGCGGTATCGGCCTGGGGTTGGGCTATATCTCGCCGGTGTCGACGCTGATCAAGTGGTTTCCGGACAAGCGTGGCATGGCCACGGGCATGGCGATCATGGGGTTTGGGGGCGGTGCAATGGTGGGCGCTCCCCTGGCGGCAGCGCTGATGAACCATTTTGCCGGGCCTGACGGCGTGGGCGTGTGGCAGAGCTTCGTGGCAATGGCGGCGATCTACTTCGTGTTCATGATCGGCGGTGCCTTGTCGTACCGCGTTCCGCCCACCGGCTGGAAGCCTGAGGGCTGGAAAGCTCCTGCCAAAAAGGCGGCCAACGCGATGATCACCCAGCGCCATGTGCACGTCAGCGTGGCCTGGAAAACACCGCAGTTCGCCCTGGTGTGGCTGGTACTGTGCCTGAACGTCTCGGCCGGTATCGGTATCCTGGGCATGGCTTCGCCATTGTTGCAGGAAGTATTCGCAGGCAAGTTGTTGGGCAATGACCTGACATTCAGCCAGCTGGATGCTGGGCAGTTGGCGCAAATTGCGGCGATTGCGGCGGGCTTCACCGGTTTGTTGAGCCTGTTCAACATTGGCGGGCGATTCTTCTGGGCCTCGTTCTCGGATTACCTGGGGCGCAAAAACACCTACTTTGTGTTCTTCGCACTGGGGTTTGCGCTGTACGCGATGATCCCGAACCTCGGTCATCTGGGTAACGTTTCGCTGTTTGTGGCAGCGTTCTGCATCATTTTGTCGATGTACGGCGGCGGTTTTGCCACGGTACCGGCGTATCTGGCAGACCTGTTCGGCACGCAAATGGTCGGCGCGATCCACGGACGCCTGCTGACGGCCTGGGCGGCCGCGGGCGTGCTGGGGCCGGTGTTGGTCAACTACCTGCGCGAGTATCAGTTGAGCATCGGGGTTGAGCGTGCGGCAGCGTATGACATCACCCTGTACATCCTCGCAGGGCTGCTGGTGCTGGGCTTTATCTGCAACTTGCTGGTGCGTCCAGTGGCAGACAAATACTTCATGACCGACGCTGAACTGGCTGCTGAGCAGGCGCTGGGCCATGACAAGGGTGCGGATGCCAGCACTTCGCTGGAGTGGAAAGCGGCACCGGGTAGCCAGCCATTGGTTATCGCGGCCTGGCTGGCCGTGGGCATTCCTTTGTTGTGGGGTGTTTGGGTGACGGTGCAGAAGACGGCGGTGTTGTTTAACTGATCCAGCGGCGCCTTTGTAGTCGCTGCCGAAGGCTGCGATAAGGCCCGAAGGGCCTTCCTGCAAGCTTGCAAGCGCGAGCCCTGCGGGCCCGATCGCAGCCTCCGGCAGCGACTACAAAATCGGCAGTAGCCGTCACTCCGTCACCCTTAATGTTTTTGTTTGCCAGACCCGTGCCTATAATGGCCACCTTTTTCGCCCAATGATTTTGCGGAGCTGGTGATGGCCGAACGTAAGGCGTCAGTCGAGCGCGATACTCTGGAAACCCAGATTAAAGCCTCGATCAACTTGGATGGTACCGGTAAGGCCCGATTTGATATCGGCGTTCCTTTTCTTGAGCACATGCTCGACCAGATCGCCCGACATGGGTTGATCGACCTGGACATCGAGTGCAAAGGCGACCTGCATATCGACGATCACCATACCGTCGAGGATGTTGGCATTACCCTGGGTAAAGCCTTCAGCGAAGCAGTCGGCGATAAAAAAGGCATGACTCGCTACGGTCACGCTTATGTCCCGCTGGATGAAGCGCTGTCACGTGTGGTCATCGACTTTTCCGGTCGTCCCGGCCTGCAAATGCATGTTCCTTACACCCGCGCCACCGTCGGCGGCTTCGACGTTGACCTGTTCCAGGAGTTCTTTCAGGGCTTCGTGAACCACGCCAACGTCAGCCTGCACATCGACAACCTGCGCGGCACCAACACCCACCACCAGATCGAAACGGTGTTCAAGGCTTTTGGCCGCGCGTTGCGCATGGCCGTTGCGCTGGATGAGCGCATGGCCGGGCAAATGCCTTCTACCAAGGGCGTGCTCTGATGCAGACAGTGGCGGTTATCGATTACGGCATGGGTAACTTGCACTCGGTGGCCAAGGCGCTGGAGCATGTGGGCGCCGGTCGAGTGCTGATTACCAGCGACGCCAGCGTGATTCGCGAAGCCGACCGCGTGGTATTTCCGGGTGTGGGCGCAATTCGCGACTGCATGGCGGAAATCCGTCGCCTGGGTTTTGACTCGCTGGTGCGTGAAGTCAGCCAGGATCGTCCGTTCCTCGGCATTTGCGTGGGCATGCAAGCCTTGCTCGACAGCAGTGAAGAGAACGGCGGCGTTGACTGCATTGGCCTGTTCCCGGGTGCCGTGAAGTTCTTCGGCAAGGACCTGCACGAAGACGGCGAGCACCTCAAGGTGCCGCACATGGGCTGGAACGAGGTGCAACAAAAAGTGGATCACCCGTTGTGGCACGGTATCCCCGACCTGGCGCGTTTTTACTTTGTACACAGCTACTACATTGCGGCGGGCAATCCCCGCCAGGTAGTCGGTGGCGGGCATTACGGCGTCGATTTCGCCGCAGCGCTGGCTGAGGGCTCGCGCTTCGCGGTGCAGTTCCACCCGGAAAAAAGCCATACCCACGGCTTGCAGCTGCTGGAAAACTTCGCGGCCTGGGATGGTCGCTGGTAATGGCGCCTCGCAAAAAGCCGCCGATTCTCACGCTCACCCCCGAGCAAGAGAACGAAGCCAACAGCAAGATAAAACGCTTTATGGAAGACCGCTTCGAGCTGGACCTGGGTTCGTTCGAAGCGGCTGAAATCCTTGAGCTGTTCACCCGCGAAATCGCGCCGCATTACTACAATCGCGCGATTTTCGATGTGCAAACGCACCTCAAAGAGAGGTTCGAGAGCATCGAAAGCGACGTGTGGGCGCTCGAGAAGAACTGATTTCCGAGTCTCAGACTCCCGAATTTGAAGGTTTGCCACATGCTGATTATTCCCGCTATCGATCTTAAAGACGGTGCTTGTGTACGCCTGCGTCAGGGCCGTATGGAAGATTCCACGGTGTTCTCTGATGACCCGGTGGCCATGGCCGCCAAATGGGTAGAAGGCGGTTGCCGCCGTCTGCACCTGGTCGACCTGAACGGTGCGTTCGAAGGCCAGCCGGTCAACGGTGACGTGGTGACGGCCATTGCCCGCTTGTACCCGCAGTTGCCGATCCAGATCGGCGGCGGCATTCGCTCCCTGGAAACCATCGAGCACTACGTCAAGGCAGGCGTGAGCTACGTGATTCTGGGCACCAAGGCAGTCAAGAACCCTGAGTTCGTGGCCGAGGCGTGCCGTGCGTTCCCGGGCAAGATCATTGTCGGCATGGATGCCAAAGACGGCTTCGTGGCCACCGACGGCTGGGCTGAAGTCAGCACCGTGCAGGTCATCGACCTGGCCAAGCGTTTCGAAGCGGACGGCGTGTCGGCCATCGTTTATACCGACATCGCCAAAGACGGCATGATGCAGGGCTGTAACGTCAGCTACACCGCTGCATTGGCCGCTGCTACCAGCATCCCGGTCATCGCCTCGGGCGGTATTCACAATCTGGGTGATATCAAGGCCCTGATGGATGCCAAGGCTCCGGGCATCGTGGGCGCCATTACGGGTCGTGCAATCTATGAAGGCACGCTGGATGTGGCTGAGGCGCAAGCCTTCTGCGACAGCTACAAGGCCTGAGGAGAGACCCATGGCGCTGGCCAAACGCATCATCCCTTGCCTGGACGTGGATAACGGCCGGGTTGTAAAGGGCGTCAAGTTCGAGAACATTCGCGATGCTGGCGACCCGGTAGAAATCGCCCGTCGCTACGACGAGCAGGGTGCTGACGAGATTACCTTTCTCGACATCACCGCCAGCGTCGATGGCCGCGACACCACGCTGCATACCGTTGAGCGCATGGCCAGCCAGGTGTTCATTCCGCTGACCGTGGGCGGTGGCGTGCGCTGCATCCAGGACATTCGCAACCTGCTCAATGCCGGTGCGGACAAAGTCTCGATCAATACCGCTGCGGTGTTCAACCCGGAGTTTGTGGGCGAAGCGGCGCAGCATTTTGGTTCGCAATGCATTGTGGTCGCGATTGATGCGAAGAAAGTCTCTCAGCCGGGCGAAACCCCGCGCTGGGAAATCTTCACCCATGGCGGGCGCAAGCCTACCGGGCTCGATGCAGTCGAATGGGCCATGAAGATGGAAGGCCTGGGCGCTGGCGAGATCCTGCTGACCAGCATGGACCAGGACGGCATGAAAAACGGTTTTGACCTGGGCGTGACACGTGCCATCAGTGATGCGCTGGGTATTCCGGTGATCGCCTCGGGCGGCGTTGGCAACCTGCAGCATCTGGCCGACGGCATCCTTGAAGGTCACGCCAGTGCGGTGCTGGCGGCGAGTATTTTCCACTTTGGTGAATACACGGTGCCAGAGGCCAAGGCATACATGGCCGAGCGCGGGATCGTGGTTCGCTAAACCCAAAGGCTACTGGACAGCATGGCGTGCCCACGGCACTCTTGAGCACGCCATGGATTTAGGTCGCCAGTCATGTTTAAACGCTTTTTGCTCGTTCTCGCCGGTTCCACCCTGTGGCTGGCGAGTACCGCTTCTGCGGTTGATGCGTCGCATTCTTCGATCGTGCTGCTGACTGAAAACTTCCCGCCGTACAACATGGCAAAAAACGGCAAAAACTTTGCGCAAAACGAAAATATTGAAGGCATCGCCGTCGATATTCTGCGTGAAACCTTCAAACGTGCCGGTATCCCCTACAGCATGACCCTGCGTTTCCCTTGGGAGCGTATCTACCACCTTGCCCTCGAAAACCCCGGATACGGCGTGTTTGTCGCAGCCCGCGTGCCCGAGCGTGAACAGCTCTTCAAGTGGGTCGGCCCGCTTGGCCCGGATGACTGGGTGTTGCTGGCGCGAGGGGACAGCCCGATTACCCTGACCTCGCTTGAGCAGGCTCGCCAGTACAGAGTGGGTGCTTACAAAGGTGACGCCATTGCCTTGTCCCTTGAGAAGCAGGGGTTGGCGCCGGTGATTGTGTTGCGCGATCAGGACAACGCCAAAAAGCTGCAGGCCGGGCAAATCGACCTGTGGGCCACAGGTGCTCCGGCAGGGCAATTCCTGGCGCGTCAGGTAGGCATTTCAGGGTTCAAGACGGTGTTGCGCTTCAATCAGGCCGAGCTGTTTCTGGCGTTGAACAAAGATGTGCCGGACGAGGTGGTGAGCAAGCTACAGAAGGCGCTGGATGAGTTAAGGGCTGAAGGCGTGGTTGAGAAGATCCGCGCCAACTACCTGTAACGAAGATCCCCATCACTGTGGGAGCAAGCTTCAGCGATAAACCCCGTCCTTCCCGTGCCCGGCCATGGCCTTGTTGCTGCGTACGCCGATCATTTGCCGGATGTCGATCCAGTCAATTCCCTGGGCCTTGAGCTTGGGCAGTTCACGTTCAAGCACGGCAAGGGTTTGCGGATAAGGGTGGCCGATCATCACCGCCGAGCCTTGTTTGTGGGCCAGTTTGATGGCGGTTTCCAGTTGCGTGGTGATGGCTTGCTCGGTACGGACATCATCGAGAAAAACATCACGGGACACGCTGGCCAGCCCGATTTTCTGCGCCTCGGCTGCCGCAACGGTCTGCGCGCTGGTGCGACTGTCGACAAAGAATTTGTGGCGTTGCTGCAAGTTGCCCATCAGCCAGGCCATCGCTTGCGGCTGTGAGGTCATGCGGCTGCCCATGTGGTTGTTGATGCCACTGGTGTAGGGCACGGCCTTGAACGCGGCGTTGAGGCGTCTTTCAAGTTCGTCGACAGGCAGGTCCGGGTGCCAGGCAAAGGGCCCGGTGGCCGGGTCCATTGGCATGTGCAAAATGACGATCTTGCCGGCCTTGTAGGCCTCGCGGGCAAATTCTGCTGCATGGGGGGTGTCAGGCATCACGGCCGCAGTGACCGGGCCGGGCAAGGCCAGCACGCGGCGATCACGTGGCAGGTTTTGCCCCAGGTCATCGATGATCAGGCTCAGGTAAGCCTTGTGCGGCGCGGCTTGCTGGCTGGCCGGTGTCCCATGTGCGACGCCGGCCAGGCAGCAGAGCAGGGCGAAGGCTAGAGAAAGACGCACCTCAATTGCCGCGTGTAATGCTCAAACCCTTGAGCAGGCTCAGAGCCTGGCTCAGCTGGAAGTCATCATCCTGCGGCATTGGCTTGGCTTTGGGGTTGGAGCCGGACGGTTTGTCGGCGCCGCCATTGCCATTGCCAAGGTGACCTTGCAGGTCGGCTTCCTTGTAGTACTCGGTGTCTTGTTCACGAGTGATCTTGGCGCGGCTGACTTCAATGTCCGGGACAATGCCCTGGGCCTGGATCGAGCGTCCGTTCGGGGTGAAGTACAGCGCCGTGGTGATTTTCAGCGCGCGGTCGTTGTTCAGTGGCAGTACGGTTTGCACCGAGCCTTTACCGAAGCTGGTGGTGCCCATGACCACGCCGCGTTTCTGATCTTGCAGGGCGCCGGCGACGATTTCCGATGCCGAAGCGCTGCCGCCGTTGATCAACACCACCAATGGAACGCCTTCGCTCAGGTCCTTGCCGGTGGCCGAGAAGCGCAGCTCCGAGTTCGCGATGCGGCCCTTGGTATAGACGATCAGGCCTTTGGTAATGAAATGATCGACCACTTCAACCGCCGATTGCAGCACGCCACCCGGGTTGTTGCGCAGGTCGAGGATGATGCCCTTGAGTCGCTTGTTGCCGTTTTCCCTGCGCAGTTTGGACAGCGCCGAGGCCACTTCTTCGCCGGTCTTGACCTGGAACTGGGTGATACGGATGTAGCCGTAACCGTCTTCGAGCAGTTGGGCCTTGACGCTCTTGACCTGGATATTGGCCCGGGTCAGAGTCACGTCAAACGGCGTGCCGCCATTGCGCACCAGGGTCAGGGTGATTTTCTGACCGATCTTGCCGCGCATTTTATCAACGGCTTCGGTCATGCTCAGGCCGCGTGTGGGCTGGCCATTGATCTTGACGATAAAGTCGCCCGCCTGAATGCCGGCCTTGCTGGCAGGGGTGTCGTCGATCGGCGAGACGATCTTGATGTTGCCGTCTTCGGTGCCGACTTCGATGCCCAGCCCGCCGAATTCGCCGCTGGTGCTTTCCTGCAGTTCGGCGAAATCTTCGGGGCCAAGGTACGCAGAGTGCGGGTCAAGGTTGCTGAGCATGCCTTTGATGGCATTCTCCAGCAGGGTTTTGTCGTCCACCGGCTCAACATATGCAGCCTTGATCCGATCCATGACCTCGGCAAATGTACGCAGCTCCTCCAGAGGCAGAGGCGCCTTGGTGCTGGCAGCGGTGCCGGCTGGCGCGATGGTTGGCTCGGCAGCAAATGCGATTGGCGAGCCGATCACCAGAGCGATCGTCAGGGCCAGCGAGTTGAGGCGGGACAAATGCGGCATGTTGAGCGAACTCCTACGTATTAAAGGTGATGGACTCATCCCTGAGTGCGACACCATTGTGCAGGGTCGCTTGGGCGGCCCTGCTGACGAATAGCGAAATACAGTGCTGGTGTGGCTTGCCCGCCGCTGTTGCCCACGGTGGAGATCACTTCGCCAGCTTTAACGATGTCTCCGGCAGACTTGAGCAGCGTCTGATTGTGGCCGTACAGGCTTAAGTAACCATTACCGTGGTCCAGAATGACCAGCTGGCCTGCGCCGCGCAGCCAGTCGGCAAACACCACGCGACCACCGTGTACCGCGTGTACCTGGCTGCCGGCATTGGCGCTGATCATCACACCGTCCCACTTGGTGCGCGAATCATCGCCACGGGTTTCACCGAAGCGTGCCAGCAATCGACCATCAACTGGCCATGGAAGTTTGCCCCGGGCCTGAGAAAAAACACCGCCGTAGGAAGCACCGGCACTGGACACCAATGCGCCCGGTGTTGACTGGACCGGTTTGCGCGGGGCGTCGGTGACCACCGATTCAGCCTCGCGCTGGCGTTTCTTCTCGGCTTCCTGCTGGGCGATCAAGGCTTTTTGTCGCGCCTGTTCGGCTTCGCGGGCCTGACGGGCGAGGGTTTCCTCGATGGTCTTGAGGACTTTAGCCAGATCGGCCTGATCCTGCTCGCGTGCCTGCAGTTTTTGATCGCGGTCTTTTACGTCGGTATTGAGCTTGGCCAGAACTTGCTGGCGCTCTGCGCGGACTTTGTCGAGTTCGGCACGCTGGGTGTCCAGGCTGCTTTTCTGAGTCAGCAACTGAGCCTGTTGCAGATTGATATCGGCTTCGACATTGGCCAGTTGGCGCAGGGTTTCGTTGAAACCCTTGAGCTGCTCCAGGCGGGCCTGGCTCAGGTAATCGTAATAGGTGAGGGTTCGGGCGAACTTCTCGGGGTTTTGCTGGTTGAGCAGCATTTTCAGGTATTCCTGACGCCCGCCCTGATAGGCGGCGCGGGCCTGAATGGCGATCAGGCGTTGCTGTTCAAGTTTTGCGCTGTGGAGTTTTTTTTTCTCGCTATCTAGGCGCAGCAGCTCGCCTTCACTCTTTTTTAGTTCTTGTTGCAGGGTTTCTACCTGCTTCTCCAGCTTGCCGATTTCGGTTTCGGTGCCGCGCAGGTCTTTCTGCACGCCGGATTTTTCTTCCTGGAGCTTGCCCAGGAGCTTTTTCAGCTCGCTGATATCCTGACGCGTGGCGTCAAGCTGCTGTTGGGTTTGCGCGCGCTCGTCGGCAAACGCCGGTTGGAGCAGGCATGCGAGGGTCAGGGCTATAAGGGCGCGAAGCATGGGGCGGGCGACACCTGGGGAACGGGACGGCCTAGTATGCCCGCCCTCGTCACCTATAAGAAATGGATGAAGGTGAAATTGTTGTAGTCGCTGCCGAAGGCTGCGAAGGGGTGCGTAGCAGCCCGTTTTAACAAAGCTCACGCTATCCCTTCATAGGGCCTCAGCCTTTATCGCAGCCTGCGGCAGCGACTACAGGGTTTACATTAGTCGACCAGAATCGATTTGCCGGTCATCTCTTCAGGCTGTGGCAGGCCCAGCAGTTTGAGCATGGTTGGCGCCACGTCGGCCAGCACGCCGCCTTCGCGAACCTTGAGCGCGCGCTTGCCAACGTAGATGAACGGGACAGGCTCGCAGGTGTGTGCGGTGTGAGCCTGGCCGGTGGTGTCATCTGACATCTGCTCCACGTTGCCGTGGTCAGCCGTGATCAGGGCTTCACCGCCGACTTTGTCCAGGGCCTGGACAATCCGGCCCACGCAGGCATCCAGGCACTCAACCGCTTTGACGGCTGCGTCGAAGACACCGCTGTGGCCGACCATGTCGCCGTTGGCGTAGTTGACTACGATCACGTCATAACGCTGGTTCTCGATGGCATCGACGATGTGGTCGGTGACTTCGGGAGCGCTCATTTCAGGCTGCAGGTCGTAGGTGGCGACTTTTGGGGATGGCACCAGAATCCGCTCTTCACCCGGGAACGGCTCTTCACGCCCGCCCGAAAAGAAGAAAGTGACGTGGGCGTATTTTTCGGTTTCGGCAATGCGCAGCTGGGTTTTGCCGTTTTTGGCCAGGTAATCGCCGAGTACGTTTTCCAGGCTGCCGGGGGCAAATGCGCTTGGCGCCGGGATGCTGGCCGCGTATTGGGTCAGCATCACAAAGCCGGCCAGTTTTGGCTGGCGGGTGCGCTCGAACGCGTTGAAGTCGTCCTCAACGAATACGCGGGTCAGTTCCCGGGCGCGGTCGGCACGGAAATTCATGAAGACCACGGCGTCGCCGTCTTCAACCTTCACCGGCTCGCCGAGGGTGGTGGCTTTGACGAACTCGTCGCTTTCACCGCGGGCGTAAGCGGCGTCCAGACCTTCCTGGGCGGTAGCGGCGTTGAACTCGCCCTTGCCGTCGACGATCAGGTTGTAGGCCTGCTCTACGCGGTCCCAGCGATTGTCGCGGTCCATGGCGAAGTAACGGCCAATCAGACTGGCGATACGGCCTTTACCCAGATCCTTGAAGGCTTCGTCCAGCAGCTCGATGGACGACGAAGCGCTTTTTGGCGGTGTGTCGCGGCCATCGAGGAAGGCGTGCAGGTAGATTTTTTCAGCGCCGCGTTTAAACGCCAGCTCGGCCATCGCGATCAGGTGGTCCTGATGGCTGTGAACGCCGCCATCCGACAACAGACCCAGAATATGCACGGCCTTGCCTGCGGCCACAGCCTTGTCGACGGCGGCGCAAAGGGTCGGGTTTTCAAAAAACTCGCCGTCACGGATCGATTTGGTGACGCGGGTGAAATCCTGATACACCACGCGGCCGGCGCCCAGGTTCATGTGGCCGACCTCGGAGTTGCCCATCTGGCCGTCTGGCAGACCGACATCCATGCCTGAACCTGAGATCAGGCCGTTCGGCATGCTCGCGCAAAGACGATCCAGCACCGGTTTCTTGGCCGAATAAACGGCGTTGTATTCGTGACTTTCACTGTGACCGAAGCCATCCAGGATGATCAGGACCAAAGGTTTAGGCGTGGTAGTCATAGATCCCACTCGTGGCTGGTTTATAAGAAGGTATGAAGAGGACGCGCAGTTTAAAGCGAAGTTCATGTGGCGTCACCGCCGGGCGGGGTTTGGCCGACCAAGGTGGCTGTGTATACTGGCCCACATTTTACGACCCTGGAACCTTCTGATGGTTGATCACCTGATTACATTTGCCACTGCTCACTACCTGCTTGTAGGCGCGTTTGTCATCCTGTTGGCGCTATTGATTGCTCACGAAATCAGCCGTGGCGGGCGCAGCATCAGCACTGGCGAACTGACCGGCCTGGTCAATCGCGACGAAGGTGTGGTGATTGATATTCGCCCGGTTAAAGACTTTGCCGCCGGCCACATCGTGGGAGCCCTGAACATCCCGCAAGACAAGCTGATGGCGCGCATTGCCGAGCTGGACAAGCACAAGGGCAAAACCATTATTCTGGTTGACGCTGCCGGTCAGCACTCGGGCTCCCACGCCCGTGAGCTGCTCAAGGCCGGTTACAACGCAGCCAAGCTGTCTGGCGGTATCTCCAGCTGGCGCGCTGACAACCTGCCAGTGGTGAAGTAAAGATGTCCAAGGTCATCGTTTACTCCAGCGACTACTGCCCTTACTGCATGCGAGCCAAGGCTCTGCTTGAGAACAAGGGCGTTGCCTTCGAAGAAATCAAGGTCGATGGCAAGCCACAGGTACGTGCCGAGATGGCTCAGAAGGCGGGTCGTACGTCGGTCCCGCAAATCTGGATTGGTGACAAGCATGTTGGCGGATGCGATGACCTGTTTGCTTTGGAGCGCGCAGGTAAATTGGATACGCTGCTGAACGTCTGACTCTCATTCTCTATAAGCCCCAAGATCAACAAGGATCTGTGATGACTGACCAACAGAACACCGCTGCTGTTAGCGATGAAGACACCGCTCCACAATTCTCCCTGCAGCGCATCTACGTGCGCGACCTGTCGTTCGAGGCCCCAAAAAGCCCGGCGATCTTCCGTCAGCAGTGGGAACCGAGCGTTGGTCTGGACCTGAACACCCGTCAAAAGCCGCTGGAAGGTGACTTCCACGAAGTGGTTCTGACCTTGTCGGTTACCGTGAAAAACGGTGACGAAGTGGCCTTTATCGCTGAAGTGCAACAGGCTGGCATCTTCCTGATCAAAAACCTTGATCCGGCGTCGATGAACCACACCCTTGGCGCGTTTTGCCCGAACATCCTGTTCCCGTATGCCCGTGAAACCCTGGACAGCCTGGTAACTCGCGGCTCGTTCCCTGCGTTGATGCTGGCTCCGGTGAACTTCGATGCCCTGTACGCGCAAGAATTGCAGCGCATGCAGGAAGAAGGCAGCCCGACTGTTCAATAAACAGCCGATGCCAAAAAAAAAGCGCCTGAGGGCGCTTTTTTTGTGTGTGGGAGGTGTGTTTACTTGAAACCCAGCTGGCGCCAGGCTTCGTACACGGCAACCGCCACGGTGTTGGACAGGTTCAGGCTACGGCAGCCTTCGCGCATCGGCAGTCGCAGGCGGTGATCGCCGTCCAGCGCGTCGAGCACCTCTGGCGGCAAACCACGGCTTTCAGGGCCGAACACAAAGGCATCGCCCTCGGCAAACTGCACGTCGTGAAAGGGCTTCGAACCTTTGGTGGTAAAGGCGAACAGGCGTGGATGACCCAGGCTTTCAAGGCAACTGGCCAGGTCGGCATGACGCTTGAGCGGCGCATACTCGTGGTAGTCGAGGCCGGCGCGGCGCAAGCGCTTGTCGTCCAGCTCAAAACCGATAGGCTCGATCAAATGCAGGTGGCAGCCGCTGTTGGCGCACAGCCTGATAATGTTGCCGGTATTCGGCGGAATTTCTGGTTGAAAAAGGATGACGTGAAACATGCACGGCTCCGAACTTAAAGATGGGCAGCATTCTACGCCTGAAGAGGACCCGCGACCGAAACTATGGCCACGGGTTTTAGGTTCTTTGGCGATAGTCGGTGTAATGGTAGGGATGATGATCGGCCGTTTGACTGCGCCCACCCCGGTAGAACTGCAACAGGTGGACGTGCTGGCGAACGGGTTGGTGGTGTGGTTCAGCGATGAGCCCAAGCTGCATGGTGAGCTGGTCGATGGCACCCTGGGGGTGTTGTTCGATGCCAAGGGCAAGCCGCAAAACGGCCAGTTAATGCTCAACGGCAAGAATGTGAACTGGCGGGTGCGGGATACGGACGCTGGTTTGCTGCTGACGGTGGTGGCAGCCCGTGCCTTGCAAGGCGACTGGGCCGGTGCGCCGCAGGATGGGCGCTGGCGTTTGCAGGTGAACCTGCGCGAGTAATAAAAGAGGGAATTCCAGCCTGCCTGTACCGGGTTCCCCAAAAGCGGTGTGCGCGTTGATGCAACAGGCATCAAGGCTGCGGGTGTAAAAGTGGGGAGTCTTGACCTGCCTGTATCAAGGTCCCCTAAAGCGGTGTTGCTTGTAATAGGTATTGCAGGGCGCGTGCCAATTTTTGTTTTTCTGTAGAAATTGCCTGATGAAAACGCAAAAGCCCCGGAATCCGGGGCTTTTGCGCATAACGCTCTCGCTAGGCTGAAAGCATTGATCTAGAGCTGTGCACGATATTGGGGCGGGTTGCTTTTGAGTGGTGCGGTCAGATCGAGTGCCCCTCAGGCCTCGTCGCCATCATCCTCGTCGCCATCGATCTTCATGCCCAGTTCCTTGATCTTGCGGGTCAAGGTGTTGCGGCCCCAGCCCAGCAGCACGGCAGCGTCCCGACGACGGCCGGCAGTGTGCTTGAGTGCCGTCTCGATCATGATCCGCTCAAAGGTAGGCACCGCACTGTCGAGCAAGTTGGATTGACCACGGCCCAGTGCCTGATCCGCCCACTGGCGTAGCGCCTGCTCCCAGTTGGTGACTGGAGAGGTGTCTTGCTGCAGGTTCAGCAGCTCCGGCGGCAAGTCGCTGATGTGCACTTCGCGACCCGAAGCCATCACCGTGATCCAGCGACAGGTGTTTTCAAGCTGGCGAACGTTGCCTGGCCACGGCAGGTTCTTGAGGTACTGTTCGGTCTCGGCCTTCAGCAGCTTGGGTTCTACCGACAGCTCTTGCGCGGCGCTGCTCAGGAAGTGGCGGGCCAGGGTCGGGATGTCTTCGCGACGGTCCGACAGGCGCGGGATGTGGATGCGAATCACGTTCAGGCGGTGGAACAGGTCTTCGCGAAACTTGCCGGCCTGGACCAGGGTTTCGAGGTTCTGGTGGGTGGCGGCAATGATCCGCACGTCAACCTTGACCGGGGTGTGTCCGCCAACACGGTAGAACTCGCCATCGGCCAGCACCCGCAGCAGACGGGTTTGGGTATCGGCAGGCATGTCGCCGATTTCATCCAGGAACAGAGTCCCGCCATCGGCCTGTTCAAAACGACCCCGGCGCAGGTTTGCAGCTCCGGTAAAGGCGCCTTTTTCGTGGCCGAAGAGCTCGGACTCCATCAGGTCCTTGGGGATCGCGGCCATGTTCAACGCGATAAATGGCGACGCGGCACGTGGGCTGTGGCGGTGCAGGGCGTGGGCCACCAGCTCCTTGCCTGTGCCTGATTCGCCGTTGATCAGAACCGTGATATTGGAATGGCTAAGGCGGCCAATGGCCCGAAACACCTCTTGCATCGCCGGCGCTTCGCCGATGATTTCAGGTGTTCTGGCCAGTGCCGGGGGGGCGGCCAGGCCTTGTTGTTCCTGGGCGTGCTGATTGGCACGCTTGACCAGTGACACGGCTTCATCGACGTCAAACGGCTTGGGCAGGTATTCGAATGCGCCACCTTGATAGGAGGCCACTGCGCTGTCCAGGTCGGAATGAGCGGTCATGATGATGACGGGCAGGCGAGGGTGCTGTTCGCGAATCTTGGCCAGCAAGTCCAGGCCGCTTGAGCCGGGCATGCGGATGTCCGAAATAATGACGTCGGGCTGCTGGCGAGCCAGACGGCTCATCACCCCATCGGCGCTGTCGAAACTTTGTGTGGTCATGCCTTCCTGTTGCAAGGCTTTTTCCAGGACCCAGCGGATAGAACGGTCGTCGTCGACGATCCACACGGTTTCACTTCGGCTCATGTCGATGCGGCTCCTTGTTCCAGTGGTAGAAAGATCGAGAAGAGTGTGTGGCCGGGGTGGCTTTCACACTCGATCAACCCCTGGTGCTGACTGATGATGTTCTGCGTGATGGAAAGGCCTAGCCCGGTGCCGTCTGGGCGCCCGCTGACCATCGGGAAGAACAGGGTGTCTTGCAGCTCGGCCGGAATGCCCGGCCCGTTGTCGATAATTTCGATTTTGGTGACCAGTCGGTGGCGCACGTGGCCAATGGTGAACTGGCGCATGGCGCGGGTACGCAGGCTGATACGCCCCAGCCGCAGCTCGTTTTGGCTGCCGATGGCTTGCATCGCGTTGCGCACGATGTTGAGGACGGCCTGGATCATTTGTTCACGGTCGATCAGCAGGTCGGGCAGGCTCGGGTCATAGTCGCGCACCAATGTGATGCTGCCCTGTGTTTCGGCCTCAACCAGGCTGCACACCCGCTCCAGCACTTCGTGGACATTGGTCATGGACAGCGAAGGCAGCTTGTTGGAGCCCAGCATGCGGTCGACCAGGTTACGCAGGCGGTCGGCTTCTTCGATGATCACGTTGGTGTAGTCACGCAGGTTTTCGTCTGGTAACTGACGGGCCAGCAACTGAGCAGCCCCACGAATGCCGCCCAGGGGATTCTTGATCTCGTGGGCCATGCCGCGTACCAGCATCTTGCTGGTTTCCTGCTTGGACAGCTGGGCTTCTTCTTTGGTGATGCGCAGCAAGCGGTCACGGGGGTGGACTTCGAGCAGCAGCATCGTGCCGCCATTGCTCAAGATGGGGGTTACGGCGTAATCCACCGTGAGGGTCTGGCCCGTCAGCGAGGTCAGCATGGCTTCGCGCTTGGTAAACGGATGCGCTTGCTCAACTGCCTGGCGCAGCGAATGCAGGGCCTCGGTGGACTCTGTAAAAAGCTCACTGATGAATTGCCCGTGACTGCGTTGACCGCTGATTGCCAACAGCATCTCTGCCGCCGGGTTCATGTACTCAAGGCGCAGATCGGCATTCAGTAACAGCGTGGCGGTGGTCAGGTTGTCGAGTAACAGTCGGTGCAGGGCGTCACTGATGGTCATGGGCCGATCCCGGATTGCGTGCGCGGGTGAGGCGCTGGTGCAATGAAAATGCAAAAACCAAACCAAGGCTCTGAAAAGAAGCATTAAACGCCTGAAATAGGCGCCTGAAACCCGTTCAGGCAATGCAGCCGGGCGGTGCGCAGGTGTTTTTGAACCAAATTGGGCTGGCTAATGCACAATCAAACTATCGTCGCACCAATATAGTGCATTTTTGATGAATGGATTCAGTTGCTCTGAAATGAGCCGGGGATGTCTGATTGGCGCGTTGAGGGTGGTGAGTCTGTGGCAGTCATTGTGTCGTCGCTGGCGAAGGCTGCGTTCGTCGCAAGGTCCTGCGGCCAGCGGCTACAGGTTTGGTGTTGTCAGTGAGACAGTGCCATGCCAGGCGCACCGGCATAGAACACGATCAGTTCAACGGGGGCCTTGCCGCTGATACCTCGATGGGAGGTGTTGACCACCTCGGGCAGAACCTGGCCAGGCTTGAGCGTGGTTTTGTGGATGCCGTCTTCGGTTTCGACCATCAGCTCGCCGGACACCAGATAGGCGAGGTTAGGCATGGGGTGGCTGTGCCATTTCAGCGTGGTGTTGGCCGGGAGCGTGATCTTGACCACGGTGAATTCCGGCTTGGCGTCCGGATAGCTATAAGCCGCCCCATCCCAGGACTTGTCAGCCTTGAGCAACTGCTCGACCTTGATCTCTGTGGGGGTGTTTTTACAACCCAGCAGTACCAGGCAGGCGCAAGTCAGGAACAGGGGTTTGAGGGCCATGAAAGGGTGCATGTCAGTCTCCGTTGGTTTGAGTGGCCTAAAGCTACCGATCACTCATCAAGGTGGCTGTCAGGTGCTGGCATGAATCCAGAGGCCCTGATCCTGTGCTCGCGTAAGACGTCGCCCACAAAAAAGCCTCCCGTAGGAGGCTTTTTCGAATCACGCCGCTTGCGCGGGCGTCATGGGATTAGCAGCTGTAGTACAGCTCGTATTCCAGTGGGTGTACGAAGGTACGAACCTGGATTTCTTCTTCGCTTTTCAGGGCGATGTAAGCGTCGATGAAGTCGTCGCTGAAAACGCCGCCTTTGGTCAGGAACGCACGACCTTTGTCCAGCTCTTCCAGGGCTTCTTTCAGGCTGCCGCAAACTTGTGGGATCTCTTTGGCCTCTTCAGGCGGCAGGTCATACAGGTTTTTGTCAGCTGCGTCGCCAGGGTGAGTCTTGTTCTGGATACCGTCCAGGCCAGCCATCATCAGTGCAGCGAAGCACAGGTACGGGTTGGCCGCTGGATCCGGGAAACGTGCTTCGATACGGCGAGCTTTAGGGCTGGACACGTAAGGAATACGGATCGATGCGGAACGGTTGCGAGCCGAGTAGGCCAGCATTACCGGAGCTTCGAAACCTGGTACCAGACGCTTGTAGGAGTTGGTAGCCGGGTTGGTGAAGCCGTTCAGTGCCTTACCGTGCTTGATGATGCCGCCGATGAAGTACAGAGCGGTGTCGGACAGGCCGGCATAGCCTTCGCCTGCGAAGGTGTTCTTGCCATCTTTGGAGATGGACATGTGAACGTGCATACCCGAGCCGTTGTCGCCGTACAGAGGCTTAGGCATGAAAGTAGCGGTACGGCCGTAGGCGTCTGCCACGTTGTGTACGCAGTATTTCAGGGTCTGAACTTCGTCAGCCTTTTTCACCAGAGTGTTGAACTGCACGCCGATTTCGTTCTGGCCGGCAGTTGCCACTTCGTGGTGGTGTACTTCGATAACCAGGCCCATTTCTTCCATGGCGTTGCACATGGAGGTACGGATTTCGTGGTCATGGTCGAACGGCGGAACTGGGAAGTAGCCACCTTTGACGCCTGGACGGTGGCCTTTGTTGCCGCCTTCCACGTCCTGGTCGGACATCCACGAACCTTGTTCGGAGTAGATCTTGAACATGGAACCGGAGATATCGGACTTGAACTTCACTTGGTCGAAAATGAAGAACTCTGGCTCCGGGCCGACGAAAACGGTGTCGCCGATACCGGTGGACTTCAGGTATTCCTCGGCACGGGTAGCGATGGCGCGTGGGTCGCGGTCATAGCCTTGCATGGTCGAAGGTTCGATGATGTCGCACACCAGGATCAGCGTAGGCTGTTCGGTGAACGGGTCCAGAACGGCAGTGCTGTCGTCTGGCAGCAGGATCATGTCGGACGCTTCGATGCCTTTCCAGCCAGCAATGGAGGAGCCGTCGAACATTTTGCCGTCGGTGAAGAAGTTTTCATCCAGCGCATCACGGGCCGGCATGGTCACGTGGTGCTGAGTGCCTTTGGTATCAGTGAAGCGCAGATCAATCCACTTGACGTCATGATCTTTGATGAGTTGAACCGACTTCGACATAGTGTCCTCCGGGGTGGCTTAGGGCGGGTAGTGGAATGCCCTTAATAAGTGGTTGATGCCGGCGCGAATACTCTGCCAAGGCAACCTGCCTCACAAGGGAGCAAATTGCATGCCAGTGCCCCGACTTGGGTTTAATGCCCCAATCTCAAGCAGGTTAGAGACGAAGACTACCGATTAGGCGCACTTATCGCACTCAAATGAAGCGATTAAAGGCATTTACGTCCCATTTTGGTGCGTCGAAAACCGTTTGTACGATAACTGGTTAAACCTTGAACAATTTCCGCTATAATCCGCGCCCCCCTTTTTTGGCAGGCTGCTCGCGCGCTGTTTTCATGAAACTAATCGTTAAAGTCTTCCCCGAAATCACTATCAAGAGCCGTCCGGTTCGGATGCGTTTCGTCCGTCAATTGGCTAAAAACATCCGTGCTGTGCTCCGCGATCTGGACCCGGCTGTGGTGGTGACGGGCGTGTGGGACAACATCGAACTGCAAACGCGCGTCAGTGATCCTAAAGCCTTGAAAGAAATGACCGAACGCCTGAGCTGCATGCCGGGCATCGCGCATTTCCTGCAAGTTGACGAGTACCCGCTGGGCGACTTCGACGACGTCGTTGAGAAGTGCAAATTGCACTTTGGCGATGCGCTGGCCGGCAAGATCTTTTCCGTGCGTTGCAAACGCGGTGGCAAGCACCCATTTACCTCGATGGAAATCGAGAAATACGTCGGCAGCAAGCTGCGTCGTGAGTGCGGTGCCGCCGGAATTGATCTGAAAAAGCCGGAAATTGAAGTGCGCTTCGAAATTCGCGACCAACGGTTGTTTGTGATTCACAGCCAGCACGACAGCATAGGCGGCTTCCCGCTGGGCTCTCTGGAACAGACCCTGGTGTTGATGTCCGGCGGTTTCGATTCCACCGTCGCGGCCTACCAGATCATGCGTCGCGGCCTGATGAGCCACTTCTGCTTCTTCAATCTGGGCGGACGTGCCCATGAACTGGGCGTGATGGAAGTCGCGCACTTTATATGGAAGAAGTACGGCAGCTCCCAGCGTGTGCTGTTTGTCAGCGTTCCGTTCGAAGAAGTTTTGGGCGAAATTCTCGGCAAAGTCGATAACAGTCATATGGGCGTCATTTTGAAGCGTATGATGTTGCGCGCTGCGACCCGTATTGCCGAACGTCTCGAAATTGAAGTGCTGGTGACGGGTGAAGCGATTTCCCAGGTGTCGAGCCAGACGCTGCCCAACTTGTCGCTGATTGACTCGGCTACCGACAAACTGGTGTTGCGTCCGCTGATTGCGAGCCACAAGCAGGACATCATTGATCAGGCGGTTGAAATCGGTACGGCCGATTTTGCCAAGCACATGCCTGAATATTGCGGGGTGATTTCGGTCAACCCCAAGACCCACGCCAAACGCAACCGCGTGGAGTACGAAGAACAACAGTTCGATATGGCCGTGCTCGAGCGAGCGCTTGAGCGGGCCAAAATGGTGCCGATTGATCGAGTGATCGAGGAATTGGGCCAGGACTTGCAAGTCGAAGAAGTCAGCGAAGTGCTGGCGGGCCAGATCGTGATCGACATCCGTCACCCGGATGCTCAGGAAGATCAACCGCTGGAACTGGCTGGCATCGAAGTACAAGCGTTGCCGTTCTATGCACTGAACAGCCGCTTCAAGGAACTGGATGACACTCGTCAGTACCTGTTGTATTGCGACAAAGGCGTGATGAGTCGCCTGCATGCTCACCATTTGCTCAGTGAGGGACATGCCAATGTGCGCGTTTATCGACCGAGCTAAGAGCCCGGGGCTGTATGCCTGTGGCCTGCGTCACCGGCCCCCCGACGCCACCGTCAAGCTGTAACGGCTTGCACGGACTCTACTGTTAATCGCTGCCTGGACTCAGTCAGCACACCGAATCCTCTGATCGAGATACACAAGTGATCGAAAATCTACGTAACATCGCCATCATTGCTCACGTTGACCACGGTAAAACTACCCTGGTAGACAAACTCTTGCGTCAATCCGGCACTCTGGAGCGCAACGAGCTCAACGACGAGCGCGTGATGGACTCCAACGACCAGGAAAAAGAGCGCGGCATTACCATTCTTGCCAAGAACACCGCTATTAACTGGAACGGCTACCACATCAACATCGTGGACACCCCGGGCCACGCCGACTTCGGCGGCGAAGTTGAACGCGTAATGTCGATGGTTGACTCCGTTCTGCTGCTGGTTGACGCTCAAGACGGCCCTATGCCGCAAACCCGTTTCGTGACCAAGAAGGCTTTCGAAGCCGGCCTGCGTCCAATCGTGGTGATCAACAAGGTTGACCGTCCAGGCGCGCGTCCGGACTGGGTTCTGGATCAGATCTTCGACCTGTTCGACAACCTGGGTGCTACCGAAGAACAGCTGGACTTCAAAGTAGTTTACGCCTCGGCCCTGAACGGTATTGCTGGTCTTGACCACACCGACATGGCTGAAGACATGACCCCGCTGTACCAGTCGATCGTCGACAACGTACCGGCTCCAAAAGTTGACCGTGACGGTCCATTCCAGATGCAAATCTCGGCACTGGACTACAACAGCTTCCTGGGCATTATCGGCGTTGGCCGTATCGCTCGTGGTCGCGTCAAGCCAAACACCCAGGTTGTGGCTATCGATGCCGACGGCAAGCGCCGTAATGGTCGTATCCTGAAGCTGATGGGTCACCACGGTCTGCACCGTATCGACGTTGACGAAGCAGCTGCCGGCGACATCGTCTGCATCAGCGGCTTCGACCAGCTGTTCATCTCCGACACTCTGTGCGACCCACTGAATGTTGAAGCGATGAAGCCGCTGACCGTTGACGAACCTACCGTTTCGATGACCTTCCAGGTTAACGACTCGCCGTTCTGCGGCCGTGAAGGCAAGTTCGTAACCAGCCGTAACATCAAAGAGCGTCTGGACAAAGAACTGCTGTACAACGTTGCTCTGCGCGTTGAAGAAGGCGACACCGCTGACAAGTTCAAAGTGTCTGGCCGTGGTGAGCTGCACTTGTCCGTACTGATCGAAACCATGCGTCGCGAAGGCTTCGAAATGGGTGTTGGTCGTCCGGAAGTGATCATCCGCATGGTTGACGGCGTTAAGCACGAACCGTACGAAAACGTAACCATCGACCTGCCAGAAGAATCCCAGGGTTCAATCATGGAACAGATCGGTATCCGTAAAGGCGATCTGACCAACATGGTTCCGGATGGCAAGGGTCGTGTTCGTCTTGAATACAACATCCCTGCACGTGGCCTGATCGGTTTCCGTAACGAGTTCCTGACTCTGACTTCGGGCGCTGGCATCCTGACCTCGATCTTCGACCGTTACGACGTGATGAAGTCGGGCGACATGTCCGGCCGTCAGAACGGCGTTCTGGTTTCGGTTGCTACCGGTAAGGCTCTGACTTACTCGCTGGAAACCCTGCAAGCTCGCGGCAAACTGTTCCTGGGTCACGGTGAAGACGTGTACGAAGGTCAAATCGTCGGCATCAACAGCCGCGACAACGACCTGGGCGTTAACCCAACCAAAGGCAAGAAGCTCGACAACATGCGTGCTTCGGGTAAAGACGAAACCATCGCTTTGGTTCCGCCTATCCGCTTCACTCTGGAGCAAGCTCTGGAATTCGTACAGGAAGATGAACTGTGCGAAGTAACGCCTAAGTCCATCCGTCTTCGTAAGAAGATCCTGGGCGAAAGCGAGCGTACCCGCGCTGCGAAGAAATCCGGTAACAACTAAGTTATTTAGTTAGCCGTAAAAAAACGCCCCCGACCTTGCGGTCGGGGGCGTTTTTTTATGTCCGGGTTTTAGACGTTTACCTGTAGCCGCAGCCGGCGGCAGTGGCTACAGGTGATGCCTTAGAAAACCATCAACTTCTCGCTGCTGTTCTTGCGCTCAACGGCTTTAGGCACGTAGGCGCAATAACCAGGGCGGGGGCCCACTCGCGGGTGGTTGCGGCAGGTGTCCGGGCGGATTTCATAGATGGTGCACATCCGTGACTTGCGATCCAGATACAGGCAGTCGTTGTTGCTCATGCGCTGCAACGTGAAAATCCCGGACTTCTGGTTGAAGCGCTCCACGATCCCTTCTTTTTGCAGGCGCTTGGCGATGTTCTTCGGTGGGTCGCCCATCTCGAATTCATCGACGATGCCGATGCGGATCAGGTCTTTGATCTTGACCTCGACCGGCAACGTGCAGCAGCTGGAAATGCAGGAGCCGCACATGGGCGCGGAGTATTTGGCCCAGGTATCGAGACGGTCGATTTCCGCGGCGGCGATCAGGTTGGACTTCATCAGGCTTGTATTCCAGCGTGCATCAGGGCGCGCGATCATACCGGTGTTGATGAATGTGTGAACAACCATTTGCCGGTTTTTCGATCAGGGCCATGTTTTAAAGCATTCAACGGCGTATTTGCCTCGTTTTGGGGCATCGCACATGTCGTCAGTTTTATTTAAACAATCACCCAAAAAAATCTTTAACCAAGTCACTTTGTTTCTGTCCAAGCGTCTAGGCTGACACCATTCGTTCTTCAAATCGCCCATCTCGATTGAGGTTGTATCGATGTCCCAGGAACCGCTTGTTCGTGACGCACAGGTGGCGGCTTTCCGTGCCGCTGTAGTAGCCAAACTGACTTACGCGGTGGGTAAGGACCCGGAACACGCGTTTGACCATGACTGGTTTGAAGCTATTGCTCTGGCCGCCCGCGACCATATGGTCGAGCACTGGATGGACCACACGCGCCAGATTTATCGCAAGGACCAGAAACGGGTGTACTACCTGTCGCTGGAATTTCTGATCGGCCGCTTGCTGTATGACAGTCTGAGCAATCTGGGGCTGCTGGAGGTGGCCCGCGAAGCACTGACCGAGCTTGGGGTCGATCTGGAGCGTATCCGCCTGCTGGAGCCGGATGCGGCGCTGGGCAACGGCGGTCTGGGCCGGTTGGCCGCCTGCTTTATGGAAAGCATGTCGACCCTGGGCATTGCGGCTCACGGCTACGGCATCCGCTACGAGCACGGTCTGTTTCGCCAGAGCATTGTCGACGGCTGGCAACAGGAGCAGACCGAGAACTGGCTGGACTTTGGCAACCCCTGGGAGTTCGAGCGTGCCGAGGTGTTGTACTCGGTCGGCTTTGGCGGTTCGGTCGAGACCAAACAGGATGAGCAGGGCCAGCTACGCCAGATCTGGTGGCCGGGCGAGACCGTACGGGCCATTGCGTATGACACCCCCGTAGTGGGTTGGCGCGGGGCCAGCGTCAACACCTTGCGCCTGTGGCGGGCGAGGGCGCTGCACGATTTGAACCTGGGCCGGTTCAACGCGGGCGACCATTTGGGTGCAGTGGCCGAAGTGGTGCGGGCTGAAAGCATCTCTCGCGTGCTGTACCCGGCTGACAGCAACGAAGCGGGGCAAGAGCTGCGCCTGCGCCAGGAGTTCTTCTTTGTATCGGCCTCGCTGCAGGACCTGCTGCGTCGTCATCTGCATGTGCATGACACGCTGTTGAACCTGGCCGAGCATGTCTCGATCCAGCTCAATGACACCCATCCCTCGATTGCCGTTGCCGAGTTGATGCGCATTCTGGTCGATGAACACGGCATCGAGTGGCACGCGGCGTGGCAGGTCACGGTCGATACCCTGTCATACACCAACCACACGCTGCTTCCGGAGGCGCTCGAAACCTGGCCCGTTGGCTTGATGGAGCGCCTGTTGCCGCGTCATATGCAGATTATTTATCTGATCAACGCGCACCATATCGATGCGTTGCGGGCCAAGGGTATTCACGACTTTGACGTGCTGCGTGCGGTTTCGCTGATTGAAGAGGACCACGGGCGGCGAGTGCGCATGGGCAACCTGGCCTTCCTGGGCTCCCACAGCGTGAACGGGGTATCCGGGCTGCACACGCAGTTGATGCGCAGCACCGTGTTTGCCGAACTGCACAAGCTCTACCCTGATCGGATCAACAACAAAACCAACGGTGTCACCTTTCGCCGCTGGCTGTTCCAGGCCAACCCACCGTTGACCTCGATGCTGGTGGATGCACTGGGGCCCGATGTCCTTGATGAAACCGAGTACAAGCTGATCAAGCTGGAGCCTTTTGCCGAGCGTGCCGATTTTCGCAAACGTTTCGCCGAACAGCGCCTGCAAAGCAAATGCACCCTGGCGGCGCTGATTTATGAGCGTTTGGGTATCGTGGTCAACCCTGAAGCGATGTTCGATGTGCAGGTCAAACGGATTCACGAGTACAAGCGTCAGCTGCTCAACCTGATGCACACCGTGGCGCTGTACCAGGCCATTCGTGCCGAGCCGGGTAATCATTGGGTGCCACGGGTGAAGATTTTTGCCGGCAAGTCGGCGGCCAGTTATGAACAGGCCAAACTCATCATCAAACTGGCCAACGACATCGCCCGCACCGTCAACAATGACCCCACCGTGCGTGGTTTGCTCAAGGTGGTGTTTATCCCCAACTACAACGTCAGCCTGGCCGAAAGCATCATTCCGGCGGCGGATCTGTCCGAGCAGATATCCACTGCAGGCTACGAAGCATCGGGCACCAGCAACATGAAATTCGGCCTTAACGGCGCACTGACCATCGGCACGATGGATGGGGCCAACGTGGAGATGTGCGAGCGGGTCGGGGCGGACAACATGTTTATCTTCGGGCTCAGTTCGCAGCAGGTTGAAGCGCGCAAACACAATGGCGAGTTCCACGCGGCGCCGGATGTGGCCGCATCCCATCGGCTCAATGATGTGCTGCAGGCGATTCGCGGCGGGGTGTTTTCACACGATGACCCGGCGCGCTACACCGGGCTGGTGGACTCACTTATTGAGTACGACCGGTTTCTGGTGTGTGCGGATTTCGATGCTTATTGGGATGCGCAGATGCGTGTGGAACACCTGTGGCAGGACAAGGACGAGTGGTGGCGCAAGGCGGTGCTGAACACGGCGCGCATGGGCTGGTTCTCATCGGACCGCACCATTCGTGAGTACGCCACCGACATCTGGAAAGCGCTGTAACGCACCTGTAGTCGCTGCCGCAGGCTGCGAAGGGGGCATTTAGCCCTTGAGAGCACGGGTTGCTCTGCAACCCTTCGCAGCCTGCGGCAGCGATCACAGGGTTTTTTGCAGGTGATTTAAGGGTTCAGCAGAACCCGCTCTGTCGGTTCTGAGTCTGATTAGAAGATTTGCACGGCAACACGCGCTAAACTGCGCGGGTTTTTCGCCCCCTCCCCATTGTTCGGAGCCTTACATGTCCCGCGTTACCCTGAGTCGCTATTTGATCGAGCAGACCCGCAGCAACAACACGCCTGCTGATTTGCGTTTCCTCATCGAAGTGGTGGCGCGTGCTTGCAAAGAGATCAGCCACGCCGTGTCCAAAGGCGCCCTGGGTGGTGTTCTGGGCAGCATGGGCACCGAAAACGTACAAGGTGAAGTGCAGAAGAAACTCGACGTGATTTCCAACGAGATCCTGCTCGAAGCCAACGAATGGGGCGGTCACCTGGCCGGCATGGCGTCCGAAGAAATGGACAATGCCTACCAGATCCCGGGCAAGTACCCGAAAGGCGCCTACCTGCTGGTATTCGACCCACTGGACGGTTCGTCGAACATTGATATCAACGCTCCGGTCGGCACTATCTTCTCTGTGCTGCGTTGCCCGAACGAATACCTGACCCAGAATGAGCCGTTGAACGAAAAGGCCTTCCTGCAGCCAGGCACCCAGCAGGTAGCTGCCGGCTATGCCATCTACGGTCCTCAGACCATGCTGGTATTGACCCTGGGCGACGGCGTTAAAGGCTTCACCCTGGACCGTGAAATGGGCAGTTTCGTTCTGACCCACGAAGACATCACCATTCCTGAAACCACCCAGGAATTTGCCATCAACATGTCCAACCAGCGTCACTGGGAAGCTCCGGTCCAACGCTATGTAGACGAGTTGCTGGCGGGCGAAGAAGGTCCGTTGAACAAAAACTTCAACATGCGTTGGGTGGCCGCGATGGTTGCCGACGTACACCGTATCCTGACCCGCGGTGGCCTGTTCATGTACCCGCGCGACAGCCGTGAGCCGTCCAAACCGGGCAAGCTGCGCTTGATGTACGAAGCCAATCCGATGTCGTTCCTGGTTGAACAGGCTGGCGGTGCGTCCACTGACGGCCATCAGCGCATCCTCGACATCCAGCCTGAAGGCCTGCACCAGCGTGTAGCGGTGTACCTGGGCTCGAAAGAAGAAGTGGCGCGCATTACCGATTACCACAAAGCCTAAGCACGCCTCACTGCCCCCTCCTGTGGGAGCGGGCTTGCTCGCGATAGCATCGATACGGTCAATCAGTTGAACCGGGTTGCATGCATCGCGAGCAAGCTCGCTCCCACAGGTGTTTCAGATCATTGTCTTTGCCTGACTGACCCCCCTCGCCAAACAAATCCCTGCACCCTGCGGGAACCACCCTGCACTTTTCTCTTCTAAGCTTGCATCAGGCATCTATGCCGACCTTTCCATGCAGGAGCTTTCCATGAAGTTGCGTACTTTGGCGGTGTTGTCGTTCTGCGTATTGCTGGCGGCGTGCAGCAAGATCAATCAACAAAACTACTCAAAACTGTCGGCAGGCATGACCAAGGCTGAGGTTGAACAGCTGCTGGGCAGCCCGACCGATTGTTCGGGTGCATTGGGGGTGTCGAGCTGCACCTGGGGCGATCAGAAGAGCTTTATCAGCGTGCAATACGCGGGCGATAAAGTGCTGATTTTTTCGGGGCAGGGTCTGAAGTAATACCGCTCAGGAGCGTTCGCGATGAAACGTCTTTTAGTCAGCCTGGGGGCCGCACTGTTGCTGGCCGGGTGCGCGGGTTCCAGCAGCGATTCGCTGGCGCCCAACACCGTTGCAAGCGTCGATCTCAAACGCTATCAGGGCACTTGGTATGAGTTGGCGCGCTTGCCGATGTTCTTCCAGCGCAACTGTGCGCAGTCCGAAGCCCATTACAGCTTGAAGCCTGACGGTAACGTAGCCGTGTTGAACCGCTGCCGCACAGCAGAGGGCAAGTGGGAAGAGGCAAAGGGCACGGCAACGCCGCAGGTGGAGGGTAAAACCGACAAGCTGTGGGTCGAGTTCGACAATTGGGTATCAACAGTACTGCCGGGTGTCACCAAGGGCGACTACTGGGTGTTGTACCTGGGGGACGACTACAGCACGGCGCTGGTGGGCAACCCCGACCGCCGCTATTTGTGGTTGTTGTCGCGCAAACCGCAGGTTGATCAGCAAACCCGTGATGAATTGCTCAGCAAGGCTCAGCAGCAGGGCTACGACACGTCACGTTTGATCTGGCGTACGCCGGATGCACAGATGCCCAAAGACACCCAATAAACAAAAACGCCCCTCAGTTGGCACCAAGGGGCGTTGGCTGGGCGCTTAGGCGCGCAGCAGGGTCTTCCATGCGCGGTTCTGGTACACGGCGATGGCTTGCTGCTTACGGGCATTGAGCAACTCGTCGTTGTGCTCTGCGTCGTCAGTGATTGGCAGGTTGGCCAATTCCTGCAGCTTGTTCATCTCGCCGTACAAACGGTCCAGTTCCGGAATTTCCAGCACGTTACGCGCCAGACGCAACCAGGCCTGAATGCGCTCGATGCGCGGCAGTTGCTCGGCCAGATCTTCGGGTTGCTGCTGGTAGCGGTTCAAGCGCAAGGCAATCGCCTCATCCGACAACAAGCGCGGCAGCCAGCTGTGCAGTTGTGCGGCGCCTTGACGGTTGCCACGGGTGGTGCCGCGATCAACGGTCCAGCTGCGCGCCATCAACCAGCGCGAAGTGTTCAGTGAGAACTGGCCCCAGCGCGGGTCTTCCAGCTCTTCAAGGAACTGCTCAGGGGCGGCTTTACGAACGTCTTCGTCGTCCTGGCCGATCTGAACCAGCGGGCGCCAGTCTTCAAGCAGGGCGTCCAGCTCAGCACGCAAGGTGCTGGTGGACTGGCGTGGAGCGGCTTGACCCAGGCTGCTGACCAGCGCGCGCAGGTCAATCAATTGCTGAACCCAGTCCTGCAGCAAACGCCAGTGGCCATTGAAACGGTACTGCTCGGCCAGACGCTGGCTGTTGCCCAGCAAGTGCCAGGCCAGGGCGGCGAAGGCATCGTCCAGTGGCGTCTCGGGTGTCAGCTCTGGGGCGGGCAGGTTGACGCTGTAGCTGTTGGCGTCGAACAGGCGATAGCCACGTTCGGCCTTGCTGATGTCACAAGGCATCAGGGCCAGCTTCTCGGCCAGTTCTGCAGCCAGTTCCAGCAGGGCAGATGGCTCGCCTTCGCGCAGTTCGAGTTCCAGTTCGCAGATTTCTTCTTTCTGCTTGCCGGCAATCACGTGACCCAGGTCCAGGGCCGCTTCGATGACCACTTTGGCCTTGCCGCGGCCCCAGGAGATTTCAGCGCGTTCACGTACGAAATCAGTGGTGAAGATTGGCTTCAGGGTTTTTTTGTCCAGCTCGGCCAACTCTTCTGGCCAGCATTCGCCGTCGAGCTTCTTGATGTCGAGCTTGGCTTTCGGCAGGTTCCAGTCGTACTCATTACGCTCGGACAAACCGGCGATGCTTTGGCCGCGGGTCTTGAGGGTCTGAATCACGTCTTCGCCATCGCGGCGCAGGCGCAGGGCAACCTTGGCCTTGGCCAGATCGCGCTCAGGCGTGTCGAAGTACTGGTTCAACAACTCACGGCTTTCCCAGCCACTTTTGTTGCGCTTTTTCAGCAAGGGGTGCTCGCGCAGGGCGGCGAGGGTTTCGCGGCTGACGCGGAGTTTGATTTCGGTTTCTTTCTGCATGGCCGGAAAATCCAGGATCGGTGCGCAGCCGGGAAAAGTGTGGCTGCCAAGGCCGTGCAGTGTACAGGACAAGCCGCCCCGGCGCGCCGAACGGGTTTATTCTGCGCTGCAGATGGCTCTATGATGGGCCTCGCCCCGCCAACAGGAAGTCAGCGCATGCCTTTACCTTCCATGAAAGAGCAGTTCGCTGCCTTGATCGCCACACCGTCGGTCAGTTGCACCCAGCCTTATCTGGATCAGTCCAATCGCGGGGTGATCGATTTGCTGGCCACCTGGCTGAGCGAGCTGGGCTTTAGCTGCGATATCCAGCAGATCAGCCCCGGCAAGTTCAACTTGCTTGCCACCTTCGGCAGCGGTCCCGGAGGACTGGTGTTGGCCGGTCATAGCGACACCGTGCCCTACGATGAAGCGCTGTGGCAGACCGATCCACTCAAGCTGACAGAAGTGGATAACCGCTGGGTAGGCCTTGGCAGTTGCGACATGAAGGGTTTTTTCGCGCTGGTGATCGAAGCGGTGCGCCCGTTGCTCGATCAACCGTTCAAGCAGCCGCTGCTGATTCTGGCCACGTGCGACGAAGAGACATCGATGGCTGGCGCCAGGGCGCTGGTCGAAGCCGGCAGGCCGCTGGGCCGTGCCGCGGTGATTGGCGAGCCGACCGGACTCAAGCCGATCCGCATGCACAAGGGGGTGATGATGGAGCGCATCGAGATTCTCGGGCGCAGTGGCCACTCATCCGACCCAAGCCTGGGGCACAGCGCCCTTGAAGCCATGCACGATGCGATCAGCGAACTCAAAGGCCTGCGTCAGCAGTGGCTCAACGAATACCGCAACCCGCAGTTCAGCGTGCCGCAGCCGACCCTGAACTTTGGCTGTATTCATGGTGGCGATAACCCGAACCGTATTTGCGGGCAGTGCTCGCTGGAATTTGACCTGAGACCGTTACCGGGCATGGACCCCAACGAGCTGCGGGCCATCATTCGCAGCAAGCTGCAACCTTTGGCCGAGCGCCATCAGGTGAAAATTGATTTCGCGTCCATTGCAGCCGGAGTGCCGCCATTCGAACAGGACGCCGATGCAGAGCTGGTACGGGTGGCCGAACGACTCACCGGCCATCGCGCGCAAGCAGTGGCGTTTGGCACCGAAGCGCCTTATCTTCAGCAGCTTGGCTGCGAAACGCTGGTACTGGGCCCGGGCGACATCGCCTGTGCGCATCAGCCGGGGGAATACCTGGAAATGTCACGTTTGCAGCCGACCGTGCGTCTACTGACTCAACTGGTCGAACACTATTGCCTGAAATAGTGGCGATCCCCTTTGCTTTTCACACAAGGAGAACACGCGTGTTGCCGACCCTGTTTCGACGATAACCATCAGCCCGATGTGCGTTTGCTGTTTTAGCCCTTTTTTAGGCGATTTATTTTTTACAGGCTTTGGTTATGCACGATTACGTTAACTGGTTGCGTCACGCGTCTCCTTACATCAATGCCCACCGCGATTGCACCTTTGTCGTCATGCTCCCCGGCGACGGTGTGGCGCATCCCAATTTTGGCAATATCGTCCACGACCTGGTGCTGTTGCACAGCCTGGGCGTGCGCCTGGTGCTGGTTCACGGCTCGCGTCCGCAAATCGACAGCCGCCTTGAAGCCCGTGGTCTGGTGCCGTACTACCACAACGGCATGCGCGTCACCGACGCCTCCACCCTGGAATGCGTGATCGACGCCGTGGGGCAGTTGCGCATCGCGATTGAGGCGCGCTTGTCGATGGACATGGCATCTTCGCCGATGCAGGGCTCGCGCCTGCGGGTAGCGAGCGGCAACCTGGTGACGGCACGGCCGATCGGCGTGCTCGATGGCGTGGACTTCCACCACACCGGCGAAGTCCGTCGTGTCGACCGCAAGGGCATCAACCGTCTGCTCGATGAGCGCTCGATTGTGTTGCTATCGCCCTTGGGCTACTCGCCGACCGGTGAGATTTTCAACCTGGCGTGTGAAGACGTCGCCACCCGTGCCGCTATCGACCTGGCGGCTGACAAGCTGCTGTTGTTCGGCGCCGAGTCCGGCTTGCTCGACGCAGAAGGGCGCTTGGTGCGCGAGCTGCGCCCACAGCAAGTGCCTGCCCACATGAAGCGTTTGGGCAGCGACTACCAGGCCGAGCTGCTGGAAGCGGCGGCCGAGGCCTGCAGCGGTGGTGTGGCTCGTAGCCATATCGTCAGCTATGCCGAAGATGGCGCCTTGCTGACGGAGCTGTTCACCCGTCATGGTGGTGGTACGTTGGTGGCCCAGGAGCAATTCGAACTGATCCGTGAAGCAGCGATTGAAGACGTCGGCGGTTTGCTGGACCTGATCAGCCCGCTGGAAGAACAGGGCATTCTGGTGCGTCGCTCGCGAGAAGTGCTGGAGCGTGAGATCGAACAGTTCAGCGTGGTTGAGCGCGAAGGGATGATTATCGCCTGTGCGGCGCTGTATCAGATTGCTGATTCGGATGCGGGGGAGCTGGCGTGCCTGGCGGTGAATCCGGAGTACCGTCATGGTCGCCGTGGGGATGAGCTGCTGGAACGCATCGAAAACCGCGCCCGGGCACAAGGGTTGAAAACCCTGTTCGTATTAACCACGCGTACTGCGCACTGGTTCCGTGAACGCGGGTTTGAACCTAGCGGTGTCGAGCGCCTGCCGGCGGCGCGAGCGTCGCTGTACAACTATCAGCGTAACTCCAAGATCTTCGAGAAAACGCTGTAAAGCGCCTGTGGCTCCCTCACCTTATGCAGCCTCCAAAACTTTGTAGTCGCTGAGGAGCGGAGCGAGGCTGCGATCGAGCGCGAAGCGGTCGTAAACCCGGTGAGCGTGGTGTATCTGACACACCGCAGCGAATGGATTTACGGCCGCTGCGCAGCCGATCGCAGCCTCGTGCCTCGTCAGCGACTACAGCAAAGGCTTTGAGGGGCTTTTGATCTGCCTAGTTACTGATCGCCAAAATACTCGCCTGATACGAGGCCACAAACAGGTCGAAGTCGCCTTCTTCTGTTTGTTCGGTCTGGATCTGTTCGAGCAATGACTTGCGTGCTTTCTCTTCAAACGCGGCCTGATCTTCTGCGCTCAACGGTTCGCTACGGAAGAACTCGGCATGGGCCAGGCTTTGGCGCATCGAGAACTGGGCGAAGCTTTCGTTGTGCTCACTCATGCTGGCCAGCACTCTGGCAGACGGCGTCAGTGACACGTCCTTGATCTTGGCCAACTGTTCGTCGACGGCTTTGCTGTGGTGATCGCCACCGTGGCTCTGGTCGAGCAGGGCGGCCAGCGGCGCGATTTTTTCCAGCAGTTCTGCCGCCCATTCCTTCATGTCGACGGCTGCACCATCACGCTGCAGTTGCAGGCCCGGACGGCGACCCTCCATGACTACGCTCAGGAAGTTCGAAGAGCAGCTGCCGCACCCTGTGCTGTCGAACTGCGGGCTGTCTTGCAGCGCGCAATACAGCAGGAAGGCGTCCAGAAAACGTGCCTCTGGCAGGTCAATGCCCACCGGCAGGAACGGGTTGATATCCAGCAAACGCACTTCAACGTACTGCACGCCACGGGACACCAGGGCCTGAATCGGCCGCTCGCCGGTGTAGGTCACACGCTTGGGACGGATGTTGGAGTAGTACTCGTTTTCGATTTGCAGGATGTTGGTGTTCAACTGCACCCATTCACCATCCTTGTGCGTGCCGATTTCAACATAAGGCGCGTAAGGTGTGGCCACTGCTTTGCGCAGGCTGTCGGTGTAGCTGTCCAGATTGTTGTAGCACGGCGTCAGGCCAGCCTGGGCGTTGCTCTGGTAACCCAGGTCGCTCATGCGCAGGCTGGTGGCGTACGGCAGGTAGAGCGTGTCGGGGTCCAGTTGTTCCAGCTGGTGTGAACGACCGCGCAAAAAGCCGGCGTCCAGCGCTGGGGAGGCACCGAACAGGTACATCAGCAGCCAGCTGTAACGACGGAAGTTGCGAATCAGGGCGATGTAGGCGTTCGACTGATAGTCGCGCTCGGTACCCACAAAGCCTTCGGCCTGCATCAGCACGGGCCACAGAGCCTCGGGCAGGGAGAAGTTGTAATGGATACCGGCGATGCACTGCATGGTCTTGCCGTATCGCAGGGCCAGGCCCTTGCGGTACACGTACTTGAGCTGCCCGATGTTGGACGTGCCGTAGTAGGCAATCGGGATATCTTCTTCGGCCGGCAACGGGCACGGCATCGAAGGGCTCCACAGGAACTCGTTGCCGAGCTTGCTGTAGGCAAAGCGGTGGATCTTGTCGAGGCTGGCCAGCGTCTGCGCCGGATCGGGCAGGGCCGGGGTGATGAACTCCAGCAGCGATTCGGAATAGTCGGTGGTGATTTGATCGTTGGTCAGCGCCGAGCCCAATTCTTCAGGGTGCGGGGTCTGAGCAAGGCGTGCGTCAGGCGTGACGCGCAGGCATTCGCGCTCGATGCCGTGCAGGCATTGCTCAAGCAGAGTGAGGTTAGCGCGCTCGCTGAGCAGAGCCAGGCGGCGGTTGAGAAGTTGGCTCAAGTTGGATTCCTTCACGCGTCAGTCGCCCCAATATGGGGGTGGTCAGGACGGTCTACAAGGGTGAAGTTGAAACCGGCGTGGTCGCCTGGCTTTTGTTGATACTGCTTTGGCCCCGTCCCTGTTTCGGCCCCTGAGCGCTCCAAGCGCCTTCCGGCACCGCGTCAGCAGTACCGAAATTAACTCAAATGACCCCGTGGCGGCTACAGGACAGCGAACGTGCCTTGTGCTTTTGCGACCAGTTTGTCGCTCTGGAATACATCGGCTTCGACCACCAGCGTGCGTCGTCCGGGGTGGATGACTTTGGCGATGCACAGCACGTCGCCTTCAGACACCGCGCGGATGTAGTTGATCTTGCACTCGATGGTCGCGCTCTGCTGATCGAATCCATGGGCGCTGGAACACGCCAGCCCCATGCTGATATCGACCAGGCTGAACAGCGCGCCACCGTGCAGCTTGCCACCCCGGTTGCGCAGTTGCGGCTCCAGGCTTAGCGCTACGTGCGCCACGCCGTCTTCCACCGACTGCACGCGGCAACCGATCAACTCGCTGAAAGCGCTTTGGGTCAGGCCGTCCGGGAGCGCCATTAGCGTTTCTTCAACTGTTTGGCGTTGGCAAACAGCGAAGCCATCGCGTTGTTGCTTGGCGCGGCGGCAACGGTTTCTTTACGGGGTGCGGTGTTTTGCTGGCGCGGGGCGGAACCCGGGCGTGCACCACGGGCGCCGTCGATCTTCTCGCCCGGGGTGTCGCTCATGCGCATCGACAGGCCAACGCGTTTGCGCGGGATGTCGACTTCCATGACCTTGACCTTGACCACGTCACCGGCTTTCACGGCTTCACGCGGGTCCTTGATGAACTTCTCGGACAATGCCGAGATGTGCACAAGGCCGTCCTGATGCACGCCGATATCGACGAAAGCCCCGAAGTTGGTCACGTTGGTCACCACGCCTTCCAGGATCATGCCCAGTTGCAGGTCCTTGAGGTCTTCGACGCCTTCCTGGAACTCAGCCGTCTTGAACTCGGGACGCGGGTCGCGGCCCGGTTTTTCCAGCTCTTGCAGAATGTCGGTCACGGTCGGCAGGCCGAAGGTTTCGTCGGTGAACTTCTTCGGGTCCAGACGCTTCAAGAAGCTCGCGTCGCCGATCAGCGAGCGGATGTCGCGCTCGGTGTCCGAAGCAATGCGCTTGACCAGCGGGTAGGCCTCGGGGTGAACCGCCGAGCTGTCCAATGGGTTATCGCCATTCATTACGCGCAAGAAACCTGCCGCTTGCTCGAAGGTTTTTTCGCCCAGGCGGCTGACTTTTTTCAGCGCCGCACGGGTTTTGAACGCGCCGTTCTCGTCGCGATGACTGACGATGTTTTGCGCCAGCGTGGCGTTGAGGCCCGAGATGCGTGCCAGGAGCGCCACGGATGCGGTGTTCACGTCCACGCCCACGGCGTTTACGCAATCTTCAACCACAGCGTCCAGGCCACGTGCCAGTTTGAGTTGGGACACGTCGTGCTGGTACTGACCCACACCAATGGACTTGGGATCGATCTTCACCAGTTCGGCCAGCGGGTCTTGCAGGCGGCGGGCAATGGACACGGCACCACGGATCGATACGTCCAGGTCCGGGAATTCCTTGGCCGCCAGTTCCGAGGCCGAGTACACCGAAGCACCGGCTTCAGAGACCATCACCTTGGTGACTTTCAGGGCCGGGTATTTTTTCATCAGGTCGATGACCAGCTTGTCGCTTTCGCGGCTGGCAGTGCCGTTGCCGATGGCGATCAGCTCCACCGAGTGCTTGGCGCACAGGGCGGCCATGACCGAGATCGTCTGATCCCATTTGTTGTGCGGTACGTGGGGGTACACGGTGGCGTATTCCAGCAGCTTGCCGGTGGCATCGACCACGGCAATCTTGCAGCCGGTGCGCAGGCCCGGGTCCAGGCCCAGGGTGGCGCGCGGGCCAGCAGGTGCGGCCAGTAGCAGGTCGTGCAGGTTGTGGGCGAATACGTTGATCGCTTCGGTTTCAGCACCGTCGCGCAACTCACCCAGCAAGTCGGTTTCAAGGTGGGTGTAGAGCTTGACCTTCCAGGTCCAGCGCACCACTTCGCCCAGCCACTTGTCCGCCGGGCGGTTCTGGTTTTGCAGGCCGAAACGTTCGGCAATCATCATCTCGCCGGGATGCATCGACCCAGGCAGTTCTTCGCCCACTTTGAGCGAAGAACTGAGAATACCTTCGTTGCGACCACGGAAAATCGCCATCGCACGGTGAGAAGGCATGCTTTTGAGCGGCTCATCGTGTTCGAAGTAGTCGCGGAACTTGGCGCCTTCTTCTTCTTTGCCAGCGATCACGCGGGCACTGAGAATGGCTTCGTTCTTGAGGAAGCTGCGCAGTTTGTCCAGAAGGCTGGCGTCTTCGGCGAAGCGCTCCATGAGGATGTACTTGGCGCCGTCGAGGGCCACCTTGGTATCAGGCACCCCTTTTTCTGCGTCGATAAAACGGGCAGCTTCGGTTTCAGGGTTGCGTGTCGGGTCGTTGAACAGGCCATCTGCCAACTCGCCAAGGCCTGCTTCCAGGGCGATCTGGCCCTTGGTGCGGCGTTTTTGCTTGTAAGGCAGGTACAAGTCTTCGAGGCGGGTTTTGGTCTCGGCGAGTTTGATGTCGCGGGCGAGTTCGGGTGTCAATTTGCCTTGTTCTTCGATGCTGGCGAGGATGCTCACGCGCCGTTCGTCGAGTTCACGCAGATAGCGCAGGCGTTCTTCCAGATGACGTAACTGGGTGTCATCCAGGCTGCCGGTCACTTCCTTACGGTAGCGAGAAATGAAGGGTACGGTGGAGCCTTCATCCAGAAGAGCGACGGCCGCTTCGACCTGCTGCGGGCGCACGCCAAGTTCTTCGGCGATGCGGCTGTTGATGCTGTCCATAAAACCACCTGACAAATTGTGATGCAGGCTCGCAGGCCCGGGCTTGAAGGCCTGCGAGGCTGGTTGAGCGGCCCGGAGGGCGCCGCTACCTGGGCCAAAAGGGCAGCCTGTTGACCCGTGAAATCAGCAAATTACGGCAGGTGTTGAAAAAATAAATCCTGCCACAACCATTGAAAATTCGAGGTTGCCTGACACAAAAGGCGGCGCATTATAACCAGCGTTCCCGGATTCAGGGGACTGCAGGCTGCGGCCACATTGATTGGTCTGCTGTTTGTAGAGGAAAAATCTGCTAACAATGCACACCATGCGTATGACAGCAGCTAAGCCATAATGCGCGCCGAGATCACAGGAGCATCTAATGAGCAGCATTGCACAACCGGCTGAAGGCGAAAAAATTCTCATCGTTGATGACGATCCTGGACTGAGCAGCCTGCTGGAACGTTTCTTCGTCAGCAAGGGCTATCGTGCCCGGGCTGTGCCGAACGTCGAGCAAATGGATCGTTTGCTGGCTCGTGAGGTATTCAACCTGGTGGTACTGGATTTGATGCTGCCCGGTGAAGACGGCTTGTCTGCCTGCCGCCGCCTGCGTGCAGCGGGCAATCGGGTGCCGATCATCATGCTGACTGCCAAGGGCGACGAGCTGAGCCGCATCAAGGGTCTGGAACTGGGCGCCGACGATTACCTGGCCAAACCGTTCAACCCCGATGAACTGATGGCGCGGGTGCGGGCTGTATTGCGCCGCCAGTCGGCACCGGTGCCGGGTGCGCCGGGCAGCGAAGACGAAAGCGTGACGTTCGGTGATTACGAGTTGTCCCTGGCCACCCGCGAACTCAAGCGCGGTGATGAAGTTCACATGCTCACTACGGGTGAGTTTGCGGTCCTCAAGGCCTTGGTCATGCATGCTCGCGAGCCATTGACCCGTGACAAGCTGATGAACCTGGCCCGTGGTCGCGAATGGGATGCACTGGAGCGTTCAATCGACGTCCAGATCTCCCGTTTGCGTCGCATGATCGAGCCTGATCCGTCCAAACCGCGCTATATCCAGACTGTCTGGGGCGTAGGTTATGTGTTCGTGCCGGATGGTAACGCAACCAAGTGACCGATCATTTGTAGGAGCGAGTCATTCAGGTACCTGAGTGGCTCGCGATTCATTTTTTTGCGGGCTTTTGGGCTCGCTCCTGCAAAGTGTAAAAACGGCTGTCTATGAAAACCCCTCTCTGGTTTCCCCAAAGTTTTTTCTCGCGCACTCTCTGGCTCGTCCTGATAGTCGTTCTGTTTTCCAAGGCACTGACGCTGGTTTACCTGCTCATGAACGAGGACGTGTTGGTCGACCGCCAATACAGTCACGGTGTGGCACTGACCTTGCGCGCCTATTGGGCGGCCGATGAGGAAAACCGCAACAAGATTATCGATGCCGTTGATTTGGTGCGCGTCGTGGGTGGTGGTGTGCCCGAGGGTGAGCAGCACTGGCCTTACAGCGAAATCTACCAACGTCAGATGCAGGACGAGCTAGGCCCTGACACCGAAGTTCGCTTGCGCATGCACACGTCTCCCGCCCTGTGGGTGCGTGCGCCTAGCCTGGGTGAAGGCTGGTTGAAAGTGCCGCTGTATCCGCATCCGCTTCGTGGGCAGAAAATCTGGAATGTCCTGGGCTGGTTCCTGGCCATTGGCTTGTTATCCACTGCGTCGGCGTGGATTTTCGTCAGCCAGCTCAATCAGCCGCTCAAGCGACTGGTGTATGCGGCTCGTCAACTGGGGCAGGGGCGCAGCGTGCGCTTGCCGATCAGCGACACCCCCAGCGAGATGACCGAGGTGTACAGCGCCTTCAATCAAATGGCTGAAGATGTTGAGCAGGCAGGCCGTGAGCGTGAGCTGATGCTTGCCGGTGTGTCCCATGACCTGAGAACACCGCTGACCCGTTTGCGCCTTTCTCTGGAGCTGATGGGCAACCACAGCGACCTTTCAGACGATATGGTGCGTGACATTGAGGACATGGATGCGATTCTCGATCAGTTCCTGGCCTTTATCCGTGATGGGCGTGACGAGCCGGTCGAAGAAGTTGATCTGTGTGATCTGATCCGCGAAGTGGTGGCGCCCTACAACCAGAACGGTGAACAGGTGCGCTTGCGCTTGCAGCCGATCCAGCCGTTTGCGTTGCGTCGGGTGTCGATGAAGCGTCTGCTCAACAACCTGATCGGCAATGCCCTGCACCATGCGGGCGAAGACGTTGAGGTTGCTGCATATGTGTCCGGAGACGTCAGTGCACCGTACGTGGTGCTCAGCGTAATGGACCGGGGCGCGGGGATTGATCCTTCGGAACTTGAAGACATCTTCAATCCGTTTATTCGCGGTGACCGTGCCCGTGGTGGCAAAGGCACAGGGTTGGGCCTGGCTATCGTGAAGCGGATTGCCTCCATGCATGGCGGCAATGTTGAATTGCGTAACCGTAGCGGCGGTGGGCTGGAAGCCCGTGTACGCCTGCCGCTGGGGCTTATGTTGCCAAGAGGGGCGGTGTAGATTTTTCTGGCCCTGTGGGAGCGGGCTTGCTCGCGATGCAGGCGGCGCGGTCAGCCAGTTAAACTGCGGTGCTGCCATCGCGGGCAAGCCCGCTCCCACAGGGTTTGACGGGCGTTTAGCCTTTGCCCTTGGTCCGTGTCATGTGCGGGCTGCTGTTTTTTTCAAGATGTTGAATGATGATCCCGGCCACGTCCTTGCCTGTGGTGGTTTCAATACCTTCCAGGCCCGGCGATGAATTGACCTCCAGCACCAATGGGCCGTGGTTGGAGCGCAAAATATCGACCCCCGCCACGCTCAACCCCATGACCTTGGCCGCACGAATGGCGGTCATGCGCTCCTCAGGGGTGATCTTGATCAGGCTGGCGCTACCGCCCCGGTGCAGGTTGGAGCGGAACTCGCCAGGTTTGGCCTGACGCTTCATGGCCGCGATGACCTTGTCCCCGACCACGAAGCAGCGAATATCGGCGCCTCCCGCTTCCTTGATGTATTCCTGCACCATGATGTTTTGCTTGAGCCCCATAAAGGCCTCAATCACCGATTCAGCGGCAGTGGCGGTTTCACACAGCACTACGCCGATGCCCTGGGTGCCTTCCAGTACCTTGATCACCAGCGGCGCGCCATTGACCATCTCGATCAGGTCGGGAATGTCGTCAGGGGAGTGGGCAAAACCGGTCACAGGCAAACCCAGGCCTCGACGCGACAGCAGTTGCAACGAGCGCAGCTTGTCCCGTGAACGGGCAATCGCTACCGACTCATTGAGCGGGAACACCCCCATCATTTCGAACTGACGCAACACTGCACAGCCATAGAACGTGACCGAGGCGCCAATACGCGGGATTACGGCGTCGAAGCCTTCCAGTGGCTTGCCGCGATAGTGAATCTGCGGCTTATGACTGGCAATGTTCATATAGGCGCGCAGGGTATCGATCACTACCATTTCATGGCCTCGTTCGGTACCGGCTTCAACCAGACGACGAGTGGAATACAGACGCGGGTTACGCGACAGCACAGCGATCTTCATGCAACACCTGTGGCAGAGGTAGTAGTGACCGGAAACACCGGCTTGTCTTGAACGTATTTATGTTCTGGATTGACGACCAGCTGGCCGTCAATCAGGGCTTTCGAGCCCAGTAATAAGCGGTAACGCATCGATTTGCGGCAGGCGAGGGTGAACTCGACCTGCCAGACCCGATCGCCCAGCGCCAGGCCGGTACGGATCACATAGCGAACCTGGGTGTGACCATTGGAGCTTTTTATGGTTTTTATGGCGACTAACGGGGCTTCACAGCGGCGGTGGCGCAGCTGTACCAACGTGCCCAAATGGGCATTGAAACGTACCCACTTTTCACCCTCGCGCTCAAATGGCTCGATCTCGGTGGCGTGCAAGCTGGAGGTACTGGCACCGGTGTCGATTTTCGCCCGCAGGCCGGCAACTCCCAAATCGGGAAGCGCCACCCATTCGCGCAGACCGACAACGGTCAAGTGATCAAAAGTCTTCAATATAAGTAACCAGCGATTAACGTATTCAGGCTGCAGGAGAAACCCTGCAGGTAAAACAATCGGCGATCCCGATTTGGCTGTGTAGAAAGAGTATTCACGCAGAATATCCGGCAAATGGCGACAGTTATCTACGTGTACGCTATTCCGCAGGCAGGCATTCTATCGGGCTGATTGCTTCAGTTGTTCATCGCAAGTAGTAGTACAGTTCTGACTATTCAAATGAAGAGGGATTCCAGTGGCACAAAAACAGGAAGTGGACGACAAGGTTCGCCTGGACAAGTGGCTCTGGGCAGCGCGTTTTTACAAAACCCGTGCATTGGCCAAAGCCGCGATCGAAAGCGGCAAGGTGCATTGCCGTGGTGAGCGCTGCAAACCGAGCAAAGAGCCACGGGTGGGCGATGAACTGCAAATACGTGTAGGCCTTGAAGAACGTACTGTGGAAGTCAAAGCACTGTCAGTGGTGCGTCGAGGCGCTCCCGAGGCTCAATTGCTGTACGCCGAAACCGGGCAAAGCATTGCCAAGCGGGAAAACGCAGCGGCCATGCGCAAATCCGGTGCAATGGGTATCAGCACCGAAGGAAAACCAACCAAGAAACAACGACGCCAACTGCATCAGTTCCATGATGCCAGTGGGGCCGAGTGAGCTGGCCGAAGCTCGCAAACCGTACGTCGAGTCTGTGTGCGCATAACTTGTAATCATCCATGTATGGCGCCATATAGGGTCATTAGACCTGCACGACATCCAACGATCCGTACACATTTTGTCACCAATTCAGAACTCTATTCTTATGTCCGACTTACTCAAAAACGATGCCACACAACGCTTTATGTTCGATACCAGCGACGCCCGTGGCGAACTGGCATCGCTGGAGCATAGCTACGCTGACGTGTTGGCCAAGCACGCTTATCCACAGCCGGTACAGCAGTTGCTGGGCGAGCTGATGGCTGCTGCTGCGTTGCTGGTGGGCAACCAGAAAATTGATGGTTTGCTGAGCTTGCAAGCCCGTTCCGAAGGCCCGGTGCCGCTGCTGATGATCGAATGCACCAGCGACCGTGAGATACGCGGCCTGGCACGTTTTGACGCCGATCGCATTGCTCCTGATGCCACTCTGGCCGACCTGCTGCCCAATGGCGTACTGGCCATTACCATTGATCCTACGGTTGGCAAACGCTACCAGGGGATTGTGGACCTGAACGGCGAAACCCTGGCCGACTGTTTCACCAACTACTTCGTGATGTCCGAGCAAGTGCCTACCCGCTTCTGGCTGGTTGCCGATGGCCAGCGCGCCCGTGGCATGTTCTTGCAGCAGTTGCCTGCCGACGTGGTCAAGGATGAAGACGAGCGTGTGGACAGCTGGGACCGGCTGCTGATGCTGGGCGATACCCTCAAGGCTGAAGAGCTGCTGGGGCTGGACAACGAGACTATCCTGCACCGCCTTTATCACGAAGAAACCGTGCGTCTGTTTGACAACGAGGCCATCGAATTCAAGTGCAGCTGTTCCCGTGAGCGTTCGGGCAATGCCCTGACCAGCCTCGGCCACGAAGATGCGCTGACTCTGGTGACCGAGCATGGCGGTCATATCGAAATCGACTGCCAGTTTTGCAACGAGCGCTACCTGTTTGACGCGGCTGATGTCGATCAATTGTTCGCAGGCGCGGGTGTTGAATCCCCTTCTGGCACTCATCACTAAAACGTTTCAGCCTAGGTAAAACACCTGTCAAACCCCGTTCTTGCGCGGTTCTGACAGGTGGGCCCTACTCTTTTTGGGGTTTTCTGGCATAATCCGGCCCACTTTTTTCGCGGTAGTAGTGCAAATTTTTCTACTACAAAACGTTTGGCGCACTCGGCCAATGGCCGACGGGGAACCTCATGACGCAAGCTAATAACGCCGTGTACACCGATCTGAGCATCGACGATCTGGTCAAAGAAGCCCTGAGCCGTGGTGAAGGCGTGCTTGCCGACAATGGCGCACTGGTTGTCGAAACTGGCCACCGTACAGGCCGTTCACCGGCTGACCGCTTCATTGTTGAAGAACCGTCCACTCAGGCATCCATTGCCTGGGGCCCGATCAACCGCAAGTTCCCGGCCGACAAGTTCGATGCCTTGTGGGACCGCGTCGAGGCGTTCAACAACGCGCAAGAGCATTTCGTTTCCCACGTGCATGTAGGTGCTTCCGAAGACCACTACCTGGCCGTGAAAATGACTACCCAGACTGCCTGGCAGAACCTGTTCGGCCGTTGCCTGTTCATCAACCCGGCTCAGTACAACCCGGCCGGTCGTGAAGAGTGGCAAGTGCTCAACGTGGCCAACTTCGAGTGCGTACCTGAGCGTGATGGCACCAACTCTGACGGTTGCGTGATCCTCAACTTCGCCCAGAAAAAAGTGCTGATCGCCGGTATGCGTTACGCCGGTGAAATGAAAAAAGCCATGTTCTCGGTACAGAACTTCCTGTTGCCTGCTGCTGACGTGCTGCCGATGCACTGCGCTGCCAACATTGGCGAAGAAGGCGATGTGACCCTGTTCTTCGGCCTGTCCGGCACCGGTAAAACCACCCTGTCCGCCGATGAAAGCCGTTACCTGATCGGTGATGACGAACACGGTTGGGGCGAAGGTGTGGTGTTCAACATCGAAGGCGGTTGCTATGCCAAGTGCATCGACCTGTCCGAGAAGAACGAGCCGGTCATCTGGAAAGCCATCAAGCACGGCGCCGTGTTGGAGAACGTTGTTCTCGACGATGCAAAGCACCCTGACTATGCCGATGTCAGCCTGACCCAGAACAGCCGCGCAGCTTACCCGCTGGAGCACGTTGCCAAGCGTTCCGAGAAGAACCTGGGCGGCGAGCCAAACGCTGTGATCTTCCTGACCTGCGACCTGACCGGCGTATTGCCGCCCGTGTCGATCCTCAGCGAAGAACAAGCGGCCTACCACTTCCTGTCCGGCTACACCGCACTGGTGGGCTCGACTGAAATGGGTTCGGGCAGCGGCATCAAGTCCACCTTCTCCACCTGCTTCGGCGCACCGTTCTTCCCGCGTCCGGCTGGCGAATACGCAGAGCTGCTGATCAAACGCATCCGCGGCTTCGGCTCCAAGGTGTACCTGGTCAACACCGGCTGGACCGGTGGTGGCTACGGTGTTGGCAAGCGCTTCAACATCCCGACCACCCGTGGCGTGATTGCTGCGATCCAGAGCGGTGCTCTGGTCGGCGCAGAAACCGAACACCTGGACACCATCAACCTCGACGTGCCATTGGCCGTACCGGGCGTTGACACTGTTCTGCTCAATCCACGCAACACCTGGGCAGACAAAGCTGCCTACGACGAAGCTGCCAAGGCATTGGCTGGCCTGTTCGTAGAGAACTTCAAGAAGTTCGACGTCAGCGACGCGATCAAGGCAGCGGGTCCGAAGGCGTAAGCATTCGGTCAGTGTGTTGATCCACAAAGAAGCCGCCTGAGAGGGCGGCTTTTTTGTGCCTGAGCAGATGCATCCTGTGGGAGCGGGCTTGCTCGCGATGGCATCGCCGGGGTGACTCTGGCAAACCGCGTTGCCCGAATCGCGAGCAAGACTGCTCCGACAGAACGTTTTACCTAAGCTTCCAGGTTTTGCGTATCCCAATGGCCGCTGCTGATCGCCGCGTACAGCATGCCGATGGTCAGGGGTACTTTGCCCTCGCGGCCCTTGGCCTTGCGCTTGAGGTGCGGGTCGTTGCCCGCAGGCTGGAAGTAGCGGTAGGCATCATAGTCCGCCAACTCGAGCCCGAAACGTTCCTCGAGGGCTTCCATCAAATGCTGGGCATCGCTGCCATTGCAGCCAAGATCCGCGTTGATCGCGGTCTTGAGACTGATGGTTTTGTGTTCCGGCAGGCCGATTTCTTCATGCAGCAACTGCATCAGCTCGCGCAGGATGGGGGTGTCCGGGAGGTCGGTGGCGAGTTTCATTGATAAGTGTCCGTAAGATTCGTATTGCTTTATGAGCTTTTTAATGTGTCTTTGGTAGTGCTTTTAAAAATGCTATATTTAGTGCTTGTTGATTGTGGCTCAAGTGGCTTACAGGTTTAGCAGATGAGTCATCCCATAGACACAGGCATGAGGCCATATCATGACATTCGCCATGCTCGCTAAAGTCGCGGCATCCGTGACAGATCTGAAAAAAGACCCCATGGGTACTTATCGTGAAAGCGGTGGTGATCCAATGGTCATTCTCAATCGTAACGAACCCGCTTTTTATATCCTTTCACCAGAGCGCTACGAGCTGCTGCTGGAGATGATCGACGATGCCGAGTTGGCAAGGGTCGTCAATGAGCGGCGGGGCAATCCCACTCTCAAGGTCGATATTGATGAGCTCATCGCAACTGCCGAAAAAAGCTGATTCACAGGCAACTGCAATCAGGACATATAGCCTTGAGTTCGAAATTGAAGCAAAAAAAGAACTGGAAAAGTTGGATAAGGCACTTCAAATCCAACTGCTGAAAAAGCTCAAATCGCGCTTGCTGTCTCCCAAAGTTCCTTCGGCCAGACTCAGTAACATGCCTAATTGTTACAAGATCAAGCTGCGCGCCAGTGGGGTGAGGCTGGTGTATGAAGTCATTGATAACCGCCTGATAGTTCTGGTGCTTGGAGTCGGCAGGCGTGATGACAACGCTGTCTACACCAGTGCCAGAAAGCGTCTCCATTAGTGTTGTAAGCGGATCTCGGGACACATCTGTATCATCCCCTCTCAATTTGCCCCCGGCCTTTTCTCGATCGGCTGCAAACCTGGCGTAGAGTCTTGCGCTTTGCAACGGTCAAAGGAGTGACAGTCATGCACAACACCCTGGAACAGGTCTTTGGTTATCCACAGTTTCGTGCCGGGCAAGAAGCGGCGATCAGTGCCGTGTTGGCTGGACGTTCAGCGGCGGCGATTTTCCCTACGGGATCGGGCAAATCCCTGTGTTACCAACTGCCGGCGTTGCTGTTGCCTCACCTGACGCTAGTGGTTTCGCCGCTGTTGGCCTTGATGCAGGACCAATTGGCTTTTTTGCAGCGCCACGGGATTGCAGCGGCCAGCATCGATTCGGCGCAAAGCCGCGACGAGGCAAGCGCCGTCATGGCCCGGGCGAAAGCGGGCGAGTTGAAGATCCTGATGATTTCGGTCGAGCGACTGAAAAACGAGCGCTTTCGTAACTTTTTGCAGCAAGTGCCGATTTCCTTGCTGGTGGTGGACGAAGCGCACTGTATTTCCGAGTGGGGGCATAATTTCCGTCCGGACTACCTGAAGCTTCCGGACTACCAGCGCCAGTTCAATATCCCGCAAGCGCTGCTGCTGACCGCGACGGCGACCCCTAATGTGATCGCAGACATGCAGGTCAAGTTCGCGATTGCCGAGTCGGACGTCATCACCACCGGTTTCTATCGCGCCAATCTCAATCTGTGGGTCGAGCCCGTCACTGGTGCCGCCAAGCGTCAGCGCCTGGTGCAGTGGATGGGCGAACGTCTCGGTCAGCCGAGCATTGTGTATGTCACGCTGCAAAAGACCGCCGAGCACATTGCCCAGCACTTGAACCAGAACGGGATTAGCGCCAACGCCTATCACGCCGGTTTGCCCCATGATCAGCGCGAGGGCATTCAGTGCCAGTTCATGGGCGGGCAGTTGAATTGCATCGTTGCCACCATTGCCTTTGGCATGGGCATCGACAAGAGCGACATCCGTAACGTGGTGCATTTCGACTTGCCCAAGTCGATCGAAAACTACAGCCAGGAAATCGGCCGCGCCGGGCGTGATGGCGCACCCTCGGAGTGCCTGGTGCTGGCCAATCGTGACAGCCTCAATGTGCTGGAAAACTTTGTGTACGGCGACACGCCGGAGTTGCAGGGCATTCGCTATGTACTCGATGAGTTGCGTGAGGCAATTGTGCAAGGGCAGTGGGAGTTCATGCTGCTGCCTCTGTCCGATCAGAGCAACATTCGTCAGTTACCGCTCAAGACTTTGTTGGTCCAGTTGGAACTGCGTGGCCTGATTGCCCCTCGCTATGCCTATTTCGCCGAGTATCGTTTCAAATTCCTGATAGAACCTGATGTGTTGCTGGCCAAGTTTGAGGGTGAGCGTCAGCAATTTGTCTCGGCCATCATCCAGACTTCCAGCCGAGCCAGAACCTGGGCCACGGTGAATCTCGACGGGCTGTACAGCCAGCATCAGGCTGATCGGAACCGGGTGGTCAAAGCGCTGGATTACTTTCAGGAGAAGGGCTGGATCGAACTTGAAAGCAAGCAGATGACCGAGGTCTACAGCCTGTTGGTTCAAGATTTTGATGCTCAGGCTCTGAGCCTGGAACTGCATGCCTACTTCAAGGCTCACGAGCGTGGCGAGATTACGCGGATTCACGCAATGTTGGCGCTGTTCGCCAGTGAAACCTGCTTGAGCTACCGGCTGGCGCAGTATTTTGGGGATGAGCAGGCGCCGCAGCAGTGCGGCCATTGTTCAGTGTGTGCTGGGCAGGTCGCTCACTTGCCGGAGCCACCCGCACTGATGCCGCTTGTGGATAAAAACTTCGAAGCCCTGTGTGGTGCTTTTATCCACAGGCATCAGGAGTTCACGGGAAGTTATCCCCCGGCAGAACGCCTGACCCGGTTTTTATGCGGGATCAGCGTACCGATGTTCACCAAGATGAAAGCGCGTGCCATTCCAGGTTTTGCGGCATTGGAGAACTACCCCTATGCCGCGGTCCGCGATTGGGCGGTGAAAGGGCTGAGTTAACGGGTAGTCGCTGCCGCAGGCGGCGAGGGCGACCGCAGGTTTTTGTTACCCCAACAACTCGCGCAGCACCCGGGTGAAGTCGCGGCAGCTGGCTTCTTCATCGGCATGACGGCCGTCGCGCACCACCCACTGACCGTTGACCAATACGTCTCGTACCTGACGATCGCCGCCCGCAAACAGCCAGCGGTTAAGAATGGCGTCGTCCTGTGCCGTGGCCAGGTACGGGTCATTACCGTCCAGTACCAGCCAGTCGGCGCGCTGACCAACGGCTAATCCGGCAACCGCCTGGCCCATCGCCTGGGCACCGCCCACCAGTGCGGCGTCATACAGAGTGCGGCCGACCATCGGCTGGTCGCTGCGATACATCCGGTTGCGGCGCTGATCGCGCAAGCGCTGGCCGTATTCCAGCCAGCGCAGCTCTTCAACCACGCTCAGGGACACATGGCTGTCCGAGCCAATGCCCATTCGCCCGCCTTGAGCAAGGAAATCCACGGCCGGAAAAATGCCGTCACCCAGGTTGGCTTCGGTGGTCAGGCACAACCCGGCCACGGCCTGGCTCTGCGCCATCAGCTGGACTTCGGCAGCGTTGGCGTGGGTTGCATGCACCAGGCACCAGCGTTGATCGACCTCAACGTTGTCATACAGCCACTGGATTGGACGTTTGCCGCTCCAGCTCAGGCAATCGTCGACTTCCTTTTGTTGCTCTGCGATATGGATATGCACCGGGCAGGTCGTGTCGCCGGCCTGCAGAACTTCGTGGATTTGCTCGGGAGTGACGGCGCGCAGCGAGTGAAAGCACAAGCCCAGGGTTTGTGCAGGCTGTTGAGCCAGCAGCGGCTTTAGCTGTTGCTGCAGCTTCAGGTAGTGCTCGGTGCTGTTGATAAAACGCCGTTGACCGTCGTTGGGTGCCTGCCCGCCAAAGCCGGAGTGGCTGTAGAGCACTGGCAGCAAGGTCAGGCCAATGCCGGTGGAGCGCGCCGCTTCGCTGATGCGCAGCGCCAGTTCTGCTGGATTGGCATAGGGCTGGCCCGAAAGATCGTGGTGCACGTAATGGAATTCAGCCACCGAGGTGTAACCGGCCTTGAGCATTTCGATGTACAACTGACGGGCAATGACGCCGAGCTGTTCAGGGCTTATTTTTCCGACGAGCCGATACATTAAATCGCGCCACGTCCAGAAACTGTCGTTGGGGTTGCCCGCCACTTCGGCCAAACCGGCCATGGCCCGCTGGAATGCGTGGGAGTGCAGATTCGGCATGCCCGGTAGCAGTGGGCCGTTCAGCCGTTCGGCGCCGTGCGCGTCGGCATTGGCCTGGATTCGGGTCAAGTAGCCATCGGCACCGACCTCGATGCGGACATTGGTAGCCCAGCCTGTAGGCAGTAGCGCGCGCTCGGCAAAGAAGACGGACATCGGTTCGGTACCCCATTGCTTGTAATTTGTATATACATATACAGACGTTTGCCTGCTCGGTAAACTCCGGCAAGCTACGACTCTTAACTCATTACCAAGGATTGCCTGTGTCGACTCCGCCTGTCGTGTCCCCGCTGGCCGCCCACATGGGCGATAGCCCGGCCCCGCTTTACGCTCGAGTAAAGCAAATGATCACTGCGCAGATCCAGAGCGGAAACTGGCCGCCGCATTATCGTGTGCCTTCCGAGAGCGAGCTTGTGACCCAGTTGGGGTTCAGCCGCATGACCATCAACCGTGCGCTGCGTGAAATGACCGCCGACGGCTTGCTGGTGCGCATGCAGGGCGTTGGCACCTTTGTGGCCGAGCCCAAGACCCAGTCCGCGCTGTTCGAAGTCAACAATATCGCCGATGAAATCGCTGCTCGCGGGCACAAGCACACCTGCAAGGTCATCAGTCTGGGTGAAGAAATGGCCGGCTCGGAACGTGCCGCCGTGCTCGACATGCGTGAAGGGCAGAAGGTCTTTCACTCACTGATCGTGCACTACGAGAACGGGATTGCCGTGCAAATCGAGGACCGTTTCGTCAATGCCCTGGTGGCACCGGACTACCTCAAGCAGGATTTCACCCTGCAAACGCCTTACGCCTATTTGTCTCAAGTCGCCCCGCTGACTGAGGGCGAGCACGTGGTCGAAGCGATTTTGGCTGACCCCAAAGAGTGCAAATTACTGCAAATCGAGCCTGGCGAGCCGTGCCTGCTGATTCGTCGCCGCACCTGGTCGGGTCGTCAGCCTGTTACCGCCGCCCGACTGATCCACCCCGGTTCCCGTCATCGTCTTGAAGGACGTTTCAATAAATGATCCAGCCTGAAGTTTTACGTGCCGTCGACTATCCGCGCATGCCGTGGAAGAACGGCGGCGGCAGCACTGAAGAAATCACCCGAGACGCAGGCGAGGGCCTTGATGGCTTTGGCTGGCGCCTGTCGATTGCCGATATCGGCGAGTCGGGCGGCTTTTCACGTTTTGACGGCTACCAGCGAATCATCAGCGTGCTGCAGGGTGCGGGCATGAACCTGCAGGTCGACGGGGTGAGCACGCGGGCACTGTTACCGTTCGATGCTTTTGCATTCAAGGGTGAAAGCGCCGTTGCCTGCACCCTGATCGATGGTCCGATTCGCGACTTCAATCTGATCTATGCCCCGCAGCGCTACACCGCGCGGTTGCAATGGCTGGAGGCGACCACCCCTCAGCGCGTGTTCACTTCGGCGCACACCCTGGTGGTTTTCAGCGCAGGCGAACAGGTTCATGTGGGCCTGGGTAACACCTGCCACGAACACCTGGGCCGTTACGACTGTTTGCAACTGAGCGGCAATCGCGAGTTGCTTGAAGTGACGGTGACAGGCCTGTGCTGTGTGATTGAGTTGAGCGCGGTCTAACTGACCATGTAGTCGCTGCCGCAGGCTGCGAAGGGTTGCGGAGCAACCCGTTTTCCTGGAGCTCCCGCGTCCCACGTCCCACGTCCCACGTCCCACGTCCCGCTTCGCAGCCTGCAGCAGCGACTACACACGCTACACGCTCTGTTACCGAACGCCCCAACTCAGCGCACAGACCTCCTCCAGTAACACTCCTGCGAATCATTCATCCTCTTCTCAAAAACCTGGCGCACGGTTTTTAGCCTGTGTTTTCGGGCTCTCTAACTTTTTCATTTGCGAATTTCACACATTGGCCGCTAACTTGCATATGCTTGTATGTACAAGTACATAAGTGTGCGTCGATCCTCTTCTCACACCCGACGCATCCGACTATCGCTGAGGAGTTACCCGTGACTTCAACTACCCCAAAATCGCCTGCCGAGTTCACCCGTCACCGTGAAGGTGAAATCCGCGCCGCCCGTGGCACCCAGCTCACTGCTAAAAGCTGGATGACCGAAGCGCCGCTGCGGATGTTGATGAACAACCTCGACCCGCAAGTGGCCGAGAACCCGACCGAGCTGGTGGTGTATGGCGGTATTGGCCGGGCAGCGCGTAACTGGGAGTGCTACGACAAAATCGTCGAAAGCCTGACCAACCTCAACGATGACGAAACCCTGCTGGTGCAATCGGGCAAGCCGGTCGGCGTGTTCAAAACCCACAGCAATGCGCCGCGGGTACTGATCGCCAACTCCAACCTGGTACCGCACTGGGCCACGTGGGAGCACTTCAACGAACTCGACGCCAAAGGCCTGGCCATGTACGGCCAGATGACCGCCGGCAGCTGGATCTACATCGGCAGCCAGGGCATCGTCCAGGGCACCTACGAAACCTTCGTCGAAGCCGGTCGCCAGCACTACAACGGCAGCCTGGTCGGCAAGTGGGTACTGACCGCAGGTCTGGGCGGCATGGGCGGCGCACAGCCTCTGGCCGCCACCCTGGCCGGTGCCTGCTCGCTGAACATCGAATGCCAGCAAAGCCGTATCGATTTCCGCCTGGCCACTCGCTATGTCGACGAGCAAGCCGTGGACCTGGATGACGCGCTGGCCCGTATCGCCAAATACACCGCTGAAGGCAAAGCGATCTCCATCGCGCTTTGTGGGAACGCCGCTGAATTGCTGCCAGAAATGGTTCGTCGTGGCGTACGCCCGGACATGGTCACCGACCAGACCAGCGCCCACGACCCCCTGAACGGCTATCTGCCAAAAGGCTGGACCTGGGAGCAGTACCGCGACCGCGCCGTGACCGATCCGGCAGCCGTGGTCAAAGCCGCCAAAGCCTCGATGGGCGAGCACGTTGAAGCCATGCTGGCCTTCCAGAAAGCGGGCGTGCCGACCTTCGACTACGGCAACAACATTCGTCAGATGGCCAAAGAAGTGGGCGTAGAAAACGCCTTCGACTTCCCTGGTTTTGTACCGGCTTATATCCGCCCATTGTTCTGCCGTGGTGTAGGCCCGTTCCGCTGGGTCGCGCTGTCGGGCGATGCCGAAGACATCTACAAAACCGACGCCAAGGTCAAGGAACTGATCGCTGACGACGCCCACCTGCACAACTGGCTGGACATGGCTCGTGAGCGCATCAGCTTCCAGGGTCTGCCGGCACGTATCTGCTGGGTGGGTCTGGGCCAGCGCGCCAAGCTGGGTCTGGCGTTCAACGAAATGGTGCGCAGCGGCGAGCTGAAAGCCCCGATCGTGATCGGCCGCGACCATCTGGACTCCGGTTCGGTATCGAGCCCTAACCGTGAAACCGAGTCGATGAAGGATGGATCGGACGCCGTGTCCGACTGGCCATTGCTCAACGCCCTGTTGAACACCGCGAGCGGCGCGACCTGGGTTTCGCTGCACCACGGCGGTGGCGTGGGCATGGGCTTCTCTCAGCACTCGGGGATGGTGATCGTGTGTGACGGTACCGACGAAGCGGCTGAGCGTATCGCCCGTGTACTGCACAACGACCCGGCAACCGGCGTGATGCGTCACGCAGATGCGGGCTACGACATCGCCATCGACTGTGCAAACGAGCAGGGCCTGAACCTGCCGATGATCAACGGCTGATAAATACCTGTAGTCGCTGCCGAAGGCTGCGAAGGGGCTCGCAGGGCCTTCAAGAAAACGGGTTGCTCCGCAACCCTTCGCAGCCTGCGGCAGCGACTACCACATACATTTCGGTTACACGCGTGAAGGAGTATTAACGTGCTTGAGTTAAACCTGATCCCCGGCCAACTGAGCCTTGCCCAACTGCGTGACATCTATCAGCAGCCAGTCACCCTGAGCCTGGACGAAAGTGCGTCGGCGCAGATCGATGCCAGTGTGGCGTGCGTTGAGCAGATCCTTGCCGAGAACCGCACCACGTACGGCATCAACACCGGTTTCGGTTTGTTGGCTTCGACCAAAATTGCCAGCGAAGACCTGGAAAACCTCCAGCGCTCCTTGGTGCTGTCCCACGCAGCCGGTATCGGCGAGCCAATCAGCGATGATCTGGTACGCCTGATCATGGTGCTCAAGGTCAACAGCCTGAGCCGTGGTTTCTCCGGGATTCGTCGCGTGGTGATCGATGCGTTGATCGCGCTGATCAATGCCGAGGTTTACCCGCACATTCCACTTAAAGGTTCGGTAGGCGCATCCGGCGACCTGGCGCCGTTGGCGCACATGTCGCTGGTGCTGCTGGGCGAAGGCAAGGCCCGTTACAAGGGTGAGTGGCTGGATGCCGTCACAGCCTTGAAACAAGCCGGTCTTGAGCCGCTGACCCTGGCTGCCAAAGAAGGCCTGGCCCTGCTTAACGGCACTCAAGTGTCGACGGCCTATGCCTTGCGCGGTCTGTTTGAAGGCGAAGACCTGTTTGCTGCCGCGATGGCCTGTGGCGGCCTGACCGTTGAAGCCGTTCTGGGTTCGCGCTCGCCGTTCGATCCACGCATTCATGCTGCCCGCGGTCAACGCGGTCAGATCGACGCCGCTGCCATTTACCGCGACCTGCTGGGCGCGAGCAGCGAAGTGTCCGAGTCGCACAAGAACTGCGACAAGGTACAAGACCCGTACTCCCTGCGTTGCCAGCCGCAAGTGATGGGTGCCTGCCTGACCCAGTTCCGCCAGGCCGCCGAAGTGCTGGGCATTGAAGCCAACGCAGTGTCGGATAACCCGCTGGTATTCGCCGAGCAGGGCGACGTGATCTCCGGTGGCAACTTCCACGCCGAGCCGGTTGCAATGGCTGCTGACAACATGGCGCTGGCGATTGCAGAAATCGGTTCGCTGAGCGAACGTCGCATCTCCTTGATGATGGACAAGCACATGTCGCAATTACCGCCGTTCCTGGTGGCCAATGGTGGCGTGAACTCCGGCTTCATGATCGCTCAGGTAACGGCTGCAGCCCTGGCCAGCGAGAACAAGGCGTTGTCCCACCCGCACAGCGTTGACAGCATTCCGACCTCGGCCAACCAGGAAGACCACGTATCGATGGCCCCTTCTGCTGGCAAGCGTCTGTGGGAAATGGCCGAAAACGTCCGTGGCGTACTGGCGATCGAGTGGCTGGCCGCGTGCCAGGGTCTGGATCTGCGTGATGGCCTGAAAACCTCGGCCAAGCTTGAAGTCGCTCGTACCACCCTGCGCAGCAAGGTCGCTCATTATGAGAAAGACCGCTTCTTCGCGCCGGATATCGAAGTTGCCATGCAACTGCTGGCAACCCGTTGCCTGAACGATCTGCTGCCTGCTCACGTTCTGCCAAGCCTGTAACCCCAAAAAACGCAGAGGGTCTTATCGACCCTCTGCGTCTCTGTTTTCGCCGACAAAAATAATCAAGGACGCGAAATGCAAAACCAGACTCAAGGTTTGAAACGCGGGCTATCCGCTCGCCACATCCGTTTTATGGCGCTGGGTTCAGCGATCGGAACGGGTCTTTTTTATGGTTCAGCCGCTGCCATCCAAATGGCTGGGCCTGCTGTGCTGCTGGCGTACCTGATTGGTGGCGCCGCGGTGTTCATGGTGATGCGTGCACTGGGCGAAATGGCCGTGCATAACCCGGTATCCGGCTCGTTTGGCCAATATGCCAGCACCTACCTGGGCCCCATGTCCGGCTTTATCCTGGGCTGGACCTATGCCTTCGAGATGATCATCGTGTGTCTGGCCGATGTCACCGCCTTCGGCATTTACATGGGCTTCTGGTTCCCGGAAGTCGCGCGCTGGATCTGGGTGCTGGGCATCGTGCTGCTGATCGGCGGCTTGAACCTGTGCAGCGTCAAAGTCTTTGGCGAAATGGAGTTCTGGCTGTCGCTGCTTAAAGTTGCCGCGATCGTGGCCATGATCCTGGCCGGTTTCGGCATCATGCTGTTTGGCATCGGTACGTCTGGCAGCACGGATGCCGTGGCTACCGGCATCAGCAACCTGTGGTCCTTCGGCGGCTTCATGCCTAATGGCGTGGGCGGTTTGATCGCTTCGTTTGCCGTGGTGATGTTTGCCTTCGGCGGTATTGAAATCATCGGCATCACTGCCGGCGAAGCCAAAGATCCGCAGCGTGTGATTCCGAAAGCGATCAACGCGGTGCCGCTGCGCATTCTGCTGTTCTATGTACTGACCCTGTTTGTGTTGATGGCGATCTACCCTTGGACCCAGATCGGCAGCCAGGGCAGCCCGTTTGTGCAGATCTTTGACAGCCTGGGCATCAGCTCGGCGGCCACCATTCTGAATATCGTGGTGATTTCGGCGGCGGTGTCGGCCATCAACAGCGACATCTTCGGCGCGGGTCGCATGATGTATGGCCTGGCCCAGCAAGGGCAGGCACCTAAAGGCTTTGCAAAAATCTCCCGCCATGGCGTGCCGTGGATGACCGTACTGGTGATGGGCGCTACGTTGTTGGGCGGTGTGGTGCTCAACTACCTGATCCCGGAAAACATCTTCCTGGTCATCGCCTCGATTGCCACCTTCGCCACGGTCTGGGTGTGGTTGATGATTTTGGTGACCCAAGTGGCCATGCGCCGCTCCATGACCCGTGAGCAAGTAGCCGAACTCAAGTTCCCGGTACCGTTCTGGCCGTATGCGCCAATGGCTGCTATCGCATTCATGGTGTTTATCTTCGGCGTACTGGGTTACTTCCCTGAGACCCAGGCGGCACTGATGGTAGGCGCGGTCTGGATTGTATTCCTGGTGGTGGCTTATCTATTGTGGGTAAAGCCGGCAGCGGGTCGGGCGATTGAAGTGGCTCCCGAGCTTTCCTGAGTTTTTGAACATTGACGGAGTGACGCAATGAAAACCCTTTGGCAACACTGCAATGTCGCAACCATGGCCAATGGCACGTACTCGATCATCGAGGATGCCGCCATTGTCACCCGTGATGGCTACGTTGAGTGGATTGGTCCGCGTCAGCAGTTGCCGACGGGCGAGTATGGTCAAACCCACGGCCTGGAAGGGGCGTGGGTGACGCCGGGGCTGATCGATTGCCATACGCACACGGTGTTTGGCGGTAATCGCAGCGGCGAATTCGAGCAGCGCTTGCAGGGCGTGAGCTATGCAGAAATCGCCGCAGCCGGGGGCGGTATTGCCAGCACCGTGCGTGCGACCCGAGCTGCCAGCGAAGATGAATTGTTCGCCAGTGCCCGTCAGCGTTTGCTGTGTTTGCTGCGCGATGGCGTCACCAGCGTCGAGATCAAGTCTGGTTACGGCCTGAGCCTTGAAAGCGAGCGCAAAATTTTGCGGGTGATCCGTCGTCTGGGCGAAGCGTTGCCGGTCACGGTGCGTAGCACCTGCCTGGCGGCCCATGCCTTACCGCCGGAATACAAGGACCGTGCCGACGACTATATCGAGCATATCTGCAACGAGATGCTGCCCGCGTTGGCTGCCGAAGGGCTGATAGACGCGGTGGATGCGTTCTGCGAATACCTGGCGTTTTCGCCCGCCCAGGTTGAGCGGGTATTCAAAGTGGCGCAGCAATTGGGCTTGCCGGTCAAATTGCATGCCGAGCAGTTGTCCTCATTGCATGGCTCAAGCCTTGCGGCGCGCTACCAGGCGTTGTCGGCGGACCATCTGGAATTCATGACCGAAGAAGACGCCATTGCCATGGCCGCCTCCGGCACCGTGGCCGTGCTCTTGCCCGGTGCGTTTTACTTCTTGCGTGAAACCCAGTTGCCGCCGATGGACGCCCTGCGCAAGCACGGAGTGAAAATCGCCATCGCCAGCGACCTCAACCCCGGCACGTCCCCTGGCTTGTCGTTGCGCCTGATGCTGAACATGGCCTGCACCTTGTTCCGCATGACCCCCGAAGAAGCCCTGGCTGGCGTCACCCAGCATGCAGCGACGGCATTGGGCATGGGCGAGACCCACGGTTCGCTTGAACCCGGCAAAGTGGCTGACTTTGTTGCCTGGAACATTGATCGTCCGGCAGACCTGGCCTACTGGCTGGGTGGTGATCTGGACAAACGCGTCGTGCGCAGCGGCGTTGACGTAACGCTTTAGGAGAAAAGCTTGTGGACAAGGTTCTGACATTCAAACAAGGCCGTGTGCCATTGCTGATCAGCATGCCCCATGCAGGCTTGAAGCTGACACCTGCGGTCAAGGCCGGGCTGATCCCCGAAGCGCAAAGCCTGCCGGACACCGACTGGCATATCCCGCGGCTCTATGAGTTTGCCGCCGAACTGGGTGCCAGCACCCTGGCGGCGGAGTATTCGCGCTTTGTGATCGACCTCAATCGCCCGCAGGACGATGCGCCGATGTATGTAGGTGCGACCACCGGGCTGTTCCCGGCCACGCTATTCGACGGTGTGCCATTGTTTCGCGAAGGGCAGGTGCCTTCTGCCGCAGAGCGTGCAACGTATCTGGAGCAGATCTGGAAACCCTACCACCTGACCCTGGAGCAGGAACTCAAGCGCCTCAAGGACGAGTTTGGCTATGCGCTGCTGTTTGATGCGCACTCCATCCGTTCTTGCGTACCGCACCTGTTTGACGGGCGCTTGCCGGACTTCAACCTGGGCACTTTCAATGGTGCCAGTTGCGATCCGACCCTGGCCCGCGACCTTGAAGCCATTTGTGCCGAGCATCCGGCCTATAGCCACATCCTGAACGGACGCTTCAAGGGCGGTCATATCACTCGTCACTACGGCAGTCCGGCGGACAACATCCATGCCGTGCAGCTGGAACTGGCCCAGTGCACTTATATGGAAGAGTTCGAGCCGTTCAACTATCGCGAAGACCTTGCGGCACCGACCCAGGTGGTGCTCAAGCAGTTGCTGGCGCGGATTATCGAGTGGGGCCAGCAGCGATACTCCAAGGGCTGAGTCGGGTTGTATGGGAGCGGGCTTGCCCGCGATGCCATCGCGGGCAAGCCCGCTCCCACAGGGTTTAAGCAACAGCCCGATATTCAACCACAGTGTTTTTAAGGGCATGCTCATTGCACCCAATCGGGTTTATGATGCCAGAGGCAACATTATCCCGACCTCCCGGAGTGCGTAATGCAGACCTTGTTCCCGCAGATCAAACCCTACGCCCGGCATGAACTGGCAGTCGATGGCCCGCATGTGCTTTACGTTGACGAGAGCGGTTCGCCAGACGGCCTGCCAGTGGTGTTTGTCCACGGTGGACCGGGTTCGGGCTGCGATGCCAACAGCCGCTGCTACTTCGATCCGGGCCTGTACCGCATCATTACCTTTGATCAGCGCGGTTGCGGGCGTTCAACCCCCCACGCCAGTCTGGACAGCAACACGACGTGGGACCTGGTTGCCGACATGGAACGGATCCGCCTGTTCCTGGGCATCGACAAGTGGGTGCTGTTTGGTGGCTCGTGGGGCTCGACCCTGTCACTGGCGTACGCGCAAAGCCATCCGGACAAGGTGCACGGGCTGATTCTGCGCGGGATCTTTCTGGCTCGTCCTCAAGAAATCGAATGGTTCTATCAGGCAGGTGCCAGCCGGATCTTTCCGGACTACTGGCAGGAATACATAGCGCCAATCCCGCCGGATGAGCGTCATGACCTGATGAGTGCCTTTCATAAGCGCCTGACAGGCAATGACCAGATTGCCCAGATGCACGTGGCCAAGGCCTGGTCGACCTGGGAAGGCCGTGCGGCTACCTTGCGGCCAAACCCGCAAGTGGTCGAGCGCTTCTGTGACCCGCACCGGGCACTGTCCATTGCCCGCATCGAATGCCACTACTTTATGAACAACGCGTTCCTGGAGCCCAATCAGCTGCTGCGTGACATGTACAAGATTGCCCATCTGCCGGCGGTCATCGTGCATGGTCGCTACGACATGATTTGCCCGCTGGATAACGCCTGGGAGCTGCATCAGGCCTGGCCTGGCAGTGAGCTGCAGATCATTCGTGAAGCCGGACACGTCGCTTCCGAACCCGGGATTACCGATGCATTGGTACGCGCCACCGAGCAAATGGCCCGCAGCCTGCTCAACTTGCAACCGGACGAAGCATGAGGGGGTTGTTGCAGCGTGTCAGTGGGGCGCGGGTTGAGGTCGCGGGGGAGATAGTCGGCTCGATCGACCAGGGTTTGCTGGTGCTGGTCGCCGTCGAACCCGGTGATACCGAGGCAAGCGCCGCCAAGTTGTTGCACAAGCTCCTCAACTACCGGGTGTTCAGCGATGCCGAAGGCAAAATGAACCTTTCGCTGGCCGATATTGGCGGTGGTTTGCTGCTGGTATCGCAATTTACCCTGGCGGCAGACACCAAAAGTGGCCTGCGCCCCGGCTTCTCCACGGCGGCCCCTCCTGCGTTGGCCGAGGCGTTGTTCAATCATCTGCTGGGAGAGGCCAGACGTCTTCACCCGACAGTAGAATCAGGTCGTTTTGGGGCCGATATGCAGGTGCATTTGGTCAATGATGGCCCTGTGACATTTCTGTTACAAATCTAAAACCCTTAAAAACCGCGTTTTCGTCTGAAAACAGGCGGTTTTAGCGAGAAATACTTGCTGACAGTAGATGCGTTGTCACGCGGGCTACTAGATAATCCTGCGCTACACAGAGACTAATCCGACGCGTCTGGGGAATCATTCATTCCTTTGACGGTCGGAACAGTGCTCGCCAACCTGGCATTTAGATCGCTGGCCGTTGGTTTCATCATCTGTTTTCGGCGAGGTTTGCTCGTGATTGTTAGTCCATTTAATGCACCAAAAATGTCTGCCAAGCGGTTACGCAACGCACTGGTGACGGGCTCTGCGCTCTTTTGCTTGTTCGGTGCGGGTCAACTGTGGGCATTCAGTCTGGATGACGTGGCGGCTGAGGCTAAAACCCTCGCCGAACAGAAATACCAAGCGCCACGCAGCAATTTGCCAAAAGAGTTCCGCGACATGAAGTTCGCGGACTACCAGAAGATTCAATTCAACCGTGACAAGGCCCAGTGGGCGGGCGATAAAACCCCGTTCAAATTGTCCTTCTATCACCAGGGCATGCATTTCGACACGCCGGTGAAAATCAACGAAGTGACGGCCACCACGGTTGAAGAAATCAAGTACGACGCCAGTCGTTTCGATTTCGGTGATGTCCAGTTTGATCCAAAAGCTACCGAGAACCTCGGTTGGGCGGGTTTCCGCGTGCTGTATCCGATCAACAAGGCGGATAAGCAGGACGAAATCATGACCATGCTCGGCGCGAGTTACTTCCGCGTTGTGGGCAAGGACCAGATCTACGGCCTGTCGGCCCGTGGTATGGCGATCGATACTGCATTGCCGTCGGGTGAAGAGTTCCCGCGTTTCACCGAATTCTGGATCGAAAAACCCAAGCCTAACGACAAGCACCTGGTGATCTTCGCCTTGCTGGACTCGCCACGGGCTACCGGTGCTTACCGCTTTACCCTGCGCCCTGGTGTTGACACCGTCGTGGACGTCAAAGCGCAAATGTTCCTGCGTGACAAGGTTGGCAAGCTGGGCATTGCTCCGCTGACCAGCATGTTCCTGTTCGGCGCTAACCAACCGTCCAAAGTTCTGAACTACCGTCGCGAGTTGCACGACTCGTCGGGTCTGGCCATTCATGCCGGCAACGGCGAGTGGATCTGGCGTCCGCTGAACAACCCGAAACACTTGTCGGTCAGCAACTTCTCGGTTGAAAACCCGCGCGGCTTTGGTTTGCTGCAACGTGGCCGTGACTTCAGCCATTACGAAGACCTGGACGACAACTATGACAAGCGCCCAAGCGCCTGGATCGAACCGCAGGGTGACTGGGGCAAAGGCTCCGTTGACCTGGTAGAAATTCCGACCGCCGATGAAACCAACGACAACATCGTTGCGTTCTGGAGCCCGGAAACACTGCCAGAGCCGCTCAAACCGTTTGATTTCGCTTACCGCATGCACTGGACCCTGGACGAAGCTGCCCTGCATCCAACGGATAGCGCCTGGGTCAAACAAACCCTGCGCTCGACCGGCGACGTCAAGCAATCGAACCTGATCCGTCAGCCAGACGGCAGCGTTGCGTATCTGGTGGACTTCGAAGGCCCGTCGCTCAAGGCCTTGCCAGAAAACACCCCGGTACGCAGTCAGGTCAGTGTCGGTGACAACGCCGAACTGGTTGAGAACAACGTGCGTTACAACCCTGAAACCAAGGGCTGGCGCTTGACGCTGCGGATGAAAATCAAGGATCCGAGCAAGTCCACAGAGATGCGCGCAGCGCTGGTTCAGGACATCGAGCAAGCCCCTGTGGCCAAGGCACACGAGAAGAAAGATCACGTGGCCAAGGACGCCAAGGCCCCTGCGGCCCAAGCGCCTGCAGCCACTCCAGAACCGGTGAAGACTGAAAAAGTGTTGACCGAGACCTGGAGCTACCAGTTGCCAGCCGATGAGTAATGCTCAGCCCCAGCCAGCCTCGCTCAGCGAGTACCTGGCGCATCTGCCACTGAGCGATGAGCAGCGCGCGGACCTTGCGAGCTGCACCTCGTTCGCCGAGTTGCATGCGCGTCTGTCCACGCAGGCCGATGTCGATGCTACTGAGGCCGCGCAGGCCTCGGTGGGCACGCGTCTGAACCTGACGTCGGCCGCAGAGCTTGAGGAAGCAGAAATGCTCGCCCTCGATGCCAGCGGCCGGGTGATGCTCAAGGCCACGCCGCCGATTCGTCGCACCAAGGTGGTGCCCGAGCCGTGGCGCACCAACATTCTGGTCCGTGGCTGGCGGCGCCTGACCGGTCGCAGCAATCCGCCTGCGCCGAAAATCGACGAGCGTGTATTACCCCATGCCCGCTGGCGTACGGTGGGTTCGATCCGCCGTTACATCCTGCTGGTCTTGATGCTGGGTCAGACCATCGTTGCCGGCTGGTACATGAAAGGCATCATGCCGTACCAGGGCTGGGCGTTTGTCGACCTTGAAGAGGTGTTGCACCAGCCGTTGATGCAAACGGCGCAACAAGTGCTGCCGTATGTCTTGCAGACCAGCATCCTGATTCTGTTCGGGATTTTGTTTTGCTGGGTATCGGCGGGTTTCTGGACGGCCTTGATGGGCTTTCTGGAGCTGCTGACCGGCCACGACAAGTACCGTATTTCCGGCAAAAGCGCCGGGAATGAGGCAATTCCTGAACAGGCACGTACTGCGCTGGTGATGCCGATCTGCAACGAAGATGTCACCCGTGTTTTTGCAGGTTTGCGCGCCACCTACGAGTCGGTTGCCGCGACCGGCGATCTGGATCGCTTCGACTTCTTTATCCTCAGTGACAGCAACGATCCTGACATCTGTGTTGCCGAGCAACAGGCCTGGCTGGATGTGTGTCGCGAAACAGAAGGCTTCGGGCGAATTTTCTATCGCCGTCGTCGCCGTCGTGTGAAGCGCAAGAGCGGCAACCTCGACGACTTCTGCCGTCGCTGGGGCGGTGATTACAGGTACATGGTGGTGCTCGACGCGGACAGCGTGATGAGCGGTGAATGCCTGACCAGCCTGGTGCGCTTGATGGAAGCCACGCCAGACGCCGGGATCATCCAGACCGCGCCGCGAGCATCGGGCATGGACACCTTGTATGCGCGCATGCAGCAATTTGCGACGCGGGTGTACGGACCCCTGTTCACTGCCGGTCTGCACTTCTGGCAGTTGGGTGAATCCCACTACTGGGGCCACAACGCAATCATCCGCATGAAGCCGTTTATCGAACACTGCGCTTTGGCGCCGTTGCCGGGTAAAGGTGCTTTTGCGGGCGCGATCCTGTCTCACGACTTTGTTGAAGCCGCGTTGATGCGCCGTGCCGGTTGGGGCGTGTGGATTGCCTACGACTTGCCGGGCAGCTATGAAGAACTGCCGCCCAACCTGCTGGATGAACTCAAGCGTGACCGTCGCTGGTGCCACGGCAACCTGATGAACTTCCGCCTGTTCCTGGTCAAGGGCATGCACCCGGTACACCGTGCGGTGTTCCTCACGGGCGTGATGTCTTACCTGTCTGCGCCGTTGTGGTTCTTCTTCCTGTTGCTGTCGACCGCCTTGCTGGCAGTCAACACGCTGATGGAACCGCAGTACTTCATGGAACCGCGCCAGTTGTATCCGCTGTGGCCACAATGGCACCCGGATAAAGCCGTGGCGCTGTTCTCGACCACGATCGTGCTGTTGTTCCTGCCTAAACTGCTGAGCATCATCCTGATCTGGGCCAAGGGCGCGAAAGAGTTTGGTGGCAAGTTCAAGGTCACGCTGTCGATGCTGCTGGAGATGCTGTTCTCGATGCTGCTGGCACCTGTGCGCATGATCTTCCACACCCGCTTTGTACTGGCTGCGTTCCTGGGCTGGGCGGCGACCTGGAATTCGCCACAGCGTGACGATGACTCCACGCCGTGGAGCGAAGCGGTGCGCCGTCATGGTCCGCAAACCCTGCTGGGTGCGGCCTGGGCTGCGTTGGTGTTGTGGTTGAACCCGAGCTTTTTGTGGTGGCTGGTGCCGATTGTCGGTTCGCTGATGTTGTCGATTCCGGTGTCGGTGATCTCCAGCCGGGTCAAGCTGGGCCTCAAGACTCGCGATGAAAGCCTGTTCCTGATTCCTGAGGAATACGCACCACCCCGTGAATTGTCGGCCACAGCCGAATACACCCACGAAAACCGCTACCACGCACTGCATGACGGTTTTGTGCGGGCCGTGGTTGATCCACAGCAGAACGCACTGGCCTGTGCCCTTGCGACGTCGCGTCACCGTGAGGCCGAGCCGATTGAATGGCTGCGTACTGAACGTGTGCGTCACGCACTCAAGGTGGGTCCTCAGGGTGTCAGCGACAAAGAGCGCATGGAGCTCTTGAGCGACCCTGTTGCCCTGGCCCGCTTGCACGCGCTGGTGTGGAACGAAGGTCACGAAGGCTGGCTGAACGCCTGGCGTGAGTCGGTTGCCGCTGACCCTCACGCACCGTTGTTGCCGCTACAGCCTGCTGCCTGATTGATATAAAAGCCCCACCTCGGTGGGGCTTTTGCTTTGTAGTCGCTGCCGAAGGCTGCGAAGGGTTGCGTAGCAACCCGTTTCTCCAAAGGTACCACGCCCCCCCCTCGCAGCCTTCGGCAGCGACTACAGTTCCTGCGGCCTATAGTGCTTTTCTCTCGCAAAACTCGTCTCATAACCCTCAGTGAGTTAGCATCCGTTTTCGAATGGGTGAGTGCCCGGCTGTATTGGCTTTTTGAATCGAGCCTGCCGTTGGCCAACGCCTTAATTGAGTAGGTGAGGGGGAGTTGTGATGAAGAAGTTTGTGTCGAAACTGCTGTGCGGTGTGACTGCATTACTGGCGATCAGCGCAGCCCATGCAGGCGCAATTGATGACGCGGTCAAACGCGGCACTCTGAAGGTGGGCATGGACCCAACCTACATGCCATTTGAAATGACCAACAAACGCGGCCAGATCATTGGTTTTGAAGTTGACCTGCTCAAAGCGATGGCCAAGGCCATGGGTGTGAAGCTGGAGCTGGTTTCCACCGGTTATGACGGCATCATCCCGGCGTTGATGACCAACAAGTTCGACATGATCGGCAGCGGCATGACCCTGACCCAGGAACGCAACCTGCGCCTGAACTTCAGCGAACCCTTCATCGTAGTGGGCCAGACCGTGCTCATTCGCAAAGAGCTGGAAGACAAGGTCAAATCTTACAAAGACCTCAACGACCCGCAATATCGCCTGACGTCCAAGATTGGCACCACGGGTGAAATCGTTGCTCGCAAACTGATGTCAAAAGCCCAGTACCACGGCTACGACAACGAGCCTGAAGGTGTTCTGGACGTCGTCAACGGTAAGGCTGATGCCTTTATCTACGACGCCCCATACAACGTTGTAGCGGTTAACAAGTTCGGTAACGGCAAGCTGGTGTTCCTCGACAAGCCGTTCACCTACGAGCCTTTGGCCTTTGGTCTGAAGAAAGGCGACTACGACAGCATCAACTTCATCAACAACTTCCTGCACCAGATCCACGAAGACGGCACTTACGATCGCATCCATGACAAGTGGTTCAAAGACACCGCCTGGCTCAAAGACATGGAATAAGGCTGATTGATCAATCGCGGGCAAGCCCGCTCCCGCACCCTGTGTGGGAGTGGGCTTGCCCGCGATGACGGCCTCCCTAGCGACACAAAACGTGGAACCTGAAAGTGATCAAACAAAAAAAAGTCCAGTGGCCCTGGCACGTATTGACCGTGCTGGTGCTCATCGGTCTGGCGGGTGCGTTGTATTACGCCACTTCGCTGATGTCTTACGAATGGCGCTGGAACCGTGTTCCGCAGTACTTCGCCTATCAGGCCGAAGAAGCCCAGCGGGCAGCTGAACGCTCGACCATCATCGAACTGGTACGCAAGGGCGACACTGCCGAAGTCGTGCTGCGTGGCGAAGATGGCAAAGAACAACGCGTAACCGTTGCCGACAACAGCCTGCAACTGGCTGAAGGCGACGAGGTCGATGAAGGCGATGTCATTGGCGTGAACCGCCACTGGGCCGCAGGACCGCTGCTCTGGGGCTTGTGGACCACCGTCTGGCTGTCGCTGGTGTCTGGCGTATTGGGTTTGATCATCGGGCTGGCCACCGGCCTGTGCCGACTGTCGAACAACCCGACCCTGCGCGACCTCTCGACGCTGTACGTCGAACTGGTACGCGGTACACCGTTGCTGGTACAGATTTTCATCTTCTACTTCTTCATTGGCACGGTGCTCAACCTGTCCCGCGAGTTTGCCGGTATTGCCGCGCTGTCGCTGTTCACCGGTGCGTACGTGGCCGAAATCATTCGTTCGGGCGTGCAGTCCATTGCCCGCGGGCAAAACGAAGCGGCGCGCTCGCTGGGCCTCAACAGCAGCCAGTCGATGCGCCATGTGGTGCTTCCGCAAGCGTTCAAACGTGTGCTGCCGCCATTGGCCGGGCAATTTATCAGCCTGGTAAAGGACACCTCGCTGGTGTCGGTGATCGCCATTACCGAACTGCTCAAAAGTGGCCGTGAGGTCATCACCACCTCGTTTTCGCCGTTCGAAATCCTGTTCTGCGTAGCGGGCCTGTACCTGTTGATCAACCTGCCGCTGTCGCATTTCGCCAGCCGGCTTGAGCGGAGGCTCGCGCAAAGTGATTGAAGTTCGCGAACTGGTAAAAGTCTTCGACACCCGCGGCCACATCGTTCGTGCGGTGGACAACGTCAGCACCACTGTCGCCCAGGGCGAAGTACTGGTGGTGATCGGCCCGTCGGGCTCTGGCAAGTCGACCTTCCTGCGCTGCCTCAATGGCCTGGAAGACTTCGATTCGGGCTCCGTCAGCATCGACGGCCTGGACCTGGCCAACCCCAAAACCGACGTCAATGCCTATCGGCGTGAAGTCGGCATGGTGTTCCAGCATTTCAACCTGTTCCCGCACATGACCGTGCTGGAAAACCTGTGCCTGGCACAAAAGGTTGTGCGCAAGCGTGGCAAGGTCGAACGTGAAGCCAAGGCCCGCGCATTACTGGACAAGGTGGGTATCGGGCAGAAGGCCAACGAGTACCCGTCGCGCCTCTCGGGCGGCCAGCAACAGCGCGTTGCGATTGCCCGTGCGTTGGCGATGGAACCCAAGGTGATGTTGTTTGACGAGCCCACCTCGGCGCTCGACCCGGAAATGGTCGGCGAAGTACTGGACGTGATGAAGACCCTGGCCCGCGAAGGCATGACCATGGTCTGCGTGACCCACGAAATGGGCTTTGCCCGCGAAGTGGCGAACCGCGTGCTGTTCTTCGACCATGGCAAGCTGCTGGAAGACTCCGCCCCGGAAGACTTCTTCACCTCGCCCAAAGACCTGCGCGCCCAGGCGTTCTTGCGTCAGGTGCTGTAGTTCTGAATGTGTGGGAGCAAGCCCGCTCCCACACAGGGTTACAAGGCTGTCAAACCTTGAACCGTCCAACCAATGCCTGAAGATGCGTGCCCAGCCGCGCCAGTTCAATGCTCGAAGCCGCAGTCTCTTCGCTCGCGGCGGCGGTTTGCTCTGACACATCACGCACATTCAACACGCTGCGGTTAATCTCATCGGCCACCGCACTTTGCTGCTCGGCGGCGGCTGCGATCTGCTGGTTCATCCCCTGAATCGTCGACACCGTACGGGTGATGTTGCCCAGTGACTCGCCCGCACGGCGGGTCAGCTCAACGCTGTTGTCTGTCAGGGCACGACTGTTGTCCATGCTGCTGGACACCTGCTGGGTGCCGCTTTGCAGGCCGGCAATCAACTCTTCGATTTCTTCTGTGGATTTTTGCGTGCGCTGCGCCAGGCTGCGCACCTCGTCGGCCACGACCGCAAAACCACGACCGGCCTCACCGGCCCGTGCCGCTTCGATGGCGGCGTTGAGGGCCAGCAGGTTGGTTTGCTGGGCGACGGACTTGATCACGTCCAGCACGCTGCCGATCTTGTCGCTTTCGCGTTTCAGATGGCCCATGGCATCGGTGGAATGGCCGACTTCAATGGCCAGCTTCTCGATCTGGGCGATGGCTTGCGCGACCACGTTGTCGCCCTCGCGGGCCTGCTGGTCAGCCGCGACAGCCGCCTCGGAGGCTTCTTCCGCATTGCGCGCCACCTCTTGAACGGTGGCGGCCATTTCGTGCATGGCCGTGGCGACCTGATCGGTTTCGACTTTCTGGCTGTTAACCCCCGCGCTGGTTTGTTCGGTGACCGCCGAGAGTTCTTCCGCTGCACTGGCGATTTGAGTCACGCCATCGCTGATCCCGCCAATCAACTCGCGCAGGCCTTGGGTCATCCGTTGTATGGCTTGCTGCAGCTGCCCCAGTTCGTCGCGGCGGTCGGTGTGATGGTCTTGAGTCAGATCCCCGGCCGCGATGCGCTCAACGGTCTTGAGCGTGCGTTGCAGCGGGATCACGATCTGACGGGTAATGACCCAGGCGGCGATCATTCCCAGCACCAGCGCCAGCAGCGCGCAACTGATCAACAGGGTCGTGGCCTGATGGCTTTCGCTGTTGCGTTTGGCTGTCTGCAGTGCCGAGAGCTTCTGGCTCTGCTCGATCAGGACATCGCCCTGCTGGTGCATGCGCTCAACGGCCTGTTCGGGGCGGGAGCCCTGGATGAGATCGGTGAAGGCGCGTTTGTACTCGGTAACGGCATTGAGTTGCTGCTCGACCAGCACCAGGTCGTCGGGCGATACCAGCTGTTTGTGTGACTGCTCCAGCGCGTTGTCCAGTGCACTCAGTTGGCCGGTGACACCGGCCCGTGTGTCTTCTCCCGGATGGCGTTCGTATTCAAGGCGGGCAATGCGCAGGTCTTTGGTCAGCCCGATGATTTTCGAGATATTGGCCAGTTTGTCGCCTCTGTCGATCACCGACATCAGGCCATTCCAGCCCGTTGCGGCGATCAGCAGAGTCAGCACCAGTACCAGCCCGAAGCCCAGGCTGAGTTTGCGATTGACGCTTATATTGCCCAGCAGTTGGGCCAGCCGACGGTACATGGTGATACTCCTTCAAGGGGTATCAGGCCATCGGCGCCGGGGGCCGGAACTGAAGGGCAGTTGCCGTTAGTGTGATGGGAGTCGCACTGGCCGAGGGTCAGACCTTGAAGCGGGTGACCAGTGTTTGCAGGTGCGTTCCCAGCCTTGCAAGTTCCACGCTGGCGGCGGCGGTCTGCTCGCTGGCTGCGGCGGTTTGTTCCGACACGTCGCGCACGTTCAGCACACTGCGGTTGATCTCTTCGGCCACCGCGCTTTGCTGTTCGGCTGCTGTCGCGATCTGTTGGTTCATGCCCTGAATCGTCGATACGGTGCGGGTAATGGTGTCCAGGGACTCGCCCGCGCGGCGGGTCAGCTCAACGCTGCTGTCGGTCAGCAGGCGGCTGTTGTCCATGCTGCTGGACACTTGTTGAGTCCCGCTTTGCAGGCCGATGATCAAGACTTCAATCTCTTCCGTGGACTTTTGCGTACGCTGCGCCAGGCTGCGCACTTCGTCGGCCACCACGGCAAAACCGCGCCCGGCTTCGCCCGCCCGAGCGGCTTCGATGGCGGCGTTGAGGGCCAGCAGGTTGGTTTGCTGGGACACGGCCTTGATCACGTCGAGGACGCTGCCGATTTTGTCGCTTTCCTGTTTCAGATGAGCCATCGCCTCGGTGGACAACACCACTTCAGCCGCCAGGCGCTCAATCTGTGTAATGACCTGGGCGACCACGGTATCGCCCTCACGGGCTTGCACGTCGGCGGACATTGCCGCCTCGGAGGCCTCTTCGGCATTGCGTGCAACTTCTTGAACCGTGGCCGTCATCTCATGCATGGCCGTGGCCACCTGATCGGTTTCGATTTTCTGGCTGTTGACCCCGGCGCTGGTTTGTTCGGTCACGGTGGACAGCTGTTGGGCCGCACTGGCGATCTGAGTGACGCCGTTGCCGATGCCGCCGACCAGCTCTCGCAGCCCGCCGCGCATGCCTTCGATGGCCTGTTGCAGTTGGCCCAGTTCGTCGCGACGGGTGGTCGGATGCTCCTGGCTGAGATCACCAGCCGCCACGGCTTTGACAATATCGAGGGTGTCGCGCAAGGGGGTGATGATCTGCCGGGTGATGATCCACGCCGCAATGACGCCCAGCAGCAGGGCCAGGCTCGCGCAGATCAGCAGCGCGGACTTGGCCTGGCGGGTATCGCTGTCGCGCTGGCTGAGTTGGGACGCCGACAGTTCATTGCTCAGATCCACCAGGGCATTGCCCAGCACTTGCAGTTGCGACAATTGCTTGTCGCTGTGTACCTGAGAGTCGCGAAACTCGATAAAGGCGGCCCGATAGTTTTTCAGTGCTGTGCTGGCCTGCGCGAACTGGGGGCTGTAGGCACTGGGCATGATGCTGCTCAGGCGTGCGAGTTCTGTCAGCGCCTGGTCGATGGCTTCGATCGCAGGTGTAGCCGCTTCAAGATCGCCCGTGTGGGTATAGCCGCGCACCTCGAACCGCGCTTGCAACAGCAACCGGCTGACCTGGTTGACGCTATTGAGCTCGGCCAGGTTGTCACCCTGCAGCACGTCTTTTTCGATGGCGGCGATACTGGCCAGGGCGGCTTCGGACGTTGCACCGAGCTTGCCCCGGCTGACCTCGCGGGCCTGGGTTGCCTCGTCGATAGCCGCGAAGATGGTTTTGTATTGCGACACGACCTTGAGTTCCTGGTCGCTCAGGCTCAAGTCACTGGCCTGGACCATGCGCTCCTTGGCGGCGGCGAGGTTGGTACCGATCTCGTTGAGCAGATCGTTGACCAGATCGGGGCCGTTTTCGCCGTTGTCCTTGTCGTAGGTGACGCGGGCGATGCGCAGGTCCTTGATCAGCGTGATGACCTGGGAAATATTGGCCAGCTTGTCGCCGCGATCAATGACAGACATCAGCCCCTTCCAGCCGGTGACGGTGATCAGCAGTGTCAGCAGCAAGACGGTACCGAAGCCCAGGCTGAGTTTACGAATGACACTGATATTGCCCAGGGTGGCAGATAACCAATGGTTCATGGACGAACTCCTTTTTTTGATCGATTGGTATCGATAACAGCCGTCCATGGCTTCTTGAATGATCTTGACGTGTTAATGCATCGGCTCGGTCGAGCAAAACTGAAGCAGGCAGATGATACAAAATGTATTTAAATCGGGCTGTCAGAACAACCGGGCGAGCAGGGCGGTGACGGCGGTTTCGACCCGCAGGATACGTGCCCCCAGTTGCACCGGTTGCAGGCCTGCCTTGGCCAGCAAGTCGATCTCGTAGGGAATCCAGCCACCTTCCGGGCCGATGGCCAGGGTCACGGCTTCATCCAGCCCGCGCGGGCAGGCCGGGTAATCTCCCGGATGGCCCACCAGGCCCAATGTGCCTTCGACCAGCGTCGGCAAACGGTCTTCGACAAACGGCTTGAAGCGTTTTTCGATAATGACTTCGGGCAAGACGCTGTCCCGTGATTGCTCCAACCCCAGGATCAATTGCTCACGAATGGCTTCGGGTTCCAGGAACGGTGTCTGCCAGAAGCTTTTTTCGACCCGATAACTGTTGACCAGAATGACCTTGGGCACGCCCATCGAGGCCACGGTTTGCAGTACCCGGCGCAGCATTTTCGGGCGTGGCAGGGCAAGCAACAAGGTCAGGGGCAGTTTGGCCGGTGGTGGTTGGTCAAGGCTGTGGATAACCAGTTCGGCTTCCCTGGCCTCAAGGCGCACCAGTTCGGCGCTGCCCATCAATCCGCCAATCTTGCCCACGCGCAGGCTGTCGCCGACAGCGGCCCGATGAACTTCCTGCATATGAGTCAGGCGCCGATCGCGCAGGATCACGCGGTCGGCGGCAATGAAATCAGCCTCTTCGAGGAGCAGCAGGTTCACGCTTGCGGTGCTGGCGGTTGGGCGTCGCTATCAGCCGAGGGTTCGTCCGGGTCTTCGCCGCGTTTGTTCTTGCTGATCAGGCTGCCAAACAGAATGCCGATTTCAAACAGCATCCACATCGGGATCGCCAGCAAGGTTTGCGAGAAGATATCGGGCGGGGTCAGGATCATGCCGACCACGAAACAGCCGATGATCACGTACGGGCGGATCTTGCGCAGGTATTGCACGTCGACAATGCCGATCCATACCAGCAGCACCACGGCCACCGGGATTTCAAAAGCCACGCCAAAGGCAAAGAACAGGGTCATGACAAAATCAAGGTAGCTGCTGATATCGGTCATCATCGCGACGCCTTCCGGGGTGGCAGCGGCGAAGAACTTGAACACCAGCGGGAATACCAGGAAGTAGGCGAACGCCATGCCGGCGTAAAACAGGAAGATGCTGGACACCAGCAGGGGCACGGCGATGCGTTTTTCATGCTTGTACAGGCCGGGCGCAATAAAGCCCCAGATCTGATGCAGGATCACCGGAATGGCAATGAACAGCGAGACCATCATGGTCAGCTTGAGCGGCGTCAGGAACGGCGAGGCCACGTCGGTCGCGATCATCGTCGCACCCACCGGCAGGTATTCACGCAGCGGCGTGGAGACCAGGGTGTAGATCTGCTGGGTAAAGGCGAACAGCCCGGCAAAGATGATGAAAATCGCCGCGATGCAGCGCAACAGGCGGGTGCGCAGCTCGGTGAGATGCGAGACCAGCGGCATTGGCTGGTCGTGTTCTGGCTTATCGCTCATGCGCTTAAGGGGCTCGCGGTGGCAGAGTGGGGTCGTGTGGCGCTGCCGGTTGAGGCGCAGGGTCGGACGCGGTTTTGCTCAGGCTCACGGGCGCGGGGCTCGCAGGCTCGACAGGCGCTGTGCTGACGGTCGGCTCGGTCGGCTCGGTCGGCGTTGGCGGCTTAACGGCGTCCTGCAGCGGAGCCAGGATTTTCTTGGCTTCTTCTTCCATCGACAGGATGTGTTCGTTGTGCAGCTGCCGACGAATTTCGTCCGCGCCGATTTCACGTTCAACTTCCTGTTTGATCGCATTGAAACTGCGTTTCAAGCGCCCGATCCACAGGCCCGCGGTGCGCGCGGCACCCGGCAGGCGCTCGGGGCCGAGCACCAGCAGGGCCACCAGGCCAACGAGCAGCAGTTCACTGAAGCTGATACCGAACATTAGTTTTGGCTCACACGTCTTTGCGGGTCGGCTCTTCGACTTTTTGCGCCTGCACGTCGATGGTGTGCGGCTCGTTCAGGGTCGAAGTCGTGTGTGGCTGCGGGGCGGCGGTTGGCTGCGCAGGCGGAACCACGGGCTCGGCTGGTTTTTCGTCGTCGTTCATGGCTTTACGAAAGCCCTTGATCGATTCGCCGACATCGGTGCCCAGGTTTTTCAGTTTTTTGGTGCCGAAGACGAGGACGACGACTACCAGAATGACGATCCAGTGTTTCCAGTCAAAAATGCCCATGATGTGATCCTTAACAGAGTGATTTAGGCGGACGGCCGTGAGGCTTTTTCCACGTGGCCAGAGGTTCCGATACGACGCTCCAGTTCATCCAGTACGGCCTGAGGGTGCTGCCCCAGCTGGGCCAGCATGATCATGCTGTGGAACCAGAGATCGGCTGTTTCGTAGATCACATCGCTGCAATCACCACTGATGGCGGCGTCTTTGGCGGCGATGATGGTTTCGATCGACTCTTCGCCGACTTTTTCAAGAATCTTGTTCAGACCCTTGTGGTAAAGGCTTGCGACATAGGAGCTGTCGGGGGTGGCGCCTTTGCGCGCTTCGAGCACTTGGGCTACGCGGCTCAAGGTATCAGTCATGGGAGTGCCCTGCGTGATAAATGGCGTGGGGATCTTTAAGCACCGGGTCGACGGTCTTCCACTCGGCATTGTCGTATACGCGATAGAAGCAGCTCTGGCGGCCGGTATGGCAGGCGATGTCACCGATTTGCTCAACCATCAGGATGATCACGTCGGCGTCACAGTCCAGGCGCATTTCATGCAGCTTTTGCACGTGGCCGGACTCTTCTCCCTTGCGCCACAACTTGCCACGGGAACGTGACCAGTAAATGGCACGGTTCTCGGCGGCGGTCAGGCTCAGGGCCTCGCGGTTCATCCAGGCCATCATCAGCACGCGCCCGGTTTTGTGGTCTTGGGCAATCGCCGGCACCAGGCCGTCGTTGTCCCACTTGATCTCGTCCAGCCAGTCTTTCATGTTCGACTCCGACAACCTGCCTCAACCCTGTGGCTGAGGCCTGGTGAATTCACAGTTTGCCAGCCTCGCCCGGAGCTGGCTATCGGCGCACGATCAGATACAAGCCTACGGCCAGCATTATGCCGGCAGGCCAATAGCCTGCAGTGTGCAGCGGACCGATACTGGCCAACAATGCGCCAGCTGCCAAGTGCCCGGCACCGATCAGGCGCAGGAACCAGCCGTCGCGAGACTCGCGAACGATCAATGGCGGGTTGTTGGCGTGTGGTTGCGACATGCGTTCCAGCAGGTCGCGGGTCATGCCGGCCAGGTGCGGGATTTGCTCGACCTGGCTGTGCAGGTTGCGCAGCAGGGTCTTGGGGCTCACGCGTTCACGCATCCAGCGCTCGAGGAACGGCTGGGCGGTGCTCCACAGATCGAGGTCGGGGTACAGCTGGCGCCCCAGGCCTTCGATATTGAGCAGGGTTTTTTGCAGCAACACCAACTGCGGCTGGACTTCCATATTGAAGCGCCGAGCCGTCTGGAACAGGCGCATCAGCACCTGGCCAAAGGATATTTCCTTGAGCGGTTTTTCGAATATCGGTTCGCACACGGTGCGGATGGCCGCTTCAAACTCGTTGAGTTTGGTGTGGGCCGGTACCCAGCCAGAATCAATGTGCAACTGCGCCACACGGCGGTAGTCGCGCTTGAAAAAGGCAAACAGGTTACGCGCCAGATAGTCCTGGTCCTCGGGGGTCAGGCTGCCGACGATGCCGCAGTCGATGGCGATGTATTGCGGGGCCCAGGGGTTAACGGTGCTGACAAAAATGTTGCCGGGGTGCATGTCGGCGTGGAAAAAGCTGTCGCGGAACACCTGGGTGAAGAAGATTTCAACCCCGCGCTCGGCCAGCATCTTCATGTCGGTGCGCTGATCTGCCAGTGCTTCGAGGTCTGTGACCTGAATCCCGTAGATTCGCTCCATCACCAGCACTTTCGGGCGGCACCAGTCCCAGTAGATCTGCGGGACGTACATCAGGGGCGAGCCTTCGAAGTTGCGCTTGAGCTGGCTGGCGTTGGCCGCTTCGCGCAACAGGTCGAGTTCGTCGTAAATGGTTTTCTCGTAGTCCGTCACCACGTCCACCGGGTGCAGCAGGCGGGCATCAGCGCTCAGGCGCTCGGCCGTGCGGGCCAGGATGAACAGCCAGGCGAGGTCGGAACCGATGATCGGCTTGAGGCCCGGGCGCACAACCTTGACCACCACTTCTTCGCCGGTCTTGAGCTTGGCCGAGTGCACCTGGGCCACCGAGGCCGAGGCCAACGGCTGGATGTCGAAGCGACTGAACACTTCGCTGATCCTGGCGCCCAGTTGCTCTTCGATCAGCTTGACGGCCAACTGCGGGTCAAACGGCGGCACGCGATCTTGCAGCAACATCAACTCATCGGCGATGTCGGCGGGCAGCAGGTCGCGACGGGTAGAAAGGATCTGGCCGAACTTGATGAAAATCGGTCCCAGATCCTGCAGGGCCAGGCGCAGGGCCGCGCCGCGGCTCAGCTCCAGCTTTTTGCGCGGGAACCAGCGCCACGGCAGCGCGTAGCGCAGGGACAGCATCCACCACGGCAACGGCAGGGCGAACAGCAGGTCATCCAGTCGGTAGCGAATGACGACGCGCTGGATACGAAACAAACGGCGTATGGCAAGCAGCTTCATGCGTTATCGCTGGAATTGAGGGATCGGGAGAGGCGCTCAACGCGTGCCTCCAGGCGATCCAGGTCGAGTTTGATTTGGTCGAGTTCGTCAAAGCGCGCTTGCGCCTCACGTTCGCCGACCAAGGTACGGGCTTCTTCGCTCAGGTATTCGGCCAGGTTCTGATTGAGGCTGGCGAAGCCTTGCTGGTACCAGTTGGCGCGGCTGCGCACATGCCTCCCGATCAATGCCGTGGCCACCGGCCCGATCCAGTTCGAGAGTTCGTACTCCCAATCCAGCTCCAGGTCTTGCAGCACCGCTGCCAGTTCCATCAGCACCGCGCTGTCGCCTTCCAGCTCGACTTCAGGGCTGTGCAGGATGGTGCTTTTGTCCTTGCTCAAGGCAAGGCGCAGCAGGCTGGAGGCGGGAGCGCGCAGGGTACAGTCGGGGTCGGCCGCCCATTGGGTAGCCAGCAGCAGGCCTTCATCGCTGGGCAGAATGAACAGGTGCAGCGAGGGGCTCGCACACTCGACGGCAATCAACTTGCCGGTCAAGGGGCGCAAGCGCGCCAGGGCCGTGCTGTCCAGCCGCACTATGCGGTTGACGCCGAGTTCGACGCTGGCGAGAAGGCCGCGCAGCAACATCAGGGCTTGATGCCGCGATGCAGGGCAACGATGCCGGAAGTCATGTTGTGATACGTCACGCGGTCAAAACCGGCCTCGACCATCATTGACTTCAGGGTTTCCTGATCCGGGTGCATGCGGATCGATTCGGCCAGGTAGCGATAGCTGTCCGGGTCGTTGAGGATCAGCTTGCCCACCATCGGCATGAAGGCGAACGAGTAAGTGTCATAGACCTTGGACATCAGTGCGTTGGTCGGCTTGGAGAACTCCAGTACCAACAGGCGGCCGCCCGGCTTGAGTACGCGCAGCATGGAGCGCAGGGCGTCTTCCTTGTGGGTCACGTTGCGCAGGCCGAAGGCGATCGTCACGCAATCGAAGTAGTTGTCCGGGAACGGCAGCTTTTCAGCGTCGGCCTGAACGAACTCGATATTGCCGGCTACGCCCTTGTCCAGCAGGCGGTCGCGGCCGACCTTGAGCATGGAGGCGTTGATGTCGGCCAGTACCACTTGGCCGGTCGGACCTACCAGGTGGGAAAACTTGCGGGCCAGGTCACCGGTGCCACCGGCGATGTCCAGCACCTTGTTGCCAGGGCGAACGCCGGACAATTCGATGGTAAAGCGCTTCCACAGACGGTGCATGCCGCCTGACAGAACGTCGTTCATCAGGTCATATTTGCCGGCTACAGAGTGGAAAACCTCGGCGACTTTCTCGGCCTTTTGGCTTTCCGGTACGTTTTTGAAGCCGAAGTGAGTGGTGGGTTCGGCATCGCTGCCTTTGCGCTGATCAGTCATATCGCTGTCACCAAAAGAGAATGCTGGCCATTCTAATCCCGGTGGCCGGCTTTGTCTTGGCGAGGGTGAATGTATAGTGGCGGCTTTATTTAACAGGAGCGACGCCATGGCGCGTATCAGCGTTGAACGTACCCACAGCCTGGGCCTTGAGGCTGCACGTGAGAAAGCCCAGCCTCTGGTCGAGAAACTGGCCAGCCAGTACGGCCTGACCCCTACCTGGGCCGGTGACACCGTAAAGTTGAAACGCTCCGGTGTGAACGGCACCCTGCAAATCAGCGAAACCAGCGTCAAGGTCGATGTGGAGCTTGGGCTGCTGATGTCAGCGATGAGCGGCATGATCCAGTCAGAAATCGAACGGTCGCTGGACAAAGCCCTGTCGTGATCGTAACCGCCTGCCCGTCGTGATGATCTGCGGTGGGCGGAGCCGGAATAGGCAGGCATCAGAATTATGATTGTGAGAATGTTCTAAATGAAGCGCTGTAATAGTTGACTTCGTATAAGCGAATATTTTTTGTAGTTGATGTGGAAGGTTTTTTTATATTCCAGGGTCGATTTTGTTGTTTTGAGTTTATATGGGTTTTTACCTAGTGTTGTTTTAAACATAAACAACAAAGGTAATCCTGCATGACTTATCACGTGTGTTCCATTACTTATAAAACAACGCTGACTGAGGCCGTAATGGCAGACAGGGTCAGGCGTGTTGCAGAGTCTTTTTCATCTTCGCGAGGCTATCAAGTTGTCCCGGGGTGTGAGGGTGAACGCTTTATATTGCAGAGTTCCAGTTCGCAACGAACGGGTTTTGTAATGGTTGGTTCCGGCGTGGTCCAGTTTTTTGTGTATGTGTTTGGCGCACAAGAAGCGCTGGCCAACGCCCATGCTGTTGAAGCCGAGATGGGGGCGTTAATGAAAAAAGAGTTCGCTGACTCGGAACAAATACCTGGAACGCTGCTAAAACCCCTTCGAACAGTGAAAGAAATCGAATTCCCTGATATCGATGAAGCGCTGCTTAAGATTGACTTGTCTGAAGCGCAACCCGGTGACATCAAGCTCGTTTAATGGGTCGCTAAACCGTGGTGCTCACCTTGATACAAGGTTGTTTAGCGTCTACACCTGAAGCAGGTGAGCACCTTTGTTCATCTTGATGATTCGACGATCTTGCTCACTGACGTCGCGACTTAACATTAAGGGGAACACGATGGCTGCTAAAAAACCGACTGCAAAAGAAAGTCATTCATGGGTTGGCAAGGTTGAAGAGTACTCACGCAAAATCTGGTTGGCAGGTCTGGGCGTGTACTCGAAGATTGATACCGATGGCAGCAAGCTGTTTGACACCCTGGTCAAGGATGGCGAAAAAGCCGAAAAGCTGGCCAAGGACGCGGGTCACAAAGTAGCCGAGGGTGTAAAGGCATCAACGTCATCTGCCCGTTCTCGGGTTGAAGATGTTAAAGATTTGGCACTGGAGAAATGGAGCGAGTTCGAAGAGGCTTTCGATAAGCGTCTCAACAGTGCCATTACCCGATTGGGTGTACCCAGCCGAGAAGAAGTCAAAGCGCTGCATGCCAAGGTCGAGACGCTGACCAAGCATATAGAGAAGCTGACTGCGGCCGCTGCCAAAGTCACGGCCACCAAGGCCCCGGCTGCGAGCAAGCCTGCACCGGCAAAGCCTGCAGTAAAAGCTGCGGCAAAACCGGCGGTTGTAAAATCGACGGCTAAACCAGCGGTAAAAGCGGCTGCCAAGCCCGCCACCAAGCCCACTGCCAAAGCGGTAGCCAAACCTGCGGCCAAGGCACCTGCGGCGGCCAGCAAGCCTGCACCTGCCAAAGCCGCAACAGCCAAGCCCGCCGCCAAAAAGCCTGCTGCCAAAAAGCCCGCAGCGGCTCCCAAAACGCCTACGGCTGAGGCAGCGGCAACTACACCCACAACGTCTGCTTGATTGCAGGCACATTAAACCCTGTAGCAGCTGACGTAGTAACGTAGCTGCTACAGAGATAGGTGCAACGGGATCAAAGCATCAGCTTTACGACCGATACCGACGGGTCGCGGGACTTGCCGGCTTTTTCCAGCTCTTGCAGATAGTCAGCCCACAGCTCTTGTTGGCGTACGCCGAGCTGGTAGAGGTACTCCCAGGTAAACAACCCGCTGTCGTGTCCGTCATCGAAGGTCAGTTTCAGCGCGTACTGGCCTGCTGGCTCGATCTTGCTCAAACCGACATTAATTTTGCCGAATTGCAGAATCGGATTGCCGTGGCCCTGAACTTCGGCGGACGGGGAGTGCACGCGCAAAAATTCGGCAGGCAAGTGGTATTGCTCGCCGGACGGGTATTTAAGCGTGAGGGTTTTGGAGGCTTTGTGCAGGTTGATGGCGCTGGGGATCATGGTCATAACCTTAGGTCATTGCACAAACACTGTAGCCGCTGGCGCAGGCTGCGATCGCCAACGCAGTTGGCGCAAGATCCGTAGATCGTTGAAGGCCTTCGCCTTATCGCAGCCTGCAGCAGCGGCTACAGGTGTTCGGTTTACAAGATGTAGCGCGAGAGGTCTTCGTTCTCGGCCAGTTCGCCCAGGTGGCTGTTCACGTAGTCGGCGTCGATGCGAATAGGCTCGTCTTTCTGTGCGCTGGCAATATCACCGGCGCTGAAAGACACCTCTTCGAGCAAGCGCTCAAGCAGTGTGTGCAGACGACGAGCACCGATGTTTTCGGTTTTTTCGTTCACTTGCCAGGCAATTTCGGCCAGGCGCTTGATACCTTCAGGCAGGAACTCGATGTTCAGGCCTTCGGTTTTCAGCAGTTCGCGGTATTGCTCGGTCAGGGATGCGTGTGGCTCGCTGAGGATGCGCTCGAAATCTTGTGGCGACAGGGCCTTGAGTTCAACGCGGATCGGTAGGCGACCTTGCAGTTCTGGCACCAGATCGCTTGGTTTGCTCAGGTGGAACGCGCCAGAGGCGATAAACAGGATGTGGTCGGTTTTGACCATGCCCAGCTTGGTATTGACGGTGCAACCTTCGATCAGCGGCAGCAGATCGCGCTGCACGCCTTCGCGGGACACATCGGCGCCACCGACATTACCGCGTTTGGCAACTTTGTCGATTTCATCGATAAACACGATGCCGTGCTGCTCGACTGCTTCCAGGGCCTTGGCCTTGAGTTCTTCGTCATTAACCAGGCGACCGGCTTCTTCGTCACGCACCATTTTCAGTGCTTCTTTGACTTTCAGCTTGCGGCTCTTGCGCTTGCCTTTGCCCATGTTGGCAAACAGGCTTTGCAGCTGGTTGGTCATTTCTTCCATGCCAGGCGGCGCGGAGATGTCCACGCCAACGGCATCGGCGACTTCGATTTCGATTTCCTTGTCGTCCAGCTGGCCTTCACGCAGACGCTTGCGGAACAGTTGGCGAGTGTTGGAATCCTGCGGTACGGCGGCTTCTTCGCCGAATGTGCGGGCAGGAGGCAGCAGGGCGTCGAGGATGCGCTCTTCGGCGGCGTCTTCGGCACGGTGGCGAACCTTCACGATTTCCTGTTCGCGCAGCAGCTTGATTGCAGCGTCTGCCAGATCACGGATGATCGACTCGACGTCACGGCCTACATAGCCAACTTCGGTGAACTTGGTGGCTTCAACCTTGATGAACGGTGCGTTGGCCAATTTGGCCAGACGACGGGCGATCTCGGTTTTACCGACACCGGTAGGGCCGATCATCAGAATGTTTTTTGGGGTTACTTCAACGCGCAGTTCTTCGGGCAGTTGCATACGGCGCCAGCGGTTACGCAGCGCGATGGCTACGGCGCGCTTGGCGTCGTCCTGGCCGATGATGTGGCGATTGAGTTCGTGGACGATTTCGCGGGGAGTCATGGACATGGTAGTTGGCGTTCCTCTAGCTAAAGTAAGGTTCACAAACGGGCTGGCACTCCAGCCCGGCAGGCGTCTTATTCAGCGAGGTCCTGCTCCTCAATAGTGATGTTGTGGTTGGTGAACACGCAGATGTCGCCAGCAATACCGAGTGCTGTTTCAGCGATTTCGCGGGCCGACAGATCGGTTTTCATCAGCAGGGCGCGGGCTGCAGCCTGGGCAAATGCACCGCCCGAACCCATTGCGATCAAACCGTCTTCGGGCTCAACCACGTCACCGTTACCGGTGATGATCAGGGATGCGTCCTTGTTGGCAACTGCCAACATGGCTTCCAGGCGGCTCAGCGAGCGGTCGGTACGCCATTCTTTGGCCAACTCGACAGCGGCGCGAACCAGATGGCCTTGATGCTTTTCAAGTTGGCCTTCAAAACGTTCGAACAGAGTGAATGCATCTGCGGTGGCACCGGCGAAACCGGCGATTACCTGGCCGTGATAGAGACGGCGGACTTTTTTCGCGTTGCCTTTCATCACGGTATTGCCAAGAGAAACCTGGCCGTCGCCAGCCATGACGACTTTGCCGTGGCGGCGTACTGAAACGATGGTGGTCAAGGGAGAGTCTCCACGCAGCGGGGCGAAAATGCCTGATGGAAATACATATGGGGGTTGTCGCGGATTTTTCAACAGCGGGGAGGGAATGGGGATGAGCGGGGGGGCAGAATTTTGCGAGGGTGGTGTGGGAGCGGGCTTGCTCGCGATGGCATCACCGCGATTACCCTGACACTCCGGGTCGCCTGCATCGCGAGCAAGCCCGCTCCCACAGGGTGCAGTGGAACCCCGTGGGAACGGTTGCTGTCAGCGTCGTTGTTGCAGCAGCAAGTTGTTGAATCCGCCGCCCGCCAATTGCTTTTGGGCCACGGTCAATTGATCGCGGTTGCTGAACGGACCGACCAGCACCCGGTACCAGGTTTCGTCTTTTACCGTACCGGCTTCAACCGTAGCGGTCTGGCCCAGCAGGATGATTTGCGCCCGTACCTTTTCAGCATCGGCCTGTTTGCGGAACGAGCCCGCTTGCAGGAAGAACTTGGTGACCGGCGCCGCTTTGACGACAGGCGGCGCAGGAGGCGGTGTAATACCGCTCAGGGCTGCCTGGGCGCGGGCGGTGTCGATTTTTGCAGCTTCAGCCGGCGTGACCGGTGCCAGCGGCGCGGTTTGCGGCGTTGGCAGGGTCTTCTCGGGTACGGCTTCTGGCGGCACGATCACTTCAGACTCGGGCAGCAGGGTGTAGAAGTCGTACTTGGGTTTGGCCGGCTGGGTCGGGCTAGGCGCTGTCTTGTTGGCTTCCGCCGCTTTCGTGGCTTTGACCTGCTCTTGCTTGACCCGTTTGACGTCGTCGCCCTGGCCGGGCTCAAGCTTCATCAAAAACACGATAAATGCGCCAACGGTCAGGCCGATGGCCATCCATAGCCAGCCCGGAATCGGCTTTTTAGCCGGTGCCTGGTACCGACTGGCGCCGCGCTTGGGTGCAGGTTTTTTCTTGGCTGCCAACTTACATGCGCTCCAGAGTTTCCAGACCCAGCAGTTCCAGGCCTTGCTTTAGGGTACGGCCCGCCAGAGCAGCCAGGCGCAAGCGGCTTTGTTTTTGCGCTTCGTTTTCTGCGCTCAGGATCGGGCAGTTCTCGTAGAAGCTGGAGAACAGCCCGGCTACTTCGTACAGGTAGGTGCAGAGGGTGTGCGGGGTGCCTTTTTCAGCAACGTTGTTCAGCACTTCACCGAACTGTGCCAGCTTGGCTGCCAGTTCATGCTCTTGCGCAGCTTCAAGCACGATCTGACCCTGCACCTCTTCGAAGCCCTTGCCCAGCTTGCGGAATACGCCCGCGACACGGGTGTAGGCATACAGCAGGTAAGGTGCGGTATTGCCTTCAAAGTTCAACATCAGGTCGAAGTTGAAGCTGTAGTCACTGGTGCGGTGCTTGGACAGGTCCGCGTATTTCACGGCGCCAATCCCGACAACTTTGGCGATGGCGCGCAGTTCGTCTTCCGCCAGCTCCGGGTTTTTCTCTTTGACCAGCGTGTAAGCGCGCTCTTTGGCTTCGTTGAGCAGGTCGATCAGTTTGACCGTACCGCCATCACGGGTCTTGAATGGACGGCCATCAGCGCCGTTCATGGTGCCGAAGCCCATGTGCTCCATTTCCATCGGATGGGTGATGAAACCGGCCTTGCGGGCTACGGCAAACACTTGCTGAAAGTGCAGGGCCTGACGCTGGTCGACGAAGTACAGGGCGCGATCAGCTTTCAATACGCCGCTGCGATAGCGGATGGCTGCCAGGTCGGTTGTCGCGTACAGATAGCCACCGTCTGCTTTGACGATGATGACCGGCAGGGGCTCGCCGTCGGCATTTTTGAACTCGTCGAGGAATACGCACTGGGCGCCATTGCTCTCGACCAGCATGCCTTTGGCCTTGAGGTCGTTAACCACGTTGATCAGGTCGTCGTTGTAGGCGCTTTCGCCCATCACGTCGGCCATGGTCAATTTTACGTTCAACTGCTCGTAGATTTTCTGGCAGTGCGACAGCGAGATGTCCTTGAACTTGGTCCACAGCGCCAGGCAGTCCGGATCGCCGGCTTGGAGTTTGACCACCAGGCTACGGGCGCGATCGGCAAATTCCGGCGACTCGTCAAAACGTTTCTTGGCGGCGCGGTAGAAGTTCTCCAGGTCACTCAGCTCGTCGCTGGTGATCGGGTTTTCTTCCAGGTAGGCCATCAGCATGCCGAACTGGGTGCCCCAGTCGCCTACGTGGTTTTGACGAATCACGTCGTCGCCCAGGAACTCCAGCACGCGGGCCACGCCGTCGCCAATGATGGTGGAGCGCAAGTGGCCCACGTGCATCTCTTTGGCCAGGTTGGGCGCCGACATATCGACCACGGTGCGCATGGCTGGAGTGGCTTTGCGCACGCCGATTTTTGGATCGGCCAGGGCTGCGTCCAGGCGCGAGGCCAGGGCCTGGGTGTTCTGGAAGAAGTTCAGGAAGCCGGGGCCTGCAATTTCGGTCTTGCTGATTTGCTCATCGGCCGGCAGTGCGGCGATGATTTTTTCAGCCAGATCACGGGGCTTCATGCCCGCAGGCTTGGCCAGCATCATGGCGATATTGCTGGCGAAGTCGCCGTGGGTTTTGTCACGGGCGTTTTCCACCTGAATCGCTGGCGTCAGGCCTTCAGGCAACACACCTTCTGTGACGAGTTGAGCTAGGGCTTGTTGAATCAGCTGGCGAATGGTGTCTTTCATGGTCTTCTCTTTCGACCGCAAGCGCGGTAGCGCTTCAGTGCGCAGGTGGAAAAACTGGGCATTATCCGTTGCCGGGTCGGCCTTGCCAACCATAGCAGGCGGGTTATGGATCTGCGGTGTTCGGTTATTACTGCAAAACGGTGGGTGCGGGTGTCATGAGGTGACTTAATAAAGGTCTACCGGATCCACATCCAACGACCAGCGAACCTGGCGACCGCTGGGCATTTGTTCAAGGGCCAGCAGCCATTGGCTCAGCAATCGATGCAGCGGCCCCCTGGCGTTGGCTTGCAGTAACAACTGGGCGCGGTAGCGCCCCGCGCGGCGTTCCATCGGTGCGGGCACCGGGCCGAGCAGTTCGATGCCGCCCAGATTCAATTCGGCCAGCAGGCGTTCAGCCTCGGTGCAGGCCTCATCCAGAAAACCTTCCGCCTGTCCGGGTTTATGGGCTTCGGCACGCAGCAGCGCCAAATGCGCGAAAGGTGGCAGCCCCGCAGCCCGACGCTCGCTCAAAGCCTGTTCGGCAAAGGCAAAATAGCCCTGCTCAGTGAGCTGGATCAACAACGGATGGTCGGCCAGATGGGTCTGGATGATTACCTTGCCCGGCTCTTCGGCGCGGCCCGCACGGCCTGCGACTTGAACGATGAGTTGGGCCATGCGCTCGCTGGCGCGAAAATCACCGGAGAACAGGCCGCCATCGGCATCCAGAATCGAGACCAGCGTCACCCGTGGGAAGTGATGGCCTTTTGCGAGCATTTGCGTGCCGATCAAAATGCACGGTTGACCCTTTTGAATGGTGGCAAACAACTGGTTCATCGCGTCTTTGCGCGAGGTGCTGTCGCGATCGACCCGCAGCACGGGGTAGTCGGGGAACAAAATCCCCAGCCGCTCTTCAGCGCGCTCAGTCCCTGCGCCTACCGGGCGTAAATCAACCTTGCCGCATTGCGGGCAATTGCGTGGAACGCGCTCGACGTAGCCGCAGTGGTGGCAGCGCAGTTCGCCGGAGCGCTGATGAACGGTCATGCGCGCATCGCAGCGTTGGCACTCCGACATCCAGCCGCAGTCATGGCATAACAGTGTGGGGGCAAAGCCGCGGCGGTTCAGAAACACCAGGACTTGTTGGCCGGCAGCGAGAGTCTGACCGATGGCTTGTTGCATCGGGCCGGATATCCCGCTGTCCAGCGGGCGGCTTTTCACATCAAGACGCAGGAAGCGAGGTTGTTTGGCCCCGCCAGCGCGCTCATTCAACCGCAGCAGGCCATAACGACCGGTGTAGGCGTTGTGCAGGCTTTCAAGAGAAGGTGTCGCGGAGCCCAGCACGATGGGGATGTTTTCCTGCCGAGCTCGAACCAGCGCCAGGTCTCGGGCGTGATAGCGCAAACCTTCCTGCTGTTTATAAGAGCCGTCATGCTCTTCGTCGATGATGATCAGCCCGGGGTTTTTCATCGGGGTGAACAGCGCAGAACGAGTGCCAATAATAATGTCGGCCTCGCCATCCCGTGCCGCCAGCCAGCTTTCAAGGCGCTCACGGTCGTTGACCGCCGAATGCACCAAGGCGATGCGCGCATTGAAGCGCTGCTCGAAACGGGCCAGGGTTTGCGGACCAAGGTTGATTTCGGGGATCAACACCAGTGCCTGCTTGCCCGCCTGCAGGGTCTCGCGGATCAACTGCAAATACACTTCGGTCTTGCCGCTGCCGGTCACTCCGGCCAGCAAGAAGGCATGGAAGTGGTCAAAACCTGCGCGAATCGCTTCGTAGGCCGCCCGTTGCTCGCTGTTGAGCGGCAGCTCTGGTTGGGCCAGCCAATGTTCGTGACGCTCGCTGGGTGCGTGCCGGCGCACTTCAACGGTCACCAGTTCTTTGGCCAGCAGCAGGTCGAGGCTGTCTTTGCTCAGCATCAGCTTGCTCAATAGCTGATGCGCCACGCCGTGGGGGTGTTGGGCAAGCGTGGCCAGTGCTTCACGCTGGCGCGGTGCGCGGGCGATGCGCGGATCGTCCATCCGGGCGCCGGGGGCTATCTGCCAGAAACGCTCCTGGCGAGTCTCGGCCAGTTCGCCCTGGCGCAGCAAAACCGGCAGCGCCCAGCTCAGGGTGTCGCCCAGGCTGTGCTGGTAATACTGGGACGTCCACAGGCACAGCTTAAATAAGGAAGCCGGCAGCGGCGGCACGGCGTCGAGCAGGGCAATCGCCGGTTTGAGCTTGTCGGCCGGGACTTCGCTGTGATCGACCACTTCGACCAGGATGCCGATCATCTCGCGTCGCCCAAACGGCACCCGCAGGCGCATGCCCGGCTGGAGTTGACTGCGCAGCACGCCAGCAGGCGCCCGGTAATCAAACAGTCGGCGCAGGGGGGAAGGCAGGGCAAGGCGCAAAATGGCGTCGGGCACGCGGGGCTCTCAAGTGATGAACGGCAAAGATGGCCCGGAGCCTAGCAGACAAAGCCCTGCGGGACTAAAAGGCCAGGTGCTGAAAGATGAATGATTTTTGATGGAGCATGCTTGGCCGCTTGCGTCAATGCAAAGGTCTGGTATTATCGGCGCCCTAATTTTACGTGCGGTATTCAACAATGGTGTTGAGTGGCGGCACGCTAGCCCGAGGAATACCCCATGAAAGCCGATATCCATCCAGCGTACGAAACAATCCTGGTAACTTGCAGCTGCGGCAACAAGTTCGAAACTCGTTCGAACCTGTGCAAGCCACTGGGCACTGACGTATGCAACGAGTGCCACCCGTTCTACACCGGTAAGCAGAAGACTCTGGACATTGGCGGTCGTGTTGATCGCTTCAAGACTCGTTTTGGTGCTTTCGGCGCTAAAGCAGCAGCTCCAGCAGCAGAAGCAGAAAAAGCAGCCGAGTAAGGCTGATGACCTTGAGCAGCCTTTCGGGTCTGGTCAGGTTATTGAAAAAGGCGTCCCTTGCGGGCGCCTTTTTTATGCCTGCGATTTGGTTTTCCGGCGCTTGGGCTGCGCCGCTTTGCCCGGCCCCTGGCGCTGTTTCCTACGCGTTGGTAGAGCGCGTGTCCGACGGCGACACCTTGCGTCTGAAGGATGGTCGCAGCGTGCGCATGATCGGTATCAATGCTCCTGAAACAGGTAAGAAAGGCCAGTCCGCCGAGCCTTTTGCTGGCGCAGCCCACAAACGCCTGCAAGCGCTGGTTGCGCGCAGCGATGGCCGGGTCGGGCTGTTGGTGGGTACGCAGGCCCAGGACCGTTATGGTCGTACCCTGGCCCATGTGTTTGGTGCTGATGGCAGCAATCTAGAAGCCCAGCTTCTGGCAGATGGCCTGGGGTATCAGGTGGCGATAGCGCCCAATGTCGCACTGCTCGATTGTCAGCAAGCGGCTGAGCGCAGTGCCCGGGCAGCAGGCCTGGGGCTTTGGCGGCAATCGCCGGTGCTGGCGCCGCAGCAAATCAGCCGTTCAGGCTTTGCTCTGGTGGGCGGTAAGGTCGACAAGGTGCAGCGCAATCGTGGGGGGCTTTGGATCGATATGCAGGGTGGTTTGGTGCTGCATATTGCACCCAATCAGTTGGCCAATTTCGATCAGAAAACCCTTGCTGGCCTGCAAGGTAAACAGGTCGAGGCCAGAGGCTGGGTGCTGGATCGTTCGCGTCGAGGCGGGTTAAAGGAAGGGCAGGCGCGCTGGATGTTGTCTTTGACTCATCCGGGGATGCTGAAAGTGGCAGCGCATTAAAAATTGTAGACAATTTTTAATATAGATTGTGAACACTCTAGCCCTTATGGGGCGCGGCTCTTGGGCCAAAGTCGTAAGGCAAAGCCCTTGACACTGCTGACTGGTCAGTCTTGTCGGGACTTTGCGACACGCGTATGCTCGGCGATTCGTCTGTCCAACAGCAAAAAAGCGGAATGCCCACATGTCTGATTTGAAAACCGCCGCTCTCGAATACCATGCCCAGCCCCGTCCAGGGAAACTGAGTGTCGAGCTCACCAAACCTACCGCTACAGCCCGCGATCTAGCGCTGGCTTACAGCCCGGGTGTAGCCGAACCAGTACGCGAAATCGCCCGCGACCCTGAACTTGCCTACAAATACACTGGCAAAGGCAACCTGGTAGCCGTGATTTCCGATGGCACCGCTATTCTGGGCTTGGGTAACCTCGGCCCATTGGCCTCCAAGCCTGTTATGGAAGGCAAAGGCGTGTTGTTCAAGCGCTTTGCCGGTATCGATGTATTCGATATCGAAGTTGACTCCGAGAGCCCACAGGCTTTCATCGACACCGTAAAACGCATCTCCATCACCTTCGGCGGCATCAACCTCGAAGACATCAAGGCACCTGAGTGCTTTGAGATCGAACGTGCTCTGATCGAGCAGTGCGATATTCCTGTATTCCACGATGACCAGCACGGCACCGCTATCGTGACCGCGGCCGGCATGATCAACGCCCTGGAAATCGCTGGCAAGACCCTGTCTGACGCCAAGATCGTTTGCCTGGGCGCCGGTGCAGCAGCCATCTCCTGCATGAAGTTGCTGGTGAGCATGGGTGCAACCATCGAAAACATCTACATGATCGACCGCACCGGCGTGATCCACTCCGGCCGTGACGATCTGAACCAGTACAAGGCGGTATTCGCCCACGCAACCGAGAAGCGCACCCTGGCTGACGCCATGAACGGCGCAGACGTGTTCGTTGGCCTGTCGGGTCCGAACCTGCTGAGCGCTGAAGACTTGCTGCGCATGGCACCTAACCCGATCGTGTTCGCGTGCTCGAACCCTGATCCGGAAATCTCGCCGGAACTGGCTCACGCCACCCGTGACGACGTGATCATGGCCACCGGTCGTTCGGACTACCCGAACCAGGTCAACAACGTACTGGGCTTCCCGTTCATCTTCCGTGGTGCTCTGGACGTTCGCGCCAAGCGCATCAACGAAGAAATGAAAATCGCAGCGGCCAATGCGCTTCGTGAACTGGCCAAACTGCCAGTGCCACAAGAAGTGTGTGACGCCTACGGCGGCATCAAGCTGGAATTCGGTCGTGAATACATCATCCCGAAACCAATGGACGTGCGCCTGATCACCCTGATCTCCGACGCAGTTGCCAAAGCGGCTATCGAGACCGGTGTTGCAACCCTGCCATACCCGAAGAACTACCCGCTCAAAAGCGTTGATGACGTCTTCAACGGCTAAACCCGTGTAGCGTGTCAACTCAAGCCCCGGCGCTGCAAAGCGTCGGGGCTTTTTAGTTTTTGCAGGGCTGGATCATTTATCAGCTCGTAGGAAGACGGGATTATTCCACATAAAAAATAGGATCTTTCTTACATAAAGTCCCGCGATCATCCGTTAGCGTCACTCCTTTATTTTAAGGGTGCTTTTTTCTGAAGTTTGCCCTCTGTGCCTATAGGAATCACGGATGTTCACGCCCTCACGTCAGAAGCGCAATAGCAGGACCAGTTTTCAATTGATTGACGAGCGAGGCGCAGGTGAGCCCTATGCAGGGTTGGTCTATGAGCTCGTAGACAGGGAAGGAAAGAAGCACAGCGGCCATCTGGATGCCACTGGAGTCGGTGAGGTTGGCAATCATCTTGTAGAGCCAGTTGCCATCACGTTCAGGCAGTTATATAGCGGTCGCAATGATGTGTATTCGCGGCTAATCCATCGCAAGCATTACCCCCTCAAGATTACCGAGCTTCAGGTCAGGGCCGAGCACACCCGATACCTCAATAAAAACGGCGCCCGCACGCAGCATAAACCGCTACCTATCGATGCCTGTACCGATTACTTCCAGGTTGAAGTCCGACACCTTGTCGAGCATGTTTCGCACTTGCCGCCTATGGTCGATTGTCACCACCCCCTTGAACGCGGCCCACTTGGGGTATCCCTGGCGGTCGGTCGTCATGCCTTGCTGGAAGTTCGGCCCTTGCGAGCCTTGTGCCCGTTGCTGTCTACCGATTCGCAGTTTTGCGCGCTGAATCTTTACCAGTTGGCATTGATGGCCACGTTGAGCAATTGTCCTTTCGAGCACGCCACAGGCAAGTCGCGAGTGACCACGCCCTGTGCGGAGTTGAGCATGGGGGACTGGCAGGTCAGCCCGGAGCAAGCCAAGTCCTATTACCCGCTGTATGAAGAGGTGGCGTACTCCAGACGACTGGAAATTGTTCCTTTTGACCCTGTGCTGTATCCGGTCAATAACCCTCTTGGTGGGGCGGATCAGCAGACTCCGACCAGTGTGCATTTTCGCGGTGATATTCGTTTTGGATCAAAAGGTACAAGTGCACAAACCTTTGTGACCCATAACGACAAAGTCATTTTGATTGCGGTTCGAGGCACCTGCTCCTGGTCCGACCTCTTGCAGGATGCAGATGCCCCTCAAGTGCCGTTTGAAGAAGGCGAGGGAAAGGTGCATGGCGGTTTTTACGAAGCTGCACGGCAGGCGTTTGAGCTTGTTGATGCTTATCTGGATAAATTCCATGCCGGGCAAAAAGTACTGGTCTGCGGTCACAGCCAGGGAGGGGCAATTGGTTTGATCCTTGCGCAGATGCTGCGTTTGCGCCGGGCTTGCGACGTACGGCTCTACACCTATGGAGCCCCTCGTGCAGCAGATGGGGCCTTCGTCAATGCAGCCAGTGGGCTGGTGCATCAGCGCATGGTCAACCATCACGACTCGATCCCCAGTGTCCCTGGAAGCTGGATGAACAGCCCGTTATCGGCTTATCGCGCAGGTTCGGTGCTCAGCTTTACGAATGTGCCTGCAGGTTTTGGGGTGTTTGTGGCAGGCCTGAGCCAATTGCTTGGGGAGCCTTATCAGCATCACGGAACCTTGCGTCACTTCATGCCGGTGGAGTTTGGTCAGGGGCAGGTGTCGCATGTGATGTGGGGGCCGTTGAGCGATACCGTCACCCAGCATGCTGTGAGTCACGCGATGCTTGAGCAAAAAATCGGCGTGCCAGAATCCGATGGGCTGCTCAAGCAACGGGTCGACGTTGGCCAGCAGTTCATGGTCGACAGTTACATTCCGAGCAGTTGGGCGGTTCTGCGTCGAAGCCAGCAAGCGCTGAATGCCCATTGCTCGCTGGTGACGGAGCGTGAAGTACTGTTTGTGGATCAGGCACTTGAACACGTCGCCCAACAACTGCGGGCTCACTACCGTGAGGTAATGACGCGGGCCGACGGTGTATTTGAACAGCAAGTACGAGTCATGAATCTGTTGATGCGCGAGATGGGCAACGTCCAGAAAACCCGCGAGGGGCTATACCAATTGAGGTTCAGGGTGCCCAGTCGCAGAGATGTATATGGAGGGTTCGCGCAGCACTGCGATGTCCTGGCCGAAAGCCTGGCGCGCTGGGAGGCACACGCCGAAAGTACCCGTATCGATCAGCTGGCCATGGCGCCGGTAGCTGAGATGCTCGACGGGACTGGTCCCTTGAAGTACATGCTCGCTTGAGCAAACTACAAGTTACACGCGAACAACCGCTCTTCACCTGCAACTTGTAGCTAAGCGCTCGCTGCTCTCTTCGTCAGAAGAGATCTATTGGAGCCCCATCATCTGCCGGCAGCGGGCTGCCAGGCGCTACGCTGTTGCCCAGTTCGCTGTTGGTCGGCGGCGTATCTTCGCTCTTGAACAGCTCAAAGTAGGCGCCTGGCGTTCCAGGGGAAGCGATACGGCCACTTAACGGGTCAATCCGCAAGCTGAGGATGCCTTCGGGTTCAGGCAACGTATGAGCCGGCTTGCCCTTGAGCGCGCCACCCATGTAGGTCATCCAGATCGGCAGGGCTACGGTGCCACCATATTCCCGACGGCCGAGGCTTTCAGGTTGGTCAAAGCCGGTCCATACGGTAGTCACGTAATCGGCGTTGTAGCCTGAGAACCATGCATCCTTGGACTCGTTGGTCGTACCGGTTTTACCCGCCAGGTCGGTGCGTCCCAGCGCCAGGGCGCGGCGACCAGTACCGAGCTTGATCACGTCCTGCAGCATGCTGGTGAGAATGTAAGTGGTGCGGCCGTCAACAATGCGTTCGGCCACGGCTTGCGTCTCGACGGTAGGCAGGCCGGGTGCTGCATTGATGGTGTCGATGGTCAGCGCTGCAGCTTCTGGCGGCACATCCTTGCCTGCGGCTTTGGGCACGCTTGGCGGGTTGGCCACGAACAGGGTCTCGGCGTTGCGGCTTTCGATCTTGTCGATCAGATACGGCGTGATTTTGTAACCACCGTTGGCGAACGTGCTCCAGCCGGTAGCGATCTCCATAGGCGTCAGGGTTGCAGTTCCCAAGGCCAGCGACAGGTTGCGCGGCAGGTCCTGCTTGTTGAAGCCAAACTTGCTGATGTAGTCGACGGTGCGGTCGACACCCAGGCTTTGCAGCAAGCGGATCGAGACCAGGTTGCGAGATTTGTACAGGGCCTCTCGCACGCGAATCGGGCCGAGGAAGGTGTTGGTGTCGTTCTTTGGACGCCAGACCTTGTCCAGGTACTCGTCGACAAACACGATCGGTGCATCGTTCACCAGAGTGGCGGCGGTGTAGCCGTTATCCAGCGCGGCGCTGTAAATGAAAGGCTTGAAGCTTGAGCCTGGCTGGCGTTTGGCTTGCATCGCACGGTTGTAGTTGCTCTGCTCGAAGGCAAAGCCTCCCACCAGTGAGCGGATAGCGCCGTTGTTCGGGTCCAGGGATACCAGCGCACCTTGTACGGTGGGCACCTGGCTGAACTTGTAGCTGCCATCGGTCTGCGGCTGCACGCGAATCAGGTCGCCGACCTGAGCGACATCCGAAGGCTGCTTGGGCATTGGGCCCATGCTGTTGGTATTGAGGAACTTGCGTGCCCATTTCATGGTGTTCCAGGAAACGTGAACTTCGCCGGTGCGGGTCAGCACTTGCAGGCCGTCCTTGTCGACCTGGGTCACGATTGCAGGCTCCAGGCCGCTGATTGCCCGTTGCTTGGCCAGCTCTTGAGTCCAGACGGCCAGGGTCTTGCCCGGCAGGCGCGACTCGGGGCCTCGATAGCCGTGGCGCTGGTCATAGGCAATCAGACCTTCGTGAACTGCAGTGTTGGCGAGCTCCTGAAGGTCGCTTGGCACCGTTGTTGTGACGCGGAAACCTTCGGTGTAAGCCTCGCTACCATAGCGTCCGACCATTTCGGCCCGGGCCATTTCAGCGATGTAAGGCGCGCTCACTTCCGGGGTTGGCACGTGGTAGCTGGCGTTTACGGGCTCTGCGACAGCAGCTTCGTAGCTGGCCTGATCAATCTTGCCCAGCTTGTACATGCGGCCCAGGATCCAGTCGCGGCGCTCTTTGCTGCGTACCGAATTGGCCAGTGGATTAAAGCGCGAAGGGGCCTTGGGCAGGCCGGCAATCATGGCCATCTGCGCCAGGCTCAGGTCGCGGATCGACTTGCCGTAGTAAACCTGCGCAGCGGCTTCGATGCCGTAAGCGCGGTTGCCCAGGTAAATCTTGTTCACATACAGCTCAAGGATTTCGTCCTTGGTCAGTTCGCGTTCGATTTCCAGTGCCAGCAGGATCTCGTTGGTTTTGCGCGAAAAGCTGCGCTCGCTGGACAGGAAATAGTTCTTCGCCACCTGCATGGTGATGGTGCTGCCACCTGATTGTATGTGTCCGCTTTTTACCAGTTGGGTAGCGGCACGCATCAGGCTACTGGGATCAACCCCGTAATGATTGGCGAAGTTGTCATCTTCTGCAGAGAGCAGGGCATTGATGAAATTGGGGGGAATGTCGGTGAACTTGATTGGAGAGCGGCGCATTTCGCCAAACTCTGCGATCAACTTTCCGTCGCTGGTGTAGACCCGCAAAGGAATCTGCAACTGGATGCTTCTCAACGACTCTACGGACGGCAAGCCAGGACTAAGATAGAGAAACGCGCCGCTCAACACGAGCAACAGCCCGCAGAACACAGCAACGAAAGACCACCCGAAAAACTTCAGCAGACGAATCAAGGCTTTTGGATTTCCAGATTAAGAAATGGGTTTGCACGTCAGGGTAGTGCGCAGCTGCGCCGGGTCGACGATACGGAAAAAAACGCACGGCATTATAAGCATTTTTCGCTCATGGGCGTCATGAGCCGCATGTCAGAACAGGTTTTGAACGGATCTCATTTTTTACCCTCCGTAAGTTACGGATTGCATTAGGGAAAACAAAAGTGCCCGGATTTCTTCCCAGAACACGCCATCGCTGTCTCGGCGTTGATATCAGCCAGCAAGCAATCAAAATCGTCGAACTGAGCCGCTCCCAGGGCCGGCTCAAGCTCCAGGGTTATGCCATAGAACCGCTGCCAGCCGGGCTTACGGAACTTCAGACCGGCGCCGAGTCCAAAAGTGTCGTTCAAGTGCTCCTCGGGGCGCTGGAAAAAGCTGCCGTTGTGACCCGTGATGCGATTGTCGGGATGCCTGATGGGCAAGTCATCTGCAAAACCCTGGAGATCGAGGCGGGTTTGAATGAAGTCGAGCTTGAGCTTCATGTACGACTGGAAGCGGAGCCATACATTCCTTATGCGCTGGATGACGTGGCGCTTGATTTCGAGGTTGAAGACGTTTCATCGACCCATCCCGGACGGGTCCGCGTGCAGATGGCGGCGTGCCGCCAAGAGGCTCTTGAGTGGCATCGTTCGGTCTTGACCGGCGCAGGCCTGACCCCTCGGGTGGTTGCTGTCCAGGCCCATGCCCTGGCGTGCGGGGTTGAGGCAATGACAGCGGACATGGCGCTGCAAGGTGCAGTGGCAGTACTCGACCTTGCAACCCATGCAGCGCTGTTGAGCGTTGTGTACCAAGGGCAGGTTGTTTACTACCGCGAGTTGCTCCCTGAGCACGGAGACACAGAGGCGCACGGATTCGAAAGCAGGGTGTCCGGGCATCTGGAGCGCGGGCTGGAGCTGTTTTTTCAGTCCGGCGTTGAAGGCACGATCGACATGATCATATTGGCTGGCAAGGCGGCAGCGACTCCGGGGCTGAGTCAGTGGGTTGAAGCCCGGCTCGGAAGGCCTGTACGCGCCGCCAATCCCTTTATGGGCATGAACGTTGAGCCTGGGCTCGCACCTGAAGCCTTGCTCTGCGATGCTCCTGTGTTGTTGACTGCCTGCGGTCTGGCCTTGAGGGGGTTTGATTGATGGCGAGAATCAATTTGTTGCCCTGGCGCGCGTTGTTGCGTGAAAAGCGGCGCAAGCGGTTTTTGATGGTGCTGGCAGTCCTGTCGGTGGGAACAGTGGCCGGATTGTTTGCTGCTGACCAGTTTATCGACAACCTGGTAGAGCAGCAGCTGGAGCGCAATGACTTGATCCGCAGTGCCACGTTCCAGCTGGACGGCCGTGCGGAGCAAATCGATCAGTTGAAAGTACGCCGCGAGCAATTGCTTGAGCGTATGCAAACAATCGGGGCGCTGCAGAGCAGCCGATCGAGCAGCGGGATTATTCTGGAGCAATTGGCGCGCAGCTTGCCCGAAGGCGTGCACTTCACTGACGTGAAAATGACCGAGGGCACAATAGTCATCACGGGGGTTGCCCAGTCCAATACCCTCGTCGCGCAATTGATGCGCAATCTGGATGCTTCACACTGGCTGGAAACGCCCGAGCTCAATGACGTCAAGGCCGATCCTGCCCATGCCGGCGGGCCAGAGCGTCAGTTTCAACTGACGGTGCGCGAGGCCCGGCATACACCCGCTGCGGGGGCGTTGTGATGGCCGCGCAGTGGCTACACAGCCTGCGCAGCTTTGACCTTCGGGAGCTGGACCTCGGGCATCCGGGAGTCTGGTCGCCAAAACGCAAAAATCTCGTCGCGCTGGCGTGGTTGGGCATGATCCTGGCGCTGGGGTATCCGTTGCTGTTGCAGCCCTCGTTTGCCCGGTTGCAACTGCAGCATGAAGCTCAAGCCAGACTAAAGGCCGAATTTGAATCCAGGGTTGCCCAGGTTGCGAACCTGGATGCCTACTTGAAGCAAATGCAAGGGCTGGAAGCCGCCTTTGGCGTATTGCTCGAACAACTCCCTGCCCAGGCGCAAGTGCCCGGTTTGCTGGATGAGATTTCGCGACTGAGCCACCTCAACGGCCTGGTGGTCGAGCATATTGAGTGGTTGCCCGAAGTCCTTCAGCCGTTCTATGCCGAACTGCCCCTGCAGATGACTCTCGCCGGTGGGTACCACGAGTTGGGGCTCTTCGTCAGCGCCATGGCGAGCCTGCCACGCATAGTCACCCTTCATGATTTCGCACTTGCTCCGCTCAACAGCTCAGGTAGCGGCCAGTTACGCATGACGCTGCTGGCCAGGGCCTACCGCACCCACGATCAAGGACTGATCCCATGAGTGTCTGTTTTCGACTGTTTGGCGCTGGATTGCTGGCGACGCTGGCGGGGTGCGATGGCCCGCAGGGTACCGTTGAGCTGCAAACGTATTTGCAGACCGCTCAGGTGCACTCGGGTGAGGCCATTGAGCCTCTTCCGGAAATCAATCCAGCGCACGTGTTCACCTATGACGCGTTGACGCTGCGCAATCCTTTTCAGGCCGTGCCCGGGCGCGGGGCTGGCAATTGGCAGGTCAGCCTCGTCGGTGACGAGCTTGACGGTGACCGGGCACGGCAGTTTCTGGAAGGCTTCGATCTTGAGCAATTCGAGATGGTCGGGACGCTGTCCAATGATCTGGAAACCAACGCATTGCTACGGGTTAACGGTGTCATCCACCGTTTGAAAGTAGGTGATTACCTGGGGCGCAACAATGGCCAGCTTGCTTCGGTGGACGTGACCCAGGTTGAAGTGTTTGAAGTGATTTCCGATGGTCGGGGCGGCTGGTTGGAAAGGTCCCTGACGATCCCTTTAAAGCAACACTCTTAACGGATAAACACCATGAAAAGGATTTTACCGGTCTGCGTACTGGCGCTATGGAGTGCGCTGAATTCGCAGTCAACGCTGGCGGCTGCCCAGGCCACAGTCATCCCCTCTTCGTATGTCGGCGAAACAATGTCCCTGAACTTTCAGGAGGTCGAAGTGCGCGCAGTGCTTCAGCTACTGGCAGATTTCACGGGGTTCAATGTGGTGGTCAGCGACGCCGTACAGGGCAGCATTACCCTGAACCTGCAGGACGTACCGTGGGATCAGGCGCTGGATCTGGTGCTTAAAAGCAAGGGTCTGGGCAAGCGCCTTGAGGGTAATGTGCTGTTGATCGCGCCCTCTGAAGACATCGCGGCTCGCGAGCGTCATGAACTTGAGGCCCGCAATCAACTGGCCCGCCTTGCGCCTTTGCGCAGAGAGCTGGTGCAGGTCAATTACGCCAAGGCTGCAGATATTGCCAAATTGTTCCAGTCTGTGACCGGTGCTCAGCCCGACGTTGACGGGCAGGGCACAATCGCCGTGGATGAGCGCACCAATAACATAATTGCCTTTGAGTCTGGTGAGCGGCTGGAGGAGTTGCGCCGCCTCGTGGCTCAGCTGGATGTGCCGGTACGTCAGGTGATGATCGAAGCCCGAATTGTTGAGGCGGGTGTGGACTATGAGAAAAGCCTGGGGGTTCGTTGGGGTGGCACCCTGCGCAACGAAGGCCACTGGAGTGCGGGCGGTATTACCCGCACGCCTGCATCAGGGGCAGTGCCCGGCGATCTGAGCGCGCCCTTTGTGGACCTGGGCGTTTCGGGTAATACATCAGGGCTGGGCATCGCCTTTATCACCAACAATGTGTTGTTGGACCTGGAGCTGGCAGCCATGGAAAAAACCGGCAACGGTGAAATCATCTCTCAGCCCAAAGTAGTTACCTCCGACAAGGAAACCGCCAAAATCCTCAAGGGCACTGAAATTCCCTATCAAGAGTCCAGCTCAAGCGGTGCCACATCGGTATCGTTCAAGGAGGCCTCGTTGTCCCTGGAGGTGACACCGCAAATAACCCCTGACAACAGCGTCATCATGGAGGTCGTCGTAACCAAGGACGAGCCCGATTACATGAACCGGGTCCATGATGTGCCGCCAATCAAGAAGAATGAGGTCCGGGCCAAGGTGCTGGTCAAGGACGGTGAAACCATCGTGATTGGGGGAGTGTTCTCAAATACTCAGAGCAAAGTAGTAGATAAAGTGCCATTTTTAGGAGATCTGCCGTATGTTGGCCGACTTTTCCGTAGAGACGTTGTCCTGGAAAAAAAATCCGAACTGCTGGTGTTCCTGACTCCGCGTATCATGAACAACCAGGCGATTGCTGTGAGTCATTGATTCTGTGAGAAATTTGATTCTTGTTGGGCCAATGGGGGCTGGAAAAAGCACCATCGGACGTTTGCTGGCCAAAGAGTTGCACCTGCCGTTCAAAGATTCCGATAAGGAAATTGAAGTGCGCACGGGTGCCAATATCCCGTGGATCTTCGACAAAGAAGGTGAGCCCGGCTTTCGTGACCGTGAAACGGCCATGATTGTCGAACTGTGTCATGAAAATGGCATCGTGCTGGCGACCGGTGGTGGTGCCGTCATGCGTGCGGAAAACCGCCAGGCGTTGCGCAATGGCGGACGAGTGGTTTACTTGCATGCTTCCATCGAGCAGCAGGTTGCGCGTACCTCACGTGACCGCAATCGGCCTTTGCTACGCAACGCAAACCCGGAAAAAATCCTGCGCGACTTGCTGGCCATTCGCGATCCCCTCTATCGGGAAATCGCTGATCTGGTGGTCGAAACCGATGAGCGACCGCCTCGCATGGTGGTTCTGGATATTCTCGAGCGACTGGCGCAGCTTGCTCCTCGGTAAGACCGCTGTGCTGGACCATTAAAGTGCGGTACGAAATGCGCTATCCTCGGCGCCAGCAAAGGCTATCGGGTCGTGTCAGAAAAGAGGCGACCATCACTTGATAATTGCGAAGCAGGTCGCCGGTGACCTGTTTCAACGCGGGGATTCATGCAGACACTGAAGGTTGATCTAGGCGAGCGTAGCTACCCGATTCATATTGGCGAAGGTTTGTTGGATCAGCCGCAGTTGCTGGCCCCCCATATCGCGGGTCGCCAAGTGGCCATTGTGACCAATGCAACGGTCGCACCCCTCTATCTTGAGCGCCTGACGCGCAGCCTCGCGCAGTACTCGGTAGTGCCGATTGTCCTGCCCGATGGCGAATCATTCAAAAACTGGGAAACCCTGCAGCTGATTTTCAGCGGCCTGCTCACGGCTCGCCACGATCGGCGCACCACGGTGATTGCCTTGGGCGGCGGCGTGGTGGGTGACATGGCGGGTTTTGCCGCTGCCTGTTACCAGCGCGGTGTTGATTTCATCCAGGTGCCGACCACCTTGCTGTCTCAGGTCGATTCGTCGGTGGGCGGCAAAACCGGGATCAACCACCCGCTGGGCAAGAACATGATCGGTGCTTTTTATCAGCCCAACCTGGTACTGATCGACACCCAGACCCTCAACACTCTCCCGGCCCGCGAATTGTCTGCAGGGCTGGCAGAAGTCATCAAGTACGGCCTGATTTGCGATGAGCCGTTCCTGACCTGGCTTGAGGACAACATGGACGCGTTGCGTGCGCTGGATCAGGTCGCCCTGACCGCTGCGATCCAGCGTTCGTGCGCCGCCAAGGCTGAAGTGGTGGGTGCCGATGAACGCGAAACGGGGGTACGTGCCACCCTCAACCTCGGTCACACCTTTGGCCATGCCATCGAAACCCATATGGGCTACGGCGTATGGTTACATGGTGAAGCGGTAGCCGCTGGCACCGTAATGGCTCTGGAAATGTCCGCCCGCCTGGGCTGGATCAGCCATGCAGAGCGTGATCGCGGCATTCGAATTTTTCAGCGCGCCGGTTTGCCAGTAGTGCCGCCCGGCGAAATGACGCCAGCCGACTTCATGCAGCACATGGCGGTTGACAAGAAAGTGATCGACGGCCGCATGCGGCTGGTGCTGTTGCGTCGTCTGGGCGAAGCCACGGTGACTGACGATTATCCACACGAGGTTCTCCAAGCCACGCTGGGTGCGGATTACCGCGCGCTGGCTCAGCTTAAAGGTTAATAAGATCCCGATGACTAGTTTGCATGCCGACGAGGCGTTCCTCGGTCACTTCCAGCTCAACCACGACCCTTTTGCGCCACGGGTGCCGGGCTTCAAGTTTTTCCCTGCCCAGCGCAAACCGGTGCTGGGGCAGTTGCATCACCTTGCCCGCTACAGCCAGTTGTTGCTGGTGGTTGCCGGGCCTGAGGGCAGCGGTAAAACCTTGCTGCGCCAGGCGCTGGTCGCGAGCACCAACAAACAGTCTGTGCAGAGTGTTGTGGTTTCTGCGCGGGGTGCTGGCGATGCGGCTGGCATTCTGCACCAGGTGGCACAGACCCTGAATGTTGCACGCCCCGATGTCGGCTCCATTCTGGCCCAAGTCGTGCAATTGGCACTGACCGGACAAGAAGTCTACTTGTTGGTCGATGACGCCGAGCAGCTGGACGAGTCGGCACTGGAAGCATTGCTGGCGCTGGCTGCGGGAGCGCCGGAAGGCCGTCCGCATGTGTTCCTGTTCGGTGAGCCGTCGATGATTGCCGGGCTGGAGCAGTTGAGCCCGGATGAAGAACGTTTTCATGTCATCGAATTGCAGCCGTATACCCTCGATGAAACCCGTGAGTATCTGGCTCAGCGCCTCGAAGGTGCTGGGGCAGGAATCGAACTCTTTAGCGCTCAGCAGATCTCAGATATACACGAGAGCTCCGAAGGCTGGCCTGGCACTATCAACCAGGTCGCCCGCGATGCAATGATCGAAGCCATGATTGCCAGCCGCTCAGCGGTCAAGCGTCCAAGTATGGGGTTCAAGATGCCGAAGAAACACGTATTGGCCATTGGTGCAGTAGTGGTAGTGGCTGTCGCTGCTGCTGTATTGATTCCTGGTCGTGGCAAGGCGCCAGTCGCGCCGGGTGCCGAACAGACACAACTGGGGCAGGCCGCTCCAAATGGCGGCGCCAAGCCGTCTGTTGATTTCGCTGGCTCTTCGCAGCCGATGCCATTGCCGCTGGTGGGGCAATCCCAACCGGTGATGCGTGGTCCGTTGGCCGAAGCGGCCGGTGATATGCCTGAGGGCGACGATGGCGGTGTGCCTGCGGTCGACGGCGGTGTAGCTTCGCCGCCAACCGTTACCACCACGGCGCCACCGGTTGGCGTGCCATCGGGCCCTGCGCCAGTGGCGACGCCGGCGCCAACCGTGGCGACGGCCAAGCCAGCGCCTGCCCCTGTCGCCAAGCCTGCTCCGGCCCCAGCCCCGGCAGCCAAGCCGGTGGTCAAGCCAGTCGAGAAGCCGGTCGTTGTTGCCAAGGCCGCACCGGGCGGCAGCTGGTACTCCAGCCAGCCTGCCAACAACTATGTGGTGCAGATCGTCGGCACCAGCTCTGAAGCGTCTGCGCAAAATGTCGCTAAAGAACTGGGCGGCGATGCTCGCTATTTCAAGAAGTCCTTGAACGGCAAGCCGCTGTACGTCGTCACCTACGGCAATTTCCCAAGCCATGCCGCAGCCACCGCGGCAATCAAGAACTTGCCAGCGAAGACACAGGCTGGTAAACCTTGGCCTCGCACTGTCGCCAGCGTCCAAAAAGAGCTGGCTACAGCTCGCTGATGATCCGGCGACCTTACCCAGGTCGCCGTTCTAGCACATCAAATTCCTGCTTGTGCATACGGGCTTATCAAGCCGTGTGCCTTGTGGTGTCTGCGCCGCGCAGCAGTCGACATCAAAAATGTTTTGACTAGCACGAGCAATCGCTTTAAACCTTTCATAAATGCGACACGAACTTACGGTTAATCGCCGTTAAATTTGTGGGCCTATGTGACGGTGTGTAGAATGACCACCCTTTTGCCCCTGCCAAGCTGGCGTACGTTCAGCGCGGGGAGCAAGTGGTTGAATTAAAAGAAATTTGCCCCTTTTTGGGGCAGCCTGGTGAGAAAGTGTCTATGAAAGCAGGTCTGTACCACCCCGATGAATTCAAGGATAACTGTGGTTTCGGCCTGATTGCCCATATGCAGGGCGAGCCTAGTCATACCCTCCTGCAAACCGCCATTGAAGCCCTGACCTGCATGACCCACCGCGGTGGGATCAACGCAGATGGCAAGACCGGTGACGGTTGTGGCCTGCTGATTCAAAAGCCTGACCTGTTCTTGCGTGCAACCGCCAAAGAACAGTTCGGCGCAGATTTGCCCAAGCAATACGCCGTCGGCATGGTGTTTTTCAACCAGGACCCGATCAAGGCTGAAGCGGCCCGCGACAACATGAACCGCGAAATCCTCGCGGCGGGCCTGCAATTGGTGGGCTGGCGCAAAGTGCCGATCGATACCAGCGTTCTGGGCCGTCTGGCATTGGAACGTTTGCCGCAGATCGAGCAAGTGTTCATCGCTGGCGAAAACCTGAGCGATCAGGACATGGCGATCAAACTGTTCAGCGCCCGTCGCCGTTCATCGGTGAGCAACGCCGCTGACACCGATCACTACATCTGCAGCTTTTCCCACAAGACCATCATTTATAAAGGCCTGATGATGCCGGCGGACCTCACCGCCTTCTATCCAGACCTGAGCGATGAACGCCTGCAAACCGCAATTTGCGTGTTCCACCAGCGTTTCTCCACCAACACCCTGCCGAAATGGCCGCTGGCCCAGCCATTCCGCTTTCTCGCCCACAACGGCGAGATCAACACCATCACCGGCAACCGCAACTGGGCCCAGGCCCGTCGCACCAAGTTCGCCAATGACCTGATCGGTGACCTCGACGAGCTCGGCCCGCTGGTTAACCGCGTGGGTTCTGACTCCTCGAGCATGGACAACATGCTGGAACTGATGGTCACCGGCGGTATCGATCTGTTCCGTGGCGTGCGCATGCTGATTCCACCGGCGTGGCAGAACGTTGAAACCATGGACCCCGACCTGCGGGCGTTCTATGAGTACAACTCCATGCACATGGAACCGTGGGACGGCCCGGCTGGCGTAGTGATGACCGACGGTCGTTATGCTGTCTGCCTGCTCGACCGCAACGGTCTGCGCCCTGCGCGCTGGGTGACAACCACCAACGGCTATATCACCATCGCTTCTGAAATCGGCGTGTGGGACTACAAGCCAGAAGACGTGATCGCCAAAGGCCGTGTTGGTCCGGGCCAGATCCTGGCCGTGGACACCGAAACCGGTCAGGTGCTGGACACCGACTCCATCGACAACCGCTTGAAGTCGCGCCACCCGTACAAACAGTGGCTGCGCAAGAATGCCCTGCGCATTCAGGCGACCATGGAAGACAACGACCACGGTTCGGCGTTCTACGACGTTGATCAGCTCAAGCAATACATGAAGATGTACCAGGTGACGTTCGAAGAGCGCGACCAGGTGCTGCGTCCGTTGGGCGAGCAAGGCTACGAAGCCGTAGGCTCGATGGGTGACGACACGCCAATGGCCGTGCTGTCCCAGCGTGTTCGCACGCCGTACGACTACTTCCGCCAGCAGTTCGCGCAGGTGACTAACCCGCCGATCGACCCGCTGCGTGAAGCCATCGTCATGTCGCTGGAAATCTGCCTCGGTGCCGAGCGCAACATCTTCCAGGAATCCCCGGAGCACGCTTCCCGTGTGATCCTCAGTTCGCCCGTGATCTCGCCTGCCAAATGGCGTTCGCTGATGAACCTCGACCTGCCGGGCTTTGAGCGTCAGATCATCGACCTCAACTACGACGAGAGCGTGGGTCTTGAAGCGGCCGTGCGCAATATCGCCGATCAGGCCGAAGAAGCCGCGCGCGCCGGTCGTACCCAGATCGTTCTGAGTGACCGTCATATCGCACCGGGCAAGTTGCCGGTTCACGCCTCGTTGGCTGTGGGCGCCGTGCATCACCGCTTGACCGAAAAAGGCCTGCGCTGCGACAGCAACATCCTGGTTGAAACCGCTACTGCCCGTGACCCGCATCACTTTGCGGTGCTGATCGGCTTCGGCGCCTCGGCGGTCTATCCGTTCCTGGCTTACGAAGTACTGGGTGACTTGATCCGTACCGGTGAAGTGCTGGGCGACCTCTATGAGGTGTTCAAAAACTACCGCAAAGGCATCACCAAAGGCTTGCTTAAAATCCTGTCGAAGATGGGTATCTCGACCATTGCCTCGTACCGCGGTGCGCAGTTGTTCGAAGCCATCGGCCTGTCCGAAGAAATCTGCGACCTGAGCTTCCGTGGCGTGCCAAGCCGCATCAAGGGCGCACGCTTCGTCGACCTTGAAGCCGAGCAAAAGCTGCTGGCAGCCGAGGCCTGGAGTGCGCGCAAGCCGATCCAGCAAGGCGGTCTGCTCAAGTACGTGCACGGTGGCGAATACCACGCCTACAACCCGGACGTAGTCGCTACCCTGCAAGCCGCTGTGCAGCAGGGTGACTACAGCAAGTTCAAGGAATACACCGCGCTGGTCGACAAGCGTCCGGTGTCGATGATCCGCGACCTGTTCCAGGTCAAGACCCTCGACACGCCGCTGGCCATCGACGACATCGAACCGCTGGACTCGATTCTCAAGCGTTTCGACTCGGCCGGTATCTCGCTGGGCGCCCTGTCACCAGAGGCCCACGAAGCCCTGGCTGAAGCCATGAACCGTTTGGGCGCACGCTCCAACTCCGGTGAAGGCGGCGAAGACCCGGCACGTTACGGCACCATCAAAAGCTCCAAAATCAAGCAAGTGGCCACTGGCCGTTTCGGCGTGACCCCGGAATACCTGGTCAACGCCGAAGTGCTGCAAATCAAGGTTGCCCAAGGCGCCAAACCGGGCGAGGGCGGGCAACTGCCGGGCGGCAAGGTCAACGGCCTGATCGCCAAACTGCGCTACGCCGTACCGGGCGTCACCCTGATTTCGCCACCGCCGCACCACGACATCTATTCCATCGAAGATTTGTCGCAGTTGATCTTTGACTTGAAACAAGTCAATCCGAAAGCGCTGGTATCGGTGAAGCTGGTAGCAGAAGCAGGCGTAGGCACCATCGCCGCAGGCGTGGCCAAGGCCTACGCCGACCTGATCACCATCTCCGGCTATGACGGCGGCACCGGTGCATCACCGCTGACCTCCATCAAGTACGCGGGCGCTCCGTGGGAGCTGGGCCTGGCTGAAACCCACCAGACCCTGCGCGGCAACGACCTGCGCGGCAAAGTGCGGGTACAAACCGACGGCGGCCTGAAAACCGGTCTGGACGTGATCAAGGCTGCGATCCTGGGCGCAGAGAGTTTTGGCTTCGGTACTGCACCGATGATCGCACTGGGCTGCAAATACCTGCGTATTTGCCACCTCAACAACTGCGCCACCGGCGTTGCGACCCAAAACGAATCGCTGCGTAAAAATCACTACATCGGCACCGTCGACATGGTGGTCAACTTCTTCACCTACGTGGCCGAAGAAACCCGCGAGTGGCTTGCCAAGCTGGGTGTGCGCACCCTCGAAGAGCTGATCGGTCGTACCGACCTGCTGGAAATCCTGCAGGGCGAGACCGCCAAGCAGCACAACCTGGACCTGACTCCTCTGTTGGGCAGCGATCACATCCCGGCGGACAAACCCCAGTTCTGCCAGGTCGACCGCAACCCTCCGTTCGACAAAGGCCTGCTGGCCGAGAAGATGGTCGAACTGGCCACTTCAGCGATCAACGACATGAGCGGTGCCGAGTTCGACCTCGACATCTGCAACTGCGACCGTTCGATCGGTGCCCGTATCTCGGGTGAAATTGCCCGTGCTCACGGCAACCAAGGCATGGCCAAAGCACCGATCACCTTCCGCTTCAAAGGCACTGCAGGTCAGAGCTTTGGCGTGTGGAACGCCGGTGGTTTGCACATGTACCTGCAAGGCGATGCCAACGACTACGTGGGCAAAGGCATGACCGGCGGCAAGCTGGTGATAGTGCCGCCTGCGGGCAGCATCTACAAAACCCAGGACAGCGCCATTGTCGGCAACACCTGCCTGTATGGCGCAACCGGCGGCAAGCTGTTTGCTGCGGGTACGGCGGGTGAGCGTTTTGCAGTGCGTAACTCCGGTGCTCACACCGTGGTTGAAGGCACGGGCGATCACTGCTGCGAATACATGACCGGCGGTTTCGTCTGCGTACTGGGCAAAACCGGTTACAACTTCGGCTCGGGCATGACCGGCGGTTTCGCCTACGTGCTGGATCAGGACAACACCTTCGTCGACAAGGTTAACCACGAACTGGTGGAAATCCAGCGGATCAGTGGTGAAGCGATGGAGGCCTACCGCAATCACCTGCAACACGTGCTGGACGAATACGTTGAGGAAACCAACAGCGAGTGGGGTCGCAACCTCTCGGAAAACCTCGATGATTACCTGCGTCGTTTCTGGATGGTCAAGCCCAAGGCTGCCAGCTTGAAATCGTTGCTTTCCAGCATCCGTGCCAACCCGCAGTGATATGCGCCTGAAAAGTTTGATGAGGTTTTAACCATGGCTGAACGTCTGAGTAACGACTTCCAGTTCATCGATGTCGGGCGCAAAGATCCGAAGAAGAAACTGTTACGTCAACGCAAAAAAGAGTTCGTGGAAATCTACGAACCCTTCAAACCCCAGCAGTCGGCCGAGCAGGCCCACCGCTGCCTGGGCTGCGGCAACCCGTATTGTGAATGGAAATGCCCTGTGCATAACTTCATTCCCAACTGGCTGAAACTGGTGGCCGAGGGCAACATCCTCGCCGCCGCCGAACTGTCGCACCAGACCAACACCCTGCCCGAAGTCTGTGGCCGGGTGTGCCCGCAAGACCGCCTGTGCGAGGGTGCCTGCACCCTCAACGACGGTTTTGGCGCAGTGACCATCGGTTCGGTGGAGAAGTACATCACCGACACCGCGTTCGCCATGGGCTGGCGCCCGGACATGTCCAAGGTCGTCCCGACCGGCAAGCGTGTGGCCATTATCGGTGCGGGTCCTGCGGGCCTGGGCTGTGCCGACGTGCTGGTACGTGGTGGTGTGACCCCGGTGGTCTTCGACAAGAACCCGGAAATCGGCGGCCTGCTGACCTTCGGTATCCCGGAGTTCAAGCTGGAGAAAACCGTACTGAGCCACCGTCGCGAAGTGTTCACCGGCATGGGTATCGAGTTCCGCCTCAATACCGAAATCGGCAAGGACATCAGCATGGAACAGCTGCTGGCCGAGTACGACGCCGTCTTCATGGGCATGGGCACCTACACCTACATGAAAGGTGGTTTTGCCGGTGAAGACCTGCCAGGCGTGCACGATGCACTGGACTTCCTGATCGCCAACGTCAACCGCAACCTGGGCTTTGAAAAGTCGCCGGAAGATTTCGTCGACATGAAAGGCAAAAAGATTGTGGTACTGGGTGGCGGCGACACGGCCATGGACTGCAACCGTACTTCGATTCGCCAGGGCGCCAAATCGGTGACCTGTGCGTATCGTCGTGACGAAGCCAACATGCCCGGCTCCCGTAAAGAAGTGAAGAACGCCAAGGAAGAAGGCGTGAAGTTCCTTTACAACCGTCAGCCGATTGCCATTGTTGGTGAAGGCAAGGTTGAAGGCGTGAAGGTGGTCGAGACCCGTCTCGGCGAGCCGGATGCCCGTGGCCGACGCAGCCCTGAGCCGATTCCGGGTTCTGAAGAGATCATTCCGGCAGACGCCGTGATCATCGCCTTTGGTTTCCGCCCAAGCCCGGCGTCATGGTTCGAGCAGTTCGACATCCAGACCGACAGCCAGGGCCGCGTGATTGCGCCCGAGCAGTCGAAATTCAAGCACCAGACCAGCCACCCGAAGATTTTTGCCGGTGGCGACATGGTGCGCGGCTCGGACCTGGTCGTGACCGCGATCTTCGAAGGCCGTACTGCGGCTGAAGGGATCATGGATTACCTGGGCGTGTAACCCGATCCCCTGTAGTCGCTGCCGCAGGCTGCGATCGAGCCCGAAGGGGTCGCTCTTCTCCTTGAAGAGCGAAGGTCCTCCGGCCCTTTTCGCAGCTTTCGGCAGCGGCTACAGGAAATTGTATTTGTGGGTTAAACCGCGACAAATCGCCCCGATAGATAAAAGGCACGGCACTTGCCGTGCCTTTTGCGTCCGTCTCTGAGAAAATGCCCCCACTTTTTTTCCGGATGCTGACATGACTGTTCTCAAGAATGACCGTTTCCTTCGCGCTTTGCTCAAGCAACCCGTAGACGTAACCCCTGTGTGGATGATGCGTCAGGCCGGTCGCTACCTGCCGGAGTACCGTGCCAGCCGCGCCAAGGCCGGCGACTTCATGAGCCTGTGCAAGAACGCCGAATTCGCGTGTGAAGTCACCATGCAGCCTCTGGACCGTTTCCCGCAGCTGGATGCGGCCATCCTGTTCTCCGACATCCTGACCATCCCCGATGCCATGGGCCAGGGCCTGTACTTCGAGACCGGCGAAGGTCCCCGCTTCAAAAAAGTCGTCAGCACCCTGGCCGACATCGAAGCGTTGCCGATTCCCGATCCGCAAAAAGACCTCGGCTACGTGATGAACGCCGTCAGCACCATCCGCAAGGAACTGAATGGTCGCGTGCCCCTGATCGGCTTCTCCGGCAGCCCGTGGACTTTGGCTACCTACATGGTTGAAGGCGGCTCCTCCAAGGACTTCCGTAAAACCAAGGCCATGCTCTACGACACCCCGCAAGCCATGCACTTGTTGCTCGACAAACTGGCGCAGTCGGTCACTTCTTACCTCAACGGGCAGATCCTGGCCGGTGCGCAAGCGGTGCAGATCTTCGATACCTGGGGCGGCAACCTGTCGTCTGCGGCGTACCAGGAGTTCTCCCTGGCTTATATGCGCAAAATCGTCAGCGGCCTGATCCGCGAGCACGAAGGCCGCAAAGTGCCGGTCATCCTGTTCACCAAGAACGGTGGTCTGTGGCTGGAAAGCATTGCCGATGCTGGCGCCGATGCGCTGGGTCTGGACTGGACCTGCGACCTGGGCGAAGCCCGCAAGCGAGTGGGCAACAAGGTTGCGCTGCAAGGCAACATGGACCCGACCGTGCTGTACGCAAACCCGGAAGCAATCCGCACCGAGGTCAAGCGCATCCTGGCCAGCTACGGCAAGGGTTCGGGCCATGTGTTCAACCTGGGTCACGGCATCACCCCGGAAGTGAAGCCGGAACACGCAGGCGCCTTCATCAGCGCGGTGCACGAGTTCTCGGGGCAGTATCACGAGTAAGCTCGACTTTTAAAAAACCCTGGCGAATGCCGGGGTTTTTTTTGACTGCTATTTGCATCAGTTATGGGTTATGACTGTGACAATGGCTATTGAATAACTAATTCATACTCCTACATCCTTGCAGGAAGTTTCCTACATACATTTCGATACGCCTCCGTAAAATCCGAGCGCTATTGCTTTATTTGTTTCAGTAAAAAATATTACTTGGGGTGGCATGTTCATCAAAGGATTGTCGCTTTTGGTGGGGGTTAAATATGTCTACATGTTTCTTTGCTGAAGTCATGACTTAGCGGTCATCGTTTTTTGTGATGTTGCGTGCGTTGTTCGAATATGCAGTGCCAAAAATAGCGGTCGTAACGGCTGCCTAATAAAAACTAAGGAACTCTTATATGAAATTTGCACTTTCTAAGTCTGGGGCTTTGATGGGGTGTGCATCTTCGCTGACTCTACTGGCGTCACTGTTCGCGTCACAACAGGCGGTTGCACATGGTTATATGAACGAGCCACCGTCACGCGCGTATGCCTGTCGCTTGGCCCTGAACACCAACTGTGGTCCAGCTGAATATGAACCGCAAACAGTGGGTGAAGCTCCTAAAGGCTTCCCGGCATTTGGTCCTGCCGATGGCAAGATCCCGAGCGGTGGCAATGCCATGTTCTCGGCTCTGGATGCCCAGTCTGCAACCCGCTGGCATCTGAGCGAAATCAAGAACCGCAACATTGAATTCAGCTGGTTCTACACCGCTGCCCATAAAAGTACCAAGTGGGAATACTTCATCACCAAAACCGATTGGAACCCTAATCGGCCCCTCACCCGCGATGACTTTGATACGACCCCGTTTTGCAGCGTTGAAGGCGGCGGTGGCGTACCCATCGATGGCGCAGCGGGCGGCAATGGCCCGGCAGCCAAAAAACACGCCTGTGTGATTCCGGCAGACCGCACGGGTCAGCACGTGATTTTGGGAGCATGGACAGTAGACGACACTGCGGCGGCTTTCTACGACGTGGTGGATGTCAATATCACCGCTGAAGGGGCAGCGCCTGACGGCTGGACCAAAGTCGGAGCGTTGACGCCGACTCACTCATTGCTGCCAGGCGACACCGTCAAGGCTCGAGCCTTTACCGGCAGTGCGGAAAGTGCCGAATACAGCTTCTCGATCGGCATCGACTCCATAGCAGAAGGCTTGCCAGAAAACTGGTCCTACAAGTTGGCGCAAACCGTGAACGCGAGCAACAAGTCGGTACGTGCCGGTATTCGCAACGAAGAAGGCGTCATTGAGCCAATCAAAGGTGCCAATACCTTCTACGCCAAGGCCCAAAGCGGTGTCACCAACTACCAGTTGCTGACCCAGATGATTCCAGACCCGGCCGCCTACATGCACGTGCATGACGTTGCCGCCGAGTACGTATTGGACAAAGGCAAAGGCGCTGTTGGCTTGACCCTGATGACCAACAAAAACCTTACAGTTGAAGCGACGGTCTACAACGAAGCCAACAAACAAGTGGGCTACACCAAGCAAAACGTGAACGCGACCACTGCACCGTTGAGCGTTGACGTCAGCAGCGCCCCGGGTGCTCACGCCTTGAAGCTGATTGCCAGCAGTGCAGATGGTCGTGAAAACTTTCAGGAGTTGAAAACCTTGACCCTGACCGGCGAAGGTGGCGGTCAGCAGTACGATGCCATCTACCCTGAAGGTTTCAAGGCTTACAAGGCAGGTACCACTGTGTTGCAGCCAAAAAACGGCCAGGTGTACGAGTGCAAGCCGTGGCCTGCTTCGGGTTACTGCGCACAGTACTCGCCTACAGCCACTCAGTTTGAACCGGGTACCGGCTCGCACTGGAACATGGCATGGACTGAGAAGTAAGCAGTCCTGAACAACACCGGGCTGTTTATCATGAACAGCCCGGTTTGTTGAAGAGATCAGGGAATAAGCTTCGATGAAGACTATTAACTACTCGACATTGCAGAAAGTGCTCCATGGGTTCTCTGCAATGTTGATTATTTGGTTGATGGCGTCGGGTTTTTATATAGGGCTTGTCGCTGAGGCAGTCAGTTATAAGCAAGTTATTGGCAGCATGAATGTTTCGTTAGGGCTGCTGCTGACACCCGTTTTTATACTCAGGCTTTGTGTGTCTTTTGGTCGAGGTTGTCCGGTTACAGTGGACGTTAATAATCTTGTGCCATGGCTGGCTTTTTTTATCCATACCCTGCTGTATCTGACGGTTGTAACGGTTCTGGTTTCAGGTGTTTTGATGATGGACGTACCGATCAGTTTTTTTAATATTGTGAGTTTCCCAGCGCCCATGGAAAACAGCCAATTGCATGAATTATTTGCCCTTATTCATACACAAGCCTGCGCAGTATTGGTGTTGTTGGTGAGTGTGCATGTGGCAGCGGTGATCAAGCACCACTGTGCAGGCCGACCCATCATTAAACGCATGTTTTCGTAACGCACAATTAACTGCAGGGCCTGGCGGGACTGCAAAGGCACCCAGGTGAGACGGTCTTGAACAGTTTTAAGCGCGTGATTAGCCGTTATGGGGCATCTGCAATGAGCGGGGGGCTGCTGGTATTGCCTTTGGTCTATGGCAGTTATCTGGCATGGCAAGAACTGCAGTATCGCGACGCCTTGGGCCCGGCCCGCGAGTTTGCTCCTGTCAGTGCGCCGGTTGTGCCTGCGGCCCAGCCTTTTAAAGCCCAAGCCATTGCCACGGTGATGGGCCTGAACACCCAGGCTGCCTGGGTGCCGAGCGCGGAAGCCTTGCAGTTGCGGGCCAGTTTTGTATCGACTCAAGGCCCGTCTCAAGCGCTGTTGGCTGGCGCACAAGGCAGCCGCTTTTACTCGGTAGGTGATCTTTTACCCGGTGGCAGCGTTTTGCGTCGTGTCGAGGTTGGCCATGTAGTGCTGTGGCGAAATGGTCGTGAAGAGCGCCTCACGCTCAAGCCCGCCAGTCGGCATGTGTTACCTGCATCAGCTACCGGCAGCCCTGACCCGCTAGCCACTTCAGTCCATCTGCGGCCCCTTGTTGGCCAACCATAGAGAAATGCCATGACCCCATTCAATACGTTAAGCATCGGCCAATTTTTGGCATGCGGGGTCATGTCCTGCGCGCTGCTGTTTCACACCTCGGCCACTGCCGCCGGGCAGTACTGGAAGTTGGCAATGAAGGATGCCGAGCTGCGTGATGTGGTGCAGGAAATGTCTGCGGTACTGGGCACTACCGTGGTGCTCGATCCTCGGGTGCAGGGGCGGATCACAGTAATCTCCGAGCAGGAACTGGATCGGGAAGGCGTGCGCCGGTTGTTCTACGCAGTGCTGGATGCGCAGGGGTTCTCCGTCATCGATCAAGGTGATCGTTTATTGATCATTCCAGTAGCCGAGGCCAAGGCCCAGGCAGGGAATACGGATACCCGATCTGCCCCGGCCCAGGCATTTGTTACCCGTGTGATCGAACTCAATGCCAGCGTTGCCGCCGATCTGGCAGGCCTGTTGCGGCCTCTGGTGTCGAACAATGGCTATGTGGGACCTTCGGCCTCGACCAATGCGCTGGTCATCACCGACACCGTAGCCAATACCCGGCGTATTACCGATATCGTGCGTCAGCTGGATGCCGGTACCCGTTATGGCCATTCCGTGGTCGAGCTTAAACATGGGCTGGCCAGTGACATCGCCAAGGTCATGGAGCAGTCACTGGATAAAAAAGCCACGGGCGCGAGCAGCCAGGTGATTGCAGACATGTCGGCCAATCGTCTGTGATTTTGGGCAGTGAAGCCATGCGCAAGCGTTTAAGCGCGCTGGCCCGTTCGCTGGACACACCGGCCAACGCCCAGCAAGAAAACTCGCGGGTCATTCGTCTGCGTCACAGTGATGCCAAGCTGTTGGCCGAGGTACTGCTGGCCGTGGGTCAAGGCATGAAGCAAGAGACCGCCCTGGCCGGTGCCAGCCAAAAAGCGTCGTCTCGCGAGGTGATGGTGGCGGCCGATCAAAGCCAGAACGCCTTGGTGCTGATGGCTGATCCCGCGCAGGTCAGGACCCTTGAAAGCATCGTGCGCCAACTCGATCAGCCTCGCTCACAGGTGTTGATCCACGCCGCCATTGTTGAAATTTCCGGGGATATTGTTGAAACCCTTGGCGTGCAATGGGGAGTGAACACCGGTGGTGCCACGGGCGGGATCAGCTTTCCCGGCACCAACATTCAGATCGGTGCCTTGTCCGCGAGCAATGCGAAACTGCCTGAAGGAGGCGTGTTGCAAGTGGGCGGCGATCGTTTCAATGCGCTGATCTCGGCCCTGGCCAGCGATACCAACAACAATGTGCTGTCCACGCCCAGCCTGCTGACGCTGGATAACCAGGAAGCCGAAATTCTGGTGGGGCAAAACGTACCGTTCAAAACCGGCTCCTACACGGGCTCTGGCGAGAATTCCAACAACCCCTTTACCACCGTGACCCGCCAGGACATCGGCATCAGTCTCAAGATCAAACCTCACATCAACGATGGCAGTTCGCTGCGCCTGGAAGTCGCACAGGAAAACTCCGAGATTGCGCCTTCGTTGCAAGGCATCGACTCGACCGATTTGATCACCAACAAGCGCGCTTTAAAAAGCACCATCCTGGCTGAAGACGGCGAAATCATCGTGATTGGCGGGTTGATCAAAGACAGTGTGCGCACCCAAGTGAGTGGCGTGCCATTGCTGCGCAGCATTCCGTATCTGGGTGCGTTGTTTCGCTGGAACAAGGATACCCACACCAAAACCAACCTGATGGTGTTTTTGCGCCCGACCATTGTGCGCAGCAAACAGGACCTGCGTGAGATCAGCGAAGCCCGCTACAACACCTTGCGCAACCTGAGCCAGCCCGCTGGCAAAGACAAAAACGCTCGGTTGTTGCCCAGCAAAGCGAATCAAATGTTCGACGCCAGGCTGCAAGATCCATCGGCGGTGGATCTGCGTCAGCCCAAAGCCCAGCGCCCATGACTCTGATCCCCGCACGTTTGCCATTCAGCTTCGCCCGACGTTTCGGGGTGCTGCTGGACGCCTCTTCAATCCCGCCGATCCTGTTGGTTCGAGCAGACACACCCTTGAGCGCACTGGCCGAAGTGCGGCGCTGGGCAGGCCACGAAGTGACCGTGGAGGTGATCGCGGATGCGCAATTCGGCGAGCGCCTGGCCAAGAGCTACAGCGCCAGCCACAGTGCCGCCGAGCAGGTGGCCCAGGGGCTGGACGACGACCTTGACCTCATGAGCCTGGCCGAACAAGTCCCCCAGACCGCCGACCTGCTGGAGCAAGAAAATGATGCTCCGATCATTCGGCTGATCAACGCCTTGTTGCGCGAAGCCATGCGCGAGAAAGCCTCGGACGTACACCTTGAAACCTTCGAGCATTACCTGTCGGTGCGCATGCGTATCGACGGTCAACTGCGCGAAGTCCTCAGGCCCAAGCGCGAACTGGCCAACTTGCTGGTGTCACGGATCAAGGTCATGGCCCGGCTGGATATTGCTGAAAAGCGCGTGCCCCAGGATGGCCGCATCAGTCTGCGCCTGGCCGGGCATGAAGTGGATGTGCGGGTTTCGACCTTGCCCTCGGCCCACGGCGAGCGCGTGGTGATGCGTTTACTCGACAAGCAGGCCGGGCGCCTGGATCTCAAATGCCTGGGCATGCCCGCCGCCACCCTGAACCGGTTTGAGCGGATCCTGGCGCGTCCCCACGGGATCTTTTTGGTGACCGGCCCCACGGGCTCGGGCAAAACCACCAGCCTGTATGCCGCACTCAGCCATCTCAACCACCCGAACCGCAATATTCTGACGGTCGAAGACCCGGTGGAATATCACCTGCCGGGCATCGGCCAAACGCCGGTCAACACCAAGGCCGACATGACGTTCGCCCGTGGCTTGCGGGCGATTTTGCGCCAGGACCCGGATGTGGTCATGGTGGGTGAAATCCGCGACCGCGAAACCGCAGAAATTGCCGTCCAGGCGTCGTTGACCGGGCACCTTGTGCTGTCGACCCTGCACACCAACAGCGCCATTGGCGCAGTGACCCGGCTGGTGGACATGGGGGGCGACGCCTACTTGCTGGCTTCGTCCCTGGTCGGGGTATTGGCCCAGCGCCTGCTGCGCACCCTGTGTTCCGACTGCAAAGTCCCGTACCCCGCCGATCCTCCAGCCTGTACCCGGCTGGGACTTGACACCCAAGCCGCCCCGACCCTGTATCGCGCCCAGGGTTGCAGCCACTGTCAGCAAGGCTACCGTGGGCGCACCGGCATCTACGAACTGGTCAGCATCACCCCGGCCCTGGCCGATTTGATCCACCAGGGTGCCAGCGAACCGGACTTGGCACGGGAGGCGCGCCAACGTTCCCCCAGCCTGTTTCAAGACGGTCAGCGATTGGTGCTTGAAGGCCTGACCAGCCTCGATGAACTGCTGCGCGTCACCCAGGCGGACTGAGCATGCCAGCCTTTGACTATCAGGCGCAGGACGCCAATGGACGCACCTGCCGAGGCCAGCAAGAGGCCGACAGCGCCCGCCATGCACGCCAGATACTGCGTGAGCGGGGCTTGCGCATCACCCGTTTGAGCGGGGCTAAAAAAAGCCGCCCTGGCGGTCGGCATGGGCAGGCGGGTACGCGGCTTGGGGTCACTGACCTGGCCTTGCTCACACGCCAGCTGGCGACCCTGATTCATGCCGGTCTGCCACTGGAAGAAGCCTTGTCCGCGGTGACAGCGCAAAGTGAAAAAACGGCGGTGAGCAACGTCTTGGCCGCCGTGCGCAACCGTGTCACGGAAGGTCATGCACTGGCCACAGCGCTGTCGGCGTTCCCGCTTGCATTCCCGGAGCTGTTTCGGGCAACGGTGGCCGCCGGTGAGCGCAGCGGCCACCTGGGCCATGTGCTGGAGCAACTGGCCGACTACACCGAAGCCCGCCAGGCCTCGCGCCAGAAAATTCAGCTGGCATTGGTCTATCCAATGATCCTGATGTTCGCCTCGGTGGCCATCGTCGGCTTTTTGCTCAGTTACGTGGTGCCCGACGTGGTCAAAATATTTATCAACAGCGGCCAGCCTCTGCCCCCGTTGACCCAGGCCATGATCGCCATGAGCAACGGTTTGCGCCGCTACGGCTGGCTCCTGCTGATGCTCCTGATGGCGGGGACAGGCGCTGCTCGCTGGGCCTTGCGTCAACCCCGGCTGAAGCTGCGCTGGCATGTACTGCAACTCAACCTGCCGCTGGTGGGCCCGGTGCTGCGTGCGATGGAAGCCGCACGCTTTGCCAGCACCCTGGCGATTTTGGGCAAGAGCGCCGTGCCGTTGGTGGATGCCCTGGAAATCTCGGCCACGGTGATTGCCAACCTGGCCATTCGCCAACGCATGCTGGATGTCGCCCGTTCCGTACGTGAAGGCGGCACCCTGGCCCGAGGGCTGGAGCGCAGTGGCGATATCCCCCCGATGATGCTGCACCTGATCGCCAGCGGCGAACGCGCCGGTGAGCTGGACAGCATGCTGGCGCGCGCCGCCGAGCAACAGGAAAAAAACCTCGCGGCGCGCATCGCGCTGGTGGTGAGCTTGTTTGAACCGATCATGTTGGTGCTGATGGGCGGCGTGGTTTTACTGATCGTCATGGCCATCCTGTTGCCCATTCTTAGTCTTAATCAACTGGTGAATTGACTGATGACACTCCCTGCAAAATCCTCTCAACGCGGCTTCACCCTGATTGAAATCATGGTGGTCGTGGTGATTATCGGCGTACTCGGCGCCATCGTGGTTCCGCAATTCATGAGCCGTCCGGACCAGGCCAAAGTGACCGCTGCGCGCACCGATATTCAGGCGATCGCCACCGCCCTGGAAATGTACCGTCTTGATACCTTCAACTACCCCTCCACCCAGCAGGGCCTGGAAGCCCTGACCAAACAGCCCTCTGGCAGCCCGGTGGCGAAAAACTGGAACCCCCAGGGGTATCTGAAAAGCATGCCGCTGGACCCTTGGGGCACGCCTTATCAATACCTGAATCCGGGCACTCGCTCGGCGGGTTATGACCTGTTTTCCTTTGGCTCCGACGGGGTGCCTGGCGGTGAAGGGTATGGCGCCGATATCGGCAACTGGAGCAACTGAGGCATGCGTCGAGCGGCGGCCGGTTTCACCCTGATCGAGCTGATGGTGGTCATGGTGTTGATCGGCGTGCTCGTTTCGATGGTGCATATCAGCCTTGGCGACAACAACAGCCGCAACGCGCGTCAGGAAGCAGACGTCTTGCTTGGCCTGATCCACGGCTTGCGCGAAAAGGCCGTGCTTGAGGGGCAGGAATATGGCCTGCGGCTGGAGCCCGGGGCCTACCAACTGATGCGCTTTGAAGGTGAGCAGTGGCAGGCAGTCGAACCACGGGTGTCACTGCCTGTGGGGCTGGTACTGGCGCTGACGCTGGATGGTCAGGATCAGCCACTGACAGCGGGTTCGGTCACGCCGCAGTTGTTGTGGTTGAGCAGCGATGAAAACACGGCATTCGAACTGCACTTCGACAGCCCGCCGCAGCGCTGGCGCAGCATCGTTAGCGATGGCCTGGCTGATGCCGTGATTGACGTACCCGAGCCCCGACATGAAAGCTGAAAAAGGCTTCACCTTGCTGGAAATCATGATTGCACTCGCCGTGTTCGCCACGCTGGCGGCGGCGCTCATGTCTGCCAGCCAGTATGTGCTGGGGCAAAGCGCGCGGGTTGAGGCCCGGCTGTTTGGCGCCTGGCTGGCCGACAACCACCTCAGCGAATTGCAGCTGCAAACCCCGCCACCGGCGCCGGGGCAAAAAACCCTTCACTTGAGCTATGCACAACGCGACTGGCGCGTGAGCCAACGCATCGTGTCCGAGCCTGGCACGGGTTTGCTGCGGGTTGAGCTCAGCGTCAGCCCGGCGGGTAGCGAACAGACTGTGCAATCGGTGACCCACTGGATCGGCGCCACACATGACTAAGCCACAGGCGGGTTTTACGCTGCTCGAACTGGTGATCGCCATCGCGATTTTTGCGTTGCTGGGCATTGGCTGCTGGCGCTTGTTTGACGCCATCGTGCGCGCCGAGCGCAGCAGCAGTGCTCACGAACAATCCCTGCGCAGCTTGCAGCGTGCCGTTGCGATGATCGAGCGCGATGTGTTGCAGGTCCAGACCTCGGCCAGGCAGCCGGGCTTCAGGGTGTTGCCCAATGAACTCACCCTGCGCCGAGGCAATTGGCGCAACCCGCTGGGCCAGCCGCGCAGCGAGCTTCAAGACATCAGCTATCAGCTCGAAAACGGTGTGCTCTGGCGCTACAGCCAAGGTGTGGATTTACCCGTGCTGCAAAAACAAAAACTGCTTGGCGATGTGCGTGACATGAGCTGGCGCTTATACGACGAACACACCGGTTGGCGCAGCGATTGGCCCACCGGCAAGGCGGCCCCCAAGACAGCGCCCAAAGCCCTGGAAGTCCAGTTTTCGGTCGGGCGATTTGAGCGGGTTCGCCGCGTGCTGTTACTGCCGGAGGGGGAGTAATGCGCAAGGCCCAGCAAGGTATCGCGTTACTCACCGTTTTGCTGGTCATGAGCCTGGCGCTGTTGATCACCGCGGGCATGCTGCGCAGCCATCGACTGGCCTTGCACAGCAGCGCTCAACAAATTCACCAACTGCAATTGCGCCAGTTGAGCATTGCCGGAGAAACCTGGGGGCGTCAGCGCTTGCGCGATATGCTGGTCGATCCAAAAGCAGTCGTGGCCGCGGGGCAAGGCTGGGCCACGGGTACACCGGCACTGGACAGCGAAAATGCCCGGATTGAGGTGCAGATCGAAGACCTGGCAGGGCGCTTTGACATGACCGCCTTGCTCGGCAAAGCGCCCGTCGATGAAGTGATCGCCCAACGCTGGTTGCGCCTGCAAACCCTGCTTGAAGTCACCCCCGTACCCGCCAGTACCCTCCAGGGGCTGAGCCTGAGCGATATCAGCCAATTGCGTCAGGTACCCGGCGTCGACGCCCGGTGGTTGACGCGCATGCAACCCTGGCTCGCGTTGTTGGGCTGCGGCGGGCTGCTGAACATCAACACCGCATCTGCCACCCTGCTGGCGACCCTTGAGGGCGTGACGTCAGACATGGCGCGCAGGCTTGTGGCCGAGCGTCCGTTGCAAGGCTACGCCAGCGTGCAGGACTTTACCTTTTTACCCGCGCTGATCGGGCTTGGGGTCCAAAGCCAGGGCCTGGGGATTGGCAGCCGCTGGTTTCGGATCACCACCGAGGTGCGACTGGGGCAAAGCCGTTTGCGCCTTGAAAGCGATATGGCGCGAAATCTTGAAACCGGGAAGTGGCACCTCCTGCAGCGGCGCTTTTTAGCGCCCCAACACAGCGAATCCTCTTGATGAACAGTTGGCTTTATCTCACGGTCGAAGGCTTTGCCCACAGTGCTGATCCAGACTTCGAGCACGCCCGCGTAATCGTCTGGCGCGACGGCGCCCCCCTTGAAAACACCTCACTGAGCGCGGCTGCGGCCGGACTGAAAGACCATGAGGTGAGATTGATCCTGCCGATGGAGATGTGCACCTGGCTATTGACGGAACCTTGGCCCGGCAGGCGTCGGCCCAGCGTGCAAGCACTGGCCTTCGCCGTGGAAGATCAACTGGCGGGGGACCTTGATGAGCTGCACATCGCCGTCGGCCCGGCGGATGCCCAGCAGCGCTATCCATTGCTGATTACCCATAAACAACGCTTGCAGGGGTTATTGGCACACCTGCATGAGCGTGGGTTGAACATCGTCAGCGTGCAGGCGGACGCCGACGTGTTACCCCACGATCAGGCCTGCATGGCCTGGTGGGATGGGCGCTGGATTATTGGTGGGGCGTTGGAGGCCAGGCTGGCGTTGACAGAGCAGGCGCTGGCGGTTGTGAAAAGCGCTTTGCCCACACAACTGACTGACCGGGACTTCGATTGCAATGCTCCCCCCAAAGGCGCTATCGACCTGTTGCAAGGCGAGCTTCGTCCCCTGATCAAGGGTTTGCCGTGGCGGCGAGTCGGTGCCGGTTTTTTGATCATATTTGCCCTGGCCTTGGGCTTCACCCATTGGCGCAGCAGTTTTCTGGAAGGTGAAGCGGCGCGCTTGCAGGCCCTCAGCGAGCAGCGCTTCAAGACCCTCTACCCCGAACAAACCCGTATTGTTGACCTGACCGCGCAACTCAGGGCACTGCAACAACAAGCGGCTGCCCCGCACAGTGGTCATATGGCGCGGCTGGTGCAACTGACTGAACAGGTGATAGGTGCCAGCAGTGTTGAAGTGCAACGCATGGAATGGCGCACGGATGTCGGCTGGGTACTCACTATCACCGCCGCCAGCTTCGCCGAGCTTGAATACCTGCGTACGCGGGGTGTGCAGAACGCACTGCCCGTCACCCTGGGCACTGCCAGCCAGCAGGGCAGCCGGGTGCAGGCATTACTCACCCTGAAGGACGTTATATGAAACCCCATCTGCGTGAGCGCTGGCAGCACTTGTCGCGTCGAGATCGTCAACTGTGTGGCGGGCTGGCGGTGTTATTGCTGGTTGTATTCTGTGTCTATGGGCTTTGGTTGCCGGCCCAGCAGAGGTTGGTGGCGGCTCAAGGGCTGCACCTTAAAAACGTGGCACTCGCGGATGAAGTCCAGCGGGCCAGGCCAGCTTCAGCCGCGCAGGATTCTGGTCAGCCATTGGCCGCGCGCTTGAGCGAAAGTGCTGCGAGTTCGGGGTTGAATGTCGAGCAGTTCGAGCTGGAGGCCGGTGTTGTACGCATCACCCTGATCGGGGATGCGGTTGCGGTGCTGGGCTGGCTCAACCGCATCGAACAACAGGGCGCCCGCTTCGAAAGTCTGAGCCTGGAGAAGCGCGACAGCAGCCTCCAGGCCCGGCTGCAGATCAACAACTGACGCTACAGGAGGCGGGTATTGCCCGGCAGCACCGGCAATCGGGCCAGATGCAGCGACACCAGCAGCGCAATCAGCAACATGCCGACGATAAATGCGCCAATACCGTTCCAGCCTGCGAGATGCCAGAACACGCCACCCAGGGTCCCGGCGACGCTCGACCCGGCGTAGTAGCTGAACAGGTACAGCGACGATGCCTGCCCCTTGGCTTTGATGGCCCGGCGGCCGATCCAGCTGCTGGCCACCGAATGCGCACCGAAAAAGCCGAACGTGAACATCAGCATGCCGATAATCACAAACGCGATGGGTTCGAGCAGGGTCAGTGCGATCCCGGCCAGCATCAGCACAATCACGGCCCAGAGCACACGGCGGCGGCCCAGCTTGTCGGCCAGCGCGCCAATTTGCGCCGAGCTGTAGATGCCCGACAGATAGACGATGGACAGCAAACCCACCAGCGCCTGATTCATGTTGTAAGGGTCAGCCAGCAGGCGATAGCCGATGTAGTTGAACAACGTCACAAAGCTGCCCATCAGCAAGAAGGCTTCGAGAAACAGCCACGGCAGGCCCGCATCGCGAAAGTGCATGGTGAACCCGTCCAGCAGGCTGCGCGGGTTCATGGCACGGGGGCGGAAGTTGCGCGACTCGGGCAGGATCTTCACAAAGATCATCGCGGCGGCCAGGGCCAGGCCGCCGATGACCAGCATCGCGGTGTGCCAGCTCACAAAGTCGATCAACACGCCACTGATCAACCGCCCGCTCATCCCGCCAATGGCGTTACCGCCAATGTACAAACCCATGGCCAAACCGATGTGCTGGGGGTGAATTTCTTCACTCAAGTAAGTCATCGCCACGGCTGCCAGACCGCTGAGCGACAAACCCACCAGCGCCCGGGTGATCAGCACGCCTTCCCAGGTCGGCATCATGGCGCTGAGCAATGTAAAGGCTGCGGCAGAAAACAGTGCAAATACCATCACCGGTTTGCGCCCAAAGGCGTCGGAAATAGGCCCGGTAATCAGCAGACCAATGGCCAGCATCGCCGTGGCGACCGACAGGATCAGACTGCTTTGTGCCGCATTGATCCCGTATTCATGGGACAGCACCGGCATCATCGGTTGCACGCAATACAGCAGCGCAAAAGTCGCAAAGCCCCCCGAGAACAGCGCCAGCACCGTGCGCATAAACATCGGCGTGCCTTTCTCGATAAACACATCATTGAGTTGGGAGACAACATCATCCAGCACGGACGGCGGGATTTCGTGGGCGAGCGGTGCAGCAGCAGTTTTCACGGGGACCTCAAATTGCGGTAAAGCCGAGCGGCAATGACGAAAGAATATAGGCAGCTAACGATTCTTTCCAATATATTGTTCGACCTGTTTGATAGGTTTAACGACTCAATGGAGCTTGTATGGAATTGCGCCATTTGCGCTACTTCATCGCCGTCGCCGAAGAGCTGCACTTCGGTCGGGCGGCGCAGTTGCTGGGTATCTCGCAACCGCCCCTGAGCCAGCAAATACAGGCGCTGGAGCAGGAACTGGGGGCACGTTTGTTTGATCGCACCAACCGTCGGGTTGAGCTCAGTGAAGCCGGGCGATTGTTTCTGGAAGAGGCGCGACTGGTGCTGGCCCAGGTCGACAAGGCGGCCGATGTGGCCCGTCGCGCGCAGCTGGGTGAACTGGGCGAATTGAAGATCGGCTTTACCTCCTCGGCACCGTTCAATTCCAGCATTCCCCAGGCCATTTTTGCGTTCCGCCAGGCATTCCCGGCGGTGCACCTGAACCTCAAGGAAATGAGCAGCCGTGAGGTGGCCGAGGGGTTGGTGGATGAGACCATTGAAGTCGGCATCATGCGTCCGCTGGCGTTGCCAGAGTCGTTAAGTGCCGTGGAGTTGTTTCGTGAGCCGCTGGTGGCGGTGATCCGCGCCGATCACCCCTTGGCTGAAGGCAGTGACCATGGCTTGCAGTTGGCGGCTTTGGCGGATGAACCTTTTGTGTTCTTCCCGCGCAGTTATGGCAGCGGTTTGTATGCGCAGTTATTGAGCCTGGCGCGCCAGGCGGGGTTCAGCCCGCACTTTTCACAGGAAGCGGGTGAAGCCATGACCATCATCGGGCTGGTGTCGGCGGGGCTGGGGGTGTCGGTGTTGCCGGCGTCGTTCCAGCATATGCGCATCAAGGGCGTGGTCTATCGGCCGCTGCTTGATCCGGATGCCAACACGGCGGTGTGGCTGGTGCAGCGCAAGGGCAGCAACTCACCGATGGCGAATGCGTTCGCGGATTTACTGACCCGTAAAACGGTGGCCAGGGTTTAGGGCTGCCAGGTTTTTTGTGGGCGCTGACTTTACGACTGCTGCGCAGCCTCGCACAGCTCGTCAGCGGCTACAGATTTTGTCGCCAACCCCGCGTTGTAGCCGCTGACGAGTAGAACGAGGCTGCGTCCGATCGCGAAGCGGTCGCAAAACCGGCGCCCGCGATTTGCCAGATAAACCGAGGGGTCGCTCTCGCGCAAGGTCACTAATGGCTTATTAAACAAACTGGATTTTCTGACGGAAGGGAGTGTAATCGCCTGATTCTGCGGGTGTAGCCTTGGGCTTACCTTTTGCGGATGATTGAAATCACTCGCAGTTCAACATTTTCGCGTTGGCTTTCAGGCTTGCCTGACAGTCGAGCCCGTGCGCGTATTTTGGTCAGAATTGATCGGATGGCAGAAGGTCATTTTGGTGATACCAAGTCGATCAGGGCAGGGCTGAATGAAGTTCGAATCAATTACGGCCCCGGTTACAGGCTGTACTTCATGCAGCATGGCCATCAATGGATCGTTTTATTGTGTGCTGGGGATAAAAGCAGTCAAACCCGTGATATCAAACAAGCGCGGTTGATTGCCAAAACCTGGAAGGAGAAAGACTTGTGACTGAGCATTTCACTCGTTGGGACAGTACCGAATTCCTTAAAACGGAAGAAGATATTGGGCACTATCTTGAAGCCTGCAGGGATGAAGCGGGTGATGATCTTGCCTTCATTGCCAAAGCCATGGTCAGGGTTGCCGAGGCACGTGAGACTCTGAAGACCCTGGATAACCAGCCATCCCAGAGCCGGACAGATGCAGTGCGATGACAAACCAGTTTGTTTGTAAACAAGGCGCCGAAAGGCGCCTTTGTCATTTCTGAGGCTTACAACGGTTTTACCAGCGCCGCTTCAGACAGCTGTTTGGCCGTGCGTTCATTCTGGTTGTCCTTGAGGTCGCGCACGATATCGCGGTCCAGCAGGCGCACCCAGCGGATGTAGTTCTTGTGGATCTTGCCGTCCTTGTAGTCCAGGCCGCTGCTGTCGCGGTACTGGATACGGTAATGGTCGGCGCTGTACGGAATGTCGATTTCAGCGTGGTATTGCTCGCGCACGGTGATCTGCGCCTGCACCTGCTGGGGGGTGATTTTTTGCACCGTCCAGCCACGCCCGACCAGGGCTTTGACGATGGCTTGCTGCATTTGCGCACGGTCGCTGTGGATCGAGGCATGCAAGGTGCGGTCCGGGTTCTGAATGGGTTTGCTGGTGCAGGACACGGTGCCCAGCAGGGCAAGGGCTATCAGGGTAATACGCAGCAAGTAAGGCATTCCATTGGCTCCAGAGGTGTTAAACCCAGCGACGGAAGATCAACGAGGTGTTGACCCCGCCAAAGGCAAAGTTGTTGTTCATCACGTAATCGTTGTGCATGACGCGCAATTCGTCGCGCAGGTAGTCCAGTTCGCCGCAACGGGGATCGACTTCATCCAGGTTGAGCGTGGGCAGGTAGCGGTCGCTGTTCATCATTTCGATGCTGAACCACGATTCCAGCGCGCCACAGGCGCCCAGGGTGTGGCCCAGATAGCTTTTCTGGGAGCTGATGGGCATGTGTGTGCCGAACAGCTCGCGGGTGGCCAGGGTCTCGGCAATATCGCCTTGCTCGGTGGCGGTGCCGTGGCCGTTTACGTAGCCGATGGCCTGCGCGCCAATGCCCGCGTCTTCCAGTGCCAGCTCCATCGCCCGGCGCATGGTGCTGACTTCCGGGCGGGTGGTGTGCTGGCCGTCGGCGTTGCTGCCAAATCCGACGATTTCAGCATGGATATGCGCGCCACGGGCCAGTGCGTGTTCCAGCTCTTCAAGCACCAGCATGCCGCCGCCTTCGCCGATGACCAGGCCGTCACGGCCCTTGTCATAGGGACGCGGGCTGGTGTGCGGCGCGTCGTTTTTCAGGCTGGTGGCGTAGAGGGCGTCAAATACCATGGCTTCGGTGGGGCACAGTTCTTCTGCACCGCCGGCGAGCATCAGGGGCAGGCGACCGAACTTGATGGCCTCGTAGGCGTAACCGATGCCCTGGCTGCCGCTGGTGCACGCGCTGGAAGTGGGGATCAGGCGCCCGGTCAGGCCAAAGAAGATGCTGATATTGGCCGCCGTGGTGTGCGGCATCATGCGCACGTAGCTGTTGGCATTGAGGCCGTCCGCCACGGAGTTGAGCAGCATATTGCCGAATGCCTTGATCTCATCGGTGCTGCCGGTGGACGAGCCGCAGGCCACGCCCATGCGCCCGTCACGAATGATCGGGTTGCCCAGCAAGCCGGCATCCTGCAAGGCCATCTCCGCTGCGCCAACGGCCAGGCGCGAGACGCGGCCCATGCTGCGCAATTGTTTGCGGGTCCAGTGCGCGGGCACCGCAAAGTCATCAATCGGCCCGGCCAGCCGCGTGTTGAGTTCGGTGAAACGGTCCCACTCGTCCATGCGCCGAATGCCACTGCGCCCGGCCACACAGTTGGCTTCGATGCTGGCCCAGTCACTGCCCAGGGAGGTGATACCGGCCATGCCGGTGACGACAACGCGCTTCATCAGCACAAGCCTCCATTGACGGCCAGCACCTGACGGGTGATGTAACCCGCTTCGGCCGACATCAAAAAGTTAACCGCCCCGGCGACTTCTTCCGGGGTGCCCATGCGTTGGGCGGGGATCATTTTCATCAGGTCTTCTACCGGTACGTTTTCGTCGAGCATGGCGGTGTCGATCAACCCCGGCGCAACGCAGTTGACGGTGATTTTGCGTTTGCCCAGTTCGATGGCCAGGGCCTTGGCGGCGCCGATCAAGCCCGCCTTGGAGGCGCTGTAGTTGACCTGGCCGCGATTGCCGATCAGGCCCGATACCGAAGTGATGCAGACGATGCGTCCGGCAGCACGGCGACGGATCATGGGCATCATGACCGGGTGCAGCACGTTGTAGAAACCGTCGAGGTTGGTGCGCATCACGACGTCCCAATCGTCTTCGCTCAGGGCCGGGAACGCCCCGTCGCGGGTCAGCCCGGCGTTGAGCACGACGCCGTAATAGGCACCGTGGGTTTCAACATCGGCTTCGAGCATGGCTTTGCATTGGGCGCGATCCGACACGTCGAATTGCAGCACCCGTGCGCTGCGGCCCAATGCCTGGACTTCAGCCATGACGGCGTCGGCTTCACTGCGGCCACTGCGGCAATGCAGCACCAGGTCAAAACCGGCTTGGGCCAGACGCAGGGCAATGGCGCGGCCGATGCCACGGCTGGAGCCTGTGACCAAAATGGACTCAGTCATGGCGGGTCTCCTGGGATGCTTGAACAAGGTAGTTTTCAGCCTGGGGCGGACGGAACACGTTCAGGCGGGCGCTGGCACGGATGCCGGGGCCGGTGAGGTGACACTCGAACACGCCCATGCCGTTGTCGTCTTCCAGCGAGCGCAGCGCGTGGATGTGCAGTTGGGCACCGAGGGGAAAGTGTTCGACGTTGCATTCAAATTTGCGGGTGCCGAGCAAAAAGCCCAGCGCCACGGAACGGCCTTGCAGGCGGGCGTGGCAACCGGCGTAGGCAGCGACGCTTTGCGCCATCAGCTCAACGCCCACCCACGCGGGCAGGCTGCCGTCTTCGCGGTTGAACAAACCGCCTGCGTTCACGGTGAGACAGGTTTGAATCTGCTCTTCATCAAACGCCAGCACCTGATCGATGAGGATCATGTCGCCAGCGTGGGGCAGCAGTTCGGCGAGCGGCCAATCAATCATGGGGCGTCTCCGATAATAAGGCTGACGTTATTGCCGCCGAAGGCAAACGAGTTGCTCATCAGGCAGCGTTGTGGCGCCGGTGCCAGGGTCTGGCCGGGCGTTACCCAGTTCAGCGCAGGCAGCACCGGGTCGGGTTGACCGTCCCAGACGTGCGGGGGCAGGGCATCGCCGTGGGTCAGGCTCAGCCAGCAAAAGGCGGCCTCCAGTGCCCCTGCCGCACCCAGGGTGTGGCCGGTCATGGGTTTGGTCGAAGAGCACGGCACGCCTTGGGGGAAGACCTGTGTCACGGCGTGGCTTTCCATCGCGTCGTTGTGCAGGGTGGCGGTGCCATGCAGGTTCAGATAGCCGATGTGCGCGGGCTGCAAACCCGCACGACTCAGAGCCTTGTGCATGGCTTGAGCTGCGCCGCGCCCGGAGGGTTCAGGGGCGGAAATATGGTGCGCATCACTGCTGGCGCCCGCGCCGAGCAGGGCGATGGAGTGAGTGCCCGCGGGTTGCTTGCTCATCACAAACAGCACCGCCGCCTCCCCGATATTGATGCCGTGGCGGTTCACCGAAAAGGGGTTGCAGCGTTCATCCGACACGGCTTCCAGCGATGAAAAGCCGTTGAGCGTGAGTTTGCACAGCGTGTCGACACCGCCGCACAGCACCACGTCGCACAGGTTCATGTCCAGCAGTCGCTGGGCACTCATCAGGGCGCGGGCGCTGGAGGTGCAGGCGGTAGAAATCACATAGGTCGGCCCGTTGATGTTCAGCCAGTCGGCCAGAAACGTGGCCGGTGCGCTCAGCTCTTGCTGCTGATAGTCGTAATCGCCGGGGAACTGTTGATGTTGCAGGTAGTGGGCAATGCCACGGCTGGCTTCATCGATGCCCGAGGTGCTGGTGCCCAGCACAACGGCAATGCGCTCGCGGCCGAACGTCTGGATCGCCTGTTCGATGTCGTCTTTGATCTGCAACGCAGCGTCGAGCAGCAACTGATTATTGCGACTGCATTGCGGGCTGAGTTCAGCCGCAATTGCAGGCAGCTCGCCACTGACCGCGCCGAGGGTGATTGAGCGCTCGGGCACCCAGCCGCTTTGACGCTGCATGCCGGAGCAGTCACCGGCAAACAGCTTGCGCGCGACTTCATCGGTGCCGCGACCCAGCGAACAGACCACGCCCAGGGCATTGAGGTAAGCAGTCATGGGGCGGCCTCCAGCGGGCTGATCCGGTAGTGCAGATCGCCCTTCATATCGATACGAAAGAACCGGGGTTGCTGGTACTGCACTTGCCAGCGCTGTTCCATGAAGCGCCGATCAGGTTCAGCGGTTGCCTGTGGATAATTAACCGACAATTCAGCCGCAGGTGTCAGTGCAAACAATAACGCCGCGAACAGCTCGCGGGCTTCGGGATTGGGCGGCAACAGACCATCGGCGTGCCAGGTGCCGTCCTGCAACAATTGACGTGCCAGAGGAATGCCCAGCGGGTCCATCAACGACCAGCGCAGCCCGGCATTTTCCTGCTGAATCACCAGTAACCAGTCCTGACGCTCATCGGCGTGTTCACGCTGGATATGCAACTGCATGGGCAAGGCCAGGGTTGGGGTGTGCCTGGGCAGCGGCAAGCTGGTGCAGCTACTGAGCAGCATGCACATCAACAACCACACAAACATTATCCGTGTGGGAGCGGGCTTGCTCGCGATGCAGGCAACTCGGTTCAACGGATTCACCGCAGCGATCCTGTCGCGAGTAAATCCGCTCCCACAGGGGATTGGGGCTTGCGCGCCACCACGTTGATCAGGGTTTCCTCCCGTTGCCCTACCGGTTTTGGCTTGAGCACGCCCAAGCGCTCCAGCAGGCCGAAATCCTTGGAGCGGCTCCACCACAGGTAGGGGTATGAGACGTTTTGCGGACCGAATTCAAAACCCTGATCACGGATCATGTCCAGGTATTGCTCCGCGCTTTTCTGCACATGCATGGGGTGGCGGAACAACCAGCGGATCACCCAGGTGTCGATGTAGGCTTCGGTGGACTCGGCAAACAGCAAGTACCCCCCCGGTTTGAGCACCCGGTAAAACTCGGCCAGTGCCCGGTCCTGCTGCACCAGATGGTGGAAGGTCTGGTGGCAGAACAGGATGTCGACACTGGCATCCGGCACGTCAAGTTCGGCGCAGTCGCTGCCGATCAGTTCGATGTCGATACCCTGACGCCGGGCTTCTTCTGCGCTCAATTGCAGGCTCAGCGGATCGGCATCCAGGCCAACCAGACGCGTGGGGGTGAAGGTTTTATGCAGATACTGGAACGATTTTCCCTGGCCGCAGCCGGCATCGAGAATCACCGGCGCGCTTGGCAGTTCTTCACTGAACAGGCTGCGCAGGTCATTGATGGCCACCCGCAGCACATGGTGCTGCCAGGTGTGGCTGCGCAAAAACCAGAAGCCCAGACGGGTTTCTTCAACGTAGGTATCGCTCAGAGGTTTCATGGCGACTCCGTAGCGCAAATGTCCGACAGCATGCGCAAACGGCGCTTGGGTTCGCTGACAAACGGGTTGTTTTCATCCCAGGCATAGCCCGCCAGGATTGAGCTGATCATGCGGCGGATCTGTGGCGAGCTGTCAGGGTGGAAGATCACGTCCTGGAAGGTGCCGGCGTACCAGCCTTCGACGTAGCAGCGGAAGGTGTCGACCCCGCGCTTGAGCGGTTCGGCAAACTCGGCTTGCCAGTCCACGGCCTCGCCTTGCAACTGACGGTGCAGTACGCCAGCGGCCATGCTGGCCGAGCGCATGGCAATGGTCACGCCCGAAGAGAACACCGGATCGAGGAACTCGGCGGCATTGCCCAGTAGCGCAAAGCCAGGGCCGTGCAGGGTTTTGACGTTGGCCGAGTAGCCGCCGATGGTACGCGCCGCAGTGTCCCACACAGCATTGGCCAGCACGCGTTGCAGGCTAGGGGTCTCGTCGATGAAGCTGCGCAGGCACTCGTCGAGGTTTTCGCTGCGCCCGGCAAAATGTTCAGCTGCCGCGACCACGCCCACCGAGCAGCGGCCATTGCTGAACGGAATGCTCCAGAACCAGATATCGCGCTGGGTCGGATGGGTGGTCACGAGGATTTTGTTGCGATCAAAACCGTCGCAATCAATGCGGTCTTCAACGTGGGTAAATACGGCCTGGCGCACCGGGAAATTCGACGGCGCTTCAAGATCGAGCAAGCGCGGGAGCACGCGGCCATAGCCGCTGGCGTCGAGGATAAAGTCGGTTTCGAGCTGATAGCGGCTGCCGTCTTCGCGTTCAATGTCCAGCAACGCTCTGTCCCGTTCAACATCGGTGGCGATCACGGTCTGGCCGTAGCGGATTTCAACACCTTGCAAGGCGGCCTGATCGGCCAGCAGCTTGTCGAAATCGGCGCGTTGCACCTGAAAGGTGGTGGGTTTGCCGTTGCTGAACGTGTCACCAAAATCGAAGGCGCTGTATTGCTCGCCCCAGGCGAAGGCGGCGCCGTTTTTGAGCTGGAAACCGGCCGCTTGTACCGCTTCCAGCATGCCCGCTTCTTCGATGAAGTCGATGCAGTGCGACAGCAGACTTTCACCAATGGAAAAGCGCGGGAAGTGTTGGCGCTCGATGATCAACACATCGTGGCCCTTGCGTTTGAGCAAGGCCGAAGCGATGGCGCCGGACGGCCCTGCGCCAATCACGACAACCTGACGACGTTCCATTTCTATTCCTGACACAGGCGCTCCTTGCCGGGTACTACGGCAGACTTCAAAGGGGGTTTACTCATGCCCGCCAACGCCGGTAACAGCGTAGCGATCAGGCTCATCAACATCAGCGCAAAGTACAGCGCGGGGCTGATGAGTTGTTGTTGCAGCAGCAGGTTGAGGAAGACGATTTCGCTCAATCCGCGAATGTTCAGTAACAGGCTTTCACGCCATTTGCTGGCCCCGGCAAACGACGGCGTGGCCCAGCTCACCCCGAGCCAGTTACCCAGCAGCTTACTGACCATCGGCAGCAGCAATAGTGCGGTCAGTTGCAGCAGGCTGATGTCGCTCAGGGCGCTGTGAACATTGATTTGCACAATGCCGAACGTGAGGATCAGCGGGATCGCCAACGTGGTCTGCAAGCGTTCCAGCCATACAGCGTTTAACGGCATGACCAGCTTCACCTTGAGCCACGCCATGCAGATCAAATAGCCGACGCCGAAAATAAGGGCATTGAGGCGGTAATGTTCGGCCACCACCAGCAAGGCAAAAAAGCTCAGGCTGTAACACAACGGCTGACGGATGCGCAGGGCGCGCAACAGCAGCGGCAGCAGGGCACCGGCCAGGGGCAGCAGCAAACTGCTCAGGTCCAGGCTGCCCTGGGCCAGGCCAAACAGGGTCCAGCATGTGAGGTCGATAAGGATCGCGCTTTGCACCAGGCGCCGAGTGGCGGCGGGCGGGTAATCGATGTGGCGCAAGTACAGGTACAACACCGGGATCGCGGTGATGGCAAACACCAGGCCCACCGCCAGTGAACTCAACCAGGGTTGTTCAGGCAGCAGCCAGACGGCGCAGGCCAGCCCGCAGGCGAAGGGCACGGCAAAGCTGGGCAGGGCGATCTTTACACTCTGGCGATCAAGGCGCAGATCAATCACGTCGCTCAAAATGGTGCCCAGCAACAGGGCAAAACTCAGGCTGTACAGGCTTTTGAGCCAGACCGGCGCGACCAGTTGGGCGCCGTCAAGCTGCCAGTGCGGTTCGATCCAGAACAGCATCAACAGCGGCAGGACGATGGATGCCAGCAATAACTGGCTGACAATCGGAATCACGCCGAAATGACGGCCCACGCGGGTGGCCAAGGCAAACAGGGCCAGGGCCAGCAGCCAGAACAGGGCTGTCATCATTGGCTGTGCTCCTGTCTGCCCGCCCAGGGCGCCAGGATAAAACTGAACGCCAGCCCCAGGCTGACCGACAAGCCGAAGTTGCTGACGGCAGGTGTGCTCGACACGGCCAGCAGGCCGAACGACAGCCATGTGGTCAATGCCGCCAGCAAGGTGCCGAGCAGGCTGACGGCGGCGCCGCCGATTTGCTCGCGCATCAGAATCGCGTAATCGACGCTGATCGCCGTCACCAGCAGCAGGCCGAAGAGGCTGAACAGCGTCAACGGCTGACCCAGCCAGCCCAGGCTTGCCAGGCTGCACATCGCGGCCAGCAGCGGCAGTGCGACGATGCGCAGTGCACCGCCAAAACCGAACGGAGCGATCAGCAGCAATACGATCAAGGCACAGGACAGCAGCTTCAATTCGGCGGCGCTGATTTGCGTTGCGGCGAATACGTTATTCAAGTCGCCCAGGCGGTCGACCAGTTGTACGCCCGGCAGGTCTTGCGCTTGCACCCGCAGCAAACTGGCACTGCTCAACCCTTGCAGGCTGACCATGGCTGCAACGCCTTCGGCGTTCTTGCCTAGCCAGAGTGCGCGCCAGGGTTCGGCCAGCGGGCCGCTCAACGCGTCATCGATATGTTGCTCGGGCAAGGCCTGCAATTGCGCAACCTCGGCCTGCAGAGCGGTTTCAGGTACGCCCAGCTCCAGCAGCGGCTGCCAATGTTGCGCCAGCTGAGACAGCGCACTGCGCAATTGCTGTTGCTCGCCGGGCAGGCTGACCAATTGGTTCAGCGCCAGGTAGCCCTGCAACTTGCCCATGTGCACCAACTGATCGAGACGCTCGCCAAGGGCGGTTTGGCGCTCAAGCAATTGCTGCTCGTTGTCGGCCCGCACCAGGAAAAACTGGCTGGTGGGCTGGTAGCCGGTAATCCGTGCAATGGCCTGTGCCTCGGCCATCAATTGCGGCGGGGCGCCGACCCATTGGCGAATGTCGTTCTTGGTGGTCAGTTGCCACAAACCGGCCGCGCAAAACCCCAGCAGTAAAACCAGCAAGGCTGGCGTGGGGATGCGTTTGAGCAAGGCTTCGCGCACGTCGAGCAGCGATTGCGCAATACGCAGGGGCCATTGCGCAGGGCGCAGTTCCACACCTTTGAGCAGCGCGGGCAGCAGGCATACGGCGCTCAAGTAAGCACCGACCAGGCCTGCGGCGGAGAAGATGGCGATTTGGGTCAGCGCCGGGAACGGGGTGAAGGCCAGTGCCAGATAACCAATGCAACTGGTCGCCAGGCTCAGGCTTAAACCGGGCAATGTCAGGCGCAAGGCGGGCCAGCTGCGCCAGGGTTTCAGGCTCCAGCTTTTGGACAGGTAATGCAGCGGGTAATCCACCGCCACCCCGATCAGGCTGGAGCCCAGTACCAGCGTCATCACGTGCATGCTGCCAAAGAACGCGACGCAGGCCACGGCACCAAACAGCATGCCGACCAGCACGGGCACAAACGCCAGCAGCACCCGCCAGCGCCGGAACGCGAGCAGTAACAACAGCAGAATTCCGACGGTGGCTCCACCGCCGACCCAGGTGATTTCGCGGGTGGCTTGCTGTTGCCCGCTGGCCGCGTAGAGCAGGCCACTGGCAGCGAGCAGTTGCACATCGTGGGGTGCGACCTGCTGACGGCTGTGCTCAAGCAGCTCGGCAACCCGCAGCGGCAGTTTCATGTCAAACGCATTGCCTTGGGTACGGGCGCGCAGCAGCACCCAGTGTTTGTCGTCGGCCTCGGCGACCAGCGCTGCGCTGCCTATATCGAGTTGCACTGCACCGCGCTGCGGCTGGCTGTTCTGGATACGCCCGGTGAGACCCAGCCAGTCGTCCTGGCTCGGCACCAGGCTGAACCCGGTGAAGGGATCGAACAGGGCTTGTACCCGTTGCTGGATAAAGGCGTCGGGGTGTTCGATCAGTTGCGTGCGGTCGGCTGCAGACAGCATTGCCAATCGGCCGCGCAGCAGTTGATCACGCAGCGCCGGGAGGTCGGCCTGCAGGCTCCATTGCACCTTTTCAAACAGGCCGCTGGCTTGCCACTGCTGGCCCAATTGCTCAGCCGAGGCGATGGCTTGCTGGCGATCGCTACTGCCCACCAGCACCAGCATTTCGCGGTTCAGGGGTTCCTGCATGCGTTGTTCTGCGCTCAGCTCCAGCGCATCCGGTGAATCCCCTGGCACCAGTTCCATCAGGTTGGCCGACAGCGGTGCGCCGTGGCGCCATTGCCAGCCGGCGAGTGCAAGCACCGCCACCAGCAGGATCATGAAGCCACGGGGCAACCAGCGTTCACTGCGCAAAATCGTGCTGCTCCGTTTCACTCAAGGCTTGGTTGCTGACGCTGTTGAGCAGGGTCAGCAGCGTGCTGTCGCCTTGGGTTTCTTGCAGTTCGATACGTTGCACCAGTTCGCCGCCGCCGATGTTGATCTGCTTGAACACTTGCTTGAGCAGCAGTGAGCGTGGGGTCAGGGTCAGCGTCCAGTGGGCGGGTTCGCCTTGCAGTTGCAGGTCGAAGTCCCGTTGCAGGCCACTGCTGTCGCCTTGCAGTACGGCGAGGAACAAGCGGTTTTGCTCGGCGCCGGCGCTTTTGCCGGGCAGCATTTGCCAGCGCGTGCCGTCTCGCCGGGCGATGCCTTGGGACGTGATGCGGTAATCCTGTTGCAGCGGGGTTTTCAATTGCCAAAGCAGGCCGTGATCCTTGGCCAGTACAAAGGTACCGGTGCTGGTCAGCGGCTTGGGCAGGGCGCGCAGGTGTTTTTCCTGGATGAAATCACCGTGGATCACCTGGGGTTTGGCCAGTTGTTCGCTGAGTTGTTGCAGGTCGAAGGCGTGGGCCAGAGGAGTGAATCCGAGCAACAGCGTAACAATCAACCCCCTGTAGCCGCTGCCGAAGGCTGCGATAAGGGCCGAAGGCCCTTCGATATTGAAAAAGCGCGACCCCTTCGGGCTCGATCGCAGCCTGCGGCAGCGACTACCAAGGCGGTTCATGGCAGCATCCTCGCGACAGCGTCGGTGAAGCACTTGGGCGACACCAGTTGCATCTCCTTGCTGGCGATCTCGACCGCCACTTGCACCGTAACGGCCCGGGTCAGCCGCTCGCCTGTGGCCAGGTCGGTAATCAGGTAATTGACCTTCAGGCGGTTCTCCCACTCCACCAGGTTGGCGCGCACATTGATGCGCTGCCCAAACGTGGCCCCGCGGACATAGCGCAATTGCATGTCGATCACCGGCCACGCATAGCCCGCATCGAGCATGTGCGTGTAGTTGTGGCCGATATGGTCAAGTAACGCACAGCGCGCCACTTCGAGGTATTTGACGTAGTGGCCGTGCCACACCACGTGCAGGGTGTCGATGTCGAAAAACGGCACCAGCACTTCGGTATCAACGTGCAAAACGCCTTTGCTACGCATGCAGCCTCCAGTGTTGTTGGGCAATACGGCTCAGGCACAAGCGCAGTTCGGCTTCCAGGGCGCGGTCTTCGACCACCGGCGGGAAGTCCTTCGCCAATTCGGCGTGCATCCGGGCCAGTGCGGGTGGCAGCGGGCGGGCGTCTTCAGCGCGGCTGCGCAACCACACGCCCTGATTAGCCGCCAGCAAGGTGGCAGCAGCGACCTGTTCGGTCAGTTCAAGCACGCGGATCGCATCGCGGGCAGCGATGGTGCCCATGCTCACTTTGTCCTGGTTGTGGCACTCGGTGGAGCGCGAGAACACGCTGGCCGGCATGGTGTTTTTCAAGGCTTCGGCGGTCCAGGCGCTGGTGCCGATCTGCACCGCTTTAAAACCGTGGTTGAGCATCGCCCGCTCGGCGGTTGCGCCCGACAGGTTGCTCGGCAGGCCGTGGTTGTAACGCACGTCCACCAGCAGCGCGAGCTGGCGGTCCAGCAGGTCGGCGACGTTGGCGACCAGGGTCTTGAGGCTGTCCATCGCAAAGGCGATATGACCGCCGTAGAAGTGCCCGCCATGCAGCACGCGCTCTTCTTCAGCGTCGATGATCGGGTTGTCGTTGGCGCTGTTGAGTTCAATTTCGATAAACCCGCGCAGCCAGTTCAGGCTGTCAGCCAGCACCCCCAGCACGTGGGGGGCGCAGCGCAGCGAGTAGCGGTCTTGCAGGCGATGCAATGGCGCGGTCGGGGCGTCGATGGCCAGGTCCTGGCGAATCCAGGCCGCCACCTGCATTTGCCCCGGGTGGGGCTTGGCGGCGAACAGGCGCTCGTCGAAGTGCTCGGGGTTGCCTTGCAGTGCCACCACGTTGAGGGCGGTGATGCGCGTGGCCAGCTTGAGCAGGTAGTCGGCGCGGACATAGGCCAGGCACGCGAGGCCAGTCATCACGGCGGTGCCGTTCATCAGCGCCAGCGCTTCCTTGGGCCGCAGTACCAGCGGTGTCCAGCCCAGTTCCTGATGCACGTCGGCTGCGAGGCGGCGCTCACCCTTGAACAATACTTCGCGTTCGCCCGACAACGTGGCCGCCACATAGGACAACGGCGTCAGATCGCCGCTGGCGCCCACCGAGCCCTCTTCGGGAATCAGCGGCAGGATGTCGTGGGCAATAAAAGCCTGCAAACGTTCCAGCAACTCGATGCGCACTCCGGACACGCCGTGGCACAGCGACTGCAGGCGTGCAGCGAGCACGGCGCGGGTGGCCTGGGCGTCGAGCAGTTTGCCCAGCCCGCAGCCGTGAAAGGTGTAGAGGTGGCGCGGCAGCGCTTCAACATGCTCCAGCGGCACCGCCACCACGCACGAATCACCGTAGCCGGTGGTCACGCCGTAGATGACGCCTTCCTTGTCCAGCAGCGAGTCGAGAAAGCGTGCGCCCTTGGCGATGCGCTCGCGATAGTCGGCGTTGTCTTGCAGACGGGTCGGCGCCTGACGATTGGCCAGGGCCAGCACGTCTTCAATGCGCAACGGGGTTTGGCCGAAGGTTACTGGCTCATGCGGATGCGTCGTCATCGGTCTTCCAGAAAGGGTAAAAATTGAACCATTGTTGGGGCGCTTCAAGGCAGTAGTGCCCCAGGCGTTCGGCGTAGCGCGTGGCCCACTGGGCGATCACCTGCTCGCGGTCGCTGCGCCGCCAGAGTACGGCGTCGGTGAAGGGTTCGAGAATGACCCGGTAGCGTCCTTCGTGCTTGAGGCAAAACATCAGGTTGACCGGGCATTTGAGCAGCCCGGCCAACAGCCACGGGCCTTGGGGGAATGCGGCAGGGTGGCCGAGAAAGTCGACCTCGACATTGCGCCCGCCATGCAGCGGAACCCGGTCACCGGCAATCGCCAGCCATTCGCCGTCTTCCAGGCGCTGATTGAGTTGCAGCATCACTGCCGGGTTGAGCTCACTGACCTGAATCAGCCGTAAATGGCTGGCCCCGGCTTCGCCCAGCAGGCGGTTGAAGTGTTCGGCGTGCTTGGTGTGCACCAGCACGTTCATGGTCACCTGTTCGCCCAGCTCGGCCAGTGCGCGACACACTTCGAGGTTGCCCAGGTGTGCGCCCACCAGCATCTGGCCGCGTTCGCCGCGTAACTGATTGCGCAGCAGGGCGGGGTCGATGATGTCGATGTCTTCGATCTTGAGGCGCCCGTTCCACACGTCGAGCTTGTCGAGCAGGGCATCGGCAAAGGCCATGAACTGCCCGAACACCCGTCTGCGGGTGGGGCGCAGGTCGCTTTTCCCGCTCCAGTCGGCCAACCGCTGCTGGTACTGCCAGATGCTGCGCCGGGCACGGCCACCGAAGACAAAGAAGTACAGCACAATGGCGTAGAGCACCGGGCTGAGCAGGCGTCGGCCCAGCAGTTTGATGCCGAACGCAGTGAGCTTCATCAGCCGGAAACTGCCGCGCTCCTTGTGGTCAGCCCAATGCTGTTGAGGTTCGCTCATGCTTTGAAACGCCTCCAGAGGATGCTCGGCAAACGGATCAACATGCCGAAAAACAGTTTGGTGTGCATGCCGGAAATCAGCGCGTTGTCATGGAACAGGCGAAAGTGCGAGAGGCCGTCCTGGGGGTAATGGACCTTGGTCGGCAGCCAGCGCATGGGCTGGTTGCGCCACGCCAGGCGCACCAGGATCTCGGGATCGAAGTCCATGCGCTTGCCCAGTTTGACCGAATTGATCAGCGCCAGCGTCGGCGTCAGCGGGTAGACCCGAAAACCGCACATGGAGTCGGGAATCTGCAGCGACAGGCTGTTGATCCACACCCACACGTGGGTCAGGTAGCGCGCATACAGGCGGCCCTTGGGTACGCTGTCGTCGTATTGCGGATAACCGCAGATCAGCGCCTGGGGGTTTTGCTGCGACACCTGCATAAAGGTCGCGACGTCGCGCAGGTCGTGCTGGCCGTCGGCGTCTACTTGCAGGGCGTGGGTGAAGCCCAGCCTGGCGGCTTCCCGCAGCCCCGCCATGACCGCGCCACCCTTGCCCTGATTGATGGCCAGGCGGATGAGGAAAGTGTTCTCGCCCTGGGCAAGCTGTTCGAGAACGGCACTGCACGCGGGGCTGCTGGCGTCGTCAACCAGCACGCAGGGCAAGCCGGCGGCGAGCAGGGCGTCAACCACGGCCGGCACGGCGGTTTCGTGGTTGTACACCGGAATCACGGCGCAGGGGTTATGCATGGGCGGGCTCCAGCACGATGCGGCCACTGGAACAGGGCGCCGTCGCGTTGCGGTAGGCGAAGTGCAGCTTGCTGCGCTCACGGTCGAAACGCAGGGTCAGTTCGATGGCGTCGCCGGGGCGTACCAGTTGCTGGAACTTGAGCACTTCCATTCCGGCAAAACGCGGCGGCAGGTCGAGGAGTTGCTGACCCAGTGCCATTGCCCAATCCACTTGCACCACGCCCGGCAGTACCGGGGTTTTGGGGAAGTGACCACTGAAGTAGGCCAGGTCTGGCGGGATCGACAGGTTGAGGGTCCACTGGCCGTCATGTTCGGCTTGGCTCAGCACCTCGGGCATTTTAGGCCGGGGTGCCAGCAATAACGTATCGACCTGGGCCTGGGGCAGCTTGCCCTGGCTGTTGAGTGGCATCTGGCGCAACACGCGCCAGCGACGGGGCAAGGCCAGGGCTTCGCAGTGCTGGCTCAAGTGCTGGCGCAGGGTTTGGGTCAGGGCGCGGCGACCGTGTTCACGCAAGGCAAACAGACCGCTGGGGCTGAGTACCAGCAAGGCGCCCAGGGACGCACGGTTTTCGTTGACCACGCCCAGGCGGGCTTCAGCCACCCAGTCGTGGTTGACCAGCGCGTGCTCGAGCATGGGCAGGGAGATACGTTTTTCTTCCAGTTTGACGATGCGATCCAGGCGCCCGAGCAACTCGAAACGACCATCGGCCTCGATGCGAGCCGCGTCGGCAGTCTGTTCGATATGACCTGCGGGCAAGTACGCCGAGGCGATTATCAGGGCGCCATCTTCGCTCTGGCTCAGTTGCACATCGGCAAATGGTTGCCACAGGTTTGGGCCCTGACGCCACGCGATCCCACCGGTTTCCGAGCTGCCAAGGATTTCGGTCGGCCACTGGCCCAGACGCTCGAACAACCCTTGCGCCGCTTCTGCAGGCAAGGCGCCGCCCGACGAGAAAACCCGGCGTACCGGGCTCAGGGCGGGCCAGTTCAGGTTGTCGGCCATGCGCTTGAGCAGGGCAGGGCTGGCGACCCATGCGAATAATGAATGCTCGCGGCTGGCGCGCTGCATGTCTTCAGGGAACGCCAGTTGTTTGCGGACAAAGGTGCGGCCTGCGCACAGGGGCCACAACACGCGAAACAGCAGCCCGTAAATATGCTGTGCAGCCACGCTGGCAATGATGCACGCATCACCCAGATCGGCGCCCCACAGCTGTTCCAGCGCCTGGACTTCGTTGGCCATCTGGCGCAGGTTTTTGTCGATGCGCTTGGGTTCGCCGCTGGAGCCCGAGGTGCACAGGCTGAGCTGGCACTTGTCCAGATCCAGTTCTGCTGCCGGCACTGCATCGGCGTACAAGGCTTGCAGTTGGTCGCTTTGAGTTATCCACAGGTCAACCCGGTCATCCCAGCGCTGACGGGTTTGGGCTTGCAGGTCGGCAGGCAGCAGCACACTGACGCCGGCGCGCCATGCACCGAGTAAAGCCACTGCCAGTTCGCCAGCGTCCTCAAGGTGCACGGCAATGTGCTGCACGCCTCGCTGTTGCAGGCCGCCCGCCAGGCGCAAGGCCTGTTTACAGAGGGTGTCGTGGTTCAGCGCAGGGTCAACCGTAACGCGGCGCTCTGCGTGTCCCTTGAGCAATAGCTGCTCAAGTTTTATCCAATTCATGCCCGGCCTCTTACCTTTTGTCGTATCAGCCATTCAATGGCAAACAGCAGCCCCATCAGCCCGTAGGCGATAAGGCCGTTGTACAACGTCCACCAGCTCAGCGGCGCCCACAGCGTCAAACTGGCTGCGACTAACCCGTTGAGCATGAAAAACAGGCACCAGACCTTGGTCACCTGCCGTGTGTAATCAATTGCGATGTCGGGTAATACCGGCTCGCGCAAGCGGGCCAGGCGCTCGATTATCGGTGGCCCGAACTTCAGGCTCAGACCGAACAGGCAGAGCATGAACGTACTGATCAGGACCGGGTACCAGCGCAACAGTGCCGGGCTGTTGAACAGCGCCAGCAGGCCGCAGAACACCAGTGCAACGACCGCCATCCACAGGCTGCCGGGGCGCCGTTCTCCGGTCAGGGCACGGGCCAGCCACAGGCCGCCAAGCAGTAACGCGAACTGCCATGGGGCGAAATGGGCCATGCCGAAATACACCGCAAAGGGGTACAGCAGGCCCGCCAGCAACAGCCCAAGGCCAATCAGTCGACTCATGCGTCAGCGTGAACCAGGCGATAAACTGCCTCGACCACGTCATTGACGGTTCGCACCGATTTGAATTCTTCAGCGGCGATTCTTTTGCCGGTTTTGCGCTTGATGTGGTCGATCAGGTCAACGGCGTCGATGCTGTCGATTTCCAGGTCCTGATACAGGTTGGCGTCCAGGGTGACGCGCTCGGGCTCCAGTTCGAAGAGTTCGACCAGGGCGTCGCGCAGGGTATTGAAAATGTCGTCACGGGTTTGCATGGTTCGGTCTCAGGCTGCCTGTTTGGCCGTGACAAAAGCCGCAAGGCTGGCCACGTTGGAAAAGTGATTGCGAGTGTCTTTGGCATCGGCGTCTATTTTGATGCCGTAGGTTTTTTGAATCGCCAGGCCCAGCTCAAGTGCGTCGACCGAATCCAGCCCCAGGCCATCGCCAAACAGGGTTTGTTCGTCACCAATGTCGCTGACGCTGATGTCTTCGAGGCCCAGGGCATCGATGATCAGCTGTTTAATGTCGCGTTTCAGATCGCTCATCTGTGGCGAGCTCCTTAATAAAGTAGTCATGCACGAAGTCATTGAGCAGGCGCGAGGCTTTAGGCGGCGGGCCAAGCGCGGTAAAAGTGTCTGGATCTATATCGGCGCCGACACGAATACTGAAGTGCACGCGCCGATAGGGGATGCGGTACCAGGGTTCGGCCTTGGTCAGCGTGGTGGGGCTGACCTTGATCACCACCGGGGTGAGGATTTTCGCACCCCGCAGTGCTATCGCGGCGGCGCCGCGATGAAAGGCAGGTGCCGTGCCCGGCTGCGTGCGGGTGCCCTCCGGGAAAATGATCAGGGTCTGGCCTTCCTGCAGCGCTCGCGCGGCGTTATCGAGCATGTCGACGCTGCCATCGTTGCTGATGTACTGCGTGGCGCGCACGGGGCTGCGGGTAAACGGGTTCTGCCAAAGGCTCTCTTTGACCACGCAATTGGCGTTTCTTACCAGGCCGATCAAAAAAACCACGTCGATAAGCGACGGGTGGTTGGCAATGATCATCTGGCCGGGTCGACCGAGCCGTTCGGCACCTTGTACGTCATAGGTCAGCACGCCCATGCGGGCCATGGTGCGAATAAACAGCCAGAACAGCCGGCTGACGGTTGCACGGGCACGTTCGCGGTGACGAACGGCGTTTCCCGGCAGGCAACCGAGTACCGGGAAAATCACCACCCGCAGGCACAGGCATCCGAGACCGAACAGTGTAAAGCTGATCGCCGTGGCGATCAGGCGCCAGACATAAGCATCGCGATGCTCGCTCACAGACTGTGTTGCCAGTTCCATACGCGATCTTTCCAGGCGTGCTGGAATGACGCCTGTCCATCGAACAGGTGGCGCAACAGGTTCAGGCTATGGGGCCACGGGGCTTTTTCGATGTCGGTGGTCGTGCTTGCGAGGGAGACCTGCCATTGCGTCCCGGGGGTCAGCAGCAGGCCGACGGCGTAAGGAAAGGGCACATCATCAATCCATTGGGCGTAGGCGTGTGGCGGTTGCTCTTCGGTGATGATCAGCAGTACGGCGGGCGCACCTTCATTCAACAGCGCGCAGGCCTCGATCAGGCCATGCTCCAGGCCGTCTCCGGCAGCGGCAATGGCCGTCATCTCGCTGGTTTCGCCGCGCATGATCGACCACAGGCCAATGACCGCGTTATGCACCGAGAGGCTGAATTGTGTCGGGGACAGGGGCTGGCTGGCAGCGAGGTCGCTGAGGATGTCGAATGTGCGCGGGGTTTCGCCGTGGCGTGAGGCGAATACCAGTGGCAGTCCCTCGTGGCCTTGTGCCAGTGGCCAGCCGACGCTGAATGCCATCCGTGCCAGGCGGCTGAGGCGACGGCGTTGCATGGCGGGTAGAAACGAGACATCAGGTGCTGCGTTGCTGGCGGCGAGTACGCTGGGTTGCTGACTCCAGGCTTGCCAATCGGCCACGCTGTCGAGGCCCGGAGCCCAGGCGCGCCACGCGGCGATATTGAAATTGATCACTGGAGTTTCATCCCGCCCTTGCAGGCTTCCTTGATGCGAAAGTGGGCATCAGTCGATGCCACACCTGATACAGAATGGCGACATTATCCCGGTGCAGTTGGCTTGTAGCAAATATTGCTTACATTTCAAGTATGGTTTTTGCGTGATCTGAAAAATATAAGACTAATACTTCCCATATGGCGGATATGTTCGACGACTATTGCGGTTAAATCTCTAATAGATGTAAGGCATTTCTCTGCGAGGTAGCTAAGCCGCACAAAGGCAATCTACACTCGGGGACACATTGGTACACGGAGGTTTTGAAATGCGTCGCGTGGTGTTCAACCAAAAAGGCGGTGTGGGTAAATCCAGCATCGCGTGCAATCTGGCTGCGGTCAGTGCCAGCGAGGGCTACAGGACGTTGCTGGTGGATCTGGACGCCCAGGCCAACTCCACTCAATACCTGACCGGACTCACGGGCGACGATATCCCGATGGGGATTGCCGACTTCTTCAAGCACAGTTTGTCAGCCGGGATCGGTTCGAAAAAAAATCGTGTCGATATTTACGAAACACCCTTTGAAAATTTGCACGTTGTCACCGCCACGGGCGAACTGGCTGATTTGCAGCCAAAGCTTGAAGCCAAGCACAAGATCAACAAGCTGCGAAAACTGCTTGAAGAATTGTCCGAAGACTATGACCGCATCTATGTCGACACACCTCCCGCATTGAACTTTTACGCCGTTTCGGCGTTGATCGCTTGTGATCGGGTGCTGATTCCATTTGATTGCGACAGTTTTTCGCGTCAGGCGCTTTACGGGCTACTGGCTGAAATCGAAGAACTGAAAGAAGACCACAACGAAGACCTGCTGGTCGAAGGCATTGTGGTCAATCAGTTCCAGGCCCGGGCCAGCCTGCCCCAGCAAATGCTCGATGAGTTGATCGCTGAAGGGCTACCGGTGCTGCCGATGTACCTGAGCAGCTCCGTGCGGATGCGCGAGTCGCACCAGGCCTGTCAGCCTTTGATCCACTTCGACCCGCGGCACAAACTCACTCAACAGTTTGTAGAGTTGCACGATTATCTGGATCAGAACGCTTAGGCACTGATGCCCTGGCTGCGCAGCCAGGCGGTAAGTTGCTGCAACGGCAGCGCACCGCTCTGGCGAGCGACTTCGCGGCCATTTTTAAACAGGATGAGGCTAGGGATGGAGCGTATCCCCAATTGTCCGGCCAGTTGTTGATTGGATTCGCTGTCAAGTTTGGCCAGTCGGCATTTGCCGATCAGTTGGCTGGCGGCTTGTTCAAATACCGGGGCAAAGGCTTTGCACGGTCCGCACCATTCGGCCCAAACATCCACCAGCAGCGGCAGGTCGCCCTTGATCTGGCTGGGGTAGTCGGTTTGTTTAAGATCGAAGGGCTTGGCGAGCAGCACCGCATTCTTGCAGCGCCCGCATTTGGGGTGCTCGCCGATACGCTCGGCGGGGATACGGTTAAGGCCGTTGCAGTGTGGGCAGGGGATCAGCAGCGGTTCGGTCATCAGTCATTCTCTACAAGGGGGGCGCATGAGCGTGCAGTTCAGCAGATGATTGCTCAACTCGCCACTGGCGTCAGCGGCCAGATCCAGGGAATCACCAGCATTGCCACTATCAGCATCAGTACATTCAGCGGGATGCCGATGCGCAAAAAGTCGCTGAATTTGTACCCGCCTGCGTTATACACAAAGGTGTTGGTCTGGTAGCCAATCGGCGTTGCGAAGCTGGCGCTGGCAGCGAACATCACGGCCACCACGAAAGGTCTGGGGTCCACACCCATCTGTTGCGCTACACCAATTGCGATCGGCGTCAGCAATACCGCCACGGCATTGTTGGAGAGGATCTCGGTGAGCAGGCTGGTCAGTAAATAGACAAACCCCAGCATCAGCAGCGGTCCGGCATTGGGGATGGCGGCCATGGTCTGGTTGACCACCAAATTGATCAGGCCGACTTTTTCCATCGCAATGCTGATGGCCAGCATGCCGAAAATCAGGCTCAGGATTTTCCAGTCCACCGCCTTGTAAGCGTCCTGCACATCCAGGCAGCGTGTGGCGACTACCGTCACTGCGGCGATGAGTGCCAGCCCTTCGATGGGCATGACTTCCAGCGCCGCAAGAATCATCACCGCCAGCGTCGAAATAATCGCAATCGGCGCTTTGTCGCGGCGATAAGCGCGCTCCAGGACGGTATTGAGGCTGATCAAGTCGCCATTTTCGGCGAAACGACGGATCTGGCTGGGCGTGCCCTCAACCAGGATCACATCGCCAAATTGCAGGTGCAGATCGTCGAGGTTGCCTTGAATGTTTTCGTCCTGGCGATGCACCGCGAGCACTGCAATGCCGTAACGCGCCGTCAAGTCGAGGTCGCGCATGGGGCGGTGGCTGTAGCGCGAGTTACGGCCCACGATGGCTTCGGCCAGGATCACGTCGTGGTTGCTGATGGTTTCGAACGCATCACCACGGTTGAAGGCCAGCACGCCGCTTTCACGCAGCTCGACCACATTCTGTACCTGCCCGTGCAGCACCAGACGATCGCCGCTGCGCAACTGGGTGGTGGGCTCTGGCGTGGAAAGCTCTTGCTCGTCACGGAAAATCTTCAGGACTTGCAGGCCGCTGCCACCATTGAGATTGGCTTCAGTCAGGGTTTTGCCGATCACGGGCGAATGGTGGGGCACCAGCAGTTCGCTCATGAAGGTGCGAGTCAGGTCCGGGCGCAATTGCTTGGACAGGCTGTCGCGATCAGGTAGCAGGCGGTTGCTGAAAATCATCAGGTACACAAAACCCACGGCGGCAAACATCAGCCCGGCCTGAGTGATTTCGAACATGCCGAAAGGTGCGAGCCCGGCTTTGCGTGCAACCCCGTCCACCAGGATATTGGTCGAGGTGCCGATCATCGTCAGCATCCCGCCCAGTACCGTGGCGTAAGACAGCGGGATCAGCAGCTTGGACGGCGAACTGTGGGAGCGCTTGGCGAGGGCAATCGCCACCGGCGTCAAAATGGCCACCACGGGGGTGTTGTTCAGGAACGCCGAAATGACCAGCGCGGTAATCATCAGTCCGCCGAGCACCCGCAGCGGTTTGTCGCCTACCAGGTTGCCCAGCCAGTTGCCCAGGGCATCAATGCAGCCGGTACGCTCCAGGGCGGCCGAGAGCACAAACATGCAGGCAATCGTGGCGGGAGCCGAGTTGCTGAGCACACTCAACACTTCGTGGGGCGTCAGAATCTGCGTGACCAGCAGGGCGGCAACACCAATGGCGGCTACGACATCGGCGCTCCACTTCTCGCGCACAAACGACACCAACAACCACACCAGCAGAGCGGCAACAAACAGCAGGGGGAGTGAGTCCCAGGACATGGGTCTTCCTTAATGCAACGAATCTCGTATGAGGTATCGGGCAGGCCAGAGCCGCCGCGCGGGCGTCACCATAATCAGGGCGCGTTAGTTCGTCTAAGACTGTTTAGGCAGGTTGATATGCGATTTTGTTATGGCAGGACGAGGCGACGTATTTGCTCATACAGTGCTGAGCCGGCTTCGCAGCTCTTATCTAGGCTTTGAAGCGAGACAGCGACAGCGCCATTGGTCAGGGGCGGGTTATCGCATATTGCGATTGAGTGATCCCTGACTTAACCTCCATAGCAAGATGCGATAGGGACGTTGCATGCGAGTGATAACAGCCAAGCGTATTTGGGAAGCGAAAGCACAATGGCCGCAATCGGCGAGCGCACTCGATGAGTGGTATCGCAAGATCAAGGTCCTCAACCCCCAGGACTTTGCCGCGTTAAGGTCGTTTTTCCCTGCTACCGACAAGGTCGGTTCGTTCCACGTTTTCAATATTGGAGGTAACAAGCTGCGGCTGATCGCCGTGGTGCGTTATCGGGTACAGCGCCTCTACATTCGTCATGTGCTCGATCACAGTGACTATGACAAGGGCAATTGGAAGGAGTAAGCACAATGAACGCATTGATCGCACAGGCGGCAGAACACTGGAAGTTCGTGGCGCCTTTACTACGCAAACCGAAAACCGAAGCAGATTACGATGAGTTGGTCGCAGCCCTCGACGGGTTGACCGACTTGATTGGCGACGATGAGAGTCACCCCTTGATGAGCCTGGTGGACATCATCGGTGACTGGGTTGAAGCCTACGACCTCGAGCATCGGCCGATGCCCAAGGTCAGTGGTGTCGATGTGTTGCGCTCGGTGATGCAGGAGCACGGGCTGACTCAAAGCGACTTGCCGGGCGTGGGGACCCAATCGGTGGTGTCCGAAATCCTCAGCGGCAAGCGCCAGCTCAACGTTCGGCAGATACGCTGGCTGGCGGACTACTTCAACGTGCCTGTGGATATGTTTATCTGAGGCTTTGCATTACGACGAGCAGCTGATTTCCAGGTGCTTGCCCCATTCAGGCGGGCGCTCGGCATAGGTTTCCATGCCCGGTTGCTCGGTGAACGGTCGGGTCAGCACGTTGTGCAGGCGCTGCACTTCGCTGTAATCCCCGGCTTGGGCGGCATCGATGGCTTTTTGCGCCAGATAGTTGCGCAGGATGTATAGCGGGTTGACCCCGTGCATGCGCTCACGGCGTGCGCTTTCATCACTCACGCCTTCACGGGCGACCCGGGCAACGTACTGCGCTGCCCATTCATCAAAACCCTTGAGGTCGACAAACTCGTCACGCATGCGGGACACGGCCTGCTCTGCTGGCAAGTCGCCCAGGCGGCGGAAGAACAGGGTGTAGTCAATGCTGCTGCCTTGCATCCGTTGCAACAGGGTTTCGATCAATTGTTGATCACCGTCTTCGGCGGTGGTCAGGCCCAGTCGGCGGCGCATCAGGTCGGTGTAGTGCGCTTGATACAGCGGCAAGTACAGCCCCAGGGTTTCGCGCAGGGCTTCAACGCTGATAAACGGCGTCAGGGCCTGGGCCAGTGCGCTGAGGTTCCACTGGCCGATAGGCACCTGATTGCTGAAGGAGTAACGCCCTTCGTGGTCTGAGTGGTTGCAGACGAAATTGGCGTCGAAGTCGTCGAGGAAGGCGAACGGTCCAAAGTCGAAGGTGATGCCCAGAATCGACATGTTGTCGGTGTTCATCACGCCGTGACAAAAACCGTAGGCCTGCCACTTGGCAATCAGCTCGGCGTTACGCTCGACGATCTCGCGGAACATCGCCAGATAGGGCTCGGGTTGCTCCAGGCACTCGGCAAAGTGCAGGGTCAGTACATGCTCGCCCAACTGCTTTTGCTGCTCGGGGCGCTTGGTGTAGTAGAAGTATTCGAAATGCCCGAAGCGTACATGGCTGGGCGCCAGGCGCAGGACCATGGCCGCGCGCTCCTGGGTTTCACGCCACACCGGGGTGTCGGAGCCGATCACGCACAGTGCGCGGCTGCTGGGAATGCCCAGCGCGTGCAGTGCCTCGCTGGCGAGAAACTCGCGGATCGATGAGCGCAGCACGGCGCGACCATCGCCCATGCGCGAATAGGGCGTCATGCCGGCACCCTTGAGGTGCAAGTCCCAATGTTCGCCCGCCTCGTTATAGACCTCGCCCAGCAGCAGCCCGCGGCCGTCACCCAGTTGCGGGTTATAGGAGCCGAACTGATGACCGGAATAGACCATGGCGCGGGGTTCGGCGTCGGCCCACAGGGTGTGCCCGCCAAACAGCTGGGCGAACACCGGGTCCTGGGCCACGGCCGGGTCGAGGTCAAGCAGCGCCATGGCGGCATCGCTGGCAACCACCACGCGCGGTGCGTCGATGGGCTCGGGCAGCACGTGAGTTGAAAACGCGTCACCCAGTCGAGCGAAACGGTTATCAAAAGTCAGTTCGTCGAGGGCTTTCAATGACCGTCTCCAGTAAGCATTTTCAAAGGTGGGAGCGGGCTTGCTCGCGATGGTATCAACGGGCTTGGCCAGTTAAACCGATTTGCCTGCATCGCAGGCAAATCAGCTCCCACAGAGGTTGCATCAGCCTTGAGTCAGTCGAGCTTGCCCAACTGCGGCTTTTGCGGGGGTAGTGTCGGCTCGGGCGGGACTTCCGGCCCTACGGGCACCAACTTGTATTCCTGACCCTGCAAGTTCTTGAGGTACACCTCCATCTGTTGGAACGAGATGTTGATGTGGTGGTTCTTGAACTCGCGGTTGATAAAGCGGTTTACCTCGTCGATCACCGGGTTACGGTCGCCCAGGTCACGGACGTGCATGCGCAGTTCGTGGTCCAGGGTGCTGGCGCCGAAGTTGAGGAAGTACACGTGCGGCTCAGGGTCTTTGAGTACACGGGGGTTCTCTTGTGCAGCCTTGAGCAGCAGGCTTTTTACCAGGTCCAGATCCGAACCGTAGTCCACACCCAGTTTGAGGGTGACGCGGGTGATGGTGTCGGTCAGGGACCAGTTGATCAGCTGCCCGGTGATAAAGGTCTTGTTCGGGACGATGATGTCTTTGCGGTCGAAGTCGGTGATGGTGGTCGCACGGATGCGGATCTTGCTCACAGTGCCCGACAGGTTGCCGATGGTGATGGTGTCGCCAATCCGCACCGGGCGCTCGAACAGAATCATGATCCCGGAGATGAAGTTGGCGAAAATCTCCTGCATGCCAAAGCCCAGGCCCACCGACAGCGCGGCGACCAGCCATTGCAACTTGTCCCAGCTCACACCCAGGGTCGACAGGGTGGACACGAAGCCTACGCCGATGATCACGTAAGTCAGCAAGGTGGTGGTGGCGTAGGCGCTGCCCTGGCCCAGATCGAGGCGAGACAGCACCAGCACTTCCAGCAGCCCGGGCAGGTTGCGCGCCAGGGCAATACTGATGCCGATGATGACCAGTGCACCGATCACGTCGCCAATGCTGATGGGCACCATACTCATGTTGGCGCCGGTGCCGCTGGTGTACTCGTACAGGGTGATGTTGTCGAGGTAGGAGAAGACCGAGATCAGGTCGGCCCAGACCCAGTACAAAATGCCGATAAAGCCCGCCAGCAGGGCCAGGCGAATCAGGCGCAGCGATTGTTGGTTGACCTGTTCGATGTCCAGGGTCGGTTCTTCAATGATGATGTCGTTGCCTTCGCCTGCTTCCTTGGCCGCCTGACGTTTGGCCAGTGCGCGTTGGTAGGCCAGGCGCCGTGCCGCCACCGCCAGGCCGCGCACGAAGGCCGCTTCGACCACCAGCCAGAGCATCAGCAGGTAGAGGGTGTTGATCAGTCGGTCGCTGAGTTTGAGCGCGGTGTAGTAGTAGCCAAAACAGACGGCAACGAACAATGCCAGCGGCAACAGCGCAAAGGCAAAACCGAGCAATTTGCGCAGGCGATAGGCTTTTGTCGCTGTCTCGAAGTCGTTGAGCAGCAGGCGGCACAGCAACCAGGCCATGGCGGCATAACAACTCAACACCACAAGGATGCCCAGTACGTCATCGGCCAGTGCAGCGGGTTGTTGCTCGGCAAAGGCGACCACGGCCACCAGGGCCAGGACGACAAAGCCCAGCTTGCGAATCCAGTTTTGCAGGAACGCGACCAGCGGTTTTTCCCAGCGGAAATGCAGTTCGGCCACGCCACCTGGTGCCAGAATCCGGTAAGCGGTGTAGAACACCAGCCAGGCTTCGGCCATCTGGATCAGGGCCGCGCCCGTATTGGCGTTCATGCCACGGGCATCGGTTTGCAGGGCATAGCCGCACAGCGCCAGAGCCAGCGAAATAGGCATCGCCAGCAGAATATTGATCAGAATGGCCAGTGGCGTATGCCATTGGCTATCGCGCTTGAAGTGACCAATGTCCTGATGGATTTTGTTCAATTTGCTGTAGAGGTAACGGCGCTTCCACAGCAAGGCTGCCACCACCAGCAAGAACGGCAGGAACAACAGTGGTCTCTGCACCAGACCTTCAGCCAGCTCGCTGACGCTGGAGCCCCACGGCAGGGTGGTGACTTGCTGTTCCAGCTGGCGCGGGGCAGTTTCCAGCCACTCCAGATCCAGGGGCTTGTTGCTGGGAATCCAGAACATTTGCTCGTCCAGCGTGGCACGCAGGCTCTGGGCGGTGCTGAGCAGTTGCTTCTGGTTCAGTTGCAGCGTGATCGATTCGTTGAGCAGGGAGCTCAACTCGCGATTCAGGCGGTCCAGCAAGTCACTGCGGGTGTTGACCAGTTCGAGCAGGGTCTTGCGCAGTTGAGGGGTAACTTGATCGGCAGGCTGGGTCGACAGCAGGTTGTCGACGTAGGACGTCGGGTTGCTGATCAGCTCCCGTTGCTGGTTGATTTCAAACTGATACAGACGAATATCGGCGATTTCGTCTGCCAGGTTCTTGTCCATTTTCTGCAGGCGCGGCAGGGCCTGTTTCTGCTTATAGAGAATCTTGGACAGCAGCAAACTGCCCTTGAGCACGTTGATCTGCTCGTCCAGCGCCTGATCGCTCTGGGTGACGTTGTCCAGTTGCTGCTTGGTTTCGAGGTTCTGCTGGGTGACTTCATTGAGGCGGTCGGTGCTGCGTAGCAGGTAGTCGGAAAGCTTGAGGTTGATCGCGCTTTCGGTCGCCAGCAGGCTGCTGCTGCCGGACTTTTGCGCCTCGATGGATTGTTCGGTCACGGTCTGCTGCGACTGCGCCAGACGCTTCTGGTTGATCAGGGTTTGCAGCTCCTGGATTTCCTGATCCTGACGCGTGGTTTTTTCCAGCAGCAAGTCATGCTGGCTGCCGCTCAGGTCTTGCAGCAGGCTGTTACCGGCCAGCTCCTGGCGGCGCAGGGCGATCAGTGCGGTGAGCGAGGCCACTTCGGCGTTGAGCTGGTTGCGCTGATCCGGGGTGAGCAATTTGCCATTGTCACGACCGGTTTTCAGGATGTTGTTGATCTGCTGAATACGCGTCTGGCTGGTGCTGATTTCGGCCTGAGCCCTTTCCGGGCGGGTTTGTGCGGCAATGCTCTGGCTGTTGGCAATGGCCAGGGCTTTTTGCAGTTCGCCCTGCTGCGTCGTGCGCTCAGCCAGCATTTGCTCCAGCTGCGGCACGGCCAAATCACTGTAGCGCTGGGCCACCGGCAGGGCTTTGCTGGCCTTGAGGCGGGCCAGTTCACGCTGGTTTTCGCTGGTCTGGCGCGGCGCATTGCTGAGCTGTTGTTTGACGTCGTTCAGGCGCTGTTCGTAATCGGCTTTGTTGTCCAGCAGGGTGAGGGTTTGCTGGAGCACTGCCTGCAGGGCTTTCTGGTCTGCATCTGGCAGCTTGCGATCGGCAATTTTGTCCAGGCTTTGCTGCACCGATTCGGAGGTAGGCGGTTCGGCCGCGTGTAGCGTGCCGACACAAAGGCTCAGACCGAGCAGGACTGTTGCGATGAACGTGCGCAGAGTTGGCATAGATACCGGTCAGACAAAGGTCAGAAAGTTGGAGTTTAGAGGAACAGCCCGGGCCCCGGTGCACTTCCTTCGGGGAATCTGACGCCCACTTTGGCTATCTTGTTCCCCTCCATCACGGCGACTGTCCAGATGGTGTTGTTCCACTCCACCTGATCGCCGACCACCGGCGCGCCGCCGACCTTGTGCGCAATAAAGCTGCTGAGCGGAATGTTGGGGTCGATGCCGTCCAGCTTCAGGCCATACAACGCCGACACAGCGCCCAGCTGGGCGTCGCCTTCGAGCACAAAGTCGCCAAAAAAGCGCAGATCCAGGCCACGGCTCGGAGGCTGGCTGAACAGTTTGCCCAGGGCTGGCAAGTTGTGTTCGTGACCGATGACGCAGAGCAAATCGCCAATTTCGAGGGTGGTGCTACCCGACGGGTGGAGCAGTTTCTGATCGCGAAACAGGGCCGCGATACGGGTGCCCTCGGGCATTTTCAGTTCACGCAGGGCCGCACCGATGCACCAGTTTTGTGCGTCGAGGCGGTAAACAAACAGTTCCCACTCGCTGGTCACGTGAACTTCGAGGGCTGAGCGCGAGACCGGTGCCAAGTCCGGGGGTACGGTCACTTTGAGCAACTTGGCGACCCAGGGCAGGCTGGTGCCTTGCACCAGAAGGGACACCAGCACGATAAAGAACGCCAGGTTGAAATACAGCTGCGCATTGGGCAGCCCGGCCATCAGCGGGAACACCGCCAGAATGATCGGTACCGCACCGCGCAGGCCCACCCAGGCAATAAAGGCCTTCTCGCGTCCGTGGAACGCTTTGAAGGGCAGCAGGCCCACCATGACCGACAGTGGGCGTGCGAACAGGATCATCCACAGGGCCAGTGCCAGGGCCGGAATCGCGATCGGCAGCAAGTCGTGTGGCGTGACCAGCAGGCCCAGCACCAGGAACATTCCGATCTGGGCCAGCCATGCCATGCCGTCGAGCATGTGCAAGATGCCGTGACGGCTGCGGATCGGGCTGTTGCCGATCACCAGGCCGCACAGGTATACCGCGAGGAACCCGCTGCCGTGCAGGGCGTTGGTGAGGGCAAAGACCACCAGGCCGCCTGCGATGACCAGAATCGGGTACAAGCCGTTGGCCAGGTTGATGCGGTTGACCATTTGCAGCATCAGCCAGCCGCCAGCCAGCCCGACAGCACCGCCGATACCGAACTCACTCAGCAGGTTGAGCAGCAGGCTCCAGTGAAGGCCGGTCTCGCCGCTGGCGAGCATGTCGATCAGGGTGACGGTGAGAAACACCGCCATCGGGTCGTTGCTACCGGATTCGATCTCAAGGCTGGCCGAGACCCGTTCGTTCAGGCCCTTGCCGCCCAGCAGCGAGAATACGGCTGCCGCATCGGTCGAACCGACAATGGCGCCCACCAGCAGGCCCTGGATCAAATTGAGGTTGAACAGCCAGGCGGCCATCATGCCGGTCAGCCCGGTGGTGATCATTACCCCCACGGTCGCCAGCGACAACGCAGGCCATAACGCCACGCGGAAACTGGAGACCCGCGTACGCAGGCCGCCGTCGAGCAAAATCACCGCGAGGGCGAGGTTGCCCACCAGATAGGCGGTGGGGTAGTTGTCAAAAATAATGCCGCCGCCATCGACACCCGCAGTCATGCCCACCGCAAGGATGATGACCAGAATCGGGATGCCCAGACGCGAGGACAGAGAACTTACCAGAATGCTTGCACCTACCAGCAACGCGCCGATCAAGAACAGGCTGTTGATGGTCGTCGCATTCAAAGGCAGTACTCCAGAAAGCTCAAAAGACAGGGCGCAAACGGCTCATGCAGTCTGCGTGCCAGCGATTCTAACCTGCGTTATTGGCGGGCTGTCAAAAAGGTTTTGTGCGGGGCGGCTGTCTTCCAAATCCAAGCAGGCTTACCACGCTGCATCTGATGCGTTGGCGCAGTGTCTTTTCATTTCTGACATGGCTAACGGCGATGGTTGGATACCGGCATGTGCACAGTATGGTGGGTATCAGGGCATCTTCCGACGAAATTACGAGATGAGGACTGCATTTCATTGTTGGGCTTATTTTGTCTACTTCCGCCTCAATTTAACTCTGCGGGGCGAAAAAATGCCGTTATCTCTATTGAAAAAAGATAATCCTGACTCAGAAGAATCAACACCTGCTCAGAGTGCGCACACGTTCTTTGTGATTTCCGTGAAGAAATTCATGGTTCTGTATTTCATGACGATGGGGCTTTATTCGATTGTCTGGTTTTACGAGCACTGGAAGCAGTATCGGTTGGCGACTGGAATCAAGGTTTGGCCGGCAGTTCGTGCTTTTTTCGGGGCGTTAATGATTTTCTCCTTGTTCTCTAAAGTCCAAAAGTCACTGAGTGAGTCGGGACGAGCTTACGAGTGGTCCCCAGTCATGCGTGGAGCATTGATTTTGGCCATAACAGTCGTGTGCATTATTTTTTCAGTGATAGGTAATGCCACCTTTATTCCTGCGTGGCTAGTTGTCGTCAATGTCATGATCTTAGGCGTACTCGGTTTTTTACTGGCAGGTGCCCAGAGAGCTATCAATTTTTTGGAAGCCGACCCCGAAGGCCATAGTAATTCGACTCTGTCGTTTGCCAACGGTATCTGGGCAGGGGTGTTTGGCTATTTATGGTTAGGTTGGATTATCATTTTTTTCACCGCAATTAATCTCAAGATCTGAGCCCTCTTTACGTTTGCAAAGCCTCAACGCATAAAAAAACCGGGCAACCCCTTCGGGTGCCCGGTTTTTTATTGCCCGATCAAACCATCAGCCGATGGTCATCAAGCTCGCGTTACCGCCAGCAGCAGCGGTGTTGACGCTCAGTGCGCGCTCGATCACCAGGCGTTCCAGGGCGATGTTGGTTTCGCCTTGGGACAGACCTTGCACGCCAACGATGGCGCCTGCGCGCTGGGCCACTTGCTTGCACACGTCACGCAACTGATCACAGTCACCGTGGTGCAGGACGGCGTCGAAGATCACGTCGTCCTTGGTCCAGTCAGCCACCAGGGTGATGCGTGCCTGCACCTCTTTTGGCAGACGGGCGTACAAGGCTTTGGCCAGTTCGCTTTGCGGCAGTACCGCGGTGCTGCCCACGGCCAGTACGGCAGCCAGTTGGGTCAGCAGGTCGCTTTCCACTTCAGCCAGGCACAACACGTGTTCGCGCGGCAGAATGGCGTAGCTGTTGCGTTCGCCGGTCGGGCCGTTGAGCAGGCGAGTGATGCCGCTTTGCGAGTGCGCAGCGTACTCGGTGCACAGTTCGGCCAGCGCCGGTTGCTGGTTGCTGGTTGCCCAGGTGTGCAGGGCACTGAGCGGTATGCTCAGGGCTTCGCGAGCCTGGGTATCCGGTGCGCTGATGGCATCGACCTTGGCGAACGATTGTTCGATCGCATTGCCCGGGCGGGTCGACAGCAGGCGGTACAGGTACAGCGGGCCACCGGCTTTCGGGCCTGTGCCCGACAAGCCTTCGCCGCCGAACGGTTGCACGCCGACCACGGCACCCACGATGTTGCGGTTGACGTAGACGTTACCGGCGTTGACGTTGTTGACCACTTTGGCAATGGTTTCGTCGATGCGGGTGTGTACGCCCAGCGTCAGGCCGTAACCCGAAGCGTTGATCTGTGCGATCAACTGGTCGATGTCTTTGCGCTTGTAGCGCACCACGTGCAGCACGGGCCCGAAGATCTCGCGTTCCAGTTCGTCGAAGCTTTCCAGTTCAATAAGGGTCGGCATGACGAAGGTGCCGCGCTTGCATTCTTCGATGTCGGCAATGGCCATCTGGTAAACAGTGCGGCCTTTGTCGCGCATGCCCTGGATGTGTTGCTCGATCCCGGCCTTGGCTTCGGCGTCGATCACCGGGCCAATGTCTACGTTCAGGCGTTCAGGATTACCCATGCGCGATTCGGCCATGGCACCTTTGAGCATTTCGATGACGCGGTCTGCCGAGTCTTCCTGCAGGCACAGTACACGCAGGGCTGAGCAACGCTGACCGGCGCTGTCGAAGGCCGAAGACACAACGTCGATAACCACTTGTTCGGTCAGCGCCGAGGAGTCGACGATCATGGCGTTCTGGCCGCCGGTTTCGGCGATCAGCGGGATAGGACGGCCTTGAGCATCCAGGCGGCCTGCCACGTTGCGTTGCAGCAATCGTGCAACTTCGGTGGAGCCGGTGAACATCACGCCTTTGACCCGATCGTCGCCGACCAGGCGTGCGCCAACCGTTTCACCACGGCCCGGCAGCAACTGCAGCACGCCTTGCGGGATGCCTGCTTCGAGCATGATGCGCACGGCCTGGGCGGCCACCAGCGGAGTTTGTTCCGCAGGTTTGGCCAGTACCGGGTTGCCGGCAGCCAGTGCCGCAGCCACCTGGCCGCTGAAGATGGCCAGCGGGAAGTTCCACGGGCTGATGCAGACCACCGGGCCCAGCGGGCGATGGGCATCGTTGGTGAAATCGTTGCGAGCCTGTACCGCGTAGTAACGCAGGAAGTCGACGGCTTCGCGCACTTCGGCGATGGCGTTGGCAAAGGTCTTGCCAGCTTCACGGGCCAGCAGGCCCATCAGTGGCTGGATCTCGCCTTCCATCAGGTCGGCGGCGCGTTCCAGGATCGCAGCGCGTTCGGCGGGCGGGGTGGCCTGCCAGATCGGTGCGGCGCTCAGGGCGCACTGGATAGCGTTGTCGGCGTCTTCAACGGTGGCTTCTTGCACATAGCCCACCACGTCACGCAGGTCAGCCGGGTTGAGTACCGCCGCAGGCGTTTCGCTGCTGGAATCGCAACCGAGCATCGGCGCGGCTTTCCAGTCGTTGTGGGCTGTGGCCAGCAAGGCGCAGGACAACGACGCCAAGCGGTGTTCGTTGGACATGTCGATGCCGCTGGAGTTGGCGCGTTCGCTACCGTACAGGTCACGCGGCAGCGGGATGCGCGGGTGCGGCAAGCCGAAGCCGCCTTCGGCCGTGGCCATCTGCTCGATCTGGCTCACCGGGTCGGCCACCAACTGGTGGATCGCGATCGTGTGGTCGGCGATGCGGTTAACGAACGAGGTGTTCGCACCGTTTTCCAGCAAGCGTCGAACAAGGTAAGCCAGCAGTGTTTCGTGGGTGCCGACTGGAGCGTACACACGGCACGGACGGTTCAGCTTGCCTTCGGAAACTTTGCCTACAACCTGTTCGTAGAGCGGTTCGCCCATGCCGTGCAGGCATTGGAACTCGTACTGGCCCGGGTAGTAGTTCTGACCCGCGATGTGGTAAATCGCCGACAACGTTTGGGCGTTGTGAGTGGCGAACTGCGGGTAGATGGCTTCGGGTACGGCCAGCAGTTTTTTCGCGCAAGCGAGGTAGGACACGTCGGTGTACACCTTGCGGGTGTAGACCGGATAGCCTTCCAGGCCTTCGACCTGGGCGCGCTTGATTTCGCTGTCCCAGTACGCGCCTTTCACCAGGCGGATCATCAGGCGATGACGGCTGCGGCGAGCCAGGTCGATCACGTAGTCGATCACGTAAGGGCAGCGCTTCTGGTAAGCCTGAATCACGAAGCCGATGCCGTTCCAGCCCGCCAGTTGCGGCTCGAAGCACAGGCGCTCCAGCAGGTCGAGGGAGATTTCGAGGCGGTCAGCTTCTTCGGCGTCAATATTGAGGCCGATGTCGTACTTCTTGGCCAGCAAGGTCAGCGACAGCAGGCGCGGGTACAGCTCGTCCATGACGCGCTCGTACTGGGCGCGGCTGTAGCGCGGGTGCAGGGCCGACAGCTTGATCGAAATGCCCGGGCCTTCATAAATGCCACGGCCGTGGGACGCTTTGCCGATCGAGTGGATGGCTTGCTCGTAGGACGCGAGGTACTTCTGGGCGTCATGTTCGGTCAGTGCAGCTTCGCCGAGCATGTCGTAGGAATAACGAAAGCCCTTGGCTTCAAAGCGCGTGGCGTTGGCCAGGGCTTCGGCGATGGTTTCGCCGGTCACAAACTGCTCGCCCATCAGGCGCATGGCCATGTCGACGCCCTTGCGGATCATCGGCTCGCCGCTTTTGCCGATGATGCGGCTCAGGGAGGAGGTCAGGCCTGCTTCGTTGTGGGTCGATACCAGCTTGCCGGTCAGCAGCAGGCCCCAGGTCGCGGCGTTGACGAACAGCGAAGGGCTGTTGCCCAGGTGCGGGTGCCAGTTGCCGGTGCTGATCTTGTCGCGGATCAGGGCGTCACGGGTGCCTTTGTCCGGGATACGCAGCAGCGCTTCGGCCAGGCACATCAGCGCCACGCCTTCCTGGGACGACAGGGAGAATTCTTGCAGCAAGCCTTGGACGATACCGGCGCGGCCACCGGCGCTCTTCTGATTGCGCAGTTTTTCGGCAATCGAGGCGGCCAGGGTCTGGGTGGCTTCGGCCATTGGCGCAGGCAGGCGTGCTTGCTCCAGCAGCATCGGGACCACTTCGGGTTCCGGGCGGCGATAAGCGGAGGTGATCGCGGCACGCAGTACGGACTGGGGCAGGATGCTTTCTGCAAATTCCAGGAAGCACTGATGCGCGTGATCGGCGTGCACGTCGTCGGCGTCATCGCTGGCGCTGCCAGGGATACCGCTCAACTCGGTCAGGGTTGCACCACCCTCGAGTTTTTCCAGGTAATTGAAGATTGCCTGCTTGATCAGCCAGTGAGGCGTGCGATCAATCGAGGTCGCGGCAGCCTTGAGGCGCTCGCGGGTAGGGTCGTCAAGTTTGACCCCAAGGGTGGTGGTAGCCATATTTTTATCCTCATGGGTGCCACATTTGCGTGGCAGCAGCTGGCGGCAAGATTAGCGCTGCGCTGAAAGAGGTGCAACCTAGTGCAACCCGTTTTTTTGCGGATTGTTCTACGCTTCGTCAGGAATTTTTGAGCAAGGCGGGATGGGCGCACTGGTGCGGTGCTTTTTAATTGGATTTGCGCCGTTTTAGCTCCGAAAAGGAGCAAAAACATCGAATTGGGTTGAAAAGACGACAAGGTGCAACTTGTGCGGTAGAAACTGGTTGCACCTTATTTGGTTTGTTGCATAGCATTCGCGCCCAAGGTGCAACCTGCTAAAAGACGGGTTCATCGGCTGATGGGTTTCCTGGGGAAACATCAGTCATAAATGCGCGGCAAGGTTGATCGTCTCAAACAGGACGTTTGTGAGCGTACGGCCAGACCGCCGCTAAACATAAAAACAATGCCAGGGCTTTATCAATGAGTGTTAGTAACCCAACCCTGATCACGTTCGTGATCTATATCGCGGCAATGGTGCTGATTGGCCTCATGGCCTATCGCTCCACCAACAACCTTTCTGACTATATTCTCGGTGGCCGCAGCCTGGGCAGCGTTGTCACTGCATTGTCTGCTGGCGCCTCCGACATGAGCGGCTGGTTGTTGATGGGTTTGCCGGGCGCGATCTACATGTCCGGTCTGTCGGAAAGCTGGATCGCCATCGGCCTGGTGGCCGGTGCTTACCTGAACTGGTTGTTTGTTGCCGGTCGCCTGCGGGTGCAGACCGAGCACAACGGTGATGCGCTGACCCTGCCGGATTACTTCTCCAGCCGTTTTGAAGACCACAGCGGCTTGCTGCGGATTATTTCGGCCATCGTGATTCTGGTGTTCTTCACCATCTACTGCGCTTCCGGCATCGTGGCCGGTGCCCGTCTGTTCGAAAGCACGTTCGGCATGTCTTATGAATCAGCCTTGTGGGCCGGCGCTGCGGCGACCATTGCCTACACCTTTATCGGCGGCTTCCTGGCCGTGAGCTGGACTGACACCGTTCAAGCCACCCTGATGATTTTTGCGCTGATCCTGACGCCCATCATCGTACTGCTGGCCACTGGCGGCGTAGACACGACGTTCCTGGCCATCGAGGCCAACGACCCAAGCAACTTCGACATGCTCAAGGGCACGTCCTTTATCGGCATCATCTCGCTGATGGGCTGGGGCCTGGGTTACTTTGGCCAGCCCCACATCCTGGCGCGTTTCATGGCCGCTGATTCGGTCAAGTCGATTGCCAACGCACGTCGCATCTCCATGACCTGGATGATCCTGTGCCTGGCCGGTACGGTGGCTGTAGGTTTCTTCGGTATCGCTTACTTCTCGGCTCACCCGGAAGTGGCAGGTCCTGTGAACGAAAACCCTGAGCGCGTGTTCATCGAACTGGCCAAGTTGCTGTTCAACCCGTGGATTGCCGGTGTACTGCTGTCGGCCATTCTGGCTGCGGTAATGAGCACCCTGAGCTGCCAGTTGCTGGTGTGCTCCAGCGCACTGACCGAAGACTTCTACAAATCCTTCCTGCGCAAAAACGCCTCCCAGCTTGAGCTGGTATGGGTGGGCCGGATCATGGTGCTGGTGGTTGCCTTGATCGCTATCGCGATGGCTTCCAACCCGGAAAACCGTGTATTGGGTCTGGTGAGCTACGCGTGGGCAGGCTTTGGTGCTGCGTTCGGTCCAGTGGTGCTGATCTCGGTACTGTGGAAAGGCATGACCCGTAATGGCGCATTGGCCGGTATTTTGGTGGGTGCGTTTACCGTGATCGTGTGGAAGCATTTCGCACTGTTCGGCCTGTACGAAATCATCCCGGGCTTCATCCTGGCCAGCCTGGCCATCGTGCTGGTGAGCCTTGCGGGCAAAGGCCCAAGCAAGGGCATGGTTGAGCGCTTCAATGCTGCCGAGAAGGATTTCCAGCAGAACCACTGATCGGGTAAGCGCATGCGCTGACTTGAAGGTGTACTGAAACGGCCCGTCTCCAGGTGAGACGGGCCGTTTTTTTTGCCTGGGCCTTGCTCACCGTATCTCGGAAAATCGGCCTGCCACCTGACGTCAGGTTGTGTACAAGGTAAACTTCGCCCCCTGCGCAGGAGCAACCATGAACTATCGTCACGCCTTCCACGCCGGCAACCATGCCGACGTCTTCAAACATATCGTCTTGACCCGCCTCATCGCCCTGATGTCGCGCAAAGAGCAGCCTTTTGCCTACCTCGATACCCACGCCGGTATTGGTCTGTACGACCTCAAGGGCGATCAGGCCAGCCGTACGGGTGAGTATCTGGAAGGCATCGCACGGTTGTGGGGCCAGAAAGACCTGCCTGCAGTGACTGATGACTACATGCAAGTGCTGCACAAGATGAACCCCGATGGCGAGTTGCGCTATTACCCGGGTTCGCCGGAGTGGGCGCGTCGCCTGACCCGTTCCCAGGATCGCGTGCTGTTGAACGAAAAACACCCCGAAGACGGTGTGTTGCTCAAGGACAACATGAAAGGCGATCGCCGTGTAGCCGTGCATTTGGGCGAAGGCTGGCATGTGCCGCGGGCGCTGCTGCCGGTGGCCGAGAAGCGCGGGCTGATGTTGATCGACCCGCCGTTCGAGAAACTGGACGAGATGAAACGCTGCGCGGAATCGTTGAAAGACGCGATCAGCCGTATGCGTCAGACCGTGGTGGCGATCTGGTATCCGATTAAGGACAAGCGCCAGTTGCGCCGTTTTTATCAGGACCTGGCGGGTTCGGGCGCACCGAAACTGCTGCAGGTCGAATTGTTCGTGCATCCACTGGATACGCCCAACAGCCTCAATGGCTCGGGCTTGGCGATTGCCAATCCGCCTTGGGGTCTGGAAGAAGAACTGCGTGAACTGCTGCCGTGGCTGGCCAAGAAACTGGGGCAAACCCAGGGTGGCTGGCAGATGGAATGGTTGATCGCTGAGTAAGCTGATGTTGTAGTCGCTGACGAGGTACGAGGCTGCGAAAAGGGCCGAAGGACCTCCAGAATGCCGGGGCTGCTTCGCAACCCATCGCAGTCTCGTTCCTCGTCAGCGACTACAGGAGTAGCCTTTGATCAAATCGGGCAGGTCACGCCGGTGCCGCCAATGCCGCAATAGCCTTGCGGGTTTTTCGCCAGGTATTGCTGGTGGTATGCCTCGGCGAAGTAGACCGTAGGCGCCTGCTCTATTTCAGTGGTGATGGTGCCCAGGCCAGCCTTGTCCAGTTCGGCCTGGAACACTTTTTTGCTCTCCAGTGCCTGCTCAAGTTGTTCAGGGGTGGTGCAGTAGATCACCGAGCGGTACTGGGTGCCGATGTCGTTGCCCTGACGCATGCCCTGGGTCGGGTTATGCAGTTCCCAGAACATGGCCAGCAATTGCTTGTAGCTGACGATTTCTGGTTCGTAGACCACCAGCACCACTTCAGTGTGGCCGGTCAGGCCCGAGCAGACTTCTTCGTAAGTCGGGTTTGGAGTGTAGCCGCCCGCATAGCCCACAACGGTGCTGACCACGCCTTCACGTTCCCAGAACTTGCGTTCTGCACCCCAAAAACAGCCCAGGCCAAAAATCGCAAAGTCCACATTCTTCGAAAACGGGCCCAGTAGCGGCTCGCCGGTGACGTAGTGGGTTTCCGGCAGCTGTACGTGGGTGTCGCGGCCCGGCAGGGCTTGTTCTTTAGTAGGGAGCACGTTTTTATTCACCAGGATTTCCGAGCGCAAGACCATGGTTCAAGTCCTCTCAGTCAGAGTGTAGGAAGTCAGGCCGCTAGTGTGCCCGAGTGTTGCCGCGCTGTCAGGCCACGGGGCCACGGGGGTAACGCTTGAGCTTTTCTATCAGTTCGCTGCCGGGGATCGGACGATCGAACAGATAGCCCTGGCCCACATCACAACGATGGCGGCGCAGGAATGCCAACTGTGCAGCGGTTTCAATGCCCTCGGCAACCACTTTGAGCTTGAGGTTGTGGGCCATGGCGATCACGGCGGAGGTGATCTCCATGTCGTTCTGGTTGTCGGGGATGTCTTTGATGAAGCTGCGGTCGATCTTGATGATGTCGATCGGAAATTTCTTCAAGTAGCTGAGCGAAGAGTAGCCGGTGCCGAAATCGTCCATTGCCAGGGTCAGGCCGAGCTTCTTCAGCTGATCGAGTTGCAGGCGGGTGTCGTCGGTGGCCTCCAGCAGCAAGCCTTCGGTCAGTTCCAGCTCCAGCAGTGCGGCCGGGAGCTGTTCTTCCTTGAGGATGCTGGCAATCGAGGCCACCAGGTCCGGGTCGGAAAACTGCTTGGGTGAGACGTTGATCGCCACTTGCAGATTACCCAGCCCGGCCAGGCTCAGTTGCTTGCTCATTCGACAGGACTGGCGGGCGACCCATTTGCCGATGGGAATGATCAGCCCTGTTTCTTCGGCCACGCTGATGAACTGGTCCGGGCGGATCATTCCGTTCTTGGGGTGGTTCCAGCGCAGCAGGGCTTCCATGCCCAGCAATCGCCCGGTGCGAAGGCACAGCTTGGGCTGATAAAACACTTCGAGTTCATTTTGCGTGAGGGCACGGCGCAGGTTGTTTTCGACAAACAGCTTGTAGCTTGCTTCGGCATTCAGGGCTTCAGTGAACACTTGCACCTGATGCTTGCCGCAGGCTTTGGCCTTGTGCAGCGCCAGGCCTGCGTTACGCATCAGGGTTTGCGGGTCGCGGCCGTGCAAGGGGGCACAGGACACACCGACCGAGCCGGTAACGCTGATCAACTGGTTGTCGACGAACATCGGCTTGTCGAGGGTCATCAGCAGTTGGCTGGCAATCTGCTGGCCTGTCACCAGGTCTGTGTCGTCCAGCAGTACCGCGAATTCATTACTGGCAAAGCGCGCCAGACCGTCGCTGGGGCTCAGGCTGTTGCGCAGGCGGCGGGCCAGGCTGATCAGCAGCTTGTCACCGGTCTGGTGGCCGAGGCTGTCGTTGATGCGTTTGAAGTTGTCGATGTCCACCAGTAACAGGCAAACCTGTGTGCTGCTGTTGCGGGCGAAACGCTCGTCGAGGCTGCGGATAAAAGCCGGGCGATTGCCCAGATTGGTCAGGTTGTCGGTGTAAGCGAGGCGCTCGATACGCTGCTGCGCCAGCTTGGCGTCGGTGATGTCTTCGTAAATACCGATGTAGTGGGTCAGTTCCCGGTTGTCGTCATAGACCTTGGAGATCGACATCTGGCCCCAGTAGGGCTCCAGGTTTTTACGCCGACTTTTGAACTCACCCTGCCAGCTGTTGCCATTGCTCAGGCTTGAATGGGCATCGAAGAGTAACTCGCTGAGGTTTTCCAGCGCGGGTAGCTCGGACAGCTTGTGGCCCTGGACTTCCTCGGTGCTGTACTGGGTGATGGCGGTAAAGCTGGGGTTTGCGTATTCCACCACGCCGTCGCAGTTGACCAGCAAAAAGGCGTTGGCACTTTGCTCGACCGCACGCTGGAACAAGCGCAGGGCGTTGGTGGCGGTCCGTCGATTGTGGTTGTTGATGACCTGGGCAAACTGGTCGGCCAGTTCGCCGGCAAAGGCGATCTCATCCGCCTGCCAGATGCGTGTTTTGCCGATTTGTTCCAGGCACAGGACGCCGACGACCTGCCCATCGATGCGTATGCCTGCATCGAGCATGGCACTGGCTTCGCATCGCCCCAGGCTTTCCACCAGCTTGCGGGTACGCGGGTCGCGGCTGGCATTCTGGGCGTCGATCGAGCGGCTGGTGTGCAAGGCTTCGAGGTAGTCGGGGAAGAGGCTGGCGTCGAAGATATCTTGTGCGATGTGGGCCTGGGTCTCGTGCTGGAAAGCTGAAACCGGCACCAACTGGCTGCCTTCGAGGTTCCACAGGCTGGCCCCGTCGATTTGATAAATGTCGCAGGCACTGCGTGTGATCAGTTCGGCGGCTTCTTGCAGCGAGTTGTGCTGGCTGTACCGGTGGCGAGCCAGACGCAGAATTAAATCCTGCTGGGCGCGTACGCGCTCCAGGTGCTGGAGCTGATCGTGTTGGGCGCGCTGATTGAGTGCCAGTGCGATCTGCAGGCGACTGTTTTGGGTCTCAAGCTCGGCCACAGGCGCCGGCAACGGGCTGGCAGCGCTGTCTTCGACCGCGAGCAGGTAGCCGCGCAAGAAGTGACGGTTGTGCTGCTTGTACGCTTCGCCCAGCTCCATCAGGTTCAGTGGGCCGAGAGCGGTGTGCAAGGTGTAATGCACCACGTAGTGGTGGCTGGTTCTGAGCTGGTACTCAATGGCATCGTGCAGCCGATAGCGGGCCTGGGGCTCCATCAAGCTGGCATAGGGCGAGCCAACCAGCGCGCACAGCTCTGCCGCGGGTACACCGAATTGGCGTTCGCAGTGAGGGTCGAGGTAGAACATGGCCCAGCTGGCTTCGTTCAGCCGTTCGAAACGCAGCATGCCAAGTCTGGAAGGCACGGGGAGCTGGGTTACGACCTCGGCTGCCATCCGCGGGGCAGCATCGGGTTGGCTTTTCATTGGGGCACTCGCTTCACAAATGCGGATTGCGCACGGGCTGTCACCCTGTTTCTGTGGTTTGCGGCAAGGTTGCATCATGCTCACGGCGCTGACAAGTGAACATAAAGGCTAAGTGCTATAGGGGCTTATCGGCCGGCCAACGGATTTCTGCAGGCCGACCCACAAGGTTTAGCACTTATGTCAGCGTAATGGTCGCTGACTCGATGATTTGGCCATTGTTATTGTGAAAATCGACCTTGAGCTTCTGGTCTTCAATGGTCAGGCAGGCGAAGTTGTCCTCGCTCACCACTCGGCTGGTGAGTGTGAGCGAGTAAGTGCCTGTACCGATCGTCGTCAGGGGGCCGTTGACGATCAGGTCACTGGCTTTGGCATACGGCAGCAGCTTGGTATTGCACAAGGGTGAAGACACGATGCTGTGTACAACAAACCCCGGGCTTTTGCTGTGGCGCAGTTGGCAAGTCAGAGAGCCATGAATGTCACCGGAGACGAACACCACGTTTTTGATGGCGTTGGAGCGAATGGTTTCAAGTATCCGGTTGCGCTGCGCCGCGAATGCCTTCCAGCCGTCATCGCCGCGCTGTTGATCGGGCATGAACATGACGCTGCTGACGATGACCTTCACCTTGGCCGTGCTGTTGATCAGCCATTTCATCAGTGCGTATTCCTGCTGGGTGCCAATCATGCTTTTGGCATTGCCGGACAGGGTGCGTTCAGTGCGGCAGTCCATGACAAACCAGTCGATATCGCCGTCGCCAAATGAGTACCAGTAGTGCTTCAGATCGCGGTTGATGCGTCCATCGGGCCGCAGTTCGTGTGCGGGACCGTGGCTGCATTGATAGATCTCATAAGCCGTCATGGCGTTGTTGTAGAGCTTTCGATCAGTACTGTTCTGATTGGCTGGCCAGTTATCCTCGATTTCGTGGTCGTCGAGCATCATGTAGGTCGGCGTGCCCGACATCAGGTTGCGGATATGGGGTTGTGAAAACGCCGCCTGGTATTTTTTGCTGATGGCAGCGAATTCTCGGTCTGGCAACAGGACATTCAGGTCGTCGACATACACCTGGTCGCCGGTCATCACGACGGCATCGAGGGGCCGCTGCTGGTTCAGCGAGCCAATGGCACTGAAGATTCTGTCCCCCAGTTCGGGGGCCGAAGGTATGCCTGCCGTCAGCCTGAGGTAGCGGCACGAGCCTGTGACATAGCGACGTATACGGTTGGGTTGGTTGGACGTGGTCTTGAAAGTGTAAAGGTGTGGCGGCCACTTGAGCGGGATCTGCTTGACGGTTTCGGGTGTGTGGTCATGGCGCTCGGTGGAGAACCAGCCTGCCTGGTATTCGTAGCGGGTGTCGGCGCTCAGCCCGCTCAGGACCAGGGTGTCGGACATGTCGAACTCAGTGCTCAGCCTTGAGTACACGCCTGCTGACCACTGGCTTTGACCGACCTTTCGATGCCGGATGCCCGCGAATACAGCGTTTTTTTTATCGGATGCGCCGCGTACAAAAATACGGGCGTGTTGTGCAGTGGTAAATCCCAGAATCGGGCCTACGGTAGGTCTGTTCACATCGAAATCCTTTCTGATGTAAGGCGCTATTTGTCGCGCGGTTAAAGTCCTTTGGTTAACCGTAGGAGTCGCAGGGGGAAGCTACCCACTCCTGGATTCTGCGTGGGTTGTAGTGCGGCGCTGGTGCGAGTGGTGGGAGATTGTGTGTATGGGAATGGCTGAATCGCAGGCAAAAAAAGCCCCGCCAAATGGCGGGGTTGAGGTACGAGCGTGGCGCTCGGAAAACAGTGCGCTACCCCGGCCTTCGGTGAGGAAGGCCGGGGCGGGGCTTACAGCAGGATCGTGCGGATGTCGCCCAGCAACTGGCTCAGACGCTGGGTGAAACGTGCAGCAGCAGCGCCGTTGATCACACGGTGATCGTAGGACAGCGACAGTGGCAGCATCAGCTTCGGCTGGAAGGCTTTGCCGTCCCAGACAGGCTGGATGGTTGCCTTGGAAACGCCGAGGATCGCCACTTCCGGTGCGTTGACGATCGGCGTGAAGCCGGTGCCGCCAATGTGACCGAGGCTGGAAATGGTGAAGCACGCGCCTTGCATGTCGTCTGCGGTGAGCTTCTTGTCGCGGGCCTTGGCAGCCAGCGCAGCCGCTTCAGCAGCCAGTTGCAGCAGGCTCTTCTGATCAACGTTCTTGATCACAGGGACCAGCAGGCCATCCGGGGTGTCAACGGCGAAGCCGATGTTGACGTACTTCTTGCGGATGATCGCTTTGCCGCTTGGCGCCAGCGAGCTGTTGAAGTCCGGCATTTCCTTGAGCAGGTGCGCGCAGGACTTGAGCAGCAGAGGCAGTACGGTCAGTTTCACACCGGCTTTTTCTGCGACGGCTTTTTGCGCAACGCGGAAGGCTTCCAGCTCGGTGATGTCAGCCTGGTCGAACTGAGTCACGTGCGGGATGTTCAGCCAGCTGCGGTGCAGGCTCGACGCGCCGATTTGCATCAGGCGAGTCATGGCCACTTCTTCAACTTCGCCGAAGCGGCTGAAGTCCACAACCGGGATTGGCGGAATACCGGCACCGCCGGTAGCGCCTGCAGCCGGAGCTTCCTTGGCCTTCTGCATCATGGTTTTGACGTAAGCCTGCACGTCTTCCTTGATCACACGGCCGTGTGGGCCGGTTGGGCTGACCGCGCTCAGCTCGACGCCGAATTCGCGGGCCAGTTGACGCACGGCCGGGCCGGCGTGAACTTTGGCACCCTTTGGCGCAGGCGCGGCGGCCGGGGCAGGTGCTGCCTCGGCTTTGGCGGCCGGTGCCGGGGCAGCAGCAGGCGCTTCAGCTTTTGCCGCAGCAGGAGCAGCAGCCTGGGCTGGAGCGGCTGGCGCAGCAGCGCCGGCAACCTTGAGCTTGAGGATGAAATCGCCAGTGCCGACTTCGTCATCCAGCTTGACCGAAATGCTCTCAACCACACCGGCGGCTGGCGATGGAATTTCCATGCTGGCCTTGTCGGATTCGAGGGTGATCAACGATTGATCAGCCTCAACGGTATCGCCGGCCTTGACCAGGACTTCGATGATTTTGGCCTTGCCCGACGAGCCGATATCCGGGACGTGGATGTCCTGGATGGTGGCAGCGGCAGGTGCAGCCGGGGCCGCAGGGGCCTCGGCAGCAGGGGCAGCAGCAGGTTGTTCGGCTGCGGCCGGAGCCGCTGCAGGGGCTGCAGCTTCAGGCGCCGCAGCGGCGCCCTCGACTTCCAGTTCCAGCAATTCGTCGCCTTCTTTCAAGCGGTCGCCCAGCTTGATCTTCAGGCTTTTGACGATACCGGCTTTAGGAGCAGGGATTTCCATGCTCGCCTTGTCCGATTCCAGCGTCAGGATGCTCTGATCGGCTTCGATACGGTCGCCGACTTTTACAAACAGCTCGATGACTTCACCGTCGCCGCTGCCGATGTCAGGTACTCGAATGAGTTCGCTCACAAATATTCTCCTCAGCAGTCCAGTGGGTTGCGTTTTTCCGGGTTGATGCCGAACTTGACGATGGCTTCTGCAACCACCTTGGGTTCGATATCGCCACGGTCAGCCAGTGCTTCCAGGGCTGCCAACACCACGAAGTGACGGTCTACTTCAAAGAAGTGACGCAGTTTTTTGCGGCTGTCGCTGCGGCCGAAACCGTCAGTGCCCAGCACTTTGAATTCCTTGACCGGTACCCACTGGCGAATCTGTTCAGCGAACAGCTTCATGTAGTCGGTAGAGGCAATGACCGGACCTTTACGGCCAGTCAGGCACTCTTCAACGTAGCTCAGCTTAGGCTTCTGGCCCGGGTGCAGACGGTTGCTGCGTTCAACGGCCAGGCCGTCGCGACGCAGTTCGTTGAAGCTGGTAACGCTCCATACGTCAGCACCGATGTTGAACTGTTCACGCAGGATGATCGCCGCTTCACGGACTTCACGCAGGATGGTGCCGGAGCCCATCAGCTGAACGTGGTGCGCCGCTTCCTTGGTGTCTTCCTCGAGCAGGTACATGCCCTTGACGATGCCTTCCTCGACACCGGCCGGCATGGCTGGCTGCTGGTAAGACTCGTTCATCACGGTGATGTAGTAGAAGACGTCCTGTTGCTCTTCGGTCATCTTCTTCATGCCGTCCTGAATGATCACCGCCAGCTCATAGCCGTAGGTTGGATCAAAGGTGCGGCAGTTCGGGATGGTACCGGCCAGGATGTGGCTGTGACCGTCTTCGTGCTGCAGGCCTTCACCGTTGAGCGTGGTGCGCCCGGCGGTGCCGCCGATCAGGAAGCCACGGGTGCGGCTGTCGCCAGCGGCCCAGGCCAGGTCGCCAATACGCTGGAAGCCGAACATCGAGTAGAAGATGTAGAACGGCAGCATTGGCTGGTTGTGGTTGGAGTACGAAGTGCCGGCGGCGATGAAGGAGCTCATGGCGCCTGCTTCGTTGATGCCTTCTTCGAGGATCTGACCTTTTTTGTCTTCGCGGTAGAACATCACCTGGTCTTTATCGACTGGCTCGTAGAGCTGGCCGACGGACGAGTAGATGCCCAACTGGCGGAACATGCCTTCCATACCGAAGGTACGGGCTTCGTCCGGGATGATCGGAACGATGCGCTGACCGATTTCCTTGTCCTTGACCAGCTGCGCCAGGATGCGCACGAAAGCCATGGTGGTGGAAATTTCACGGTCGCCGGAGCCGTCAAGGATGGCCTTGAGGGTGTCCAGTGGCGGGGTCGGAATGCTGGTGCTCAGAGCACGACGCTGAGGAACGAAACCGCCCAGTGCAGTGCGGCGCTCGCTCAGGTAGCGGGCTTCAGCGCTGCCTGCTTCAGGTTTGAAGAATGGCAGGTTTTCGATTTCGTCGTCTTTGACCGGGATGTCGAAACGGTCACGGAACAACTTCAGGCTTTCAACATCAACTTTCTTGGTGTTGTGCGCCGTGTTTTTCGCTTCGCCAGCGCCGGTGCCATAACCCTTGATGGTCTTGGCCAGGATGACGGTTGGCTGGTTCTTGTGGTTGACCGCTTCGTGGTACGCCGCGTAGACCTTGTACGGGTCGTGGCCACCACGGTTGAGTTTCCAGATCTCGTCGTCGGACAGATCAGCAACCATCGCCTTGAGTTCTGGCGTGTTGAAGAAGTGTTCACGTACGAACGCGCCGTCTTTGGCTTTGTAGTTCTGGTACTCGCCGTCGATGACTTCGTCCATGCGACGTTGCAGGATACCGTCGACGTCCTTGGCCAGCAGTGGGTCCCAGAAACGGCCCCAGATGACTTTGGTCACGTTCCACTGAGCACCGCGGAATACGCCTTCGAGTTCCTGGATGATCTTTCCGTTGCCGCGAACCGGGCCATCAAGGCGCTGCAGGTTGCAGTTGATAACGAAGATCAGGTTGTCCAGGTTTTCACGGCCGGCCAGGGAGATCGCGCCCAGGGATTCTGGTTCGTCGCACTCGCCGTCGCCCAGGAAACACCAGACTTTTTGCTTGCCTGCCGGGATGTAGCCGCGGGCTTCCAGGTACTTCATGAAGCGAGCCTGGTAGATCGCCTGGATCGGGCCAAGGCCCATCGATACAGTCGGGAACTGCCAGAAATCAGGCATCAGCCAAGGGTGCGGGTAGGACGACAGGCCCTGACCGTCTACTTCCTGGCGGAAGTTGTTCATTTGTTCTTCGGTGATCCGGCCTTCCATGAACGCACGGGCGTAAACGCCTGGCGAGGTGTGACCCTGGAAGTAGATCAGGTCGCCGCCGTGTTCGTCGGTCGGGGCCTGGAAGAAGTAGTTGAAGCCGATGTCATACAGGGTTGCGCTGGAAGCGAAGCTGGAGATATGACCGCCCAGGTCAGAATCTTTCAAGTTCGTGCGCATCACCATGGCCATGGCGTTCCAGCGAACCAGCGAGCGAATGCGGCGTTCCATGAACAGGTCGCCAGGCATGCGTGCTTCGTGGGTTACAGGAATCGTGTTGCGGTAAGGCGTGGTGATGGCATACGGCAGCTGCGAACCGGTGCGGGTAGCGAGCTCACCCATACGGGTCATCAGGTAGTGAGCGCGGTCTTCGCCTTCTTTGTCGAGAACCGATTCCAGGGCGTCCAGCCATTCCTGGGTTTCGACGGGATCGAGGTCTTGCATGGCTTGCTCCAGGGCGGATAGGCTTCCAGAATCGGTTGCCTGAGTTTGCGACTGGCCTTGTGGGCAGACGACATAAATTCTTGGATGGCCGGAGGTTGATTCCAGCGGCGTGTAGTTTTACTACAAATCGTCGGCCATTTCAGCCTTTCGAGTGTGTGGCTCAGTAGTAAAACTACAGGATTGGTCCTGATAGCCATCAGTTTGGTTGTGCGAAAAATCGATATTGTTGGTGTGTTTCTCGTCATTCAGCCTTATGTGCGCAGGCTGGATGCTAAACAATATGCGCTTACAGCTATTTATAACCTTTGTTCGACAGTCGGATTAAACCGCTGTTTCTTCCTGTCACCGTACTCGGCAACACCATCGCCGATCAAGGATAGACCATGAGCCTTCCGTCGCTTGCACCCATTCCAGGTCTTTTACAGCCATTGGCCAGTCGCGCCGAGCAATCCTGGCGCACGGCGGTCGCCGGGCTTGAGGGCGAACAGGGGCTCGATGACTGGTCGGCGCAGCGCTGGTTGGCATTTAACCGGGTCAGTGCCGCGAGTGACTTCTTTATAGAACAGTCATTACGTGACCCTTTGATGTTGCTTGAGCTTGCGGGCTCAGGCGAACTGGACCGCAGCTTTGCCCCCGGCGAGTTGTGTGCCCAGATCAGCGTTGCGGCGCAGGCTGCACCCACCGATGACGAGCTGGGCCGTGCACTGCGCCGCCAGCGTACCCGTCAACAGATCCGGATTATCTGGCGTGACATCAACCGCCAGGCCGACTTGATTGAAACCTGCCGCGACCTGTCGGACATGGCCGATGCCAGTATCGATCAGGCTTATCGCTGGTTGTACCAACGTCATTGCCAGCAGTTCGGCACGCCCACCGGGCATCGCAGTGGCGAGCCGCAGCAGATGGTGATTCTGGGGATGGGCAAGCTGGGTGCCGTAGAGCTGAACCTGTCTTCGGACATTGACCTGATTTTCGCCTACCCCGAAGGCGGCGAAACAGTGGGCGCGAAGCGCCCGCTGGACAATCAGGAGTTCTTTATCCGTCTGGGGCAGCGCCTGATCAAGGCCCTGGACCCGATGACCGTCGACGGTTTTGTGTTTCGCGTCGATATGCGTTTGCGCCCGTACGGCTCGTCCGGCTCATTGGTGCTGAGCTTCAATGCGCTGGAGCAGTACTACCAGGATCAAGGCCGCGACTGGGAACGCTACGCCATGATCAAGGCCCGGGTCGTGGCCGGTGATCAGGCGATGGGTGCGCAGCTGCTCAGTTTGCTTCGCCCGTTCGTGTACCGACGCTACCTCGATTTTTCGGCGATTGAAGCGCTGCGCACCATGAAACAGCTGATCCAGCAGGAGGTGCGGCGCAAAGGCATGGCCGACAACATCAAGCTGGGGGCGGGCGGGATTCGTGAAGTCGAGTTTATCGCCCAGGCATTCCAGCTGATCCACGGCGGCCGTGACCTCAGCCTGCAGCAACGCCCGCTGCTTAAAGTGCTGACGACCCTGGAAGGCCAGGGGTATTTGCCGGGCGAAGTGGTTAATGAACTGCGCGAAGGCTATGAGTTCTTGCGCTACACCGAGCACGCGATCCAGGCCATAGCAGACCGCCAGACCCAAATGCTTCCCGACACCGGGCAGGATCAGGCGCGCATTGCATTTATTATGGGGTTTGACACCTGGGCGGCATTCCACGAGCAATTAATGGCGTGGCGCGGTCGCATCGACTGGCATTTCCGTCAGGTCATTGCTGACCCTGATGAGGAAGAAGTCATCGATGAAGGTGAACTGATCGTAGGCGGAGAGTGGTTGCCGTTGTGGGAGGAGGTCCAGGACGACGCCGCTGCCTGTGTCCAGCTGGAAGAGGCCGGGTTTGTTGATGCTCCCAAAGCCTTGAAGCAACTGGCGGCCCTGCGTTCCAGTCCGCAATTGCGTGCCATGCAGCGTTTGGGGCGCGAGCGCCTGGATGCGTTTATCCCGCGTTTGCTGGCCCAGGCCGTAGAGCACGCCAACCCCGATCTGGTACTGGAGAGGGTGTTGCCGCTGGTCGAGGCGGTGGCCCGACGTTCGGCTTATCTAGTGCTGTTGACCGAAAACCCCGACGCATTGCGGCGTTTATTGACGCTGTGCGCGGCGAGCCCGTGGATCGCCGAACAAATCACCCGCTTCCCGTTGTTGCTCGATGAGCTGCTCAACGAGCGTCGACTGTTCAAGCCGCCCCTGGCGCCAGAGCTGGCGGCCGAGTTGCGTGAGCGCCTGACACGTATCCCCGAGGACGATCTTGAGCAGCAGATGGAGGCCTTGCGTAACTTCAAGCTGGCCCACCGCCTGCGGGTTGCTGCCTCGGAAATCGCGGGCAGCCTGCCTTTAATGAAAGTCAGCGATTACCTGACCTGGCTGGCCGAGGCGATTCTGGAGCAAGTGCTGGCGCTGGCCTGGCGCCAGACGGTGGCCAAGTACGGAACGCCCCAGCGCACGGACGGCAGCTTGTGCGACCCCGGCTTTATTATTGTTGGCTACGGCAAGGTGGGCGGAATCGAGCTGGGACACGGCTCGGATCTGGACCTGGTGTTTATCCACGACGGTGACCCGAATGCCGAAACCGATGGCGCCAAGCCGATTGATGGCGCGCAGTTTTTCACCCGGTTGGGTCAGCGCATCATTCACTTGCTGACGGCCCAGACCAACTCCGGGCAGCTGTATGACGTCGACATGCGCCTGCGTCCCTCAGGCGCATCGGGATTGCTGGTCAGTTCCCTTGGCGCCTTTGAGCGCTACCAGGAAAGCGAGGCCTGGACCTGGGAGCACCAGGCGCTGGTGCGGGCGCGGGTGCTGGTGGGCTGCAAACAAGTGGGCAGTGCGTTCGAAAAAGTACGTGCCAGCGTGCTGGGGCGTGAGCGCGACCTGCCTGTCCTGCGCCAGGAGGTCAGCGAGATGCGGGCCAAAATGCGTGGCAATCTTGGTACCCGGATAACGGCTGCCGGAACGGCTGAAAACGCCTTCGAGGCCACGGTGCCGTTCGACCTCAAGCAAGATGCCGGAGGTATCGTCGATATTGAATTTATGGTGCAATACGCGGCCCTGGCGTGGTCCAGGGAACATCCGGCGTTACTGCGCTACACCGATAACATCCGCATTCTGGAAGGGCTGGAGCAGGTCGGGCTGATGCCCGCCACTGATGCCAACCTGTTGCGCGAGGCTTACAAGGCCTTTCGCACCGTCGCCCACCGTCAAGCCTTGCAAAAGGAGGCCGGCGTGGTCACGGGGGATCAACTTGTAGTCGAACGTCAACACGTGCGACGCATATGGTCCGAGCTGGGATTGAGCTAGTTCGCTGGCTTAAGTACAGAGTTAAAGCTGTAAGAACGTATCCGGCGGGTCCATAAGGCCCGTCCAATTTGCCTGACGCCTCGTGGCGCGGGTGCTGGATTCTTTGAGGAGCGTAATGATGTCGATGGCTGATCGTGATGGTGTGATCTGGTATGACGGCAAGCTGGTGCCGTGGCGTGATGCTACGACGCACGTGCTGACCCATACATTGCACTACGGCATGGGCGTGTTTGAAGGTGTACGCGCTTACGAAACCCCGCAGGGCGCGGCGATTTTCCGCTTGCAGGCGCACACTGACCGCCTGTTCGATTCGGCCCACATCATGGGCATGAAGATCCCGTTCAGCAAAGACGAAATCAACGAAGCGACCCGCATTGCGGTGCGTGAAAACAACCTCGACAGCGCCTACATCCGCCCGATGGTGTTCTACGGATCCGAAGCCATGGGCCTGCGCGCCACTGGCCTCAAAGTCCACGTGATCATCGCGCCGTGGAGCTGGGGTGCCTACATGGGTGCCGAAGCGCTGGAAGTCGGGATCAAGGTGCGCACCAGCTCCTTTACCCGTCACCACGTGAACATTTCCATGACCCGGGCCAAGGCCAACGGTCACTACATCAACTCGATGCTGGCCCTGCAGGAAGCGATTTCCGGCGGTGCCGACGAAGCGCTGTTGCTGGATCCGGAAGGCTTCGTGGCCGAAGGCTCGGGCGAGAACGTGTTCCTGGTCAAGGATGGCGTGATTTACACCCCGGACGTGACGGCTTGCCTGAACGGCATCACCCGCAGCACGATCCTGACCCTGGCCACCGAGCTGGGTTACAAGTTTGTTGAAAAACGCATTACCCGCGACGAGGTGTATATCGCCGACGAAGCGTTCTTCACCGGCACTGCCGCTGAAGTGACGCCGATTCGCGAAGTCGACGGGCGTCATATCGGTATCGGCCGCCGTGGCCCGATCACCGAAAAACTGCAAAAAGCCTATTTCGACCTGGTGACCGGCAAGACAACGGATCACCCAGAGTGGCGTACACTGGTCAAATAAAGCGATATGGCACTACAGCAGGGAGGCGAATGCCTCCCTTGCTTGTTTATGGAAACTTATGAATATTTTGATCGTTGGGCCCAGCTGGGTCGGTGACATGGTGATGGCGCAGACACTGTTTCAGTGCCTCAAGCAGCGCCACCCGCAGTGCGAAATCGATGTGCTGGCCCCCGAGTGGAGCCGGCCCATCCTTGAGCGCATGCCGCAAGTGCGCAAGGCCTTGAGCTTTCCGCTCGGCCACGGCGCGCTTGAACTGGCCAAGCGACGCAAGATCGGCAAGTCCCTCAAGGGCCAATACGATCAGGCAATCTTGCTGCCCAACTCGCTGAAATCAGCCCTCGTGCCGTTCTTTGCGGGCATCCCCAAGCGCACCGGCTGGCGTGGCGAGTTTCGTTATGGCGTGCTCAACGATGTGCGCAAACTCGACAAAGAACGCTACCCGTTGATGATCGAGCGTTTTATGGCGCTGGCCTATGAGCCGGGTGCCGACCTGCCCAAGCCTTATCCGCGCCCGGCCTTGCAGATCGATCCGCAAAGCCGTGCCGGCGCACTGGCAAAATTTGGCCTGGAACTGGACCGCCCGGTGCTGGCGCTGTGCCCGGGTGCCGAGTTTGGCGAGTCCAAGCGCTGGCCGTCCGAGCACTACGCCAAAGTTGCCGAGCAAAAGATCCGCGAAGGCTGGCAGGTGTGGTTGTTCGGCTCCAAAAACGATCACGCTGTGGGCGAAGACATCCGCTCGCGGTTGATCCCTGGGCTGCGTGAAGAGTCTGTCAACCTGAGCGGCGAGACCTCGCTGGCCGAGGCCATTGATTTGCTGTCGTGCGCCGATGCCGTGGTATCCAACGACTCCGGGCTGATGCACGTGGCTGCTGCGTTGAACCGCCCGCTGGTGGCGGTCTACGGCTCCACATCGCCGGGTTTTACCCCGCCGTTGGCCGACAAGGTCGAAATCGTGCGCCTGGGGCTCGAGTGCAGCCCGTGTTTTGATCGCACCTGCCGCTTTGGCCACTACAACTGCCTGCGCGAACTGATGCCGCAGCCTGTGGTTGAAGCCTTGCAGCGTTTGCAGGGCTCACCGGTCGAGGTCAACTAGGTGCGCGTTCTGTTGGTCAAAACCTCATCCCTTGGGGATGTGATCCATGCCTTGCCCGCGTTGACCGATGCGGCGCGGGCGATTCCGGGCATCACGTTTGACTGGGTCGTGGAAGAAGGCTTTGCCGAAATTCCGACCTGGCACCCGGCAGTGGGCAAGGTTATTCCGGTAGCGATTCGCCGTTGGCGCAAAAATATCTGGGAAACCATCAAGAGCGGTGAGTGGCGTCGCTTCAAGCAAAGCCTGCGCGCCGAGCAATACGACCTGGTGATCGATGCCCAGGGCCTGGTCAAAAGTGCCTGGCTGACCCGCTATGTAAACGCCCCGGTGGCCGGTCTGGATAAAGACTCAGCCCGTGAACCGCTGGCCAGCCGCTTTTATCAGCGTCGTCTGGCGGTGGCTCGCGGGCAGCATGCGGTCGAGCGTTTACGCCAATTGTTTGCCGTGGCGCTGGGCTACGACCTGCCCAAAGGGTTGGGTGATTATGGCCTCGACGTTGAGCGCCTGATTGAATTACCGCGCAAGAAGCCTTACGTATTGTTCTTGCACGGCACCACGTGGGACACCAAGCACTGGCCCGAAGTGTACTGGCGTGACCTGGCCCTGCGCATGGGGCACATGGGTGTCGAAGTGCGCTTGCCCTGGGGCAACCCGGCAGAGAAGGCCCGTGCCGAGCGCATTGCCAGCGGTTTGAGCAACGCAGTGGTGCTGCCCAAGCTGAATCTGGCGGGGGTTGCCAAGGTACTGGCCAGCGCCAGCGCCTGTGTCGCGGTCGATACCGGGCTGGGGCATCTGGCGGCGGCGCTGGATGTACCGACCATCTCCCTGTTTGGCCCCACCAATCCGGGCCTGACCGGTGCCTATGGCAAGGTGCAAATCCACCTGGCCAGCGATTTTCCGTGCGCACCGTGCCTGCAGAAAAAATGCACCTACACTCCGACTGCACAGGACCAGCAGCGGTTTGATCTGAAAAACGAGTGGCCGTTGTGCTTCACCCGTTTGAACCCTGAGCGTGTCGCGAGTCGATTAAGCACGTTGTTACTGGCTGAGGAACTGCGCTGATGCAACTGGCTTTTGTGCTGTACAAATATTTCCCGTTTGGCGGGCTGCAACGCGATTTCATGCGCATTGCGCTGGAGTGCCAGAAACGCGGCCATCAAATTCGCGTCTACACCATGATCTGGGAGGGTGACATTCCCCCTGGATTTGAAGTGCTGGTGGCGCCGGTCAAGGCGTTCCACAACCATACTCGCAACGAAAAAATGCTCGCCTGGATGCAGGCCGACCTGGCCAAACGCCCGGTGGACCGCCTCGTCGGCTTCAATAAAATGCCGGGGCTGGACGTGTACTACGCGGCCGACGGCTGTTTTGAAGACAAGGCGCAAAACCTGCGCCATTCGTTCTATCGCTTCTTCAAGCGTTACAAGCACTTTGCCGAATACGAGCGGGCAGTGTTCGACAAGAACGCCAAGACTGAAATCCTGATGATTTCCGAAGTCCAGCAGCCGCTGTTTATCAAGCATTACGACACGCCGCTCGAGCGCTTCCACCTGTTGCCGCCGGGCATTGCTCTGGACCGTCGCGCGCCCGCCAATGCAGCCGAGATTCGCGCCGGGTTCCGGCGTGAATTCAACCTGGCAGACGACGACCTGCTGATGGTGCAGATCGGTTCCGGGTTCAAGACCAAAGGCGTCGATCGCAGCCTTAAAGCCCTGGCGGCGTTGCCGGGCGAGCTTAAAAAGCGCACCAGGCTGTTTGTCATTGGCCAGGACGATCCCAAAGTCTTTCAATTACAGAGCGCCACGCTGGGGCTGGGCGATCACGTGCAGTTCCTCAAGGGGCGCAGCGATATCCCGCGCTTCCTGCTGGGCGCAGACCTGCTGATTCACCCGGCCTATAACGAAAACACCGGCACCGTGCTGCTTGAAGCTCTGGTGGCAGGGTTGCCGGTGCTGGTCAGCGCCGTCTGTGGCTACGCCCATTACATCAGCGACGCCGATTGCGGCCGTGTACTGGACGAGCCGTTCGAGCAGGCGCAACTCAATGAATACCTGACACGCATGTTGTCCGACGATGCTGCGCGCGCGGCCTGGAGCCAAAACGGCCTGGCCTACGCGCAGACGGCCGACCTCTACAGCATGCCGCAGCACGCTGCGGATGTGATTCTGGCGGAGCAACACTGATGAAACTGATTCTTGCCGAACCGTTCAAGAGCTTGTGGGCAGGACGCGATGCGTTCACCGAAGTCGAGCGCCTGGAGGGCGAGGTTTACCGCGAGCTGGATGGCCGACGTACCTTGCGTACTGAAGTCGGGGGCCGCGGTTATTTTGTGAAAATCCACCGTGGCATTGGCTGGGGTGAGGTGTTCAAAAACCTGCTCACGGCCAAGCTGCCAGTGTTGGGCGCGGGCCAGGAATGGCGGGCAATCAAGCGTCTTCACGAAGTCGGCGTACCCACCATGACCGCCGTCGCGTATGGCGAAAAGGGCAGTAACCCGGCGGAGCAGCACTCGTTCATCATCACCGAAGAGCTGGCACCTACGGTCAGCCTCGAAGACTTCAGCCTCAACTGGATCAAGCAGCCGCCACAGCCAGCCCTCAAGCATGGGCTGATCGCCGAAGTGGCGCGCATGACCGGCATGATGCACCGCGCCGGGGTTAACCATCGCGACTGCTACATCTGCCACTTTTTGTTGCACACCGACAAACCGGTCACGGCCAAGGATTTCCGCCTGTCGGTCATTGACCTGCACCGTGCCCAGGTTCGACCGGTCATCAGCAAACGCTGGCGCAACAAGGACCTGGCCGCGCTGTACTTTTCGGCACTGGACATCGGCCTGACCCAACGGGACAAGCTGCGCTTCCTGCGGGGTTACTTCCAGATGCCGCTGCGTCAGATCCTGCGCGAAGAAGCCCGCCTGCTGGCGTGGCTGGAAGGCAAGGCGAGCAAGCTTTATGAACGCAAACTACGTTATGGGGATGCACTGTAATGGCGGGTTGGAATCTTGAACCCGCTTACAGTGCACTCGCTTCTGATTTTGGCAGTCTGGAAGCGGTATTTGCCCTCCAGGGCGAGCACCTGACCCGCGATCCTCTTTCGGAAGTGATCCGTGTGCAGCGCGATGGCGTCAATTATTACGTCAAGCGCTATACCGGTGCGGGCAAGGGCTTGCGCCGCTATCTGGGCCGCCCTCGGGTCAAATCCGAATGGCAGAACCTCAAGCGTTTCGACAAGTGGGGCATTCCCACCGCCGAAGTCGTGGCATGGGGCCTTGAGCGCAGTGGCTTTGCCTACTCCCGTGGTGCCATGATCACCCGTGAGCTGCCCAATACCCGCGATTTGTCCGAACTGGCGGACCACCATGATCCGTTGCTCAAGGACCGTGCCTGGGTCGACTGCGTCAGCCGCCAGTTGGCGAAATGCACCCGGATCATGCACAACCATCGCTTTACCCATAACGATCTGAAGTGGCGAAACCTGCTGGTCGACGATCAGCCCAAGCTGTTTTTGATCGACTGCCCGAACGGTGACTTCTGGCGCGGTTTCTGGCTCAAGTACCGCATCACCAAAGACCTGGCGTGCCTCGACAAAGTGGCCAAGTACCATTTGTCCTACACCCAGCGTTTGCGTTTCTATTTCCAATACACCGGGCGCACTACGCTCAATGCGGCGGACAAGGAGCGTGTTCGTCATATCGTGCGTTTTTTTGAGGGCCGGGAATGACTGATTTTTTAGCGGATGCGGATCGGGCTTTGCTTGAGCGCAACGGACTGGCCGACTTCGATGCGCTGTGGGCTGTGCAACTGGAAGCCGTGGACGAGCCCAACACCAGCGGTGGTGGCTGGAGCAGCGTGTTTCGCATGGACCTCGAAGGCCAGGGCTTTTACCTCAAGCGTCAAAGCAACTACCTGACCCGTACCCTGCACCGGCCATTGGGCGAGCCGAGCTTCGCCCGCGAATTTCGTAATATTCAGCGTTATCAGCAAATGGGTATTCCGGCGCTGGAAGCGGTGTTTTTTGGCGAGCGGAAAGTGCCTGGCGAACATCGCGCGGTGCTTATGACCCGTGCGCTGGATGGCTGGAATGACCTCGATTCGTTGCTTGAACAATGGCCGCAACTGACCCCTGAGCAGCAGCAGGCAATTTTGCGTGAATGCGGCCTGTTGGCGCGTCGCCTGCACGCTGCGCGTCAGGTTCATGGCTGCTTTTATCCCAAGCACATTTTCTTGCAGGCTGACGGCTTGGGTTATCGCGCCCAATTGATCGATCTGGAGAAAACCCGGCCCTTGTTGCTGGGCCAGCGTGACCGGGTCAAGGACATCGAGCCGTTGCTGCGTCGGGCCCATGCCTGGAGCGATGCCGAGGTGCGGGTGTTGCTCGCTGCCTATCTGGATCAGCCTGTCGACAGTGGTCTGGTGGATGCCTGGCTGGCGCGACTGAACGTGCGTCGCAGCCACAAGGGAGCGCGCTGATGCGTTTGTCCGAACTGCAAAAGGCGGGTCGTGCGCCGGGCTTGCCGCTGAGTATCGAACTGGCCGACGCGGCCGGGCCTGCGCAGTTGCAACTGCTGAGCTTGTTGCGGGTATTGCCCGGGCAGCGTTACGTAGGCGCCGGGGTGTGGCGCGGGCGTACGGTGCTGGCCAAATTGATGGTCGGGAACAAGGCTGCGCGCAACTTCCAGCGAGAGTTGACGGGTGTGCGCCTGCTGGCTGATCAAGGTTTGACCACGCCGAAGTTACTGGCTGATGGTTTGCAGGAAGGCGAGGGCGGCTGGTTGCTGTTCGAGTTTCTGGAAAATGCCCAGAGCCTGGGTGACGCCTGGGGCGCGGTGCAGTCGCTGCCGGTTTTGGCAGATGAGCAAGTGGCCGTACTGGCCCAGGCGCTGGCTGCCATTGGCCAGATGCACCTCAAGGGCCTCTGGCAGGAAGACCTGCACCTGGACAACCTGTTGCGTCAGGGCGCCAAACTGTACTTGATCGATGGCGCGGGTATTTGCGTCGAAGAAGCCGGCAAGCCGCTGTCGCGACAAAAAGTCCTGGAAAACCTCGGCGTGTTCTTCGCTCAGTTGCCTAAAAGCCTTGAGCCATTTATCGAAGAGTTGCTGGTGCACTACCTGCTCAGCAATGGTGAGCACGCCTTGCCGCTCGAAGCGCTGCTCAAGCAGATCGAGAAGGTTCGTGCCTGGCGCCTGAATGATTTCTTGAACAAGGTGGGTCGCGACTGCTCGTTGTTCAGCGTTGAGCGCACCGCCTTTGTCCTGCGTGCGATTCGCCGTGAAGAAGAGCCTGCGATGCTGCCGGTTCTGGCTCACGCCGATGCCTTGCTGGATCAGGGCCACTTGTATAAAACCGGTGGCGCGGCCAGTGTCGGCAAGGTTGAAGTGGCGGGCCGCACCCTGGTGGTCAAACGCTACAACATCAAGGGTTTTGCCCACTGGCTTAAACGCTTCTGGCGCCCGAGCCGTGCCTGGCACTCATGGCGCGAGGGCAATCGACTGGCGTTACTGGGCATTGCCACGCCCAAGCCGCTGGCACTGCTGGAAACCCGTTTTCTGTGGTTGCGGGGCAAGGCGTATCTGGTGACAGAGTTTTTGCCGGGGCCGGACATCATCGAGCGTTTTGCACCCTATGTTGAGCGGGGGGATGCGCCGGAGTCCGAACTTCAGGCACTGGATCATCTGTTTGCCGATTTGATCCGCGAGCGCATCAGCCACGGTGACCTCAAGGGGCATAACGTGTTCTGGGATGATGGCCGTTGGGCATTGATCGATCTGGACTCGATGTGCCAGCACGCCAGCCTGAGGAGTTTCGCCACCGCGTACGCCCGTGACCGGGCGCGCTTTATGCGCAACTGGCCGGTGGACAGTGCGTTGTATCAGCTGATTGACGGGCGCTTGCCCAAAGACCTTGGCTAAGACTCTGTGGGAGCAGGCTTGCTCGCGATGCAAGCGCTGCGGCCTGTCAGGCTGACCGCGTTGATGCCATCGCGAGCAAGCCCGCTCCCACAGGAGCGTGCCCGTGCTGTCAGAAGCTGTACTGGGCTCCGGCTCCGGCATACCACGACCGTCCCGGCGCGGCTTCGTAGAAGCGGCTGTTACCGTCCGCCACGATCACAGAACCCACGTACTGACGGTCCAGCAGGTTGTCCAGGCGCAACGTCTGGTGGAAGGTCCAGTGTTCCACCTTCTGCTCAAACTTCGCCCGCCAGTTGAATACGGTGTAGGCCGGAGCTGCCTTGGCGGTGTTGGTGTCTTCGACATACACCTTGCTGCGGTACATGCCTTCAACGGCGGTGCTGAGCCAATCCACCGGTTTCCAGTTCACTTCGGCAAACAGCGTGGTCTGTGGAACACCGGGCAAGTAGTTGCCTTTGTCGACCGTGCCTTTGGTGCTGGCAAAGTCACTGTCGTAGGTCGCTTGCAGACGGGTATAGGCCAGGGTTGAGGTCCAATGCTCGGCCAGCTGGCTTTCGATGCCCAGTTCAAAGCCCCGGCGCAGGGTGCGGCCGGCGTTTTGGTAGGTGGTCCGTCCGCCTGTATTGCTTGCAACCACCAGTTCATCTTCGGTGGTGATCTGGAACACCGCCGCGTTGATCCGTGTGTTGTTTAGCTGGGCTTTCAGGCCCATCTCGTATTGAGTGCTTTCGGAGGGCTTGAGGCCGAAGTTAAAGCCTCGACCACTGGGCGAGTACGCCAATTCGGCCTGTGTCGGCGTTTCAAAGCCCTTGCCCGCGCTGACATAGCCATGCAGCTCAGGAGTGAAGGCGTACATCACGCTCATCGACGGCGTGGCTTTTTCATAGCGTTTGGTGCCGCTGTCGTCGCCGTTGCTCAAAAATTGATCATCGACGTCCATTTCCATGGTGCTGTAGCGCAAGCCGGCCTGCACGGTCCAGTTGTCCAGCGCCCAGTTGGCCTGCACATACGGGTCGAGGCTGCGGGCGGTGTCCACTTCATCGCGCACCAGTGCGCCTTTGACGCCCAGTTGATCACCGATGAAGTTGTTGTAGCCGTGGCGACTGTCCTGGCTCTGGTCGAAATCCAGGCCGCCAATCAGGGTCAGGTCACCCGGCACGCCATCCACCGGTTGCAGCCAGCGCAGGCTGCCGCCGTAGAACTTGCGGTCGAATTGCACAACACCGCCGCCCTGATAATTGCTTGGGTTAGGCGTTGGAGGATTCCCGATAGTTTTGGGGATCGCCAGATACTGAATCACACTCCGGGTGCCGGTATAGGCATTGACCTGCAGGGTCGCGTCGCCGATATAGCGCTCGTAGTTCATCCCCAATTGTTGATGGTCGATGCTTTTACGGGTGTTGTAGGTCAGGGCGTTTGGCGTTACCGAGCGCGGGTCGGCCTTGTAGGCGGCCCAGCTTTGGCCCAGCGGGTCTTGCGTGCCGTTCTGCTCAAGGCTGCTGTAGATCAGCGCCAGCTTGCTGTCTTCATCGGGCTTGAGGTTGAGCTTGGCAAACGTCTGGTCGCGGCGAGCGGCACTGTGGTCGCGGTAGCCGTCGGTGTCCATGCGCGAGGCGTCAAGCACAAAGCCCACGTCATCCGTGGCGCCCTCGGCGGTGAGGTGGTTCTTGTTCATGCCGTCGCTGCCGATCAGGGTTTCAGCGCCAATGCGCGGCGGACCTTCGCCGTCGCGGGAGAACATCTGGATCACGCCACCGGCGTTACTGCCGTACAGGGTGGCTGCCGGGCCGCGCAGTACTTCAATGCGCTCGGCGGTGTCGAGGTTGAAGGTCGCCGCCTGCCCCTGGCCGTCCGGGGTGCTGGCTGGAATGCCATCGGCAATCAGCTTGATGCCACGTACACCAAACGCCGAGCGGGCGCCAAAGCCACGGGACGAGATCTGCAGATCCTGGGCGTAGTTCTGACGGTTTTGCACCACCAGCCCTGGCACGCGGGACAGCACCTCGGAGGCATTGATGCCTAGCTGGCCATCCTTGATTTGCTCCTGGTTAATGCTGTCGACCGAGTACGGCAGGTCGAAACTCGGGCTGGTGCTGCGCGAGCCGGTGATGACGCTGGGGTCCAGTTCAAGGGGAGCTGCGCTGAGGATGGGTGTCAGGCAGAGGCCAGGCAGTAACAGGGCAACGTGAGCAGGTACGAAATATTTCATGGGCAAATCGGGGTTCCGTGTGACGCGACCCGTCCAGGGCAACGGGATGAGGCTAGCAGAGGGCGCGCAGTTTAGCGGCTGAGGGCGGGATATCCAGTAAAACCGGGCAACGAGGGCGATATAGGGCGCCCTCGTGCGCAGGTGACGGGTTACTGCATCTGCGTCATGTTCATGTCCTGCAAGTCATGTATCAGATCTTGCAGGCGGTCGTAGCGTTTCTGGTGGACGGGTATCCAGTTGGGCCGCTCGATATAAAACTGGCCGCCAGGATCTGTCTGCACCGGGGTGTGCACCATTTCGTGGTTGCTCGCTCGATGGATCAGGTGTGCGCCGTCCGGCGTGGCGCTTTCAAACCTGAACATGCCGGGTGCGATGAGCCGTTCATTGTTCTGGGCCGGGGACAGCGCGGGTATTTGCGGTTTGGTGCCGGCAATATCCATTTGCAGCCAGTAATCGTTCTTCAAAAAGGTGAAGTCGCGGTGTGTGTGATCTGTAGGCACGACTTCGCCTATGTTCAGGCGAACCCCACGGCTGGAGCCGGGGAACGTGTCTGAAATCCGCACGCCAATCGCGCCCTCAAGCTCCGCCAGGCCGGGCACACCCTGATAGGTGTTGGCGTGGGTATTGCCGGTGAGGGCAATCCATTTTCTGGTACCGGTTTTGACCTGATGTGCGCGGATTACCTGTGACGCAAAGTAGCTGAACATTTCATAGCGAATAAGCTCGGCAGGACTGCCGGCCATGCCACTGGCTTCAGGGTGCAGGCCCCTGTGGTTGTAACTGGCCGCGCAATCAGTGGCGATGACTTCGATGCCATGTCGCCTGGCCTCGCGCACCAGCTTGCTGTACGTGTGGGGGCTTGCGGGATTGATCCCGTGACCCGCGTCCTGGGCTTTGAGGAACTCATCCAGGACAATCGGCATTTTTCCGGTTTTAAAGAAATCGTCGAGAAAGGTCTGATGAAAATCAGTTTGCAGGTGTTCCAGGTAAAGCACTTTCACATCAAGCTCAGCGAGCTTGCTCATTTGGGTGGTGAGCAGTTTTTTGCCTGACTGATTGGAATGGACTTCGCCGATTACGACGCCGTCGGTGTATTCATAAAGGTGTTTGAACAAGTCCTGCGGGCTTGTGGCCGCTGGAACGATGGGGCGAGTGACGCGGGGTTTTGCGGGCTTTGTGGCCAGGAAAGCCCGTGCGTCAGCCAGTAATCGCAGCCTGAAATTCGAAAAAAACTGGCTGGTGCGGGTGATCTCTGTATTGGGTGAAATCCAGTTGGCATCCAGTAAACCTTTATGGTTCCTGACCAGATCCTGAACCCTGCCTTTGTACTCCGATGGCAAATCATAGGGGCTGTGGATAACGTCAGGCACGGCTTCCGGTAGATGAGCGCCATCACCCAGCAAGGGGCTCCAGCGTTTGGTGTTGTCGGCCAGGCGGTGTTTGATTTCCCAATAACCGGCCGTACGGCGCAGCTTGTAACTGCCGCTGACGCCACTGCTTGAGCCTGCGGGCAGTTGCAAATACCAGTGACGGCCGAGCCAGCCGCTGTACACCTCAAACACCACGCCGTCTTGCTGGATATACCGGTTGTGGCTGACGCGGTAGACGCCCTGGGCGTCAGGGGTGAGGCTGTCGAGATTGACGCTGCTGATACGGGCGCTTTCGATGACGCGCTCAATCCCGGTTTTGAGCAACGGCGTGGTCGGGTCCACATCCCATATGCCAGCCGATACCTCGCGAACCGGGAGGCGGCTGCGCGCATCCGGTTTGCGCTCATCCATTACGCGCCAGCGCTCATCCAGGGTGTCGTACCGGCAGGGGTAAAGTCTGCCCTGCCGGTCTTTGAGGTAATGGTGAGTTGAGCCTGCGCCCGTTGTGCTGAACTCATAGATTCCAGAACCGTATTCGTCACCTCTGCGCAGCGTGAGCCCCGCTGCTGCGTGACGGCTCGCCGCGCCGGGACTCAGCGTTGGTGCGGGCTGTCTGGCACGTTGGCGGATGGATCTGCCAAACACCGCAGAGCCGGCAAAGTCCGAGGCGCCGTCAGTCAGGTGGGTGATGGACTCCATGAAGTGCAACAGGGCTTCGTGCCCTTCATCGCGTTGCAAGGCATCGACGCCCTGATAAATCTGGTAGATGAACCGTGCCAATGCAATGGGCAGCAGCACCTTGGTCGGCAGCACGAAGGACACCACATCAATCACGGTCAAGGCCGTTTCCCTGGCGGTATTGAGGTTGCTTTCCCAAGTGGAAGTCGATTGATCGTCGGCCTCGTGAATGGCATGCAAGGCTTCGGTGTCGTAGGACGCCTCCAGCAGGTGATGGCTGATCGGTTGCAGTTGAACGTTGCTCTGGCTGAGTCCCGCTTCGATCAGTGGCTTGATGTACGGTTTTTGCGCGGTGGTCACGCGGCGCATGACGTAGGTGCGTAAATGTGCACGGGACAGGACTCGACCCAGCTCATTGCGCGAAGGCACAGTGGCAAACCAGCGCTGGTCAGGGGCGCCTGGCAAGTAGCACACGAGGTTGGTCGAACCGGTGGAGGTTAACACCAGCGCGCCCGGCAGTGGCTTGTAGCGCAGCATCAACAGGTGGGCTTTGATCTGCGCGCCGTTGACCAGCGGGCGGCTGCTTTCAACGGGGTAATCCAGTGCCGCCTGAACCCATGCCGCCTGCTCGGCACCCAGGGTGCCCGCCATGCTGGCTTCCAACAGGTCCAGGTTCAGCTGTGCGGCGCGCAGGGCAACGTAATGTTCCTTGCGCCAGCGTGCCTGAGCGGAATTGACCAGCAGATGGTTGAGCCTGGCCTTGTAGCTCTGGCCAATATCGAGCTGGCGTACCAGGGTCTTGAGGTAGCTGCTGGTGAGAATGGGGTGGGGGGTGCCGTGGGCATCCTTGACCTGAGCCGTCAGGGCAAATGTCACATCCCATATGCCCACATTGGACAGCGCCAACTCACTCAGGCTGCGTCGGGTGGTCTTATAGGTGATCGTAGGTCCGGTTCGGTCCACGCTGGCGCCAGCGGCAAATCCGGAGCCGGTGATCGGGTTAATCACCGCGCCGGTTTGCAGCGCTTCGGTAGTCGAGATGAAGACGGTGTCGGGGTCTATATCAATGCCGTGATCGGCTTTGATCTGTTGCTTGAGCCGGGCTCTGGCGTAACCAAGCAGGGTGTTGATTTGCCCGATTTCTGCCAGGGGCTCGGTGTCGGGAGCCTCTGAAGCCGCGCGTTCATGGTTGAGGCGCTCAACCGCCAGGCGCCATTTTGTCTTGTTGGCCTCGGACGCTGTTTTGAGCCACTCGGGCAGCTGAATCTCCAGCAGCCGGGTATAGCGGGCACGCAACAGGCTCGCGGGCTTGATGGGCAGGCTTGAATTCAGGGACTGATCGACCATCTCGACCAGTTGCTCAAGCGTGGCGCCTGGCTGATCAGTGCGCATGGATGCCCAGGCATGGCGCATGTCGCGCTTCTGTTTTTCGATCAGTTGCTCGCTGTAAAACGTCTTTACTTGCTGCTCCGGCACCGGGCTGTAGTTCACCTGCTCAAAGGCCTGTGCGCCGATACGTTCTTCTGCCAGCACGCAATCGAGTAACGCCTCCCGCTGACGCCCGTCCTTGAGTCGCGCGCTCAACTCTTGGGTCAGCGCTGCCAGTGAGGTGAAGGCTTCGAGCCCGGTGTTGGGGGTGTAGAGCACCACTGTGCGCGGGGTTTGGTCTTGCACGATGCGCGTGTCCAGAGGGTCGGCAGAAGCCCGCGGCAAATCTTTGGTGGTGATCACCAACACGCCGTGCAGCAGCGAGGCGGGCTGAGGGGGCCGGCCATGCAAGGTCAGCGTGTAAAACCCGTAGGCGCTTGGCGTTGATGGCTGTGCAGACAGGGGGAACACCTGATCGATAGCGTTCATGGCTTGCGGGCTGAGGGTTCTGTCCCCATGGCGCAGGGTTGCTTCAGACAGGATCAGGTTCTGGGTAAAGCGTGACAGCCAGCTTTTCGGGGTGAGGGAGTCGAGGTCCTCATGGGGTGTTTGCCAGTAGTCACGGTGAGCATCCCTCACACACAGCTCAAGGCTGTGGGTGGTGAACTCGAGGTATTTTTCGAGTTGTGGCACGGTAATCTCTGCGACCAGATCTTGCTCGGCCAGGGTGTAGGCATGGTTGTAAACGCGGGCTGTATTTTGCACAAAGGTCGGCACCTGCCCGGTGAGGTGGCACTGCTCGATCAGCATGCTCAGGGTTTGGCTGACGATAACGGGCGACTGGCACGGCTCGGCTGCCCGCTCGTAATTGAAGTAGAGGTAGTCGGTGCAGGCCTCTACGGGCAGTTGTGGGAAAAACACCCGTAGTCGGTGGTCCAGCGACAGAGCGAGATCCGGGAAAGTGTCAGAAAATTTTGTCCATTCGGCTTCGCAGCCTTTGAAGTGTTCCAGATGGGTGGGCATGCTGATTTCCTGTTGAGTGAAGCGTGCGGGTCGCACGCGACGGTGTGATCACAGGAAATCCCAACGGCGGGTGGGGGTGGGCTTACATATGTCTGGAGTGCCGTGTCTTTTACGAGCAGACCTGGCGCGGCTGGGCGTGGCAAATCGCGCTGGGTCATTTGCGGTGTCTTTACGCTATAATCCCGCTCTTTAGCTGTTTCTCGCCTGGCGAGGGGCACATTATTTGTTCAGGCGCCCGCCGCCTGCCTGCATTCCAAAGAGGCTAATCCAGTGGCATTGACGATTCTTGGCCTGTCCGGCGCCCTCAGCCATGATCCCTCCGCAGCCCTCTATATCGACGGCAAGCTGGTAGCGGCGGCTGAAGAAGAACGCTTCGTGCGTGATAAGCATGCAAAGAACCGCATGCCCTACGAATCCGCAAAATTTTGCCTTGAGCAGGCGGGTATCAAACCTTCCGACGTTGATGTGGTAGCGATCCCGTTCGCCCCGATCAGCTTGTTCGGCAAGGCCCGCTGGCACTACGCCAAGCGCTATTGGTACGCCCCGGACCGCGCCCTTGACGCGATCCTGATGGGCAACCGTCGCTACAAGCGCTATCGCAACAAGATCGTGTTCTGCCTTGAGCAACTGGGTTTTGACCCGAAGAAAATCAAGATTGAACCGGTTGAGCATCACCTGGCCCACGCTTCCAGCGCTTACCACTGCTCGGGTTTCAAAGAAAAAACCGCGATCCTGGGTATCGACGGTAAGGGTGAGTACGCCACGACGTTCTTCGGCTACGGCGAAAACGGCAAGATCACCAAGATCAAGGAATTCTTCGATCCTGACTCCCTGGGCGGCCTGTACGGCGCGATCACCGAGTTCCTCGGTTTCGAGATGCTGGACGGTGAATTCAAGGTCATGGGCATGGCGCCGTACGGCGACGCCAGCAAATACGATTTCTCGCGTCTGGCCTCGTTTGAAAACGGCGAGCTGGTGATCAACACCGAATACGCCAACGTGATCGGCTTGCGTCGCTACAAAGAAAAAGGCAAGGGGTTCTACTTCTCGCCAAAACTGATCGAGTGGCTGGGGCCAAAGCGCGAAGGCGATATCGCCGACGAGCCGTACATCCACTACGCGGCCAGCATGCAGGCGCTGTTTGAAAAACTGTCGCTGCAAATGATCGACCACTACCTGGGTGACATCCTCAAGGAGACCGGCAAGATGGCCTTTGCGGGCGGCTGCGCGTTGAACGTGAAGCTGAACCAGAAGATCATTGCCCGTCCTGAAGTCAAGGAGCTGTTCGTGCAGCCTGCGTCCGGCGATGCCGGTACGGCGGTGGGTGCGGCAGCCTACGTGTCCCATGCTCGCGGCGTGCCGGTCGAGAAGATGGAACACGTCTACCTCGGCCCTGCGTACAGCAACGAAGATGTGATCGCGGCCTGTGCCCGTCACCCTGGCAAGCCTGCGTATCGCAAGATCGAAGGCACCCCGGAGAAGATCGCCAAGATCATGGTCGACGGCAACCCGGTGGCCTGGTTCCAGGGCCGCATGGAGTTCGGTCCGCGTGCATTGGGCGGCCGTTCGATCATCGGTTGCCCGAGCAGCGAAGGCGTGGCTGACCGTATCAACGAACAGATCAAGTTCCGCGAGCGCTGGAGGCCTTTCTGCCCGTCGATGCTCGACACCGTTGGTCCGCAGATGATCAAGGTCGATCATCCGGCACCGTTCATGACCTTCACCTTTGAAGTGTCGGACGAGTGGAAAACCCGCGTGCCAGAGGTTGTCCATGAAGATGGCACCTCCCGTGCCCAGGTGCTCAAGCGCGAATACAACCCGCGTTACTACGACATGATGAAGGCGCTCGAAGTGCTGACCGGTAACGGTGTGTCGCTGAACACGTCGCTCAACCGTCGTGGCGAGCCGATGGTCTGCTCGCCGACGGACGCGCTGAACATGTTCTTCGGTTCCGATCTGCAGTACCTGATCATGGAAGATATTTTGGTAGTTAAAGACGGCGCCGAGACTTATGAATCGCTCGACTGAGCGTCATGTGCTGCAGTTCTGCCACGGCTATGACGGGCCGTTTCTGGACTGCGCACGCCAGTACGCCAGCCTGTTTTCCGGCACCGGGTACAAGGTCACCACGGTCTTTCTGACCGGGGCGGCCGACCCTGAAGTGGCTGCAGGCTGTGGCTCTGATGAAGTGCTGTTCATGGAGTTCAGCTCCAGGGCCATCCGTGGCCTGAAGCTGGGCGCCATCGCCAGGCTGCGCAAGATCGCAGCTTCGCGCCCTTTCAGTTTTTGCATTGCCCACCGCTTCAAGCCGATTTACATCGCCTTGTTGGCCACCGGTTTGCCGGTGATCGGTGTGCATCATGCCTTTGGCGACTATAAGCGGCGCAGCCGAAAACTGTTCGCCCACCTGTTTCGCAAGCGCCTTAGCCTGCTCGGTGTTTCGGACGCGGTGCGCGACGACATGCGCCAGTGTCTGCCCAATTGGCCGACCGGTCGAATTAACACGCTTTATAACCGCATCGATATCGATACCGTTCAAGCCGATCAATTGTCAGGCACTCCGGCGCGTGAAGCTCTGGGGCTGTCGGTCGATGGTTTTATTGTCGGCAACGTCGGTCGCCTGCATCCGGACAAGGACCAGGCCACGCTGATTCGCGGTTTTGCCACGGCGTTGCCCAATCTGCCTGCTGACAGTCAGTTGGTGATCATGGGCAAGGGCCGTCTGGAGCAGGATCTCAAAGCGCTGGCCAATGAACTCGGGGTCGGCGAGCAGGTGCTGTTTTTGGGTCAGGTGCCCGATGCACGGCGCTATTTCCGGGCGTTTGATGTATTTGCGCTGAGCTCCGATCACGAACCGTTCGGCATGGTGCTGCTTGAGGCCATGGCCGCAGGCGTGCCGTTGCTGGCCACCGCGTGTGGCGGTGCTAAAGAAGTGGTCGAGGGCGTGGGCATTCTGTTTCCACTGGGCGATGCCGAACATCTGGCCCAGGGCCTGCAGCACCTGGCGCGACTCGATGACGAGCAGCGCCTGGCCTGTGCCGAGCTGATGCTGGAACGCTTGCATGAGCGCTTCAGCGATGAAGCAGTGCGCGATACCTTCTGGCGCCTGGCGCAAGTCACCGACCTGACTGCGGAGTCCTGATGCTCAATCGATTTCAAGGCTGGCGCGAGCGCGGCTGGAGCGTTGTGGATGCTGACACCTATGCCGGTGCCTGGCAGCGTTTTGGCGGCAGCGTGGCGACCCATCCGCTGGTGGTTGAGCGCCTGGCGCAGTTGGCGGGTATCCCGGTGCGGTATCTGGCCTGGGAGCAAGGCGGCGAACTGCAGGCGGCGATCCCGACCTGGGGGCGCGACCTTGCCTTGTCCAAGGATGTGCTCAAGCGTCACGGTAAAAAAGGCCTGTTCGATCTGGGCAATGCCGAACTGATCCTGCCCGCCGCTGCGGATGCTCAAGCGCCGTTGCGTCACCGCGGGCGTTATCTGTCACAGCTCAATGAAGGCCGCTTCAGCACCTTGAAGCCTCAGGCCGAGCAGTTGGCGATGGCCCGCACGCCCGAAGAATTGTCGAAAAAGTTTCGCTACAACCAGCGCCGCGAATTGCGTTTGCTGGAGGAGGCCGGCGGCGTTGTGCGCCCGGTTTCGGAGTTTTCCAGCGTTGAGCTGGCGAGCATCTATTGCGATTTGTTCCTGCGGCGCTGGGGTTTTGTCGCCACCGGTGCCGAACGCATGGCCGAAGTGATCGAGCTGTTGCGTGAACTGTTGATCGGTTCGGTGATTTTCCTCAATGATGCGCCGATTGCGATTCAGCTGGTGTACCGAGCCGAATCCCCGGAGTGGATCAGCGTGGAGTACGTCAATGGTGGCGTCGATCCTCAGACCCGCGAATTCAGCCCTGGCAGCGTGTTGAGCTTTATCAATACCCAGTCAGCCTGGGAGCAGGCCCGCAGCGTCGACAAACCTTTGCGCTTTTCGTTTGGCCGGGCTGACCGCGAGTACAAAGAGCGTTGGTGTAACCCGGTGCCCGTGTTCAAGGTCTGAAACATACGCATACAAACCTTGTGGTAGCGGGCTTGCCCGCGATGGTATCACTGCGTTTTTTTGACATGCCGTAGTGCCTGCATCGCGAGCAGGCTCGCTCCCGCGGGAGTTCAATCACAAGAGCCAAGTCATGAGCCAGCCCATGAGTCGCAAACAACAGCTCCTCAAGCGCCACCGGCGCAACAAGCGCATTAGCCTGCTGATAGGCCTGCTGGTGCTGATTGCCAGCGGTGTGCTGTTGACCTGGTGGCTGGTCCCGGTGTTGGCGGTGCTGGGCTGGGTAGCCCACGAAGCCTGGTTTGCCGATCACTTGTTCTATTCGGCCCAGGACGATTACCGGTACAACTTTGCTGCCGACGCTGAGCAACCGGCAGTACGCCTTGAGGGCGACAAGCTGAGGGTTGATCAGCCGCTGATACTGGATGGCGATGAAACCCTGATTCTGGCGATCACGATCAAAAGTGGCTGGCTGGGGCGGTTTTTTGATCCGTATGTACAACTGTCGGGCAGCGACTCTGCGGACAGGCAAACCTTCGAGCGTGGGGTCAATGGCCTGCGCTATCTGAATATCAGCGGTTGCGGCTCGGCCCTGGTCGATGGCGCACTGCATGTGCGCGGTCGTTTTTGCCGCGTCATGGGTCAGCCGCAGCTGTGGGTTTTTCGCCAGCCCGATTACCGCGATCAGCGTGTGATGGTGATCGCTCCCCATGCCGATGACGCCGAGCTTGCGGCTTTCGGGCTATACAGTCAGGCCAGGGAAGCCTGGATTGTGACCCTGACCGCCGGTGAAATCGAAGCCGGGCATTATCAGCAGATGGGGCTGGAACGCGCCGACGCAGCCCGACTCAAAGGCCGCTTGCGCGCCTGGGACAGCATGGTCGTGCCGCGTTGGGCCGGTGTGCCTGAAGACCGTTGCGCGCAGTTGGGGTATTTTTGCCTGCAATTGCCCGCCATGCAGGCGGCCCCTGATCAACCCGTGGCTTCGCGAGAGGCTGACTTGAGCGACATTCGCGTGTTCCGCCAATTCAACCCGTTCCCGCTGCCCGGTGATCTGGACGGCGCCCCGACCTGGCATAACCTGCTGGCTGACTTGCGGGCGTTGATCCTTCGCGCTCGCCCTGAAGTGATCGTGCTGCCGCACCCGGCAATCGACCCTCATCCTGACCATATCTGTGCCCACGCTGCCGTGATTGAAGCCCTTGAGGGTCTTGAATGGCAGCCGTCCACCGTGCTCGGCTACGCCAACCACCTGCATGACAACGATCGTTGGCCGATGGGCAACAGCGGTGATGGCATTGCCTTGCCGCCGGTGTTCGATGCCTCGCTCAGCCTGCAACCGTGCAGCCTGGCGCTGACCCTTGAACAGCAGCGCGACAAGGCGATGGCGCTGGGCATGATGCATGACCTGCAACCCCGGGCCGCGCTCAAGCGCAGGGTGCGGCGGTCGATACAGCAGCTCTTGGCAGGTAGAAAGCCATCACCTTATGGCGAAAATGAATTCTTCCGTAAAGCGGTTCGGCGTCACGAACTGTTTTGGATAGTGAAAGAACATGATGCAACCGGGTTTCATCAGGGAGACTTATGAAGCGTTCCAAGGTTTTGCAATTGCAGCCCGATTACAACGTCAAATCCCATGACTTTGCCGATCTCGCCGAGCAGATCGTGCGCGCGCTCCCCCGAGAGCGCTACGAAATCACGGCGGCCTTTTTGCGTGGGCGTCCGGGTCCGGGCGAGCCGGTGAGCAAGGCGGATCACTCGGTGTATTTCGAGTTCAGCGACAAGTCGCTCAAGGGCATGCGCCTGCGCGCCATGTGGGCGTTGTACAAGTTCTGCCGTAAAGAACAGTTTGATGTGGTGATCTGCAACCGCTTCAAGCCCGTGAACATGATGCTGCAACTCAACCGCTGGCTGAAAATTCCGCTGTGTGTGGGCATTTCCCACGGATTTGGTGAATACGACCGCTTCTATCGTCGTAGCCAGGCCAAGCGCCTGATCGACAAGGCATGGCGTTTTGTAGGCGTGTCACCTGCGGTCAAACAGTACCTGCTCGACTGCAAGTGCGGTTTCACCGAGCAAAATACTTACGCGATTACCAATGCCATCGACATCGAGCAAGCCGAAGCCTTGCAGCTGCCACGCCAGCAGGCACGTGAACAGCTCGGCCTGGATCAGGATGCACGGATGATTGGTGCTCTGGGACGTTTGGTGCCGATCAAGGGCCATCGTTTCTTGCTGCAAGCCTTCGCCACGTTGAAAGACAAATACCCGACAGCGCAGCTGGCAATCATTGGCGCCGGGCGTGAAGAGTCGCGCTTGCGCGAACAGATCGAGCAGTTGGGCCTCACTGGCCGTGCGCACCTGCTGGGTTTCCAGGAGAACGCACTGCAGTACGTGCGCGCCTTCGATATCTGGACCATGCCTTCGCTGGCAGAAGGCCTGGGGTTGGCGCTGCTTGAAGGCATGAGCGGGCATTTGCCTGTGATCGCAACCAATGTGCCGGCCATGTTGCCGCTGATTGAAGGCGCTGGCGGCCTGGCCGTGAAGCCCAGTGATGTGGCGACACTCACCGCCGCGCTGGATGAGTACCTGGCCTTGTCGGATCAGGCGCTGAAGGCCAAGGGTGAACAGGCGTATCGCTACTTGCAGGAGCACCACGACATTGAAGTGTTCCGTCAGCAGTATCTGGATTTGATCGACTCTGGCTTGAGCCAGGCACGCAAGGAACACCCATGACAGATTCGCAACCCTTGGTAACGGTGATCATCGCCTCCTATAACCACGGGCCTTATATCGAGCAGAGCATTCAGAGTGTTCTGGATCAGACCTATCCCAATATTGAGTTGCTGGTGGTTGATGACGGTTCGCCCGATGACAGTGTCGAGCGCATTGAGCGCTTGCAGGCGGTGCATGGTTTCGACTTTCGGGTACAGCAGAATCAGGGCCTGACCAACACCCTGAATGGCGCGATTGCCCGTGCCAAGGGCAGCCTGATTGTGCCGTTCGGCTCCGATGACATCATGATGCCGGACCGCATTGCGGTGCAGGTCGCGTACATGGATGGCAAGCCCGAAGTGGGTATTTGCGCGGGTAATATCGAGTTGATCGATGCCGACGGCAACCTGTTTCCGGAGAATCGCCAGCGCCGTGACGTGCCGTTCAGGCGTCTGGATTTTGATGACATGTTCCTTGAGCGCAAGCCTTATCCGCCAGCGCCAACCCTGATGATCCGCCGCGAAGCGCTGGACAAGGTGGGGGGCTTTGATCCGGCCATTCGCCTTGAAGATCTGTACATCGAGCTGAAAATTACCCACGCCGGGTACTTTATCGACGGCCTGAACGTGGTGATGGCGCGCTATCGCAAGCACGCCACCAACTCGTACAAGAACCATCGCTTCATGATCGACAGTATTTTGCGCATCTATGCGCTCTTCAGTGACCATCCGTTGTATGACGAGGTGCGTTACAAGTTTCTCAACTCCATGTTCCTGAAAACGGCCAACCGCAATCGTGCCCTGGCCCGTGAGTTGTTGGCACAGATTCCGTTCAGGCACTGGACGGGTAAAACCTGGCGTGGCTTGGGGCGGTTGTATTTTTCACCGCTGGAAAAAGACTGAGACGGGGAGTGCACCATGGGCTGGATTGAACGTTTTCAGGAGAAGCGCGCCAAGCGTGCAATCCGTAAATTACCGAAAATCGAGCGGGGCGTTGCCCGTTTCAAACAGTGCTATCCCGACTACGAAATGGGTCGTGGCAGCTATGGTCTGCCCTTGGTGCATGACTGGAAAGAAGGCTCGACCCTGCGCATCGGGGCTTTTTGCTCGATTGCCGAAGGGGTGAATATATTTTTGGGCGGGCACCATCGCGCCGACTGGGTAACAACGTATCCCTTTCCGGCGATGCTCAAGGCGGCGCAGCACATTACCGATTACAACGGCACCCGTGGCGATGTGGTGGTGGGCAGTGATGTGTGGCTGTGCTCCAACAGCACCGTGCTGTCGGGTGTCAGCATTGGCCACGGCGCCATTGTGGCGGCCGGTGCGTTGGTGACGCGTGATGTTGAACCGTATGCAGTCGTGGGTGGCAACCCGGCGAAGTTCCTGCGCTGGAGGTTCCCTGAGGAGCAGCGCCTGGCCTTGTTGCAAACTGCCTGGTGGGAATGGCCGGATGCCGATATCGAGCAAGCGGTCGGCCAGTTGTGCAGTGACAATATTGAAGGCTTCTTGACCTGGGCCCGTCAGCGTCAGGCCTGAGCACGATCAGCAGACAACGGCTGATTGTGGCCGTGGTCGGGAGCGCCCGAGGGCGCTCCGCTGATGTGTCAGGTTGCAGCGTGTGCCGTGCCCAGCTGTTTGATTTGCTGGCTCAGGCTGTTGACGGCCACCGGGTCGGCCAGGCTGGCGTAGCCGTCGAGTAGCGCCTGCAGTTGTTCTTCGAACAACCAGCGGCGATCTTCGGGGTAACGCTGCATGTGGCGCAGGTTGCGCTGGCGCAAGGCGATCCTGAGCGCTGAAGGGTAGAGGTGCATGTCGGCGATATCGATCAGGGCGAATTCGCCATCGTCCATCAGCAGCACATTGCCCAGATGTAGCGAGCGGAAGTAAATGCCCTTGTCGTGCAGTACCGCCAGGAACTTGCCGAATCGCTCCACCAGTGCCTGGCGAACCGCAGGCGACCCCATCGATTGCATGACCTGACGCAGGGTTTGGCCCGGCAGCGGCTGATACAGCACAGCCGTACTGCCATCTTTCAGTTGATACAGGTCCAGGATTTTCGGTGCGGCAATCCCCATGCCCTGCAAGCGCTCGCTGTTGACGGCAAAACGTTCGGAGTAAGGGTTGAAACTGCCGGATGTATAACAGCGACGCCCGCGGAACAGCTTGAGGAAGTTGCCGTTTTCCAGGCGCAGTACTTTGGGGCCCAGACCATCTTCTTCAATCACCTGCGCATGGGCCTGAAGGGTGTCGAACGCCGCCCGGGAAAGGTTGCGAACAGGTCGGTCGCGCAAGGTCTTGAGGCGCTGGTTGATGCTCAGAGCAGCAATCAGGGCCAGGGGAATCCACAGCAGGTACCAGTGTTCTTTCGGCCTTGGCAATATGCCGCCGCCTTCGGTCATGCCGGCACCGATGCCGTACACCAGCCAGGCAGACGCCAGGATGAACAGCGGTTGCACACGATGGCGCCAGCTGCTGTAAAGCCCCCATGCCTGCATGAACAGCCAGGGCGTGAAGCCCAGAATGCCGGTGTAATACAGCACGCCGAGGGCGAAGTTGTGTGGTTCGCTTACGATGTAGCCGCCGGTGCCCGGCAGTTCCAGGCCCAGAGTAGCTTCGTAGCCATAACCGATCCACGGGCGTTGTTCTATCAGCGCAAGCACCATGTTCCACAGATCAAGTCGAAATGAACTGCCACGGCTTATGAGCATTTCCCAGAACAGCGCGACCACCACTGCCCCTCCCACAACCAGCATGCTCATCAGCGCCAGTGAGCGACGGTTCCAGCAGATAAAGCTCAGCCACACCATGGCCATTACGACTGCCACCAGAGGGGTTCTGGAGCCGGTGGCCAGCAGTGCTGCGAACATGATGGTAAAGGCTGGGATCGCGATAAACAGGATCTGCGGCCGTTTGCAGGTCATGCCCAGGGTGAGCCAGTAAATGCAAAAGAAGCCGAACGCGTGAGAGCTCAGCAGCGGGTTGTCGAAGGCGCCCGCACCGATCATCCGGTATTCCGGGACGACAAGGCTGATGGGAATGAACATGTACAGGTTATAGACAGTCGCGACCAAGGCAATCACAGCAGCGGCGAAGAACACCGGTTGCAGGCTTTCACTGCGGTATCGGGTCAGCAGCGCGCAGCCCCAGAACAGCATCAGCAGGTGCAAGGCCGGCTTGAGCGAACCCACGAAGTCTTCTTCGCCGTTGGTCCACATCAGGCTGGCCATCGCCCAGGCGGCAAACAACATGAAGCCGAGGACTATCGGGTCACGCAGAATCTCTTTCAGCTCTTTGGGCCGCAAGATGATCGCGATAAGGGTCGGAATACTGAACAGGCCGTAATACAACTTGTGATGAAGACTGCGTCCTGGCAGAAAATAAAGGTCGGATAGAAGCAATAAAAGACCGGCAGGTAGTAGCCACAGGCAGATGAAATCAAACACCCGCTGCTTTGAATAATTTAAGTAACTGAATTGCATGCTGAAAGGTTCATTCCAGGTTTTGGACGGCCATACTAGCGTACTGGCCCTGAAGTGTCGTTTTTACTGCCCTGGGAGGCTGGGGTTCAAGCGGCAGTCAGTACACCAGAGAAGCTGTGATAAAGTCAGCATCCTTTTTGACTAACCGCCGCGTGATATGACCGAATCCAGCCCCAGCACAAGCGAATCGAGCTTGAAGATATATCTGCGCCTGCTCAGCTATGTCCGGCCTTATGTCGGCCTTTTCCTGCTGAGTATCCTCGGGTTTCTTATTTTCGCTTCGACCCAGCCAATGCTTGGTTACATCCTCAAGTATTTCGTCGATGGCCTGTCCAATCCGGATGCAGTGCTGTTCCCCACTGTTCCCTATTTGCGTGATCTGCGCCTGTTGCAGGTCGTGCCGATACTGATCGTATTGATCGCCGCCTGGCAGGGCCTGGGTTCCTTCCTGGGTAACTACTTCCTGGCCAAGGTGTCTCTGGGCCTGGTGCATGACTTGCGGGTTCAGCTGTTCAATAACCTGCTGGTACTGCCCAATCGCTACTTTGACAAGCACAACTCGGGCCACCTGATCTCCCGTATCACCTTCAACGTGACCATGGTCACCGGCGCTGCCACCGATGCGATCAAGGTCGTCATCCGTGAAGGCATGACCGTTGTGTTCCTGTTTGGCTCGTTGCTGTGGATGAACTGGCGCCTGACGCTGGTGATGGTTGCGATCCTGCCGCTGATTGCCGTCATGGTGAGCACGGCCAGCAAAAAATTCCGCAAGCAAAGCAAGAAGATCCAGGTAGCGATGGGTGACGTGACGCACGTCGCCTCGGAAACTATTCAGGGTTATCGCGTTGTACGCAGTTTTGGCGGTGAAGCCTACGAGCAGAAGCGCTTTCTGGAAGCCAGTCAGAGCAACACTGACAAGCAACTGCGCATGACCCGTACCGGGGCGATTTACACCCCGATGCTGCAACTGGTCATCTACGTGGCCATGGGCGTCCTGATGTTCCTGGTGCTTTACCTGCGCGGCGACTCTTCGGCGGGCGACATGATTGCCTACATCACCCTGGCCGGTTTGTTGCCCAAGCCGATTCGCCAGCTGTCTGAAGTCAGCTCGACGATCCAGAAGGGTGTGGCCGGTGCTGAAAGCATCTTTGAACAACTGGACGAGCAGCCTGAAGTCGACACCGGCACTGTTGAGCGCGACCACGTCAGCGGTCGCCTTGAAGTGCGTAACCTGAACTTCACCTACCCGGACACCGATCGTCAGGTGCTCAAGGACGTGACCTTCACGGCCGAACCAGGGCAGATGGTGGCGCTTGTGGGGCGTTCCGGTAGCGGCAAGTCGACACTGGCGAACCTGATTCCGCGTTTCTATCACCACACGTCGGGCGAAATTCTGCTCGATGGTGTTGATATCGAGGATTACCGCCTGCTTAACCTGCGCCGTCATATTGCCCAGGTGACTCAGCATGTGACCCTGTTCAGCGACACCGTGGCCAACAACATTGCCTATGGCGATTTGGCGGGTGCACCCCGTGCCGATATCGAAAAAGCGGCGCGTGATGCCTACGCGATGGACTTTATCGAGCAATTGCCACAAGGCCTGGACACTCAGGTCGGCGAGAACGGCGTGCTGCTTTCCGGCGGTCAGCGCCAGCGTCTGGCCATTGCCCGGGCGTTGCTCAAGAATGCGCCATTGTTGATTCTGGATGAAGCCACCTCGGCGCTGGATACCGAGTCTGAGCGCCATATCCAGGCAGCACTCGACCACGTGATGAAAGGCCGTACCACGCTGGTGATCGCTCACCGCCTGACGACCATCGAGAAAGCCGATCTGATCCTGGTCATGGATCAGGGTCAAATTGTCGAGCGCGGCACCCATGCCGAGCTGATGGCGCAAAACGGCTACTACGCGCGCCTTCACTCGATGGGCCTTGATGCGCCTCAAACCTCGGGCGATATCGCCTAGCAGGGTGTCGCCGCTGCCGGAGCCTTCGGTAGCGGCGACACAACGCGTTCGCTATGCCTGATTCTCATTCGCTGCGATTAATACCGTGAACGGACCTGCGTTCACCCTGTGTTAATATCGCGCCCCTGTTCATTTTGTATGTGGGATCTCCATGAAGTTGTCCATGCCGCGATTCGATCAAGCCCCTGTCTTGGTGGTAGGCGATGTCATGCTCGACCGTTATTGGCATGGCGGGACCTCACGGATTTCGCCTGAGGCGCCGGTGCCGGTGGTCAAGGTCGAGCAAATCGAAGACCGCCCGGGCGGCGCTGCCAACGTTGCGCTCAACATTGCCGCACTGGGTGCGCCTGCCTCATTGGTCGGTGTGACCGGCGACGATGAAGCCGCCGACAGCCTGGCCAATCGGCTTGAAGGCGCCGGTGTTCGTGCATTGTTCCAGCGAATCGCGCACCAGCCGACCATCGTCAAGCTACGGGTCATGAGCCGTCACCAGCAACTGCTGCGTATCGACTTCGAAGAACCGTTCGCCACTGACGCCCTGGCATTGGGCGCCGAAGTTGAAAACCTGCTCGAAGGCATCAAGGTGCTGGTGCTGTCCGACTACGGCAAAGGTGCCCTGAAAAACCATCAGGTGCTGATCCAGGCTGCGCGGGCCAAAGGTATTCCGGTTCTGGCTGACCCCAAGGGCAAGGACTTCTCTATCTACCGTGGTGCAAGCCTGATCACGCCCAATCTCAGCGAGTTCGAAGCCATCGTCGGTGGCTGCACCGATGAGGCTGACCTGGTGGCCAAAGGCGCCAGGCTGATGGCTGATCTGGATCTGGGGGCCTTGCTGGTGACCCGTGGCGAGCATGGCATGACCTTGTTGCGTCCGGGCTTTGCAGCCATGCACTTGCCCGCTCGGGCACGTGAAGTGTTTGACGTTACAGGTGCTGGCGATACCGTTATTTCGACCCTGGCCGCCGCCATTGCTGCCGGTGAAGAACTGCCCCACGCCGTGGCGCTGGCCAATCTGGCGGCCGGTATTGTTGTCGGCAAGCTGGGTACGGCAGCCATCAGTGCGCCGGAACTGCGCCGGGCGATTCAGCGCTCCGAAGGTTCTGAACGTGGTGTTCTGAGCCTCGATCAGCTGTTACAGGCCATCGAAGATGCACGGGCGCATAACGAGAAAATCGTCTTCACCAATGGTTGCTTCGACATCCTCCATGCCGGTCATGTGACCTACCTGGAGCAAGCGCGGGCCCAGGGCGATCGCCTGATCGTTGCGGTCAACGATGACGCTTCAGTGAGTCGCCTCAAAGGCCCTGGTCGCCCGATCAACAGCGTTGACCGGCGTATGGCCGTATTGGCGGGTTTGGGCGCGGTGGACTGGGTGATCAGCTTCCCTGAAGCGACTCCAGAGAACCTGCTGGCCCAGGTCAAGCCGGATGTACTGGTCAAGGGCGGTGATTACGGGATCGATCAAGTGGTCGGTGCCGATATCGTGGCGGCTTATGGCGGTACGGTCAAAGTGCTGGGGCTGGTTGAAAACAGCTCGACCACGGCGATTGTCGAGAAGATTCGCGGTCAGTAACGATCAAGCGAATGCAATGTGGGAGCGGGCTTGCTCGCGATAAGATCGCCCCGGTTTTTCTGAAGACCGCGTCGACTGTATCGCGAGCAAGGCCGCTCCCACACGTGCATTGCTCCGGGTTTAAACCTTCTTCACGACCTTTCTGAATATCTGCCGCGCCCTGCCGGTCAGGCGCTTGAGCCTGGACTCCGGTGTCGGCGGGCTCAAGCCTTGCTGCTTGACCCAATCCTTCCAGTGAATCCGCTCGTCGTGTACCACCCAACCGTCCTGAGGCGCAAAGCTCTCGGCCAGGCGCACGCCCCGGGTACTGGCAGGGTGCAATTGGTCTTTGGTGAGGGTGTACAGCTCGGCGCAGGGCTGGCCATCGGTCAGCGGGATCAAGTACAGGTCCGGGTGCTTGCGGTCCAGGCGCGCGACCAGTTGATCGCCTTCCAGTCGTTCGTCGACATGAAACAGGCTCAGGGACTTGGCTTCCTTGGGGACCTCCAGGCGCAGGTCGTAAATCAGTTGCAGTGACGCCGTCGGTAAATGCACGTAGGCCCGTGGTCGTTCCAGCAGGGGCTGGCTGCCACAGCGGACGGGCCGCGCCGCTCCAGACAGTGGCGTCAGGCGAAAGGGCAGGGCTTCACGGTAATGCAGGGCGGCTGCATAAGGGGCCGGTAGCCACGTTTCGTTGAAGCGCCCGCTGAGCCAGCCTTCGGGGGTTTCCAGCAAGCACTCTTCGGCAATTTCCTGGATCGCCGTATGCAGGGGCAGGTTGACCTCATGGGCTGGCACATAGCCTGAAATCAGCTTGAGCACCACATCGCCCCGATCCTGCCTGCGCTGGCGCACCAACACCCAGTAGTCGCGGCATTGCCAATGCAAGGTCAAGCGCACCGATACCCCAAGGTTTGCCAGTTCCAGGGAAAAGCGCTCACTGTTGGCCACTTTCACCGGTCGGCGTTTTTGCAGGGTTTGCGTGAAGTTCAGCGGCATGCCGACGCTTTGATAGCTCAGCCCCTCAGGTGTGGCTTCGACATACAACGGCAGGGTTTTGAAGTCGCTGGGGTTCTTGCGGATCAGCATGCGCGGCATCTTGGCTCCTTCTTGCGTCGGGGTCGGCCACATCGCCAGCTTCAGGTTTTACGCAGTACCTGCGCAACCGTCGCCACGTTATGGGCCAGGTGCAGCGGATTGATGGTGCCGACAATAGCACTGGCAACTCCGTGATGGCCAAATACCAGTTCGAAGCTGGCGCGTACCGGATCAACCCCCGGGCTCAAGCAAACATGCCCGCTGGCCAATGCTTTTTTAACCAGAATGGCTTTGCCGTGGGCCGCGGCGAATTCGATAACAGGCAGCTCGGCCTGCTCATTGAGGTTATAGGTGACCATCGCGCAATCGCCTGTTTCCAGGGCCTTGAGCCCGCCTTCAACGGTTTTGCCCGACAGGCCGAAGCCGCGAATCTTGCCTTCGCGTTTCAGTTCGGCAAGGGTCTCGTAGACCTCGCACTCATTGAGAATCGCAAGGTCATTGCCGTCAGAGTGCACCAGGACCAGATCGATGAAATCCGTTTCCAAACGTTGCAGGCTGCGCTCCACCGAGCGCCGAGTATGAGCTGCACTGAAATCATGGCTCGACTGGCCGTTGACGAACTCTTCGCCCACTTTGCTGACAATCACCCAGTCCTGGCGCTGGCCGCGCAAAAGCGGGCCCAGGCGTTCTTCACTGCGGCCGTAGGCGGGCGCGGTGTCGATCAGGTTGATGCCCAGGTCACGGCTGAGCTTGAGCAGCATTCGCGCTTCGTCATCCCCCGGTATCTGAAAACCGCTGGGGTACTTGACCCCCTGGTCGCGGCCCAGCTTCACGGTGCCAAGGCCCAGTGGCGAGACCAGCAGGCCGGTACGGCCCAGCGGTCGATGAAGTTCGTGCAGGGTTGGCTGGCTCATGGCAACAGTTGCTCCCAGGCGGTCTTGCCCAGAGGCGGGCGCGGTAGCGCAGGCAGGGCCGGGGCATTGCCCGGCTTGATACCGTCGTTTTCCAGTGCCTGGATCACGCGATCCGAGAAGTCAGGTGCCAGTGCCAGCTTGGTAGGCCAACCCACCAGCAGGCGGCCTTGATCCGCCAGGTAGGCGTTGTCCGGGCGCACCAGGCCCGACTGCGCAGGCTCGGCGCGGTTGACCCGCAACGTGGCCCATTGCGCCTGGCTCAGATCGACCCACGGCAGCAAATTGCCCAGCTCTTTTTTGGCAACGGCGATTTGCTCGGCAGGTTCGCGGGCAACACCATCGGCTTCGGCGATGTCTCCGCCCAGGTACCATACCCATTCACCATCAGCGGCCGGGTGGGTGGTGACGGTAATGCGCGGCTTGGGGCCGCCGCCCAGGCAATGGGCGTAGAGCGGTTTGAGGCTAGGACCCTTGACCAGCACCATGTGCAACGGACGCAGTTGCTGGGCTGGAACACTGATACCGGCACTGGCCAGTAGCTCGGCATTGCCTGCACCTGCGCTCAATACAATGCGCTGGGCATGAATGTCGCGTCCGTCGACCCGCAGGCCGATCAGCTCGTTGTTTTCAAACAGGGGTTCAATGGTCTGGCCGGCCAGCAGGCCGTCGCCCGCCAACTCGGCCAGACGCTCAATCAGGCTGGGAACATCGACCACCAGCTCCGCCAGACGATAGACCTTGCCCTTGAAGCGCGGGTCTTGCAGGGCGGGGGGCAATTGGTCGCCTTTGACTTGATCGACCCGGCCCCGTACGGCCTTGCTGGCAAAGAAGCTGGTGAGGTTGCCCGCCAGCGTGCCGGGTGACCACAGGTAATGGGCTTCGGAGAGCAGGCGCACGCCGCTCAGATCCAGTTCGCCATCACCGGCCAGGGCTTCACGCCAGCGCCGGGGCATATCGGCGATGGCTTCAGAGGCGCCGGTCAGGGCGCCGTGCAGCGCGTACTTGGCGCCGCCATGAATGATGCCCTGAGATTTCACGCTCTGACCGCCGCCCAGGCTTTCACGTTCGACCACAATCGTGGAAAACCCCTGACGTCGCAGGCGGGCATTGAGCCAGAGGCCGGCAACACCAGCGCCGACAATCAGCACGTCGGTGGAAATAACAGATGGCATGAGCGACCTCAGCGTTTAAAGACAAAGACCGCAAGTATACAGTCTGATCTTCAACCTGCCTTGACCTGTAAATACTCTATGGCAGACGCAACTTGCCTGGGTAGTCGCTGACGAGGAACGAAGGCTGCGAGCTCTTGATCTGGAAGAGCTCGCAGCCTTCGTTCCTCGTCAGCGACTACAGGGTGGGCTGTTTCAGTGCCCCGCAGTTTTCGAGAACAACTGGATCACCACCACCCCCAACACAATCAGGCCCATGCCGAGCATGGCAGGCACATCGAGCTTTTGACCGTAGATAAACAGTGCCGCGATGCTCACCATCACGATGCCCATGCCTGCCCACACGGCGTAAGCCACGCCTACCGGGATGGTGCGAACCACCAGGGTCAACATCCAGAACGCAGTGGCGTAGCCGGCAATCACCAGAACCAGAGGCAATGGCGTGCTGAAGCCCTTGATCGCTTTCATGGAGACGGTTGCAATCACTTCGGCGCAAATGGCGATGGCCAGATAGTAGTAGGCGTTCATGGTGGAGTCCTGAGTGTGGTGCGGGGCAATTTAACAGCTAGCCATTCTAGTAGTTGTGAAAGTGTGTAGTGCGTTCTGGTTGCGACAGGGCAGGGGCTATTCGGTGCCATCATCGTGAATACTTTTTCAAGTAAACTCCGTGCCCATGAATAGAACTCTCTACACCTTGCTGTTTCATCTGGGGCTGCCGCTGGTGGCGATTCGTTTGTGGCTGCGGGCGCGCAAGGCGCCAGCCTATGCCCGGCGCATTGGCGAACGTTTTGCCCTGAACCTGCCGGTCATGCAGCCGGGCGGGATATGGGTACATGCGGTATCTGTAGGCGAGAGCATTGCCGCCGCGCCCATGATTCGCGAGCTGCTCAAGCGTTATCCACAGTTGCCGATCACCGTGACCTGCATGACGCCGACCGGGTCCGAGCGGATCCAGGCGCTGTTCGCAAACGAGCCGCGTATTCAGCATTGCTACCTGCCCTACGATTTGCCGTGGGCGGCAGCGCGCTTTCTGGATCGGGTCAAGCCCAGGCTTGGCGTGATCATGGAAACCGAGTTGTGGCCCAACCATATCCACCAGTGCGCCAAGCGCGGAATCCCGGTGGCGCTGGCCAATGCCCGGTTGTCTGCGCGTTCGGCCAAAGGCTATGCGCGGTTTGCGGGCCTGACCCGGCCCATGCTCGAAGAAATGAGCCTGATCGCCGTGCAGACCGAGGCGGAGGCTGAGCGTTTTCGGCTCCTGGGCGCGCGCCCTGAATGCGTTGAGGTCACCGGCTCGATCAAATTCGACCTGAGCATTGATCCTCAACTACTGATCAAAGCCCGAGCGTTGCGTGAGCAATGGCAGGCGCAAGAGCGTCCGGTGTGGATTGCTGCCAGCACCCACGAGGGCGAAGACGAGATCGTGTTGTCGGCCCATCGTCAATTGCTCGCCAGTTACCCGAATGGGCTGCTGATATTGGTGCCGCGTCATCCTGAACGTTTCAATTCGGTATTCCAATTGTGCCAGCGCGAAGGGTTTGCCACCGTGCGCCGCTCAAGCGGTGAGCCGGTTGCGGCTCAAACCCAGGTGCTGCTGGGCGACACCATGGGTGAATTGCTGTTTTTGTATGCCCTGGCAGACAGCGCCTTTGTCGGTGGCAGCCTGGTGCCCAACGGCGGGCATAACCTGCTGGAACCGGCGGCGCTGGCCAAGCCCGTGCTGAGCGGGCCGCACCTGTTCAACTTCCTCGAAATTGCCGCCAAGCTGCGCGAAGCGGCAGCCCTGGAAGAGGTCGAGGATGCGCAAGGTCTGGCCCTCGCCGTGCAGCGCCTGTTTGAGTTGCCGCAAGACGCACAGCGCATGGCTGAGGCAGGCCTCAAAGTCATGCAGCTCAATCAGGGCGCCTTGCAGCGATTGCTCGACGGCCTGGCGCGCTTGATGGCGCGCTAAGCCTATTGGCCCACTGGCAGAAACCAGCGTTCTGCCAGTGCCCGGCCGATCTGGCCACGGTGGACGTTGACAATGGCTTGTCCGCTTTTTGCATTGGCCAGCTGCGACCAATAGCTGAGCGTGCGTTGTGCCTTGGTCTTCAAATGAGCCACGGTGTAGTCCTGCTTCGGGGTGTCGGCCTCGGCATAGTGAAAGTGGGCATACCACAGCGCCTCACCCTTACGGTCGTTGATTGCATATTCCTGGATAAAGTCCCGGCGCTCGCCCGTTAACTGGATGCGCCTGCCAAGACCGGCAATCTGGACCAGTTCCTGATCAATCAGGTACTGCAGGTTGCCGTGGGTCGGTGGCAGTTCCAGGCTCAACTGAATGCGCATGGCCTTGCCTTCACTCACCATCTGCTGCGCCGCATTGCGCATCCTGTTGACCAGGGTTTGATCGTCCTGCAGGCGAGCGTCGTCAGGCTGAGCTTGCAAGGCGACGTGCATTTCGGTGGCCAGTTTGTCGAGTTTTTGGGCCTCGTAGGTCAGCAGTTCTTCGACCTCCTGCGGGTGGCGGGACAGGGCCTTGTAGTGCCCGGCCTTGCGCAGATGACCTTCGAACTGGCTGAACAGCTTGCGCGCATCGCCCTTGATGACGTTGAGAGGCCGGGTGTGCGGTGCTGGTGCGGGGTGATCGGCCTTGATCTCGACCCATTCGTCGCCATGCTGCAAGTAGGTCGAGAGCAGGTGTTTGTCGTAGTCGGAACGGACTTCAATGACCTCCTTGTGCCATTCGCTGTCGGCGGGTCTTAGCTCGCCAATCAACTTGCCTTTGCCTCGCACACTGATCATTTTTCTGGGTCGCACGCCCGCAGTCGAAGGTGTGCGTTTGCGTGGCTTCTTGGCTGGCGGTTGCGCCGGCGGCCTGATTTCGGCCGCCAGTTGGCGGGTGGCGTCCTGGTAAAGATCGGTGACCAGGGCAGATAGCTGGTTGAAGTATTCGAGGTTTAGTTCATCACTGTAAACGATGCCAATTCCTTGCAAGGCATCCAGCGCCTGCCCGTAGCACTCCACCAGACTGCCCAGAATTTCGAGGCGCTTGCTGGTGTCGAACTCCAGGAGGTTGAGCTGGTTATGGGTGTTTACATGCTCTTTAAGCGGATCAATCGTGATGTCCAGAGTGCCCTCTACCATGCTGCCTGCCAAGGGCATGGAACTGGACAGTTTCAGGCAGTCCAGCTGAAAGCTTTTGAGACTCAGACTGGTGTGCGCGTCGGCGGGAATCTCCAGGGCCAGATTGCCGGCAACGGTGGCCCCGGCTTCGCTGAGGTTGAACAATTCTTCCAGGTAGTGGTTTCTTTGCTCGATGCGTTCGATGGTGGCCTGGTTGAGTGCCACCTGCTCATGCATGAACTGGGCGAAGCCTGCCCTATCGGTTTCTGCCGCCGCTTCCTGGCCGGGCCCCGGGGTGGTGAACTGCGCCCACTTTTGCATCAGTGCGCTCTGCTCGCCTGCCGAAATGGCCATGGAAAAACTGCGGTTGTCGAAGGACTTTTCGAGCAAGGACACCACGATGCTTTCGTGAAAGGGGATCTTGAGCTCAGTGCGTTCCTGATTGCTGGCCAGCAATGCCTGGTAAGCGCTCAATTCGGCGTGCAGGGCTGTACTCAGTTTGTCACGCAGGCCGGCCAGTTGTTGCTCGGTGAAACGGGGGTCGGCGTTAGCGTTTTTCAGGGCCTTGTGAGTGATTTCAACGGCTCTTTGAAGAGGTATTTCCCGTGGGAAAAAATCTTTCAGATCATTGCCCAGCTGGGTTATCCGCAGCGCCCTGTGTTGTTGAAAGGCGGCGATGCGCTTGGGCGGCATACCGCCCTGCAAGCGTAATCGCAGATCAAGCGACCAGTTGCCATGACGGTCTGATTGCAGGCTGGGGCCCGGGTGGCGGGGATCGGTGATGGACACGATGACCGCCGTGCCTTCGGGGTCGATATCGACGGCGTACAGGTTCTGGTCGATCAAGGCATGCCAGGTCCGGTCGATGTAATACAGTCCCTTGCGGGGGCCGTCGGGTTGTGCGGTCGGCAGCGCAGCGGGACGCGTCACCTTGAAGCTGGCCAGTCGTTCGCGCTGGCTGGGTGTCAGCTGATTGCGAGCATTGGCGAAGCTTAAATCCAGCACGGTGCTTTCTGCGTTGGGCAATTGGCCGGGCAGCGCCACGCTGCCGGAGATAACGCGAGGCGGCGCTGGCTCGGGCCAGACCTGCGGCACGCGCAGGGTTGTAAACGGGCGCATGGCTTGCGTCCGCAGCCCGGTGGGCAGTGCCGTGAGTACGCTGCGGGAACCGGGAGCCTCGTGAAGCAGCAACAGCCCGACGTTGAGCAGTATGTCGGCGGCGGCCTGCTCCCGAACGGTCGGGTCATTACTTGCGAGTGCAGGGATAGTCTGGCTGGCCAGGCCCATCAGGCCCAGCAACCCGCCCGTCACCATCAGGGGCGCCGGCACCGCCGGCAGCATCAGCAGGCTGTTGAAAATCAGACCGCCACCCTCCAGCAGCACGGCCCAGCGGCTTTCACTGTTGGTCACCGATTCTGCGTTGGCCTGTTCCACCAGAGCTCTGGCATTGCAGCCGTACAGGAACTGCATCAATTGGCCGTTGTGCAGGTATTGCAGCAACTCGTTGCTGATGCCGTCAACGGCGAGCAGCGCGGGCTTGGGCACTTCAATGGGGTCGTATTCGCTACCCAGGCCAAAACGTACAAAGTGGGGTTCCTTGAAACCTCCGTGGTCGTAGATCGGGCGGGCCCTGTCACTTAACCAGGTGATGACGCTGTTTTGCAGTTCCCCGGACTCGGCGATAGCGTCCAGCAAGGCGTCACGGGTGCTGAATTCCAGCAAGGAAGGGGCGTAGAGCGGGCGATACAGCACATGCGGGCCATGTTCAACGTTGGCGGGTTCAATGATGAACATGTTATTGACGATGTCCGGCACCGCTTCGGGCTGTCGCACCAGCGCCAGGTGACGGATCACCACTGGCACGCCCTCGACCACGCGATCGGCGGCGCGGTTTTGCACCACCGCCGCGACATAACTGGCGCCCAGGGTGGTCATGGAGCCTTCTTGCTTGAGGCACAGTTCCAGGGCTTGGAGTGGCAGTTGCGCGCGCAGGTGCTCGGCGAACAGTTTTTCGCGCGCCTGGGCGTCGGGTGTGTTGCTCAGCAGCAAGCTTTCAAGGCGCTCGGGGTAGGCTTTGCCGATGTTGACCTGTTCAATCAGGCCGCCGCGTCGTGTGATGTAATCGGGCGTCAGCCACTGGGGAAGGTCCAGACCCAGATGGTGGCGCACGCTCAGCGTGCCTTTGGGACGACCGATCAGGTTTTTCAGGGCCAGGTCGGTCAGGCTCATGGTCACGGGCTCCACGACACCCAAGGTGCCATAAGCCCCGGCGACTGTCAGAAAGGTCAGCTCGATTTCGTCGGGGTTCAACAGCTCGCTGATCGCGTGTACGGGCGTGTCCAGCTCAAATTGCAGTTGATCGGTCCGCATTTGTTGATGCAGCACATCGGCGGCGTACGCACGCAGCGTACTGATGTCGGACAGGTAGGTCCGGCCCTGGCTGTTTTTTTTCGCCGCGGCCAAGGCCAGGCTGTACTGGCGCAAGCGTGCCTGATCGGCAGCACTCGCGTTTTTCAGCCAGTCGGGCAAGTGTTGCTTGAGGGTTTCAAGGGTGTGCAGATTGGCTTGAGGGGCGGCGACAAAATAGCGGGAGGGCTCGGTGATATGCCTGTATACCGTGTCCAGCGCCTGCCAACCGACGCTGGAAGGCAGTTCAAGCAAGCCAATACTCTCCAGCTGCCGGTTAAGGAGGGCAGCGCTGGCGGCGTCGAATACATTGCCGTCGAGCTCATATTGTTCAAGACGGACTTCGTCAACGCTGAAGGACCGGCTGATCTTTCGGGCCCAGCCCCGGCCCAATGAATCCTGATTTCGATAGGTCAGGGTCTTGCCGTTGGCATTGCACACGAGTATGTGCTCCGGAGTCACCAGGACGATTCGTGAACTCATCCCGGAGCGGGTCACGCCTGCATTCACGAGCGTGGCTTTGAGCCAGTAAGCGTGAACAGCGTTTTGTGCGTGTTGACGGACACGCTCTTCAAGTTCGGGGGCGTTGATCACTTGGTTGATGGCCTCACGGGCTGTCTGAGGCAGGTCGGATTGCTGGAGGGCGCCGATGCGCAGGGTGTCTTTCAGCACATCGCTGAGCCATTGCCAACGGCTGACGCCGGTATCCGCCGGCTCTGACCAAAAGTTGCTCAAAGCATTTTGCAGGCCAATGGGCAGGCGCCAGGTCAGCTCTTTGACCAGGCGCTCGATGACGCGCATATCCAGCTCGCCCTCTTCGGGCTTGAGCCAGTCGGGAGCGTCATCGGTCAGGTAGTAGGGTTGCGTGTTGATCGGGCTTAGATCCAGTTCGGCGCCTGTGCCCAGGTAATCCAGCACCTTGGGCATGAATGGCTGCAAGTCCCAGCCCCCTTGAGGCCGGGGGACGGCCAGACGGGTGCGGGCCAGATCAATTTTGAGGGTGGGGTACTCTTGGGCAATGGCCGCCGCGAGCATTTGCCGGGTGACAGATTCAAGTGAGGGCGGGTTGGCGAATTGTTCCCGAACGGCGTTTTGTGCAGGGGCGAGGTGGGGCGTTGTCATAAGGGGGTTCCTTGAGAGTGCCAGAAGGTCACACGACCGGTGCCGTATTAACTTCTGGTGCTCACAAGGAGGGGTGGTAGCTGGATAGTTCTGTGAATCCCCCCCCTGCGGGAGGGGCTGGCTCAATTGCCCGGTGAGCGCAAGTTGGCTTCGGCTGCTTTGGCCAGGTCGGGCGGCAGGAAGTCCTTGTCCGGGTTGTAGTCGGCCTTGAGGTAGCGCGACAGTGCGTCCAGGTCGCCAGGGTTCAAGGTTCCCGCTGCCTGCTTGAGGCGCAGGTTGTCGAGGATGTAGTCATAACGGCTGTTGTTGTAGTCACGCACCGAGTTGTAGAGCTGGCGCTGGGCGTCAAGCACGTCGACGATGTTGCGCGTGCCCACCTGGTAGCCGATTTCCGTGGCTTCCAGTGCACTCTGGTTGGAGATGATCGACTGTTTGCGCGCCTGTACCTGCTCAACGTCGGTGTTCACCGCCCGGTGCAGGTTGCGGGTATTTTCGACCACCTGGCGACGCAAGGCTTCGCGCTGCTGTTCGGTCTGGTCCAGGCGCGAGTACGACTCACGCACTTGCGAGCTGGTCAGGCCGCCGCTGTAGATGGGGATGTTCAACTGCACGCCAATGCTGCGTTGCGACACGTCGCCGCCATAACGCTGGTTGAGGGCATTGGGGTTGCTCAAGCCAAAGGCGTCGTTGTCCCCGGTCTTGTACTGCGCGACGGCATCGAGGGTTGGCGCGTGGCCAGCCTTGCGCTGCTTGAGGGTTTCTTCGGCGGCATCGACCGCGTAATTGCTGGCCAGCAGGTTGAGGTTCTGCTGTGCGGCCGTGTCGACCCAGGACTTGGCGTCATTGGGCATCGGCGGCAGGATCGGCAAGGTGTGGCGCATGCCTTCAATCGCGTTGTACTGGCGGTTGGTCAGGGTGACCAGGGATTCAAAGGCGTCTTCTACCTGACGCTGAGCCAGCATCCGGTTGGCCCGTGCCGTGTCGTAACTGGCCTGGGATTGCAGCACGTCGGTCTTGTCCGACAGGCCCACGTCAAAGCGCTCCCGGGACTGGTCCAGTTGGCGCTTGAAGGCGGCTTCTTCGGCCTTGGTCGCGGCCAGCGTGTCCTGGGCGCGTAGCACCGAGAAATAGGCGTTGGCGCTCTGCAGGATCAAATTCTGCTCGGTGGCCGAGAGTTGCAGCGCGGCCTGCTCGTTGATCGATTCGGCGGCTTTCAACTGGAACCAGCGATCAATCCGGAAAATCGGTTGTGCCAGCGTGGCCTGGTACACCACGGCGCTGCGGGTGGTCGTCAGCGAAGGCTGGTCGATGGCGGTGCGCACATTACTCGACTCGGCGCCGCCGGACAGGTTGGGCAGCAAACCGGCGCGGGCCTGGGGCACCACTTCCTTTTGAGCCGCGTAATTGGCGCGGGCTGCAGCCAGGTCCGCGTTGTTGTCTACCGCTTCGTGGTAAACGCTGACCAACCCGTTTTGACTGGACAATGGGGCGGTTGTATCCAGAGCCATTGCGCTGGTCGCCCAAGACACGGCTATAGCCAGTGATAGTTTGCGCAGCATGAGCGATCCCTAGTTCAAGGTTGCGAAAAATAAGTGCCCGAGCCCGATTCGCGGTTTCAAGCCGTAGCGAGTGTAGTAGTGGTGGCACCTTGCAACAATGCCATTGTTACGCCTTTCATCACTGCATTAATTGTGGGATTGGCGTTCTGCCTCACTCTTGTCTAGACTGGCCGGGTTCTTGTCGGGGTGCCTTGCTATGAGGCTGAGATCGAATAATTTCGGATCCCGTTGAACCTGATCAGGTTAACGCCTGCGTAGGGAACAAGATTTCTCGTCTCCCGGCGAGTCCTCTTGAGTGCTGTCCGGGATCAATTGGTCAAAAAATGATCAGTTGTTCGAGGCCGCCACTCAGCACCCAGTCCTTGGGTGCATCCGTACATTTTTCAGGTTCTCCCTCCGACAATCCGCCTGGATGCAGTCTGGAGAGCCGTGATGAGTACAAAACCAAAAAACGCGATCAACCTCAGTGATTCGGCCAAGGTCGATGAGCAGTCGGTCAAGCCGTTTACCCGCTCGCAAAAAGTCTACGTACAGGGTTCGCGCCCGGACATTCTGGTGCCGATGCGTGAAGTCAGCCTGGATATCACCCCCACCGATTTTGGCGGCGAAGTGAACGCCCCGGTATTGATCTACGACACCTCGGGTCCGTATACCGACCCGTCTGTGCAAATTGACGTGCGCAAAGGCCTGGGCGATGTGCGTTCGGCCTGGATCGATGACCGTGACGATACCGAGCGCCTGCCGGGCTTGAGTTCGAACTTCGGGCAAATGCGCCTGGAGGATGCAGAGCTGACCAAACTGCGGTTTGCCCACGTCAAAAACCCGCGTCGGGCCAAGGCCGGTGTCAACGTTACCCAGATGCACTATGCGCGTCAGGGCATCATCACCGCCGAGATGGAATACGTCGCCATCCGCGAAAACATGAAGCTGCAGGAAGCCCGGGCGGCAGGTCTGCTGGATCAGCAGCACCCTGGCCACAGCTTCGGCGCCAGCATCCCGAAAGAAATCACCGCTGAATTCGTGCGCGAAGAAATCGCCCGCGGTCGCGCCATCATCCCGGCCAACATCAACCACGTTGAGTTGGAGCCGATGATCATTGGCCGCAACTTCCTGGTGAAGATCAACGGCAACATCGGCAACAGTGCACTGGGCTCTTCGATTGAAGAAGAAGTGGCCAAACTGACCTGGGGCATTCGCTGGGGTTCGGACACGGTCATGGACCTGTCCACCGGCAAGCACATCCATGAAACCCGCGAGTGGATCATCCGCAACTCGCCGGTTCCGATCGGCACCGTGCCTATTTATCAGGCATTGGAGAAGGTCAACGGCGTGGCCGAGGACCTGACCTGGGAGCTGTTTCGCGACACCCTGATCGAACAGGCCGAGCAAGGCGTCGACTACTTCACCATCCACGCCGGCGTGCTGCTGCGCTACGTGCCGCTGACCGCCAAGCGTGTGACGGGCATTGTGTCCCGTGGCGGATCGATCATGGCCAAGTGGTGCCTGGCGCACCACCAAGAGAACTTCCTCTACACCCATTTCGACGAAATCTGCGAAATCATGAAGGCCTACGACGTCAGCTTCTCGCTGGGCGACGGCCTGCGTCCGGGCTCGATTGCCGACGCCAACGACGCGGCCCAGTTCGGCGAGCTGGAAACCCTGGGCGAGCTGACCAAGATTGCCTGGAAGCACGACGTGCAATGCATGATCGAAGGCCCCGGTCACGTGCCGATGCAGTTGATCAAGGAGAACATGGACAAGCAGCTGGAGTGCTGCGACGAAGCGCCGTTCTACACCCTCGGCCCGCTGACCACCGACATTGCACCGGGTTACGACCACATCACTTCGGGCATCGGTGCGGCCATGATCGGCTGGTTCGGTTGCGCCATGCTGTGCTACGTCACCCCCAAGGAACACTTGGGGTTGCCGAACAAGGATGACGTGAAGACCGGGATTATCACCTACAAGATTGCGGCCCACGCTGCCGACTTGGCCAAGGGCCATCCGGGTGCGCAGATCCGTGACAACGCCTTGAGCAAGGCACGCTTCGAGTTCCGTTGGGAAGACCAGTTCAACCTTGGCCTGGACCCGGACACCGCCCGCTCGTACCACGATGAAACCTTGCCCAAGGACTCGGCCAAGGTCGCGCATTTCTGCTCCATGTGCGGGCCGAAATTCTGCTCGATGAAAATCACCCAGGAAGTCCGTATCTACGCCGCCAACCAGCGCATCGATGCCATCGATGTGGATGTTGCGAAGGGCCTTGCCGAACAGGCCGAGCGCTTCAAGCAGGAAGGCAGCCAGCTGTACAAAAAAGTGTGATGTGAGCAGTTCCCTTGTGGGAGCGGGCTTGCTCGCGATGCAGACGTCACGGTCTTTGAGTGTAACCGTGTCGACTCTATCGCGATCAAGCCCGCTCCCACAGGGCTTTCAGGCAACTCTCTATTTGTGAGATTCAACCCATTGAACACACCCAGTACCTACTCTCCCGACCTTGCTGTCCCTCAGGACCGGCGCGTATTCGGCGGTCGAGATCTGTTTTCCCTGTGGTTCTCCCTCGGCATAGGCCTGATGGTGTTGCAGACCGGCGCGTTGCTTGCGCCGGGACTGGGCCTTTCGGGTTCATTGCTGGCGATTTTTCTCGGCACGCTGGTCGGCGTGTCGTTGTTGGCCTCGGTCGGTGTGATCGGCAGCGACACCGGGCTGTCGTCCATGGCCGCGCTGAAACTCAGCCTCGGCAGCCGCGGCGCCATGCTCCCGGCCGTGCTCAACGTGTTGCAACTGATCGGCTGGGGCTCGTTCGAAATCATTGTGATGCGCGATGCGGCCAGCCTGCTGGGTGCACGGGCCTTCAATGAAGGCAGCTGGTTGAGCAACCCCTTGATGTGGACGCTGTTTTTCGGCGCCCTGGCCACGCTGCTTGCGGTCAGCGGGCCTTTGACCTTTGTGCGCAAGGTCTTGCGCAAATGGGGCATCTGGTTGCTGCTGGCGGCTTGCATCTGGTTGACCTGGAATTTGTTCGCCAAGGCCGACCTGCCCGCATTGTGGGCACAAAAGGGCGATGGCTCACTGCCGTTTGCCGTGGGTTTTGACATTGCCATCGCCATGCCGCTGTCGTGGTTGCCGTTGATTGCGGATTATTCGCGCTTCGGCAAGCGCGCCAACAGTGTGTTTGGCGGTACGGCACTGGGCTTCTTTATGGGCAACTTCTGGCTGATGAGCCTGGGCGTGGCCTACACCCTGGCCTTTGCGCCGAGCGGTGAAGTCAATGTGCTGCTGTTGGCGCTGGCGGGGGCAGGCCTGGGGATTCCACTGCTGCTGATCTTGCTCGACGAGTCCGAAAACGCATTTGCCGATATTCACTCGGCGGCGGTGTCCGGCGGGATGTTGCTGCGTTTGAAAGTCGAGCATCTGGCCTTGGCTATCGGTGTGGTATGCACCTTGATCGCCTGCTTTGCGCCGCTGGCGCAGTACCAGAACTTCCTGCTGCTGATTGGCTCGGTGTTCGCCCCATTGTTCGGGGTGGTCCTGGTGGATCATTTTATATTGCGCAAGCGCAGTGCCCGGGTCGCACCGACCCTGCTGCGCTGGACGACCTTGCTGGCATGGCTGGGCGGAGTGGTGACTTATCACCTGCTGGCGAACTTTATGCCTGATGTGGGCGCGACGTTGCCGGCGTTGCTGCTGGCGGGGTTGTTGCAGTGGGTGGCAGGGCGCTCAAAAGCGGTTGCATGACCTTGTGGGAGCGGGCTAGCCCGCTCCCACGGGAGATGGGGTGATTACCCGCGGCCCGGGAACCACTCGGGTTTCAGAATCCCGTTCAGGCGCGAGTACGGGATCTTCAGTTCAATATGACCTTCAGAGTACGGCGCAATGCTGTACACGTCGTATTTGAGGACCACGTTGTCCTTGAGTAATGCCACGTGCGGGGTTTTCTGGAACGGCCAGTTTTTGACGTATTCCGGGTCGCTGCTGTAATGGCTGTTGATCAACCAGTTGTTGTGGGCCACTTTTGCGGCCCCCCAAAAGGCTTGCTCCTGGCCCGGCAAGAGCATGTCCTGCAAGGTCACTTCTTTCTGCTCTTTGCGCGAGTAGTTGATAAAGCCGCGCCCCGGCATGCCATGAGCGCCGCCGGTGTCCAGGTAGCTGGACAACTCGACAATCACCAGACCGTCATGCTCCTCGCGTACCTTGGCTTGCAAGTAGGTGCTGTTGCGGCTGTCGGCTGTGCGCAGGAAATGCTCGCGGTACGCGTTGAGCGATGGCGCCAGTTTGTCGTCGGGCGAGTTTACGGTCATCTTCAACAGGCGGTTTTCGATCAGCGCGTCGAGGTTGGGAGCATCGGCAAAGTGCAGGGTGTCGATATTCACCAGCGGGCAGTCCGGGCCAGTGCAGCCGGATTTGACCTGCTCCGAGGCGTCATTGGTAAACGCCAGCGGCTTTTGTGCCGAAGGTTGAAACACGCTTTGGCAAGCACCCAGGGTCAGGGCGATGCAAGTCATGGAGGCAAACTTTAAAAGCGACATGGTCGTCCTTCATCGTCGAAAGAAAGAGAAAATTATGGTGGTTCGACTGCCAGCATGGGCATCGGTTCGCCACTAAGCTTGATAGAGTCAATTAGAGTTGTTTTGCAGGCGATCCGTCTATCCCCGCTTCATAAAAGAGGCTGCATCCGCAGGTGCAGGCGCGTTAGGATGCGCGATGCCGAGGGCCACCCCGGTGAAATTCGCCAGTAAGGGGTTTGCAATGACTGACATCACCAAGGCCACGCCAAGTGCCGTTGAGATCGTAAAGCGCGAGAACGGTTATCAGGGTTTTTACAAACTGGACCGCGTGCACCTGCGTCACGAACTCTTTGCCGGTGGCATGAGCCGTGAGATCAGTCGTGAAGTGTTCGTGCGCCATGACGCGGTATGTGTGCTGCCGTATGACCCCCAGCGCGATGAAGTGGTGCTGATCGAGCAGTTCCGGGTCGGCGCCCTGGGCAAGACCCAAACGCCCTGGTTGATCGAACTGGTGGCCGGGCTGATCGACAAGGCTGAAGTGCCCGAAGAAGTCGCTCACCGTGAAGGCGAAGAAGAGGCCGGTCTTACGTTCTCGTCACTGTGGCCCATCACCCGCTATTTCCCTTCGCCGGGGGGCAGTACCGAGTTTGTTCACTTGTTTCTGGGGCGTTGCAGCACCTTGGGTGTGGGGGGCTTGCATGGGCTGGAAGAAGAGGCAGAAGATATTCGTGTAACGGTATGGGCGTACGAAGATGCGCTGCAAGCTGTACGTGATGGACGTATTTCCAATGCAGCGAGCATTATTGCCCTGCAATGGCTGGCGCTTAATCGCGCTGAAGTGAGGGGGTTATGGTCGTAAATGGGGTTCGCGATCGTTATCGAGTCGACCTGATCGGTTTGCAGGCTGCCTGCGAGGCCAACTATGCGCGCCTGATGCGTTTGTTGCCTGAAATGCGCGAGCAACCCGGCCCGCGCCGGATTGCCGTGACTCAGGGGGACCAGATGCTGGGCGTGCTGACGCTTGAGGTGATCCTCGATTGCCCGTACACCAGCACCCTGCGCATCCGTCAGGAACATAGCTTGCCCTGGTTGCCGGTGCCCGAGTTGCAGGTTCAGGTTTATCACGATGCGCGCATGGCTGAAGTCGTTGCTGCCGAGCACGCCCGGCGCTTTCGCAGCATCTACCCGTACCCCAACATCGCCATGCACCAGCCCGACGAAAAAGCCCAGCTCAATGTGTTTCTGGGTGAGTGGCTCAGCCATTGCCTGGCATGCGGGCATGAATACGCAGAAGTACGCTAGCCTTGAAATCAACACCCCCCGGGAGAGTCATCTTGCCGAATGTATCCACGCTGACCACCGAAGATGCGGTGCTGCTGGTGCAGTTGTCTGACAGCCATTTGTTTGCTGACGCAGACGGTTCCCTGCTCGGCCTCAAGACTGCGCAAAGCCTGCAGCAGGTGATCGATCTGGCTCGCGCCGAACAACCGCACATCGACGGCATTCTGGCCACGGGCGACTTGACCCAGGACGGCAGCGTCGAGGCCTATCAGCACTTTCGCAGGATGACGTCACCGCTGGGCGGCGTTGCCCGCTGGATCCCCGGCAATCATGACCAAATTGCGCAGATGCGCGAAGCGGCCGTGCAAAGCCGTCTGCTTGAGCCCGTGGTCGATATCGGCAATTGGCGCATTACGTTGCTCAACTCGGCAGTGCCCCATTCCACCCCCGGTTATCTGGAAGACGACCAGTTGCAACTGCTGGCGCAATCCTTGAGCGAAGCCCCCGAACGCCATCACCTGGTGTGCCTGCATCACCACCCGGTCTCGGTGGGTTGCCAATGGCTGGAGCCGATTGGTCTGCGCAATGCCAAGGATTTCTGGTCGGTCATGGACCGTTATCCACAAGCACGGGCGGTGCTCTGGGGGCATGTCCACCAGCCGTTCGATCAGCAACGCAACGGTGTCAGGTTGCTGGCATCGCCCTCGACCTGCATCCAGTTTGCTGTCGCCAGCCCGGACTTCAAGGTCAGCAACGAGGCCCCGGGCTATCGCTGGTTGCGCTTGCAGCCTGATGGCACGCTGCAAACCGGCGTGTCACGCCTGGCTGATTTCTCGTTCGAGCCGGATTACAGCGCCAACAATTACTGAAATATCTTGAAGCGAGTCATTGCCCCTGAGTCAGGCTAAACTGCGCGTCTTTCTTGATGCTGTGTTCAGCTTAATGTGTCTTCGGGGGTCATCGCATGTCGGGTTCCATCTTGTATATCCACGGGTTCAACAGTGCCCCCGAGTCCAAGAAGGCCACACAGTTGATCTCGGTGATGCAGCGCATGGGGCTTGCCGAGCAGCTGCGGGTGCCTGCCTTGCACCACCATCCGCGTGAGGCAATGGCCCAATTGCAGGCCGCAATCAGCCAGCTGGGCCGCCCATTGCTGGTAGGCAGCTCGCTCGGCGGCTACTATGCGACCTGGCTGGCCGAACAACATGGCCTCAAGGCCTTACTGGTCAACCCGGCCGTCAGCCCGCATCGGATGTTCGACGGTTATCTGGGCACGCAGACCAACCACTACAGCGGCCAAACCTGGGAATTGACCCACGATCACGTCCAGGCCCTGGCCGAACTCGAAGTGGCAGCCCCCCAAGACCCGCAGCGGTATCAGGTGTGGTTGCAAACTGGCGATGAAACCCTGGACTACCGCTACGCTGAAAAGTACTACGCGGCGTGTACATTACGTATTCAGGCGGGCGGTGACCACAGTTATCAAGGTTTTGCCCAGCAACTGCCTGATCTGTTGAATTTTGCAGGGATTGGCGCCGAACAGTTTCAAACCATCGACTTCGCGGCCCTCTGAGGCACCCGTCGAATGGCCCTTATTTTTCATTTACGACTAACGACGAGACCCTATGGCCACTCCCAGCGCTAGCTCTTATAACGCCGACGCCATCGAAGTCCTCTCGGGCCTCGACCCGGTGCGCAAACGCCCCGGCATGTACACCGACACCAGTCGGCCCAACCACCTGGCCCAGGAAGTCATCGACAACAGTGTCGACGAAGCCCTGGCCGGTCACGCCAAGTCGGTGCAAGTCATCCTGCACGCCGATCACTCGCTGGAAGTCAGCGATGATGGGCGCGGCATGCCTGTGGACATCCACCCTGAAGAGGGCGTGTCAGGTGTCGAGCTGATCCTTACCAAGCTCCACGCGGGTGGCAAGTTCTCCAACAAAAACTATCAGTTCTCCGGCGGCCTGCACGGCGTGGGGATTTCGGTGGTCAACGCGCTGTCGACACTGGTTCGGGTCAAGGTCAAGCGTGACGGCAATGAATACCAGATGACCTTCGCCGATGGCTATAAAGCGACCGATCTGGAAGTCATCGGTACGGTCGGCAAGCGCAACACCGGTACCAGCGTGTACTTCGCGCCGGACCCGAAGTACTTCGACTCGCCCAAGTTTTCGGTCAGCCGCCTCAAGCATGTGCTCAAGGCCAAGGCTGTACTGTGTCCGGGGCTGCTGGTCAGCTTTGAAGACAAAAACACCGGCGAAAAGGTCGAGTGGCATTACGAAGACGGTCTGCGCTCGTACCTGGTTGACGCGGTCAGCGAATTTGAACGCCTGCCCAATGAGCCGTTCTGCGGCAGCCTGGCCGGTAATAAAGAAGCCATCGACTGGGCTTTGCTGTGGCTGCCTGAGGGCGGTGACAGTGTTCAGGAAAGCTACGTCAACCTGATCCCCACGGCTCAAGGCGGTACACACGTCAACGGTCTGCGTCAGGGCTTGCTCGATGCGATGCGCGAGTTCTGCGAGTTCCGCAGCCTGCTGCCGCGCGGCGTGAAGCTGGCGCCCGAAGACGTGTGGGAGCGCATTGCGTTCGTGCTGTCGATGAAAATGCAGGAGCCGCAGTTCTCGGGGCAGACCAAAGAGCGTCTGTCCTCCCGTGAAGCGGCGGCGTTTGTATCGGGCGTGATCAAGGATTCCTTCAGCCTGTGGCTCAATGCCAATCCCGAGCTGGGCATGCAACTGGCTGAGCTGGCAATCAACAATGCCGGGCGCAGGCTCAAGGCCAGCAAGAAGGTCGAGCGCAAGCGGATTACCCAGGGGCCGGCCTTGCCGGGCAAGCTGGCCGACTGCGCCGGGCAGGACCCGATGCGTTCTGAACTGTTTCTGGTGGAAGGTGACTCCGCAGGCGGCTCGGCCAAGCAGGCACGAGACAAGGAATTCCAGGCGATCCTGCCGTTGCGCGGCAAGATCCTCAACACCTGGGAAGTTGACGGCAGCGAAGTCCTGGCCAGTCAGGAAGTCCATAACATCGCCGTCGCGATCGGTGTCGATCCGGGCGCGGCTGACATGAGCCAATTGCGTTACGGCAAAATCTGCATCCTTGCCGACGCCGACTCCGACGGTCTGCACATCGCCACCTTGCTGTGCGCGTTGTTCGTTCAGCACTTCCGTCCGCTGGTGGACGCCGGTCACGTTTACGTGGCGATGCCGCCGTTGTACCGCATTGACCTGGGCAAGGAGATTTTCTACGCCCTGGATGAAGCCGAGCGTGATGGCATCCTTGACCGACTGGTCGCCGAGAAAAAACGCGGCAAGCCACAGGTCACGCGATTCAAGGGGCTGGGTGAGATGAACCCGCCGCAACTGCGCGAAACCACGATGGACCCAAACACCCGTCGCTTGGTGCAACTGACCCTTGAAGACTTCGCCGCCACGTCAGAGATGATGGACATGCTGCTGGCCAAGAAACGCGCCGGTGACCGCAAGACCTGGCTTGAGTCCAAAGGCAACCTGGCGCAGGTGCTGACCTGATGCGCAGTGCCTTGCTGGGGCTGCTCTGGTTGGGTGCTGCGCCAGTAATGGCCAGCACCTGGCCAGAGTTGGTCATGCAGTCGGAGCATCCGGTAGAAGGCATGCGAGGTGGCAACCTGTCTGGCCTGGCCCTGTGCTCGGGTGAGTTGTGGGCGGTATCCGATCGTGATGACGATCAGATTTATCGTCTTGACCAGCGCTACCCCGAATGGAGCGCCGAGGCCCTGAACATCGATGTTCCGACGCCGCCCGAAAGCGGTTTGCCGTGGGGTGTACGCATGATGGGTAAAGCCATCAGCCCGTTGCGCGGCGGCAATCTGGATTTTGAAGGCATCAGCTGCGACGACGCGGGCAACCGTTATGTGGTCAGTGAAGCCCATGCGGCGGTGTTGCAAGTTCCGCCGGCAGGCCCACCGGTGTGGCTCAAGATCGACCCTTCGCTGGTCCGTCAGGCCCGGGCCAGCGGCATGCTGCTGCATTTCAATGCGCTGTTTGAAGGTATCGCCGTCAACCCGCAGGGCAACCAGATATGGCTGGCGGCCGAGCGCGAGCGCCGCGGCTTGCTGACGATCCGCAAAAAGCAGAGTGTGTGGGACTGCGAAAACGGTTGCGTATTGATGAGTGAAGGGGGGCTTGAACAGGCGCCGCCACAACTCAAGGCCAAGGCGCAGCAAAAGGATTTTGCCGACCTGGCGCTGTTCGAAGGCAAGCTGTTCACCCTTGAACGCATGGCCTACCGCATTTGTCGTCGTACCCTGGACACAGGTGAAATCGAACGCTGCTGGTCGTTTGCCAACGATGCATTGACCGACAACCGGCTATACAACAGTGGCTATGGCAATACCGAGGCCTTGAGCCTGGATGCCCAAGGTGCCTGGATCGGCGTCGATAACGGCAACCATGTACGCGCCGATGGCGAAAAACGCCCCATTGTCTGGCGCTTTGCTGCCCCGCAAGGTGGCTGGAGTGCCAAGTCATGAGCGAGCAAGCGCCGGGTAAAGGTGTGGGTCGGGTCTTTATGATTGTGGCCTGGTGTGCCGGTTTGTATCTGGCCGCGCAGTTTTTCGGGCGCTGGGAACAGCGTCAGGAAAACCCCAACACCGAAGTCTCCTCGCAACAGGGCGAGGGTTATATCGAAGTCAAACTGCTCGGCAACGCCCAGGGTCATTTTGTTGCCAGCGGCCGGATCAACAACGTGCCGGTGGAATTTTTACTCGATACCGGCGCCACCGATGTGGCGGTGCCGATGGAGCTGGCCAGGCAACTGGCATTGCCCAAAGGTGTCCCGGTGACGCTGAACACTGCCAATGGTCGCACTCAGGGCTATCAGACCCGCATCGACCGCCTGCAACTAGGCGCCATTGTGCTGCGCGACGTGCGTGCAGTGGCTGCTCCAGGGCTTGAAGGCGAGCAAGTGCTGCTGGGCATGAGTGCGCTGAAAAAACTTGAATTTACCCAGCGCGGCGGCACCATGCTGCTGCGCCAGACAACGAATTGAATGAGGTCCGCATGAGCGACTCCCTTGATCTCAGCCTGGACGGCGTAGAACGCCGGTCACTGGCCGACTTCACCGAACAGGCCTACCTCAACTACTCCATGTACGTAATCATGGACCGGGCCTTGCCGCACATCGGCGACGGCCTCAAGCCCGTACAGCGGCGCATTGTGTACGCCATGAGCGAGTTGGGCCTGGACGCTGATTCCAAGCACAAGAAATCGGCGCGTACCGTCGGTGACGTACTCGGCAAGTTCCACCCCCACGGCGACTCGGCGTGCTACGAAGCAATGGTGTTGATGGCGCAGCCGTTCAGCTACCGCTACACCCTGGTCGACGGCCAGGGCAACTGGGGTGCGCCGGACGATCCCAAGTCGTTCGCGGCCATGCGTTATACCGAAGCGCGCTTGTCCCGTTATTCCGAAGTGCTGCTCAGCGAACTGGGCCAGGGCACGGCGGACTGGGTGCCCAACTTTGACGGGACCCTCGACGAACCTGCGGTTTTGCCTGCGCGCTTGCCCAATATCCTGCTCAATGGCACCACCGGCATTGCCGTAGGCATGGCCACTGACGTGCCACCGCACAACCTGCGTGAAGTTGCCAGCGCGTGCGTGCGCTTGCTCGATGAGCCCAAGGCCACGGTCGAGCAGCTGTGCGAGCACATCCAGGGCCCGGACTACCCGACCGAAGCTGAAATCATCACCCCCCGTGCCGACCTGCTGAAGATCTATCAGACCGGCCGTGGTTCGGTGCGCATGCGTGCCGTGTATCACATTGAAGACGGCGACATTGTGGTCACTGCGCTGCCCCATCAGGTATCGGGCGCCAAAGTACTGGAGCAGATCGCGGCCCTGATGCAGGCCAAGCCAACCAAGCTGGCAATGGTCACCGACCTGCGCGACGAGTCCGACCACGAAAACCCGTGCCGTATCGTGATCATTCCGCGCAATAACAAAGTCGATCTCGACGAGCTGATGCAGCACTTGTTCGCCGTGACCGAGCTTGAGTCCACGTTCCGGGTCAACATCAACATCATTGGTCTGGACGGCAAACCGCAACTGAAAAACCTGCGCGCCTTGCTGGTGGAATGGCTGGAATTCCGGGTCAATGTCGTACGCCGTCGCTTACAGTTCCGCCTCGATAAAGTCGAGCGCCGCCTGCACCTGTTGGACGGATTGCTCACCGCCTACTTGAACCTCGATGAAGTGATTCACATCATCCGCACCGAGGAGCATCCCAAGGCCGAGCTGATTGCGCGCTTTGCCCTGAGCGAAATCCAGGCTGACTACATCCTCGACACGCGTCTGCGCCAATTGGCGCGCCTTGAAGAGATGAAGCTGCGCACCGAGCAGGATGCGTTGCGCAAAGAGCAAGCCAAGCTGAAAACCTTGCTGGGCAGCGAAACCAAGCTGAAAAAGCTGGTGCGTACCGAGTTGCTGGCCGATGCCGAAACCTATGGAGACGACCGTCGCTCGCCGATTGTGTCCCGTGCTGAAGCCAAGGCCCTGTCTGAAAACGAGTTGGTCCCGACTGAAGCCGTCACAGTTGTACTGTCGGAAAAAGGCTGGGTTCGTTGCGGCAAAGGCCATGACCTTGACGCAACCGGCCTGTCCTACAAGGCAGGGGATGGCTACAAGACAGCGGCCTCCGGACGCTCCAACCAGTTCGCGGTGTTTATCGACTCGACCGGGCGCAGTTACTCTGAGCCTGCTCACAAACTGCCCAATGCCCGTGGCCAGGGTGAGCCGTTGACCGGGCGCCTGACCCCGCCGCCGGGTGCGACGTTCGAGTGCGTGCTGTTGCCTGAAGACGATGCGCTGTACGTCATCGCGTCCGACGCCGGTTACGGTTTTGTGGTCAAGGGTGAAGACCTGCAAGCCAAGAACAAGGCCGGTAAAGCGCTGCTCAGCCTGCCTAAAGGGGCGCAAGTCATGCAGCCACGACCTGTGGCAGATCGCGAGCACAACTGGCTGGCGGCCGTGACCACGGAAGGTCGTCTGCTGATTTTCAAAGTCAGCGACTTGCCGCAACTGGGCAAAGGCAAAGGCAACAAGATCATCGGTATTCCCGGTGAGCGCGTGGCCAGTCGTGAAGAGTACGTGACCGACCTCGCCGTGCTGCCAGACAACGCCACGCTGGTATTGCAGGCGGGCAAGCGCACACTGTCACTCAAGGCTGACGACCTGGAGCACTACAAAGGCGAGCGCGGCCGTCGTGGCAATAAGCTGCCCCGTGGTTTCCAGCGTGTGGATGCCTTGTTGGTAGAAACGCCCAATTAAGGCTGTTTAGCGCCCCCGATCTGGGTTTTTACGCGCAGATCGGCGCGACAACGCTGGAGTCAGGTCCAATATTCGCGGATGATATGCCGCGTTTGCTGCACGGCTTATGGCAATGTGCTTGCGAACCTTTCGAGAATCACACTGTGGCTGGCCCTATGGCGGCCACCTGGATGGAATGATGAACGTTCTACGCCTTCCTTTAATTGCGTTGCTGACCGGTGTGCTGGGTCTGGCGGGGTGCACCACGCACCAGCCAGCGGCCTTGTACCAACTGGACAGCGGCGCCCCAGGCCAGCCCGCGCAAAGCGCCGGCATGGCCGTGGTACTTGGCCCGATCAGCGTGGCCGACTACCTGCAGCGTGAAACCCTGCTGCAACGTCAGCCCGATGGCAGTCTGAGTGCGGCCACTGATGGTCGATGGGCTGGCAGCCTGTCTTCGGATATCGATCAACTTCTGGTACGTCAACTGGCGTGGCGCCTGGACAGCCAGCGGGTTGTCCTGGCACCGGCTACGGCGGGCTTCAGCCCGGATGTGCAGGTGCTGTTGTCGATCACTCGCCTGGACTCGGGCAAGAACTTGCCTGCGGTGCTGGATGCGCAATGGCGTTTGATCGACCGTCGCGGTCAGGTGCGTGACAACCGCATTGTTCACCTGGAGCAGCCACACGGGGGCAGCACGGCGGATCAGGTCAAGGCTCAAGGTCAGTTGTTGCAACAGCTGAGCGAGCAATTGGCCGTGGCGCTCAAGCCACTGGCCAACCAGCCGCCGCTGGTTGAGATGCGCAAGCCCGAGACCAAGGCTGCACCGAAGCAGGGTGCGGAGAAACCTCGAATTCCGATGGCTTCACCGATCCGTACGGATATGGAAGTGTTTCGCTTCTGAGGCCGTAACCCGAAACAAAAAATCCCGCACATGTGCGGGATTTTTTTTGCCTCTACGGGAGCACGCCGTCAGCCACGATTCTCATGCATCCGCGCCAGTTGGCGCTCAAGCATGGATGGATACGGCTCCATCAGGCGCTCGACGCAGCAGGCACCTTCAGGGCTGGCAATCGGGCGGATACGGGCGCGCTGACGGATCAGAGGGTCGTCGCTGATCTTGCGCTCCACCAGCAGCAAGTTGCGGCTGTGTTGCGACAGCGCCAGGGCGTCCTGTGCGACTTCAGTCAGCAGCAAGTCAATCTGGCTCATGCCGTTCAGTCCTTCGCCCAGCACCAGACCCAGTTGCAATTGCAGGGTGATGCCGCTGTCCGCGACTTCGATCTGCAAGGCGTGACCCAGGGCCCGCAGCAGTTCGCCGCAGCAAATGGCGTTGGTCAGGTAATCGTCGCCGCTGTCTTCGCTATGGAACAGCATCAGCGTGCTGCCATCGTTGAGCGTATGCAGCTCGCTTTGATACAGCGAAGCTGCCTGGTTCAGGCAATCGCGATAGCGCTCCAGCAGTTCCATCAGGCGGGCGCGGGGCAGGCGACGCAGTTGTTCCTGTGCCCCCAGTTGCACCGCCAGTACGGCGCTTGGCTGTGGCGCAGCTGATACGACCTGTTTGGGCTTGGCCAGCGCAATCGGCGCAGCAGTGGCTGTGCTGGTGTCGCGCAAGTCAGCGAACGGGTCTTCGTCGTCGTTTTCGTCTTCTGCGGTGCTGACCAACTGCCGGGGAGCGGCTTTGGGAGCAGGCGCAGCAGGCGCTTCATCGAACGTCGGATCGCTCAGGTTGCGCACTTCGAAGGTCGGCTCGTTGTCTTCGGCTTCTTCGTAGTCGCTGTCGTCGTAGTCTTCTTCCGGTTCTGGCTCGGGTTCCGGCTCTGGCGCCGCAGGGGCGAGGCGGCTGTGAAGCTGGCGGGCCAGATCACCGATTTCATCCTGGCGCTGGATGGCCGGGGTGTAAGGATCGGGCTCGCGCAACCATACCCGCAATTGCAGCAGCGGCGTGGTGATGTGGCGTCCCAGTCGCAAGCTCAAGGCCAGGGCCAGGGCGAGCAGAATGGCGCTCAAAATGCCCATGCTCTGCAGGCTGATGGTCATCGGCTGCTCAAACTGGTGCATGTCCAGGCTGATGCGCAGATGCCCGGCGGTCACATCCTGAAAGGTGATCTTGGTCTGATACACGCCTTCGGTTTCGCCCAGCAAGCCGTTTTTGGGACGCTGGCCGGCTTCGGCGAGGATCCGGTTATCGACGCTGTAGATAGCCGCGTGGGCCACCAGCGGGTTTTTGGTCAGGTTGTTGAGCAGCACGTTGAGACTGAGGATGTCATTGGACACCAGCAGCTCGGTCGCCGAGGTGGCGGTTTGTGTGGTCAGGCTCTGACCCAGGGCATCTGCCTGCTCGTGCATGGCCTGCTTGAATTGCAGTCCCATCACCACGGCATAAATGACCAGCGCCAGGGCGACCAGGATCACGTTATGGCTGGCGATACGCAGAGCAATCGGAACGCGGCGATCACGCAGGGCCCGGAAGATCAACAGGAAGAAATTATCGGTTTTGACAGGCAATGGCCGGTTCACTGAGCGCGGCTCTTAGTCCGTTAAGTTGGTGCGCAGTATAGCGAGCAGCCTGAAGGCGGCAAAGCCTTGGCGGTGCCCGATGGTCACTGAAAGTGGGTAGAATGCGTTTTTTTTAGCGAATGGGGGTGTGCCTTGCGCGAAATCGTCCTGATAAACATCACAGGTGAGGACCGTCCGGGTCTCACTGCGGCCATTACTGGTGTATTGGCCAGCAATGGTGTGAATATTCTCGACATCGGTCAGGCCGCTATCCATGGCGTTTTGTCGTTGGGTTTTCTGGTGGAAATTCCACAAGCAGAGCTGGTTTCGGCGGTGCTCAAAGACCTGCAGCCATTGATCGCCCAAGAGGGACTGCAACTGCGTTTTGACCCGATCAGCGAAGAGCATTACCAGCGCTGGGTCAATGAGCAAAGCCAGACCCGTCATGTGGTGACGCTGATGAGCCGCCAGGTGACTGCCCATGAGTTGCAGCGCGTGACATCGGTGATCAGCCAGCACGGTTTGAACATCGAACAGACTGATCGCTTGTCTGGCCGTGTACCGCTGGACGCCCCGACGCAGTTGAGCAAAAGTTGCATCGAACTGCGTGTGTGCGGCGAGCCTGCGGATATTGACGCGCTACGTGCCGATTTCTTCAACCTGGCCCAAGAGCTGGGTGTTGATATCGCGCTTCAGGAAGACACCCTGTTCCGCCGCAATCGCCGTCTGGCGGTGTTCGACATGGACTCGACCCTGATAGAAGCCGAAGTGATCGACGAGTTGGCCAAGGCTGCGGGCGTGGGTGACCAGGTGGCTGCAATCACCGAACGCGCCATGGCCGGTGAGCTGGACTTCAAGGCCAGCTTCAAGGAGCGCATGGCACTGCTCAAAGGTCTGGATGTGGGCGTGCTGGATGCCATCGGTGCCTCGCTGCGCCTGACCGAAGGCGCCGAAGTGCTGTTCGCGGAACTCAAGCGCTTGGGCTACAAGACCGCCATCCTGTCGGGCGGCTTCACGTATTTTGCCAAGCAGGTACAGGCGAAGCTGGGCATCGACTATGTGTTCGCCAACGAGCTGGAAGTGGTGGATGGCAAGGTGACCGGTGTTGCGGTTGAGCCGATTGTCGACGCACAGCGCAAGGCGGACTTGCTGCGTGAGCTGGCGCAAAAGGAAGGCTTGAGCCTGGAGCAGACCATTGCGGTCGGTGATGGTGCCAACGACTTGCCGATGCTGGCAATTGCCGGGCTGGGTGTGGCATTCCGCGCCAAGCCACTGGTTAAAAAATCGGCCAGACATGCCATTTCGACTCTGGGCCTGGATGGTGTGCTGTACCTGCTGGGCCAGCGCGACCGTAACAGCCAGGGCTAGTGAGTACGTGTAGTCGCTGCCGCAGGCTGCGATAAGGCCCGCAGGGCCTTCGCTTTTAATACAAAAGCGGGGGCCGCTTCGCAGCCCATCGCAGCCTTCGGCAGCGACTACATTATTTACTCACCGATCTTCTGCCCCATCATCACCGGCGTTCCCGCCGCCAGGCCTTCAGCCCACTTCACTTGATCGGCACCGAACAGCACGATTGCAGTCGAACCCAGTTTGAAGCGACCCAGCTCGGCACCTTTTTCCAGGTGGATCGGCGCACGTGCAGCTTCGTCGTAGCGGAAGGTTTTCAGCTCGCGTTTAGGCGGCGTGACCAGGCCGGCAAATACGGTTTCAATCGACGCCACGATCATGGCACCCACCAAAATCACGGCCATCGGGCCGCGTTCGGTATCAAAGATGCACACGGCACGCTCGTTGCGGGCAAACAGCTCCGGCACGTTTTCGGCGGTAGTCTGGTTAACCGAGAACAGGCGGCCCGGCACGTAGATCATCTCGCGCAAGGTGCCTGCCAACGGCATGTGTACGCGGTGGTAATCCTTTGGCGACAGGTAGATGGTGGCAAAGTCGCCGCCCATGAACTGTGCTGCCACAGCGGCATCGCCACCCACCAGTTCCAGCACGCTGTAGCTGTGGCCTTTGGCCTGGAACACGCGACCATGTTCAATCGGGCCCAGTTGGCTGACAGCGCCATCGGCAGGGCTCAACACGGCGTCCGGAGTTTGATCCAGCGGGCGGGCGCCGTCTTTCAGGGCGCGGGTGAAGAAGGCATTGAAGTGCTCGTAGGCGGTAACGTCTTCAACCAGTGCCTGGGACATGTCCACTTGGTAACGCTTGGCGAACCAGGTTGTGAATGCATTCTTGAACCAGCGCACGCGGCACTCGGCAATGCAGCCGGCCAGGCGTGACAGCAGGTGATGCGGCAACAGGTACTGGCTGAGGAGGAACAAACGCGTTTTCATTCAAGGTCCTTAATTTTTTACAGGCAGCTCGACAGGGGTATCGGGATGGTTGCCCCATTCGCCCCAAGAGCCGGCGTAGCCTTTGACGCGCGGATAACCGAGCGATTTGGCAACGAGATAAGTAAAGCCAGAACGGTGGTGAGTCTGGCAGTGGGTAATCACTTCTTTGTCTGGCGTGATGCCCAGATCCTTGAGGATCTGCGCCATGTCAGTGCGGATACGCAGGTTGCGGGTTTTATCCATGCCTGCGGTCCATTCAAAATTCTTCGCGCCGGGGATATGCCCACCCTTGGCGGCGAGCACTTTTTCGCCCGTGTATTCGGCTTCGCTGCGCGCATCCCAGATCGCCAGATCCGGGGCGCCCAAACGGCTTTGCAGGTACTCGCGGGTTGCGGTGGGTTCATCGTGCAGAGTCAGTGCCACCGGGCCACCGGCTGCAGCGGGTACATCCTGGCTGACGGCGTAACCGTCACCTGTCCATGCGTGAATGCCGCCATCCAGATAGTGATAAGCCTTGTGTCCGATCACATCCAGCAGCCAGATGAAGCGCCCGGCCCAGCCGCCGCCTTCGTCGTCATACACGACGTAGACCGCATCGGGGTTGTGCCCCAACTCGCCGAACAACGCTTCGAGCGCCGCCTGGGTCGGCAGCAGGCCGGGCGCCGGTGGCAGCCCCAGTTGCGTGCGCTTCGGGTCGACGAAGCGAGCCCCCGGAATATGCCCGGCTTCGTAACGCGCGACGCTGGTCAAGTCGACCACGATCAGTTCGGGAGCGTTGAGCCGGGCGAACAGGTCGCTTGGTTCAATCACTAACGGCAAGCCAGAGAAGCCAGGCATGTGAAGCCTCCAGAGCAAAAAAGGGGGGGGATTGTAGCGCTAGCGCCCGCGACTACTAAAGCTATTCAGGGCTTTCTCGATGCATTGGGCCGTTTTGCCGAATGCCTGCACGCTGGTTTCCGAAAAGGGTCCGCCGCCCTGGTCTGCCAGTACCAGCATGACCACGCGGCCGTTGTTGCTCAGAGAGCGTAACAGTAGATGCTCGCCAGGGAACAGGCTGCGCAGGCTGTAGGGTAAAACCGCGGATATGACGCCATTGTTCTCGGGTGTCAGGCGTACCTGAGCCGGTTGCGCCATCAAGCGCTGGAGTGCGGTGCTCTCGTTGATGGTGATGTTCAGGTCGAAGGCTGTCTTTGCCAGTCCGGCTATCTGATTCACGCTCAGGGCGGTTGAGGTCTTGTCGGGTGTCAGCAGCATCACTCGGCGCATGCCGCACGCCAGCAGGGCTTCGCGGGCGCAAGTGGTCAGGTGCATCGGGTTGCTGAATGCGCTGGGTTGCTCGAGCAATTGCCCGCAATGTCTGCGCCACGCCGCCAGCGCCTCGGCCGAGGGGGGCGGCGCGGCCAGCGAGCTGTGGCGGGTGCGGCGTGCATCCCATGGCCAGAGCAGCGCCTGGGCCGGGTGCCAGAGTTCTGGCATCGAGTGATAGCGCCCGCTGTTTACCGCGTGCTGGTGCACTTGCTGTTGTATGTCATCCAGCGGCATTTGCAGGTACAGGCTGGTGACGTACTGCCAGCGCAAGTTGTGCGGCGTGTCCCATGCCTGTTGCGCTGAAAGTGCCAGGCAGTTGGCCAGCAGCACGCTGTTGGCGGGCTGGTTGAACCAGCGGCGCAGCTCGGGATCGGCGTCCAGGTCCTGTTGCTGGCGCAGCGGATGATGAGTGTCGCGGGCAATGTGCAGCACCTTGACCAGCGTGCGGCGCTCGTCGGTGATGACCGTATAGCCCTGCATCACCCAGGCGGGCAATCGCCAGAGTTCGGCCAGCGTGCGGCAGATATCAAACAGCGGAACACCAAATAGCTCCAGCTCGACCTTTTTGGCGCATTCCCCTTGCTCGATCACCCGTCGCTCCCAGGCTTCAAGCAGCAGCGGGTGAGTGAGCGCCAACGCCCATAACGGCGACAGAAACAGCAGGCTGCTCCAGTAGATTTCTTGCCAGAGGCGCGCCAGGCGATTGCCGAACAGCCCGATTGCTTGTTGTGCGGCGTGCTGGCTGATGAGCTGGATTTGTCGATAGGCCATCGGGATGTCTTCGATCGCCAGTGCGGGTACGCGTTCGAGCAACACTTGGGTGCGCTTGAGGCCCAGGCGGTTGATGGCCACTTCAAGGCTTTCGGCAGGCTCGCTCAGGCTGCTCTGGACGTGTTGGTTGGCCTCGCGGATCAGCCTCAGCGCCAGCGCCGGACTGTCCTGCATGACCTCGGCAATTTCGCGTAATGAGCGGCGACTGTCGTTGATCGTCTTGAATACGCGCTCATGGCTGTTTTGCGGGATCGGCAAATCAACAGCGTCCAGGCGTGATACCCAGGCATCCAGAGTAGTGGGTGTTGATGTCGGTGCGCAGGTTTCGTTGGCCATTAGGGGAACGCGATCATCATCGATTGTGGAGGTCGAATGGATTTTCGGCTTTGCCGGCTATAGTCTGGCGCAGATTCGCCGATAAGGAGAAGAAGAGTTTTAGCTTCGCTGGAATATGACCTTGAACCCGACTCAGTAAGTACTTTTTATCTATGGCTAAAATTATCGGCATCATTGTCGTGTTCGCGAGTGTGCTTGGCGGATACGTGCTTTCTCACGGCAAAATCGGTGCGTTGATTCAGCCGTTCGAGGTTTTGATCATCGGTGGGGCGGCCTTTGGCGCGTTCCTGCAAGCCAACCCCGGCTACATGACCATGCACGTGATCAAAAAATCACTCAGCATGTTTGGATCACGCTTCTCCCACGCTTTTTATCTGGAAGTGCTGGGGCTGGTTTACGAGATTCTCAATAAAAGTCGCCGCGAAGGCATGATGGCCATCGAAAGCGATATTGAAGACGCGGCCGCCAGCCCGATCTTCTCCAAGTACCCCACTGTCCTTAAGGATGAGCGCATGACGGCGTTTATCTGCGATTACCTGCGCATCATGTCGTCGGGCAACATGGCGCCCCACGAGCTCGAAGGGCTGTTTGACATGGAGCTTTTCAACCTCAAGGAAGAGCTGGAGCATCCTTCCCATGCCGTGACCGGGATCGCCGACGGCATGCCCGGTTTCGGCATTGTGGCGGCGGTGCTGGGTATTGTCGTGACGATGGCCTCGCTGGGTGAGGGCGATCAGGCCGCAATCGGCATGCACGTTGGTGCCGCGCTGGTGGGGACGTTCTTCGGTATTTTGGCCGCCTATGGCTTCTTCGGTCCGCTGGCGACGTCCCTGGCCCACGATGCCAAGGAAGAAATCAACGTTTACGAGTCGATCAAGGCTTCCCTGGTGGCCTCGGCCTCGGGCATGCCGCCGTCGCTTGCCGTCGAGTTCGGTCGTAAAGTGCTGTACCCCAAGCATCGACCGAGCTTTTCCGAGCTTGAACAAGTGGTTCGCGGTCGCTGAGTTATGGAAAACAACCAGCCCATCATCATCAAGCGCGTAAAGCGCTACGCCGCAGGCCATCACGGTGGCGCCTGGAAAATTGCCTTTGCTGACTTCGCCACGGCGATGATGGCGTTCTTTTTGGTGATGTGGCTGATGACGGCCGCCACGCCAGAGCAAAAGATCGCCATTGGCGGCTACTTCAAAGACCCGATCGGTTTCAGCGAAAGCGGCACACCGTACATCATCGACCTGGGCGGCACGCCCGCGCTGGCGCCGGACAACACCCTCAATCCCGAAGAGAAACTGCAGCCTCAGCCCGACAAGATCAAAGTCGATGCCGATCAGGTTGAAAACATGGCGGAGCAGGTCGAGAAAGAACGTCTCGAACTGCTGCTTCAGGAGTTGCAGAACAAGGTCGAAGAAAACCCGCAACTGCGTAAATTCAAGGATCAGTTGCTGTTTGAAATCACTCCGGACGGTTTGCGGATCCAGATCATGGACGCCGAAAATCGCCCGATGTTTGATGTGGGCAGCGCGCGGCTAAAGCCTTACTTCGAAGATATTTTGCTGGCCATGGCCGACACGATCAAAGCGGTGCCGAACAAAGTCAGCATCAGCGGCCACACCGATGCCATGCCCTATGCGGGAGGTGGCGATTACGGCAACTGGGAATTGTCGGCCAACCGTGCCAATGCGGCCCGGCGTGCCTTGGTGGCGGGTAGCTACCCTGATGCGCAGATTGCGCGGGTGGTGGGGTATGCGTCGTCAGTGCTGTTCGACAAGGCCAACCCCTATAACCCGATCAACCGTCGAATTGACATCGTGGTGCTGACCAAAAAGGCCCAGCAGGCGATTGAAGGTGAGCAGGGTGTGGAGCCGGTTAAGGCCCAGGAGTTGCCCAAGGCTGCGATCGATCCGATCCAGTTGCCCGCCGACAAACAGCCACTGCCGATGCATGAAGAGCGCCAGAAGCTGAATCTGTTTGACGACAAGGCACCGTAACCTTGTAGTCGCTGCCGCAGGCTGCGATAAGGGCCGAAGGACCTTCGCTCTTGAAAAGCGCGACCCCTTCGGGCCCGATCGCAGCCTGCGGCAGCGACTACATCGTTACGTGGCTTAGTAGCTCGACTCGGGCAAGCTGGCAATGATCGAGCGATAGCTGTTCATGCGCTGCTGTTGAACGCGGCCATCTTCCAGGGCCATCAACAATGCACAGCCAGGCTCGCGGTCGTGTTTGCAGTCGCGGAAGCGGCAGGTGCCGATCAAGTCGTTGAACTCGATAAAGCCCGCCTCGACATCGGCCCGGCTCACGTGGCCCAGGCCGAACTCGCGGATACCCGGTGAGTCGATCAACTCGCCGCCACCCGGGAAGTGGAACAACCGCGCCGTGGTAGTGGTGTGTGTGCCCTGGCCCGAGACTTCCGACAGCGGCCCGACCCGCAGGTTGACCTCTGGCAGCAGGCTGTTGACCAAGGACGACTTGCCCACGCCCGACTGACCCACAAACACGCTGATATGGCCGTCCAGTTGCGCTTGCAACTGCTGCATGCCATCACCGTGGTGCGCCGACACTTCCAGCACCGGATAACCCAGCTGGCGATAAACCCCCAGCAACGCATTGAGCGCCGGTGAGTTTTGATCGTCGATCAAGTCAGCCTTGTTGAGCAGCAGCAGCGGACGAATCCCCGCGTGCTCGGCGGCGACCAGGTAACGGTCGATGAGGTTGGCATGGGGCTCGGGCATGGGCGCGAACACAATCACGATCATGTCGACGTTGGCAGCGACCGGCTTGAGCTGACCACGGCTGTCCGGGCGGCACAGTTCGGTTTTACGCGGCAGTTGGGCGACGATGACGCCGATGCCCTGGTTGCCGGCGCGCCATACAACCGTGTCGCCGGTCACCAGTGCGGGCAGGTTTGCGCGCAGGTGGCAGCGGAACATCTGGCCTTTAAGCTCGCCTTCCTGGGCTTCGACTTCGACCTGCACACCAAAGTGCGCGATCACCAGGCCGAGTTGCTCGGGGCCTAAATCGCCGCCCTCAAGCGCTTCGACGGCACTGGATTCGCGTTTGGCGGCGCGGGCAGCGCGCTCGCCCTGGATCTTTTCGATGCGCCAATTCTGACGACGATTGAGCTGGCGTTTGGCCATGGGTGTTCCGTGTTGATAAAACGATAAGAAGGGTAAACGCAGGCGAGTTTAGCACGAGGGCTGCACGCCTAAGCTAAACTGCGCAACCAAGCACTGGAGGCCATTATGCAAAACGCGCAGAACCTGATCTGGATCGACCTGGAAATGACCGGTCTGGACCCTGACAACGACGTCATTATCGAAATGGCCACCATCGTTACCGACAGCAACCTCAATACCCTGGCTGAAGGTCCGGTCATCGCCATCCACCACAGCGATGAAGTGCTGGCCCGCATGGACGAATGGAACACCCGCACCCACGGTGGCAGTGGCCTGACCCAGCGCGTCAAAGACAGCACCACCACCATGGCCGAAGCCGAGGCGCAAACCATCGCGTTTCTTGAACAGTGGGTACCCAAAGGCAAGTCGCCGATCTGCGGCAACAGCATCTGTCAGGATCGCCGCTTCCTGTACACCCACATGAAAGCGCTTGAAAGCTACTTCCACTACCGCAACCTGGACGTTTCGACGCTCAAGGAACTGGTCGCGCGCTGGGCACCTGAAGTGCGCGACAGCCTGGTGAAGAAAGGCACGCACCTTGCGCTGGACGACATTCGCGAGTCGATCGCCGAACTGCAGCACTACCGCAAGCATTTCATCAAATTCTGATCGTAACGTTGTAGTCGCTGCCGAAGGCTGCGAGCTGTTCAGATCTCAGGTTCGCAGCCTTCGGCAGCGACTACAAAGTTACGCCCCCTTTTGGTGCCAATGCCAACTGAGAGTAGACTGCGCGCCTTCTTGCAAGGATCGCTGCCATGTTGCTGATGCTCTATTTAGTTGCCATTACTGCCGAAGCCATGACCGGGGCGCTGTCTGCCGGGCGTCGGGGCATGGATTGGTTCGGCGTGGTGCTGATTGCCTGTGTCACGGCGCTAGGCGGCGGCTCGGTGCGCGACGTACTGTTGGGGCATTACCCGCTGACCTGGGTCAAACACCCGGAATACCTGGTCTTGACTACCTTTGCCGCGCTGGTGACGATCTTTATCGCGCCATTAATGCGCCATTTGCGCTCGCTGTTTTTGGTGCTCGATGCCCTGGGGCTGGTAGCGTTTACCCTGATTGGTTGCATGACTGCGCTGGAAATGGGCCAAGGCATGCTGGTGGCCTCGGTGAGCGGGGTCATCACCGGGGTATTTGGCGGCATCCTGCGGGACATCTTCTGCAACGACATCCCGCTGATCTTCCGTCGCGAGCTGTACGCCAGCGTATCGTTTGCCGCAGCCTGGTGTTTCTTGCTGTGTACCTGGCTCGAAATGCCCAACGAGCAGGCTATTTTCGTGACCTTGTTCGGCGGGCTACTGCTGCGTTTGTTGGCGATCCGCTTTAACTGGGAAATGCCCAAGTTCGTTTACAACGACGAGCATTAAGCAATTGCGGGAGTGGTCAGGCGCGCTTGGCGTGTTGTGCCAGCGCCCACTCCACATGTTCCTGCACCAGCTCGGACGGGTAGTCGCGCCGCGCCTTCAAGGCTTCAAGCACCGGGATCGTCGACGGCGCATTGCCCAGCCCCACTGCCAGATTGCGCAACCAGCGCTCGTACCCTGCCCGGCGTAGAGGGGAGCCCTCGGTGCTGCTCAGGAACGTGTCTTCATCCCACATAAACAGCTCGGCCAGCCCGGCGTTGTCCAGGTTGTGCCTTGGCTTGAAGTCGCCTTCTGCCGTAGTGCGGGCAAAACGGTTCCACGGACAGACAATCTGGCAATCATCACACCCGAACACCCGGTTGCCGATCATTGAGCGCAGCTCTTCGGGGATCGCGGTTTTCAGCTCGATGGTCAAGTACGAAATGCACTTGCGCGCATCCAGTACATAGGGGCCGACAAAGGCATTGGTGGGGCAAATGTCCAGGCAGGCAGTGCAGCGTCCGCAGTGCTCTGTCTCGTGGGGAGGATCGACCGGCAGCGGCAAGTCGACAAACAACTCGCTCAGGAAGAAATAGCTGCCCGCCTTGCGATTGAGCACCAAAGTGTTTTTGCCGATCCAGCCCAGGCCAGCCTGCTGCGCAATGGCTTTTTCCAGGACCGGGGCGCTGTCGACAAAGGCGCGAAAGCCAAACGGGCCGATGTCTTTCTGGATGCGGTCGGCCAGTTGCTGCACGCGCTTGCGGATCAGCTTGTGGTAATCGCGACCCAGGGCGTAGCGCGACACGTAGGCTTTTTCAGGCTGGGCCAGCAGCTGCGCCATGTGGGTGTCGCCGGGCAGGTAGTCCATGCGCAGGGACACCACGCGCAATGTGCCGGGGACCAGTTCTTCGGGATGCGAACGCTTGCTGCCGTGGGCAGCCATGTAGTCCATGTCGCCGTGGTAGCCAGCATCGAGCCAGCGTTGCAGATGGTGTTCGTGTTCTCCAAGGTCGAGGCCGGCAATGGCGACTTGTTGAAAGCCCAGCTCGCGGCCCCATTCCTTGATGGACTGAGCGAGAGCGGGGAGGTCGGCAGTAATAGCAGGCATGAGGCAAGAGAAACCGGAGCTGAGATGCGTATAATTCTGCCAGACATCGGAGCCCGACACGTATGCCGCAGACCAAACACCTTTTAGCTGACCCCAAAGCCCTTTGCGCAGATAACCTGCCGCGACTGCCTGTGCGGGCCCCAGGCGCCCACAAAGGCCAGTTCGGCCATGTGCTGCTGGTGGGTGGGGATCGCGGGTTTGGCGGCTCGATTACCCTGAGTGCCCAGGCTGCACTACGCTGTGGCGCTGGCCTGGTATCACTGGCCACGCGTCCCGAGCACGTGGCGGCCGCTCTGGTGCAGGTGCCTGAAGTGATGACACTTGGCGTGTCGTCAGCCAATCAGTTGATGGGTGTGCTGGCGCAGGCTTCGGTGGTTGTGGTGGGCCCGGGTTTGGGGCAGGCCCCCTGGGGGCGTAGTCTGTTGTCGGCAGCTGCGCAGGCAAAAATGCCTCAGGTGTGGGATGCCGATGCGCTGAATCTGTTGTCCAACGCAGTCATTGGGCTGGCGTCCGGCTCGGTGATCACCCCGCACCCGGGCGAAGCCGCGCGGTTGCTGGGCATCAGTACCGGGCAAGTACAGGCAGATCGCCCGGCAGCGGCCCGAGCGCTGGTTAAAAAATATTCAGTGGTCTGCGTCCTTAAAGGAGCAGGCACTCTGGTTGCAGGGTTGGACGGTGAATTGGCCATTTGCAATCAGGGACACCCTGCCATGGCTACGGCCGGTTTGGGGGATGTGCTGGCAGGCGTGATTGGCGCGCTGCTGGCCCAGGGCATGAGCGCCTTCGATGCGGCGTGCCTGGCGGTGTGGCTGCATGCCCGCGCCGGAGAACAACAGGGACAATTGGGCCGTGGGCTGGCGGCCAGTGATTTGATTCCAGTCATTCGTCAGTTGTTGGAGGAACACGCACCGTGCACGAAATAACACTGCAACTGGACGATGAAGAGGCAATGACCGCCTTTGGCGCGCGCCTGGCGACCGTGACTCAAGGTCATGGCCTGATCTTTCTGGACGGTGATCTGGGGATGGGCAAGACCACCCTGTCACGAGGCTTGATTCGCGGCCTTGGGCACACCGGCTCGGTTAAAAGTCCGACCTTTACGTTGGTTGAGCCTTATGAAATTGGCGATATTCGCGCCTTTCATTTTGATCTGTACCGTCTGGTCGACCCTGAAGAGCTCGAATATATGGGGATTCGCGATTATTTCGACGAAGACGCCCTATGCTTGATTGAATGGCCCGATAAAGGTGCAGGCTTTTTGCCAAAGCCTGACCTGACCATTACCATTAGCCCGCACAACACCGGGCGTTTGCTGAAGCTGACGCCCCAAGGTTCACGTGGCGAGTCTTGGTGTGCCGCATTGGCACCGGAATACAAATAATGATGGGGTTTGGTATGCGCTTTCGCGCGTTAGTAAGTGTGGTGGGTGTGTTGCTCAGTGTCATGGCGGTCAACGCTTTGGCGGCGACACAGGTCAAAAGCGTACGTTTGTGGCGGGCGCCGGACAACACACGACTGGTTTTTGATCTGACCGGCCCGGTGCAGCACAGCGTGTTTACGCTGACAGCCCCTGACCGTCTGGTGATTGATATCAATGGTGCGACCCTGGCCGGCCCGTTGAATGTGCAAACCGCCAATACGCCCATTACCAGCATGCGTTCGGCGCAACGTACCCCCACGGATTTGCGCGTGGTGATCGACCTGAAAAAGGCGGTGACTCCGAAGAGCTTCGTGCTGGCGCCGAATGCCCAGTACGGTAACCGTCTGGTGGTTGACCTGTATGACCAGGGTGCCGACCTCTCTCCGAGCTTGCCTGCCACCAATGTGGCGACGGTGCCTGTGGTTCCGGTCACTCCGGCCCAGCCTGACGTCAAGTTGCCGCCGATTCCGAGCGGAAAACGCAGTGTGGTGGTCGTCATTGACGCCGGCCACGGCGGTGAAGACCCGGGGGCCTCGGGCTCTGCAGGCCAGCGGGAAAAAGACGTGGTGCTGGCAATTGCCAAAGAGCTGCAGCGCCAGATCAATGGCATGAAAGGCTTCAGGGCTGAGCTGACGCGCACCGGCGACTACTTTATTCCGTTGCGTGGCCGTACCGAAATCGCCCGCAAAAAGGGCGCCGACCTGTTTGTGTCGATCCACGCCGATGCCGCGCCGTCCAAGGCCGCCTTTGGTGCTTCGGTGTTTGCCTTGTCCGAGCGAGGTGCGACTTCCGAGACTGCGCGCTGGTTGGCAGACAGCGAAAACCGTTCTGACTTGATCGGCGGCGCGGGCAATGTGAGCCTTGACGACAAGGACCGCATGCTGGCGGGTGTATTGCTCGATCTGTCGATGACGGCTTCGCTGACGTCCAGCCTGAACGTGGGGCAAAAGGTCTTGAGCAACATCGGTCGGGTGACACCGCTGCACAAGCAGCGCGTGGAGCAGGCCGGGTTTATGGTGCTCAAGTCGCCGGATATTCCATCGATCCTCGTCGAAACCGGGTTTATCTCGAACTCCAACGAAGCTTCGAAACTGGCGTCGAGCAGCCACCAGCAAGCGCTGGCGCGTTCGATCAGCAGCGGCGTGCGTCAGTTCTTCCAGCAAAACCCGCCACCGGGCACGTATATCGCCTGGCTGCGTGACACGGGCAAAATTGCCCAGGGCGCCCGTGAACACACGGTCCGTCCCGGCGAAACACTGGCGATGATTGCCGTGCGTTATCAAGTGGGTGTGGCGACGCTGCGTTCGAGCAACAGCCTGAAAACCGATGAGCTTAAAGTCGGCCAAAACCTGAACATTCCGGCCACCGCCCTGGCGGCTCAATAATGAGTGACGGCGTCTTGAACAGCAGCGCGCGGATTGAACTGCTCAGCCCGCGCCTGGCCAACCAGATTGCTGCTGGCGAAGTGGTTGAGCGTCCGGCATCGGTGATCAAAGAGTTGCTGGAAAACAGCCTCGACTCGGGCGCCAAGCGCATTGACGTGGATGTGGAGCAGGCCGGGATCAAGCTGCTACGGGTGCGTGACGATGGCAGCGGTATTTCCAGCGACGACTTGCCGCTGGCACTGGCGCGTCACGCCACGAGCAAGATTCGTGATCTTGAAGACCTTGAGCGGGTGATGAGCCTGGGTTTTCGCGGTGAGGCCCTGGCTTCCATCAGCTCCGTTGCCCGCCTGACCCTGACTTCGCGCACCCGTGGTGCCGATCAGGCCTGGCAGGTCGAGACTGAAGGCCGCGACATGGCACCCCGGGTGCAACCGGCGGCACATCCGGTCGGCACCTCGGTTGAAGTACGTGACCTGTTTTTCAATACCCCGGCGCGGCGAAAATTTCTTAAAACCGAAAAAACCGAATTCGATCATCTGCAAGAAGTGATCAAGCGCCTGGCGCTGGCCCGGTTTGATGTGGCGTTCAATTTGCGACACAACGGTAAAACCATCCTCAATCTGCATGAAGCCCGGGACGATACTGCCCGCGCCCGACGTGTGGCGGCGGTGTGCGGCTCGGCGTTCCTGGAGCAGGCGCTACCGATCGAGATCGAGCGCAATGGCCTGCATTTGTGGGGCTGGGTGGGTCTGCCGACTTTCTCGCGCAGCCAGGCTGACTTGCAGTATTTCTATGTGAATGGCCGTGCGGTACGCGACAAGCTGGTGGCCCATGCGGTGCGCCAGGCTTATCGCGATGTGCTGTTCAACGGTCGTCATCCGACCTTTGTCCTGTTTTTTGAAGTCGACCCTTCGGTTGTCGACGTCAACGTCCACCCGACCAAGCACGAAGTGCGCTTCCGTGACGGGCGCATGGTGCATGACTTTTTGTATGGCACGTTGCATCGCGCCTTGGGTGATGTGCGTCCGGAAGACCAACTGGCCGCTCCTGCGCCTGTGCCCGGTGCCGAACGCCCTACGGGGCTCGACGCCGGTGAGTTTGGTCCGCAAGGTGAAATGCGTCTGGCAGCCAACGTACTGGAGCAGCCGCAAGCTGCGCCGAACCCGCATGTTGCAGGCTCGGGGGCCGGGGCGGGTTATCAGTATCAGTACCGGCCGCAGTCTTCGACGCCTTCGGTTCCTGTCGAAGAAGCGCGCAATGCCTATCGCGAGTTTTTCGCGCCATTGCCCGAGGCCAATGCTGCACCCTTGCCGGACGGGCAGGGCGATATCCCGCCGTTGGGCTTTGCGCTGGCGCAGCTCAAGGGCATTTATATCCTTGCCGAAAACGCCCAGGGACTGGTGCTGGTGGATATGCACGCGGCCCACGAACGCATCATGTATGAGCGCCTGAAAATCGCCATGGCCAGCGAAGGCTTGAGTGGTCAGCCGCTGCTGGTGCCGGAATCGATTGCGGTCAGTCAGCGTGAAGCCGACTGTGCAGAAGAGCACGCCGAGTGGTTCCAGCGCCTGGGCTTTGAGCTGCAGCGCCTTGGCCCGGAAACCCTGGCTATCCGCCAGATCCCGGCCCTGCTCAAGCAGGCTGAGGCTCAGCGCCTGGTCCATGACGTACTGGCCGACCTGATGGAATACGGCACCAGTGACCGGATTCAGGCGCATCTCAATGAGCTGCTTGGCACCATGGCCTGCCACGGTGCGATCCGGGCCAATCGCCGTTTGGCGATCCCGGAAATGAACGGCCTGTTGCGTGACATGGAAAACACCGAGCGCAGTGGTCAGTGCAATCATGGTCGTCCCACCTGGACCCAAATGGGCCTGGACGACTTGGACAAACTCTTTTTGCGCGGTCGCTGATGACAGGTTCCAACGTTTTACCCCCGGCCATTTTTCTGATGGGGCCGACGGCTGCCGGCAAGACCGATCTGGCCATCGAGCTGACCAAGGTGCTGCCGTGCGAGCTGATCAGTGTCGATTCGGCACTGGTCTATCGCGGTATGGATATCGGTACGGCCAAGCCGGAGAAAGAAATTCTGGCTGCCCACCCTCATCAGTTGATCGATATTCTCGACCCGGCTGAGAGCTATTCGGCAGCTGATTTTCGCCGCGACGCACTCAAGGCAATGGCCGAAATCACCGCGCGCGGCAATATTCCGCTGCTGGTGGGCGGCACCATGCTGTATTACAAAGCACTGATCGACGGCCTGGCAGACATGCCCCCGGCCGATCCCGAGGTGCGTGCGCAGCTCGAAGAAGAGGCTCAGCGCCTTGGCTGGCAAGCCTTGCACGACCAGCTGGCGGCCATCGACCCGGAGTCTGCAGCGCGGATTCACCCCAATGATCCTCAGCGTCTGACGCGGGCGCTGGAGGTTTATCGGGTCAGCGGCATGAGTGTGACGGCCCACCGGCAAAAACAATCTGAGCAAACGACTAAAGCAGCGGCTTCTGGGCACAGCCAATTGCCCTATACTGTCGCGAATCTGGCCATCGCTCCGGCGAACCGTCAGGTGCTGCATGAGCGAATTGCACTAAGATTCGGGCAGATGCTGGAACAGGGGTTCATTGACGAGGTCATAAGCCTGCGCCGTAGAAGTGACCTGCATGCCGGGTTGCCGTCTATACGTGCTGTAGGTTACCGCCAAGTCTGGGATTACCTGGACGGCAAGCTGACAGCGGCGCAGATGCAGGAGCGCGGCATCATTGCCACGCGCCAGCTGGCCAAGCGTCAGTTCACCTGGTTGCGCAGTTGGGACGACCTGCATTGGCTGGACAGTCTGGACTGCGACAATCTGCCACGAGCCTTGAAATACCTGGAATCGGTCTCCATATTGAGCTGAGTCTTGGCAAATGCCGTCTATCCTATGGATGTGGCGACAGCGGTCATCTAATTTTTGTTTCTATTTTTTATCCTTACAGGAGTGCGGCATATGTCAAAAGGGCATTCGCTACAAGACCCTTACTTGAATACTTTGCGTAAAGAGAAGGTTGGCGTTTCCATCTACCTGGTCAACGGGATCAAGCTGCAGGGGACCATCGAGTCTTTCGACCAGTTCGTGATTCTGCTGAAAAACACCGTCAGCCAAATGGTTTACAAACACGCAATTTCGACAGTCGTACCAGTACGTCCAATTCGTCTGCCTAGCGCAACTGAATCGGATCTGGCAGACGCTGAACCAGGTAACGCCTAAATAGGAGCATCCTTTGTTCTTTGAGCGCCACGGTGGTGGTGAGCGAGCAATCCTCGTTCACTTGGAAGGACAGGACCCTGAGGCGCGCGAAGATCCGCAGGAGTTCCAGGAGTTAGCTGTGTCGGCTGGCGCCGATACCGTCGCGTTTTTTAACGTGCCGCGTCATCGGCCATCGGCCAAATACCTGATTGGCAGTGGCAAGGTCGAGGAGTTGCGCGACCTGGTCAAGGCCGAGAAGGTAGACATCGTGATTTTCAATCACGTGCTCACGCCCAGTCAGGAACGTAACCTCGAACGAGTTTTCGAGTGTCGCGTGCTTGATCGTACCGGGCTGATTCTCGATATCTTCGCTCAACGCGCCCGTACCCATGAAGGTAAGCTGCAGGTCGAACTGGCCCAGCTTGACCACATGAGCACGCGTCTTGTGCGTGGCTGGACTCACCTTGAGCGTCAGGGTGGCGGCATTGGCATGCGCGGGCCGGGTGAAACCCAGCTCGAAACCGACCGCCGTCTGTTGCGTGTACGCATCAGCCAGATCAAAGCCCGCCTGAAAAAAGTCCGCAGTCAACGGGAGCAATCCCGTCGAGGCCGCCAGCGCGCCGATATTCCTACGGTGTCGCTGGTGGGCTATACCAACGCCGGCAAATCCACGCTGTTCAACAAGGTCACCGGCTCTGACGTATTCGCCGCTGACCAGTTGTTCGCCACGCTCGATCCGACCTTGCGCCGCCTTGATCTGGGCGATCTGGGGCCGATCGTACTGGCCGATACCGTGGGCTTCATTCGCCATCTTCCGCACAAGCTAGTTGAAGCTTTCCGGTCTACGCTCGAAGAGTCGAGCAATTCCGATTTGCTGCTGCATGTGATTGATGCGCACGAACCTGAGCGCATGGCTCAGATCGAGCAGGTGATGGTGGTGCTGGGCGAAATTGGTGCGCAGGACTTGCCGATTCTCGAGGTCTACAACAAAATCGATTTGCTTGAAGGTGTCGAGCCGCAGATCCAGCGTGATGCCGATGGCAAGCCGCAGCGGGTCTGGTTGTCGGCCCGTGATGGTCAAGGGTTGGAGTTGCTTGAACAGGCCATCGCCGAGTTGCTGGGCAATGATTTGTTTGTTGGCACCTTGCGCTTGCCGCAACGTTTTGCTCGACTGCGTGCACAGTTCTTCGAACTGGGGGTTGTGCAAAAGGAAGAGCATGACGATGAGGGCTCCAGTCTGTTGGACGTACGCCTGCCGCGAGCCGAGTTGAATCGCTTGGTCAGCCGCGAAGGGATGCAGCCGCTGGAATTCATCGAAGAACACACTTTGCAATAAAAGCCTCGCAAAGCGGCTGTGCCGCTGTGATAGGCATTCTGTAGCATTGGTCGGCGCGCCGTGGGCGCGTCTTTGCTTTATCAGATGGAGAGCGCTATGGCTTGGAATGAGCCGGGTGGCAACTCGAATAATCAAGATCCTTGGGGTGGAAAACGCCCTAATAATGGCGACCGCAAGGGACCACCAGATCTCGACGAGGCCTTCCGAAAGCTGCAGGAAAGCCTGAATGGGTTGTTCGGTGGTGGGAAAAAACGTACTGGCGGTAGCGGCAGTGATGGTGGTTCGAATGGCAAGGGCGCCGGTTACGGCCTGCTCGGCATCGGCCTTGTCGTACTGGCGGCTGCCTGGCTGTACAGCGCTGTTTATGTAGTCGATGAGCAGGAGCAAGCCGTCGTGCTGCGCCTGGGCAAGTACTACGACACCGTTGGGCCGGGTCTGAACATCTACTTCCCGCCGTTCGATAAAAAGTACATGGAGAACGTGACGCGTGAGCGTGCGTACACCAAGCAGGGTCAAATGCTGACTGAAGACGAGAACATCGTCGAAGTACCGCTGACCGTGCAGTACAAAATCAGCAACCTGCGTGATTTCGTGTTGAACGTTGATCAACCGGAAGTCAGCTTGCAACAGGCTACCGAAAGCGCCTTGCGTCACGTCGTGGGTTCCACGGCGATGGATCAGGTGTTGACCGAAGGTCGTGAGCAGATGGCTGTAGACATCAAGGAACGCTTGCAGCGCTTCCTGGATACCTACAAGACCGGTATCACCGTCACTCAGGTCAACGTACAAAACGCAGCGGCACCGCGTGAAGTACAGGAAGCCTTTGATGACGTGATCCGTGCCCGTGAAGACGAGCAGCGTGCCCGCAACCAGGCAGAAAGCTACGCCAATGGCGTGGTGCCGGAAGCGCGCGGTCAGGCCCAGCGCATCATCGAAAACGCGAACGGCTATCGTGATGAAGTGATTTCTCGTGCCAAGGGTGAAGCCGACCGCTTTACCAAACTGGTTGCCGAGTATCGCAAGGCTCCGGATGTAACGCGTGATCGTCTGTACCTGGACACCATGCAGGATGTCTTCAGCAACACCAGCAAAGTACTCGTGACCGGCAACAAAAACGGCCAGAGCAACTTGCTGTACTTGCCATTGGACAAAATGATAGAAGGCCGTAATGGCAGCAACCCGGCAACGGGTTCGGCAGCTGCGGCGGGCAATAACGACTCGGCATCCCATGCCAAGTCGGAAATGCCGACACCACCGCGTACCAGGGAGAGTCGCTGATGAGCAATAAATCGCTGATCGCCCTTATTGTTGCCGTTGTCGTGGCGATTGTTGCCTGGAACAGCTTCTACATCGTTTCACAAACCGAACGTGCGGTTATGTTGCGCTTTGGCCGTGTGGTGCAGGACGATGTTCCGCCGGGTCTGCATGTGAAGATTCCTTACGTCAACCAGGTGCGCAAGTTTGATGGCCGCTTGATGACGCTGGACGCACCGACTCAGCGTTTTCTGACGCTGGAAAAGAAAGCAGTAATGGTTGATGCATTCGCCAAGTGGCGTGTGAAAGATGCGGGTCGCTTCTACGCTGCGACTTCGGGTCTTAAGCAGGTTGCTGACGAGCGCTTGTCGCGTCGTCTCGAATCGGGTCTGCGTGACCAGTTCGGTAAGCGCACGTTGCACGAAGTTGTGTCCGGTGAGCGCGATGCGCTGATGGCAGAACTGACTGCATCGCTGAACAAAATGGCTGAAAAAGAGCTGGGTATCGAAGTTCTCGATGTTCGGGTCAAGGCTATCGACCTGCCGAAGGAAGTTAACCGCAGCGTGTTCGAGCGTATGAGCAGTGAGCGTGAGCGTGAAGCTCGTGAGCACCGCGCCAAGGGTAACGAGCTGGCAGAAGGCATTCGTGCTGACGCCGATCGTCAGGCCCGCGTACTCTTGGCCGAGGCTTATCGCCAGTCCGAAGAGTCACGCGGTGATGGTGATGCCCAGGCTGCTGCGATCTACTCCAAGGCGTATGGTCAGGATCAAGAGTTCTACAAGTTCTATCGCAGCCTGCGCGCTTACCGCGAAAGCTTTGCGAACAAGAGCGACGTACTGGTTCTGGACCCAAGCAGCGATTTCTTCCGCTACCTGGAAAAATCCAAGCCTGCACAGTAGTAAAAACGCTTGAAACCTGTGGGAGCGGGCTTGCTCGCGATGCAAACAACTCGGTATGTCTGCTAAATCGAGTTGATGCCATCGCAAGCAAGCCCGCTCCCACACTGTTTTCAGAAGGGTTGGCATGTTCATCACAGACCCTGCTTTCACTCCGCCGGGCGGTCAAATGGCCTCGCGGGGTGATCCTTTTAGAAAACGGGTGTATGATGCGGCAGCCGGGAAATTCCCGGCTTTTTTGCGTCTGCATGTTTGATTGACCGAATGGCTGTTACAGCATCGGTAGATTTTTCGAGGAATGTGCTGTGTAAGCCTGTCGCTTGGGCTTTTTTGCTGTGCGCGTTCAAGACGCAGCCACGTTCTGCTTTACTCAAGGCTTGCCTGCTGGCTGGCCGCCCGGATCATAGGGGAATGGCGTAATGGCAACGGTAGACCGCTGGCTCTTGCCAGATGGCATCGAAGAAGTACTTCCACCTGAGGCAGCCCGCATCGAAGTGGCGCGCCGTCAGGTGTTGGATCTGTTCCAGAGCTGGGGCTATGAGTTCGTCGTCACTCCGCATATCGAATACCTGGAGTCCCTGCTGACAGGGGCTGGCCAGGATCTCGACTTGCGTACCTTCAAGGTTATTGACCCGCAAACGGGTCGCCAGATGGGTTTTCGTGCCGACATCACGCCGCAAGTGGCGCGCATCGATGCGCATACCCTGCGTCGCGAAGGCCCAAGCCGTCTTTGCTACGCCGGTAGCGTGCTCCATGCGCAGCCGCGTGCGTTGTCATCCTCGCGCAGCCCGATCCAGTTGGGTGCCGAGTTGTATGGCGATGCGAGCCCTAGCAGCGATGTTGAAGTCATCAGCCTGATGCTGGCGATGCTGCAACTGGCCGATGTGCCGGATGTGCACATGGACCTGGGGCATGTTGGTATTTACCGTGGTCTGGCCCGTGCGGCCAACCTGTCGGTTGAAGTGGAACAACAATTGTTCGACGCCCTGCAACGCAAGGCGATCGACGAAGTAACGGCCTTGACCGAAGGTTTGCCGGCTGATTTGGCAGGCATGCTTCAGGCATTGGTTAGTTTGTGTGGCGGCCGCGACGTGCTGGTTGCTGCGCGTGAGCGTCTGGCAAAGGCTCCGGCCCCCGTGCTGGCTGCTCTGGATGACCTGGTGGCGATTGCCGAGGGGTTGTCCGTGCGTTTCCCGCAGTTGCCGCTGTATTTTGACCTGGGTGAGTTACGTGGTTATCACTACCACACAGGTGTGGTGTTTGCGGTCTTTGTACCGGGCGTTGGGGACTCCATCGCCCAGGGCGGTCGTTATGACGATATCGGTGCTGTTTTCGGACGTGCCCGTCCGGCTACCGGTTTCTCGACCGATCTGAAAACCCTGGTGACCCTGGGGCGTGCTGAAGTCGAGCTACCGTCTGGCGGTATCTGGATGCCTGACAGCACAGACGCGGCACTCTGGCAGCAGGTTTGCCAGCTTCGCAGTGAAGGTCAGCGTGTGGTTCAGGCGTTGCCTGGGCAACAGCAGGCTGGCGCTCATGAGGCAGACTGCGACCGCCAATTGATTCAGCAGAACGGCCTGTGGCAAGTAGTGCCGCTGGTTTCTTGAGTTTTCCTGCCGGCGGCTGCCGGCACCAAGTTTGCGCGAATGAGGACAAGTGTTATGGGTAAGAATGTCGTAGTCCTGGGCACCCAATGGGGTGATGAGGGCAAAGGCAAGATCGTTGATCTGCTGACCGAACATGCTGCCGCTGTAGTGCGTTACCAAGGTGGCCACAACGCTGGCCACACGCTGGTGATCGACGGCGAAAAAACCGTATTGCACCTGATTCCGTCGGGCGTGTTGCGCGAAGGCGTGCAATGCCTGATCGGCAACGGTGTCGTGGTTGCTCCCGATGCCCTGCTGCGTGAAATCATCAAGCTGGAAGAGAAAGGCGTACCGGTGCGCGAGCGCCTGCGTATCAGCCCGTCCTGCCCGCTGATCCTGTCCTTCCACGTTGCGCTGGACCAGGCGCGTGAAAAGGCCCGTGGCGAGCTGAAGATCGGTACTACCGGTCGCGGCATTGGCCCGGCTTACGAAGACAAGGTTGCTCGTCGTGGCCTGCGTGTTGGCGATCTGCTGAACATGCCGCGCTTTGAAGCCAAGCTGCGTGAACTGGTGGACTACCACAACTTCATGCTGGTGGGTTTCTACAAAGAGCCAGCCATCGATTTCGACAAGACCCTGGCCGAGTGCAAGGAATACGCCGAACTGCTCAAGCCGCTGATGCTGGACGTGACTGCCGAGCTGCATGACCTGCGTCGTGCTGGCAAAGACATCATGTTCGAAGGCGCCCAGGGTTCGCTGCTGGACATCGACCACGGTACCTATCCGTACGTGACCAGCTCCAACACCACTGCTGGCGGCGTTGCCACCGGTTCGGGCGTTGGCCCGATGTTCCTGGACTACATCCTGGGCATCACCAAGGCTTATACCACTCGCGTAGGTTCGGGTCCGTTCCCGACTGAGCTGTTCGACGACGTCGGCGCTCACCTGGCCAAGCAAGGTCACGAGTTCGGCGCTACCACCGGCCGTGCTCGTCGTTGTGGCTGGTTCGACGCCGTCATCCTGCGTCGCGCTATCGATGTGAACAGCATTTCGGGCATCTGCCTGACCAAGCTGGACGTACTCGACGGTCTGGAAACCATCAACATCTGCGTAGGCTACACAGACGCAAATGGTGTTGAAATTGCTCCGACCGATGCTGACAGCTACGTAGGCCTTCAGCCTGTGTACGAAGAAGTGCCGGGCTGGACTGAATCGACCGTGGGTGCCAAAACCCTGGAAGAGCTGCCAGAGAACGCACGTGCTTACATCAAGCGCGTTGAGGCACTGATCGGCGCGCCGATCGACATTATCTCGACTGGCCCGGACCGCAACGAAACCATCGTTTTGCGTCACCCGTTCGCTTAAGTCGCTGTCGATGTTAAACAAAAGGCCCTTCGGGGCCTTTTGTTGTTTCTGCCTGTTGTGCGGCACGACCCTTGCTGTGATAACCGTCAATAAGCGTGCTATCAAAATAATGGCACCTAAGTGGAGGGTTTTCTGTGTCTGCCGTTCTCTCACTGTTACAAAGCCGTCTGCTTCGGCCTGTATTCGTTACCCTGGGTATCGCTCTTTTGGTGCAAGTGCTGGTGGCTGTCGCACTGACGCGCAGCACGGTGACGGCCCTGGAGTCCGATCTGGACGCCCGTCTGGGGGCTGACAGTCAAAAGCTGACGGCCGAACTGGAGCAGGCTGGCCGTGAAGTCAAAAGCAGCCTTGAAGCGCTGTCTGCCAGTACCCGCCAGCGTCTCACCGCGGGCCTGGAACCGCGCTTGAAAGACGAGCAAATGCAACTCAAGCAAGCGCTGGAGAAGAACCTGCAGGATTCGGCCAACGACATGGCGCAATTGCTGGCCGCCGTGGCGCCCCGTGCCATCTGGGACAATGACGTGCCCACGCTGTCCGATTTCGCCCGTCGCGCTCAGCGCAATCCCAATGTGTTGTTCGTGGTGTATGACGACGCTACAGGTCAACATCTGACTCGATACCTCAATCGCGATATCCCGATCAACCAGGCCCTCCTGGCCAAGGGCAAGGGGGAGCGGGCGCTGGATAAAGTTCTCGATGCTGCCCGTCACGATCCGTCGGTGTACTACCTCGAAGCGTCCATCAACCCGAATGGGGTCGAAATCGGCAAAGTACTGATGGGGGTTTCCACTGCCTCGGTTGAACAGGATCTGGCCGCACTCGATAAACGTTTTGCGACCCTGATCGTCAACAGCGAGCAGTTGGTCGGTGAGAGCCTGCAAGGCGCTGCCAGCGACAGTTCGGCGGCACTGGGGGCGCGGCTGGAGTCGGCGCAGGCTGCTGCGGCACAGATGCAGGCCAACACCGCGCAAACCGTGCGCGAGGCGGCTGACACTTTGCGCTGGCGCATAGGCATGGGGCTGGCGGTTGTGGGCCTAGGGGTGTTGCTGTTGCTGGCCGTGGTGCTGGGGCGGCGTGTGGTCAACAAGTTGCTGTTGCTGATTGCGGCCCTGGATGATCTGGCCGCGGGCGAAGGTGATTTGACCAAGCGTGTGGGCCTGAACAGCAAGGATGAAATCGGCGACATGGCGGCGGCGGTCAATCGCTTTGTCGACAAGCTGCAGCCCATCGTGCGTGAAGCGGGGGATGTGGCGCAGCGCACCGGCATCGAGATCGGCGTGATGACCCTGCGCAACGCGGGCGCGGATGCTGCCGCGAAACTACAGCGTGATGAAGTCGCGCAAAGCCTGCACGCGCTGTCGACCATGGCGGACGCGGCGCAGTCCGAAAGTCAGGCAATGCAGGCCGCGCTCAAGCAAGTGGTCGATATCCGTCAGGCCACGGATGAAAACACTCGCACCTCGGCCAAGGTGGGCGGCCTGATCGAGGCGCTGGCAGGGCAGGTAGGCGAGGGCGCCAAGGTCATTGAGCGCCTGGCACAACAAAGCGAGCAGATCGAAGTCGTCCTGACGGTGATTCACGGCATTGCCGAGCAAACCAACTTGTTGGCACTTAACGCGGCCATCGAGGCGGCGCGGGCGGGTGAGACGGGGCGCGGTTTTGCGGTGGTGGCAGATGAGGTGCGGGCGCTGGCCAGCAAAACCCAAAGCTCCACAGGGGATATACAGGCTCATATCGTGGCATTGCAGCAGGGCGCGAAAGAGGCTGTTGCGGCGATTGGTCTGGCAGGGCGTCAGGCCAATGAGGGGTTGGCTGTGCTGCGTGGCAGCGTTCAGTTGCAGCAAACCGTACAGACCTCGGTCGAACAGGTGCACACGGCCATTGGCGAGGCCACCAAGGCGGCAGAGCATCAGGCACAAGGTGCGTATGCGGTGCGCGGGCGGGTTGAGGTGATCCATGCCCAGGCGGAGCGTGCGGCCGAGGCCGTGACCCAGACCACGGCCAGCGGCAAGGTGCTGGACGGGTTGGCGGCGCAGCTCAAGGCGAGCCTGGGGCAGTTCAGGGCGTAAAGAAGCGGGTCTGCCCCTGTGGGAGCGGGCTTGCTCGCGATGCGGGCAACGCGATGTATCTGCATGCCCCGTCGATGCCATCGCGGGCAAGCCCGCTCCCGCACGGGGTATGCTGGATCCGCTGTCAGCGGCTCAAATACATCCTCGTGGTGAGCAAGTACACCGGTAGCCCCGACACTAGAATCAACAACGCCGCATAAGGCGCCGCCGCTGCAAATTCTATATTCGAGGTATGGGACCAAACCTGCGTCGCCAAGGTGTTAAGCCCGGTGGGGCTCAGCAGCAAGGTGGCGGTCAGTTCCTTCATGGCATCCAGAAACACCAGGGCAAACGCTGCCCCGAGGGCCGGGAAGATGATCGGCAGCGTTACCCGGCAAAATGCCGAAAACGATGTGGCACCCAACGTGCGGGCCGCTTCTTCCAGTTGCGGTGCTGCCTTGTTCAGGGCTGTGCGGATCGGTGCTTGCGCCAACGGCAAAAACAGCAGGGCATAGGCAATCAGCAGCAACGCTGAAGTCTGGTACAGCGCCGGCACGAAGTGCAGGGCGAAGTACACCAGCGCCAGAGCAATGACCAGCCCCGGCAGGGCGTGCAGCAGGTACGGCAAACGTTCCGCCCAGATCGCCAGCGGGCCTTTGTAGCGCACCACCAGTAATCCAACCGGCACGGCCAGGACCAGGCACAGCGCTGCGCCGCCCAAAGCCAGTGACAGCGACGAGAGCAATGCCTCGCCAATCTCGGCCATCGGGAAAGCGGCCGAGCTGCCCTTGACCAGCCAGTACACCAGCATGCCCAGCGGGATGCCGCTGCCAACCACTGCCAGCGCCAGGCAATACAGTTGCCCCGGCACCGACCACTTGCCCAGGCGTACTTGTTCGGCGTGGCGTGCCGCGCCCTGGCCGATGCGAATATGGCGACCCTTGCCGCGCACTTTCAACTCCAGCCATAGCAGGCTCAGGCACATCACCAGCAGCACCGCAGACAGCATCGCCGCGTTGGCGTTGCTGAACTCCAGCTCGAACTGCTGATAAATCGCCGTCGTGAAAGTTTGCAGCCCAATGATCGACAGTGCGCCGAACTCCACCAGCATATGCAGGGCAATCAACAATGAACCGGCCAGCAGCGAGGGCCAGAGCAGTGGCAGGGTGATGTTGAAAAATACCCCCCAGCGGTTCTGTCCCAGGGTACGGGCCGACTCTTCCAGGGCCGGGTCAAGGTTGCGCAGGGTGGCCGCGACCGGCAGGAAAATCAGCGGGTACTTGGACAGGCTCATCACCAGGATCGCTCCGCCCAGGCCTTCAAAGCTGGCGCTCAGGGAGACCCAGGTAAAGCTGCTGACGAACGCCGGCACCGCAAACGGCAGGCACAGGATCACACCCCACAAGCGCCGTCCCGGCAGGTTGCTGCGTTCAAGCAGCCAGGCCAGGGACAGGCCGATCAGCGCGCACGTCACGGTGACGCCGACCATCAACATCAGGGTGTTGCGCATCAGGCCAAAAACGTATGGTCGCCACAACAGGTGCAGTGCTTCAGACCATCCGGCTTGCCAGGCCTTGGTGCCGACATACAGCAGCGGCAACAGGCTCAGGCCCACCAGTAGCAGGACGGGCAACAACAGCCAGATCGAAGGCTTTTTGCGGGTGGGCGTAAAGCGTGCAGGTTGGGCGCCAGACAGCATCAGAGCAGGCCTACATCACGTTCGAGGTCCAGCGCTTCTTCCGCGTTGCCCAGGTCGGCCGGGGTCACTTTTGGCGGTTGCAGCTCTTCAAATGGCTTAAGGCCGCGCTCGGACACCATGCCTTTGCGCATCGGGTATTCAGCGGTGGTGTTGGTGATGACGCGCTGGCCTTCTTCACTGGCCATGTAAGCCAGCAATTGCTGGGCTTCCTTGGGGTGTTTGCTGGCCTTCAGCACGCCAGCGCTGGACACGGTCACCAAACCGCCCGCATCGCCATCGGTGAAGTAATAAAGCTTGGAGTCCAGTTGGCCCTTCTCGCGCTGCAAGGCAAACCAGTAGTAGTTGTTGACCAGAACCGCGGCCACTTCACCGTTTTCTACTGCTTTGAGCGCCACCATGTTGTTGGTGTAGGTCTTGCCGAAAGCGCGCAGGCCGGTCAGCCATTCTTCGGCGGCTTCGCGTCCGTGCAGTTTGATGATTGCAACGGCCTGTTCCTGGAAAGCGCCGCTGGTGGGGACAAAGCCGATCTTGCCTTGCCATTGCGGATCGGCGAAATCCAGTACCGACTTGGGCAACTGGTCTTCACTGATCTTCTTCGGGTTGAACGCGACGACGCGGGTACGCGCAGTGACGCCGATCCAGGTGCCGTTGGCAGCTACATATTCCTTGGGCAGTGCTTGCAGCGTGCTGTCATCGGCCTTGGCCAGAAAGCCTTGCTCACCCAGGTTGTTCAGCGGCGGCGATTCTTCTGCGTAGAACACGTCCGCAGGCGAGCGGTCGCCTTCTTCCATGATCTGGCTGGCCAGCTGGTTGCTGCTGCCCTTGCGCACGTTGACGTGGATACCGGTCTTGGCCTCGAAGGCCTTGGCGAGGTTGTCGCCGACTTCCTTGTGTTGGCCGTTGTACAGCGTCAGCGACACAGGTTCGCCAGCGTGGGCGGGAGAGGTCAGTGCAAGACCAAGAATGGAGAGAGTCAGACCGCGCAGTAGGGATGTCGCAAGCCGGGTATTTCGGAGCATCATTCGCTGGGTTCCTCGCTTGGGTACTACAAAACTTGTAACAATAATAAACGATATTGTTTCTCAAGTGCGCTTGACCCAGCGTCCAATTGTGCCAGCGCGACGAAATGAGATGTTGGCGACCCGTTCTGCTTTTGTGGGAGCGGGCTTGCTCGCGATGGGTTCGCTGCCAGTTTTACGGGTAGGTCGCGTCGTCTGCATCGCGAACAAACCTGCTCCCACAAAGCAGGTTGCTGTCTACAGCGTGTCCAGAAAGCTGCGCAAGGCTCGCAGTTCGTCCTTATCCATGTTCAGCGTCTTGAGCCGGTCGCTTGTGCGCGGAAACAGCGGGTCATCGACCTGTTGCGCGTTTGGGCGCGGGCGGGGCATGCCCATGTTGTAGAACGCCAGGGTGCCTTCCATGTTCACGAACAGACCGTTGTGCATCCACGGCCCGGTTTTCATCAGCAGTCGCAACGACGGGGTGCGGAATGCGCCCACGTCCTCAGGTTTGCGCGTCACCTCGTAGCGCCCCAGGTCTTCGTATTTACGCCCGTAGTAACTCAGGCCGACGTTATGAAACTGCTCGTCGCTCAGGGCCGGGCCAAAATGACAGTTCATGCAGCGCGCCTTGGTGCGAAACAGGTGCAGGCCGTAGAGCTGCTCCTCGCTCATGCGTTGCGGGCGCCCGCGTAGCAGTTGTTCGAAGGGGGTATTGCGTGTGGCGCTCACCAGTGTGCGCTGAAAGGTGGCCAGGGCCTGGGCGGTTTGCTGCGTGGTGATCGGCCCCGGTCCGAAAACCTGTGCAAACTGCTCGCGGTAGGCGGTGTCGGTATTGAGTCGTTGCAGCAGTTGCGGGATGTCGAATGCCATTTCCACCGGATCGACGATGGGGTGCATGGCCTGTTGTTCGAGGTTGCCGCCTCGCCCGTCCCAGAACAGCGCCGTGCTGTAGCCGCTCATTACCAGGCTGGGAGCATTGCGCCGACCGCTCTGGCGGTCATGACCGAACGACACGCGGCGGCCATCGGCAAAGGCCATATCGGCCTCATGGCACGACGCGCAGGCAATCTGTCCGGAGCGCGACAACGTGGGGTCGTTGAACAGTTTTTTGCCCAGTGCGGCCTTGGGTTCGCTGAAGGGGTTTTCAGGAGGTGCGGGAGCGTGTGCAGGCAAGGCGGCCATTTCCTGCCAGTCCACATCGGTATCCACCTGGGGTGCGGGCCATTGGGCGACGGGCTGACGGTACTGTTGGGCGATGCACGCCTTGTAGTTGGCGGCCTGTTCATCGCAGGCGCTTGCATTCAGGGTCAGGCCGCTCAGGGTCAGGCCGACGAAGAGGGCTGCAGGTTTCAAAACGTGTACCCCACTTCGAGCATGAATTGACGGCCGACTTCATAGGTAGCCAGGCCGCTGGTCTCGGTGGCGCCGACGATTTTCTTGTCCTGCAGGTTGGTCACGTCGAGGTTGACGAACACCGTCTGTTCCTTGGCGGTGGGCATCTCCCAGGCCAGGCGGGTGTCCCAGGTCAGCGCTCTGGAAAAGGGTGTCTGTGCCCAGACATAAGCGTCCTTTCCCTCGTGCTGGACTTTCTTGCCCGTGGCGGCGATGCGGCGATAGCCGTCTCGATAACGCAAGAAATTGCTCCAGGTGAGATGCAGTGGCTCGATTTCAGTGAGGGTGGTCAGGCGCGCAGTCCACGGGCGGTTGTAGTTGGCCGCTGGCATGTCGGAGTACTTCATGAACTTGCCGTCGTACTGGATGGTCGGGTCTTCGACGTAGGTGGCGCCAATATTGGCGGTATAGCTGGACAGTCCGGTGTTGTGGATTTTGCTCCAGTCCATGGCGAACTGCCCTGAAGTGCGGGTGCTGCCCAGGGTAAAGGCTTGCAGCGGGGTGATGGTCAGGGTGTAGATGTCGGCGTCGCTTTTGCCGCCGTTGTAGTAGGTGTAGTAGTTGGCTGCCAGGGTGGCCGTGTCATCGGAGGGCTCGCCGATTTGCGAGCCCCAGGCGCGGCTGACTTGCTCCCGGCCCATGCGTTTTACGTATTTGACGGCGAACTCGGTGTTCCATTGCACATGGCTCAGGCCCAGGGTCAGTTCGTCATCGTAAGGTACTTTGAGCTGGTTGAATTTGCTGTCGTTGGCCACTTGCTTGTTCAGTACCCAGTCGGAGGTCTGGCTGGCACGGGAGTATTCGGTGCCCATGGCGGCGACGCCGTCACGCAGGCGGTAGGTGTACAGATTGCGTCCGTAGTAGCGGTTGGCGCCGCCGGTGATGCGGGTCAAGCTGTCGCCGAAGACGTCCAGTTCAATCGCCAGGCGCGGTGCCACGGTGGTCTGGTTCATGTAGTCATCACCGTCGATCCGCACGCCGGGCCTTACGGTCAGGCGTTTGTAGCGCATCTCGTCCTGCACGTACAACGCCCAGGTGCGGGTGTCGAGGCTGGTTTTGCCCTGGCTCAGGGTTTTCTTTTTAGCGTACTGGCCGTCCCAGCCATCGGTGAGGGTGGTGCCCATCGAGCAGTAGGGGTCATTGCCCACGCAAGCGCTTGTGGCGGCGACGGTGTAGCTGTTGTATGGCGTGTTGCGCTCATAGCTGGCGGTGTTTTGCGACAGTTCAAGGCCGGTTTGCAAGGCGTGGTTAACACCCAGCCAACTGAAGCTGTTCCAGTCGGCCTTGAGCTTGTAAGCCAGGCTTTTCTGAGTTTCTTCAATATCACCAAAACCGCCCTCGGTAGCCGCCCCTGAGGTGCTCCAGTTTTTGGTCGTGGAGGTGCGCCAGAAAACCATGTAGTCGCTGTCGGAGTAGCGGGAGGTGTTCAGTTTGCTCCAGCTCAGGTTTTGTTCTACTCGGGCCAGCGCAGCATTCCACACCAGCCGTGCGCTGAGGCTATCGCCGCCAGCCTCCATTTCACGAGCGGAGAAGATTGCGCTGGGGCCAAATGTCTTGGCGGTTTCCGGGGCGTGGGTCAGGCTCACGTCCAGCTTCCAGTCCTCGTTGACCTGCCAGACAGCCTTGAGAAAGTAATTGTCGATGCGCCGGGTCTGTACTTCAGCCGCATTGGCCGTATCGGTCTGGTTGGACACCGCAAACACACGGGTGGGCATGGTCGAGTCCTTGCGCGAAAAACTGCCCAGCAAACCGAAGTTGTCGCTCAAGTGCCCTTCGAGGGTGGCGCGGGTGATGATTTTTTTAAAGTCGGGTTGGCTGTTGTTGCCAAAGCCGGCCTCGAAATTGTCGAGGTCCGGGTCATCTTCATTCAGGTGATAGCGGGTCCATTCGGAGCGTGACATCTGTACCGAGAGCTTGCCGTGAAAGTCGGCCTTGGGGTCGCGGGTATTGGCCTGGACCACGCCGCCGTTAAAGCCGCCAAATTCCACGGGTACGTTGCTGTCGTAGACCTTGATGTCCTGGAGCAGATCGGTATCCAGTGCCAGCCCCTGACTGCGGCCCGGCATTTCATCGAAGTCATCGTTGGTACCACCGGGGTCCAGGTCGTTGTTCATGCTCATGCCGTCAACGATAAACAGGTTTTGCCAGGGCCTTGCGCCGTTGATGCTGATATCGGCAGGGGCAATTTCCCCCGGGGTCTTACTGCTCAGTTGGTTGTTATCGAACTGTACGTTGGGGTTGGTGCGCAGCAGGCTGGTGATATCGCCATTGCCTGAAGGCAGGCTTTCGATCATATGCCGGTCAATGACCTGTTCGCCTTGGAACACCGAGTCTATGGCCGTGATTGGCGTGCTTTTGATCTGCAGCACATCGTTTTCAGCAGGAGGCAGGATGGAGGCGCTGTCGGCGGAGGTGACCTCCCATTGCAGGCCGCTGCCGCGTAGCAGGCGGGCCAGGGCTTTCTCGGGGCTCATGCTGCCATCGACTGATGAACCGCTCAGGCCGGTGAGCAATGCACTTTCCGCGCTGACCTGCCAGCCTGACTGCTGGGAAAACGCAATCAGGGCGCTGGCCAATGGCTGGGCCGGGATCTGGAAATGCAACGGCAACTGCTGTTGTTTTGTTTGCACGTTGGACACAGGACTGGCGCCAATGGCCAGCGCAGGCAATCCAAGCAGCAGGGCCATGGACAGCGATCGGCAGCGCAGGAGGCTGACGCATTGCAAACGCAAAGAGGGCATGAAGTGACCTACGAAATGAAACGCCATAGTCACTAATGCGAATCTTTATCAGTGACGTTCGTAGGTAAAGACTCTTGGTGCCGCAGGATTTCCAGAAATAAATGAAAATAGTTTTAAAAGACTGCCGGAGTGAGGTGCAGCTGTTCTGAGATGACTAAGGCTTGGTCGAGACGATCAGGGTATACGGCACGCTGTCTTGCAGGCGCCCACCCAATGGGGCGATTGCGGCCTGCAATGCGCTTTTTGGATTGCGCAAGTTCAGGGCGGCGGTGATGCGGCGTTGGCCCAGTGCCTTGTCGGTCAGCACAATCAGGCCGGGCTGATAGCGGCGCAACTGCATGATCACGTCATCGATCGATTGATCAACAGCCACCAGCTGCCAGCGCCGCCACGGGGCGATTTGCTCCGGGGGCAATTGCGCGATGCGGGTGTGCTGATCGCTTGCAGTGAAGTGCAGTTGATCGCCTTGGCCCAGCAGGTGTGTGGACGAGGTCGAGGATTGCGGTGTTTGCACGACAACCGTCCCGCTCTCGACGCTGACATCGACGCCGTTGTCGCCCAGATTGACCGCAAAGGCAGTGCCGGTCACGCGAACCCGCACGTCGCCGGCGTTTACGTAGAAGGCGCGGTTGGCATCGTGTGTCACCGAGAAAAAAGCCTGTCCGCGCACCAGCGTGATTTCTCGCTGTTCAGGATTGAACTGCACGTCAGCGAGGGTATTGCTGTCCAGAAGCATCTGGCTGCCATCACTCAGCGCGATGGTGCGGTGTTCAGCGATTGGGCTGCGGTAGTCGGCTTGTATCGCTTGCCAGTCGGGGCCCCACATCAGCAGGGCGCTCGCGGCCACGGCAGCGCCGACCAGTGCGCGCTTGCGTCGGCTCAGGGGTGTGGGAGGGCGTAGAGTCACCGGCGCGGGCACTGCGGCAATCGGCGAACTCAAGGCTTCACCGCTCAAACGCCACACTTTCAGGGCCTTGCGATACGCCGCGTCATGTTCGGGAGCGCTGGCTCGCCAATGACTCAAGCGTTCGGCCAGTTCGTGGTCGTGGGGGTTCTCCTGGATCAGCAGCAGCCAGTCCAGTGCGGTTTCCCAGATCGGGTTTGGATTGTCAGTCATCACTCAGTTGTTCCGCGCAGTAGGTCAGGGCGTCGCGGACCAATTGGTGGGCCAGGCTCACGGAGATTCCAAGTTGTGTGCCGATTTGTTGAAACGTCAGGCCGTTCAGTCGATGCAGTACAAAGGCCTGTCGCGTACGCTCTGGCAGGCGCGACAGAGCATGTTGCAATTTGCGCAGTTCGTCCAGATGCAGGGCTTGCTGCTCGGGGGACGGGGTGCTGGAAATATGTTCGTCCAGTGATTCACTGCGTGTGGTGTGGCGGTTTTCCAGGGTTGCCCGGCGATTGAGGTCGAAGGCCAGGTTGCGCACGATGCGATAAAGGTAGCCGACCGGCTGCGTCAGCGGGATCAGGTTGTCCGCGCCTTGGCTGAAACGAAGCCAGGCTTCTTGAACCACGTCTTCTGCCTTGGCCCGACAGCCCACGATAGGTGCGGCGTAATCGACCAGGGCAAGGCGATGCGTGAGGTAGAGCTGTAGCCTGTCGTTGTTGTCGGGCACGAGAATCCGGGTGGGCGCGCTAGCGATCTGAAGGTGGCCGGATATTAATGCGGATGAGATGGATTATCAAATGCGACTTTGGGATCGCTGATAAAGAAATCTTGGGGGGAGGGTAAGCAATTGCGGAAACTAAAAAGCCCGCTTTCGCGGGCTTTTAGAGTGGTTATACAGCGTTAATCTGTAAACCTGAATTGGTGCCCAGAAGAAGACTCGAACTTCCACGACCTTGCGGTCACCAGCACCTGAAGCTGGCGTGTCTACCAATTTCACCATCTGGGCAGTATCAGCAACGTTGCCGCTGTTGATGTGGCGCACTATACGGAGAGCTTTTGAATCTGTAAACCCCTGTTTTAATTTTATTAAATCAGGGGCTTATGAATATCTGAAATGCAAAAACCCGCTTTCGCGGGTTTTTGTGTGAGGGCCAGAGTTGTACTACTCTGACTCTCTGAATTGGTGCCCAGAAGAAGACTCGAACTTCCACGACCTTGCGATCACCAGCACCTGAAGCTGGCGTGTCTACCAATTTCACCATCTGGGCAACATCTTCAACGTTGCCGTTGTCGATGGCGCGCACTATACGGATGACCCTTTGACCTGTAAAGCGTTGTGATTAAAAATATTGAAAATTTTTCGCGAACGGTTGGCTGGTAGCGTCAAAGCGCGTCATTAAGGACTATTAAGGCCCAGTGTGGCCCTGAAATTTCCCGTTTCAATACGCGTATGCCAAACTAACCCGCATATAGACAAGGTGAAAACTATCTAATGGCCGATTGGCAGACCCTCGATCCCGAGGCCGCACGTGAAGCGGAAAAATACGAAAACCCTATCCCTAGCCGCGAACTGATCCTTCAGCATCTGGCCGAGCGTGGCTCGCCTGCTGCTCGCGAACAGTTGGTGGAAGAGTTCGGTCTGACTACAGAAGACCAAATCGAGGCCTTGCGCCGTCGCCTGCGAGCGATGGAACGTGATGCCCAACTGATTTACACGCGCCGTGGCACTTATGCGCCGGTGGACAAGCTCGACCTGATTCTCGGCCGCATCAGTGGTCACCGCGATGGCTTCGGCTTCCTGATCCCGGATGATGGCAGTGACGATCTGTTCATGAGCCCGTCGCAAATGCGTCTGGTGTTCGATGGCGACCGTGCCCTGGCCCGTGTTTCGGGGCTGGACCGCCGTGGTCGTCGTGAAGGCGTGATCGTGGAAGTGGTTTCGCGTGCTCACGAAACCATCGTGGGTCGCTACTTCGAAGAAGGCGGCATTGGCTTCGTAGTGGCCGATAACCCGAAGATCCAGCAGGAAGTGCTGGTTACGCCGGGTCGCAACGCTGGCGCAAAAATTGGCCAGTTCGTCGAAGTGAAGATCACTCACTGGCCGACGCCGCGCTTCCAGCCGCAAGGTGATGTGCTTGAGGTCGTAGGGAACTACATGGCCCCAGGCATGGAAATCGATATTGCCCTGCGCACGTACGACATTCCCCACGTCTGGCCGGAAGCTGTCCTTAAGGAAGCGGCCCGGTTGAAGCCGGAAGTCGAAGAAAAAGACAAAGAGAAGCGCATCGATCTGCGTCATCTGCCATTCGTCACCATTGACGGCGAAGATGCCCGCGACTTCGATGATGCGGTTTTCTGTGAAGCCAAGCCTGGCAAGCTGCGCCTGTTCTCCGGTGGCTGGAAGTTGTACGTGGCGATTGCCGACGTTTCCAGCTATGTGAAAATCGGCTCCGCTCTGGATGCCGAAGCGCAGGTTCGCGGTAACTCGGTGTACTTCCCTGAGCGCGTGATCCCGATGCTGCCTGAGCAGCTGTCCAATGGTCTGTGCTCCCTGAACCCGAAAGTCGACCGTTTGGCCATGGTTTGCGAGATGACCATCTCCAAAACCGGCGAAATGACTGATTATCAGTTCTATGAAGCGGTGATTCACTCCCAGGCACGTCTGACCTACAACAAGGTCAGCACCATTCTGGAACAGCCAAAAACCACTGAGGCCAAGCAACTGCGCAGCGAATACGCTGATGTCGTGCCGCACCTCAAGCAGCTTTACTCGCTGTACAAAGTGCTGCTGGCCGCTCGTCATACCCGTGGCGCGATTGATTTTGAAACGCAGGAAACCCGGATCATCTTCGGTACCGAGCGCAAAATCGCTGAAATTCGCCCAACCACCCGTAACGACGCGCACAAGCTGATTGAAGAGTGCATGCTGGCAGCCAACGTGGCCACCGCTGAGTTCCTCAAGAAGCACGAAATTCCTGCGTTGTATCGCGTTCACGATGGTCCGCCACCGGAGCGTCTGGAAAAACTGCGCGCCTTCCTGGGTGAGCTGGGCCTGAGCCTGCACAAAGGCAAGGATGGTCCGTCGCCGAAGGACTACCAGGCGCTGCTTGAAACCATCAAGGATCGCCCGGATTTCCACCTGATCCAGACCGTGATGCTGCGCTCGTTGAGTCAGGCGGTGTACAGCGCTGATAACCAGGGCCACTTCGGCCTGAACTATGAAGCCTATACCCACTTCACTTCGCCGATTCGTCGCTATCCGGATCTGTTGACGCACCGTGCAATTCGCAGCGTGATCCATTCCAAAATGGACACCCCGCACGTTCGCCGTGCTGGCGCGATGACCATTCCGAAAGCGCGTATCTATCCGTACGACGAAGCGATTCTGGAGCAGCTCGGCGAGCAGTGCTCGATGAGCGAGCGCCGTGCTGACGAAGCTACGCGTGACGTGACCAACTGGCTCAAATGCGAGTTCATGAAGGATCGCGTCGGCGAGTCGTTCCCTGGTGTGGTGACGGCGGTGACCGGTTTTGGTCTGTTTGTGGAACTGACCGATATCTATGTCGAAGGTCTGGTTCACGTAACCGCCTTGCCGGGTGACTACTATCACTTCGACCCTGTGCATCACCGCCTGGCGGGCGAACGCACCGGTCGTAGCTTCCGCTTGGGCGACACCGTTGAAGTGCGGGTGATGCGCGTCGATCTCGACGAACGCAAGATCGACTTCGAAATGGCGGAAAAAACCCTCAGTGCACCGATTGGTCGTAAAAATCGCACCACTGATGCGCCCAAGGCCAAAAATGCCGGCAAGTCGGGCACCAAGGCCACTGAAAAGCCAGTCGAGCCAGCACCTGCTGCACGACGCAGCGCGCCAGCCAAGGCCGTGAAAAAGACGACTGACGACGCCTATCGCCCTGGTGATGCCGCCGCAAAAAACGCCGAGTTGCGCAAGAGTCGCGAATTGAAACAGGCGCTGTTGGCCGAAGCTAAAAGCGGCGGTCGGACATCGGAGCCGGGAAAGTCGGGTAGGGCAGCACCTGCTAAAGATGCAGGCAAGCCTTCAAAACCGAGTAAACATCGTAAAGGCCCGCCAAAATCGGGCGCCGCTCCTGCTGCCAAAAGCGGCGGGTCGCGCAAACCTAAGGCCAAGTCATGAGTCAGTTGGAAAAAATCTACGGCATCCACGCCGTAGAAGCGTTGCTTCGTCATCATCCCAAGCGCGTAAAGCAAGTGTGGTTGGCCGAGGGTCGTAGCGATCCGCGCGTTCAGACCCTGATCGCGCTGGCTGATGAAAGCCGGGTGCCGGTAGGTAATGCCGAACGTCGCGAGATGGACGTTTGGGTTGAGGGCGTACACCAGGGTGTTGTGGCTGATGTGAGCCCGAGCCAGGTGTGGGGCGAGGCCATGCTCAACGAATTGCTGGATCGCACCGAAGGTGCTCCGCTGATTCTGGTGCTGGACGGTGTGACCGATCCGCACAACCTGGGGGCTTGCCTGCGTACGGCTGATGCCGCCGGCGCCTTGGCGGTTATCGTGCCTAAGGACAAGTCTGCAACGTTGACCCCTACTGTGCGAAAAGTAGCCTGTGGTGCAGCGGAAGTGATTCCGTTGGTTGCAGTTACCAACCTTGCGGCCACGTTGAAGAAGCTTCAGCAGCGCGGTCTGTGGATCGTCGGTACTGCCGGCGAAGCCGAGCAGGAGCTGTACGAGCAAGACCTGACCGGGCCTACCATTCTGATCATGGGTGCCGAAGGCAAAGGCATGCGTCGCCTGACGCGTGAGCATTGCGATTACCTGGTACGCCTGCCGATGGCGGGCAGTGTCAGCAGCCTGAACGTTTCGGTAGCGACAGGCGTTTGCCTGTTCGAAGCCTTGCGTCAGCGCAGCGTCAAAGCCAAGTCCCCTGTGAAAAAGAAGTAACCGCAGACGGATTTAACGGTGGGAGCGGGCTTGCTCGCGATGCATATCACGCGGTGTGTCAGGATGACCGCGTCGATGCCGTCGCGACCAAGTCCGCTCCCATCGTTGTTTGAGGTGTTTGCAATGCAATATTGTTCAAATAATCACCAATTGCCTTGCGCCCCTGTTGTCCCTTCTCTACAATTGCGCCCCTTGCCGTCATGGCGGGCGCATATGTGCCTCTCTAGGCAAGACACACAAGTGTCATTCACTCCTTGTCTGACCGCTTTTTAGTTAGCGGCAGGCTACAACCCGTAAGGAGCATTCATGCGTCATTACGAAATCATCTTTTTGGTCCACCCGGATCAAAGCGAACAAGTCGGCGGCATGGTAGAGCGTTACACCAAGCTGATCGAAGAAGACGGCGGCAAAATCCACCGTCTGGAAGATTGGGGCCGTCGTCAACTGGCCTACGCAATCAACAATGTTCACAAGGCTCACTACGTGATGCTGAACGTTGAGTGCACTGGCAAAGCCCTGGCTGAGCTGGAAGACAACTTCCGTTACAACGATGCTGTGATCCGTAACCTGGTCATCCGTCGCGACGAAGCCGTAACTGGCCAGTCCGAGATGCTCAAGGCTGAAGAAAACCGCAGTGAGCGCCGTGAGCGTCGTGACCGTCCTGAGCATTCTGACAGCGCCGATGGCGATGACAGCGATAACAGCGACGCCAGCGATAACGCTGACGAGTAATCCACGGACCTTTTGAGGAGCCAATTACATGGCACGTTTCTTCCGTCGTCGTAAATTCTGCCGCTTCACAGCAGAAGAAGTGAAAGAGATCGATTACAAGGATCTCAACACTCTGAAAGCTTACGTATCCGAGACCGGCAAAATTGTTCCAAGCCGCATCACCGGTACTAAAGCTCGTTATCAGCGTCAGCTGGCCACCGCTATCAAGCGCGCCCGCTTCCTGGCCCTGCTGGCCTACACCGACAGCCACGGCCGCTGAGACCGGGCAGTCGACAAGTAGTAAAGGATTGAAAGCATGCGCGCCTTAGCTGAGTTCATCATGCGAGGCCGTGTGCAGGCCACGTTAATCGTGGCCGGATGTGCGGCATTGCCGTTCTTGTTCTGGTTGAGTGCTGCTGCAGGTAGCCTTGTGCTCCTGCGGCGCGGTCCGAGAGATGCCTTGAGCATCCTCTCATGGGCTTTACTGCCGGCCTTGGTCTGGTGGTTTCTCGGAGAGCCTCGCACCCTTATGGTGCTGCTTGGAACTCTGGGGTTGGCGTTGATGTTGCGCGCCGAACAGTCCTGGAACCGCGTGCTGCTGGTCAGCGTAGCGTTGGGTGTGGTGTATGGCGTGATCCTGGGTACGGTTTTCCGCGAACCCATTGGTGCGATGGCGCAGGAGTTGGAAAAACTTCTGCCGCAGGTCCTCAATGGTCTCTACGACAAGTTATCTGACGTAGAGCGAGCGCGCCTTGGAGCACTGATTGCACCCGTCCTCACCGGATTGATTGCAGCTTTGATGCAGGTCGTCAGCGTGCTTAGCCTGATGCTTGGGCGTTATTGGCAGGCGTTGTTGTACAACCCGGGCGGTTTTGCCAGCGAATTTCGCAGCATCCGCCTACCGCTGGGACCAGCGCTCGTATTGCTGGCGTGCATGCTTGTAGGACCGAACTTCGGTCCTGAAATGGCCATGCTTACGCCGTTGTGCAGCGTAGCGCTGTTCTTCGCCGGGCTAGCCCTGATTCATGGGCTGGTGGCGCAAAAGCGACTGGCCAGGTTCTGGCTGGTGGGGTTGTACGTCACGCTGTTGCTGTTTATGCAGCTGATCTATCCGTTGCTCGTGGTTTTGGCCATTGTCGACAGCCTGATTGATTTTCGCGGACGTCTGGCACCGAAAAGTGCCGATAAAGACTCTGCGGACGGTGAAGGTTAAAAGTTAAGAGGATTTTCACATGCAACTGATCCTTCTGGAAAAAGTCGCGAACCTGGGCAACCTGGGCGACAAAGTAAATGTTAAGGCCGGTTACGGTCGTAACTACCTGCTGCCGTACGGCAAAGCTACCGCTGCAACCGCTGCCAACCTGGCTGCGTTTGAAGAGCGTCGTGCTGAGCTGGAACAAGCTGCTGCAGACAAGAAAGCTTCGGCTGAAACACGCGCTGCCCAACTGGCTGAGCTGGAAGTGACTATCACTGCCACCGCTGGCGACGAAGGCAAGCTGTTCGGTTCGATCGGCACTCACGACATCGCTGATGCACTGACCGCCTCCGGCGTTGAAGTTGCTAAAAGCGAAGTTCGTCTGCCGAACGGCACTATCCGCAACGTTGGCGAATTCGACGTGGCTGTGCACCTGCACGCCGAAGTTGAAGCAACCGTACGCGTTGTTGTGGTAGCTGCTTAAGCAGTCTTAACTGACTGGCACCTTGTGTGCCGGACGGTTAACATCGGGCACGATCCTGTTTACAGGTCGTGCCCTTTGTCTTTCTGCAGTTTCTGATTTTCATACTTATTCCAAGTGGCCATGAACGATATCTCCGCTCCTGAGCAATACGATCTACAAACCGCAGCCCTGAAGGTGCCTCCGCATTCCATCGAGGCCGAACAGGCTGTGCTCGGTGGTTTGATGCTGGATAACAACGCCTGGGAACGCGTGCTGGATCAGGTCTCGGACGGTGATTTCTATCGGCATGACCACCGCCTGATCTTCCGTGCCATCGCCAAGCTGGCGGACCAGAACTCCCCGATCGACGTCGTGACCCTTGCCGAGCAATTGGACAAGGAAGGTCAGACCTCGCAAGTCGGCGGTCTTGGTTATCTCGGAGAGCTGGCAAAAAACACGCCGTCGGTCGCCAACATCAAGGCCTATGCGCAGATCGTTCGCGAGCGCGCCACCTTGCGCCAGTTGATCGGCATCAGCACCGAGATCGCCGACAGTGCCTTCAACCCCGAAGGCCGCAATGCTGCCGAAATTCTCGACGAGGCCGAGCGCCAGATCTTTGCGATTGCCGAGGCCCGGCCAAAAACCGGCGGCCCGGTCAGCGTCAACGATCTGTTGACCAAAGCCATCGACCGTATCGACACGCTGTTCAATACCGACAACGCCATCACCGGCCTGTCCACCGGCTACACCGACCTGGACGGCATGACCAGCGGCCTGCAGCCTGCCGACTTGATCATCGTCGCAGGTCGTCCATCGATGGGTAAAACCACCTTTGCGATGAACCTCGTTGAAAACGCAGTGCTGCGCAGCGAAAAAGCGGTACTGGTTTACTCCCTCGAGATGCCAGGCGAATCGCTAATCATGCGTATGCTGTCGTCCCTTGGGCGTATCGACCAGACCAAGGTCCGGGCCGGTCGCCTCGAAGACGACGATTGGCCGCGCCTGACTTCGGCGGTCAATCTGCTCAATGACCGCAAGCTGTTTATCGACGACACGGCGGGCATCAGCCCATCGGAAATGCGCGCCCGTACCCGACGACTGGTACGTGAGCACGGCGATATCGGCCTGATCATGATCGACTACCTGCAATTGATGCAGATCCCGGGTTCGGGCGGTGACAACCGTACCAACGAGATTTCCGAGATCTCGCGATCCCTCAAGGCGCTGGCCAAGGAATTCAACTGCCCGGTAGTGGCGTTGTCGCAGCTCAACCGTTCCCTTGAGCAACGGCCCAACAAGCGCCCGATCAACTCCGACTTGCGTGAATCCGGAGCCATCGAGCAGGACGCCGACGTCATCATGTTCGTGTACCGGGACGAGGTGTACCACCCCGAGACCGAGCACAAGGGCATTGCCGAGATCATCATCGGCAAGCAGCGTAACGGCCCTATCGGGACGACGCGCCTGGCGTTTATCGGCAAGTACACGCGCTTCGAAAACCTGGCGCCGGGCAGTTACAACTTCGACGACGATTAAACACCCGGCACTTCTCTGTGGGAGCGGGCTTGCCCGCGATTCAAGCGGCTCGGTATCTCTGTCCAGCCGCAGCGATTCCATCGCGAGCAAGCCCGCTCCCACGGGTGAGTGATCAATTCCGACCATCGCCGTCGGAATTGATCACTTTTTGTGCTATATTCCGCGCCCGCGAATTTCTTAGTAAATGCCGCGCCCCCATTTTCTGTACTCAACACCGGTCATCGACATGCAAGCAGCCAAGCCTCTATTTGACTATCCGAAGTACTGGGCCGAATGTTTCGGCCCAGCACCATTCCTGCCAATGAGCAGGGAGGAGATGGATCAGCTTGGCTGGGATTCATGCGACATCATCATCGTGACCGGTGATGCCTATGTCGATCATCCCTCGTTCGGCATGGCCATCATTGGTCGACTGCTGGAGTCCCAGGGCTTTCGCGTGGGCATCATTGCCCAGCCGAACTGGCAGTCCAAAGACGATTTCATGAAGCTGGGCGAGCCCAACCTGTTCTTCGGCGTCGCTGCCGGCAACATGGACTCGATGATCAACCGTTACACCGCTGACAAAAAGATCCGTTCCGATGACGCCTACACCCCTGGTGGCATGGCTGGCAAACGTCCGGATCGCGCCAGCCTGGTGTACAGCCAGCGTTGTAAAGAAGCCTACAAGAATGTGCCGATTGTCCTCGGCGGCATCGAGGCTTCCCTGCGCCGTATCGCGCACTACGACTACTGGCAGGACCGTGTTCGCAACTCGATCCTGATCGACGCCTGCGCCGACATCCTGCTGTACGGCAACGCCGAGCGCGCCATTGTTGAAGTGGCCCAGCGTCTGTCCTATGGCCACAAGATTGAAGACATTACCGATGTGCGCGGCACCGCGTTCATTCGCCGCGATACGCCTAAAGACTGGTATGAAGTCGATTCAACGCGTATCGATCGTCCGGGCAAGGTCGACAAGATCATCAACCCGTACGTCAATACCCAGGACACCCAGGCCTGCGCGATCGAGCAGGAAAAAGGTCCGGTTGAAGACCCGAACGAAGCCAAGGTCGTACAGATCCTGGCCAGCCCGCGCATGACCCGCGACAAGACAGTCATCCGCTTGCCCTCGGTCGAGAAAGTGCGTGGCGATGCGGTGCTTTATGCTCACGCCAACCGCGTGTTGCACCTTGAAACCAACCCGGGTAACGCCCGTGCGCTGGTACAAAAGCACGGCGAAGTGGACGTGTGGTTCAACCCGCCACCGATCCCGATGACTACCGAAGAAATGGACTACGTGTTTGGCATGCCTTACGCACGTATTCCGCACCCTGCGTACGGCAAGGAAAAAATCCCTGCCTACGACATGATTCGTTTTTCGGTCAACATCATGCGTGGCTGCTTCGGCGGCTGTACCTTCTGCTCGATTACCGAGCACGAAGGCCGGATCATCCAGAACCGCTCCGAAGAGTCGATCATTCGTGAAATCGAAGAGATCCGCGACAAGGTGCCTGGCTTTACCGGTGTTATTTCCGACCTCGGCGGCCCGACGGCGAACATGTACCGCATCGCCTGCAAAACGCCGGAAATCGAATCCGCGTGCCGCAAGCCGTCTTGCGTGTTCCCGGGCATCTGCCCGAACCTGAACACTGACCACTCGTCGCTGATCCAGTTGTATCGCAGTGCCCGTGCCTTGCCGGGCGTGAAGAAGATCCTGATCGCATCGGGCTTGCGCTACGACCTGGCGGTTGAATCGCCGGAATACGTCAAAGAACTGGTCACCCACCACGTTGGTGGTTATCTGAAGATCGCCCCGGAACACACCGAGGAAGGTCCGCTCAACCAGATGATGAAGCCGGGTATTGGCAGCTATGACAAGTTCAAGCGCATGTTCGAGAAGTACACCAAGGAAGCCGGTAAAGAGCAGTACCTGATTCCGTACTTCATTGCTGCCCACCCGGGCACCAAAGACGAAGACATGATGAACCTGGCGATCTGGCTCAAGACCAATGGTTTCCGTGCCGACCAGGTCCAGGCGTTCTACCCGTCGCCGATGGCCACTGCCACCGCGATGTATCACTCGGGCAAGAACCCGCTGCGCAAGGTCACGTACAAGAGCGACTCGGTGACCATCGTCAAGAGCGAAGAGCAGCGCCGTCTGCACAAGGCGTTCTTGCGTTACCACGACCCGAAAGGCTGGCCGATGCTGCGTGAAGCGTTGACCCGTATGGGGCGCGCCGACCTGATCGGTTCGGGCAAGGATCAACTGATCCCGTTGCACCAGCCTGCGACTGACAGCTACCAGAGTGCGCGCCGCAAAAACTCGACGCCCGCTGGCAGCCACAAGGTTGCCGGGGAAAAGACCACCAAGATCCTGACCCAGCATACCGGCCTCCCGCCGCGTGCCAGCGATGGCGGCAACCCGTGGGACAAGCGTGAACAGGCCAAGGCCGCCGCATTCGCCCGTAACAAACAGGCTGCCAAAGAGCGTCACGAAGCAGCCAAGGGCGGAAAAAGCCAAAAGCCGACCCGCAAGCCGGTCGTGCCGCGCTAAACCTGATGCAAGCCCTGTAGTCGCTGCCGCAGGCTGCGATCGAGCCCGAAGGGGTCGCGCTTTTTCAAGAGCGAAGGTCCTTCGGCCCTTATCGCAACCTGCGGCGGCTACAGGGTAGCGCCATGCCAACGCCAGCCTTCGGGCTGGCGTTGTGCATTCTGCGCGCTGAGAAGCCTGCCACGGGTTTGTAGGCTGTTCGCTGTCGCAGAGCAAGGGGATGAGGTTTGAAGCGTCTGAGAGGGCAGCAGGCTAACTGCGAGGATCAACAGCCGGGCTGCTGATCCTGATCACAGATCCTGTGGGCCGGGTTGTGGATAACCGGGCCTAGGTAGGGCTCAAGCGGTTGGAGCTTTATCTTCTGTAGCGCCGGTATCTTCTGCGGCGCCTTCATTTTCGGTGTCGACGTCCTGGTCCAGCTCGGTGTCTGCGATGCCGCCTTCAGCCGCCGCTTTCTTGCGTGCAGCCTTTTCCTCTTTCTTCTGCTCTTTAGCCAAGTCTCTTTGACGCTTAGCGAAGTTATAGTTTGGTTTGGCCATGGGCGATCCTCTTGGGGTCGAAGGTGAGGTTAAGCGGCGCGTATTCTGCCCTGTATTAGTGCTTAGCCGTTAGCTGGGTTTTTGCAAGGTTGTACTTTGCGCTAAAAATACGACTCTACACCCACCCAAAAGCCTGTTGTGGATTAAATCTCGGACCAGAGGCGGTCATGGCCGCAAGCCCCACAGGCATACGTGGCGAGCAAACAGGTCATCAATGCAGGAAGTCCCATTACTTATTCCCCAATATTCAAAATGATGACCTAAGGTTATAGGCCTGAAGTCCATTTTGGGATGGATTCTCTCGATCGCGGCGATAGACCATGACGCAGATCATATGAATCGAGACAATTTTCAGGAAATCTGTATACAGATTTTAGTTTTTCATACCCTGCCTTGGAGATAGACCATGTTTGCCAAAGTTGTTGCGGTATCCCTTTTGACGCTGGCCAGCGGCCATTTGCTGGCGGCTGAGTGCGCTGTGACTGTCGATTCGACTGACCAAATGTCTTACAACACGAAAGAGATCGTCATCGACAAGTCCTGCAAGACGTTCACCGTTAACCTGACGCACTCCGGTAACTTGCCGAAAAACGTCATGGGCCATAACTGGGTCTTGAGCAAAAAGGCAGACATGCAGGCAGTTTCCACCGACGGTATTGCAGCCGGTCTGGATAAAAACTACCTCAAGGACGGTGACGAGCGCGTAATCGCCCACACCAAAGTGATCGGCGCTGGCGAGAAAGACTCCGTGACCTTCGACGTGGCCAAGCTCAAGGCGGGCGAAGAATATGAATTCTTCTGCACCTTCCCGGGCCACAACTCGATGATGAAAGGCGCTGTGGTTCTTAAATAAGACTCCGCGAGCCCACCAGCAGCCCTGACGTGCCATGCGCCGTCAGGGCTGCTTGCATTCAGGCCTTTGAGTCGGTCATCTTGAAAATGCCCTGGGCGTTGCTGCTGTCGAAGTTCAGGTCGATCCGGCCAGTGTCAGGGTCGACCTCGCGCTGGATAAATTCCACAAACGAGCCAGGCACTGCGTGCTCGCGGTAAACCCCTGTTGCATCGACCAGGCCGCGACTGACCGTACAGGCGCGATACGCGGTTTGCATCACTCGCCCCGAGGCCGACACTTCAATGCTGTCTTTCATGGGGCGTTGCAGGTCGCGTTGTTGCGCGACGCATGCTTGCAGATCCACAACCCGGTCGGTCAGGTGGTTGAAACTGTTGCCCTCAGTGGCAATCCAGGCCATTTCGGCACTTTCATTGAGCAGGCACTGGTAATCCCCTTCATGCACCACCCCATGCTGGCGACCGAATGCCTCATACAACGCCGGCAATAACGTGTGCGCTTCACTCAGGCTGCAATGACGGGTGAGACTAAGGCGTTTGAGGATGCTTTGGTGTTCGGCTTGCAGCGGATCGAGGCTTGCGCCGACCACCCGTGTAACGGCCTGTTGAAATGCCTCGCTGAAACGGCCGGGGTGCAGTTCCGAGACAAAGAACTGGGCGATGTCCTCGGGCAGGTCCATTTGTCTGTAGCCCCAGCCGGTCATGTTCAGTTTGGTCAGTGGATAAGTTCGCACGTCAGTAAAGCCCAGCGGCTCCAGCAAACGCGAAAATGCCTGACGACCACGGGGTAACTCTCCGTTTTCGGGCCAGTCCACCGTGCGAATGGCTCCGTGGTCGAACACCACTTTGCGACCTTGCCGGGCCTGCTCTTCCACATAGCGTCGGCCATCCGGCACGGCCTCTACCAGCTTGTGCAGCAGGCACAGGTTCAGTGCTTCGGCAAGCCAGGCCCGGTGCAGCGCCTGCTCATGCCAACTGAAGCGCAGCAGGCCTTCGGGCACCTCGACATGCTTGCGCAGCCAACCGGATGCCGATTGACCGAGCAAAGAATCGACAAGTGAGAACAAACCATCGAAAGAAGACATGGGGCAGGGCTCTGGCGACGAAATAGACGCTTATCAAAGCCTTTGAGTGCGGGAGCCACAAGCGAAAAAAAATGCGGGGTTCATTCCGTTTTTTCGTACTGCCTTTGATGAAACACGGTGGGAGCGGGCTTGCTCGCGATGCAGGCGCCGCGATTTGTCAGGCAAACCGAGGTGATCCTGTCGCGAGCAAGCCCGCTCCTACAGCGTTTAAGGTGCGAACGGCATCTCACGCTTGTGATGGGTTTTTTCGTACGTACTGCTGATGATCCTGAACGCCTCTTCGCTCACCGGTTGACCATGCAAAAAGGCATCGATCTCGGCATAGGTTACGCCGTGGGAGGCTTCATCAGGCTTGCCCGGCTCCAGGTCTTCAAGGTCGGCAGTCGGGACTTTTTCCACCAGCGATTCCGGGGCTCCAAAATGCCGGGCAATAGCCCGCACCTGATGCTTGACCAGCCCGCTGAGCGGCGCCAGATCGCAGGAGCCGTCACCGAATTTGGTGAAGAAACCCATCACCGCTTCCGCTGCATGGTCAGTGCCGATCACCAGCCCGCCCGTTGCGCCGGCGATGGTGTACTGCGCCACCATGCGCATCCGCGCCTTGGTATTGCCCAGCACAAAATCAACGGTGGCCGGGGGCTTGCCTTCAAAGGCCGTGACTTCAGCCGCCAGGGCCTTGACCGCAGGGCCGATGTTGACGGTCTGGCGCTCGTCCGGATTGATGAAGTCCACAGCCGCCGTGGCGTCGACTTCGTCGTGCTGCACGCCGTAAGGCAAGCGCACGGCAATGAATCGATAGGACGGGTCGCCAGTCTGCTCGCGCAACTGCTGGACTGCCCGTTGCGCCATCAGCCCTGCGGTCAGTGAATCGACCCCGCCGCTGATGCCCAGCACCAGGGTCTTGAGCCTGGAATTGTGCAGGCAGCACTGAATAAAAGTGATGCGTCGGGCGACCTCGGCCTCAAGGGCCGGGAGGTCTTTAAACGGCGGCTGGACCTTGAGGTCTTCAGCAATCTGACGCTGTACGGCCTGCATGATTCACTCCTTGGAAGACTGTTCAGGAACTTGGAAAACGTGGCGCAAATAGGCGGCGAAGTTTGGGTCCGAGCAATGGGTCTTGCCCGGCTCATCCGAGATCTTGGCCACTGGCGAGCCATTACAGGCGGTCATTTTAAGCACGATGCTCATCGGCTCAACACCCGGAATGTCGCAGGTCAGGTTGGTGCCGATACCGAAGCTGACGTTGATCCTGCCGCGCAGTGCCCGGAAAATCTCCAGCGCGCGGGGCAGGGTCAGGCTGTCGGAGAACACCAGGGTCTTGCTCATCGGATCAATGCCCAGCTTGTGGTAATGGGTTATGCATTTTTCGGCCCATACCACCGGGTCGCCCGAGTCGTGGCGCAAGCCGTCGAACAGCTTGGCGAAGTACAGATCAAAATCTTTCAGAAAGGCATCGGTGGTGATGCAGTCCGTCAGGGCAATGCCCAGTAGCCCGCGGTACTCGCGCACCCAGCAATCGAGCGCTGCGCTTTGGCTGTCGATCAGCCGTGGGCCCAGTTGCTGATGGGCCATGATCCACTCGTGGGCCATGGTGCCCAGGGGCTTCATGCCCAGCTCGCGGGACAAGTTGACGTTGCTGGTACCAACAAAACGCCCGGGGAAGTCATGCTTGAGCACGTTGACGACTTCTTCCTGCACTCGGTATGAGAAACGTCGACGAGTACCGAAATCGGCGACCTGCAACTCGGACAATTCTTCGGTACTGGCGTTGGCCTGCAGCCAGTCGAACTTGCGATACAGCTGCTCGCGAGCCTGGGACAGCACGGTGCCTGCATAACGCGAGCGGTTACGGACTTCACTGACAATCGCCAGCATCGGCACTTCAAACAAAATCACATGCAGCCACGGCCCACGCAGGCGGATAACCAGCTCGCCGTTTTCGATGCCGGTGTGTACGTAGCGCATATTGAAGCGAAACAGGCCCAGAAAGCGTATGAAGTCGGGCTTCATAAACGTGATTCGCTCCAGGAACCCCAACTGGTCCTGAGTCATGCTCAGCTCGCCCAGACGCTCGATCTGGTGGCGAATTTCGTTGAGGTACGGGCGTAAATCCTCACTGTTGCGGCAGCGGAATTCCCATTCGACTTCAACGTTGGGGTAGTTGTGCAGCACCGCCTGCATCATGGTCAATTTGTAGAAGTCGGTGTCGAGCAGGTTCTGCACGATGCGATCGGCAAATACACTCTCGCTCATAGCGGCAATCTCCATGCTGCCCGTGCCTGATTGCCACGGTGTTCAGCTTTTTCAATGAATGGCGCTAGTGGCGCATATCCGCGGGCGGTTTTGCCAGCGGTTTTTAAGAATGAAGCGACGTGGATCTCTGTAGTCGCTGCCGCAGGCTGCGATGGGTTGCGCAGCGACCCTGGTTTTTAAAGGGCTTGCAGCCCTTATCGCAGCCTGCGGCAGCGACTACAGGATTACGGGTCATTCAGTTGCTCCATCATCCAGCTCACAAACTCGCGCACCTTGGGCACGCCTGCCGAATGCTCAGGATACGCCAGGTAATACGAGTCGCGACTCGGCATCAGGTGCTGCCAGGCGATGACCAGTTTGCCGTCGGCCAATTCCTCTTCCACCAGAAATCTGGGTAGCAAGGCTACGCCACACCCTACTTGCGCCGCACGGATGCACATATAAAAGGTGTCAAAGCGCGGCCCGTGATAGCTGTGGTCGGTGCAAAAGCCCTGATGCTCAAACCATTCGTGCCAGGCCTGGGGCCGAGAGGCGTTCTGCAACAGCACCATATCGGTCAGTTGGGTCGGATCGGTGAGGGCAGTGCTTGGCAGGCTTGCGGGCGCACACACGGCGACCAGTTCTTCACCAAACAGCTTCAGGCTTTCGGTGCCAGGCCGTGAGCCCTGGCCGAAATAAAACGCCAGATCGCTGCGCCCTTGAAGCAGGTCGTCGCCTTGCTGCTCGTTGCACAGGTCCAGATGGATGTGCGGATGGCGTATGCCCCAGCCCTTGAGTCGCGGTACCAGCCAGCGGGCACCAAAGGTTGATGGCGTCGAGACCCGCAAGACCTCCGTTTCGCCACCATAGGAGCGCAGGGTATGGGTCGACATTTCGATCTGGGTCAGGATTTTTCGGACTTCTACCAGGTACAAATCACCTGCGGGCGTCAGTTGCAAACGGCGTCGCACCCGGCGAAACAGCAGGTGCTGCAGCAGCTCCTCCAACTGCGCGACCTGCTTGCTGACCGCGCTCTGGGTCAGGTTCAGTTCTTCGGCGGCGCGGGTGAAGCTCAGATGGCGCGTGACGGCCTCAAAACACTGCAAGGCCGTGATCGAGGGTAGATGGCGCTTGTTGAGCATGAAAGGCCCCTAATTCTTGTTGTCAGGCAAGGTTACCAACCCAGCATGAATTTTCGGAATGATATCTCGCTTAAAGGTCGTTTGTTGCCGTCATGGGACCCAGCTACAACTACTGGCCTGCGAATTATCTTTTTCACGTTCAAGGAGTGCCTTCAATGGTCGCTGCATTACTGGATCGTCTGGGTGTAAACCCCGCGCTGTATCAACAGGGCAATCAGCCGGTTTACACGCCGATTGATGGCAGCCAGATAGGTGCCGTTCACTGGGAAGGTGGTGCCGAAACCGAGCAGCACGTCACCCGCGCCGAGCACGCCTTCGAGGCCTGGCGCAAGGTGCCGGCCCCGCGCCGTGGTGAGCTGGTGCGCCAGTTCGGCGATTTGCTGCGTGAGTACAAGGCTGACCTCGGCGAGCTGGTGTCGTGGGAAGCGGGCAAAATCACCCAGGAAGGCCTGGGCGAAGTGCAGGAAATGATCGACATCTGCGACTTCGCCGTCGGCCTGTCGCGTCAGCTGTACGGTTTGACCATCGCCTCCGAGCGCCCGGGCCACCATATGCGTGAGTCCTGGCATCCGTTGGGTGTGGTTGGGGTGATCAGCGCATTCAACTTCCCGGTGGCCGTCTGGGCGTGGAATACCACGCTGGCGCTGGTGTGCGGCAACGCCGTGATCTGGAAGCCGTCCGAGAAAACCCCGCTCACCGCGCTGGCTTGCCAGGCGTTGTTTGATCGGGTCCTGAATTCATTTGCCGACGCCCCCAAGTACCTGGCCCAAGTGATTATCGGCGGTCGTGATGCGGGCCAGGCACTGGTTGAAGACCCGCGCGTAGCACTGATCAGCGCTACTGGCAGCACGCGCATGGGGCGTGAAGTGGCACCCGTAGTCGCAGCCCGCTTTGCCCGCAGCATTCTGGAGCTGGGCGGCAACAACGCAATGATCCTGGCCCCGAGCGCCGATCTGGACATGGCCGTACGCGCCATTCTGTTCAGCGCCGTCGGTACCGCCGGTCAACGTTGCACCAGCCTGCGCCGGCTAATCGCCCATGAATCGGTCAAGGAAGAAATCGTCACCCGGCTCAAGGCCGCCTATTCCAAAGTCCGTATCGGCCACCCGCTGCAAGGCAACCTGGTGGGCCCGCTGATCGACAAGCACAGCTTTGAAAACATGCAGGACGCACTGGAACAGGCCTTGAGCGAAGGCGGGCGGGTGTTTGGGGGTGAGCGTCAGTTGGCTGGCCAGTATCCCGGCGCTTACTACGTGGCCCCGGCGATTGTTGAAATGCCGGAGCAGAGCGATGTGGTTTGCGACGAAACCTTCGCCCCGATTCTGTACGTCGTCGGTTACAGCGACTTTGCCGAGGCTTTGCGCTTGAACAACGCCGTGCCTCAGGGCCTGTCGTCATGCATTTTCACCACCGATGTGCGTGAAGCCGAGCAATTCATGTCGGCCACCGGCAGTGACTGCGGGATTGCCAACGTCAACATTGGCCCAAGCGGTGCGGAGATTGGCGGTGCCTTTGGTGGCGAGAAAGAAACCGGTGGCGGCCGGGAGTCGGGCTCGGATGCGTGGCGCGGCTACATGCGGCGCCAGACCAATACCGTCAATTACTCGCTGGAACTGCCGTTGGCGCAGGGGATTACCTTCGATTGAGGTAAGCCCTGAGTCACCTGTGGTGGGAGGATACGGTGGGAGCGGGCTTGCTCGCGATTGCATCGCTGCGGTCTGCCAGCCAGACCGGGTTGTCTGCATCGCGAGCAAGCCCGCTCCCACACCCGTTGCGCCCATGATTGCATCACCGTTAGGTTTCATTTCTGGAGCTTGGCAATGCCTTTACTCGAACAGTGTTTGTGGGAAAACCTCACCCCACAACGTCCTCAGGCGCCCACTTTCAAGGGCGAACTGAATGTTGATGTGTGTGTGATCGGGGCTGGCATCACCGGACTGTCCGCCGCCATCCATTTGCTTGAACAAGGCAAAAGCGTCTGTGTACTCGAAGCTCATCGCACCGGGCACGGTGGTTCGGGGCGCAACGTGGGGCTGGTTAACGCCGGGATGTGGATCCCTCCGGATGATATCGAAGCCGGTTTCGGCGAAGCCGTGGGCAGTCAGCTCAATCGAATGCTCGGTGCTGCGCCCGCGCTGGTGTTCAGCCTGATCGACAAGTACCGGATCGACTGCCAACTGCGGCGCGAAGGCACGTTGCACATGGCCCATAACGCTCGGGGCGAAGCCGATCTGCGCAGCCGCGAAGCGCAATGGAAGCGTCGTGGAGCCCCGGTTGAACTGCTCACCGGGGCTGCTTGTGAAGCCGCTACCGGCACCCCGAAAATCGCCGCTGCCTTGCTCGACCGGCGCGCTGGGACACTCAACCCGATGGCTTACACCTCGGGCCTGGCCAAGGCTGCGAGTGATCTGGGCGGGCGTCTGTTTGACCATTCTCCAGTCACCGGGTTAGAGCGCCAGGGCACACGCTGGTCAGTACAGACGGCTCAGGGTGCGGTCAATGCTGAGCAGGTAGTCCTGGCGTCCAATGCCTACACCGAAGGCGAATGGACTGACCTGCGACGTAACTTTTTCCCTGGTTATTACTATCAAGTCGCCTCCAAACCGCTGACCGATGCCACCGCTGAACGCATCCTGCCCGGCGGCCAGGGCTCGTGGGACACCCGCCAGGTATTGAGCAGCATCCGCCGCGATGCTGACGGCCGCTTATTGTTGGGCAGCCTGGGTAATGGCAATCAAAAGCCTGCGTGGTTTCTCAAAGCCTGGGCCGACCGGGTTCAACAGCATTACTTTCCGTACCTCAAGGGCGTGGAGTGGGAGTGCACCTGGACCGGGTGTATCGCGTTTACTCCCGATCACCTGATGCGTTTATTCGAGCCCGCGCCCGGTTTGGTGGCAGTCACGGGTTACAACGGCCGTGGCGTGACCACGGGCAGCGTGGTGGGAAAAGCGTTTGCCGACTACCTGTGCAATGGCGATGCGAAGGCCTTGCCGATTCCTTTTGCGCCGATGCGGCCGCTCTCTGGAACGGGGTTGCGCAGCTGTTTGTACGAAGCGGGTTTCTCGCTGTATCACGCGGGCCAATGTTTGAGAATTGTGATCTGACGGGTTTTTTTTCGGACGGCACAACGTTTCGCCGCGTAGCAGCTAGCCTTTAGTGGTGCGGCCTGTAGCAGTCATGCACCGAGAGTGTGCAGTTCGGTGACGCAAGTGGTTACAGGTCGGTTGCACAATGCAGGGCAACCCGGTTGCAACGTTAGTCGTGAGTGGTTGCGCCTGCAAAAACTTAACGGTTTCACCTTCCTCGGTTTAGACGGTTGCACGCCCAATGAAAATGGGCTCGAAACAGTCGATAAAACAACAAAAGAACGACTTTTCCAAGAATAAAAAGCCAATGGCACGCGGCTTGCTCTGAGCTTTAAGTGAAGTCGAAGTGCCATCTAATAAAACCTCAGGAGCACCACCTCATGTCGCAGACGTTCTACAAAAAAGGTTTTCTGGCCCTCGCCGTGGCAGCAGCGCTGGGTGTCTCTTCGTTTGTTCAGGCGGATCTTAAAATCGGTGTGGCGGGCCCCATGACGGGTGCTAACGCGGCATTTGGCGAGCAGTACATGAAGGGTGCGCAGGCGGCTGCGGATGCAATCAACAAGGCGGGCGGGATCAACGGCGAGAAGATCAAGCTGGTTGCCGGCGACGATGCCTGCGAACCCAAGCAGGCCGTGGCCGTGGCCAACCGCCTGGTCGATCAGGACAAAGTGATCGGTGTGGTCGGTCACTTCTGCTCCTCGAATACGATTCCTGCTTCCGAGGTGTATGCCGATGCGGGTGTGATCATGATCACCCCAGGCTCGACCAACCCGCAGGTCACTGAGCGCGGGCTGGATGCGGTGTTCCGTATGTGCGGACGAGATGACCAGCAAGGCATCGTTGCAGGCGACTACATTGTCGACGTGCTCAAGGGCAAGAAAGTAGCGGTCATCAACGACAAGGACACCTACGGTAAAGGTCTGGCCGATGCCACCAGTGCACAGCTGACCAAGCGCGGCGTGAAACCCATCCTGGAAGAAGGCCTGACCCGGGGTGAAAAAGACTTCAGCGCGCTGGTTACAAAAATCCGCGGCGCCGGTGCCGATGTCGTGTACTTCGGCGGTCTGCATCCAGAAGCCGGTCCTCTGGTCCGCCAACTGCGTGAAGCGGGTCTCAAGGATGTGAAATTCATGTCGGACGATGGCATCGTGACCGACGAACTGGTGGCCACTGCCGGTGGCCCGCAGTATGTCGATGGCGTGTACATGACCTTCGGCGCCGACCCGCGCCTGCTCCCGGACAGCAAGGCGGTCGTTGAAGAGTTCCGCAAAGCGGGCACCGAGCCTGAAGGCTACACCCTGTACGCCTACGCCTCGATCCAGGCCCTGGCTGACGCCTTCAATGGCGCCAAATCCAACAAAGGCGAAGACGCCGCCAAGTGGCTCAAGGCCAACCCGGTTAAAACCGTGATGGGTGAAAAAAACTGGGACGGCAAAGGCGACCTGAAAGTCTCTGACTACGTGGTTTATCAGTGGGACAAAGACGGCAAATATCACCAGCTGGAAAAACAGAAGTGAGATGAATCACTCGCCTGATGTCCGCTTCGGCGGGCATCAGGCGGGAATGTATCTGCACCACCTGTCTTCTTTTCCAGGAGTCGCACACACCCTGCCACCCAAGCTGTCCTCTGACGGCGTGGATGGCTTGCGTCTGCGCAAAGGCTCCAGTGCGTGAGATTGCGTTATGGATGGTATTTTCCTACAGCAACTGCTGAACGGCCTGACCCTCGGGTCTGTGTACGGCCTGATCGCCATCGGCTACACAATGGTCTACGGCATCATCGGCATGATCAACTTCGCCCACGGCGAGGTGTACATGATCTCTGCTTACCTCGCGGCGATCAGTCTGGCTCTGTTGGCATACTTCGGTATTGAATCCTTCCCGCTACTGATGTTGGGTACCTTGATTTTCACCGTTGTGGTGACTGGCGTGTATGGCTGGGTCATCGAACGCGTGGCTTACAAACCTCTGCGAAACTCCACACGGCTGGCGCCGCTGATCAGCGCCATCGGTATTTCCCTGATCCTGCAAAACTACGTGCAAATTGCCCAGGGTTCACGCCAGCAAGGGGTTCCAACCCTGCTGAGCGGCTCCTGGCGCGTGGACATTGGCACCGGTTTTGTACAACTCACCTACACCAAAGTCTTCATTCTGATCGCGGCCTTCGTGGGGATGGGCCTGCTGACCTACATCATCAAGTACACCAAGCTGGGCCGCATGTGCCGCGCCACCCAGCAAGACCGCAAGATGGCGTCGATCCTGGGGATTAACACCGACCGGGTGATTTCCTACGTGTTTGTGATCGGTGCTGCCATGGCCGCTCTGGCCGGTGTGCTGATCACCATGAACTACGGCACGTTCGACTTTTATGCCGGCTTCATTATCGGCATCAAGGCGTTTACCGCTGCCGTGCTCGGCGGGATTGGATCATTGCCTGGCGCCATGCTCGGCGGGATCATCCTGGGTATTTCCGAGTCACTTTTTGCCGGGTTGGTTAACTCGGATTACAAGGACGTGTTCAGTTTCTCACTGCTGGTGCTGATTCTGATTTTCCGTCCCCAAGGCCTGCTGGGTCGTCCTCTCGTGGCGAAGGTGTAAGTATGTCTGCAGCCATTAACAAACCGATTGATATCAAAAAAAGCGTTATCGATTCGATCCTTGCCGGGTTGATTTCATTGATTGTGTTCGGGCCGATCGTGGGGGTTGTGCTCGACGGCTATAGCTTTAACCTGCAGCCAGCGCGTGTTGGCTGGCTGGTGGCGATTGTGATGGTGGGGCGGTTTGTCCTGAGCCTGTTCCTGCAAACGTCCAAGGGTTTGAAGATCCTTCAGAGCTTTGAGTCCAGTGGTTCTGGCGTACACGTGCTGCCACCCGATTACAAATCGCGGCTGCGCTGGATCGTGCCACTGCTGATCGTGATTGCCATCGTGTTCCCGTTTTTTGCCAACAAGTACATCCTGACCGTGGTCATCCTCGGCCTGATCTACGTGCTGCTCGGCCTTGGGCTGAACATCGTGGTCGGGTTGGCGGGCTTGCTTGACCTGGGGTACGTGGCCTTCTACGCCATCGGTGCTTATGGCCTGGCGCTGGGTTATCAGTACCTGGGACTGGGCTTCTGGTCGGTGCTGCCGCTGGCGGCCATTGCGGCGGCGATGGCGGGGTGCATTCTCGGGTTTCCGGTATTGCGAATGCATGGGGATTACCTGGCCATCGTGACCCTGGGTTTTGGTGAAATCATTCGCCTGATCCTCAATAATTGGCTGTCGTTTACCGGTGGGCCCAACGGTATGCCGGTGCCTTCACCGACGTTTCTCGGGCTGGAGTTTGGCCGCGTAGCCAAAGAGGGCGGGGTGCCGTTCCACCAGTTTTTCGGCCTGGACTACAACCCCAATATCAAATTCCTGTTTATCTACATCGTGCTGTTTCTGGTGGTGCTGCTGGTGCTGTACATCAAGCACCGCCTGACACGCATGCCGATTGGCCGTGCCTGGGAAGCGCTGCGCGAAGACGAAATCGCCTGTCGCTCCATGGGCCTGAACCACGTGCTGGTCAAACTCTCGGCGTTCACCATCGGTGCTTCCACTGCAGGTCTTGCCGGGGTGTTCTTTGCCAGTTATCAGGGTTTTGTAAACCCGTCCTCGTTTACCTTTTTCGAGTCGGCACTGATCCTCGCCATTGTGGTGCTCGGCGGCATGGGCTCGACGGTGGGCGTGGTGATCGCTGCGTTCGTGCTGACCGTGGCACCTGAACTGCTGCGCAGCTTTGCCGAATACCGGGTGCTGCTGTTTGGTGTATTGATGGTGTTGATGATGATCTGGCGACCGCGGGGCCTGATCCGCATCAGCCGTGTCGGGGTCACACCACGCAAGGGGGTTGCGCCATGAACGAACCCACTCTGAATGACGACGTTGTGCTCTCGGTCGATAAACTGATGATGCACTTTGGCGGGATCAAGGCCCTGAGCGATGTCAGCCTCAAGGTCAAACGCAACTCGATCTTTGCCCTGATTGGCCCCAACGGTGCCGGTAAAACCACCGTGTTCAACTGCCTGACCGGGTTCTACAAGGCCAGTGGCGGCAAGATCGAACTCAATGCCCGAGGCACACGCACCAACGTCATCAAGTTGTTGGGCGAGCCGTTCAAGTTGACTGACTTCGTATCGCCCAAGGCGTTCGCCAGTCGTCTGTACTACAAAATGTTCGGTGGTACTCATCTGGTCAACCGCTCAGGTCTGGCCCGCACCTTTCAGAACATTCGCCTGTTCAAGGAAATGTCGGTGCTGGAAAACCTGCTGGTGGCCCAGCACATGTGGGTCAACCGCAGCATGCTCGCCGGTATCCTCAACACCAAGGGCTATCGCAAGGCCGAAAGCGATGCGCTGGACCACGCGTTCTACTGGCTGGAGGTGGTCGATCTGGTGGACTGCGCCAACCGTTTGGCTGGCGAGTTGTCCTACGGTCAGCAGCGGCGGCTGGAGATTGCGCGGGCCATGTGTACCCGCCCGCAAATCATCTGTCTCGATGAACCGGCGGCTGGCCTCAACCCGCAGGAAACCGAAGCGTTGAGCGCAATGATTCGCCTGTTGCGCGACGAACACGACCTGACCGTGGTGCTGATCGAGCACGACATGGGCATGGTCATGAGTATTTCCGATCACATCGTGGTGCTCGACCACGGGAACGTGATTGCCGAAGGCGGGCCTGACGCTATTCGTAACGACCCGAAAGTGATTGCTGCCTATCTCGGCGCAGACGAAGAGGAGCTGATATGACGAGCACGATCCTCGAACTCAAGGAACTGGACGTTCACTACGGGCCGATCCAGGCGTTGAAAAAAGTGTCGATGCATATTGAAGAGGGCGAGACCGTGAGCCTGATCGGCTCCAACGGCGCGGGCAAATCCACGCTGCTGATGTCGATTTTTGGCCAGCCCCGTGCCAGCGGCGGGCAAATCATCTACCAGGGCGTGGACATCACTCACAAGTCCTCGCACTACATTGCCTCCAACGGCATCGCCCAGTCGCCCGAAGGCCGTCGCGTGTTTCCGGACATGTCTGTGGAAGAAAACCTGCTGATGGGCACCATCCCCATTGGCGACAAGCATGCCGACGAAGACATGCAGCGCATGTTCGAGTTGTTTCCCAGGCTCAAGGAGCGGCGTAACCAGCGGGCCATGACCATGTCGGGCGGCGAGCAGCAAATGCTTGCGATCGCCCGGGCACTGATGAGCCGTCCCAAGTTGTTATTACTGGATGAGCCCAGCCTGGGGTTGGCGCCCATCGTGGTGAAACAGATTTTTGCCACCCTGCGCGAACTGGCCACAACGGGTATGACCATCTTCCTGGTCGAGCAGAACGCCAACCACGCCCTGCGGTTGTCCGATCGCGCCTATGTAATGGTCAACGGTGAAATCCGCCTGACCGGCACCGGCAAGGAGCTGCTGAGTAATGAAGAAGTGCGCAATGCGTACTTGGGCGGGCACTAGCCGAAAGACATGACCCCGTAGTCGCTGCCGAGGAACGAAGGCTGCGAGCTTTTGATTCCGCCGGCACGATCAAGAGGCTCGCAGCCTTCGTTCCTCGGCAGCGACTACGGGGGGTGAGAGTGTCTCTTTGTCAGACAATTTCCTTCCCGTACAACCCCCGCCCCAAATTGTGGAAAACAATATTTCAACTCTGTGAAACCGCGACATAAAGCCGCTGTAATCCCCTGTTTTGTCATCATTTTGACTTGTCCCCGTTTGCTGTGGAGGTGGCTGTGGGTAACGTGGGAGTAGTTGGCTGTAGGCCTTTATTTACAAGGCCTGTAGAGATGTGGTTGTTTTTTGATCAGTGCTTTTTGCCTGGCTCCCCAGGTGATTTGTCAACAGGTTTGTTTGGTCATAAAGAGCGACCGGAAATAATGACTAACCTGTGGATAAGTCTGTGGTTAAACTCTGGAAAGAATGCGCTAGGCGGTGTAATTACTGGCCTCTGGCTATCTGCAGGGTTTCCCTGGGTTGCACCTTTTTGGGGCGCCTGCATGTGGGGCGTGTCCAGGTCAAGTCAAAAACACCTTTTCCTGTGCTCTATCCCTTGTGGACTGTGGCTTTGAGTATTTTCGACTTACACCCAAAGACTGTGGACGGGCCTGTGGATAAGGTGAGTGCATATGGCTCCAGCCCTTATGCACAGTGGCTTATCGGCGACTGATCGTTTTTTGTACAGCTTCGGCCTGAATGCGCGATGGGTTGCCGCTGAACGTCAGCCGGGGCATTCTGCTCAACGTCCAATTCAACGGCGGCCGATGCCCGCCAGCCAAGGAGAACACGATGACTTCCACCCTGTTTATTACGGGCGCGACTTCCGGATTTGGTGAGGCGTGTGCGCGCAAGTTTGCACAAGCAGGCTGGAAACTGGTGCTGACGGGTCGGCGCGAAGATCGATTGAAAGCCCTGTGCGAAGAGTTGTCCAAGCAGACCGAGGTCCACGGCCTGGTGGTGGACGTGCGTGACCGTGTCGCGATGGAAGCCGCGATTGCCGATCTGCCGCCTTCGTTCAACAAGTTGCGCGGGCTTATCAACAATGCGGGCCTGGCCCTGGGCACCGACCCGGCGCCCAAGTGTGACCTCGACGACTGGGAAACCATGGTCGACACCAACATCAAGGGCCTGCTCTACACCACCCGCCTGCTGCTGCCACGACTGATCGCCTACGGCCGCGGTGCCGGGATCGTCAACCTGGGTTCCATCGCCGGCAGCTACCCGTACCCTGGCAGCCACGTGTATGGCGGCACCAAGGCCTTCGTCAAACAGTTCTCCCTGAACCTGCGTTGCGACTTGCAGGGCACGGGTGTGCGGGTCAGCAACGTAGAGCCAGGCCTGTGCGAGAGCGAGTTCTCCATGGTGCGCTTCGGTGGCGACAAGGAACGTTACGATGCGACCTATCAGGGTGCTGAGCCGATTCAGCCCCAGGACATCGCCGAGACCATTTTCTGGGTGCTCAACACCCCGGCCCACATCAACATCAACCGCCTTGAGCTGATGCCCGTCACGCAGTCCTGGAGCGGTTTTGCGATCGAGCGCCACGCCAAGTAGTAAACTCACGCCTGGCAGCCCACCTGCGACCTCCTGAGGGGGTCGCATTCAATCGGGCTGAAAAGGAGTTTTTGTGAGTAACCGTGGTGAGCAGAAACTGCTCAAACAATCGACTGTATTAATGTTCGCGGTGGCCATTGCGGGCATTGCGACGGGTTTTATTTCGGGTTCTGAATCCATCATGTTCGATGGATTCTTCTCTTTGATCGCCACCTTTATCAAAGTACTGATGCTGATTACGGCGCAGCTGATCGCCAAGGAAAGCAACCAGCGTTTCCAGTTCGGCTTCTGGCACCTGGAGCCCATGGTGCTGCTGATCGAAGGCAGCTTCCTGTTGTTGATTGCGATCTATGCCTTTCTGAACGGTGTGTTCGGCATCATCAATGGCGGGCGCGACATCGAGCTGGGGATGGTGATTGTCTACGCAGCGGTGTTTACCGTGATCGAATTTGCGTACTACTTCTGGGTGCGGCGCAAAAACCGCAAGCTCAAGTCCACCCTGATCCAGTTCGACAACATCAGCTGGCTGGTGGACGCCATGCTGTCGGTGGGGCTGTTGATAAGTTTCGTCACGGCGCTGGTGCTCAAGCAGCAGGGTTATGCACAGTGGGCGGCCTACGTTGACCCGGCGATCCTGATTTTGCTGGCCCTGAGCATGCTGGCCCCGGCGTTCAAGATCCTCAAGCCGGCCTTGCGTGACGTCCTGGGGATAGCCCCGGACAGACTCGACGACAAGGTACGCGACGTGCTCGAAGACATGTCGGCACGCCATGGGTTTGAAGGCTACAAAACCTACGTGCAGAAGCATGGACGGGCGCGGTTTATCGAGATTCATATTGTGCTGCCAGCGGGTTATCCACTGACCAGCGTGAAGACACTCGATGCGTTGCGCGAAGAAATATCCGAACTACTGGGGGCTGCTGACAGTGCCCGCTGGCTGACCATCAGCTTTACCGGGGATCGCAAGTGGATTGCGTAACCCAAGGCCAGTGAGTTTTTGTGGGAGGCGTCAGTTATTAAAGTACTGCGCCAACCCGCTGTAGCACGTCGCCAGGTGATACGGCGTGGTCGACGGCATGTCTTCGCGGCTGACATTCCCTGCGCCATCCCGGCATTCGTACCAGCCACCGGCATGTAAAAAGTGCTGTTGCAGCGCCAGCAACTGGCGTTGCAGACGTGGCTGGCTGTCGGAGCGCAAGGTCAGGGCACGCAGGTATTCGGCTTGCGCCCAGATGCGCTGGGTGCCATCACGCAGGCTGCCATCGGGGGCCAGCATGCCGCAGACCGCGCCACTCTGCGGGTCGACGCCCACCTGCTCGGCAAAGCCGAAAGCACGATCCAGTGACCCGTGCAGCGGTGTCTGGCGCAGCAGTGGTGAAGACTGCAGCAAAAAGAACCACTCAAACTGATGGCCCGGCTCAAACCAGTTATCCACAGCCCCGCGCGGTTTTTCGAGCATGACGTTATGCACAGGCTCGATAAAGCGCTGCTGCATGGCATCGGCGAGTGCGAGCAGTGCGCCATGCACGGGAGCATCGTCGCGCACCGACAGGGTGGCCAGAAAGGCTTCAGCCAAGTGCATCAACGGGTTTTGCAGGGGGCCGGTGTTCAGTGAAGTCCAGTCGCGATCCAGGCTGGCTTCGTACAGGCCGTTGCCATCACTGAAGCGTTCGGCCACCACCTCCAGCGCCCCATTGAGCGCCGACTCCACCAGCGGCTCGCGCACTTTGGCCCAGTAATGGGCGCACGCGAAGATGATAAAGGCGTGGGTGTAGAGGTCTTTGCGTTGATCCAGCGGCGCGCCGTCAGGGTCGATGCTGTAGAACCAGCCACCGTGTTCGGCATCGTGAAAATGCTGGTGCAGCGAGCGGAACAGCGCCGCGGCGCGCTCAGTGGCGTCGGGGAAAGCCGGGTCATCGATCAGGCTGGCGAACAGGTACAGTTGCCGCGCACAGGCCATGGCGCGATAGCGCTGGGGTGGCAGCGGCCGATGTTCAGGGCTGAGTGCCTCGTATGGCAGCGCCAGTTCGGCATTCCAGCCGGGGCCTTGCCAGAGCGGCACAATGACCTGGCGAAAATGCTGCTGAACGGCCGCAAACGTGGCGGTCAGTTCTAGCGGGAAGTCGGAGCTGGCTACATCAGGCATCGGCGGGCGTCGTCACGGCTGGGGCGTTTGCGCGACATGATACACCGTGATTCCCTGGATGATCTCAACTCTGAATACGCGAGTGTAAATGTGGGAGCGGGCTTGCTCGCGATGCCATCGCGAGCAAGCCCGCTCCCACGGGTCAAACCAATAAACCCTGACGCTCGATAAACGCCACGATGGCATCCAGGCCAAGCCCGGTCTTTTGGTTGCTGAACACAAACGGCTTTTCGCCGCGCATGCGCCGCGTGTCGCTGTCCATCAGTTCCAGCGAGGCGCCCACCAGTGGCGCCAGGTCGATCTTGTTGATCACCAGCAAGTCGGATTTACAGATCCCCGGTCCCCCCTTGCGTGGCAATTTGTCCCCGGCGGACACGTCGATCACGTAGATCGTCAGGTCGGACAGTTCCGGGCTGAAGGTGGCCGACAAGTTATCCCCACCCGATTCCACCAGAATCAGGTCCAGCCCCGGAAAACGGCGGTTCAACTGATCCACGGCTTCCAGGTTGATCGACGCATCTTCACGAATCGCCGTGTGCGGGCAGCCACCGGTTTCAACCCCGATAATGCGCTCCGGGGCCAGCGCCTCATTGCGCACCAGAAAGTCGGCATCTTCACGGGTATAGATATCGTTGGTGACGACGGCCAGGTTGTACTTATCGCGCAACGCCAGGCACAGGGCCAGGGTGAGTGCGGTTTTGCCGGAGCCCACCGGGCCACCGATGCCAACACGCAAAGGCTGTGTGTTCATTACATTCTCCTAGGAACGAAACAGGCGGCTGTACTGGCGCTCGTGGGCCATGCTCGCCAACGACAGGCCGAAAGCGGCGCTGCCCAAGTGGGATGAGTCGAGGGTGCTGGCGTGTTGCTGTGCCTGTTGCAGGGCGGGCGACAACTCACTGGTCATGCGTTGGGCCGCTTGCTGGCCCAGTGGCAGGGTTTTCATCAGTACCGCCAGTTGGTTTTCCAGCCAGCTCCAGAACCAGGCGGCCAGCGCGTCTGAAGGACTGATGCTCCAGGCGCGTGCAGCCAATGCCCAGCCAAGCGCCAGATGTGGCTCACGCTGTTGTGCGAGAAACAACCGTGCGGGCTCGTCCAGTTCCGGCAAACCGGTGAGCAACTGTTGCAAGGAATAGCCCATTTGCCGGCTTTCCTGATGCAGTTCGCGGGTTTCACGGCTGGCGCGCTGTTCATCGCACAGCCGCTGCAAGGTGTTCCAGTCCTGGTCGGCCGCCGCCTGGCAATGGGCGAGCAGCAACGGCGCTTCGAAGCGGGCCAGATTGAGCAGCAATTGATCGCTGATCCAGCGCGCGGCCGTCACAGGATCAGTGACACGGCCATTCTCGACGGCCATTTCCAGCCCTTGGGAATAGCTGTAGCCACCGATGGGCAGTTGCGGGCTGGCCAAGCGCAACAGCGCCCAGGCCGGATTCACAGGCGAACGCCAAATTGATGCAGGCGCGGCGCGTAGTTGAAGTCTTCTTCACCCGCACGGGAGTGATGATGGCCGCCGCCATAGGCGCCGTGTTCCGGTTGAAATGGCGCTTCAATGGCCTCGGTGTGTGCACCCAATTGCTCCAGCATGGCCTTGAGCACATAGTCATCGAGCAGGCGCAACCAGCCATCACCCACTTGCAGGGCAACATGGCGGTTGCCCAGGTGATAAGCCGCACGGGTCAGTTCAAAGGCATCGCGGCAGGTGACATGCAGCAGTTTTTCCGGGCTGGCGCACACGCGTACGATTCGTCCGTCCTGGGCCTGGAGAAATTCGCCGTCATTCAAGGGCGCCTGGCCGCGGTCAAGAAACAGTCCCACGTCTTCGCCACTGCTGCTGAAACAGCGCAGGCGGCTTTTGCTCCGGGCTTCGAAGTTGAGGTGTAGCTCGTCGCTCCACACGGGGTGGGGCTGGATTCTGCGATGAATCACCAACATCGGAAGGCATCCTGCAATTGACATTACCCAAGCCAGAGCAAGGGGCTTGCCAACCCGGGTGACGGGTGCAAATACAGGCCCAAAAAGGGTGCAGGACGATGAGGGTGTTCCAAGCGGGTGCGCAGGGGGTGCGAAGGCGCACCAACACAGTGCGCCAACGATTACTCCGTGCTGCCCAAACCTTTCCAGTGCTTGAGCCCGATAAAGATAAATCGCAGCTGCTGGCTGATTTTGGCCTGGGGTTGCAGGTGATCGGGCAGGGTGTCAGCAGGCGGATCGATCACGTCGGGCAGGGCGGCAAACACGCTTTTGACCACCAGATCGGCGATCACGGTCAGGCCGGCATGGTCCAGGTGCTGCAACTTGGGCTTGGAGCCAAGATCTGCTGCCAGGTCCGACGTGATGTCTTCACGCAGTGCGCCAATGGCCTGGCGAACCGGTTGGGAACCGCCGTACTGCTCGCGGGCCAAAAACAGAAACTGCGAGCGATTGGCCTCTACCACGTCGAGAAAGATGCGCACCGACGCGTTGATCACGCCGCCCATGAACAGTTCGTTGTGGCGCACCAGGCGAATAGTTTCGCGAAAGGTCTGGCCGACTTCACTGACCAGTGCCAGGCCCAACTGGTCCATGTCGCTGAAGTGACGATAAAAACCGGTAGGCACGATGCCCGCCGTTTTTGCGACTTCGCGCAGGCTCAGGCTGCCAAAGCCGCGGCCCGATTCCATCAAGTGGCGGGCAGCATCCATCAACGCAAGGCGGGTTTGTTGCTTCTGTTCGGCGCGGGGCAGCATCGGGGCTGGTATTCCAGACAAGTACAGCGGCGCACTCTAGCAAATCGGCTTTGATGGCGTCGAACGGTGTGCTGCACAAAGTGTGGGGGCGGGCTCGCTCGCGATGCAGGCGGCGTGTTCTATCGGGCTATCGACGGGGATGTTGTTGCGAGCAGGCCCGCTCCCACACAAACAGATGACTCAGCTTGCACGTTGATTGCGCTCGGCCAGACGATCAGCGCCACCTTCGGCGACAAACTGATTGCTTGGGGTGCGATCGTAGCCATCTTCAGCGACGCGATTTTGCTGATCCAGGGTACGTTGCGCGCCATCTTCAGCCACCGGGTTGAGGGGTTGGCTCAACGTGCTCGATGCAGGTTGTACCATTGGGGTTGGCTCGTCGTCGGCTGGCAGGGCAAAAGCGTTGACGGCGAAAAGTGAAAGGGTAAGGCCAAGCAGTAATGGGCGTTTCATGGTGTGTGCTCCGTAGCAGTGCAACTAAGTAGGTGTTGTGGCAATGCTACGCTTGGCTACCGGATATCAAAGTTCATACGGGCAATGGTGATAATCGACAGAATTGATTGTTCAGATTCGGGGGCTCTAGCCTGAGGCTTCCGAGGTTTTTTACACGAAAGTCGTACCGGGGTTAAACCTTCAGACGTCTTTGCCAGTCGTACATTTAGAGGCGTCGTAACTGGGACGTTGAGTCGAATTCAAGGAGCCGCGACATGACGCGCACCCGTAAAACCCTTGCCTGGACAGGCGGTATTCTCGTGCTGTTGGTGGCCGTGCTGGTGGTGATTCTCGCTACCTTCGACTGGAACCGCATCAAGCCGACCCTCAACACCAAAGTGTCCGAAATCCTTCATCGCCCGTTTGCCATCAACGGTGATCTGGCCGTGCGCTGGCAGCGTGAAGAGGACGAGGGCGGGTGGCGCGCCTGGGTGCCCTGGCCCCATGTGATTGCCCAAGACCTGACCCTGGGCAACCCCGAATGGTCGAAAACGGCGCAAATGGCCAGCCTCAAGAAAGTCGAGCTGCGCCTGTCGCCGCTGGCACTGCTGACCCAAACGGTGGATATCCCGCGCATCAACCTGACCGAGCCCAGCGCCAACCTTGAGCGTCTGGCCGATGGCCGGGCGAACTGGAACTTCACGTTCGACCCCAAGGACCCGAACGCCGAACCGTCAGCGTGGACCGTTGATATAGGCGCCATCGGCTTCGACAAGGGCCACGTGACGTTAAATGACCAAACCCTCAAAGCCCGACTGGATGTGCTGATCGATCCACTGGGCAAGCCTATTCCCTTCAGGGAAATCGTTGGCGAAGCGGACGCGAAAAAGGCCCTGGAGAAAGGTGGCCAGGCGCAAGACTATGCTTTCGCCCTCAAGGTCAAAGGCCAGTACCACGACCAGAAACTCAACGGTACGGGCAAGATTGGCGGCCTGCTGGCCTTGCAGGACGCGACCAGGCCTTTCCCGCTGCAAGCCCAGGTCAGCATTGCCGATACACAGGTGGCGCTGGCCGGGACCTTGACCGATCCGCTGAATCTGGGGGCGCTGAACCTGCGCCTGAAGCTGGCCGGTACCAGCCTGAGCAACCTCTATCCGTTGACCGGCGTGACCTTGCCGGATTCACCGCCGTACTCGACCGACGGGCATTTGATCGCCCAATTGCGTGAGCCCGGTGGAGCCACCTTCAGCTATGAAAACTTCAACGGCAAAATCGGTAGCAGTGATATTCACGGCGACCTGAAATACGTGGCCAGCCAGCCGCGGCCAAAGCTGTCTGGCAAGCTGGTGTCCAACCAACTGCTGATGGCTGACCTGGCTCCTTTGATCGGCGCCGACTCCAACACCCAGCAAAAGGCCCGGGGCGGTGAAAGCAAGCAGCCAGCGGGTAAAGTGCTGCCGGTCGAAGAATTTCGCACCGAGCGCTGGCGCGACATGGACGCCGACGTTGAACTCACCGGCAAGCGCATCGTGCAGAGCGCCGAGTTGCCGTTTACCGACCTGTTCACCCATCTGGTACTCAATGACGGCGAGCTGAGCCTTGAGCCGCTGCGCTTTGGCGTGGCGGGCGGCAAGCTGGATGCGCAGATCCGCCTCAATGGTCGTGCGACGCCGTTGAAAGGCAGCGCCAAATTGACGGCGCGCAACTTCAAGCTCAAGCAGCTGTTTCCCACGTTTGAACCGATGAAGACCAGCTTCGGTGAACTCAATGGCGATGCCACGATTGCCGGGACCGGCAACTCGGTGGCCAAGTTGTTGGGTACTGCCAATGGTGATTTGAAAATGATCATCAATGATGGCGCCATCAGTCGCAGCCTGATGGAGATAGCTGGCTTGAACGTGGGCAACTACGTGGTGGGCAAGATTTTTGGCGACGAAGACGTCAAAATCAACTGCGCGGCAGCGGACTTCGGGATCAAGAGCGGTCTGGCCAGCTCCCGGCTGTTTGTGTTCGATACCGAGAACGCGATTATCTACATCGATGGTACGGTCAACTTCGCCACCGAGCAGCTCGACTTGAAAATCACCCCTGAGTCCAAGGGCCTGCGCTTGTTTTCGCTGCGTTCACCGCTGTATGTGCGCGGTACCTTCGCCAACCCCTCGGCGGGCGTGCAAGCCGTACCGTTGCTGTTGCGCGGTGCCGGCATGGTGGCGCTGGGCGTGATTGCAGGCCCGGCGGCAGGGTTGCTGGCATTGGTTGCGCCAAGTGGCGGCGAACCCAACCAGTGCGCGCCACTGCTGCAGCAAATGCAGCAGGGCAAAGTGCCGAAAACGGTGAAATAAGCCCTGCAGAACGGATGTAGCCGCTGCCACCGCAAGGCCGTTGCCTTGAATGCCAAAGAGGGCCGCTGCGCTGCCCATCGCAGCCTGCGGCAGCGGCGACAGGTTGAGACAGAGCGATCAGGCTTTGCGAAGTGGCGTAGTCCACCGTTCCGACAGAATCACACCGCCCAGGGTCAGTGCGCCGCCAATCAGGTGGTAGGCATGCAATTGCTCTTTCAACACCACGGCAGCAATCAGTGCCGTAATCAACGGCAACAGATTGAAAAACAGCGTGGTGCGACTCGGGCCCAGGGTGGCGACGGCTTTCATCCAGGCCAAGGGCGCGATCATCGACGCCAGCACACAGGCGTAGAGCACCAGTCCCATGTTGTGAACGGTCGGGCCGACCTTGGGGGAGGCCAGGTACAGCGGGAACAGCACCACAATCGCCACGAGCACCTGCATGTACAGCATCTGCAGTGGCGGCAGGCGCAGCTGCCATTTTTTCAGCAGCGTGCTGTAAATCGCGTAGGCCAGGGTGGCGACCAGCATCATCGCGTCGCCCAGGTTCAGGCCATGATCGAGCAAGGCCGCGAGACTGCCGCTCGACACCACCACCAGTACCCCGACAAACGACACAATGGCGCCCACCAATGCTCCGGCCGTCAGGCGCTGGCCCAGGCTGATGATCGACATCGCAAGCACCATCAATGGCATCAGCGACAGGATAATGCCCATATTGGTGGCCGAGGTCCGGGCTGCCGCGTAGTAGGCCAGGCTTTGGTAAATCGCCATGCCAAGCACGCCGAGGACGAAGATCTTGCCCAGGTTCGCACGGATGACAGGCCAGTTGGCCATGACCGGTTTGAGCATAAAGGGCGTGAACAGCAGGCCGGCCAGCAGCCAGCGGTAAAAGCCGATTTCGGAGGGGAAGATTGCGCCCACTGCCAACTTGTTAATCACGGTATTGCCGGCCCAGATAAAAATGGCCAGTAGCGGGTAAGCGTATTGCATCAGGACAACCACACGATTAATAAGCAGCGATTATCCACTGTCAGCCAGCAAGTCGCGATGTTTGAGCGCCAGAGGGTGCAACGGATAACGATGTAACAGAGTTTGTCTACACTTCAGTGAATTGCGCTGCCACTTGGCGCGTCAACAAGGAGAAAACTCCATGAAGATGTTGCGTGTTCCTCTGCTGCTGATCGGTCTGCTGCTGTGCTCCCAGGGTTTTGCGGCCACTGCCCAGCAGAACAAAATGACCACCTGTAACGCTGACGCCAGTGCCAAAGCCCTCAAGGGTGATGAGCGCAAAGCCTTTATGAGCACCTGCCTCAAAGCCAAACCGGCCACGCAGCAAGACAAAATGAAAACCTGCAACGCCACCGCCGGTACCCAGGACCTCAAGGGCGATGCGCGCAAAGCCTTCATGAGTGATTGCCTGAAGAAAAAATAAAGCCTGCCTGTGTAGTCGCTGAGGAGCGGAGCGAGGCTGCGATCGAGGACTGCATTTACGACGACTACGTCGCCGATCGCAGCCTCGCTCCGCTCCTCAGCGGCTACAAGGGGTGTGTAAATTCTAGTGCTCCCCGCCGAAGGCTGGCAGACTGCCTTTCCTTTCACGCTGTCAGTTTTGAGGCTGTATGCCATCGTTTTCTCAGCGTCACATCGTGTTGGCCAGCTACATCATCATTGCTGGCGGCTTGCTACTGGTCTTTCCGTTGCGTTTGTTGCCCAGCCTGCTGGCAGGGTTGTTGGTGTTCGAACTGGTCAACATGCTCACCCCCCAACTGCAGCGCCTGATTGCCGGGCGTCGTGCGCGGTGGCTGGCAGTGGCGTTGCTGGGCACGCTGATTGTCAGTGTGCTGGCGCTGATTTTTGCCGGAGCCATCAGCTTTTTGCTGCATGAAGCCGAAAACCCTGGGGCATCACTCAACAAATTCATGGCCGTGGTTGACCGGGCTCGGGGTCAATTGCCGCCGTTTCTGGACAGTTACCTGCCTGCCAGCGCTGCCGAGTTTCGGATTGCCATCGGGCAGTGGATGAACAAGCACCTCAGCGATCTGCAACTGGTGGGCAAAGACGCGGCACACATGTTCGTGACCCTGCTGATCGGCATGGTGCTGGGGGCCATCATGGCCTTGCAGACCATTCCCGATATCAGCCGTCGCAAGCCGCTGTCTGCCGCGCTGTTCGAGCGTCTGCACCTGCTGGTACAGGCGTTTCGCAATATCGTGTTCGCGCAGATCAAGATTGCGCTGCTCAACACCGCGTTTACCGGAGTCTTTCTGGCTGTGATCCTGCCGCTGCTTGGCGTTCACTTGCCGCTGACCAAAACCCTGATCGTGCTGACCTTCCTGCTGGGCTTGCTGCCGGTGATCGGCAACCTGATCTCCAACACGCTGATCACCATAGTCGGCTTGTCGCTGTCGATCTGGGTGGCGGTGGGTGCGTTGGGCTACCTGATCGTTATCCACAAGCTGGAGTACTTTCTCAACGCCAGAATTGTGGGCGGGCAGATCAGCGCCAAATCGTGGGAATTGCTGCTGGCGATGCTGGTATTCGAGGCCGCCTTCGGCCTGCCGGGTGTGGTGGCCGGGCCGATTTACTATGCGTACCTGAAGAGTGAGTTGAAGCAGGTGGGGCTGGTTTAACAGCTCACCCCAACCCTCTCCCGGCGGGAGAGGGTTGGGGTGAGGGTATTAGCCGTAACGCTTTTTAGCTTCAATCGCCAAACCGCTGCCGATGCTGCCGAAGATGTTGCCTTCAACGTGTCGGGCATTGGGCAGCATGGCCGCTACGCTCTGGCGCAATGCCGGAATGCCGCTCGAACCCCCGGTGAAGAACACTGTATCCACCTGCTCGACACCCACGCCTGCACTGGTGAGCAGGTTGGTCACGCTGTTGCGGATGCGCTCCAGCTGATTGTCGATGGCGGCTTCGAACATCCCGCGGCTCAAGTCCACGCTCAGTCCCGCTTCAACCCGATCCAGCGGCAAGTGACGGCTGTCGTTGTGGGTCAACTGGATCTTGGTTTCTTCGATTTCCATCGCCAGCCAGTGACCGGCACGCTGCTCGATCAGCTTGAACAGACGGTCGATGCCACCGGTGTCTTCAATGTCGTAGCGCATGCTGCCCAGGGCCAACTGGGATTTTTGCGAGTACACCGAGTTGATGGTGTGCCAGGTCGCCAGGTTCATGTGGTGGCTGGTGGGCATGTAGGCCCCGCTTTTCATGCGGCTGCCGTAGCCGAAAAGCGGCATCACGCCTTGCAGGCTCAGTTGTTTGTCGAAGTCGGTCCCGCCCACGTGCACACCGCCGGTGGCGAGGATATCGTCCTGGCGGTTGTCCATGCCACGACGCTCGGGCGACAGACGCACCAGCGAGAAGTCGGAGGTACCGCCACCGATGTCGACGATCAGTACCAGCTCTTCGCGTTCGATAGTGGACTCATAGTCGAATGCCGCCGCGATCGGTTCGTACTGGAAGGACACTTCCTTGAACCCGATGGCACGGGCCACGTCGGTCAGGGTGTTTTCGGCTTCCTGGTCGGCCAGGGGATCGTCATCGACGAAAAAAACCGGGCGTCCCAGCACCACTTCTTCAAATTCTCGACCGGCGGTCGCTTCGGCGCGTTTTTTAAGCTGAGCGATAAACAGCCCCAGCAAGTCCTTGAACGGCATCGCCGTGCCCAGAACGCTGGTGTCGTGCTTGATCAGCTTGGAGCCCAGCAGGCTCTTGAGCGAGCGCATCAGGCGGCCTTCGTAGCCTTCCAGGTACTCATGCAGCGCCAGACGGCCATACACCGGGCGGCGTTCTTCAATATTGAAGAACACCACTGAGGGCAGGGTGATCTTGTCGTCCTCCAGCGCGATGAGGGTTTCCACGCCTGGGCGAAGCCAGCCGACGGTGGAGTTGGACGTGCCGAAGTCGATACCGCAGGCACGTGCTGGAGAGGCGCTTTTCATGTCTTTCATGTTCCGGTTAAAAAACGGCCGCGCAGTGTATGTCAGACCGCTGAAGAATCGAAGGGCGACGATTCGCTAATTCGTAGGTTTTAATCCACTTGAAAGACTATCCTTCACCCCCAAACTTCCAGACATTGGCTTGGTAGTTGTCAGGCGATTGAGTGAAGCCCGTAGGCTGCCGATAAACTTTTGCAGCGGCGTTCCGTCACATGATTGAGACCGGTCAATCGACAGGCCGGTCAGCCAGAGCATTCTGGGTGACCTGGAACGGCGCGATATTGATAACGGATGGTGATCCTTACATGGACTTCAAAGACTATTACAAGATCCTGGGTGTCGAGCCCACGGCTGACGACAAGGCGATCAAGACCGCCTATCGCAAGCTGGCGCGCAAATATCACCCGGATGTCAGCAAGGAAAAGGACGCCGAGAGCAAGTTCAAGGACGTCAACGAAGCGTATGAAGCACTGAAAAGTGCCGAAAAACGCGCGGAATACGATGAGATTCGTCAGTACGGCCAGCATGGCCAGCCCTTCCAGGGGCCGCCGGGCTGGCAGGGTCATTCCAGTGGTGGTTTCGAGAACAACGGCGATTTTTCAGACTTTTTCAGCTCGATCTTCGGTTCGCGCGGCAATGGATTTGGTGGGCAATCGGGCCGCAGTGCGGGCCGTCGCGGGCAGGATGTAGAAATGGAATTGCCGATTTTTCTTGAAGAAACCCTGTCTGGTGAGTCGAAGCAGATCAGCTTCCAGATCGGCGATACCAGCAAGACCCTGAGCGTGAAAATTCCTGCCGGTGTGACCGACGGCGAACGCATCCGCCTTAAAGGGCAGGGCGCGCCGGGCATGGGCGGCGGAGCAAACGGTGATCTGTACCTGATCATCCGTTTTGCGCCGCACCCTAAATTCGATGTCGAAGGCCACGACCTGGTCATCACGGTGCCATTGGCCCCGTGGGAAGCTGCGCTGGGCACCAAGGTGGCGATACCTACCCTGACCAGCAAGGTGATGATGACCATTCGCCCTGACAGCCAGAGCGGTCAGCGCTTGCGCATCAAGGGCCACGGCCTGGCGGACAAGAAAGGCCAGCGAGGTGATTTGTATGCCCAATTGAAAGTGGTCATGCCCAAACAGACCGACGAGGCCACCAAAGCACTGTGGCAAGAACTCGCCGACAAAGCTGCATTTGACCCGAGAGAACAATGGAGTAACTGATCATGAGCAGCACCCTGATCGTTCAGCTGGACATGGAAAGGTTCTGCGAAGAGGCCAATATCCCGGCCACTTACGTGATAGAGATTGTCGAACACGGAATTATCGAACCTCAGGGCCGCACGCCTGACGTGTGGCGTTTTGAAGACTACGAATTGGTCATCGCCAGGCGTGCGGCCAAGCTGCGTGATGATCTGCACATAGAGTGGGAAGGCGTCGCCCTGGCGCTGGACCTGCTCGAAGAAGTGCAGCAGTTGCGGGCCGAAAACCAGCGGCTCAAGCAGCAGTTGGGGCGCTTTGTGACGCAATAGAAGCATGCCCACAGGCTTTGTGGGCGCTGGCTTGCCTGCGATGGTATCGGCGCGGTGTTCCTGTTGAACCGCGGCGACTGCATCGCGAGCAAGCCCGCTCCCACAGATTGTGTTTGCACATGGCTCAGGTGTTTCTAGGCAACACCACGGTAAACGTCGTGCCCTCGGCTTCGGTCGAGGTCACGTCGATGCTGCCCTTATGGGCGTCCACCACTTCCTTGATGATAAACAGGCCAAGCCCCAGGCTGGTCGACGTGCCCGGCTGGGTGATGTCTTCGCTCGGGCTGCGTACCAGCGGGTCGAACAGGGTGGCAATGGCGTCCTGGGCAATGGGCAGGCCAAGGTTGTGGACGCGCAAGGTCACGTCGCTCGCGTCCCCGCTCAGGCTCAACGTCACCTGGCCTTTGCGGGCACCGTGCTGCAGCGCATTGCCGATCAGGTTCTGAAGCAGCTGCCCCAGCCTGCGCGGATCCCAATGGCCTTGCACATCGCCTTCAACCTGCAGCCTCGGGGCGCGGTCGGGTTGCCCGGCACAGGCTTCGTCCAGCGCTGCCTGGCAGGCGACGGCCAAATCCATGGCCTTGGGTTCAATCGGCAGGTTGCTGCCCAGGCGGCTGCGCACAAACTCCAGCAGGTCATTGACCATCGTCCCCATATGGCGGGCACCATTCTTGATGGCCAGCACATAATTCAACGCATCGGCGTCGAGCCGGGCTTTGCGTTCCAGCATTTCAGTGGACATGCTCACCGCCTGCAGCGGTGCGCGCAGGTCATGGCCGAGGATGGCGAGGAAGATATCCCGCGAGCGGTTTACCTGTTCGGCGTAGGCCGCCGTTGACTCGGCCAGGGCCTGATCGATGGCCTCGTTGAAACGGATCATGTCCTGCATGTGCGAGAGGGCCGGGGCGTCGATGCTGGCGACCCACAGGCGGATCACGCAGGCGCGCAAATGGCGGAACTCCGAGGTCATCTGTACCAGATCAAACCCCACGGTATGGCGCAGTTCGCCATGGCTGGCGGCGGCTTCATCCAGGGCGGGGCTGGTCTCGGGGCCTTCGCCCTCGGCCTTGGCCTGCTGCTCGCTGGCCGTTTGTGCAGTGTTCATGTCCCGGGATGCGGCCAGCAGGATCTCCTTGGCATGGTCGCGCAACGCCAGGCTGGTCATGGAGTCGGCAGCCGGTGTGATGGTTTCGGCAAATTGCTCCCATTCATCGACGATACGATCAACATTGTGAACGATGAATTCAGATAGGCGCATGGCCACAAACCTTGCTGCAAGAGCGGCTGTATTGAAAGGTGACGCATCTTAACGCCAAAAGCAGCTTTTCAATACAACCGCCAATCCCCTGCAAACGCAGGGCATCAGAACAGAAAGTAGCGCTGTGCCATCGGCAACACATCAGCCGGTTCACACCACAGCAACACACCGTCGGCCTTGACCTGATAGGTCTGGGGGTCGACTTCGATCCTGGGCAAATAACCGTTGTGAATCAGGTCGGTTTTTTGCACATCACGGCAGCCCTTGACCACCGCGATTTGCTTTTGCAAACCCAGCGCTGCGGGTACGCCTGCGTCGAAAGCGGCCTGGCTGATAAAGGTCAGGCAGGTGGCATGGCGCGAGCCACCGTAGCTGGCGAACATCGGGCGGTAATGCACGGGTTGCGGGGTGGGGATGGAGGCGTTGGGATCACCCATCAGGCTTGCGGCAATGGCGCCACCCTTGAGGATCAGCGTGGGTTTGACCCCAAAAAACGCCGGGCGCCACAGCACCAGATCGGCCCACTTGCCCACCTCGATCGACCCCACTTCATGGCTCACGCCGTGGGTGATGGCCGGGTTGATGGTGTACTTGGCGATGTAGCGTTTGGCGCGGAAGTTATCGTTGCCCACGGCATCTTCGGGCAATGGGCCGCGCTGCTTCTTCATTTTGTCGGCGGTCTGCCAGGTGCGGGTGATCACTTCGCCCACCCGGCCCATCGCCTGGCTGTCGGAGCTGATCATCGAGAACGCGCCCAGGTCATGGAGGATGTCTTCGGCGGCAATGGTTTCACGGCGGATACGGCTTTCGGCGAAGGCCACGTCCTCGGCGATGCTCGGGTCGAGGTGATGGCACACCATCAACATGTCGAGGTGTTCGTCGATGGTGTTGCGGGTAAAGGGCCGGGTCGGGTTGGTGGAGCTGGGCAGCACATTGACCAGGCCGCAGGCCTTGATGATGTCCGGCGCATGGCCTCCACCGGCCCCTTCGGTGTGATAGGTGTGGATGGTGCGGCCCTTGAAGGCGGCGAGGGTGGTTTCGACAAAGCCCGACTCGTTCAGGGTGTCGCTGTGAATCGCCACTTGCACGTCATACAGGTCGGCGACATTCAGGCAGTTGTCGATGGACGCGGGGGTGGTGCCCCAGTCTTCGTGCAGCTTGAGGCCGATGGCCCCGGCCTCGACCTGTTCGATCAGCGGTTGCGGCAGGCTGGCGTTGCCCTTGCCGGTAAAGCCCATGTTCATCGGGAACGAATCGGCGGCCTGGAGCATGCGCGCCATATGCCAGGGACCTGGGGTGCAGGTGGTGGCATTGGTGCCGGTGGCCGGGCCGGTGCCGCCGCCGATCATGGTGGTGACGCCGCTGTTGAGCGCTTCTTCGATCTGCTGCGGGCAGATGAAGTGGATATGGGTGTCGATACCGCCTGCGGTGAGGATCATGCCTTCGCCCGCGATCACTTCGGTGCTGGCGCCGATGGCAATGGTCACATTGGGCTGGATATCCGGGTTGCCGGCTTTGCCGATGGCGTGGATGCGACCGTTCTTGAGGCCCACATCGGCCTTGACGATGCCCCAGTGATCGATGATCAGTGCGTTGGTGATCAGGGTGTCGACCACCTCGCTGGCGAGCAGCTGACTTTGGCCCATACCGTCGCGAATCACTTTGCCGCCGCCAAACTTCACTTCTTCGCCATAGGTGGTGAAGTCCTGCTCGACCTCGACCCACAGCTCGGTATCGGCCAAACGAACCTTGTCACCTACGGTGGGGCCGAACATGTCGGCGTAGGCCTGACGGGATATTTTCATGGTCGGTTCCTGTGTGTGATTCACTTTGTAGTCGCTGCCGAAGGCTGCGAGCAGATGTGTAAGGGTCGGGGAAACGGGTTGCGGTGCAACCCTTCGCAGCCTGCGGCAGCGATTACAGCGTGGCGTTGTCCAGATTGCCCATCACCCGCCCGGCAAAGCCGAACACCCGGCGCAACCCGGCCAGTTCCACCAGTTCCACTTCACGGGTTTGCCCCGGCTCGAATCGCACCGCCGTGCCCGCCGGGATGTTCAGGCGCATGCCGCGGCTGTCACCCCGGTCAAAGATCAGGGCGTCGTTGGTTTCGAAAAAGTGATAGTGCGAGCCCACCTGGATCGGCCGGTCGCCACGGTTTGACACGCTCAGGCTCAGGGTGCGCCGGCCCACGTTCAGTTCGATCTCGCCCGCCTCGATGTGGTATTGGCCCGGAATCATTGCGGCTCACTCAAGGTTTTGAAGTAGATGGCCGTCGGGCTGTAATGGCCGCTGGGGCTTTGGCAGTAGTTGGGCAGTTCGCCGACGCGGGTGTAACCCAGGGCACTGTAGAAGTTTTCGGCCGGTGAGCCCGCTTCGGTGTCCAGGTGCAGCAAGCCACGCTTGAGTTCCCGTGCACCTTGTTCCAGCGCGTGGATCAGCACCTGGCCCAGCCCGCGGCGCCGCACTTCGTTGAGCACCAGCAACTTTTGGACTTCGGCGCGGTTCAGGCCGTTGGCCTTTTGGCACAGGATCAGTTGCACGCTGGCCAGCACGCGCTGGTCTTCAACCAGTACCCACAACAGCAGATTGCCTTGCTCCAGTTGGGCGTGAACTTCATTGAAGTAGCGGCTGGCCTGGGGCAGGTCGAGGTCGTTCATGAACCCCACCGATGCGCCGTGTTTGACGGCGTCGAGCAGCAGCACAATCAAGTCTTCACGGTAGTGGGCAAAATTCTGCGCCGTGACGCGCACCAGTTGTTCGGTCTTCATTGTGCGGGTTCCTTGGGGGGCAGTGCGCCGGGGTTGAGCATCAGTTGCATAAACGTCAGGTCGAGCCAGCGGCCGAACTTTATCCCCACCTGCGGCATGCGCCCGCTGGTGACAAAACCCAGTTGTTTGTGCACGTGGATCGAAGCCGCATTGGCGCTTTCGATGGCCGCCACCATGACGTGCTTGTCGCAGGCCCGGGCACGTTTGATCAGTTCGGCCAGCAACTGCGGGCCCAGGCGTTTGCCCCGTTGCTCGGGATGGACATACACCGAATGCTCCACCGTGTGGCGGAACCCTTCAAACGGACGCCAGTCGCCAAACGAGGCATAGCCCAGGGCGATGTTGGCGTCGTCGACAATCACCAGAACCGGATAGCCCTGGGCCTGGCGGGCGTTGAACCATTGCTGGCGGTTGTCCAGATCGACCGTCTGCTCATTCCAGATGGCGAGCGTGTTGAGCACCGCATCGTTGTAGATCTCGCGAATCGCCGGCAGGTCCGCCGCGACAGCATCACGAATGACGTAAGACATGGCGCGGCCTCAGGCGATGGGTTGATGGACAGTGACCAGTTTTGTGCCGTCCGGGAAGGTGGCCTCGACCTGGATGTCGGGGATCATTTCCGGGATGCCTTCCATCACCTGATCGCGGGTCAGCAGGGTGGTGCCGTAGTGCATCAGTTCGGCCACGGTGCGGCCATCGCGGGCGCCTTCGAGCAGGGCGGCCGAGATATAGGCGATGGTTTCCGGGTAATTGAGCATCACACCGCGGGCCAGTCGACGTTCCGCCAGCAGGCCAGCGGTGAAGATCAGCATCTTGTCTTTTTCGCGAGGGGTCAGGTCCATGATCGGGTCCGTGTTCGGCAGTTTAAAAATGTTGAGTGTGGGAGCGGGCGGCTCAAGTACTCCAGATCCTGGGGGCCAGCGCTTCTCGCCCCAGCAGCGCCGGACGCAACAGACGCCATAAATCAATCAGCCAGGCCCGTGCCTGCAAGGCTTCACCCGCCAGGCAGCGGGCTACCAGCAAACCCGGTAACTGGGTCAAGTCGCCGCGCACCGGATTGGGCAGCGAGCGACAGGTTTCCAGTAATTGGGCGCTGATCTCGCCCGTCACCAGCAACGTGGCAAACACCGGATTGCCGTCCAGGCCAATGGGCGAATCCAGCAGCCCGTCGCCGCCCACAATGCGCTGGCGCTCATGCCAGAGCAGTTGGCCGTCGCGGCGCAGATCCAGCCGCGACTGGAAGTGCCCGTGCTCGAAACGCTCGCCACTGGCCAGTCGACCCAGCGCCACCATGTCCCAGTAAAACAACCGGGCATCGCCCTCAAGTTCGATACGGGTCGAGAGTTCGGCCTGGGCCGCGCTGAAGACGATGGTTTCTTGTGGCAGCCATTCCAGAGTCGCGCCGGGTGCGACCTTCAATGTCAGGTTCTGACAGGCTGGCCCGGCAGCGCGATACCATTTGGCCGCACCGGGGCTGGTCAGTTGTGCCCAGGCATCCGGGCCGACGCTGGCACTGATGTTGAGTTGATCGCCACCGGCAATCCCGCCCGGTGGATGGACGATGATGTGCTGGCAAACCTGCGGCCCTTCGGCGTACAGGTGCTTTTGCACCCGCAACGGGCCGACATGACGACGCAGGGTAGGGCGCGTGCTGTCGCCAAAACGGCCATAGCCCAGCTCCAGCTCGGCGTGCCAGCTGGGGGTGAACAATGGAGCGTTGGCAGGCAGGTTCATATGTAGGACTTTTCACTAAATAGAGACGCAGATTAAATCGTTACCAGCCCGCGTACACCTTCTGTTTGCATATTTTCGCCACGGCCTTGCTGCACGATTTCGCCCCGTGACATCACCAGATACTGGTCAGCCAGTTCCTCGGCAAAATCATAAAACTGCTCCACCAGCAAAATCGCCATATCCCCCCGTGCGGCGAGCATTTTGATCACGGCCCCGATCTCCTTGATCACCGAAGGCTGGATGCCTTCAGTCGGCTCATCGAGGATCAGCAAGCGCGGACGGCTGGCCAGCGCGCGGCCAATGGCCAATTGTTGCTGCTGGCCACCGGACAAATCGCCGCCGCGTCGATGCTTCATTTGCAGCAATACCGGGAACAGCTCGTAGATAAACGCCGGAACCTCCCTGGCCTCGGAACCGGGGAACCGCGAGAGGCCCATGAGCAGGTTTTCCTCCACCGTCAGGCGCCCGAAAATCTCCCGGCCCTGGGGCACGTAAGCGATACCGGAGTGGACCCGCTGGTGGGGTTTGAGCGTGGTGATGGTTTTACCTTCCCACTGCACATCGCCTTCCTTGACCGGCAGCAAGCCCATCAGGCATTTGAGCAATGTGGTTTTGCCCACGCCATTGCGGCCCAGCAGGCAAGTGACCTCGCCGACTTTCACTTCAAACGACAGACCACGCAGGATGTGGCTGCCGCCGTAGTACTGATGCAGTTTCTGGACGTTTAGCATGTTGATTTCCTTTTTGAACTGCGCCGCTTCTGTAGCCGCTGCCGGAGGCTGCGATCGAGCGCGTAGCGGTCGCGCTCTTGAAATGGTTGAAGCCCCTTCGGGCCTTATCGCAGCCTTCGGCAGCGACTACAGGTAATCATTCAGCGGCCCAGATACACCTCGATGACCCGCTCATTCGCCTGAACCTGTTCCAGCGAGCCCTCGGCCAACACGCTGCCTTGGTGCAGCACGGTCACATGGTCGGCAATCGAGCCGACAAACCCCATGTCGTGTTCCACCACCATCAGCGAATGCTTGCCCGCCAGGCTCTTGAACAGTTCGGCGGTGAACTCGGTTTCGGCGTCGGTCATGCCCGCCACCGGTTCGTCGAGCAGCAACAGTTGCGGGTCTTGCATCAACAGCATGCCGATTTCCAGAAACTGCTTCTGGCCGTGGGACAACAACCCGGCAGGTCGATGGGCCGAGCCGCTCAGGCGGATGGTGTGCAGCACTTCGCCGATGCGGTCCTTCTGCTCGCCGCTCAGCGTTGCCCGCAGGCTGGCCCACACCGACTTGTCGGTCTTTTGCGCCAGCTCCAGGTTTTCAAACACGCTCAAGGCTTCGAACACCGTGGGCTTCTGGAACTTGCGCCCGATCCCGGCCTGGGCAATCTGCACTTCACTCATCTGGCGCAGGTCCAGGGTTTCGCCGAACCAGGCCTGCCCTTCGCTGGGCCGGGTCTTGCCGGTGATCACGTCCATCATGGTGGTCTTGCCCGCGCCATTGGGGCCGATGATGCAGCGCAATTCGCCAACGCCGATGTACAGGTTGAGGTTGTTCAGCGCTTTGAAGCCATCGAAGCTGACGCTGATGTCTTCCAGGGTCAGGATGGTGCCGTGGCGGGTGTTCAGGCCCGGTTCAACGCGCTGGCCAAAGCTGATGGCGTCACGGCTGCTGCCCGCGTCTTTGTTGGGGTCGAGGATGGGTTCGAGCATGACATTCCTCATTGGTCGGCCTTTTTCTTCAACAGGCCGATCACGCCTTTGGGCAGGTACAGGGTCACGATGATGAACAGCGCCCCCAGGAAGAACAGCCAGTATTCGGGGAAGGCCACGGTGAACCAGCTTTTCATGCCGTTGACCACGCCTGCACCCAGCAGCGGGCCGATCAGGGTGCCGCGTCCACCCAGGGCTACCCACACGGCGGCTTCGATGGAGTTGGTCGGCGACATTTCGCCGGGGTTGATGATGCCGACTTGCGGCACATACAAGGCACCGGCCAGACCGCACAGCACAGCGCTCAACACCCACACAAACAGCTTGAAGCCACGGGGGTCGTAGCCGCAGAACATCAGGCGGTTTTCCGCATCGCGCAGCGCGGTCAGTACGCGGCCAAACTTGCTGCGCGCCAGCCGCCAGCCGAGAAACAGACTGACCACCAGCAACAGCACCGTGGCGAAGAACAGCGCGGCACGGGTGCCGGGTTCGGTGATGCCAAAGCCCAGGATGCTGCGAAAGTTGGTGAAGCCGTTGTTGCCGCCAAACCCGGTTTCGTTGCGGAAAAACAGCAGCATCCCGGCGAAGGTCAGGGCCTGGGTCATGATCGAGAAATACACGCCCTTGATTCGCGAGCGGAAGGCGAAAAAGCCGAACACCAGTGCCAGCAAGCCGGGAGCCAGTACCACCAGGCACATGGCCCACCAGAAGTGTTCGGTGCCGACCCAGTACCAGGGCAGTTCAGTCCACGACAAAAAGGTCATGAAGGCGGGCAATTCATCGCCCGAGGCCTGGCGCATCAGGTACATGCCCATCGCGTAGCCACCCAGGGCGAAGAACAAACCGTGACCCAGGGACAGCAGCCCGGCGTAGCCCCAGACCAGATCCAGCGCCAGCGCGACAATGGCGTAGCAGAGGATCTTGCCCACCAGCGTGAGGGTGTAGGCCGAGACCTGAAACGGGCTGTCGGCAGGCAACAGGGAGAGCAGCGGCAAGGCCAGCAATACCAGCAGCACCAGGCCACCCACCAGGGTTGTAACGGTGGGCCCGGCTTTTTGTGCCGCAGTGACCATCAGAGGCTGATTCATCAGTCGATCACCCGTCCTTTAAGCGCGAAGAGCCCTTGCGGACGCTTCTGGATAAACAGAATGATCAGCCCCAGGATCAGGATTTTGCCCAGCACGGCGCCGATCTGCGGTTCAAGAATCTTGTTGGCGATGCCCAGGCCAAAGGCTGCGTAAACAGTGCCTGCCAGTTGCCCGACACCGCCCAGCACCACCACCAGGAACGAGTCGATGATGTAGCCCTGGCCCAGGTCCGGGCCGACGTTGCCGACCTGGCTCAAGGCCACGCCGCCGAGCCCGGCAATCCCCGAGCCGAGGCCGAAGGCGAGCATGTCCACGCGCCCGGTGGGTACGCCGCAGCAGGCGGCCATGTTGCGGTTCTGGGTGACGGCGCGAACATTGAGGCCCAGGCGGGTCTTGTTCAGCAGCAGCCAGGTCAGTACCACCACGGCCAATGCGAAGACGATGATCACCAGGCGGTTGTACGGCAGTACAAGGTTGGGCAGCACTTGCAGCCCGCCCGACAGCCATGCCGGGTTGGCCACTTCAACGTTTTGTGCACCGAACATGACGCGTACCAGCTGGATCAGGATCAGGCTGATGCCCCAGGTGGCGAGCAGGGTTTCCAGTGGACGGCCGTAGAGGTGACGAATGATCGTGCGCTCCAGCACCATGCCCACGGCAGCGGTGACAAAGAACGCGACCGGCAATGCCAGCAAGGGGTAGAACTCGATGGCGCCAGGAGCAAAGCGCTGGAACAGCAACTGCACGCAGTACGTGGAATAGGCACCGAGCATCAGCATCTCGCCGTGGGCCATATTGATCACCCCCAGCAGGCCGAAGGTAATGGCCAGTCCGAGTGCCGCCAGCAGCAGAATCGATCCCAGGGACAAGCCGCTAAACGCCTGCCCCAGCAGGTCGCCGATCAGCAGTTTGCGCTTGACCTGGGACAGGCTGGTTTCGGCTGCGGTGTGTACCGTGGCATCGGTTTCGACGCCAGGTTGCAGCAGGGTTTCAAGACGGGTGCGGGCCAGCGGTTCGCCGGTTTCTCCGAGCAGGCGCACGGCGGCCAGACGCACGGCAGGGTCGGGGTCGACCAGTTGCAGATTGGCCAGCGCCAGGCTCAGGGCGGTGTGTACATCGCTGTCGGTTTCGCCAGCCAGTTGCCGGTCGAGGAATGAGAGTTGTGCAGGGCTTGCGGATTTTTGCAGGTGTTGCGCCGCACTCAGGCGCAGCTTGGGATCGCTGGCAAGCAACTGATGGCTGGCCAATGCCGTGTCGATCAGCCCGCGCAGACGGTTGTTCAGGCGCAGGGTTTTGGACTGGCCGTCTACCGTGAGCTGACCTTGTTGCAGGCTGTTGATCAGTTCGACGCGGGCAGGGACGGGGTGCGCGGCCCAGCGTTCGAGCAGTTGGGCCTGCTGTGAATTGTTGGCAGCGGCGAAGTCGCTGGCGTCATCGGCCTGTGCGGCCAGGGGCAGCAACAGCAGTAGCGCGACGATAACGCGGTAAAGGGCAGTGGGCATAGTTATGGCCTTGCACAGATAGAAGCAATTCAACACACCTGTGGGAGCGGGCTTGCTCGCGATTCAGGCAACGCGGTCTTTCAGTGAAACCGTGTTGATTGCATCGCGAGCAAGCCCGCTCCCACAAAAGCACAACGATGAGGCTGGCCTCAGTTACCCTTCACCGCGTAATCCGGCTTTTTGTCGTTGCCCGAGATGTAAGGGCTCCACGGCTGGGCGCGGATCGGGCCTTCGGTCTGCCACACCACGCTGAACTGACCGTCAGGCTGGATCTCGCCGATCATCACCGGCTTGTGCAGGTGGTGGTTGGTCTTGTCCATCGTCAGGGTGTAGCCCGACGGCGCGGCAAACGTCTGGCCGGCCAGGGCTTCGCGCACTTTATCCACGTCGGTGGACTTGGCTTTTTCGGCGGCCTGGGCCCACATGTGAATGCCCACGTAGGTGGCTTCCATCGGGTCGTTGGTCACGGCTTTGTCGGCGCCCGGCAGGTTGTGTTTCTTGGCGTAGGCTTTCCAGTCGGCGACGAACTTATCGTTGGCCGGGTTCTCTACCGACTGGAAGTAGTTCCAGGCGGCCAGGTTGCCCACCAGCGGTTTGGTGTCGATGCCGCGCAGTTCCTCTTCACCCACCGAGAACGCGATCACCGGAACGTCGGTGGCTTTCAGGCCCTGGTTGGCCAGCTCTTTATAGAACGGCACGTTGGAGTCGCCGTTGACCGTGGAGATCACCGCCGTTTTGCCGCCTGCCGAGAACTTTTTGATGTTGGACACGATGGTCTGGTAATCGCTGTGGCCAAACGGGGTGTAGACCTCTTCGATGTCCTTGTCGGCCACGCCTTTTGAGTGCAGGAACGCGCGCAGGATCTTGTTGGTGGTGCGCGGGTACACGTAGTCGGTGCCCAGCAACACAAAGCGCTTGGCACTGCCGCCGTCTTCGCTCATCAGGTATTCAACGGCCGGAATGGCCTGCTGGTTAGGGGCTGCACCGGTGTAGAACACGTTGGGCGACATCTCTTCGCCTTCGTATTGCACCGGGTAAAACAGCAGGCCGTTGAGTTCTTCAAACACCGGCAATACCGATTTGCGCGACACCGACGTCCAGCAACCGAATACCACGGCCACTTTGTCCTGGGTCAGCAACTGGCGGCCCTTTTCGGCAAACAGAGGCCAGTTGGAGGCCGGGTCCACCACCACCGCTTCGAGCATCTTGCCGTTGACGCCGCCCTTGGCATTGATCTCGTCAATGGTCATCAGCGCCATGTCTTTGAGCGAGGTTTCGGAGATCGCCATGGTTCCGGACAGGGAATGCAAAATCCCCACCTTGATGGTCTCGGCGGCTTGCACCGTCCAGGTCAGGCCCAATGCCGCGATGGAGGCGGTCAGGGTGAAAGCCTTGATCAAGCTGCGACGCTTCATGGTGCGATCTCCAGGTATCTGATTTTTAGAGGATTGATCTGAACACTGAGAAGGTCTTAGCAAGGGCTGTGCCGGAGTTGAAATCAGGCTCTGCAACGGGGCTTTGCGCGAAAATCGGGCGTCATGGCGCACCAGTTGGGGGCTTGAGTGCGCTGCCTTGGTGCCAGGCAGGCATAAATCGCCTGCCTGGGGCCGTTCGCCCCAGGAGGGGGCGGTTTCGCAGGGCAACTTAACTATTTACCGCCCGCTCAGCCCACGGCTCTTGATGATGAAAGGAGATCTGGCCTTGGCCGATCTCCCTTCTTTGATCAAGGATGCCATTGCTATGGACTACACCGAGAACCGTGAAAAGCGCAACGCACATCCCAATGTGCGAACCGTATTGCCGACGCTAAGCCCGGCCTTTATCAATGCCGATGATGCCGCCCGCTTTGCCCACCAACTGATCGCGGACTACCGCACCGTCGAGTACGGTGGCGCTATCCTCCAAGACACCCAGGGACGCTATTTCGCAACACGCCCGGTAAGAGGAAGACAAAGCTCGTTTGATCCGACATTGGTCATTTCAACCGATGCCAAAGGTATGTTCATCACCCCCCCCGGCTATACCTGCGTGGCCTTGTACCATTCGCACCCGGCGAACTACGACAAGCTGCAAGGTGTTTTAAAATCATGGCCACCCCAGGACATTCAAACCGCCATCAACAGCTTTTCTACTGCGGACATGGTGCTCAATCGGCTCAATGCCTATTTTGCTGTCGCCCATTATTTGTCGGGGGTCAATGGCTCGCTGCTCAAATACATCGCCAGCGGATCGCCTCTGGAAGAAGCGCTCACAGAACGAATTGCCCTCGATACCAGCGAGGGGAAACTGACATTTCCCACCATCGCCCAATACATCCAGGCGGCAGCCAGGGTCGGGACGTTACGGGTGATTCAGTCCACTGAAATATGGGGCGCAAAGCCGGGGCTGTTGCGGGGGGACTTCAAGGTGTTCACACCGTCAGAGTCTCTGGATATTGCCCCGGTGATCGTGCAGCAGCCCGCGTTTGGGCCTATCAGTGAGAGCATCGAGCAGGCCGTCAAAGAGATGCGGGCGCGGGTCAATCAAACCAGTGACAGCGTGTACGGGATCATCCTCGAACACAAAGGCCAGCCCGTGTTTGTCGCTTCGGAACCGGTTTCGGGGGAGCTGGATTTCTCGCTGTCGAAGATTTTCCCCTCGACGGCCTCCACTCCGGGTCTCATACCCCCTTATTACGAGGTGGCAGGCTTGTATTGCCGCGACGGTTTTTACCGCGATCCGAGCCTGGTGCCTGTGCAAGAGCCTTCGGTATTCAAGAATTTCCTGTTTCCCCAGGCCCTGGCCAATGGGGTCAAGGCTGCCCAGGCATTGGCCGGGCCATCGGCCGCGCGCGCAGTGCCGCTGTTTATCTGCACCACCGATGGCGCTGTCCTGAAATACGTCTCGACGTTGACCCCGGCCGAGCAAACCTTGCTGGCGCCGCTCACCCAGGGTGAGGGGTTGGCGATTACGCGGGAGCTGCTCAGCGGCGTGACGCTCACCAGCGCGTTTATTCGCGAGCTTTCCCGCGTGGGCGAGTTAAGCGTGCTGCACACCAGTGACTTGTGGAGCAGGGAGGGGCGGGTGACACCCGCCTGGCAACCCTATGATGGCTTTTACCGGCGGGCCATGAGCCCGTCTTTCATCTCGGCTGATGATGCCGCGCGTTACGCCCACGAACAGATTGCCGGGCGAGATGACAAGGTCTACGGCGGCCTGATCTATCAGCGGCTGGACAATCGTTTTGTCGCCACTGAGCCCCTGGCCTGCCATAACGAGAGCTTCGATCCCGCCTGCGTGCTGCCACCAGAACTCATCGCCCTCACCCCCCACGGGTGTGCCGTGGTGGCGGTTTATCACACCCACCGTGTGCATCCGTTGTGGCTGTGGCGTTCAGCCTCGCAGGAACAGGTGTGGCGCAACATGCTTGAACCCCACGAGCTCAATGCGGCCATCCGGGATCGTGAGTGGGCCAGCATCCGCTATTTTTCGGCGCGCAACGGCACCTTGCTCAAATACACCCCCAGCGACTCTCCCCTTGAACGGGCGCTGCGCACGCAGATCGCGCCGCCTGTGGAGCATCCCGAAAATGTTCGGCGCAACGCGATGCACATGACCCTGCGGGCCAACTCGATCAAACCCGTGGACTACGTTCGTCAGGTCGCTCAGGCGGGGGATTTGCAGGTTGTGGTGGGCAGTGCGTTGTGGGGGCAGCCCGGCAAGGTAGCGGCGGACTTCAAGCCGGGTGCCGTGCCAGCTGCGACAGAGGCGCTACGGCCTCTGGCTTGCAGCCCGGTATTTACTCAATTGGAAGATGCCGTGCGCTATGTGCACAACGGTCTGACGTTTGCGCAAACGTCTCAATACGGGGTGATACTCGCCAGTCTTCACGGGGACGAATACGTAGCGACCCTGCCACTGGAAGGCGGGGAATTTACCCTGGACCGATTGTTTGCCCGGGATGCAGTGACCGACCAGCACCGACTGCCGCCGGGTTTCAAGCTCCAGGCCGTCTATGTGGCAGCCCCCAGGGTGGCGGCAGGCGTGGAAGGGTTGGACACCAGGCGCATTTACGAGGCATTTGTGTCGCCGGTGGATTTCGCCCGGGCACTGGCGCTCAGTGACAGTATCAAGGCGCAAATTGGTTTGGTGCCTGCGGCTGCGGTGCTTTACCTGTCCAGCAGCGACGGTGCGCTGTTGCGCTATATCGACAGGTCATCGCAGGTGCAGTTGGCCAGCGGCGTATTCAGGGAGGGCGGTCAGGCCACGCTTGATCAACTGACAGCCCTGCGGCTCACGCCGCTGGACTATGTGCGCAAGGTGGCGATGGCGGGTGATTTACAGGTGATCAAAACCAACCCGGTCTGGACCCGTGCGGGGCGTGTCAGCGCGGGCTGGCAACCTTATGGTCTGGAATTGCCCGCTGCGACGGCCAGCAACATCCGGTTCTTTGCCTTGGGCCCCGTGTTCAGTCACCCCGACGATGCGGCGCGGTATGAGCATCAACACCTCAAGCATCCGTGCGTGGCCAATATGATGGGGGGCGTGTTGCGTCACCCCGATTACGACACTTACGTGGCCCTGCAATTGATGGAAAACGATGAGCCGGTGAATGTGGCACAGATGATTCTGGGTACGCACTTGTCGCTGCCGAACGTGCCGGCTGCCAGAACGGTGTTGCCCGGTGGCTATGCCATCAAATCCCTGCATTTCGCCCGTGAAGTCAGCGGGCAGGTGGCGGGCACTGCGATTGAAACCAATCTGCTGAAAAACATGTTTTGGCCGGTCGACATTTGCTACGCCACCCGAACACTTCACCGGGAGTTGAGCGACGTCAGTGTTGATTTTCTGTACCTCTCGACCGATGACGGTGGGCTGTTGAGGTACTGGCGCGGTGACAAAGAGGCCAATGACCGGCTGTGTGAATATGTGAGCGGCGCCAGTGTCACCTACGAGCGCTACTTCATTGAAAACAGCAGCCCGACCCGAACCCCGGCCCTGCCCAGCGATACCCTGACCCGTGTGCTCAACTCAGGCGGTCTGCGGGTATTGGAACCGAGCAGCACCTGGCCGCGAGCCGGGGCGGTCAACACCCGCCTTACCGTGTCGACGCAACCTGTGGCGTTTGACTATGAAGGCACGACCCCCGGTATGCCGGTGGTGCAGTTGAAAGTGGGGCCGGTGCGCGATGAGCTTTAGCGTTTACGCATCAAGCCAATAAAGAACAGCCCGCCTATCGCTGCCGTGGCCACGCCGATGGGCAGGTCCTCGGGAGCGATCAGGGTGCGGGCCGCCACATCGACCCACACCAGAAACACGCTGCCCAGCAGCGCCGACACCGGCAATAAACGCCGGTGTTCGGCGCCCACCAAACGCCGCGCAATGTGCGGGATCATCAGGCCGACAAAGCCGATCGAACCGCTGATAGCCACCAGTACGCCGGTCATCAGCGAGGCGATCAAAAACACCCGCAAGCGTACGTTGCGCGCATTCAGGCCCAGGGTCACGGCGGTCTGCTCGCCAGCCATCAGGGCGTTCAACGGGCGGGCCATGCCCAGCAGCAACACCAGCCCCAGCAGCACGCTGGCGCTGGGGGTGGCCAGCAGTTCCCAGCGCGCCAGGCCCAGCCCGCCGAGCATCCAGAACAGCACGGCGGAGCTGGCGCGATGGTCGCCCAAAAACAGCAGCGTGTTGGCCACAGCCATCATCACAAATGACACCGCGACCCCGCATAACAGCAGGCGGTCACTGTCCAGGCGGCCATGACGGCTGGCGATCGCCAGTACCAGCAGCATGCTCAACAAGGCCCCGATAAACGCGGCGATGGGCAGGGTCAGCAGGCCGACGATTTCGCCCACATGCAGCACAACAATCACAGCACCCAGGGTGGCGCCACTGGTCACGCCGAGCAGGTGCGGGTCAGCCAGCGGGTTGCGGGTGACCGCTTGCAGCACGGCGCCGATCAATGCCAGCCCGGCACCCACCAGCGCTCCCAGCAGCATGCGCGGCACGCGGATCAGCCACACGATGTGCTCCTGCCCCGGGCTCCAGCTCACGTCGCCAAGGCCGAACAGCTTGTTCAGCAAAATGTGCCACACCACGTCCACCGGCACCCGCGCCGGGCCAAAACCCAGCGACACCACGCACGACACCAGCAGCAGTGCGCCGAGGCCGATCAGCAACAGGGCGTAGCGACGAGCCATCATTGTGGGTGAAAGCCTTTGGCCAGAGTTTCGATGGCGAACACGTTGTCGATACCCGGCGTGGCTTGCACATAAGGGATGACGATAAAGCGCTTGTTACGGATGGCGTCCACCGATTGCAGGGCCGGGTTGGTTTCCAGGAAACGTTGTTTCTGCTCGGCCGTGACTTCGCTGTAGTCGACAATCACGATCACCTCGGGGTTGCGCTCGACCACGGTTTCCCAGTTGATGCGGGTCCAGCTGGCGTCGATGTCGCTGAGGATGTCATTGCCGCCTGCCGCTTCGATCAGGGCGTGGGGGATGCCCAGCTTGCCCGAGGTCATGGCACGGTCTTCGCCGCTGTCATACAGAAACACCCGGGGTTTTGTGGCGGGCAAGGAGGCTTGTACCTCGGCGATTTTTTGCTGCATGTGCACGACCACCTCATGGGCGCGGTCTTGCACGTTGAAGATCCTGCCCAGGTTGAGCAAGTCGTCGTAGGTGTCTTGCAGGCTGGCAGGCGGGCGCTTCATCACGAAAGCGCAGGACTCGGTCAGCTCATACACATTGATGCCCAGCGGAGTCAGGGTTTGCGGGGTCAGGTCGCCGCCTACGCGCATGCCGTAATCCCAGCCGGCGAAGAAGAAGTCGACGTTGGCATTGAGCAGGGTTTCCACCGACGGGTATTTGCTGGCCAGTTCCGGCAGGCCGTCGAGGATCACGTTCATCTCGGGCGTCACCGCCTTCCAGCCACTGATGCCGCTGTAGCCGGCCATATGCGGCTTGAGGCCCAGGGCGAGCATCATCCGGGTCATGTTGATGTCGTGGCTGACCGCGTGCTTCGGGGCCTGGGTAAAGGTCACGTCGCGGTTGCAGCTCTTGATCGTCAGCGGGTACTGCGTGGTCTGGGCCTGGGCCAGTTGGGCACCCAATACGGCGCAAAGGCCGAGTGCGAGGCGGATCAGCTTCATGGTTGGGTTATCCAGGTAATGCGCGGGTAGCCGGACAGCGGGTGGTCGTCGATCAATGCCGCTACGCCAAAGACATCGCGCAACAGTTCGACGGTCAGCACTTCGCGCGGGGTGCCGCTGGCGATGATCTTGCCGTGGTTGATCACGTACAGCCGGTCGCAAAACGCGGCGGCCAGGTTGAGGTCATGAATGCTGGCCAGGGTGCCGATCTTCAGGCGCTTGACCAGTTGCAGCAGCTCCAGCTGATAGCGCGGGTCGAGGTGATTGGTCGGCTCGTCGAGGATCAACAGTTCGGGTTGCTGGGTCAGGGCCCGGGCGAGGATCACACGCTGTTTTTCACCCCCCGAGAGGGTGGCGAAGGCGTGGTCTTCAAAGCCGTTGAGGCCGACTGACTGGAGAGCGTTTTTGGCCAGTTCACGGTCGGCTTCGGTGTCGCCGTCGAACAGGCCCTTGTGCGGGGTACGGCCCATGGCGACGACTTCATCGACGGTCAGGCCAAAGGCATCGGGAAATTCCTGCAATACCACCGCAATGCGCCGGGCGCACCAGCGGGGCGATTGCTGCCAGAGGTTGTGCGGGCCCAGATGGACCTCGCCTGACTCGGGTTTGCTGAAGCGATAAGCGCAGCGCAACAGGCTGGTCTTGCCGCTGCCGTTCGGGCCGATCAACCCCACGAACTCACCTGCCGCGACGTGCAGGTTGGCATCACGCAGCTTGAACTGGTGATGACAATGGCCGTGGCCCAAAGGGGTCCAGGCGAGTTGGGTGAGGGTGAGGCGGGTCATAAAAATCCGGGTTGGCCAATATTGAGAAAGATCCCTGTAGTCGCTGACGAGGTACGAGGCTGCGATCGAGTGCGAAGCGCTCGTAAAACCTGAGGTCTCAATGCAACTGATACCCCGAGGCGCCTGGTTTGCGACTGCTTCGCACTCGATCGCAGCCTCGTACCTCGTCAGCGACTACAGATTCGGTCAGAAGGCGTAGTCTGCGGTCACGAAGAGCGAGCGCGGCTCGCCCATGATCCATTGCTGGCCGTTATTGTATTGGGTTACGGCGTACTGGCGGTTGAACAAATTGTTCAGGCGCAGCCCCAGGGTGGTTCCAGGCAACGCTTTCCAGCTGACGGTGGCGTCTACCACGGTGTAGCTCGGCAGCTCGACGGTATTGGCCATGTCGGCATAACGCGAGTCGACATAACGCACGCCAGCCCCTGCGTTCACGTCATCGGTAAAGGCCTTGCTCAACCACAGGTTGGCAGTGCGACGGGGTACGTCGGTGGGGCGATTGCCCTTGCGCGATACCCCTTCGTCATCGAATGTGTCGTACTGCGCGCGCACCACCGAGGCATTGGCCTGCAACTGCCAGCGGTGGGGCAGTTGCAGATCAAGGTTGGCTTCCAGGCCGCTGGAGGACTGCTCGCCGACTTGCTGTGATTTGCCCGGATTGTTCGGGTCGGACGTGATCAGGTCTTTCTTGACGATGTGATACGCTGCCACTGTCCATTCGCCACGCTGGTCCCAGAACATCTGCTTGAAGCCGATTTCGGTCTGGCGGGCGCGGGCCAGGTCGAAGACCTGCTCGTCCGGGTACAGGCTGATCAGCCCGGCCACCCCATCAACGCTGGTGGCCTGCTGTGCATAGATCGACATGTCCGGCGTCAACTCATACACCAGTCCGACTTTCCAGCTGTTGGCCGACAGGCTGCGGTCGCTGCGTGTGTCTTTGACCAGATCATTGTTGTCCAGGTGCACGATGTCGCGCCTCACTCCCGTCACCAACGACAACTGATCCGTCAGCTCGGTGCGGTTTTCGGCAAACAGCGAGACCTGTTGCGTGGTGGTCTTGAACTGGTCGAGGTACGGCGAGCGGCTTTCGAACTGGCCACGATCCGGGTGGTACAGGTCGATCGGCTGGCCGTTGTTCACATCGGTGTACGGCGAGTTGCTGTGCAGGTTGAAGTGGATACGGTTGTAGTCCGCCCCCACCAGGGTTCTGCTTTTGAGGCCGAACAGGTCGTGGTTGAGGGTAAAGGTCTGGCGGTCGCCGACCTGTTCCTGCTCATGTTTGATGCTGAAGTAACCGCTGCGCAGCAAGGTCTGGCGGTCTTCATTCCAGGCATGGCGCTCGGCGTTCTGCCAGCGGCGCTGGGCCTTGAGGTAATAAAGCTCGTTGCTGGCGCTGAGGTCGTCGCTGATCTGCCATTCGGTGTTCAGGCGCGTCCACTGGTCGTTGTAATGCAGCTTGGCATCGCGCACGTTGTAGTTCTTGTCGCGCAGGCTCTTGTGATAACGGCCATTGATCAGCGGCACACCAAAGTCGTTCTGCGGCTCCTGGTCGCCGTAGTCGTGGCTCAGGGTGAATGCCAGGTCGTCGTTGGCCTGCCAGCGCAGGGCGGCACTGATAAAGGTGTTTTCGGAGTCGCCGTGGTCGATCCAGCCATTGCTCTGCGTGTGGTTGATGTTCAACCGGTAGCTCAGGGTGTCGGTGAGCGAGCCTCCACTGTCCAGCGCCTGTTGGCGGGCATCGTAGGAGCCGTAGCCCAGGCGGACATGGTTCTCGATTTCACCGCTGAAGGGTTTTTTCGGGATCACGTTGATCACCGCGCCGGTGGCACCTTCGCCATACAACACTGAGGCCGGGCCGCGGAGCACGTCGATGCGTTCCACCGACCAGTCGTCCACCGGGAACGTTACGGTGCCTGCGCCGCTGTACATGCGAATCCCGTCATACAACTGCATCACCGAACCCTGGCCCACAAAGCCCCGGGCCGAGTACGACGAACCGCCGTTGCCCGGTGTGCCGGTGTTGCTGATGCCGGTGGTACGGGTCACGGCGTCCTGCACACTGCGGTCACCACGGGCACGGATTTGCGCACCGGTCAGGCTTTCGACGCTGGCCGGTGTCTGGAGGCTGTTGAGGTTCAGGCGCGAACCGGCGCTGGTGGCGGTCTTGAGGTCGATGCTTTCACGATCGACTTCAGGGGCGGTAATACTCGCGGCTGGCAATATCAGGGAAGGGGCACTGTCATCGGCCTGGGCGCTGTTCATCGCCAGCAGGCAGAGGCTGGAAAAAAGGTACGTGTTCATCGGGGCAGTGAGTCGCTTATTTCAAGAGGTGTCCCCGCTGCCTCCTGGCGGCGGGTAATGGAGCTTAAATTACTTTGTTATACAGTAACACTTATTTCGGGTGTGATACTGGCGTTCCATTATAGCAATGGCTCTGGAATGCGCCTCTCGGATGCCTCATGCGCATTATGAGAGGTGCTCACGTGGGCGTTTATTGCGGATCAACAGCAGCAAACGATCAAGCACCCACACCGCAACCAGGGAAGCGGCTACCAGCGGGAACACAATTGCCAGGGCGAGCATGATGACCACGCCGGTTTTCCAGGTCGGCAAATCATGACGCAACGGCGGTACGCCCAGGCGACCTTGGGGCCTGCGCTTCCACCAGATCACCAGACCGCTGACCGAGCTGAGCAGGATCATCAGGCACACCACCAGGATTGCGATCTGGTTCAGCGAGCCGAAGAGTTTGCCCTCGTGCAGCATCACCCCCATTTCAGTGGCGCGGGCGACAGGGCCGTAGTGCTGCCAGCGCACATCCGCCAGCACCTGGCCGGTGTATTGATCAACATGCAGGGTGGCATCGTTGCGCGGGTCGTCGGCGAAGACGGCCACGGTAAAGACGCCGGTGGCGGTGGTTGGCAGCGTGATGCTGTAGCCGGGTTCGACCTTGCGCTCGATGGCAGTGTCGACCACGTCCTGCAACGTGATGCCCGGTGCCGCCGGGCCGCTTGGCATGGCGCCGTGGCCCATGTGTTCGGCATGGGCCCCGGAGACCGGCATCGGCGTATTTTCCAGCGCCCAGGGCACGGTTTGGCGAGTGACGGTGTTGAGGCTGCGGGCCTCAATATCCGACGTGGGTACGTTGTTCCACATCGCTGCCGGGAACTGGTTCCACACGTCGGCGTATTGCTTGCCCCAGAAGCCGGTCCAGGTCATGCCGCTGATCAGCATGAACAGCAGCAGGGCAGCGCCCCAGAAACCGGTCACGGCGTGAAAGTCGCGCCACAGCACGCGTCCGCGACGGCTCAGGCGTGGCCACAGTATCCCGGCGGCCGATTGCCCCCTTGGCCACCACAGGTACAGGCCGGAAACCACCAGCACCACGCCCCAGCCTGCAGCCAGCTCCACCAGCCGGTCGCCGAGGGTGCCGATCATCAGCTCGCCATGCAGCGCCCGGGCCACGGCTTGCAGGTTGAGCTTGGCGTCTTGCTCGCCCCGTATGGCGCCGCTGTACGGGTTGATGAACACGTTGAGCTCACGCCCGTCGTTGTGGAGCACGAACTGAGCACTGCGTTCAGGATTGATCGGCGGCAGGTACTGGCTGATGTGGCCTTGTGGATAAGCGGCTTGCACGCGGCTGAGCTGTTCATCGGCGCTGAGGCTGTGATGGGCCGGGGTGACGTTGAGCAGATGGTCGTACATCAGGGAGTCAAGCTGGGGCTTGAACAGGTAGATAATCCCGGTCAGCGCCAGCAGGATCATGAAGGGGGCGACAAACAGGCCGGCATAGAAATGCCAGCGCCAGGCCAGGTTGTAGAAAGACGGTGTTGGTTGGCTCATGTGAGCGGCTCCGCAAGGTTGCATTGTTTATTTTTTAGTGTGGGAGCGGGCTTGCGCGCGATGCCGGCAGCGCGGTCTGTCTGGCTGACCGCGATGATGCAATCGCGAGCAAGCCCGCTCCCACAGAGGGTGGCGACTTGCGTCAGAAACTCACATCCACCTTGGTCCACAAGGTGCGGCCCGGTTCATTGATCGCCCTCGGGTCATTGGCCGGGTAGCCGTAACCGGCGTTGCCCGCCATGTTCAGGTGCTCGCTGTAGTTTTTATCCAGCAGGTTGTCGACGCCGGCGCTGACCTTGAGGTTTTTGTTGATGCGGTAGGCGCCATTGAGCGAGAACACGCCAAAACCTGCACTTTTGTCGAAATCCTTGCCCACTACGTTGCCCGCATTGCGGTCGATACGGCCCTGCGGTGCGACCACCCGCCACAAGGCGCCTGCACTCCAGTCAGCTTCGCTGTAGGTCAGGCCCAGACGGGTGTCCAGCGGCGGCATTTGAGGCAATGCCTTGCCATCGCTGGTGTTCTTGCCCCAAGCGTAGGCCAGGGTGGCGTCGGCTTTCCAGTTGGAGGTCAGCTGATAAGCCGCACCCACTTCACCGCCCATGATCCGGGCGTTGATGTTCTGCGCCTGAGAGTAGCCCTGGGCGTAGTCGAACAAGATGTAGTCCTGGACTATGCCCGCGTAGGCCGATGCCCAAGCTTCCAGATTCTGGGTTTTGTATTGCAGGCCCACGTCCAGCTGGGTGGTTTTTTCGGGCTTGATGGCATCGAACGCGTTCACCGAGCCGGCCGGGCCCGAGCTTGGGGAAAACAGTTCCCAGTAATCCGGGAAGCGTTGGGTGTGGCCCAGACCTGCGTACAGCGTGGTCGGGCTATCGGCCAGGTCGTGCTCATAGCGTACAAAGCCGCTGGGCAGGGTGTCGGCTCGGGTTTTGTCCAGGGTCGGGTTGGGTTTGCTCATCATTCCCGAGCCCAGGCGCGCCCGGTAATCCTTGGCAGAAGCTCGATCCAGGCGGGCGCCGCCGATTACCCGGTCACGCTCGGCGGCGTACCAGGTCAGTTCGCCAAATGCACCATAGTTGTGGAAGTCGGCGTCTTTGCTCCAGTTCTTATCCTTGTAGGTGTCGATGCCCATGCCAGAACGTTTGCGGTGTTCGTTGGTTTGCGCATCGATGCCGCTGATCAACTGGTAGTCAGCCCAGTGCCAGGTGGCTTTGACCCGTGCGCCAAGGGTTCGGCGGTCGACGTTGGACGCCATCGGCCCCGCCATCATGCCGGTGCCCGACGGGGTGCGCAGGGTGTAGTTGTCCATCACATGGTCGGCGTAGTTGTAGTAGACCTGAGCTTCGATCTTGTCGAGAACGTCGCCGATATTGGACTTCTCAAAGCGCAGCCCCAGGCTTTCTCGCTTGTACTGGCTGCCATCCATGCCGCGGCCTGCAGAGCGGGCTTCGCCATCGCCCTTGCCAGCGGTCAGTTCCAGCAGGGTGTCGGCGTCCGGGGTCCAGCCGAGGGCGATATCGCCGTTCCACTTGTCGTAGCGCGAGGGCACGGTGTCGCCATTGCCGTCTTTGTAGTCGTCGGCATGAGCGGTGTTGCCGATCACCCGTACATAACCCAGCGGACCACCGGCGGCGGCATCGATGGTTTTGTCGAAGCGGCCGTTGGAGCCGGCCAGCAGGCTGGCGTTGACTCGCGTGCCGAGTTCGCCGAAGTGCTCGGGCTCACGTTCGAACAGGATGGTGCCCGCGGATGCGCCAGGCCCCCAAAGCACTGTTTGCGGGCCTTTGATCACGGTGAGCTTGTCGTAGGTTTCGGGGGAGATATAGGACGTTGGCGCGTCCATGCGGCCGGGGCAGGCACCGAGCATCATGCCGCCGTTGGTGAGGATGTTCAGGCGCGAACCGAACATGCCGCGCAACACCGGGTCGCCATTGGTACCGCCGTTGCGGATCAGGGCGAAGCCGGGGATGGTTTTCAGGTAATCACCGCCATCACTGGCGGGCACCGGCTGGCGCGGATCTTTGGGGTTGGTGACGACGGTCAGGGGCGAACTGGGCGCGACGGCGGTGATCACCAGCGGGCTCAATTCATGGGTGTGCCCGGCCTGTTCGTCGGCCACGGCGGTGGACGCCAGAATTGCGCAGCTCAGGGTGCCAAGGGCAAAAGGTAAACGGGAGGCAGCAGTAAAACGGGACATAAGCATTCCAATATTCAAGCGAATACAACACGGCCACGCACCTGCGGCTGTCTAAGCAGCGCCTGCAGGTTGGCCGGATGAAGAGTTGTGTCGGTGCTTAAAGGAATACAGGCGGTGCGCGGGAGCGGGCGCCGGGGAAGACCGGTTGCCGGGCATGGCCCAGGCGGGGGTTGGCAGCCAGATAGCTGTTGAGTGTTGGCGCGCTGTGAAGGGCCAGGTCGGGCGTGCCGGGCAGTGCCGGGCAACTGAACAGCAACGTGCAGTAGCCGCACTTTGCCCAGATGGCATGGTGGTCGGTGGAGGGTTGTTTATGTTCGGCGTGCGCAGACATGTCCATGCCCATATCCATCGACATGGGCATTGGCATGGAGTCGTGATGATCCATCGGCATCGACTGGGAAATCAGCGGGCCGATAAAGATCATCAACATGGCAAACAGGCTCAGCCAGCTGCCGCGAATGGGCGACATGGTGTGCCTGGCGCGAGGTTCGCGCACGGGGGGCAGAAACCTTGGCCGTTAGTGGGCGTGCATGTGTTCCATGCTGTCGGCCGGGGCCTGTTTCTGCACATTGACCTCAACCGGTACGGCGCCTGCCTTTTCAAAATGCAGGGTCAGCGGGAAGTGCTTGCCGTCCTGCAGCAGGCTGCGGTCCTTGAGGCCGAACATCATCACGTGGTACGCCATGGGCGCAAACGTGACGGTGCCACCGGGCGGCACGTCGACGCTGGCCACGGGCAGCATTCTCATCAAGTCGCCCTCCATCACGTGCTGATGCAGTTCGGCTTTATCGGCAATGGGCGTGTCGACGCTGACCAGGCGGTCGGCGCTGCTGCCGGTGTTGTGAATGACGAAATAGGCAGCCACGGTCGGGGCGTTGGGCGGCAGCTCTTGCGACCAGGGGTGGGCGATTTCAAGGTCGCCGCTTTTGTATTCATGGGCGTTGGCAAAACAGGCAGGCAGCAACACAGCCGCCGCGATCACGACGTGCTTGAACAGGGAAAGGTTCAACATGGCAATTCTCCGGAACGATTCAAAACGCAAAGGGGTTGCGAGGATGAAGATCAGACCAGGGGTGAGGCGCGGGGGTTGAGGCTCGGCCATTGCTGGCGCGGGGTGGGGCGTTTGAGGTGATCGGGGACCAGGCTGTGGCCGTGCTCGATGGCTGCAAAATACAGCGAGGGAACATGCGCGGGCAACGCCACCAGCGGGGCTGCGCCTGAACAGCACCAGCAATGCTGCATGGTGGAGTGTTCGTCTTTCTGGCTGTCGCCGGCGTCAAGCTTGCCCAGGGAAACGGCGACCATCTTGGTGCCGGTGGAGGTGCAAAAGCTGCTCCACATGAATTGCTCGGTTGCAGCGTTTTTGGCGTCACCCATCGCGCCGGCCGTCGACATGGCGAGCATGTTGAACAGCACTGCAAAGCAGGCGATCCAGGCAAATGCAAACCGTTGTCGGGACATGAGCAATTCCATGAGTGAAGCGATCAGGCGGCTATTTAGCCTGAATGATCGGCGTAAGTAAAAAGAGCAGATGTGGCGAAGTGTCGCGCAAGTATAGCGGATGCGGGTTTTGTACTCCTCATCGGGCCAATCTGTGGGAGCGGGCTTGCTCGCGATGGCATCTGCTGGTTTTACCAAGCAGACCGCGTCGTTTGCATCGCAGGCAAGCCAGCTCCCACAGGTTGGGGGCTGTTCACAACAAACAACGTTCCTGCGCCAACGCCTCCAGCACGTCCTTGGTCGTCAAAAACTCCCGATCCACCTGTGCCAACACCGGCCGCTTGAGGATCAACACGGGCACCCCGCGTTCACGGGCCACTTCCAGCTTGGGCTCGGTGGCGCTGCTGCCGCTGTTCTTGCTGATCAACACATCGATCCGGCGCTGCTCGAACAAGGCGCGCTCTTCGTCGATCAGGAACGGGCCCCGTGCGCCGATCACTTCGCAACGCTCATTGCCCGGATAGACGTCGAGGGCGCGCAAGGTCCAGAACTGCTGTTCGGGGATCTCATGCACATGCTCCAGCGGCTCGCGGCCCAAGGTGAACAGCGGGCGCTTGAAAGGCTTGAGGGCTTGGACCAGTTCGCTCCAGTGCGCCACTTCGCGCCAGTCATCATCCGGTTGCGCAACCCACGCGGGGCGGCGCAGGGCCCAGCACGGGATAGTGCTGGCGGCCGCGGCGAGGGCCGCGTTCTGGCTGATTTGCGCGGCGTAGGGGTGAGTGGCGTCCAGCAGCAGATCGATGCCCTCGTAGCGAATGTATCGGGCCAGACCTTCAGCGCCGCCATAACCGCCCACCCGTACCTCGCAGGTCAGGTCCGTCGGCACCCGGCCTACACCGGCCAGGCTGTAGACATGTTGCGGGCCCAGGGTGCGGGCGATGGCCAGCGCTTCGGTGACGCCACCGAGCAACAGTATCCGCTTCATGCAAAGGCTCCTGCGTGGCCAACGATCCCGCCCTGACGGTCGATGGCAAATACTTCAACCTGCACCTGGGCAGGCACCACGCTGCGGGCAAAATCCAGTGCGTGCTGGCACACCGCATCGCCCAGCGCGATACCTGCCGCGCTGGCCATCGCCAAGGCTTGCTGGCTGGTGTTGGCCTGACGAATCGCCTCTTGCAGCGCCTGGTCTGCACCCATGTCGGCGGCCCACCGGGCCAGTTGTGGCAGGTCGATGCTGGAGTGACGGCTGTGCAGGTCCATATGCCCGGCAGCCAGCTTGCTGATTTTTCCGAAGCCGCCGCAAATGCTCAACTTATCCACAGGGACTTTGCGCAGGTGCTTGAGTACCGCGCCGACGAAGTCACCCATTTCGATCAGGGCGATTTCAGGCAGGTTGTACACCCGGCGCATGGTGTCTTCGCTGGCATTGCCGGTGCAGGCGGCGATATGCAGGTAGCCATTGGTTTTGGCCACGTCGATGCCTTGATGGATCGAGGCGATATAGGCTGCGCAGGAAAACGGGCGGACAATGCCGCTGGTGCCCAGGATCGACAACCCGCCGAGAATGCCCAGGCGCGGATTCATGGTTTTCAGGGCCAGGGCTTCGCCGTCCTGCACGTTGACGGTCACTTCAAAGCCGCCGTTGTAATTCAGCTCGCTGGCCAGTTGCTGCAAATGGTCGGTGATCATCTTGCGCGGCACCGGATTGATCGCCGGCTCGCCCACGTTCAGCACCAGCCCCGGACGGGTCACGGTGCCGACGCCGCGTCCGGCGACAAAACCGATACCCGGTTCCGGGCGCAGACGCACCCGCGAGTACAGCAGTGCGCCGTGGGTGACGTCCGGGTCGTCGCCCGCATCCTTGATGGTGCCCGCTTCGGCGCCGTCTTCGCTCAAGCGGCAGAACTCCAGGCGCATCTGCACCTTTTTACCCTTGGGCAAGGTGATTTCCACCGCGTCGTGGCTGGCGCCGCCCAGCAGCAAGCGGGCAGCGGCCAGGCTGGTGGCGGTGGCGCAGCTGCCGGTGGTCAGGCCACTGCGCAGCGGAGCGGGTTGTTCGCCGGTTTCGTCACGCATCGAGGGGTTTGGTCACGTCTAGAAGAGTAATGGGCAACGCCTGGCGCCAGGTGTCGAACTCGCCCAAGGGTTGTGCCTGGGCGATGTGGACCCGTGTCAGCTCACCGCCGTGACGCTCACGCCAGCTCATCAAGAGCATTTCACTTTGCAGGGTGACGGCATTGGCCACCAGTCGCCCGCCGGGCTTGAGCTGCTGCCAGCAGGTGTCGAGTACGCCTTCGCGGGTCACGCCGCCGCCAATAAAGATCGCGTCCGGGCGCTCCAGCCCTTCAAGGGCTTGCGGGGCCTTGCCACGAATCAGTTGCAAGCCGGGTACGCCCAGGGCATCGCGGTTGTGTTCAATCAATTGCTGGCGTCCGGTATCCGCTTCAATCGCCAGGGTGCGGCAGCTGGGCCAGGTGCGCATCCACTCGATGCCAATCGAGCCGCTGCCCGCGCCCACGTCCCAGAGCAATTGGCCGGGCAAGGGGGCTAGGCGGGCAAGGGTGATGGCGCGCACATCGCGCTTGGTCAACTGGCCATCATGGGCAAAGGCGCTGTCCGGGAGCCCGCCGGTGCGTGACAGCGGCTGGGCGCTGTCGTCGGCCAGGCAGTCGATGGCAATCAAGTTAAGGGCGGCGATGGGCGGGTCGCTCCAATCATTGGCACTGGCTTCTACCCGTCGTTCCGCCGGGCCGCCCACGTGTTCCAGCACATGCAGGCGGCTGGGGCCAAAGCCACGTTCGCGCAGCAGGGCGGCGATGGCGGCCGGGCTTTTACCGTCATTGCTCAAGACCAGCAGGCGTACGCCGCTGTGCAGGTGCGCGTTAAGGGCCGCCACCGGGCGGGCCACCACAGACAGCGTGACCACGTCCTGCAGTGGCCAACCCAGGCGAGCGGCCGCCAGAGAGAAGGATGACGGTGACGACAGCACTTGCATCTCATCGCTGGCAATCACTCGCGCCAGGCTGGCGCCGACCCCAAACAGCATCGGGTCGCCGCTGGCCAGAACGCAGACCGGCTGGCCGCGCAATGCCAGCACTGGCGCCAGGGAAAAGGGACTTGGCCACGCTTGGCGTTCGGCGCGAATACAGGCGGGCAGCAGGTTGAGCTGACGCTGGGCGCCGAACACCGTGGCTGCGCCGAGCAAGGTGCGACGCGCATTTTTGCCCAGCCCGCTAAAGCCGTCTTCACCGATTCCCACAATTGTTAGCCAGGGCGACATGCCAATCCTCTTGTTCAACGCCAAATGTTCCATCCGCCAGCGGGTCTGCATGGCCCGTGGAATCAGGCCGCATGATAGCGCAGCCTCGGGCTGCAGATGCCTTGTGCATTCATTCCGTCCGGCAGGCTTTTCATGAGGCTGTCCAAAGCAGGCATAATGCGCCACCTGCAATAGCGAATTGCCTGCTCTGGATAACCCTTTGATTTTGCCACCTGAACCTTCTGTCACGACGCCTGTGCGCCCTTCGGCGTGCCCGGGGCTACTGCGCATTGTCCAGGCGATGGATGGCGGTATCTGTCGGGTCAAGCTGGACGGCGGCTCTATTACGGCCGCACAGGCGCTCGCGGTGGCCGATGTTAGCCAGCGCTATGCCAGTGGTGTGATCGAGGCGACTAACCGGGGCAACCTGCAAATTCGAGGGGTTGGTCCGCAGCATGCCGCGTTGATCGGTCCCTTGCTGGACGCAGGGCTGGGGCCCGCCACGGCTGCCAGTGATGATGTGCGCAACCTGATGCTCAGCCCCACGGCAGGTATTGACCGGGATCTGTTGATCGATACCTGGCCTCTGGCCCATCAAGTCCTCGACAGCCTGCAAAACACGGCGCGTTTTGCCGAGTTGTCCGCCAAGTTCGCCGTGCAACTGGACGGCGGTGAAGCGCTGGCGATGCTTGAACATCATCACGACCTTTGGTTGTCTACCGTTGACCTAAATGGCCAGACGCTACTGGCCTTTGGTCTGGCAGGCTGCCCGGCACACGATCCTGCCCTGGCTGGCGTGCCCGTCGAGCACGGGCATGCAGTGGTGCTGGCGGTACTTACGCTGTTCCTCGACCTGGCCCGCCCCGAGCACATTCGCATGCGCCACCTGCTCAAAGAGCTGCCGGTCGAGACGTTTATGGCGCAGTTGGCACAGCGCCTGCCGGTACCGCTCATCGCGCTTTCGAGCTGGCGACGGGAGCCCGGCGCGGCGTCCTTGCACATCGGGACGTACCCACAACGCGACACGGACCGGGTCTATATCGGCGCCGCTCCGCCGCTGGGTCGGCTGAGTGCGACCATGCTTGAGGGGTTGGCGCATCTGGCCCGGGAGTATGGTGATGGCACGCTGCGGTTTACCCCGTGGCAAAGTGTGCTGCTGCCCAACCTGCGGGCTGCAGATGCGCCAACCGTCACGCGCCAGTTACACGGGCTGGGGTTGAGCTGTGATGCGGCCCTGCCGCTGGCGCACCTGATCGCCTGCACCGGCTCCAGCGCCTGCGCCAAAGGCCTGGCCGACACCAAGCAGGATGCTCGCCAGTTGGCCGCGTTGTTGACTGCGCCCAAGACGATCCATTTGACCGGCTGCCTGCGTTCTTGCGCGGCAGCCCATGTCGCGCCGGTCACATTGCTGGCCGTGGCGCCCGGTCATTACGACCTTTATTTACGTGCCCCAGAGCAGCCGGGATTCGGTGTTCTGCGTGAGCGCAACCTTACTATTGAAGCGGCAGGCGCCTGGCTTGAGGCCCGCCAACGGAGCAACACCGATGATTGATTACATCCGCGATGGTCAAGAGATCTATCGCAACTCGTTCGCCATTATTCGTGCCGAGGCCAACCTGGACAGCATACCGGCGGATCTGGAAAAACTCGCGGTGCGGGTGATTCATGCCTGCGGCATGGTCGACGCCATTGAAGACCTGCGTTTTTCTCCGGGTGCAGGCAAGGCCGGGCGCGATGCCCTGGCCGCTGGCGCTGCAATTTTGTGCGATGCGCGCATGGTCTCCGAAGGCGTCACCCGTACCCGCTTGCCGGCCAACAACCCGGTGATTTGTACCCTGCGTGAAGAAGGCGTGCCCGAACTGGCGCTGGAAAAGGGCAACACCCGCTCGGCCGTGGCCCTTGAGCTGTGGCGCCCGTATCTGGAAGGCAGTGTGGTGGTGATCGGCAACGCGCCCACCGCGCTGTTTTACCTGCTGGAAATGATCGACGCAGGCGCGCCCAAACCAGCGCTGATCCTGGGCTTCCCGGTGGGGTTTGTTGGCGCGGCTGAGTCCAAGGCCATGCTGGCGGCAGACAGTCGCGGCGTGCCGTTTGTGATCATGCAGGGCCGCCGTGGCGGCAGCGCGATGGCCGCCGCCGCGGTCAATGCACTGGCAACGGAGATCGAATAATGACGCAGCCAGGACGTTTGATCGGTCTGGGCGTTGGCCCCGGGGACCCGGAGCTGATTACCGTTAAAGCCTTGCGCCTGCTGCGTGAGTCGCCGGTGGTGGCGTACTTCGTCGCCAAGGGCAAAAAGGGCAATGCCTTCGGCATCATCGAAGCTCATCTGCAAGACGCGCAAACCCAGATGCCGCTGGTGTATCCGGTGACCACTGAAGTGTTGCCCGAGCCATTGTCGTACGAGCAGGTGATCAGCGATTTTTACGATCAGGCTGCCGTCGAAGTGGCCGTGCATCTGGACGCCGGTCGCGATGTGGCGGTGATCTGCGAAGGCGACCCGTTCTTCTATGGTTCCTACATGTACCTGCACGACCGTCTGGCCCAGCGTTTTGAAGCGCAGGTAGTGCCGGGCGTGTGCTCGATGCTGGGTGGCGCCTCGGTGCTGGGCGTGCCGCTGGTGTATCGCAATCAGAGCCTGTCGGTGCTCTCGGGCGTGCTGCCCCATGACGAACTCAAGTCGCGCCTGGCGGTTGCCGATGCGGCGGTGATCATGAAACTGGGCCGCAACTTTCATAAGGTGCGTGAAGTGCTGGGTGAACTGGGGCTGGCCGAGCGTGCGCTGTATGTCGAGCGCGCCACCATGAGCAATCAGAAAATCGTCCCGCTCAACGAAGTGGAACCGATGTCTTCGCCGTACTTCTCGCTGATCATCGTGCCCGGCGAACGGTGGCAGGGATGAGTCGTCCAGCGCCAGCCATTGTCATTCTGGGTAATGGCAGCCTGAGTACCGCGCAGCGTATTCAACAGTGCTATCCCGAGGCGCTGATTTACGGTCTTGCAGGGCGGGTTGAGGACGTTGATCGCGGTTACAGCGATTTTGGCGCCACCCTGCGTGAGCTGTATCAACAGGGCACACCGATTATTGCGCTGTGCGCGGCGGGGATCGTGATCCGCACGCTGGCGCCGTTGTTGCTGGAGAAGGGCGCCGAACCGCCGGTGCTGGCCGTGGCCGAAGACGCCAGCGCGGTGGTGCCGCTGCTGGGTGGGCTGGGTGGCGTGAATGATATGGCCCGCACCATCGCTGCAGGCCTGGGTATTGCCCCGGCAATTACCACCAGTGGTGAACTGCGTTTTGGCACCTGCCTGCTCAATCCGCCAGCGGGTTATGCGCTGGGTGATCTTGAGCTGGGCAAGCGCTTTGTCTCGGACCTGCTGGCGGGCGAGTCGGTACGGATCGAAGGGGATGCGCCATGGCTGGCCAGCGCGCAACTGCCTGAAAGTCAGCAGGCACGGCTGGCCATTCATATTGGCAGTGCCGAACGTGAACCGGCCGCCGACGAACTGCTGATCTATCCCCGTAATGTGCTGGTGAAAGTGGCTGCTGAAGTGTCGCCACAGGCCATTCGCGAGGCCTTGCATAACGCGAAGCTGGCGTGGCAATCACTGGCGTGCATCGTCGCCGACGATACCTTGATGGCCAGCGCGCAATTGCGTGAAACAGCCCTTGAACTGGCGGTGCCCCTGCGCTTTGTCAGCGCGGGTGAGCCGGTAGTGCCTGCTGTCTGGCGCGAGGTGGGCAATGACATGTCCCTGGGCGTTGCCCCCGCGCCATTGGACCCGTTGCAGCTGGGTCGGGCCCGTGGCCGTCTGGCCGTGATCGGCCTGGGTCCTGGCGCCGCCGAGTTGATGGTGCCTGCGGTCAAGGCCGAGCTGGCGCGGGCCAATGATGTGTTGGGCTATGAGACGTATGTGCGCATGGCCGGCCCGTTTCGCGACGATCAGGTGATGCATTGCACCGATAACCGCGAAGAGATGCAGCGCGCCCGCCATGCGTTTGAGCTGGCGGCCCAGGGTCGTTCGGTGGTGGTGGTGTCTTCGGGGGATCCGGGGGTGTTTGCCATGGCGGCGGCCGTGCTTGAGGCCTTGCACGAGTCCACGGACCCGCAGTGGCACAGCGTTGACCTGGAGATGTTGCCGGGGGTGTCGGCCTCGCTGGCCACGGCGGCGCAGGCGGGAGCGCCGTTGGGGCATGACTTCTGCGTGATGTCGCTGTCGGACAACCTCAAACCGTGGAGCATCATTGAAAAGCGACTGGACCTGGCCGCTGAGGCGGATCTGGCGCTGGCGTTCTACAACCCGATTTCCCGTTCGCGCCCGTGGCAGCTGGGCGTGGCGCTGGATATCGTCAGGCGCCATCGCACGGCGCAAACACCGGTGGTACTGGGGCGCGATATCGGTCGTCCGGGGCAGACCCTGCGGGTGACTACGCTGGGTGAGTTGACGCCGGATCAGGTGGATATGCGCACGATGGTGCTGGTGGGGTCGTCGACCACCTGCACATTCCCGCGGGTCGATGGCACGCAGTGGGTGTACACGCCGCGCTGGTATGGCGAGAAACCCTGACAAAAGCCTGTAGTCGCTGAGGAGCGGAGCGAGGCTGCGAGGGGGGGCGCAGCGACCCTGCTTGAAGGTCCTGCGGCCCTTATCGCAGCCTTCGGCAGCGACTACACGTGTTGTTCAGGCCTTGGAAATCAGTCATTTCGTACGACGTTTCGCTTTCATTCTCGTGAAACATCCGAGAAGATTCCGCTCGCTTGCGCCTGTCCATTTCGGGGAATAGTCTCGGCCAATCGCTGCAAAATCAGCGATCGGGTTTAGTAGCCCGGCTTTAGTGTTTGGCGCAAGGCGCCACCTTTTCGAGGCGCTTTTTTACGGCCTGCGTTTTATGGTGGCCGTGCGCAGGGTGCCCTCGGGCACGCCGGTTCCCAAACACGCCGGTCTACTAACCTGTGCACGGCTGCCACCCATTTGTTTAGTAGCGAAAAGTGGCAGCTCCCTTAACGTGTTTGGAGTTAAGCCATGAAAAAAATCACCCCCGATCCCCCTGCTTTACCCCTCGATGCTGCTGACAGTCACGACCCGTTGCTGGACCGTGCCGCCGTCGAACGTGCGCTCAATTACTACCTGCAAAACCATAAGCCTTATCGCCCTATAGGCACGGCCATGCTGGCCATCCCGAACAGTGTCAATTCAGAAGCGGCTTTGGCCCAGGCGTCAGACTTGTTGCGCTGTGCGGGTGCCTGCGCGAATGAGGTGGGGAATGGCTTGAGCGGGCCTGCGCGCGATTTGGTGTTGTCGGTCATGCACCTGGTGGAGCTGGCCAAGGGGTATGTCGACACGTCGCTGGACACGCTGGCAACGCACTAAGGCAGCACGCGCCTGATTGGCGACAGGCGCGTCATTGTCAGGGAACCATGTAGCCCCGGATCCCGGTGAAGATGATCTGGGCCGCCAGGGCGCAGACAAACAGGCCCATCAGGCGACTGACGATCTGCAGCCCCTGTTCGCCCAGTATCCGTTCGATTCGGTTGGAGAGGTAAAGCACCACGCCAACCGTCAGGCTCGCCAGCGCAATACTGGTGATCGCCATCAGCTTGTCGTCCCAATGGGGCTGACTGACCCCCATGACCAGCAACGCACCAATGGTGCCTGGGCCGACGGTCAGCGGAATGGTCAGCGGAACTATGGTCACGTCTTGCTGCACGTTGTCGGTCTGGACGGCCGATTTACCCTGGGCCATGCCCAGTGCCGAAATAAACAGCACGCTGCCGGCACCGATGCGGAAGGCGTCGACGGTAATGCCAAACACATTGAAGATCGCGCGCCCAAACAGGTACAGCAGTACGCTGGAGATCAGCGTTGCCAGCGCCACCTTCCAGGCCAGGCGACGGCGTTCTTTGTTCGAGTAACCCCGGGTCAGGCTGATAAAGCACGACAGCACGAAAAACGGGCTGTAGAGCACCAGCATCTTCAAATACACACTGAACAGCATATGAAGCATGGTCTTGGCTCATATCGAAGGGGGGGCGCCCGAAAGTCTATCAGGGGATCGGCTGTCTGTTAGGACAGTTGTGCCGTGGATTGACGCAACTCACGTTGTTCAACCCAAAACTCCACCAGTTCTCGCAGTTGCGACAGTTCTACGGGTTTGGACATGTGGCCGTCCATGCCGGCCTGACGGGCGCGCTCCTTGTGTTCGGTGAGGATGTGCGCGGTCAATGCGACCACCGGGGTGCGTATGCGCTGATGGCTGACTTCCCAGGCGCGCAATTGCTCCGTGGCTGAGAAACCGTCCAGCACGGGCATTTCACAGTCCATCAGCACCAGATCGTATTGCCGGGCTTTCATGGCTTTGAGTGCTTCTTCACCGTTGCAGGCGGTGTCCGGGTTCAGGTTGAGCTTGCCCAGCATGCCGCGAATGACCTTGGTGGAGATGTTGTTGTCTTCGGCCACCAGGATGCGAAAGTCATTGGGCACTGAAACCGGCACGGCGGCGGGGCCGTTGGCGGTGGTGTGCGCGGTGGCATGGCCCTTGTTGCGTTGGGTCAGCTCATCGGCCAGGGTGGTTTTGAGGGTGTAGCCGGCCACCGGTTTGGCGAGGATGCGTTTGATCCCGCAGTTGCGTGCAATGATCTTGCTCGGTGCGTTGCTGATCCCCGTGAGCATGACCAGCAGGATGTCGTGGTTCAGGCTCGGGTCTTCCTTGATTTTGGCGGCCAGTTGCATGCCGGTCATGCCGGGCATGTTCTGGTCCAGCAGCACGATGTCGAAGTAATCACGCAAGTGGGCCTTGGTGCGCAGCAAGGCCAGGGCTTCCTTGCCCGATGCCGCAGCACTGACATTCAAACCCCAGGCGCAACATTGCTGTACCAGCACTTTGCGGCAGGTGTCATTGTCGTCGACCACCAGCACCCGTGCGCCCTTGAGCGGGCTGTCCAGGTCGGAAGTCGGGTGCTCAAGGTGTTGCGGGTCCAGGGGCAGTGTCAGCCACAGGTTGCTGCCGGTGGTTTGTCCGGGCTTTATGCCGAATTCACCGCCCATCAACATGATCAGCTGGCGAGCGATCACCAGACCCAGATGGCCCCCCAAGCGGGTCGCGGCGAGGAAGTTCTTGCTGTGCAATTCGGCATGCAACAGGGCATCACGCTCCTGTTCATCCATCGGTTGGCCAGAGTCCTGAATGGCAATGCGCAGTCGCGGCGGGCCACTGCGTTCCTCCAGTGCGACAACGATGAGGATCTCGCCCTCGTCAGTCTTTTTCAGGGAACTTTCGAGCAGGCTCAGCAGTGTTTGGCGCAAACGCGTAGGGTCACCGCTGATGACCCGTGGCACTTGTGGCTGGATAAAACTGATGAGTTCGACGTTCTGCTGTTCGGCCTTGGTGCGAAAAATACTCAGGCAGTCTTCGATCAGGGCATTGAGATCGAATTGCACGTCATCAAGCTCGATTTGCCCCGATTCGAGCTTGGAAATATCGAGAATTTCGTTAATCAGTGTCAGCAGTTCGTTACCCGCACTGTGGATGGTCTGGACGTAGTCCCGTTGCTTGACCGACAGCGGCGTGCCCAACAGTAGCTCGGTCATGCCCAGCACCCCGTTCATGGGGGTGCGGATTTCATGGCTGATCTTGGCCAGAAACTCGGCCTTGGCATTCACTTCGGCATTACTGGCGGCCAGCTCGCGGCTAATACTGAATTGGGCCTGGGTAATGCTGCGGTTGCGCTCGCTCAGGGCGATGCTCATCAGCAACCCGCTGATGCAGATGATCACCATCAGGGCCAGGACCAGCTCCTGCGGCGCGATGAGGGTCAAGCCCAGCAACGCGGGGAGAATCACCAGGGTGCCGATGTTGAAAATCACCATCGCCATGACAAACATGCGCGCGGGCCGATAGCCCTTTTGCCAGTGGTAGACCGAGACGGCCAGGATGCTGACGCTTGCCAGTCCGACCAGGGCGTAGGTCATCACGTTCAGCGGCAGATTATCGATAAACAGGAGCAACAGGCCGCCGAGGCCGATGATCAGGATATCCAGCAGCAGCAGCTTGTGCAGCCGGTGCGCACCACGGGTCGAGAAAAAGCTGTAGGTAAACATCAGCCCGCAAGGGGCTGTCAGCAGCAGCGTCAGGTACGCGCCGGGGGTCTGGATGGCGTGCCAGTCAGGGAGCCAGGGGTCCAGCAGGTTCAGGAACAGCGCCGAACTGGCCATCAGCAGGATTTCACAGATGGCCAGCCACAGGCTGCTGGGCGAACGGCTGAAGGCGAAGCGAATAAGGTTGTGCAGCAACAGCATCGACATGCAGCCCAGCAGCAAGCCATAGAGCAGGGGCTTGGTCTGGTTGGCAGCCAGCATGACGGCAGTGTCGAGGGTAATGTGGGGGCGCAACTGATGGTCCGAGACCATGCGCAGGTAGACATCCAGAGGTTGTGAGCTTTGGGGCAGGGGCAGCAGGTAGTCGCTGCTGGGCACGGGCTTGCTGTTGATGGGCAATGCCGTGCCGGTGTTGGTCTGGCTGATCAGTTTTTGATCATCGAAGACATACATGTCGAGGTTTGCCAGATCGGGGGCGAATATCCGCAGGATCTGTTCATGCTTGTCGGGTTGCAGGTGTACCCGCAGCCACAGGGCTTCGCCGGGTTCTGCAGCGGCTATTCGGTCGAGTTCGACAGGGCTGAACTGGCTGGATAGCCGGGGTGAGCGCACATCACTCAGTTGCAGGGTAGCCTGAGGGTCTGGCAATACAGACCAGCTGGTACCTGATGCAGCCTGCACAGGCATCATGCCGAGCACAGAGCCCAGCAACGTGATGGTAAAAGCTATGGCGATCCTGAGCCAGCGCACGGCGAAATCCCTTCGTAAAGTGAAGCCAGATGATAACTATGCGCGGGCCTGGAATAGTTAGGCAAGGGCAGGCAGCCCCCGCCTATCTATGTGGATTGCTTATTCCTGGTCGTCACCGCGTTCGCGTGCAATGGCTCGGTAGCCAATATCGTTACGGTAGAAGCAACCTTCCCACTCGATGGCCTTGGCCAGTTCGTAGGCCTTGTGTTGTGCCGCTTCAACGGTGTCACCCATTGCGGTTGCGCACAGTACTCGGCCACCCGAGGTTACGACTTCACCGGCTTGATTAAGTGCCGTACCTGCATGGAAAACCTTGCCTTCCAGCTTGGCTGCGGCATCCAGACCGTGGATGACCGTGCCCTTGGCGTAATCGCCAGGGTAGCCACCGGCAGCGAGGACGATGCCCAGGCTTGGGCGCGGATCCCATTGCGCTTCAACCTTGTCCAGCGCCTGGGCCAGTGCGGCCTCAACCAGCAGCACCAGGCTCGATTGCAGACGCAGCATCACCGGTTGGGTTTCAGGGTCGCCGAAGCGGCAGTTGAACTCGATGACTTTCGGGTTGCCGGCTTTGTCGATCATCAGGCCTGCGTACAGGAAACCGGTGTAGACGTTGCCTTCGTCAGCCATGCCGCGCACGGTAGGCCAGATCACCAGATCCATCACGCGCTGGTGAACGTCGGCGGTCACGACCGGGGCAGGGGAGTAAGCGCCCATGCCGCCGGTGTTCGGGCCGGTGTCGCCATCGCCAACACGTTTGTGGTCCTGGCTGGTGGCCATTGGCAGAACGTTCTTGCCGTCGACCATCACGATGAAGCTGGCTTCTTCGCCGTCGAGGAACTCTTCGATCACGACCCGTGAACCGGCTTCGCCAAAGGCGTTGCCTGCGAGCATGTCGCGTACGGCGTCTTCGGCTTCGGTCAGGGTCATGGCGACGATTACGCCTTTACCTGCGGCCAGGCCGTCGGCCTTGATCACGATCGGCGCGCCGACTTTCTGCAGATAAGCCAGAGCCGGTTCGATTTCAGTGAAATTCTGGTAGTCGGCGGTCGGGATCTTGTGGCGTGCCAGGAAGTCCTTGGTGAACGCCTTGGAGCCTTCCAGCTGAGCAGCGCCGGCGGTAGGGCCGAAGCAGTCCAGGCCACGGGCGCGGAACAGATCTACCACACCGGCTACCAGAGGTACTTCCGGACCCACGATGGTCAGGGAGACATTCTTCTCGGCGAAATCTGCCAGCTGCTCAAGGGCCAGCACGTCGATGGCGACGTTCTCGCATTTGGCTTCAATGGCGGTGCCGGCGTTGCCCGGGGCAACGAATACTTTAGCGACACGTGGGTCCTGAGCTACTTTCCAGGCCAGTGCGTGTTCGCGGCCACCGCTGCCAATGATCAAAACATTCATTTCAAAAACCTCGGATGACGCTGAATTCTGGTGAGCACCGCAACCTGAGCCTGTAGTCGCTGCCGAAGGCTGCGAAGGGTTGCGAAGCAACCCGTTATCTCAGGCTCCCTGCAAATCCCATCGCAGCCTTCGGCAGCGACTACAGGGTTGCGGTGCGCTCAAAAGTGATTAGTGACGGAAGTGGCGCATGCCGGTGAACACCATGGCAATACCGGCTTCGTCTGCAGCTGCAATCACTTCGCTGTCACGCATCGAGCCGCCCGGCTGGATCACCGCAGTGATACCGGCCTTGGCCGCGTTGTCGATGCCGTCACGGAACGGGAAGAAGGCGTCCGATGCCATGACGGCACCCTGTACTTGCAGACCGGCGTGCTCGGCCTTGATCGCGGCAATACGGGCCGAGTTTACGCGGCTCATCTGGCCCGCGCCGACACCGATGGTCTGACGGCCCTTGGCGTAGACGATGGCGTTGGACTTCACGTACTTGGCTACTTTCCAGGCGAAGATCAGGTCGTTGATCTCTTGCTCGGTCGGTGCGCGCTTGGTCACGACTTTCAGGTCTTCGCTGCCGATCATCTCGATGTCACGGCTTTGAACCAGCAGGCCGCCGTTGACGCGCTTGAAGTCCCAGGCCGGGGCGCGATCTTCGCTCCACTGGCCGCAGGCCAGCAGGCGCACGTTGGCTTTGGCCGCGACGATGGCGCGGGCTTCCTCGCTCACGGACGGGGCGATGATCACTTCAACGAACTGACGCTCAACAATGGCCTTGGCCGTTTCAGCGTCCAGTTCACGGTTGAAGGCGATGATGCCGCCGAACGCCGATTCGGTATCCGTGGCGTAAGCCAGTTCGTACGCCTGGCGGATGCCGCCTTCAGCGTCCGGGCTCACGGCTACGCCGCACGGGTTGGCGTGCTTGACGATCACGCAAGCCGGTTTGACGAAGCTTTTTACGCATTCCAGCGCGGCGTCGGTGTCGGCCACGTTGTTGAACGACAGTTCCTTGCCTTGCAGCTGGGTTGCCGTCGCGATGCTGACTTCGGTCGGCTTGGCTTCAACGTAGAACGCCGCTTTCTGGTGCGGGTTCTCGCCGTAGCGCATTTCCTGGGCCTTGATGAACTGGCTGTTGAAGGTGCGCGGGAACAGGCCGCGGTCTTCGGTGCTCAGTACTTCAGCGGCCTGGTTCACGGTGCCCAGGTAGTTGGCGATCATGCCGTCGTAGGCCGCGGTGTGTTCAAACGCCTTGAGCATCAGGTCGAAACGCTGTGCGTAGGTCAGGCCACCGGCCTTGAGGTTTTCCAGAACGTTGGCGTAATCGCTGGCATTCACCACGATGGCCACGTCTTTGTGGTTTTTTGCAGCCGAACGGACCATGGTCGGGCCGCCGATGTCGATGTTCTCGATGGCGGTCGGCAGGTCGCAGCCTGGCTTGGAGATGGTGGCTTCGAACGGGTAGAGGTTAACGGCTACCAGGTCGATCGGCTTGATGCCGTGCTCGCTCATGATGTCGTCATCGATGCCGCGACGGCCCAGAATGCCACCGTGGATTTTCGGGTGCAGGGTTTTCACCCGACCGTCCATCATTTCTGCAAAGCCGGTGTAGTCCGCCACTTCAACGGCGGCTACGCCGTTGTCTTGCAGCAGCTTGAACGTACCGCCAGTGGACAGGATCTCGACGCCGAGGGCTTCCAGTTCACGGGCGAAATCAAGGATTCCGGTTTTGTCGGAAACGCTGATTAGAGCGCGGCGGATCGGCAGGCGGGTAGTCTGATCGGTCATCTCGATTTCCATCAAAAGCAAAGGAGTCAGCAAAAAAGGCGGCCTGTTTTATCAGGACGCCTTTCAGGTTTGATTGAATGCTTACAGCAGATCGTACTGTTTGAGCTTTTTGCGCAAGGTGCCGCGATTGAGGCCCAGCAGCTCGGAGGCCTTGGTCTGGTTGCCCTTGACGTAGTTCATGACGCACTCGAGAAGGGGAGCCTCGACTTCGGAAAGTACCAGGTTGTAGACGTCCGTGACTTCAGCGCCCTCCAGGTGGGCGAAATAATTGTGCAGCGCCTTTTCGACACTCCCGCGAAGGGTCTGGCCTTCTTCGCTCGGTGTATTGAGGTGCTGTTTCAAGTTGACGTTGTCGCTCACGGGCGTTGTTCCACTCACTAATGTCTCGGTCATCATCGTCATGCGGCCACCCATCCTTCGTCCCCTGTTACCAGGCTCTTGTGTCGTTCGGCGAAAAACGCCTGAACGTTGGCGCATTGTGCTTCCGTATCTTCTAAACGATTGAAGTGGGCGCGAAACTCCTTGGCGCCCGGCAAGGTTGCCAGATACCAGCCGACATGCTTGCGGGCAATGCGTACGCCCAGCACCTCCCCATAGAAGGTATGCAATGCAGTCAGGTGCTCCAGCAGAATACGTTCCACTTCACTCAACTGCGGTGCCGGCATCAGTTGCCCGGTGCGCAGAAAGTGATCAATTTCGCGGAAAATCCAGGGCCGCCCTTGAGCCGCCCTGCCTATCAATAGTCCGTCAGCCCCGGTCGCGTTCAACACGTGCAGGGCCTTGTGGGGTGAATCAATGTCGCCGTTGGCAAAGACCGGTATCGACACCGCCTGCTTGATCGCGGCAATGGTGTCGTACTCGGCTTCGCCGGTGTACAGGTCGGCACGGGTTCTGCCGTGCACCGCCAGAGCGGTAATGCCGGCCTGTTCGGCGATCTTTGCCACCGTAATGCCGTTCTTGTTGTCCCGGTCCCAGCCGGTACGGATCTTCAGGGTAACCGGCACATCAACCGCAGCCACGACGGCCTGCAGGATCTCGTTTACCAGTGCTTCATCTTTTAGCAACGCGGAGCCGGCGGCCTTGTTGCAGACCTTTTTTGCCGGGCAACCCATGTTGATGTCAATTATCTGTGCGCCCAGTTCCACATTGGCCCTGGCGGCGTCTGCCAGCATTTGCGCGTCACCGCCGGCGATCTGTACCGAGCGTGGCTCGGGATCACCGTCGTGAATCATGCGCAGGCGCGATTTGCGGCTGTTCCAGAGACTCATGTCACTGGTGACCATTTCCGAAACAACCAGGCCTGCACCCATCCGTCGACAAAGCTGACGAAAGGGCTGGTCGGTGACACCCGCCATAGGGGCGAGAATCAAACCGTTGTGCAATGTATATGGGCCGATGCGTACCGCCGACATAGGACTTCCCTGTTGTGGGGCCGGATCTTGGGAGTTCGAAAAAGGGTTGGCATGATACCCGCTCTCGATGACTGGTTAAAGACGCAATTGGATGAATTTTGAACAATTAGCCGCAAGACACAAACCGCAAGCGGCAAGTGGGGGGCTAAGAGCCCGGCACTTGCCGCTTGCGGTTTGTCACTCAAAGCGTAGCGCGGTTATTCGGGCGAGTGAAAACTCAGGCTGTAGTTCACGGCCTTGGGACCCGGGTCGAGGATGTCCAGCGCAATATGGATGGGGGTTTGCGGGGGCATTTCGGCTTTTGACAAATCCCCGGTCAGGTATTCGCCGGGTTTAAACCGACGACTGGCAATCATTTTGCCGTTGAGGTCGGCAAAACGCAGTTCCAGTAACGGGAAGGGCTGGGAGAACGGTGCGCGGTTGTAGAGGATGGCATCCACCACCAGCGCTCCGGTGAACTCGGGATGGCTGCGCACCACCAGATTGCTGCTTTTGATGCGGTCGATATCGACTTTGGACGGCACCGTGCAGCCGATCTGCGGACACAGTTGCTGGAAGATCGGACGGTATTGATCCTGGCGTGCCAGCTCGTCGAAGTGGTTGGCAATGTACTGCCCGGCCAATGCCGCCGCGGCCAGCAATACCAGCAAGGTCCAGAGCAGGCGCTTGCCCCAGGGGGTACGGCGCTTCTGCCAGTCCAGGTGCAGCGGATCGTCGACCAGATCCATCAACGGATCTTCGCGCATGGCTGGCTCGCTGCGCTTGCGCTTGTCTTTGCTGACCGGCGCAGGTTCAGGGAGCTCGTCGTCATCGTCATCGGTCGCCGACAGGCGCTCGCCCGGCAGCGGCGGCTCAAGGTCGTCGTCCAGCGAAAGCTGGAGCGGCGGTGTGTCGTCCGGTTCGTCGAGGTCCAATGACACTGACGGTTCGGTACGCCCTGTCTTGGAGAGCTCTACGGCTTTTTCGGCATCCTTGGCCGTCTCGGCGCGGTCGGCTGCAGATTCACTGAACAGGCTGTCAGACCATTCGTTTTCTTCAGCGTCATTGCTTTCGCGACGAGCACTCAGTGAGCTGCTTTTGGGCGTGTGGGGCTGGCCGAAGCTTTTGCTGGGCTGTATTTCACGCTCTTCGAGCTTGGCCAGCTCTTCGTCCAGATCCAGATGGTCGAGGTCCATCGCGTTGGCCTGCCACGGTGCCGGGCTGGCCGGCACAGGTGTGGCAGGGGCCTGGACGGGTGTCGGCTCGATTACTTCGGGCGCGGCAACGGCAGGAGTCACCACGGCGGGCGGCTGCTCTGTTTCAGTGCTCTGGTTCAGCAGTTGCTGTGCGGCATTGAACACTTGCAGGCAGGCGCCGCAGCGCACCACTCCGCGAGCCATGCCCAATTGGGCGTGGCGCACGCGAAAGCTGGTTTGGCAATGTGGGCACTGGGTAACGAAGCTATCGTTCATGCGGCCATCCGGATTGAGCAGGCGTGCATTCTAGCGCCGACGGCCACTGATGCGCACCCAGCCATCGCGATTGGCAATCGGATCCAGATCGAAGTCCTTGGCGTACGCCGCAGCCACTTCTTCGCCCTGTTCGGCGAGGATGCCCGACAGTGCCAGGCGGCCACCCGGCTTGACCAGGCTCGACAGTTGCGGGGCGAGGGATACCAGCGGGCCTGCCAGGATGTTGGCAACCACCACGTCGGCCTGAACCTGTGGCAGGTCTTCAGGCAGGTACAACGGGAACAGTGCTTCGGCGACATTGTTGCGCCCGGCGTTATCGCGGGAGGCTTCCAGCGCCTGCACGTCGATATCGGTGCCGATGGCTTCCCTGGCGCCCAGCAGCAGGGCGGCAATGGCCAGAATCCCCGAGCCGCAGCCGAAGTCCAGCACGTTGCAGTCTTTCAAATCCTGGCCGTCGAGCCATTCCAGGCACAGTGCGGTGGTCGGGTGGGTGCCGGTGCCGAACGCCAGGCCCGGATCGAGCAGCAGGTTGACCGCATCAGGTTCCGGGGCTGCGTGCCAGCTTGGCACGATCCACAGGCGCTGGCCGAAGCGCATCGGATGGAAGTTGTCCATCCAGCTGCGCTCCCAGTCCTGGTCTTCGATGGCTTCGGCGTGGTGCTCAGGCAGTGGCGAGCCGGTGAGCAGTTCCAGATGGGACAGCACGAGGTCGGCTTCGGTGCCGCCTTCGAACAATGCCAGCAAATGGGTGTGCGACCACAGGGGGGTGGTGTTGAGTTCAGGTTCGAAAATCGGTTGATCTTCGGCGTCCATGAACGTCACAGAAACGGCACCGACTTCGAGGAACGCGTCTTCGTAGGTTTCGGCTTGTTCCGGGCTGATGGCGAGGCGTACTTGCAGCCAAGGCATGGCGGGCACCTTTGAAAAATAGGAGTGTGCAGCCGGTCGGGCTGCGAGAAGCGCGCAAGTTTACGCGAGCGGGCAGGCAGGGGGGTAATCAAAAACGATGAAAAGCGATCACGGCTGCGCAGCCCATCGCAGCCTCGTACCTCGTCAGCGACTACAGGTATTGCAAACTCAGAAACAACAAAGCCGCTCGAAAGCGGCTTTGTTGATCGGATGACAAACTTACTGGTTAGCCAGTTTGTGTTCCAGGTAGTGAATGTTGACGCCGCCTTTGCAGAAGCCTTCGTCATTCACCAGGTCGCGGTGCAGCGGGATGTTGGTCTTGATACCGTCGACCACGATTTCGTCCAGGGCATTGCGCATGCGGGCCATGGCTTCGTCACGGGTCGAACCCCAGGTGATCAGCTTGCCGATCAGGGAGTCGTAGTTGGACGGAACCTTGTAGCCGCTGTACAGGTGCGAATCGACGCGAACGCCGTTGCCGCCCGGAGCGTGGAAGTGCTTGACCATGCCAGGGCTCGGCATGAACGTCGCAGGGTCTTCAGCGTTGATCCGGCACTCCAGCGAGTGACCGTGAATGTTCACGTCAGCCTGGGTGAAGGACAGCTTGTTACCGGCTGCGATGCTCAACATCTCTTTCAGGATGTCGATGCCAGTAACCATTTCAGACACCGGGTGCTCTACTTGCACACGAGTGTTCATCTCGATGAAGTAGAAGCGACCGTTTTCGTACAGGAACTCGAAAGTACCCGCGCCACGGTAGTTGATGTCGACACAGGCTTTTACGCAGCGAGCCAGAACTTCAGCGCGTGCGGTTTCGTCGATGCCCGGTGCCGGTGCTTCTTCCAGCACTTTCTGGTGACGACGTTGCAGCGAGCAATCGCGGTCGCCCAGGTGGATCGCGTTACCCTGGCCATCGGAAATGACCTGAACTTCCACGTGACGTGGGTTGGTCAGGTATTTTTCGAGGTAGACCATCGGGTTGCTGAACCAGGCGCCGGCTTCTTCGCGGGTCTGCTTGGCAGCTTCGATCAGGTCTTCTTCACGGTGTACAACGCGCATGCCACGGCCACCGCCGCCGCCTGCTGCCTTGATGATCACCGGGTAGCCGACTTCACGGCCGATACGCAGTGCGGTTTCTTCGTCTTCAGGCAGCGGGCCGTCAGAACCTGGAACCGTAGGTACGCCTGCAGCGATCATGGCGTGCTTGGCCGAAACCTTGTCGCCCATCAGGCGAATGGTGTCGGCTTTCGGGCCGATGAAGGCAAAGCCGGATTTCTCGACTTGTTCGGCGAAATCGGCGTTTTCAGCCAAAAAGCCGTAGCCCGGGTGAATCGCCGTGGCGCCGGTCACTTCAGCGGCCGCGATGATGGCCGGAATGTGCAGGTAAGACAGGTTGGCCGGTGCCGGGCCGATGCAGACGGTTTCGTCTGCCAGACCCAGGTGCATCAGCTCTTTGTCGGCAGTGGAGTACACCGCGACGGTCTTGATCCCCATTTCCTTGCACGCCCGCAGGATGCGCAAAGCAATCTCGCCACGGTTGGCGATCAGGACTTTTTCCAGCTTCTGAGGCTTCAGCATCGTTGGCTCCCCGCGGTTCAAACGATGGTGAACAGCGGTTGGTCGAACTCAACCGGCTGACCGTTTTCGACCAGGATGGATTCGATAACGCCGGCTTTTTCAGCCGTGATGTGGTTCATCATTTTCATCGCTTCAACGATGCAAATGGTGTCGCCAACCTTGACGGTCTGGCCAACTTCAACGAAGGCAGGCGAGGTTGGAGCCGGGGTGCGGTAGAACGTACCGACCATTGGCGACTTGACCACAAAACCGTTCAGTTTTGGTGCAGCAGGCGCTTCGGTCACGGTGGCAACCGGAGCAACAGCAACGGGAGCCGCGGCTGGAGCTTGTTGCATTGGTGCCGGTGCGTAGAACTGCTGAGCTGGAGTCTTGCTGTGACGGCTGATGCGTACGGACTCTTCGCCTTCTTTAATTTCCAGCTCGTCGATGCCGGACTCTTCCAGCAGTTCGATCAGCTTCTTAACTTTACGGATATCCATGAATCGTCAACTCCCAATGGGTCTGTCAGGGGCGTTTAGCTTGTAGTTCAAGCTGTTCCAGGGCGGCCTCCAAGGCCAGTCGATAACCGCTGGCGCCAAGGCCGCAGATCACACCTACCGCAACGTCGGAGAAGTAGGAGTGATGGCGGAAAGGTTCGCGTTTGTGCACGTTAGACAAATGCACTTCGATGAATGGGATGCTCACCGCCAGCAGCGCGTCACGTAATGCCACGCTGGTGTGGGTAAAAGCCGCCGGGTTGATCAGAATAAAGTCCACGCCTTCGTTGCGGGCAGCGTGTACGCGGTCGATCAATTCATACTCGGCATTGCTTTGCAGGTAGAGCAAATGGTGGCCGGCATCACGGGCTCTCTGTTCCAGATCCTGATTGATTTGCGCCAGGGTAGTTGCGCCGTAGACGCCCGGCTCGCGGGTGCCAAGCAGGTTCAGGTTGGGGCCGTGCAGTACCAGAAAAGTCGCCATCTGCTGTTCCTTATTATCTATGTGCAGTTGTCAGTGCCGGGCGACTATGCCGAAAAGCGGATTCGCTGTCCAGTTAACTGCAATAGCCAGCACGATGACCGATGTTCGCGAAAAGTTTGTGACCGGTGCTCTAGATCTGGTCATTCGCGATAGCGACACGTTCGGCGAAGTCTGCGGCATTGATCTCGCCGATGACCCGCTGGTCACTTTTTTCGGCGCCGTTTTTTCCGAAGAACATCAGCGCGGGCGGGCCGAACAATGAGTAGTGATCGAGCAGGGCACGTTGCTTGGCATTGCTGGCAGTGATATCGAAACGCACCAGCCGATAACCTTTGAGCAGATCGACCACGCGGGGGTTGTTCAACACTTCGTGCTCGATCACTTTGCAACTGATGCACCAATCGGCGTACCAGTCCAGCAACAGTGGCTGACCAGCGGCCTTGGCCTGAGCCAGTGCGCTGTCCAGCTCGGCCGGGGTGCTGACGGTCAGCCACTGGTCGGCCGGTTGGGCGCTGGCGGTCACTGCCGTGTTTGCGGGTTGCGACTGGCCGATGGGGTTGAACGGATCACTTTGACCGCTCAGTGCGCCGTACCAGCAGGCCAGTCCATAGACCAGCAAAAACAGCCCGAGTAACTGGGCCAGACGCTGGCGCGGGGCTTTAGCGGTAAATTCCAGGGTGCCGAGAAACACGCTCACGCCCGCCGCCAGCGCACCGATCAGAAGCAAGGTCACGGGCCCCGGCAATACGCGGCTGAGCAAGGCAATGGCCAGGCCGAGCAGCAGCACGCCAATGGCGTTTTTTACATTGACCAGCCAAGGCCCGCTTTTCGGCAGCCAGGCCGCGCCACCGGTGGCGACCAGCAGCAGCGGCGCGCCCATGCCCAGGCCGAGGGCGAACAGCTTCAAGCCACCTCCCAGCGCATCGCCACTGGCACTGATATAGAGCAAGGCCCCGGCCAGCGGAGCCGACACGCAAGGTGACACCAGCAGGCTGGAGACCACGCCCAGCACGGCGGCTCCCCATAGCGAACCACCCTGAGTGCGATTGGCCACGCGATCGAGGCGATTGCTGATGGCTTGCGGCAATTTCAGCTCAAACACGCCAAACATCGCGAGGGCAAAAACCCCGAAAAACAGGGCAAATGGCACCAGTACCCACACCGATTGCAGGCGTGCCTGCAGATTGAGCTGAGCCCCGAACAGGCCCATCAGGGCGCCCAGCAAGGCAAAGCACGCGGCCATCGGCAGCACGTAGGCCAGTGACAGGCTGAAACCGCGCAAGCCGCCGACCTGGCCCCGCAATACCACGCCGGACAGAATCGGCAGCATCGGCAAGACGCAGGGGGTGAACGTCAGGCCAATACCGGCGAGGAAAAACAGAGCCAGCTCGCGCCAGTTCCACGATTTTTCGGGTTGGCCGGTGGCAGGGGCTGCGGTGCCCTCGATGGTCATTCGCTCGGTTTCAGGCGGGTAGCACAGGCCCTTGTCGGCGCAGCCCTGGTAGGTAACCACGAGGGCGAAAGGGCGCGAATCGTTGGCCGGGCGCGGGATATCCACATCGAGAATGCCGTGATAGACCTCGACGTTGCCAAAGTATTCGTCGTGTTTTGCTTCGCCGGGAGGCAGTTGCGCGGCGCCCAGGGCGATGTCGGCAGGTTCGGTCTTGAAGGCGAACTTGTGCCGATACAGGTAGTAGCCTTCGGTGGGTACAAATCGCAGCTTTATCGACTCGGGTGTACTGCTGATCAGGTTGAGCTTGAACGCTTCGCGAACCGGCAAGAAGTCGCTGCTGTTATTGATTGCACCCAGGGTCGCACTGGGTCGGTTATCCAGTAACCCCGCGCCCAGGGCGGGCACGGCAAACAGCAAACACAGAAGCAGAAACAGGCGGCGCATAGGAATCTCGCAAGTCGAACGTGCGGGCATGATAGCGCGGTGCATGGGTATGTGGGGGTGTGGGAGCGGGCTTGCTCGCGATTGCATCACCGTAGTCATGCAGGTAGACCGAGTCGTCTGCATCGCGAGCAAGCCCGCTCCCACAAGGGGCGCGGGTTACACCCGAAACGCCTGCACCGCGGTGTTGAGTTCTGACCCCAGCGTCAGTAGCTGCTGGCTCTGGTCGCGGGCAATGCCGATGCGTTGCAGGTTTTCGTCCCCCAGCACGTGAATGCGCTCGCTGTGATCGCGAATCTCGCTGACGGCGCCCGTTTGTTGTGCCGTGACGTCGGCAATGCGCACGGCGGTGTCTGAGATGGTTGCAATCGCCCCGACAATCTCATCCAGGGCACCGTCCGCGTCCTGGGCTTGCTGGGCGGTGGCCTGGGCGTGGGTCACTTGCGCACGGATGCCCTCGACCGATTGGCGGGCGGCCAGTTGCAGCCCGCCAATGAGTACCTGTATTTCGTTGGTCGCACCCGCAGTACGTTGCGCCAGGGAACGCACCTCTTCGGCGACCACCGCAAAGCCACGGCCCATTTCACCGGCGCGGGCAGCCTCGATGGCGGCATTGAGCGCCAGCAGATTGGTCTGGTCCGCAATGGAGCGAATCACGGTCAGGACCCCGCCGATGGTGGCCGATTCTTCTGCAAGACGTTCGATGGTCTGCGCATTGCCTTGCACTTCTCCCACCAGGGCGTGCAGCCCGGTCAGGCTCTGGCCGATCACCCGTTGCCCTTGTGCCACGGCCAGCCCCGCGCTGCGACTGGCGTCGGCGGCCTGGCTGGCATCGCCAGCCACCTGAGAAATGGTGGCCTCCAGCTCACCCAGTGCGTCGCGGATTTGCGCGGTATCACCTGCCTGGCGTTGTGCGCCGCTGTGCAGGCCCGTGCTCAGTTCGGCCAGGGTCTGGCTGCTGCCGGCAACCTGCTCGGCATTCAGGCGCAGGGTGCCCACCAGATTCACCAGATAGCTGCGCAGCCGGTTGAGTGATGATTCGATGTCGCGCAATTCCCGGTTGGTTTTGCCCAGCTGAATGTCGCGGCTGAAGTCACCCTCGGCCCATGTCGAAAGCAGCGGTGCCAAATACGTCAGCACCCGCGCCAGTTTGCGTTGCAGGGTGTCGATCAGCAGCGCAATCAGCAGGATCAGGCCAATCATCAGTCCCTGAATCAACCGCACTTCGTTCTGGATCTGCCCGTGTTCGGCGCGTACCACCGGCTCCAGCCCGGCGATGGCCTGCTGCACTGCATCGAGTTTCAGGTGGGTGGCGGCGCTGAGTTGAGCGCGTTGTTCTATCTGGTTCCGGGTGCGCTTGAGCTCCGCCGGGTAGCGGCTCAGCAGGCTGTTGAGTTCGCGCTTGAGGCCAATTCCGGCGTCTTCGGCCTGGGCTGTGGCGGTGGATTCCAGGCCCATCATCGCGGCAAAGTCGTCGGTGTCCGAAGCGCTTTTGCTGCTGACCCCCAGCAGGGGCAAGGCGTCGATTTGCCGGACCTGGCGCTCAATGCCGTCCAGCTCACGCGCCACGTCGCCCGCCAGCTCACTGCGCCCGCTACTGACCAGCTTGTCGCGAGCAAGAGACAGCTTGGCCAAGTGTTGCGAGGCGCCAAGCAACCAGGGCAGGTAGGCGCGGGCCTCGGGTGAGGCGGCATCGCTGGCGTACTGGCTGAGTTGTTCGAGGCTGGCGCCCAGCTCGCGTTCGGCTTGCAGCAGCAAGGCCTGGGGATCACCGGCCAATTTGCCGGCAGCCAGCAACTGGGTATTGCTGTAGGTGCTCAGGTCTTCAAGGCTGGGGCGCAGCGCATCGGCCAGCGCCACAGGTAATGGCTTGAGTTCGTCCTTGAGCGTGTCGAGGGCGCTGTTGGCATCGCTCAGGCGCAGGGCATCGCCGCTGGCCAGGTAGTCCTCGATATTGCGTGCCACCTTATTCTGGAACTGCTGCGAGAGGCTCAGGTAGCGTTCCATCAACAGGAAGGGCCGTTCCAGTGCCTGTTGTGACCACCACAAGGTTGCGCCCAGGGCGAGGCACACGGCGACCAGCAACAGTGTGTTGAGATTGGTTAGCAGCTTCAGGCGCATGTGGGATTTTGCCTACAACACAGTCAGAAGCGGCAGAAGTTATTGCATTTAAGTTACAGCGGTATGACGGAAAACTGGGGTTACGAGCAAATAGTGGCAATTGGCCTTGTCTGGGTGAAGCGCTGCACCTGATTGCGGCCGCTGTTCTTGGCCCGGTAAAGGGCTTCGTCTGCCTGTGAGGCCATCAGCAGGCTGTCAGCCTCGTCCTGCATTTGCACCACGCCGGCGCTGAACGAGCACGACAGATCGGTCGGCTGGGCGGGGTAGTGAATCTCCGAAAAACGTTGGCGAATCTGATTGAGCACCTTGTAAGCCGACTCTTGGTCCGTATCGGGCATCACAATCGCAAACTCTTCGCCGCCGTATCGGCCAATAAAGTCGGTTTTACGCAGGCGTTGCTTGAGAAACAACGCCAGGCTTTTGATCACCCGATCGCCCATTGGGTGGCCGTAGCCATCGTTGACGTGTTTGAAGTGGTCCAGGTCGAGCATCGCAAAGCTCAATGGACGATTTTCACGGCGCGCGCGAAAGGTGCAGTCTTCGAGCAGTTGCAGGATATGGGTGTGGTTATACAGCCCGGTCAGGCTGTCCCGCACCATGCGCGCCTTGAGGTGGCGGGCACGGGCGGCCCGATTACGTACGGTGGTGATCAGATGGCGCGGCTGGATGGGTTTGGTCAGGAAGTCATCGCCGCCTTCGCTCATGGCGTCGAGTTGCTTGTCCATGTCGTCTTCGGCTGACAGATAAATGATCGGCACACTCACATAGCGATCGTTGTGGCGGATGACCTTGGCCAGCTCGGTGCCCGTACAGCTGGGCATGTACATGTCGAGGATGATCAGGTCCGGCTGGAAGTCTGCAAGCTGGGCCATGGTCTGGATCGGATCGGTCAGGGTGCGGGTGACAATTCCCGCGCTGTTGAGCAGGCGCTCGGTAAGCAACGTCTGGGCCCGGGAGTCGTCAATGATCAGGACTTTGTAAGGTTCGTACTGAGCGACACAGGTCAGCACTTCGACCTTTTCCATCAGGCTGGACGCTTCGAGGGTGCCGGTCATGAACGCTTGCCCTCCTGCGCGCACGGCGGCCAGGCGCGTCGGGGTGTCGGTTTCATGCAGGCTGAAAAACAGCAGCGGCAGTTTCTGCTCAAGGCCGACCTGGGCTTCGGCGGCCAGTTCCAGGCCAAGGCCCGGACCGCCGAAATCAACGTCCATCACAATTGCGGCCGGATGGCGCTCGGCCATGGCGTGGCGAAAGCTCATCGGGTTGTTGAAGGCCTGGACGCTGAGTTCAAAAAACTCCAGTTGCCTGGCCAGGCGGTCCGCCCGCTCCAGATCCTGCAGCAGGATATACACAGGCTTGCGCAGCGGCGGCAGGCGGATGTTGGCGTCCACGTCACCCTGGCGCAGGCCGGTGCGCGACAGGCGCTGCATCAAACGGTTGAGCTCGGTGATGAGCTGGCTGCTCAGGCGACTTTGATTGGCGGCCATGTCTTGCAGCGCAACGTTGATCGCCCGAGCCAGTTCGGTGTGCTCCGGCTGTTCAAAACGCTTGGCAAAACGCAGCAGGCGCAGGTTGGCGTCGTCGAGTTCGGCCAGGCTTGCGGGTGACCATTCATTAGCTTGTAAACGCTGCCAGAGTTCAAGGATCTGGCGTGCCTGGTGGGTGACACGCTGGGCAAAGTGGTGTTTCAGGCGTTCGCGACTGGGGTCTTCTAGCTCTGTCATATCCTGGCTGCTGGTAAGTGAGCATGCTGAAATGAAATAGTGGCTCTATGCTAGCAGCTCGTTTCAAATGTACGAGTTTCTACTTGAAATTAACGGGTGGGTAGCCATTTTGCCCATCGCCCGCGTGCTTGTTCTATAGTGCCGGGCGTAAATGGCCCCTGCGATACGGCAGGAAGCCCGGCCCCGATTTAAAAGCGTGCACCCAAGGCACGATGGGTTAGGGTTATGGTCGAACCGTTGAATCAAGCAGATGAAAGGACATAGCCATGCTGGACTGGAAAAAACGTGAGGGCAGTGCCCGCGAGTCGGTCAAAGAGACGAAAACACAGTCGCGTGGCTATTTCAAAAGCATTCTGCTGAGCCGCTCCATCGCCGTGCTGGTGGCGATTTTCGTGGTGGTGAACCTGGGGCTAGGCTGGTACTGGAGCCAGGAACCGGACCTGTTCCCTGTGCAGCAAAACGCCCAGCTGGCGGCCGAGAAAGAAGGCAAACAGATGGTGCCGGGCTTCACTACCGTCGAAACCCTCAAGACCGTGGCCGGTACGTTGCTCAACAAGCCGGGCGGGTATCTGTCCAATGACCGTCTTACACCGGGCATCTTTTTGGACAATATCCCGAGCTGGGAATACGGCGTTCTGGTGCAGGTACGGGACCTGACCCGCGCCCTGCGCAAAGACTTCGCACGCTCGCAATCGCAATCGGCCGAAGATGCGGATCTGGCCAAGGCTGAGCCGCGCTTCAACTTTGACAACAAGAGCTGGATGCTGCCGTCCAGCGAATCCGAATACCAGGAAGGCATCAACTCCCTGAGCCGCTATCAGGCGCGTCTGTCTGATCCGAATCAGAAAAATGCACTGTTCTATGCACGCGCCGATAACCTCAACAACTGGCTGGGTGATGTAGGGACCCGTTTGGGTTCGCTGTCGCAACGCCTGTCGGCCAGTGTCGGGCGGGTAAAGCTCAATAGCGCACTGAAGACCGAATCTCTGCAGCCGGGCCAGGTGCCGGTGGTTGACGAAGAAGTGGTCGAAACGCCGTGGATGCAGATCGACAACGTGTTCTACGAAGCGCGTGGTCAAGCCTGGGCCTTGTCGCACTTGCTGCGTGCCATCGAAGTTGACTTCGCCGACGTGCTGGCCAAAAAGAACGCCACGGTGAGCGTGCGCCAGATCATTCGCGAGCTGGAAGCGGCTCAAGAACCGGTCTGGAGCCCCATGATCCTCAATGGCAGCGGCTATGGCGTCCTGGCTAACCACTCGCTGGTCATGGCCAACTATATTTCCCGCGCCAACGCGGCGGTCATGGACCTTCGTCAATTGCTGTCCCAAGGTTAAGCGATGGCTATTTCAGCTTTGGAGGCCGCACACCGTGCGGCATCTGATGTCGAGCAAGTTGCCTGGGTCGATCGTGATGATCGCTTGCTGGGCGCCCTGGCGCGCCATGAGTTGCGCGAGCGCGGCCTGATCGGGCGCGGTACGTTCATCCTTTTATTCAATTCTGCCGGGGAACTGTGCGTGCATCAGCGCACCCTCAGCAAAGCGCTGTACCCGGGTTTTTGGGATGTGGCGGCAGGTGGAATGGTGGGTGTGGACGAAACCTACGCCGAGTCGGCTGCCCGGGAACTGGCCGAGGAGCTTGGGGTCAGTGGCGTGGCGCTGATGGCCCATGAGCGGTTTTACTTCGAAGGCCCGCAGAACCACCTGTGGTGCGCGGTGTTTTCGGCGGTGTGGGATGGCCCCTTGCAGGTGCAGCCCGAAGAAGTTCAGCAGGCCTGCTTCATGCCGGTGGACGAGGCACTGCGCTTGAGTACGCACCTGGACTACTGCCCTGACTCACTGGATGCGCTCAAGCGTTATATGGCGCAAGTCAAAACCCTGTAGTCGCTGCCGCAGGCTGCGAAGGGTTGCGTAGCAACCCGTTTTCTCAAGGTCCCCACAACCCTCAACGCAGCCTGCGGCAGCGACTACAGGGTCCACCAAGATTTTTGCGCCGATTGGCTATTGGGCAGCAGCGATTTTGTCGTTACACTGCGCGACCTTTTTCAGGCTCAGGCGGTTTTCCCGCCTGAGTTGCGCTGCCCCTGCCAGAGTGGGGCTTCGCGGTCGGTATCCCTTGGCGCAACAGCGTCATGCACCGGCCAATTATTTGTCCTCCGAATGAGGATTGCCGGTGGCCAAAAAAGCCGCATCCTTCGCCGCCCTTGGTGGCCTGGTATTTTCCACCGACGCAGGTCGTCACTGTCCGGACTGTCGCCAGCCGGTGGACGCCTGTACCTGCAAACAAACCCTGATCCCCGAAGGTGATGGCATTGCCCGCGTGCGTCGCGAAAGCAAAGGCCGTGGCGGCAAGACGGTGACCACCATCACCGGCGTGCCGCTGGCTGAAGACGCGCTCAAGGAACTGGCCACGACGTTGAAAAAACGCTGTGGCACGGGTGGTGCGTTGAAAGACGGCATCATCGAAATCCAGGGCGATCACGTCGAGCTGTTGCTTGGCGAGTTGATCAAGCACGGGTTCAAAGCCAAGAAATCCGGCGGCTAGCAGCCTCTGTGAAAACCACCGCACAGCCGATCTGGCGCCTCTGAAGGGCTGGCCAGATCGTGCTTGCCATGGTTTTCACAGAGCCTGTTATCACGGGTTTCTAAACTCGGCGCTGTTGTCAGGGTCTGACTAATCGTCACGTTCACACTTTAGACTGCGCCAGCCTGCTTTCAGGCTGGGCTATTTGACTTATTTATAGGGGACTTCGATGTCCGTACGACGCACACGCAAAGACGATGGCAGCCAATGGACAGTTGCGGACAGCCGCAGCGTTTATGGGATTCGCCATTGGGGGGCCGGGTATTTCGCGATCAATGAAGCCGGTCGCGTAGAAGTCCGTCCGAACGGCCCGAACAGCTCGCCCATCGATCTGTACGAGCAGGTCGACGAATTGCGCAAAAACAGTGGCTTGTCCTTGCCGTTGCTGGTGCGGTTCCCGGATATCCTGCAAGACCGTGTACGCCAGTTGACCGGCGCTTTCGATGCCAATATCGAGCGCCTGGAATACCAGAGCAAGTACACCGCGCTGTACCCGATCAAGGTAAACCAGCAAGAAGCGGTGATCGAAAACATCATCGCCACCAAAGACGTGTCCATTGGCCTTGAAGCCGGCTCCAAGCCTGAGCTGCTGGCCGTGCTGGCGCTGGCCCCCAAGGGCGGCACCATCGTCTGCAACGGTTACAAGGACCGCGAGTTCATCCGTCTGGCACTGATGGGCCAGAAGCTGGGCCACAACGTCTTTATCGTGATCGAGAAAGAATCCGAAGTAGACCTGGTGATCGAAGAAGCGGCCTCGCTGAAGGTCAAGCCTCAGGTGGGTCTGCGCGTACGTCTGTCGTCCCTGGCATCGAGCAAGTGGGCTGACACGGGCGGCGAGAAATCCAAGTTTGGTTTGTCTGCCGCGCAATTGCTGTCGGTGGTTGAGCGTTTCCGTGTGGCCGGTCTGGATCAGGGCATCCGCCTGTTGCACTTCCATATGGGCTCGCAGATCGCCAACCTGGCGGACTACCAGCACGGCTTCAAGGAAGCGATTCGTTACTACGGCGAACTGCGCAACCTGGGCCTGCCGGTTGACCACATCGACGTGGGCGGCGGTCTGGGCGTGGACTACGACGGTACGCACTCGCGCAACGCCAGCTCGATCAACTACGACATGGACGATTACGCCGGTGTGGTAGTGGGCATGCTCAAAGAGTTCTGCGACGCGCAGAGCCTGCCGCATCCGCACATCTTCTCCGAGAGCGGCCGTTCCCTGACCGCGCACCACGCCATGCTGGTGGTGCAAGTGACCGACGTCGAGAAACACAACGACGACGTGCCGGTGATCGAGAACAAGGAAAACCTGCCCGAAACCGTGCAATGGCTGGTTGACCTGCTGGGCCCGACCGACATTGAAATGGTCACCGAAACCTACTGGCGTGCCACGCACTACATGAGCGACATCGCTGCCCAGTACGCCGACGGCAAAATCAACCTGGCTGAAAAAGCCCTGGCCGAGCAGTGCTACTTCGCCGTATGCCGTCGCCTGCACAACTCGCTCAAAGCGCGTCAGCGTTCCCACCGTCAGGTGCTGGACGAACTCAACGACAAGCTGGCCGACAAGTACATCTGCAACTTCTCGGTGTTCCAGAGCCTGCCGGACACCTGGGCGATTGGCCAGGTACTGCCGATCCTGCCGCTGCACCGTCTCAACGAAGAGCCGCTGCGTCGCGCCGTGCTGCAAGACCTGACCTGCGACTCCGACGGCAAGATCAAGCAATACGTCGACGAGCAGAGCATCGAAACCAGCCTGCCGGTTCACGGGCTGAACGAAGGCGAAGACTACCTGCTGGGTATCTTCCTGGTGGGCGCTTACCAGGAAATCCTGGGTGACATGCACAACCTGTTTGGTGACACCGATTCGGTGAACATCTACCAGAACGAAGACGGCAGCGTTTATCACGCCGGTATCGAGACCCACGACACCATCGAAGACATGCTGCGCTACGTGCACTTGTCCCCCGAAGAGCTGATGAACCACTACCGCGACAAAGTGGCCAGCGCCAACATCAGCGTCAAGGAGCGTACCCAGTATCTGGACGCGCTGCGTCTTGGCCTGACCCGTTCGTCGTACCTGTCGAGCCACTGATTGCCCGACATAGTCCTCGTTGACTGAACTACGCTGACCTGTGCATTGCAGGGGTCAGCGTTTTTTTTTGCCCAGAGGTCGCAGGCATGTCCAATACCTTCAAGCGCGTCATCGGGCTGGCCTGTGCGGGACTGATGGGCTGGCTGCTCAGCGCCTGCTCACCGGTGGGGGTCATCAACGGCCTGACGCCCACCGGCAGCTTCGAAAAAACCAGCGACATTGCCTACGGCGCAGACCCACGGCAAACCCTCGATATCTATCGCCCCAGGCAGCCTGCACCCGGCGCGCCGGTGGTGGTGTTCTTCTATGGCGGCAGCTGGAACAGCGGCTCGCGCAGTGACTATCTGTTTGTGGGCGAAGCGCTGGCTTCCCGGGGGATCACCACGGTGATTGCCGATTACCGGCTTTATCCACAGGTGCGATATCCGGAGTTTCTGGTGGACGGTGCGCAGGCGGTGGGCTGGACGTATCGGCACATTGGCGAGTACGGCGGCAATCCCCAGCGTCTGTACTTGATGGGCCACAGCGCCGGGGCCTACAACGTCGCGATGCTGGCCCTCGATGCGCAATGGTTGAAGGCCGTAGGCCTGAGCCCGGCCAATGTCCGCGGCTGGATTGGTCTGGCTGGGCCATACGACTTTTTGCCGATCAAGGATGAGGCCGTCAGGCCGGTATTTTTCTACCCGGACTCACCGCCCGAGTCGCAGCCGATTCGTCATGTCAGCCACGCGTCGCCGCCGACGTTATTGATGGCGGCCGCGACGGATACGCTGGTCAACCCGACCCGAAACACAGGCGGCCTGGCCAATGCACTGCGCGGGGCGCAGGTGCCGGTGCAGGAGCTGTACTTTTCGCGCACCAGTCACGTGACGCTGGTGGCGGCGCTTTCACGGCCGCTGCGCTGGCTGGCACCGGTGCTGGACAACGTCAGCGAGTTTGTCACCGCAACCCCGTAGGCGCAGGTTGCGGGGTCAGGTTGCAGCCTTGGGCGTAAACCACTCGTCCCGGCGCTGCATGCGCCACGCATAAACCGCCAGGGTCAGGCTGCGCAGCACCATAAACAGCAGAAAACTTATCCACAGCCCGTGGTTGCCATAACCGTGCAGTGCCCAGGCGACAGGGAGCGCGATAATCACGCTGATGACCATTGCATCACGCATTTCCCGGGCGCGGGTGGCGCCAATGAACAGCCCGTCGAGCAAATAGCTCCACACCGCAATCAGCGGCAGCAGGGCCAGATAAGGCAGGTACTGGAAGGCGGTTTCGCGCACCGCAGGGATGTCGGTCTGCATTTGCACAAACAGATGGCCGCCGAACATGAACAACAGCGCAAACCCCACGCTGGCCAGCAACGACCAGCCACAGGCCACCACCATCGAACGGCGTAACGCATTGCGATCCCGTGCACCGATAGCATGCCCGCACAGTGCCTCGACAGCATGGGCCAGGCCGTCCAGGGCGTGGGCCGCGAGCAGCAGGCCATTGAGCAGCAGCGCATTGGCCGCCACGGTGGCGTCACCCAGGCGGGCGCCTTGCAGGGTGATGGAGAAAAACACCAGTTGCAGCATCAGGCTGCGGATAAAAATATCGCGATTGACCCCCAGCAACGGCTTCCAGTTGTTCCAGATGCGCAACCCGGCCCATGCCAGGGTGCCTGGAAACGTGCGCAGGGCGCCGCGGGTCAGCCATAAACCGAGGAGGGCGCCGCTCCACTCGGCAATCACCGAAGCCCGCGCCGAACCGACCACGCCCCAGTCCAGGCCGAGTACAAACCACAGGTTAAGGGCGATATTGACCAGATTGGTGGTCAGCAGGATCGCCAGTGGCGCGCGGGCGTTCTGCGTCCCCAGGAACCAGCCCACCAGGGCATAACTGGCCAGGGCAGCGGGCAAGCCAAACAGGCGGATATGGAAAAAATCCAGGGTCAGGGCGTGCAGCTCGGACGACGGTTGCATCACGCTCAAGGCTACCCCGCTGAACGGAATCGCAATGGCCCCCAGCAGCATCGACAGCAACGCACTGAGCAGCAAGCCCTGCACCAGAATTTGTCGCAGTGCGGTGCCATCGCCACGCCCTGCGGCCTGCGCGGAGAACCCGGTGGTGCCCATGCGCAAAAAGCCCATCATCCAGGCCAGGAAGATGTACATGCTGGCGCCCACCGCCACTGCGCCCAGCTGATGGGCGTGAGGCAAATGGCCAATGACCGTGCTGTCGACCAGCGCCACCAGGGGCACGGAAATATTCGACAGAATCATGGGCGCCGCCAGCGCCCATACCCGGCGATGGGTTGGGCGATCGCGCCAGTCGGCTGATAGAGAAGATGACATGCAGGCTCCTTTGGGGCCGCGATTGTAACCTGTGGGAGCGGGCTTGCTCGCGCTGCAGGCAGCGCGGTTTGTCAGGCCAGCCGCAGTGATGCCATCGCGAGCAAGCCCGCTCCCACAATCAGACCAGTGCGCCTGTGGTTCCCCAGCGGCTGTTATATAGTCGCCCTTTATCTGCCCAGTTAACGAGAACACCATGCTTAACAAAGGATTGTTCCTGGCCTGCACGCTGGCGCTGTTGAGCGCTTGCGATTCTTCGAGCGTCGACAAGCCTGCAGCGCCGACCGTTGCCGCGAGCCAGCCCGCCAAGCCGGTGCAGGACGTCAAGGCCCTGGCCCAGCGTTACGCCGGGCGTGAGTTAAGTGTGGTGGATGTGTCCGAGGTGCAACTGGACGGAGCCAGCACCTTGTCCGTGAGCTTTTCGGTGCCGCTCCATCCTGAGCAGAATTTTGCAGACAAGCTGCACCTGGTCGATGCCAAAACCGGCAAGGTCGATGGCGCCTGGGAGTTGTCGGATAACCTGATGGAACTGCGCCTGCGCCATCTTGAGCCACAGCGCAAACTGATCCTCACCGTTGACCCCGGCCTGCGTGCCGTCAACGACGCCACGTTGGCCGCCGAGTACATCAGCCGCCTTGAAACCCGTGACCTGCAACCCACAGTCGGCTTTGCCAGCCGTGGCAACTTGCTGCCCACCCGCCTGGCCGAAGGCTTGCCGGTGATCGCGCTGAACGTCGACAAGGTGGATGTTGAGTTCTTTCGGGTCAAACCCGAGTCCCTGCCAGCGTTTCTCAGTCAATGGGGTCGCAACAGCAGCCTGCAAAGCTACGAAGCCAAGGATCTGCTGAGCATGGCCGAGCTGGTGTACGGCGGCCGTTTTGACTTGAACCCGGCGCGCAATACCCGTGAAACCCTGATCTTGCCGACGTCCGGAATCAAGCCTTTGCAGCAGCCGGGCGTGTATCTGGCGGTGATGAGGGCGACGGGCAGCTACAACTATTCGACCCCTGCCACCTTGTTCACCCTCAGCGATATCGGCCTTTCGGTACACCGCTACCAGAAGCGCCTGGATGTGTTCACCCAGGCCCTTGAAGGCGGTAGCGCCCTGGCGGGTGTCGAGCTGGAATTGCTCGACGGCAAAGGCCAGATGCTGGGCCAGGGTAAAACCGGTAAAGACGGTCACGCCGAACTGGCGCTGCCCCCCAAGGCCGAAGTGCTGGTTGCGCGCCAAGGCGATCAAACCAGCTTGCTGCGCCTGAACACGGCGGCGCTGGACCTGGCCGAATTCGATATTGGCGGCCCCCAGGGGCATCCGCTGCAGTTCTTTGTGTTTGGCCCCCGTGACCTGTATCGCCCCGGCGAAACCGTATTGCTCAATGCCTTGTTGCGCGACCGCGATGGCAACCCGGTCAAGCCGCAGCCGGTCAGCGTTGAAGTGCGTCGTCCGGACGAGCAGGTCAGCCGCAAGTTTGTGTGGTCGCCGGACGCTTCAGGGTTGTATCAGTACCCGTTGCAACTGGCCGCTGAAGCCCCGACCGGGCGCTGGCAGCTGGTGTTCGACTTCGGTGACGGCAAGCCGCAGCTGTACGAGTTTTTGGTCGAGGACTTCCTGCCCGAGCGTTTGGCGCTGGAGCTAAAGGGCAGCGATACGCCGCTGAGCCCTGAGCAAACCGCTGAAATCCAGGTCAATGGCCGCTACTTGTATGGCGCTCCGGCGGCGGGTAATCGCTTGAGTGGTCAAGTCTATGTGCGGCCATTGCGCGAGGCCGTCAGCACCTTGCCGGGCTATGAGTTCGGATCGGTGACAGAACCCGAGCTGACTCAGGACCTGGAACTGGACGAAAGCGTTCTCGATGCCGAAGGCAAGGAAACCATCAGCCTCGAAAGCCAGTGGAGCGATGCCAAGTCCCCGTTGCAACTGATTGTGCAGGCCAGTCTGCAAGAGTCGGGCGGGCGGCCGATTACCCGGCGTCTGGTGCAGGCGGTGTGGCCAGCGGATCGTCTGCCGGGCATTCGCGGCCTGTTTGACGGCACTGAAACCGACGGTGATGGCCCGGTTGAATTCGAGCTGCTGGTTGCCGACAGCCAGGGCAACAAGCTGGCCGCCGACGACCTCATGGTGCGCCTGGTGCGCGAGCGCCGTGACTATTACTGGAACTACTCGGACAGCGACGGCTGGAGCTACCACTACAACGAGAAGTTTCTGAACCTCAACGAAGAAACCCTCAGCCTCAAGGCGGGCGAAACCGCCAAGGTCAGCTTCCCGGTCGAGTGGGGGCCGTATCGCGTTGAAGTTGAAGACCCGAAAACCGGCTTGATCAGCAGCCTGCGCTTCTGGGCCGGTTATCGCGCCCAGGACAACGCCGAAGGCGGCGCCGTACGCCCCGATCAGGTCAAGCTGGCGCTGGACAAGGCTGCCTATGCCGATGGCGACACGGCCAGGGTAACGGTCACGCCGCCAGCGGCAGGCAAAGGCTATTTACTGGTTGAAGGCAGCGACGGCCCGTTGTGGTGGGAAGAAATCGAGGTGCCTGCCGAGGGCAAGGTCTTCGACGTCAAGCTTGACCCACGCTGGGCGCGGCACGACTTGTACATCAGCGCCCTGGTGATTCGCCCGGGTGAGCGCAAGACCAACATCACTCCCAAGCGTGCCGTGGGCGTGCTGCATTTGCCGATCGATCGCAGCCAGCGCAAGTTGGCACTCACTCTCGATGCCCCTGAGAAAATGCGCCCCAAGCAGCCATTGACGGTGAAAATCCACGCTAAGAACGCCGATGGCAGCATCCCCAAACAGGCCCATGTGCTACTGGCCGCCGTGGATGTGGGCGTGCTCAACATCACCGACTACCCGACTCCGGATCCATTTGCCAGTCTGTTTGGGCGCAAGGCCTATGGCGCGGATCAGCTGGACATCTACGGGCAATTGATCGAAACCGGGCAAGGCCGTTTGGCCAGCCTGGCGTTCGGTGGCGATGCAGCGCTGGCCAAAGGCGGCAAGCGGCCTGCCACCAGTGTGACGATCGTGGCACTGCAAAGCGCACCCGTGACCCTGAACGAGCAGGGCGAAGGTGAAGTCAGTGTGGATATCCCTGACTTCAATGGCGAGCTGCGCCTGATGGCTCAAGCCTGGACCGATGATCGCTACGGCATGGCCGAAGCCAAAACCGTAGTCGCCGCGCCCTTGGTGGCCGAACTGGCGGCACCGCGCTTTTTGGCCGGTGGCGACGAGACACGGCTGGCGCTGGACGTGTCCAACCTCACTGACACGCCGCAAACGCTGCACGTGAAGCTCAACACCGAGGGGCAACTGAGCCTGCCGGGTGACGCGACACAGAACCTGACACTCAGCCCCGGCCAGCGGAGTACCTTGCAGGTTCCGGTCAAGGCGCTGGGCGGGTATGGCACCGGTGTGGTCAAGGTGACGGTCAATGGCCTGGACCTGCCGGGTGAAACCCTGGCGCCGTTCACCCGCGAATGGACGCTGGGCGTGCGCCCGGCGTATCCGGCATTGCTCAAGCATTACCGTGCCGTACTCAACGACCAGCCCTGGAGCCTGCCCGAGGGCGAGCTGCAAGCCTTTGAACCGGCCGGGCGTGAAGCCTTGCTCAGCCTGTCGAGCCGCCCGCCGCTGAACCTGGGCGAGCAGATCCGGGCGCTCAAGGCCTACCCCTACGGCTGCTCCGAGCAGACCACCAGCGGCCTTTACCCGGCGCTGTATGCCGATGCGGCCCTGCTCAAACGCCTGGGCCTGGAAGGCGAGCCGGACACCGAGCGCAAACGCAAAATCGAGTTGGGTATCGAGCGCCTGCTGGGCATGCAGCGTTACAACGGCAGCTTCGGCCTGTGGGGCGCGGACGGTCAGGAGGAGTATTGGCTCACCGCCTATGTCACCGATTTCTTGCTGCGTGCCCGGGATCAAGGCTATGCCGTGCCGCCCGAAGCGCTTAAAAAGGCCAGCGAGCGTTTGCTGCGCTATGTGCAGGAACGCAACCTGATCGAGGCCGATTACAGCGAAAACCTCGAACACACCCGCTTTGCCGTGCAGGCCTATGCGGCGATGGTCCTGGCCCGCAGTCAGCAAGCACCGCTGGGTGCATTGCGCAGCATTTTCGAGCGACGCAGCGATGCCCGTTCCGGCCTGCCGTTGGTGCAGTTGTCGATTGCCTTGCAGAAGATGGGCGACCAACCACGGGCTGATCAGGCGCTGGTGGCGGGCCTGGCAGTGACCCGTAAAGCCGATCAATGGCTGGGCGATTACGGCAGCCCGTTGCGGGATCAGGCTCTGATTCTGGCCTTGCTGGAAGAAAACAACTTGATGGCCGGCCAGCGCGAGCAACGGGTGTTCGACCTGTCCGATCAACTGGCGGCGAGCCAGTGGCTGTCGACCCAGGAGCGCAACGCGCTGTTCCTTGCCGGTCGCGATCTGTTGAGCCAGCCTGAAGCCAAGTGGTCGGTGCAGTTTGCCAGTGGCGACCAGACCCGCGAGCTGAACAATGCCCAGTCGGGCCTCAAGCTCGACGGGCCGCTGCTGGCCTCGCCACTGACCTTGCGCAACGAAGGCAGTGCGCCGGTTTATCAACAACTGACGATTTCAGGTTATCCACAACAAGCCCCGGCGGCGGGCGGCGAGAACATGAGCATTCGCCGTGACTACCTGGGCATGAACGGGGAGCCGTTGAACCTCAAGGCCCTGAAAAGTGGTGATCTGGTGCTGGTGCACCTGGCCGTGACGGCCAAGCAGCAGGTGCCGGATGCGCTGGTGGTCGATTTGCTGCCAGCGGGCCTGGAACTTGAAAACCAGAATCTGGGCCAAAGCGCCGCCAGCCTTGAAAACGCCAGCACCCAAGTCAAGCAATGGCGCGAGTCGATGCAGAACGCCAGCGTGCAGCACCAGGAATATCGGGATGATCGGTATGTGGCAGCGTTGAAACTGGATGGCTACGGCACCACGCACCTGCTGTACCTGGCCCGTGCCGTGACCCCTGGCACCTACCGCGTCCCGCCGCCGCAAGTGGAGTCGATGTACCGCCCCAACTGGCAGGCCGTGGGCGAAACACCGGGGGACATGGTGATCAAGGGCCGCTGACCGGAGTGGGAGCGGGCTTGCTCAGTTGATGATCCAGCTCAGCACCCACAGGCCCAGCAGCAGCCAGATCACGCCACCGATGACCGAGGCGCGCATGAAGGCGCGCACGGCGTTGTACAGAAACAGCAAGCCGATGATCAGTACCGCAATGCTGATGATCGAGGTGTCCATACCCAACGCGCGCGCCATGCCTTCGACAAAGCTGCTGCCTGCCTCTGTGATGGCGCCAAACAGGCCGTTCAGGCTCTCCACGATAAAACGAACCAGTGTGCCCAGCCAGAGGCCAAGATTTCCGATAAAACTTTCGACGTGCATGGTCATGTTCCGATGAGTAAGGTGGCCACTGTGCCAGATTAGGCATCCATCCATGCCGCAAGTTGCGTAGAGAGTGAGAGTCAGTGGGGGCAAGGATCAAAAAAATAGTCGGCTGGACGCTCGCCGGTCTGCTGCTGGCGTGCGCATTGCTGTGGTTGGCCGACAGGATCTGGCCGTTGCCCTTGCCCCGGGATGATCTGGCCCGTGTGGTATTGGCCGAAGACGGCACGCCCCTGTGGCGGTTTGCCGATGCCAATGGCGTGTGGCGCTATCCGGTGCAAACCGGTGAAGTATCGCCGTTGTACCTGGACGCTTTGCTGACCTACGAAGACCGCTGGTTTTTTCACCACCCCGGGATCAATCCCTTGGCGTTGGGCCGTGCGGCCTGGCAAAACCTGACGGGCGGACGGGTGTTGTCAGGCGGCAGCACGTTGTCGATGCAGGTGGCGCGTTTGCTCGATCCCCATGAGCGCACGCTGCCCGGCAAGCTGCGCCAGTTGTGGCGTACGGCGCAGCTGGAATGGCACTTGTCCAAGGACCAGATTCTTGCGCTGTACCTCAACCGGGCTCCGTTCGGCGGCACGTTACAGGGGGTCGCGGCGGCCAGTTGGGCTTATCTGGGCAAGTCTCCGCTCCAGCTCACCCATTCCGAGGCGGCGCTGCTCGCCGTGTTGCCCCAGGCGCCGAGCCGCTTGCGTCCCGACCGTCATCCGGGGCGGGCACAAGTGGCGCGGGACAAGGTGTTGCGCCGCTTGGCCGAATACCGGGTGTGGCCGCAATCGGCGGTTGACGAGGCGCAGGAAGAACCGCTGTTACTGGCGCCGCGCCTGGAACCGAGCCTGGCGCCGTTGTTGGCACGACGGCTCAACCGCCCGGACAGCCCGCCGCTGATCCGTACCCTGATCGACGCCAGCCTGCAGCGCCGTCTCGAAGACTTGCTGCTGGGCTGGCGCGCCCGTTTACCCGATCACACTTCGGCCGCCATCGTAGTGGTCGAGACCGAGAGCATGGCGGTACGCGCCTATCTGGGGTCGGTGGATATCAACGATGCGCGCCGTTTTGGCCATGTCGACATGATCACCGCCATACGCTCGCCGGGCTCCACCCTCAAGCCGTTTTTGTATGGCATGGCAATGGATGCGGGGCTGATCCACTCCGAGTCGTTGCTGCAGGACGTGCCCCGGCGCTATGGCGACTATCGACCGGGTAATTTCTCCACGGGGTTTAGCGGGCCGGTATCGGCCAGTGCGGCGCTGGTGACGTCCCTTAACTTGCCCGCCGTGCAGTTGCTGGAGGCTTATGGCCCCAAGCGTTTTGCCGCCGATATGCGCAATGGCGGCGTGCCGTTGAGCTTGCCGGCTCTCGCGCAACCCAATCTGGCGCTGATTCTGGGCGGCGCCGGCACTCGCCTGGAGGATCTGGTCAGCGGCTACAGCGCACTGGCGCGAGAAGGGCGCAGCGCCAATTTACGTCTGCAGCCGAGTGACGAATTACACGATCGCCCCATGCTGTCCCCAGGAGCGGCGTGGATTATCCGGCGCATTCTCAGCGGTCAGGCGCGCCCGGATCGTGACCCCCATGCCGATCTGGTGCAGCGCCCGCAATTGGCCTGGAAGACCGGTACCAGCTATGGCTTTCGCGATGCGCTGGCGATCGGCGTTGGACCGCGTTATCTGATCGGTGTGTGGATCGGTCGCCCGGATGGCACGCCCGTGCCGGGGCAGTTTGGCCTGGCGTCGGCGGCCCCTTTGATGCTGCAAGTCCACGATGTGCTGAGTAACCGCGACAGCCAGCGCGGCATTGTGGCGCCGGTGCAGGCCGTACCTGAAAGCGTCGGGGTGGCTGCGATCTGCTGGCCATTGGGCCAACCCATGAACAAGAGTGACCCCAATTGCCGTCGTCAACGCTTTGCCTGGACGTTGGATCACACCACTCCCCCGACCTTGCTTGCGGCGGACCAGCCGTTGGGGGTGGGGCTCAAGGAAACCATCCGGGTCAACTCCCGGGGCCTGCGCGTGGGGGCGCAATGCCCGGATGCGCAAGTGCGTGAGGTGGCGTTGTGGCCAGCTCCGCTTGAACCGTGGCTACCCCGTGTTGAACGGCGTGAGGCGCGACTGCCAGACGCCTCACGCCAATGCCCGCCACCGCCCTTGAGTGCAGTGACACCGCTGTCGATTGCGGGCGTGCGCGAAGGCGACCGCCTGCGCTGCCCGGCTGCGAGCCAGTCGGTGTTGCGGCTGGCATTGATGACCCTGGGCGGAGAGGGGCGGCGGTGGTGGTTTATCAACGGCGCCCCTTTGGGGGACAGCCTGCCACTGGAGGTATTCAGCACCACCCTGGAACACGTGGGGCGTTATGAGCTCAGCGTGCTTGACGAAAGCGGGCAAACCGCCCGTGTCGAGTTCAGTGTGGTGGAGTGAGGTAATCAAAGCGTTTTTGCGGGATAAAGCGCTTATAAAACGCTGTTAATTGTATATATACCTAAAGTTTGGTGGTGGGTTTTTTACTTTGGTGGGCAGTCCCTGACCTTGATAAATAGCGTTTTTAATAAGTTCTTAACGCTAAAGTATTAGTTCTCAAGCAGGGTATCGGCCTCTTTATATAAGGGGTTAATACCAAGTTGTGAATTGTTTGATATGACCCTTGAGGTTGTTATGTACCCAACGGATGAATGTATCCCTGACGCAGAGCAGGGAACTTCGAACTCAGGCGTAACAGGTGCAAGGGAATTAATCATGAACACTCAACTGTGGTTTAGAACCAGTACAGCATTATTGTTGGTCATGACTGTCAGCCTGGCGGGCTGCAGCAGTGGCGGTGGCGGCTCCAAAAGCTATGTGACCACAACCAATACCGGTTCGGGCAGCGGTGCAAACGGCGGCACGGGGGGTACAGGTGGCACAGGCGGCACAGGCGGCACGGGTGGTACAGGCGGTACCGGTGGTACCGGTGGCACTGGCGGTACAGATGGTGGCGGGACTGGCGGCAGTGTGACTACGCCTCTGGTTACAGGCCAGGTTGTAGGTCAAGTCGGTACCGCCCTGGGTGGCGTAGGCACCACTGTCAGTGGTCTGGGCACTGCCCTGACCCCGGTGCCGGTAGTCGGCACCCTGGGTGGCGGCCTGGTGGTCAAAACCGGCGATGCCGTGAGCTCCGTCACCACTGGCCTGACGAATGGCCTGGGTACGTTGGGCACAGACAAGAATTCCCTGGGCATCACCGTAGCGGGTGCGACCAATGCAGTCAGCGAGCTGGGTAAAGGCGTTTCGTCCGTTGGTACTGGCTTGAGCACAGTGCTCGATAACACGCCAATCAGCCAGATCCCGCTGGCCGGTGGCCTGGTGGGCAAAGTGACTGACACCACAGGTGGGCTGGTCAACAAAGTCGGTACAACCGTGACCATGCTCGGTGACACATTGACCACCAATGTGAACAGTGGCCAATTGGGCAAGGTGACCGGGGGCGTGAATGACAAGGTCCTGGTACCGGTCATTTCCCTGGCAGAAAACGTCACGGGCAAAGTGGGTACCACCACAGGCCTTGGAGCCCCGGTGGATGGGCTGCTGACCAAGGTCGGTGGCACCGTGAGCGGTCTTGGCACCAAGGTATCTGCAACCGGCGACAAAAATCCGGTGACCTCGCTGGTAGGTGGCGTGCTGGTGGGCGTGGGCGGTGCGGTCGACAAGGCGGGCGGCCTGCTGAACCCGGCTGCAAACACGGGCACCGGCTCGGGTCTGGGTGGCGGTCTTGGCGGTCTTGGCGGCCTGCTGGGTGTGGGTGCAAGCACGGGTAATGGTACAGGTGCCGGTGCAGGCATTGGTGGCGGTCTTGGCGGCCTGTTGGGTGCAGGTGCAAGCACAGGTGGCGGTACAAGTGCCGGTTTGGGTCTTGGCGGTCTGTTGGGAGTGGGCGCAAGCACGGGTGGCAGTACCGGCGCAGGCGCAGGTCTGAGCGGCGCTCTCGGCGGCTTGTTGGGTGCAGGCGCCGGCACAGGTAGTAACACGGGCGCCAATACAGGTCTGGGTGGTGCTCTTGGGGGAGTGCTGGGTGGGCTGGGCAATCTGGGCAAGAAAAACTGACGATTAATTGCACCTGGCCGGTTCGACGGCCTTACCTACAGCGCCTACGCTTGGTTGGGACGAGAGATTCAGATGAGTCTCTCGTCTTTTTTCATGTGCAGGATGTAGGCGTGATGCTCGGGCAGCTTCGCGAATCATTCAAAGATGAAGCCCCCCTCGTTATGCCGCTGTAGTTGAACATGGAGTGTCATATGCGTAATTGCGTTCCCTTTTTGTTATTGGCCCTGGCCCCGTATGCGGGGGCCGAGTCCCTTCCGCGCTTTCTCAATAGCAACGACAGCATGCAAACCTTGCCCACACCCAACTTGCCGGTGGATGCCTATCGCCCGCCGGCGCCTGCGCTGGAATTGCCCAAGCCGGCAGCCGGGGAGGCTCAGCCACTGGTCATGGGCACGCGCCTGACCATTCGCAAGTTGCAGATCGAAGGTGGCACGATTTACCCGCTGCCCGAGTTGGGTGCGGTGTTCAAGCCGCTGCTGGGCCATGAAATCACCCTGGGTGAATTAATCGAGGCCACGCGCGGCATCACCAAGCGTTACCAGGACGATGGCTATTTATTGTCGTATGCGTTTTTGCCTCAACAGGACTTCGATCAAGGCCTGGTGCGTGTTGTGCTGGTCGAAGGCTATGTCAGCAATTACGAGATCGACGGGGATATAGGGCGGGTCAAGGGGTATATCGATGAGCTGGTAGACAAGCTCAAGGGCGAGCGCCCGCTGACCCGTAAAACATTTGATCGCTACAGCACCCTGATGAGCCGGATTCCCGGTGTGACCTTGCAGGCGCAAGTGCCGCCACCGGGTACCACCGACGGTGCTTCGACACTGCGTGTGAGTGCCAGTCGCAAACCGTTCACCACCAGCATGAGCCTTGTCGAGGGCAGCCGTAACAGTACCCAGGCACTGTTCGGAGCCAGCAGTAACTCGCAAACGGCCATGGCGGAGCAGTTGACCCTGAGCGGCTTGTTTCCGCCGGGTCGCGACAAGGAGCACTACTACCGTCTCGATTACAGCCAGTACCTGAATGCCGAAGGCACGCAACTGAGCCTGTATGGCTCCAGTTATCGCAGTGATCCGAGCACGAGCATTGCTACCGATGATGGTTTTGAACTCAAGCCTCACCGTGAGAATGACCGCTTCTCGATTGGCGTCAGCCACCCGCTGATTGCTGCACCGGATCAATGGCTCAGCGCCGGTGCCCGGTTGTATGGCGTCAACGACAATACCGACTATGAGGTGGCAGGCTTCGGCCAGACCATCAGCGAAAAAACCAACGTGCGCGCATTGGCGTTTGAAGGTGACTGGCGCAAGTCCGATGCCAGGCAGTTGCGTATTGTCAGTGCCGGTATGTATCAGGGCATGGACGCGATGGGTGCCAAGAGCGAAACCACCCTGACTGGCAGCCGTTATGACCTGGACTTCTTCCGCTTGCGTTTGTCGGGCGTGCAGAGTGACGGCTATTTCGATAACTGGCAGGGCGTGGTGTCGGGGGCGTTGTACTGGAGTGATGACACGTTGCCTGACAGCGAGCGGGCAGTGTTTGGCGGGCAGAACTTCGGTCGTGGTTATCCGGATGACCAGGCGTCGGGGGACAAGGGCTGGGGCGTGGCCTATGAGCTCAACTACAGCTTTAACCGCGACGGTGACTGGGTCAAGTTGCTGCAGCCTTATGCGATCGTGGACAGGGCCAAGGCCTGGTACAACGAACTGCCATTAAAAGGCTCGGACATGTCCTCCGCAGCACTGGGGTTGCGTTTTGGTGACAAGCGTTACTACAACATTGCCCTGGAAGTTGCCAAGCCCATGTCTGATATCGCGCTGGACAGTTTTAATCGCAGGCCGCGATATACACTAAGTTTTAGTTATCAGTTGTAAGCTTTATATGTAAAAAACCCCCGCAGTGCTAACTAAGGCTGCGGGTTTTTTATGGGGCGGGTTTTATGTTCTGGCCAGCTGTAGCTGTGCGGGTTTTGGAAAGAGATTGTCGAGGGTGTCGAGCAGGCGCACGTGATAGATGGGTTTGCGAAACAGGTCCAGCACCTGCAACCGCAGCAGGTCGCTGACATCGCTCATATCGGCATGCCCCGAGATGACAATCACCGGTAAATGCTGGCGCGATGTGTGCTCACGCAGGCGCCTGATCAGCGCAATCCCGCTTTCCTCCGGCATGCGCAGGTCAGTGATGACCAGCGCAATATCCGGATGCTGGGTCAACTGCGAAAGGGCGAGTGTGACTGATGTTGCCGTAAAGCAACAAAAGCCCTCGCCCTCAAGCAGCTCGGCCAACTCCAGTAGTGCGTCCTCTTCGTCATCCACCAGAAGCAGTTGTTGCCGTGATGGGGAGAGGGGCATGCAAGTTACTCGTCGTAATTAATAAATCAGTCGGGTGATCCGCCACCTGTCCCAGTTCCGGTTCCGTTCAAAGATGCGGTGATTGCATTAAATACTTTTTTAATTGAATCCCCGACGCCGGTTGAAAGTCCAGCAATAACTACTGCCACCATGGCAGCAATAATTGCATATTCAATGCCCGAAGCACCTTCTGTTCTTTTAGCAAATAATTTGGCTTGGCGTGCCAAGAAAATTTGTGCAGGTACATACACTTTCAGAACAGTATTTAACATCATCTGACTTCTCCTTGAGTGCACCGGGTCGGGCACTGCGTAACAATGGTGCAGGTTGATCTCCATCTGCCATCATAGGATTGGCAATAAATCACTTCCTTACAACTGTAACAATGGACTAATCACAAAGTATTAGTCCAAATAGCTATTCTAAAAAATGTGTGCCAAATCAAACTATTCACAATTAATTAGAGCTTTTTATTGTCGATAATGGCATTTTGCTTCGACTGGACTATTTTAAATAGCGAATGGTTGCAACAGCAATATCGATTCATAGCTGCCTGATTGTGAATGGGTTTTTTAGTCTGCCGTGCGCAGTGGAAAAGGGAGTTTGTGCATGAACAATCGACGCAGTTTAATACTGGCCGCCATATTATTTGTAGGGGCAATTGCCGCCGGTTATTGGGGTTTGGTATTGAGTCGGCAGCAGCCGGTTGCTGAAGTTCCGGTGACACAGGTTGTGGAGCAAGGGGTAGCAGCAGCTGAGGACACGACCCGTCAGTCGGTGGTGGTGCTGGCCCGCGATGTACCCCCGAATGTGGCCTTGACGGCAGAAGATGTGACCTTGGAAAAACTGCGTACCGCGCCTGCAGGCAGCCTTACTGCAATCGATCAGGCGGTAGGTCGTACCCCTTGGCGCAGTCTGAGTGCAGGCACTTGGCTCAATGAACAAAGCTTTGAAATGGGTGGGCCACTGGCACGCATGATCCGCCCTGATGAGCGGGCACTGGCGGTGATGATTGACGAAGTTTCTGCCGCTGGAGGGCAGTTAACCCCGGGTGACTACGTCGATATTCTGCTATTTCTGCGCCAGGACGCCGGGAATCCACAGCAGTCGGCTCAAGTGGTGTTGCCTGCCGTGCGTGTGCTGAGTGTCGGTGCCGAGCTGGGTTTGACCCGCGATGGCCAGTTGGCCAGCCAGCCGAAAAATGCCGAAGAAGCACTCAGGCTGGAGCAGAGCCGGATCAATGCGCGCTCCGCAGTGCTGGCGATTCCCGAGCTTCTGCTCAATCAACTGATGCTCGCAACCCAGGCCGGTACGCTGCGTCTGGCTGTGCGCAGTGCCGATGAACAACGGTTGAGTAAATATTGGGCGGGTGAGCAGCAATCTGAGACTAACCTTGAGAATGCCAAACGCAGTCTTTATCAATTCAACCAGTTAGCCATGGCCAGTCCAGCCAGGGCGCCCGTCAGCAGTCCCTCTGGCGCTCCTCGAGTGCGCGGTATTGAAGTTATTCGCGGCAATCAAACGGCTCAGCAGTCGGCCCAATAAAAATCCTGATCTATAAGGACATCGAACATGAGCCAACGTCGCGCTCCGTTTTATAAACGTGCTGCCTGGACATTGATCCTGAGCAGTTTGCCTCTGGAAATGGCCCTGGCCGCTGCTGACAATTGCGCCGCATTCAACGCATTGCCATCGGTACTGGAAGTGCCCCAGGGGGCCCAGAAGGCCATGAGCTTCCCGGTCAACATTTCTCGCATCGCTGTGGGTGATCCCACGGTTGCCGATGTTCGCACCAATGGCCAAAACGCCTTTTTGCTGACCGGCGTTGCGTCGGGCACTACCAGTCTGATGGTCTGGAGCGCCTGTTCGAAAGAGCCACACCAGACCATGCTGTTCGTCAAGGGCAAGGCCACTTCGGGTTTGGCCGGTGCGTCGTTGTCGCCGACCGAAGACCCGACGTTGCCCATTCAGGTGCAAACGGACATTCGGTTTGTAGAAGTCAGCCGTACCAAACTGCAAGAGGCCAGTACCTCTATCTTCGGCATGGGCAGCAACTTTCTGTTCGGCTCGCCGAACTCATTCCTCAGTACGGCTGAAGGGGTGATCACGGGCGGTCCGGTTGCCAACAGCAAGTATTTCAACATTGGTTTTGGCGGCGGCAAGGTCAAAGCGATGATCAATGCCCTGGAAGGCAGCGGTTTTGCCTACACCCTTGCACGACCAAGCCTGGTGGCCATGAGCGGGCAGAGTGCAACCTTCCTCGCGGGTGGTGAAGTGCCGATCCCGGTACCCAGCAGCGGCAGCGACAACGTATCGATCGAGTACAAGGAGTTCGGTATCCGTCTGACCCTGACCCCTACCGTGGTTGGACGTGATCGCATCATGCTGAAAGTGGCACCTGAGGTGAGTGATCTGGATTACACCAATGCGGTGAATATCGCCGGGACTTTGGTACCGGGCCTGACGGTTCGACGCACCGACACCAGTATTTCCCTGGCCGATGGCGAAAGTTTTGTGATCAGTGGCTTGATCAGTTCGCGCAACAGCTCACAGGTCAACAAGTTCCCTGGCTTGGGGGATATCCCGATTCTTGGCGCGTTCTTCCGCGACTCCAATATCAGCCGCGAAGAGAAAGAGTTGCTGATGATCGTGACCCCGCATCTGGTTCAGCCATTGGCTGCCAATGCGCCATTGCCATCGATGCCCGGGGAGAAACTGCGTAACTACGACCCTAACTGGTATCGCCTGTACTTCCTGGAAAACGGCAAATTCAACAGCCGTAGCGGGTTATCCCAATGAGCCAAAGCCTGAGCCAGACATTTCTCGCGCTGACGCGCAACAACACCGATCTTGAATGGCTGCAAGGTGCTTTGGCGCCGTTGGGTCAAGTGGTGGGTGCAGGCACCAGTAGCCTGGATGAACTGCTGGCACTGGTTGACGTGACGTTTGCCGGTTTGATTTTTGTAGGCCTGGACCGGGACAAGGTGGTCAACCAGTGCGCGCTGATTGAAGGCGCGCTGGAAGCCAAGCCCATGCTGGCCATTGTTGCCTTGGGCGACGGCATGGATAACCAGCTGGTGCTCAACGCCATGCGCGCCGGGGCAAGGGATTTTGTTGCCTACGGTTCGCGCTCCAGTGAAGTGGCGGGGCTGGTTCGCCGTCTGAGCAAACGCTTGCCGCCGGTGGCGCCCAACGCCGAACTGGGCGGGTTGAGCGTGTTGTTCAGCGCCCAATGCAATGCCGATGGCGCACTGGTTGCCAGCCACCTTGGGCTGGTCGTGCAAAAACACGATCAAAAAACCCTGTTTCTGGACCTGGGCGTGCCCCGTGGCGATGGTCTGGCCGTGCTGGGGCTTGAGAGTACGTTCTTTTTTGGTGATGCCCTGCGCCATTTACGACGCCTGGACAGCACCTTGATTGACAGTGCCTTTACCAAGACAGCAAGTGGTTTGCGGGTATTGGCCCACAGCGAAAGTGATGAGCCGCTGGAGCACACCAGTGCTGCCGAGCTGTATATGTTGCTCAGCGCCTTGCGCCAGCATTTCCAGCACATTGTGGTCAACCTCACGGGGCAGCCAGACAGTGAAGCGCTGCGCACCTTTGCCACCCATTGCGACAGTTTGCTGTGGTACACCGACCAGAGCGTGCTTGATTGCCGCCGCAACCTGGACGTGCTCGCTCGCTGGCGGGCCAAGGGCATGAAGTTTGAGCATACGGGGTTGTTGATCGATCGTTACATGGGGGGCGTTGCCCCGAATGCCGATGCCCTGGGCAAGAGCTTTGGCCTGCCGGTGATGGCGACACTGGCGCTCAGCCCTGAGCTGCGCATCAATGCCAAGAATCAGGCCACCACCCTGTTTGATCTGGCTCCGCGGGAAGCCCTGAGCCTGGCGTTGAAAAAATTGGGTGAGCGATTGACCAAGCGCTCGCAGTCGTCCGAGCAAACGGTTTCCAAGTCTGGCGCGTGGTTAAACCGCCTGTGGGGGGCCAAATGAACAACGAACAGTTGTTTGGCTCCGGCCTGTACAAGGACGGGCGTGCGGACCATGACGGTCTTAAGCTGGTACTGCATCGCTACATCATCGATGCCATTGAAGAGACCGGGGTTAACCTGCTGGAAGGCTCCCGTGTGTCCCTGGCCCAGTTTGTCACCGAGCGGGTGGCTGAATATGTGTCGCGCCTGCACCTGGCCATTTCCCGTTATGAAATGGAGCGTCTGGCTGAAGAAATCGTCGACGAGCTGACGGGGTTCGGCCCGCTTGAAGTCTTGCTGCGAGATCCTGCCGTCACGGAAATTTTGGTCAACGGCCCCCATCGCGTGTTTGTTGAGCGCGAGGGTCTGCTTAGCCAGAGCGATTTGCGTTTTATCGACGATCATCACGTTGAACGGGTCATGCAGCGCATTCTGGCGCCGCTGGGGCGACGCCTGGATGAGTCTTCGCCGATGGTGGATGCACGTCTGCCGGATGGCAGCCGGGTCAACGCGATCATTCCGCCCATTGCGCTGGACGGGCCGTGCCTGTCGATCCGGAAGTTTCGCAAGGACATGCTCAAAAGCAGCGACCTGGTGGCGATGCAAACCATCGACCAGGCAATCTATGAGTTTTTTCAGGAGTCGGTGGGCAAGCGCTGCAATATCTTGATCAGCGGCGGTACCGGTACCGGTAAAACTACGCTGCTCAATATCCTGAGCCAGTTGATCAACCCCCACGAACGTTTGGTCACCATCGAAGATGTGGCCGAGCTGCAGCTGGGGCACCCTCATGTGGTGCGCCTGGAAACACGCCCGCCCAATGCCGAAGGGCATGGTGAAGTGAAGTCCAGCGACCTGATTCGCAACGCCCTGCGGATGCGTCCGGACCGCATCATCCTCGGCGAAATTCGTGGGGTGGAAGTGCTCGACGTATTGACCGCGATGAACACCGGTCACGATGGCTCGATGAGCACTGTCCACGCCAACACGGCACAGGATGCGTTGTTGCGTCTGGAAACCCTGGTGGGCCTGACGGGTCGCACCGTGGCGGAAAAAACCCTGCGCCAGATGATCTGCGCTGCACTGGACGTAATTATCCAGCTCACGCGCATGCCTGATGGTCGCCGTTGCGTCAGTGAAGTCCTGGAAGTGGTCGGGGTGCGTGACGATGTGTACGTGACCAACACCCTGTTCCGCCTGGACAAGCGCACCGGTTTTGGTTTTATGCGCGAAGCCTTGAACCCGGCAGGCGACAAGTTGCGTCGTGACCCTATTCTGAATGCACACGGCTGAGGCGCTGATCATGATCCCGGCCTTACTGCTTTTTACCATCAGTTTTCTTATGTTCGTGCTATCGCTGAGTCTGGTGTATCGGGCTCTGACGGATCCGACAACCAGTCGCGTGCTGGACCGTTTGGGGGAAGGGCAGCCGCAGTCCTCGGAAAAATTAAAGGGCGTAGCGTGGCTTGACCGGGCTTTCTTGCAGGCGGGGTTGGGGCGTCCTTCTGAGCGCCTGGGTTTATGGCTGTCGCTGTGGGCGGGAGCAGTGGTGTTGGCTGGCCTGATCGGCGGCTGGGTATTTTTTCTCGCGCTGCTGGTGTTGCCGCCACTGTTGCTCAAGCTGTTTGTCAGTTGGCGTTACCACCGTCGGGTACGGCGCATGGTTGAGCAACTGCCGCTCTTGCTTGATCACAGCGTTCGCAGCCTGAAGGCGGGCCGGACCTTGGCCGATGCGGTGCTGAACGCAATCGAGGCATCCAGTGATCCGCTCAAAACCAGTATCAGCCGGGTCTCACGTAACGTGCAGATGGGGGTAAGTCTGCCGGAAGCTGTAAGCGATTTTGCCGAGCTGTATGAGCGCGACGAGTTTCGCATGTTCGCTCTTGGCCTGAAGGTGAACCATCGCTACGGCGGCAACGCCAGTGAGCTGCTGGAAAACCTGATCGCGCTAATTCGCGAGCGTGAACAGGGGGCTCGCAAGTTGAGGGCCATGACCGGTGAAACCCGTATGACTGCTGTGGTACTAGGTTTGTTGCCGGTTTTTGTGGTGGGTTTTTTTATGGTCACTAATCCAAATTACATGCTCAAAATGTGGGCGGATGGGGGAGGGCAGCAGATGCTGCTTACTGCGTTGGCGATGCAAGTAATAGGCAGTCTTGCGTTGTGGCGCATGGTACGGAGCGTATGACATGGCTTATTTGATTTGCGCAGTTTTGCTGTTGGGCGCAATGGCGCTGCTGATCAATAACGTGGTTCAGGACCGTTTGGCTCAGCAGCGAGTGATGCAGCGCCTGGAGGGGGACAAGAGCGGTCCCGGTAAGCTCAGTCTCTGGATGCGGACGGTGGGCAACAGCAAGTTTGGCCAGCGTTCGATCACGATGGACAGCGAAACCCAGATCCTGCTCAACCGCCTTGGCTGGCGTACCGCCAGTCAGCGTTCGCTGTTTGCAGCGTTTCAGATCGGTACGCCGTTTGCGTTTGCCGGGCTGGTGTTTTTGGGGCATGAACTGTTCTTCCCACAGTCCGGCAATGTGTTGGTTGTGTTGTTGTTCTCCCTGGCCTTGGGGTATCTGATCCCCAAGCGGTTGTTGGCTTATGCTGCCAAAAATCGGCAGCAAGAAGTGGCGGTGGAAGTTTCAACCTTTATCCCGCTACTGCGCATTCTGTTTGAGTCCGGCATGGCCGTTGAACAGGCGCTACGGGTGTTGAGCCAGGAGGCGAGAGAGTTGCTGCCAGTATTGACCGGAGAGTTGCGGGTACTGCTGGCTCGGGTCGACTCGGGACTGGAGTTGAGCCAGGAACTGAGTAAAACCGCGAGCTTGTTGGACGTGGATGAGTTCAATGATGCCTGCGTGATTCTTCAGCAATTAATTCAGCAGGGGGGGGGGGCGATGAAGTCATTGCAAGCACTCAAAGAGCTGCTGGATGACCGTCGCCTGACTCGCATGGAAGAGTACATCTCCAAAATGTCCGCCAAGATGTCGGTAGTGATGATGGTGTTTCTGTTCCCGGCACTCATGATTGTGTTGGCCGGGCCGAGCTTTGTCGCTATCTCGCGAGCCTTTCAGTCTTGATCAGGGGAATGAACATGAAAGCTGTCATCGTCGTATGTGGGCTGCTGATGCTGGGCGGCTGTGCAACAGGAGGCCAGAGCAATCCGCCGTGGATGGTCATGGGCGGCAGTTGTACAAAACTGAGTGCTGATCAGGATCTGTCGCTGAACCTGGCCGATGACATGGCCAAGGAGGGCAAGCTGCACGCCAGCCTGGCCAACCTGCAAAACCTGCCCGAGCGATCCGCGCAGGTGCAGCTGCGCAAGGCGCGGATCTACCGTCAGTTGGGGCGCAGTGAGGCCGAGCCATTGTTCCAGGGGCTTTTGGGGTCGTGTCTGGCGGCAGAAGGGGAGCATGGCCTTGGGCAATTGGCCGCCGGGCGTGGCGACAACGCATTGGCGACAGCCCACCTTGAGCGTGCGGCGAAACTGGCTCCGACCGACGCCAAGATCCGCAATGACCTGGGTGTGGTCTATCTCAACCAGCGCCGTGTCGATGATGCCCGGTTCGAGTTTTTGACCGCGCTGGAACTCAAACAGGATGACTCGTTGGCGGCGCTGAACCTGGTGACTTTGCTGATTTATCAGGACCAGTGGACCCAGGCGGCCGAACTGGTCACCCGCGCCGAATTAACGCCCGATCAAGTGAGTGATGCCCAGTCCCGGGCGCAAGCGCTGAAGGCTCAAGCCAAGGCAGCCAGCAACCAGGTGGCTGTCATCAAATAATGCGTTGGAGGTTTGCAATGACTTTTTCTATTCGTGTGGGGGTGTTGCTGGCCCTGATCCCGCTGGGTGCGGTGGCCATCGAGCCCGGTCCCACGCCAAAAAACCAGCAGGAAACCGAAAACTGGCTGCAGCTTCAGGTCAGTGGCAGTGTGCAGTCGCCGATACGCCAAACGGCTACCCCGGCCGAGCGTGAGCTCAGCCTGCAGCGCTGGCTGGACAGCTACAAGCATGAGATCCCTGAGTACTACAAACAGGATGAGGGCGGCAGGGCCAAGCAGAACTGAATGAGCCGGACTTGTCGCGGGCAAGCCTGTTACTCACAGGTGTTGCCAGCGATTAAGGCGAGGCCGGATCAGCGATTAATGCGCACTCTGGCGATGTTGTGCGGGGGCGTTAGGGGACAGCGCGAGGGCCAGTTGAGTGCGGTTGTTCATGTGGGTCAGGCGCAGAACCTGGGACACGTAAAGCTTTACCGTGTTTTCGGTTATGCCCAGATCGCAGGCGATCTGATAGTTGGTCTGGCCTTTGCTCACCAGCTTGGCAACGTCCAGTTGACGGGGCGACAGCTGTTTGAAAATCGTCGGGATCTGCTGCCAGGGGCCCTCGTTTGAGTCCTGCGGGTTTGAAGGTTGAGTGGCCGACTGAGGGGGGCGTCTAGCGGACTCCATGTCCTGATACAGGTCGTCAATGGATTCGGCCAGATACTGAAGTTTTTGGTTCAGGTGGCCCAACTGATCGCTCTTGTGCTTTTCGCGCAAGATGGCTTCCTGGCGCTGGATGCCCTCAAGCAGTTCATTGAGGTCGACCGGTTTTTGATAGTAATCGGCAATGCCGATGCGCAGGGCCTTGATCACATCCTGCTTGTCTGCTCGACCGGTCAACAAAATGCTTTCAAAGGAGCGGTGCTTGCCGGCGATTTTTTGCAAGTGCTGGGTCAGTTCAATGCCGTTCATCTCGGGCATGTGCAGGTCGCACAGCACCAGGCCAATCTCTGGATCGCCGATGAAAGCACTGATGGCTTCGCGTGTTGAATGGCAGGGCACACAACGGTAGCCACTGCTTTCAAGAAATTCGCACAGTTCTTCGACAATCAACGACTGGTCGTCGACTACGAGAATTTTTATCAGGGGGGTAGATGTATGCACGCGGTTCTCCTTCCTGGTAAACCAATCAGGGACTTCTGGGTCCACTTGTTTACTGCGTTTGGGTTAAACGTAGACCTACTTTACGACTATGTACAAGGTATTAATCCCTCCAAACGATTAGCGAAGGAGCGCCATTGTCAGGGTAAACCCGCCCAACAGGAAGGGTGCAAATGGAAGCTTTTTTGACACTGGGACGTGATGGGCAAGGCAAGGGATCTTAACTCGTTGATTCATTGACGGCAGGATTTTTGACGTAAATAGCCACCAGACGGCAGTACAAAGGCCTGCACCGATGATAGTGCCAAGAATTGTCGGACGATCGGTTGCCAGTGCCAGGGCCATCAACAGCTTTACGTCGCCGGCTCCAAGCTTGTTCAGTGCATAGCCGGGCAGTGTCAGTACCAGCGCGACCAGCAACGCCCAGCCACCTTCGGCTGCGCTTGCGCCGAGCCAGGTGTGCCCTGTCCATAGCAGATACAGCAATGCCAGCGCCGCCGCGCCAAAGGTCAGGACATTGGAAATATGGCGCTGAAGCAGGTCTTGAATGGAACACGCAGCAAACCACACGAACACAACACATAACTGGATCACGTAAAGAACCTCCCTTTTTTACCAATGATTCTATGATGATATTACTGTCGACAGTCAGGGTAGACACCGTCATGAAAACAAGGCTTCCCAAAAAGCAGAAAGGCGCCGCGGCGATTGAGTTCGCGCTGGTGTTTATGATTTTTTTTGCGGTGCTCTATGGCGTTGTCAGCTACAGCTTGCCGCTGTTGCTGGTGCAGTCATTCAATAATGCGACGGCAGAGGCTGCGCGTCGCGGCATGGCGGTCGATCCTGAGACGAAGGATGACTATGCGAGCACGGTAGAAAAAGTGATCGAGGAGGTGTTGGCTCAAAAATTGGATTGGGTGCCCGAGGCGGTGGAACGTGGTCTAAGTCTGGACGGGGGGTATGCCCCTTCAACCAAACAGATTTTTGCCAAGGTAACATTTGATACTAATGAGTTGAACAGCATCATGCCAGTACTCAATCTTGGAGTAATCACTGTGCCTGATTTGCCAAAGAGCTTGATCGCAGAGTCGAGAATTCAAGTGGGTAACCTTGAAAAGCAGTGAAGGGCTGTTCGGGCGTTTGTTGGGACGGACCGACGAGCGCTTGCCTGAATCCAATGATCCGCAATTGCACAATCATGCGGGCATCCAATTGATGCTCGATCAACACGGGTACGTGACCGACATTCACGGTCTGCAGCGTTATGGCCTGGCGCGCTCAAGCGGCGACGGCGCACCGCGCCTGCTGCTGAGCTACATGGTGCCGGGCAGCACGCTGGCGCTCGAAGGCGTGCCGGCGGACTGGGTGGGCCACAGCCTCGACCTGGACTTTCAATGCGCCGGGCTGCGCGTGGTGCATACCCGAGGCTGGGTTCAGCCCCAGGGTGATGGCTGGCTTTTACAGCTGCTGGATATCAGTGACTTGCGCCTTGGCAGCGAGCAGGCGCGCAACCGTGAGCGCTGCACGCAACTGACCCTTAGCCTGGGCGAGCAATTGCGTCAGTGCAGTGTGCAGCGCCTGCCGGAAGTGATGCACGAAGCGCTGCGCAGCGTGGCCCAGCATGGTCGTGTGCCTTGCATGGCGCTGGCCGTGCGCGATGATGGGCAGTCCTCCTGGTATATGCACAGCACGTATCACTCGTTTGATGCGCCGCAACTCTGGTTGCCAGAGCAAAACCTGGGCAGCCTGCTTGACCCGCTGGGCGGCAACTCCCCCCAGCGTGTCGAGCGCGATGGCAACCCGCGGCTGAACGATTTGTTTGGCAATGCCGACGGCGTACTGGTGCCGTACAGCGACCAGCAAGGCTTGTGTGCCTGGTTGATGCTGGGCTTTTATCCCGCGTCCCTGCACGGACCGCAGATGAGTGAAAGCGACTGGATGCAGGTGTGCGCGGCATTGGCCGCACCCCTGCTGGATCGCTTGCGCGAGCAACAGCACCTGCAGCAGCGAGAGCGCATGGAAGCCCTTCAAGGCTTGCTGGGCACGGGGTGGTGGGAGTGGTCGATCACTAACGAACTGATGCAACTGGCCCCCCAACTGGCCGCTAACCTGACTGAGGTCATCGAGCCGCAGTCTATGACCCGCGAGGCATGGCTGGCGCTGTTTCATCCTGCCGATCGGGATGAGCTCTGCGGTCGTTTTAATGAATTGCTGGAGCATGGCAAGGAGTTGTTGCTGTTTGCGCGGGTGCATCAACCCCAAAGCACCCAACCTGCCCAGTGGTATCGAGTTCAGGGCCAGATGCTGGGGACCGGCACCCGGCGGCGCATCGTGGGTTTTATGCTGGATGTCAGCGACATCAAGAATCAACAGCAGCAAGTTGCAGCCGCCCATGCGCGGCTGGACAACCTTATCGCCAGTTCGCCTGCGGTGATTTACGTGCAGCGTTATGTCGAAGGCGCTCTGTTGCCTGCGTTTTTCAGTGACAGCCTCAAGCCCTTGCTGGGCTGGACGCTGGAGGAGTGCACGAGCGCGACCTTGATCGAGTGGGTCCACCCCGATGATCGGGAGCACTATTTTGAACGCACCCGCCAGTTGCTGCGCGAAGGCAGCACCCGACGTCGCTATCGCCTTCGCGACCGAGGCGGTGATTACCACTGGTTGCTGGATGAAGCCAAGTTGCTACGTGATGACCTGGGCTTGCCGGTGGAAGTCGTCGGGCTGTGGCTGGACATCACCGAGGCCACCGAAGCGGCCGAACGGGTCAAGAGCAGCGAAGAACGCTATCGAATCCTGGTCGAAGATTCACCCGCCATGATCTGCCGTTACCTGCCCGACCTGACCCTGACCTTTGGCAACCAGCCCCTTGCCAGCTACCTGGAGTGCACGACCGAGCAGTTGCCGGGCATCAACCTGAGCAGTTGGCTGTCCGACGAACAGCGTGAAGCCTTTGTGCAGCGTATTGCGGGTTTGACTCCACAGTCTCCGGTGAGCTCCGCTGAAATCAGCCTGCAACTGCCGGGGCGCGAATATGCCTGGTGGGTGTGGTCGGACCGGGGGATTTTCGACGAGCAGGGCAACTTGCTGGAAGTACAAGCCGTTGGCCGCGACAACACCGAGGTGCGTCGCTCGCAGCAGCAACTGACCCACAGTGCGAAAATGGCCACCCTTGGTGAAATGGCCACGGGGCTGGCCCACGAAATCAACCAGCCGTTGAACGTCATGCGCATGGCCGTGGCGAACGTGCTCAAGCGTCTGAGCAACGGCGATGCACAGATCGAGTACCTGCAGGAAAAGCTTGCCCGTATCGACGGGCAAGTCCAGCGTGCGGCGCGGGTGGTAGATCACTTGCGGGTGTTTGGTCGTCGCTCGGAAATCGAGCAGCAGGTGTTCAACCCTTCGCAGGCGATGGAAGGCTCCGTGGCCTTGCTCAGCGAAGGCCTGCGCGGTAAAGGCGTGGAATTGCGCAGTGAAGGCCAGGTGTGTGACGTGCAGGTGCGTGGCCATGTCGACCAGCTTGAGCAAGTGCTGATCAACCTGATGGTCAATGCCCGTGATGCGCTGATGAGCAAGCGAGAAAGCGACCGCGACTTTGAGCCCTGGATTGCCCTGAGTATCGAGTCCGATGCACAGCATGTGTGCTTGAGAGTGGACGACAACGCAGGCGGTATTGACCCGCGTCTGCTGGAGCGGATCTTCGAACCTTTCTTCACTACCAAGCCCATTGGCCTTGGCACGGGCCTGGGGTTGTCTGTGAGCTACGGCATCATCGACAACATGGGCGGGCGGTTGAGCGTCAGCAACACCGAGCACGGCGCCCGGTTTTGCGTGGAGTTGCCGGTGGTTGAAGTGCAGGAGTGAGGTGCTGCGATATTGACGACATTGCGAGTGCTACTCGTCAGCGGCTACATGCAGTGGGTGTGTAGCCGCTGAGGAGCGAAGCGAGGCTGCGATCGGCTGCGCAGCAGTCGTAAACCCCTGCAGCGCGGTGTATCTGATACACCGCGCTGCAGGGGTTTAGTCGCTTTTCGTGATCGGTCGCAAAGAGTTAAAGCACCAACTGGGCGCGACCGCCTTGGTTGCAGGAGAGGTTGGCGCCGACTACCGTATCCATCAAGTTTACACCTAGTAAGGATAGAATTTGATTGATTATAGGGTCCAATATGTCGCCCAAGAGAGTAATAATTGGCGGTAAAATTATCGTTGTTAGCAAGTTTAGTAAAGTGTTCAAAGTTGTTGAGATACTTGAAGCAAACCCCCGGGGAATTTCTTGGTTGTTAGCAGGGCTATAGATTTTGATTGAGATGCCAGCTAGGGTCTTCTTAAGACTTTCCACAATGTCACTAGTAGGTTTCATGTGCTGTTCGGCAGGAGGAAGTGATAGGTTCGGGGGGGAGAGTTGTCCTGAAAAAGTCAAATTCTTTTGAATGGTTTGTCCAACTGGAGTGTCAAAGCTCAGAGCGACGCCACCACCAGCGAAAGGAACCTTGTCAATGGCGACATTTATCAGAGGTAGAGGTCGAACTTTGACTTCTTTATCGGTGAAAGCCGTCGAGGGGCTAACAATTTGACCAATTCTAAGCTCTCCGATAGAGGATTTCGCTTCGACTGTGATGCTTTTTTTATTTAGGGAGCAATCGTAATTTGTCAGTAATGCGCTTGCGCCACCAACGTCTAAGTTGATGTGTAAAACTGGGTTGTCAATTATGCTGATGGCCACTGGGCATGTTGCTGATATTAAACACTGAATATCTTTCAGTAAGTTTGTGATGGGTGATAAAAGTCCGCTAAGTGCCTTAAGTAGTGGTAGTTCGACAGCGATTAAGGTTCTGATTTGTGCAGTATGAACATATATCGCATTGATATCGTTGATGGGCTTTCCAATAGCTAGTGCTGGATTGCCGACAGAGGAGAATTGTGGTGGTTCAATTACTTTTATTTGGGTGGTTACTTTTACTAAGCCTAAAAGATTGATTGGTACTGTTGCAGTAATTGCACTATTTTTATTTGCGGCTTGAACAAATGCTTGGATTAGTTGGAATAGTTGGACGTTTGCGTCGAGGCCGGCAGAAGTGGTTCCAGTCTTTATGTTGAATAGCTCAGCTACGTTTATGCTTTTTATGCCGGGTATGTTAATTGCGGTGCTTGCTAGGTTTTCTAGTGCAGCTCTAACTGCTGCTGTTGCTTTGTCATTTTCTGCAACGTTGGCTGCTGCCTGAATTAGTTGTGCTGCTGTAACGTTGGCGCCCAGGACTTTAGTGTAGTCTCCAACCTCTAAGTTTAATGCGACGACGGATAGTTCGTTCAGGTATTCAAGCAAATTTATGTCCGTATTGAGCATGCCATTCCAGCCCACTGCTTCCACTGTCACGGATGTCCCCAACATTTGCGATAGGACGCTGGATAGTAACGGTGAGTTATCGGTATCAATTTTCAGGAGCGTACTTCGAATACTTAGCTGAGCTAACGTAGGTCCTGACGAAGCCCCAACAGCGCTTGCTGTCAAACGCGTCAATGTTTCAAACCCGTCCTTGGAAAACAGGCTCCACAAACCACCCGCCACGCTGGTAGGGACGGTGGTGGTGGCAATAACCTGGATAAAATCACCGGAGCCGTTTTCGTTTTTATTAAATAAGCGCACCTGATCGCTACCTATAGTCAGAGCTCCACAGGTAGGGGTTATCGTTTGCATGTTGCTGAGGGCAAATCCATTACGTCCGGCGCTTGCATCGACGTAGCTCTTGGCACTGCCGTCTAGGCAATTTCCCTCACGACTCACCGCCTCCAACACCGCCATATCCGCCACCCGTTGCAATTTTCGTTGCTCCAGGTACAAACGCCCGCTGTCGACAACCAACAACATGAACAACAGCACCATGCCGAGGGTCACGGCAGCCATCAAGCCGATTGCGCCACGCTGTTGCTGTGGGCCCGTAAAACCAATACCGCGTAGTTGGGGAGACATCGAGCACTCCTGTTGCTGGAACATAGCCCAGCGCTAACTCTCCAAAGTTTGATCGAGTGTAGCCAGAAAGTGATCGTCGCGCTGGCCAGTTGCCAGTTTTATAGGCGTGATGTGAACAGTTAATCAAAAGCCGATGATAAATAGCCGAAAATCGAGTGTGGAAACTAACTTGCTCACGAAAGTATTAATACCAACTTACATATATACAGTGTGAGCAAGTGAGTGTCCTGGAACTTACTTCGGTGGATAGGCGCTCAAGATTTTAGTGACCGCCTCCTGAATTGCCGCGCTGCGTTCAGCCGGAGTAGGGCTGGTGTCGACGACTTTTTCAGCACTGCCGCGCCACACCAGTTTCCCGTCCTTGGCATCGATCAGGTCGATTTGCAGCGTGCCAACCTGATAGACCACGTTGCGTACTTCGTTATACATCGGTGGGCCCCAGTAACCTTCCCACGGGCCACCCCAGTAACCACCCCATGGTCCGCCCCAAGGGCCGCCGTAGCCGTAGTTGGTCACGACCTGCTCCTGGCGGTTGGCAACGATCAACCAGGCTTGCACGAGCAAGTCCGGCTTGCTGCCTGCCGCAACCGGGCGCAGACCCCGTTGGTCCAGCTGGCCACTGATGGCCTGAACGATCCGTTGCTCGGTCAGGCTGCTTCGCAGCATCGGGTTATTGGGGTGATATTGCACAGCAGGGTCTTTCCAGGCCCAGGACTGGAACTTGGCGAAATCGACCGCAGGGTTGTAATCGCTGCTGACCTGCATGGTTTCGCAAGCGCTGAGCAGCAGGGCGATGCCCAGTAATGCCAGGCGACGTAGCATGATGATTTCTCCGCTTCAACAATAAGTCTTAATGGGGAGGATAAGCCTGTACTGCCTTGTTCAGTGATTCGCGCAGAGCATCACTGCGTTCGCCCAGGCTGCCTTTACTGCTGGTTTCTGCACTGGAACTCCACACCGGTTGACCGGTTTTGCCGTCATACAGATTGAGTCGTACCACCATGACCTCAACTTCGTAGGTACGCACCACGGGCACAGAGTTGTACATCCCGTACTGGCTGCCGTAACGGCCATAGCCGCTGCCGTAGCCCGCTCCGTAACCATAGTCGTCCTGAACCTGACGCAAGCGTTTTTCGGTGTGCAAGTCGGCACTGACCCACAGATCCGCTGGACGGTTGGGCTGCGCCGGGCGCAAGCCCCGCTGGTCGAGTGCATTGTTCACCGCTTCGGCGATCTGGGCAGAGTCGGCCCACGCGGTCCCGACCGGCAGGCGACCATTGAGCCAGGCCCAACTCTGGTAGCGCCCGTAATCGCGAGGCGGTGCCGGATAGGCGCTCAAATCCAGGCTATTGGTCGCTTGTGCCGGGGCTGGCGGCATGGGCAGGGCGCTCGGGGTGTAAGGGTTGGGGCTTTGGCAAGCGCCCAGCCCCAGGCTTAAAACGACTAAGGCAACGCGGCGATACATGATGGTCTCCCCCGCAGGGCGATTCAAACCGGGCGGCACACCCAATGCAGATAACGTCCAAGCCCGGCAAAGGCTGGATGGCGACGATGGGCCAGTTCCATTTCAACCAGCGCCTCAAGCTCGGCTCGTGCCTGGAACTCAACGGGCATGTAGTCGTGAAACACACGCACACCGCTTTGGGTTTGGACCTGCCACAGGCCTTCGAGTGCCGTGGCCAGTTCTCGAGGGTCGAGTGGTTGTTGAGGGGTCAGGCTCTGTTTTTCGCCGGCCATGTCGTTCTTGCGCATTTTGCGGAAGTGGCCCTTGAGCAGGTTGCGATAGATCAACGCGTCGCGGTTGTAGAACGCCAGGGACAACCAGCCGTCCCTGGCGGTCAGCTGATGCAGCACCGGCAGGATCGCGTGGGGTTCCGCCAGCCATTCCAGTACGGCGTGGCACAGCACCAGATCGTAGGGCTCGGTGAGTTGCCCCAGCAGCTCTTGCCACGGCGCCTGGATAAAGGTGCCGGTCTGGCCTGCTTCGGCAAAACGCTGGCGGGCGCCTTCAAGCATTGGCGCGGCCGGTTCGGCCAGGGTCACATCATGACCTTGCTGGGCCAGCCACAACGACATATGACCCAGGCCTGCACCGATATCCAGTACACGTAACGGGCGTTTTGGCAGTGATTCTTCAAGGTCGGCCTGAAGCACGGCCAGACGAATGGCACCCTTGGCGCCGCCGTAGATTTTCTCGGCGAAACGGGTGGCCAGTTGATCGAAGTGACGGTCACTCATGGGTTGAAACGCCTTTCATTGTCAGCCAATTTGCTGCGCACCACTTCGTTCATGTCCAACCCCAGTTCGGCGCATAGCAACACCAGATACAGCACGATATCGCCTACCTCCTGGCCTGCGTGGGCGAGCTTGTCGGCGGGGAGCTGGCGGGACTGGTCCTCGCTTAGCCACTGAAAGATTTCCACCAGCTCAGCCATTTCGACACTGGCGGCCATGGCCAGGTTTTTCGGGCTGTGGAATTGTTTCCAGTCGTTGTTATCGCGAATGCGGTGCATGCGTTGCGTGAGTTCGTCGAGGTTCATCGAGGGTGTGCTCTCCAGAAGGCGCAAAGCTTGCGACTGAACGGCCTTTGGCGCAAGCGAAAGGCACAGGCGCGTGCTGGTGTGGCGCGCAATTCTTTGTAGTCGCTGACGAGGAACGAAGGCTGCGTTATCGATTGCAGCCTCGCTACGCTCCTCAGCGGCTACAGGGCAAGTGCCGGCTCAACTGATAGGTCGCCAATTACCGGTCATGTGCACCAGATCGCCATGCCCGCTCAGCTGGAAATCACCACTGGAACCCGCTTCGCTGCAGCGCAAAATCACTTCGCTGGGTAGACGTACCGGCTTTTTGAACGCGACAAAGATCTCGACATTGGCGGCTGGCAGGTGCGAATTCAATGCCGCCAGGGCACGGGTTTTTATCCACAGGCCATGGGCGATGGCGCTGGGCAGGCCAAACAGTTTGGCGCTGGCCGCACTGAGGTGAATGGGGTTGTAGTCGCCCGACACCTTGGCGTAGCGGCGGCCAATGTCGGTGGGGGCATACCAGCGCGTCAGCTCGTTCAGCACCACCGGCCCGGGGGCGGCGGTTTCAGGGGGGCCCCCCGGCAGCTCGACGCCTTTGCACAGCAGCGTGCTTTCGGCCTCCCACAGCGGCCCGAGCATGTCGTCCACCTGGGTGATCACCTCAAAGGTCGCCCCCTTGGGGTGCTTTTGCAGGTTGTGCACAAACACACCGATGCGTAGCTGCGTCACGCTGCCCATGGGCCGCAGTAGCCGTACCCGATTGGTCAGATGAATCAGTCCAAGCAGTGGGAAGGGGAAGTCCTTGCTGGTCAGTAATTGCATTTGCAGCCCGAAGGCCAGGACATGGGGGTAGGTGGGCGGGAGTAGTGGGCTTGGCGCCAGGGCGCACACCTCCCTGAAGGCAGCCAGTGACGTGGGCTCAACTTCCACCCAGCAGCGCAAACCCTGTTCCGGCAAGGTGCTGCCGGTGATTTTGCGCCGGGCGGCGGCGTGGGCGTACAGCGCGGGCAAGTGCGGTGGGCTGGCGAGGTCGAGCCACTTCACGGTCATGGTTCATGCTCCCAGAATACTTTGTCCGCACACCCGCAGCGCTTGACCGCTGACGGCGCCCGACCCCGGCTGCCCGAGCCAGGCCACGGCTTCGGCCACGTCTTGCGGCAGGCCGCCCTGGCCCAGGGAGCTCATGCGTCGACCCGCTTCGCGCAAGGCGAAGGGAATATGCGCAGTCATCCGGGTTTCGATAAACCCGGGGGCCACGGCGTTGATGCTGATGCCGCGTTCGCCCAGCAAGGGGGCCCAGGCTTGAGCCAGGCCAATCAGCCCGGCCTTGCTGGCGGCGTAGTTGGTCTGACCGCGATTACCGGCGATACCGCTGATGGAGGCGAGCAGAATCACCCGGCCGTTATCGCGCAAGGTGCCACTGTCGAGCAGGGCTTTGGTCAGCACCTGCGGGGCGTTGAGGTTGACCGCGAGCACGGAGTCCCAGAACTCGGGCGTCATGTTGGCCAAGGTCTTGTCACGGGTGATGCCTGCGTTGTGCACCACGATGTCGACACCGTCAGCCAGGTGCTCGACCAGTTCTTCAGCGGCATTGGCGGCACAGATATCCAGCGCGATGCTGTGCCCGCCCAGACGGGCGGCCAGCGCATCCAGGTCGGCCTTGGCGGATGGCACGTCAAGCAGGATCAAGTGGGCGCCATCCCGGGCCAGGGTTTCGGCAATCGAGGCGCCAATTCCTCGGGCCGCCCCGGTCACCAATGCCTTGCACCCGGCCAGGGGGCGGGTCCAGTCCTGTACCTGGGAGGCGCAGGTCGTGAGGCGCAGCACTTGCCCACTGATAAATGCACTTTTGGGCGAAAGGAAAAACCGCAGTGCACCTTCAAGTTGATCTTCAGCGCCTTCACCGACATACAGCAGTTGCAGGGTGCTGGCGTTGCGCAGTTCTTTAGCCAGTGACCGGCTGAAACCCTCAAGCGCACGCTGGGCGCTGGCAGCAAATGGGTCACTTAATGTTTCAGGTGCACGGCCCAGAATCACCATGTGGGTGCTGTGTTCCAGGCTGCGCAGCAGTGGCTGGAAAAACTCGCGCAGTTGTTTGAGTTGGTCGGTGTGCAGCAGCTCGCTGGCGTCGAACACCACGGCCTTGAGCTTTGGTCCCTGGCCAGGAATCCAGGGGGTTGCGAGCAACGGTTCGGGGCCGTAGCTGTAGACGGCGTCGGTGAGTTTGCTGGCAAAACGGTTCACCTGTTCGGCCAGTGCCCCGCCGCCAATCAATAGCGGGCCTTCGACGGGGCGCAGGCGCCCGGCTTGCCAGCGTTCCAGTCGTCCCGGTGACGGCAGCCCCAACGCGCCGACCAGACGCTGGCCGAGGGATGAGTTGACGAAGTCGATATAACGGTCTGACATGGAACACTCTCCGACAGGTGGGGTTCAAAGGGTTGACCACAAACAGGCCGTGGTCGTTCGTTATCAGCGATAAGACCTACGCTTGTAACGATTAATGGATTCAAAAGAATAGGGGCAATCGTATGAGTCTGCGTCGTGTAGCAATTATTGGTGGTAACCGAATCCCGTTTGCCCGCTCCAACGGGCCGTATGCGACCGCCAGTAATCAGGACATGTTGACGGCCGCGCTGGAGGGGTTGATCGAGCGTTACAACCTGCACGGGCTGCGCATGGGGGAGGTTGTGGCCGGGGCGGTGCTCAAGGATTCTCGGGATTTCAGCATGACCCGTGAGTGCGTGCTGGGCTCACGGCTGTCGCCGAAAACACCGGCCTATGACCTGCAGCAGGCCTGCGGGACGGGGCTTGAAGCGGTATTGCTGGTGGCCAACAAGATTGCCCTGGGGCAGATCGACTGTGCGGTTGCCGGGGGAGTGGACACCACATCCGATGCGCCGATTGGCCTTAATGACGGCCTGCGTAAATGGTTGCTGCAGTTCAATCGCACCAAGGCGCCTCTGGATAAGCTCAAGACCTTGCTGCAATTGCGTCCGGGTTTTCTGAAACCCGAGTTTCCCCGTAATGGCGAGCCCCGCACCGGGCTGTCGATGGGCCAGCACTGCGAACTGATGGCGCAAGCCTGGAGCATCCCAAGGCTTGAACAGGACGAACTGGCGCTGCACAGCCATCAGGCATTGACGGCGGCCTATCACGCAGGCTGGGAAGATGACTTGCTCACGCCTTTCCGGGGTTTGAGCCGCGATAACAACCTGCGTGCCGACTTGACCCTGGAGAAGCTGGCCGCCCTTAAGCCTGTGTTCGAGCGCAGTGCCAAAGGCACGTTGACGGCGGGCAACTCCACGCCACTGACCGATGGCGCTGCCGTGGTGCTGTTGGGCAGCGAAGAGTGGGCCCGGGAGCGCGGCTTGCCGATTTTGGCGTATTTGCGTGATGGCGAAACTGCTGCTGTTGATTTCGTGCATGGAGCGGAAGGTTTGCTCATGGCGCCGGTGTATGCAGTCCCACGGCTGCTGGCGCGCAATGGCCTGACTTTGCAGGATTTTGACTACTACGAAATTCACGAGGCTTTTGCTGCGCAGGTGCTGTGTACGTTGAAGGCCTGGGAGGATGCGGCCTACTGCAAAAGCCGGCTCGACCTGGATGCACCGCTGGGCTCGATTGATCGCAGCAAGCTCAACGTCAAGGGCAGCTCGCTGGCGGTGGGGCATCCGTTTGCGGCGACAGGAGGGCGGATCGTGACCAATATGTCCAAGCTGCTCGCCACTGCCGGGCAGGGACGAGGGCTGATCTCGATCTGCGCGGCAGGTGGGCAGGGCGTTACCGCAATCATTGAGCGGTAGCCGCATGTGGGTGGGAGCGGGCTTGCTCGCGATGGCATCACCGCGGTGTGGCTGTTACACCGCGGCGTCTGCATCGCGAGCAAGCCCGCTCCCACTCATGTTGTATTTGCGAGTGGCGTAGCTTTCTGCCATCACCGAGCACACGATCAACTGCAGCGGGTGGTAGATCATGATCGGCAGCAAAATCAGGCCCAGGCCGGGGTTGGCGCCAAAGATCAGGGCGGCCATCGGCGCGCCGGCAGCCAGGGATTTTTTGCTGGCGCAGAACACTGCGGCAATTTCATCGCTGGTGCTGAACTTCAAGGCACGGGCAGTGCGGGTGGTCATCCACAGGATGACGGCGAGCAGGACGGCACTGCCGATCACGGCGCTGATAATCACCGAGGTGCCTTGTTGTTGCCACATGCCCGAGACCATCGAGTTGCAGAACGCTGCGTAAACCAGCAGCAGAATCACCACTTTGTCGCAGATGTTGGTGTAGCGCTTGTGGCGGGCGAAAAAACGTCCGAACAGCGGGCGTACCAGTTGGCCAAGGACCAGGGGCAACAGGAGCATGGCGCACAGGTCGAGCAGGGTTGAGCCCAGGTCGATACCGCCCGCGCCGCTGCCAACCACCAGGCTGACGAGCAATGGGGTGATGAAAATCCCCAATACGCTGGACAGGCTGGCGTTGAGAATCGCCGCCGGTACGTTGCCGCCTGCGCTGCCGGTGAGTGCGACCGAGGAGGAGATGGTCGAAGGCAATGCGCACAGGTAGAAGAAGCCCAGCATCAGCAGCGGCGGAACATGGGTGCCCAGCAGCTTGTCGGCGATGACCCAGATCAGCGGGAAAACGATGAAGGTGAAGCCCTGAACCATGAAGTGCAGGCGGATGTTTTTCAGGCCGTGGCGGATTTGCTCGCTGGACAGGTTGACCCCGTGCAGGAAAAACACCAGGAACACACCGATGTTGATTACCCACTCAGCGTGCATCCCGCCGCCAGTACTGCCGAAATGCGGAAACACATAGGCCAGAAATGTCGCTAGCAGCATGCCGCACAGAAACCAGTCGGTGAACATTCGTTTGAGATGTTTGAGCACAGGCATCGTGGGCACCGGGACATTGTAAGAATTAGTAACTTAGCCTAACGTCGCAGGTATCTGACGTCTTGCGATATAAGGCCAATCAATGCCGCCAAACGGACAACGTGGACTCCAGCGCGCCATTCCAGTGCTTGATGCACTGCCACGGCCACTGTATGCCCGGGCCGAAAGCCTGGGCGCAGGTTCCTGGACGCCACGTCATCGGCATGATTGGGTGCAGTTTTCATACGCGATCAGTGGCGTGTTGGGGGTGCATACCGACGAGGGCAGCTTTTTTGCACCGCCGCAGTGGGGGATCTGGATTCCCGCCGGGCTGGAGCATGAGGTCATCACCTCGATGCGTGCCGAAATGCGCAGCCTGTATGTACGTCGTGAGGATTGCCTTTGGGCGCCCGGCCAGTGCCGGGTGCTGGAGGTCACGCCGCTGGCACGGGAGCTGATCAAAGGTTTTTGTGCATTGCCCGCCGAATACCCCGAGGGCGGCAGCCCTGAGCAAAGGTTGGTGGCTGTGTTGCTGGATCAATTGGCGAGCCTGCCTGAGGTGGGTTTTTCGCTGCCGCTGCCACGCCATGGGCGTTTGCTGGTGCTGTGCAATGAATTGATCGAAACCCCCGATGCCGACGTCAGCCTGAGCCTGTGGTCGGATCGTCTGGGCATGTCTGAAAAAACCCTGATGCGGTTGTTCCTGCGTGAAACGGGCTTGAGTTTTCGCAGTTGGCGTCAGCGGGTACGACTGCTGTCTTCGTTGCAGGTGCTGGAGGAGGGTGGTCATGTCACGCGTGCGGCGTTGTCGTGCGGGTATGAGTCGACGTCGGCATTCATCGCGGCATTTAAAAAGATGTTCGGCTATACGCCCGGCGAGTTATTTCGCCAGGGCTAGGCAGCGGGCCCATTAGTCGGTGCTCTTGACGGATTGCTCGTCTATCATTCAAATCGTTTGCCCTCTCCCCGTGGTGAGTGGATTGCCGTATAACGAGTGACATTCGCGTGTTTGGTAATAAAGGACCCACAATAAAAGCTGATGAAGACTCCAAAACGCTTAGAACCCCTGATCGAGGACGGTCTGATCGACGAGGTGCTGCGCCCACTCATGAGTGGCAAAGAAGCAGCTGTGTACGTAGTCCGCTGCGGCAATGAGCTGCGATGCGCCAAGGTTTATAAGGAGGCTAACAAACGAAGTTTCCGCCAGGCCGCCGAATATCAGGAGGGTCGCAAGGTTCGCAACAGCCGTCAGGCCCGAGCGATGGCCAAGGGCTCCAAGTTCGGTCGTAAAGAAACCGAGGATGCCTGGCAGAACGCCGAAGTGGCTGCGCTGTTTCGTCTGGCGGGCGCCGGTGTTCGGGTTCCAAAACCGTTCGACTTCCTTGAAGGCGTGCTGTTGATGGAACTGGTGGCGGATGAGTACGGCGATGCAGCCCCCCGACTCAATGACGTGGTGCTGGAACCGGACCAGGCTCGCGAGTATCACGCGTTCCTGATTCAGCAGATTGTGCTGATGCTGTGTACCGGTCTGGTCCACGGAGATTTGTCCGAGTTCAACGTACTGCTGACGCCGACCGGCCCGGTGATTATCGATCTGCCACAGGCTGTCGATGCCGCGGGTAACAACCACGCATTCAGCATGCTGGAGCGTGACGTGGGCAACATGGCTTCTTACTTCGGGCGTTTTGCGCCGGAACTCAAAGGAACCAAATACGCCAAGGAAATGTGGGCGCTTTACGAAGCTGCCACCTTGCACCCTGGCAGCGTGTTGACGGGCGAGTTTGACGAGCCGGACGAGCTGGCCGATGTGGGCGGTGTCATGCGCGAGATCGAAGCTGCCCGTCTGGACGAAGCGTTCCGTCAGGCCGTGCGTGCTGCAGATGATGCGCCACCGAGCAAGTCTGAAGAGCCGCCTCCACCGTGGATGCAGTGATTGGCTAAATAAAAAATCCGGCTCAGGCCGGATTTTTTTTACTTCAATGCAGCCCGCTCCCACACACACACAATAATTGTGCGGCTAAAAACGGTTCAGCGGCACCTTAAGGCTGCACAGGCCGGTTTCATCGGCGGGCGGCAGATTACCGGCCCGAATGTTGATTTGAATGGCCGGAATCAGCAGTGCCGGAACCCCCAGCGTCGCGTCGCGGGCGGTGCGCATCTCGACGAAGCCCGTCAGGTCGACGCTGTCGTTGACATGAATATTGTTGGCTCGCTGCTCACCCACCGTGGTTGACCATGTGGCCTCACGCCCTGCTGGCGGATAGTCATGGCACATGAACAGTCGGGTCTGGACCGGAAAGGCCAGCAGACGCTTGATCGATTGGTACAACTGGTGCGGATCGCCTCCCGGGAAGTCGCAGCGGGCCGTGCCAACGTCGGGCATAAACAATGTGTCGCCCACAAACAGACAGTCGCCCTCAACCTGATACGCCATGTCGGCCGGGGTGTGCCCCGGCACGTGCAGTGCGCGTACCTGTAGCCGTCCAATGTGGAACAGCTCGTCCGGTTCCAGCAGCCGGTCGAACTGCGAACCGTCGAGCTTGAACTCGGGCTCAAGGTTGTAGATGTCGCGAAACACCCCTTGTACCTGGGTGATTGCCGCGCCAATACCAATCTGGCCGCCCAGCTTTCGCTTCAGGTAAGCGCTGGCAGACAGGTGATCGGCGTGGGCGTGGGTTTCCAATAGCCATTGGACCTTCAGGCCCTGTGCCTGCACGTAAGCAGCAATGATGTCTGCACCGGTGGTACTGATGCGCCCGGCGGCGGCATCGTAGTCGAGCACCGGATCGATGATTGCGCACTCGCTGGCGCCGGCTTCATGAACCACGTAGCTCACGGTCGACGTTGCAGGGTCGAAAAATCCTTGAATTTCGGGGTGCATGACGGGCCTCGTGTTTGTCAAAAAATGCTCAATATATTGAAACATATATTATCGGGTCGTAGACTGTCGACTATCACGTCCCGGAGCTTTTCATGACTGCTCAGTTAACCAGCGAAGAAATCGGACTTCTGCGCGACTCTGCATCCAAAGCCTGCACCCTTCTCAAGGCCCTGGCCAATGAAGACCGACTGCTGTTGCTCTGCCAGTTGACCCAAGGTGAGCGCAATGTCGGCGAACTTGAAGCCCTGACGGGCATCCGGCAGCCCACCCTTTCGCAACAGCTTGGTGTGTTGCGCGATGAGGGCATGGTCAATACCCGAAGGATGGGAAAGTACATTTTCTATTCCCTTGCCAGCTTTGAAGTGGTGTCTGTGATGCAAACCCTGTCAGGCCTGTATTGCGGCCAGGCGCTTAAAAAATAGCGCAACCTCATTCCCCTGGCTGACATCGCCCAACCTATTCCATTCATTTTTGTTGTGCCTGGAGTGCTCAATGGAGCAAAGCATCAAGCGAATCGACACGTCATTTTCTGTGGCCGGTCAAATCGAGCAGTCTGATCTCCAGTCTTTGGCAGCACTGGGTTTTGCCAGTGTGATCTGTAACCGTCCGGATCATGAAGGCGGCCCATACCAACCCGGGCACGCATCGATACAGCAGGCGGCGCAGGCCCTGGGGCTGAGCTTTGCTTACCTGCCGGTACTCAGCACGGGTGCGACACCTGAGCAGGCGCAGCAGTTGCGTCAGTTGCTCAATGAGCTGCCAAAACCCGTTCTGGCGTATTGCCGTACAGGCAATCGCTCATCAAAGCTCTATCAGGCGGCGACTCAAGCCTCGCGTGAGGCCAGACTGTACGATGTTGTCGTGGTCGGTGGTGGCTCGGCCGGTATCTCGGTGTCGGCAAGCTTGCTCAAGCGCAACGCGTCATTGCGCATCGCCGTGATCGAACCCAATACAGAGCACTACTACCAGCCCGCGTGGACGCTGGTTGGCGGCGGTGCCTTTGATGTCAAGGACACGGTTCGCCCGACTGCAGCCGTAATGCCCAAAGGTGTTGCCTGGATCAAGGCGTCGCTGTGCGCCTTCGCCCCGCAACGCAAGGTTGTGCTGCTCAGTGATGGTACTGAACTGGGTTATCAGCAATTGATCGTTTGCCCGGGGTTGCAACTGGCCTGGGAGCATATCGAGGGCCTTGAAGAGACCTTGGGCAAGAACGGCGTGACGTCCAACTATCGCCATGACCTGGCGCCCTATACCTGGGAGCTGGTGCGCACCCTGAAGGGCGGCAAAGCGCTGTTCACCCAGCCGGGAATGCCGATCAAGTGCGCGGGGGCTCCACAAAAAGCCATGTACCTGTCCTGTGATCATTGGCGCAAGCGTGGCGTTCTGGATTCGATGGCCGTTGAGTTCAATCTGGCGGGGGCGGTGCTGTTTGGCGTGCCGACCTTCGTCCCTCCACTGATGAAATACGTTGAGGCCTATAAGGCCCAATTGGTCTTCCAGTCCAATCTGGTCAAGGTCGACGGGCCAGGCAAGACCGCCTGGTTTGATGTGACCGACGCAGACGGTGGCGTGACCCGCGTTGAGAAAACGTTCGACATGTTGCATGTGGTGCCACCCCAGCAAGCGCCCGACGTTATCCGTCGCAGCGAGTTGGCGGACAAGGCGGGCTGGTTCGAGACCGATCCGGCTACACTGCAACACCCACGCTACCCCGACATTTTCGCCCTTGGCGATGTCTGCAACACACCCAATGCCAAAACCGCGGCAGCGACTCGCAAGCAAGTGGTCGTGGTGGCCGAGAACCTGCTCGCCCTGCGCAAGGGGGCGGTTTTGCCCAAGCGCTACGATGGCTATGGCTCATGCCCGCTGACCGTCGAAAACGGCAAGGTGATCCTGGCCGAATTTGGTTATGGCGCAAAACTGCTGCCCACCTTTGCCCTGGACCCGACCGTGGCCCGCAAGTCGGCCTGGTGGCTCAAGGCAACGTTTCTGCCCTGGTTCTACTGGCAAGGCATGCTTAAAGGTCGCGAGTGGTTCACTGACTGCAAACCGGACTGAACCTGACCATGTTGATTATTCTGTTAGGCATGTTGGTGGGGGTAGTGCTGGGTTTGACGGGGGCGGGTGGCGGTATTCTGGCCATACCGGCGTTGACCCTGGGCCTGGGGTGGACACTGGCGCAAGCCACGCCGGTGGCATTGCTGGCGGTCGGTACGGCAGCGGCACTGGGCGCGCTGGACGGGCTGCGCAAAGGCCTGGTGCGCTACAAGGCTGCCGCGCTGATGGCGATTGTGGGTTCGATGACTTCGCCGATCGGGCTGCACCTCGCCAGATTGATCCCCGCCAGGGCGCTGGTGTTGATGTTCAGCGGGGTCATGATGTTCGTCTCCGTGCGTATGTTTTTGCAGGCCAGAGCTGATGCGCGCGAGAGTGGCAGCCTGGGGGCGATAGAAAAAAACTGCATGCTCAATCCTGCTACCGGGCGGCTGACCTGGAATGCCCGCTGCAGCATGACGCTGGTATCGATTGGTGCCACCTCGGGTTTGCTGACGGGGTTGTTGAGTGTGGGAGGCGGATTCCTGATCGTACCTGCGTTTCGAAAATTCAGTGACGTGCGCATTCATGCCGTGGTCTCCACCTCGCTGATGGTGGTGGCACTGGTATCGCTGGGCACCTTGGGCAATCTGATGAGCCAGGGTGTGAGCTTGTCGAGCGAAGGCGTGATGTTCATCGGCGCCACCCTGACCGGCATGATTGCCGGTCGGGTGATTGCCCCCAGGGTTTCGGCCCAATGGCTACAGCAAGGCTTCGCGACGTTATGTGTGGTGATAGGCCTGTTGATGCTCGCCAAGGCAGTCCTGTCGTAAGCCCCGAATTTCCGTCGGCAGCGGATGCGGGGCTTTTTGTTCAGCCGACACAACAAGCACTCTCAAGATCCTTGAGAATCGGGCAGTCAGGACGATGGTCGCCCTGACAGCTCTCGACCAGTTCGTGCAACGTATCGCGCAGGCTGGTCAGTTCGGCGATTTTTTGATTCAACTCATCAATGTGCTGACGCGCCAGCGCCTTCACATCGCCGCTGGCGCGCTGGCGGTCTTGCCAGAGTGTCAGCAACTTGCCGACTTCTTCCAGTGAAAACCCAAGGTCACGGGAGCGTTTGATAAACGCCAGGGTGTGCAGGTCGTCACTGCTGTAGAAGCGGTAGCCGCTGTCGCTGCGGCTGGCGGGTTTGAGCAGGCCGATGGACTCGTAATAACGAATCATCTTGGCGCTCAAGCCGCTTTGTTTGGCGGCTTGGCCAATATTCATGGGGTTGCCTCCTTATTCAAGATCCTTGGGCTTCCAGAATTTAAGCAGCAATGCGTTGCTGACCACACTGACGCTGGAAAATGCCATGGCCGCACCCGCCAGTACCGGGTTCAAAAAGCCGAAGGCGGCCAGTGGAATACCGATCACGTTATAGATAAACGCCCAGAACAGGTTTTGACGAATCTTGGCGTAGGTCTTGCGGCTGATCTCCAGTGCGGCCGGTACCAGTCGCGGGTCGCCGCGCATCAGGGTGATACCCGCTGCATGCATGGCCACGTCGGTGCCGCCACCCATGGCGATGCCAATGTCGGCGGCGGCAAGTGCCGGGGCGTCGTTGATGCCGTCGCCAACCATGGCCACCACGCCGGTTTTTTTCAGTTCAGTTACCGTTGCGGCCTTGTCAGCGGGCAACACTTCGGCGTGAACATCGGTAATTCCCAGCGCCTCGGCAACCACTTTCGCGCTGCCACGGTTGTCGCCTGTCAGCAGATGGCTACTGATGTGGCGTGCACTGAGCTGCTGGATCGCCGAGAGGGCGCCGGTTTTCAGTGTGTCACCAAAGGCAAAGAGGCCCAGCACTTGCGGCTGCGGGCTTTGCTCTATCAGCCAGGACAGCGTGCGGCCTTCGGTTTCCCAGGCCTTGGCGGATGCGGCGAGCGAACCCGGACTGAGGCCGGTTTCTTCCAGCAGGCGGCGGTTGCCCAGCGCCAGGCGACGGCCTTGCAGGGTGCCAGCAATACCTCGCCCGGTAAGCGACTGGCTGTCCATGACATCCGGTACTTTCAGGTTGCGTGCGGCGCAGGCATCCAGAACGGCTTTGGCCAGCGGGTGTTCGCTGCCGCGTTGCAGGGCGCCAGCGGCTTGCAACAACTGCGCTTCATCGCCGTCCAGTGCGCTGAAGTGGGCAATTTGCGGGGCGCCAGAGGTCAGGGTGCCGGTTTTGTCGAAAACCACGGCGCTGACTTCATGGGCGCGTTCGAGGGCTTCGGCATCCTTGATCAAAATCCCGTAACGGGCCGCAACACCAGTGCCGGCCATGATCGCAGTGGGCGTTGCCAGGCCCAGGGCACAAGGGCAGGCGATAACCAGCACAGCCACGGCGTTGATCAACGCGGTTTCAATCGGCGCGCCATAAAGCCACCAGCCGAGTAGTGTCGCGAGGGCAATCAGCAGGACCACGTGTACGAACACCTGGCTGACTTTATCCACCAGTTTCTGGATCGGGGCTTTCGCGGACTGAGCGTCTTCGACCAGGCGGATAATGCGCGCCAGTACGGTTTCAGTGCCCAGGGCCAGGGTTTTAATGATCAACCGGCCCTCGCCATTAATGGCGCCTCCGGTGACTTTATCCCCAGGCTGTTTGGGGACTGGCAGGCTTTCCCCGCTGATCAGGGCTTCGTCGGCATGGCTTTGGCCTTCGACAACTTCGCCATCTACGGGAAAGCGCTCACCAGGTTTGACCAGGACCCGATCATTCAGGCGCAGGTCACTGATGGCGACGTCTTGCTCCTGCCCGTCGACCACACGCAGGGCGCGCTCTGGGCGCAAGGCTTCCAGGGCGCGGATGGCGCTGGCAGTCTGGCGTTTGGCGCGGCTTTCGAGGTATTTACCCAGCAGCACCAGTGCAATCACCACCGCCGAAGCTTCGAAATACAGATGGGGCATGCTGCCGGGCTCGGCAATCGCCCACTCGTAAAGGCTCAGGCCATAACCGGCGCTGGTGCCCAGTGCCACCAGCAGGTCCATATTGCCGGCACCGGCTTTGACGGCTTTCCAGGCGGCCACGTAAAAGCGTGCGCCGAGGATAAATTGTACCGGGGTGGCGAGGACGAACTGGGCCCAGGCGGGCAGCATCCAGTGCACACCCAATGGTGCGAGCAACATCGGTAATACCAGCGGCAACGCCAGCACAATGGCCAGTGTCAGCGCCCAGCGCTCGCGGTGCAGACGTTTTTGCTGATCATCCTCGCTCGCTTTGGCAGTGTGGTGGACGCTGGCGCCATAACCGGCCTGACTGACAGCGTTTATCAGCAGGGCGGTATCGACCTGGCCGAGCAGCTCGACATGGGCACGTTCGCTGGCGAGGTTAACGCTGACGCTCTTGACTCCCGGCACCCTGGCCAGGGCTTTTTCGACGCGGCCTGCGCAAGAGGCGCACGTCATGCCGCTGATGTCCAGTTCCAGGCTGTGGGCAGGTACGCTGTAACCTGCCTGTTTCACGGCCTCGACCAATGCCGGCAAACTGTCCACAGGCGCCTCGATGCGGGCCTGTTCAGTGGCCAGATTGACGCTTACCGAACGCACGCCGGGTACTTTGGTCAGGGCTTTTTCCACACGCCCCGCGCAACTGGCGCAAGTCATACCATCAATAGGCAGATCGAATTGGGTGGGCACGAGCAATCCTCCTCAAGAAGTTATCTATCCATAGAATCGACCTTGACCCCATGGGAAGGTCAAGGGCTCTTGCTGTTCGTCAGGTTTTCCTTAGTGCTGCGCTCAATATTCCAGTTTCGCGGGCTTGAGGTACATGCCTTGCTTGCCAAGGGCGATACGGTATTTGCGCACGTCCCCGGCCTTCAGGGTGAATTGCTGCGCGGGCGGTACCAGCATGCCGGGCAAGCAACCGGGGGCTTGTCCGGGTAGAAGTTTGAGGCGGATATCAACGCTGGCCGCCGGCAAGTTGAAAGCCAGCGCTTGTTCCTGAAACAGTCGACCGGCCAGTTGATCATCGATGTACACACCGACCTCGCAGTTGGTCGGCACTTCAAGGCGCTCGCGGGAAATGATCAATACACCGTAGTCCTGATCGGCATTTACCCACAGCGGCAAACTGGCGAGACCCAAAAGGCTGACTAGGCTCAAAGCGGTCCGGCGCATGACTAAGTATCCTGTTTTATATCCCGAGGCTTGCAGCTTGGCCGAGCAGGGCATGGATTGCCAGTCAGCGCGTGAAACAACGGGCTTGACCTTGCCACGATGGAAAGGTTGAAGCTGTAGCCATATCTCAGACAGGAGGCGTGATCATGCAAACGTTCAAAGTAGAGGGTATGACCTGTGGCGGCTGTGTTGGCGCGGTGACCCGTGCGGTTCAGGCTGTGGATAAAGACGCGAAGGTCGAAGTGGATCTGGCGGGCAAAACCGTAAAGGTAGACAGCAAGGTGTCCCCTTTGCAGATTATTGATGTGATCACCAATGCAGGTTTTGAAGCGCGTACAGCGCATTGATATGCAGGTAATCACTAGATTGCGGGGTATCGTTATTCCGACAAGGCCAAAGCGGTTTATTAGCTAGCTGGCTATCTTTATGTTCAAGTTCGGTATCCACGGCTAGACTATCGGGCTGCGCTAATTGCAGCCCGATCTGGATACCTGATGAACCTTCGAACAATCTTGATTCTTGGTGCCTTGAGCGCCTTCGGTCCCCTGGCGATCGATTTCTACCTGCCCGGCTTTCCGGCAATGGCACAAGCCTTTGCGACAGATGAAACTCAAATTCAACTCACTCTGGCGGTGTACTTCCTGGGCCTGTCTATCGGGCAACTGGCGTATGGACCTGTGGCAGACCGCTTTGGGCGGCGCGTGCCACTGCTGGTGGGTGTTGGCCTGTTCACGGTTGCATCGCTGGCGTGCGCCTTTGCCCCGACATTGGAGTGGCTGATTGGCGCGCGGTTTGTCCAGGCACTCGGCGGCTGTGCTGGCATGGTGCTCTCGCGGGCAATTGTCAGTGACAAATGCGATGCCGTGCAGTCGGCCAAAGTGTTTTCGCAGTTGATGTTGGTGATGGGCCTGGCGCCGATCCTGGCGCCGATGCTGGGCGGATTGCTGGTCAACCTGTATGGCTGGCAGTCGATTTTCCTGGTGTTGACGGTATTCAGTGCGTTGGCGGCAACAGCCGTAGCGCTGGGCCTGCCTGAAAGCCTGCCTGCCAACGTGCCGCGCCAGCCGCTGTCCGGCGCATTGCGTCAATACGGGCGGCTGCTCAAGGACCGCGAGTTCCTGGGGCATGCGCTGACCGGGGGGATTGCAATGGCCGGGATGTTTGCCTACATCGCAGGTTCGCCTTTCGTCTTTATCAAACTGTATGGCGTACCCGCCGAGCATTACGGCTGGCTGTTTGGTACCAACGCAGCCGGTTTTATTCTGGTGGCGCAACTGAACGCCCGCCTGTTGGCCAAGCGTGGCCCGGCCTTTTTGCTGGCGCGCATGGTGTGGGTGTATCTGGCGGCCGGGCTGGTCTTGCTGGGTGTCAGCACCTTGCATACCGCGCAACTGTGGCCGTTACTGATCCCGTTGTTTATCTGTATCGCCAGTTTGGGCTGCATCATTCCCAATGCTTCGGCCTGCGCCATGAGCGGGCAGGGTGCCCGAGCTGGCAGTGCATCGGCGATGCTGGGTTGTCTGCAGTTCAGCGTAGCGGCGGGAGCGGCGTCATTGGTGGGAGTGTTGCACGATGGCAGCGCGATGCCGATGGCGATTGTCATCACCTTGTGCGGAGTGCTGGCGGTCGGGCTGGCGATGGCGACCCGGCGCCTCTACACCGCCCGGATCGCCGCCCAGCAGTCGATCTGATTCAGCCTGCCAAACGTGCAGGCAGGCTATGGGGGGCTTGCAGGCGAGATTGCAACGTGTCCACAAAGGCTCGGGCCTCGGACTCGCTGCGAAAATTGACGGATTGTTGGTCGATTTGAACCTGCCATTGGCAGTTACGGGATCTTGCTAACGCTCGTATCAGGATTTTCATGACTGGCCTCCTTCGGTTCGCAAAGGAGGCCAGTGTATGCCGAAATACTTGGGTAAATATGTCCGGGGTCAAGTCTCTGACTGACGGTTGAAAGTTGGCCGCATCAGTCCCGTGTCGCGTTAATCAGAACCCTTCGAGCACAATTTTGCCTTTGGATTTGCCGCTTTCAAGCAGCGTATGGGCGCGACGCAGGTTGGCGGCGTTGATGGTGCCGAAATGCTCGCCGACGGTGGTGCGCAGGATGCCTGCATCGATCAGGTCGGCGACCCGATTGAGCAAGTGATGCTGCTCGATCATGTCCGCGGTTTCGAACAGTGAGCGGGTGTACATGAACTCCCAGTGCAGTGACAGGCTCTTGCGCTTGAGCTTGGTAACGTCAAGCGCCTTGGGATCGTCAATCAGTGCCAGCTTGCCTTGAGGTGCCAGGGCTTCGACCAACTGATCCAGATGCTGGTCGGTCTGGGTCAGGCTGGCGACGTGGGTGACGGCATTGATGCCGTGGCGCTTGAGTTCCTCGCTCAGTGCCTGGCTATGGTCGACAACGATGTCGGCGCCCAGCTCGCGGACCCAGGCTTGGGTTTCGGGGCGCGATGCGCTGCCAATCACCTTGAGTGCGGTCAGTTTGCTGGCCAGTTGCGTGAGGATCGAGCCTACCCCGCCTGCTGCGCCGACAATCAGCAGGCTCTGCTGCTCATCATTTCCACCTTCGGCCACACCCAGTCGCTCAAACAACAGCTCCCATGCGGTGATGGCGGTCAGCGGCAGCGCGGCTGCCTGGGCAAAGTCGAGGCTTTTTGGCATGTGCCCCACAATTCGCTCATCGACCACATGGCGCTCGCTGTTGGCCCCGGCCCGGGCGATGGATCCGGCGTAAAACACCTTGTCGCCAACCTTGAACAGGCTGGCGTCACTGCCCACCGCCTTGACGACCCCGGCCACGTCCCACCCCAGAACTTTGGCAGCGTCGGCTTCTGGCTGGACGTTCTGGCGGACCTTGGTGTCCACCGGGTTGACGGAGATGGCTTTGACCTCGACCAGCAAGTCCCTTGGGCCGGCGACCGGCTCAGGCAATTCAATGTCTTGCAGGGCCAGCGGGTCTTGAATGGGCAGCGAATTGTAGTAAGCGACAGCTTTCATCGGACATGTCCTGAAGAGGGGTAAGAATCTGGTAGTGATAATTCGCTATTTCGCAGCACGATAAAACCGGCTAAAAGAGCAGTCTCTTTCAATATTTTTTTGATAATGGCCGAGTGAACCTTGGATGCTGCGTTTTGATGATCTGCAATTGTTCGTTCGCGCGGCTGATTTGGGCAGCCTGTCGGCCGCCGCCCGAGTGATGGACATGTCGCCTGCGGTGGCCAGCGCGGCACTCAAGCGGATAGAGGTGCAACTGGGCGCTCGATTGCTGGCGCGCTCAACTCGCAGTTTGCGTCTGACGGCCGAAGGCGAAGGCTTTCTCGAATATGCCCGTACGGCATTGAGCAGTCTTGACGAAGGGCGGCGCTTGTTGGCGCGTGGGCAAGATCAAGTCAGCGGTGTGTTGCAGTTGTCGGCCCCTTCGGATTTCGGACGTAATCTGCTGCTGCCCTGGCTGGATGAGTTTCAACGTGAGCATCCGCAACTGACCGTGCGCCTGTTATTGGGCGACCGGATTGCCGATCTGTTTCGCCAGCCTGTGGACATCGCTTTGCGTTACGGCGAACCGGAAGACTCCAGCCTGGTGGCACTGCCAGTTGCCCCGGACAATCGGCGGGTCTTGTGTGCATCGCCCGACTACCTGGCGCGCAAGGGGGAACCGCGTCAGCTCGAACAACTGCTGCAACACAATTGCCTGTTGTACATGCTAGGCACGCGGGTCCACGACCATTGGCAATTCAATGATGGCAAGCGTGAACTAGGGCTGACCGTGACCGGCAATCGTTTTAGCGATGATGCTGACGTGGTGCGTTTGTGGGCAGTCGCCGGGGAGGGCATTGCCTGCAAGTCATGGCTGGATGTGGCGGGCGATGTGACTGCGGGCAGGCTCAGGGTGCTATTGCCTGAGTTGGTGTGCGAACGGGCGCCGCTCAATCTGCTGTGTGGTCATCGTGCACAGTTGAGCAAGCCGGTGTGTTTGTTGCGCGACATGCTCAGTGAGCGGTGTGCGGTGTTGAGCAAGTTGTACCCGGGAAAACAGTAAAACTGCTGTGGTACTGACGGTGATGCAGTTTCAGATGTCTGTGGGAGCGGGCAAGCCCGCTCCCACAGGGGGTGTTACGGCTTGACCAACCGTGCATCCAGGCCGTTTTGCGCCAGGCGTTTGGCCTGGTCCTGGGTCATGCCCAGGTCGGTGTACAGCGCGTGGAAGTTCTCGGTCATGTAACCGCCGAAGTAGGCCGGGTCATCGGAGTTGACCGTGACTTTCACGCCGCGCTCAAGCATGTCGAGAATGTTGTGCTGCGACATGTGATCAAACACGCAGAGCTTGGTGTTGGACAGCGGGCACACGGTCAACGGGATTTGCTCGTCGATAATGCGCTGCATCAAGCGTTCGTCTTCAATGGCGCGCACGCCGTGATCGATGCGCTGAATTTTCAGCAGATCGAGGGCTTCCCAGATGTACTCCGGTGGACCTTCTTCACCGGCGTGGGCGACAGTCAGGAAGCCTTCGTGGCGTGCCCGGTCGAATACGCGCTGGAACTTGCTGGGCGGGTGGCCCATTTCTGAACTGTCGAGACCAACGGCGACAAATGCATCGCGAAACGGCAGTGCCTGGTCGAGGGTTTTTTCTGCTTCTTCTTCGCTCAAATGGCGCAGGAAGCTCAGGATCAGGCCGCTGGTGATGCCCAGTTGCTGTTCGCCATCCTTGAGTGCGCTGGCAATGCCATTGAGCACGACTTCGAACGGAACACCACGGTCGGTGTGGGTTTGCGGGTCGAAGAACGGTTCGGTGTGAATGACGTTCTGTGCCTTGCAGCGCAACAGGTAGGCCCAGGTCAGGTCGTAGAAGTCCTGAGAGGTGCGCAGTACGTCGGCGCCTTTGTAGTAAAGGTCGAGGAATTCTTGCAGGTTGTTGAAGGCATACGCCTTGCGCAAGGTTTCAACGTCGTTCCAGGGCAAGGCGATTTTGTTGCGCTCTGCCAGCGAGAACAGCAACTCGGGCTCTAAAGAGCCCTCAAGGTGCATGTGCAGTTCAGCTTTCGGCAGGGCATTGAGCCAGTCATACATAAAAGTTTTTCTCATCAAATCGGGTGCAGATGGCGCCATTCTACAGGCGGGAGGCGACGTAACCCGTAAAAAACCTCCCGCCATTTGTCGCAGGCGGCTTACCAGGGAATCGTCTGGCCCTTGTAATCGATAAAGTGATGACCGCCTTTGCCGGCAAACGCCTTGACCTGATCGACCAGGCCGCGAGTGCTGGTCTGGACGTCAATGTCCGCGCCTTCGCCCCCCATATCGGTTTTCACCCAGCCCGGATGCATGGACAGCACGGTTGGGTTGTTGTCGCCCAGTTCGTAGCGCACAAACGTACTGGTCATAGAGTTGAGTGCAGCTTTGCTGGCCTTGTAGAGGGCCATCTCAGGGGCGTCAGGATGAGTGACGCTGCCGAGCACAGAACTCATAAAGGCCAGTACGCCACTGTCTTTACGGACCTTGCTGACAAACTCGCGGGCCAGATTGATCGGCGCCACGCTGTTGGTGAAAAACAGCTGCCCCACCTCGGCCAGCGTCGCGTTGCCCGACAGTTGATCGTCCGGGCCTTTGACACCGGCGTTCACAAACAGCAGGTCGAAGACCTCGTTGCTTAACGTGTTGCTCAATGCCTTGATGGCTTGCTGGCTGTCCATGTCCAGTCGCTCTATGCGAACTGGACCCAGGGCATTCAGGGCTTCCGCTTTTTTGGGATCGCGAACAGTCGCAGTGACGGTCCAGCCATCAGCGAGCAACTCTTTGACCAGACCCAGGCCCAGGCCACGTGAAGCTCCGATGATCAGTGCATGTTTTGCCGTCATGAGTAGCGTCCTATAGAAAGGTGATAAGAGTTGGCTAAAAAGCGTACAAGTGCTTGAAACCTATGGTGTGCAAGGGTTGCAGCGCTATGTGCTCAGGTTATCCACAGGCGGGTGCACAGTGAATGTGGGCAACTATGGATGCAGGAAAGTAGCACTTTTACTCGTCAGCTTTGAAGGTGTGGCGGTGCAGTAAAATTCTGCCGCGGCTGAGGTCAGCCAGTTGTTGCTGTGCAGGGGCAATCTGTTCCTCGGCCAGTGCCAGTTGCAGGTCAACGCCATTGGCGGTGAATGTTTCATCGATGATCAGGCCGTTCAGTTCGCAGATGCGCAGTTTGACCAGAGCAAGCTCACTGAAACTGCAGGCGCAGGAGAGGGCTACTCGACTGACCAGGGGCAGCTTTTCGGCACTTTGCAGGCATTTGTTAGCGCCACCGCCATAGGCGCGAGCCAGTCCACCGGTGCCCAACTGAATTCCGCCATACCAGCGGATGACCAGCACCGCGACCTGGTCGCAGTCCTGGGCCTCAATGGCTGAGAGTATCGGGCGACCGGCTGTACCGCCTGGCTCGCCATCATCGCTGCTTCGGTATTGGTCCCCGAGCTTCCAGGCCCAGCAATTGTGCGACGCATCAAGATCGCTGTATTGCTCGATAAAATCGAAGGCTTGCTGGGCACTGGTGATGGGCGCAGCGAAAGTAATAAAGCGGCTTTTACGGATTTCTTCGCGGTATTCGCAAAGTCCCGTGAGGGTCGAAGGCATGTCGGTTCCAGGCTTAGACAGTGGGCGTCAGGCCGCAGCCTTTGAGAATGATACGAATCAGGTTGTCGCTAGCCGCTTGCATGTCCTGTTTGCTCAGGTGGGTGCGGCCTGATACGCGGCAAATCTGTGTCGAAAAATCAGCGTAATGCTGCGTACTGCCCCATAACAGGAAAATCAGGTGCACGGGATCCACCGGGTCCATTTTGCCCGCATCGATCCAGGCTTGAAACACGGCGGCCCGGCCTTGAAACCAGGCTCTGTAGTCTTGAGTGAAGTACTCGGTCAGGCAGGCGCCACCGCTGATGATTTCCATGGCAAATACACGGGAGGCCTGAGGCTGTCGGCGGGAAAACTCCATCTTGGCGCGGATGTACTGTGTCAGGGCTTGAGCGGGGTCGTCTTCAGCGGTCAGGGCATTAAAGGTGCTGTCCCACAACTCGATGATATTGCTGAGAACCGCGATATACAGGCCCAACTTGTTAGTGAAGTAATAGTGCAGGTTGGCCTTTGGCAGCCCGGCGCTGAGTGCGATGGCGTTCATGCTGGTGCCTTTGAAACCGTGGCGGGCAAACTCGTCCTCAGCGGCCTTGAGAATGGCCTCTTCGTTTTTTTGTCGAATGCGGCTGGGAGGCTTGCCATCGTGGGCGGGGACGTCAAAGGTCATAGGTGTTCCAGGCAATCTGTGTGGGAGCATTCTGCACCGTAGCGAGACTTTTCACGTTAACGCGTCGCCTCAAGGCTCTCAAGGAAACTTTCCAGTACAAGATGCGGGCGACGCCCCTTACGCGTGACGGATGCGAGGCTCAGATCGTAGAAGCGTGTTTTTGCCTTCAGCGCCCGTAACCGGCCTTGCTGAACCCACAGGCTGGCGTAGTGATCGGGCAGATAACCGATGTAGCGTCCGGTCAAAATCAAAAAGGCCATGCCTTCGCGGTCCGACGCACTGGCGGTGCAGTTGAGCGCTTGGTAGTGAGCCTGAATATCGGAGGGCAGGCGAAAGGTGGGAGCGATGGCATCTTGATCATTAAGCCGCGCATCCGCCAATTGCCGGTCATCGACATAAAACAACGGATGGCCAACGGCGCAGTACAGCAAGGAGCGCTCGCTGTAGAGCGGTTGATATTCCAGCCCGGACAACGTGCTGGCCTGGGGCACGACGCCCACGTGCAGGCGCCCGTCGAGTACTCCCTGTTCCACCTCGTGGGGCGAAATCATGCGGATATGGATTTGCACATCCGGGCCGCGCTCTTTGAGTTGGGCCAGGGCATGGGTGATGCGCATATGGGGCAGGGTGACGAGGTTGTCTGTGAGGCCAATGGTCAGTTCGCCGCGCAAGTGCTGGTGCAGGCCGTTGACCTCTGTGCGAAAACTTTCAAGTGCCCCCAATAACTGTAGAGCCGACTGATAGACCTCTCGTCCTTCTTCTGTCAGCGAGAACCCCGCGCGACCACGCTGGCAAAGGCGCAAACCCAGGCGTTGCTCAAGGTCGCTCATTTGCTGACTGATGGCCGAGCGCCCGATACCCAGCACGGTCTCTGCCGCCGAGAACCCGCCGCACTCAACTACGCTGCGAAAAATGCGCAGCAATCGAATATCAAAGTCGCTGACCTGGGCCAGTGCATCGGGACGACGGCTGCTCATAGTTTAGTGCACGCCTAACTAAAGGTTAGAAGAGTTGGATTTCATCGACTTTATAGGCGTGGCAATTTAGGTGCAACAACGCTTTCAACATCCGACGCCGCTTTCGCCTTGCGAGGTTTTGCTGATGAACATGCCCGAGAATGCCGAATTGAACCTGACCAGCCAGCTCAAACTGGATGCTCACTGGATGCCTTACACCGCCAACCGTAACTTCCATCGCGATCCGCGTTTTATCGTGGCCGCTAAAGGCAGTTATCTGACGGACGATAAGGGTCGGCAAATCTACGATTCGCTGTCAGGTTTGTGGACTTGTGGCGCAGGGCATACCCGCACAGAAATCCAGGAAGCCGTTGCCAAGCAATTGGGCACCCTCGATTACTCCCCGGCGTTCCAGTACGGCCACCCACTATCCTTCAAGTTGGCAGAAAAGATCACCGAACTGACACCGGGCAATCTCAATCACGTGTTCTTCACTGACTCGGGTTCGGAGTGTGCGGATACAGCGGTCAAAATGGTGCGTGCCTACTGGCGCCTGAAAGGTCAGTCGACCAAGACCAAAATGATTGGCCGTGCGCGTGGCTATCACGGTGTGAACATCGCCGGTACCAGCCTGGGTGGAGTGAACGGCAACCGTAAAATGTTTGGCCAGGCGATGATGGATGTCGATCACTTGCCGCACACACTGCTGGCAAGCAACGCGTTTTCTCGCGGCATGCCGGAGCTGGGCGGGATCGCCTTGGCTGATGAGTTGCTCAAGTTGATCGAACTGCACGATGCCTCGAACATTGCGGCGGTGTTTGTGGAGCCTATGGCCGGTTCGGCCGGTGTGCTGGTTCCGCCTCAGGGGTATCTGAAACGCCTGCGTGAAATCTGCGATCAGCACAACATCCTGTTGGTGTTCGATGAGGTGATTACCGGGTTTGGTCGTACAGGTTCGATGTTCGGAGCTGACAGCTTCGGTGTAACGCCTGACTTGATGTGTATTGCCAAGCAAGTGACTAACGGTGCGATCCCTATGGGCGCAGTGATTGCCACCAGCGAGATTTATCACACATTCATGAATCAGCCGACGCCTGAGTATGCGGTTGAATTCCCTCATGGCTATACCTATTCGGCTCACCCTGTGGCCTGTGCTGCAGGTCTTGCAGCGCTCGATCTGCTGCAAAAAGAAAACCTGGTGCAGAGCGTGGCTGAAGTGGCACCGCATTTTGAGAACGCACTGCACGGTTTGAAGGGTGTGAAGAACGTCATTGATATTCGTAACTATGGTCTGGCGGGTGCAATTCAGATTGCACCGCGTGATGGCGATGCGATTGTGCGTCCGTTCGATGCTGCGATGAAGCTGTGGAAAGCCGGCTTCTACGTACGCTTTGGCGGTGACACCCTGCAGTTCGGGCCAACCTTCAACAGCAAGCCGCAAGACCTGGATCGTTTGTTCGATGCGGTCGGCGAAGCACTGAATCAGATCGACTGATCGCTTCTATATAGAAGCGACACTAATTGCATTCACACAGGCGCGCAGCGTTCGCGCCTGTGGACAACTTTTCTGGAGTATCCATGAGCACCATTCAACACTTGATCAATGGCGAGTTGCTGAACGATTCCGGTCGCACCGCCGATGTGTTTAACCCGTCCACCGGTAAAGTGATTCATCAGGTTCCGTTGGCCAGTCGCGAGACAATTCAGCAAGCCATTGATGCGGCGAAAGCAGCCTTCCCGGCGTGGCGTAACACTCCGCCTGCCAAGCGTGCCCAGGTGATGTTCCGTTTCAAGCAATTGCTGGAGCAGAACGAAGCACGTATCTCCCAGTTGATCAGCGAAGAGCACGGCAAGACGCTGGAAGATGCTGCAGGTGAATTGAAGCGTGGGATCGAAAACGTTGAGTACGCCTGTTCAGCTCCTGAAATCCTGAAGGGTGAGTACAGCCGCAACGTAGGACCTAATATTGATGCCTGGTCGGATTTTCAGCCGCTGGGTGTGGTTGCAGGGATTACGCCTTTCAACTTCCCGGCCATGGTTCCTCTGTGGATGTATCCACTGGCGATCGTGTGCGGTAACTGCTTCATTCTGAAGCCGTCGGAGCGTGATCCAAGCTCGACACTGCTGATCGCCCAGTTGTTGCAGGAAGCTGGTCTGCCTAAAGGCGTCATGAACGTGGTTCACGGAGACAAGTCTGCCGTTGACGCATTGATCGAGGCGCCGGAAGTTAAAGCGTTGAGCTTTGTGGGTTCAACTCCGATTGCCGAGTACATCTATGCGGAAGGCACCAAGCGTGGCAAGCGCGTTCAGGCACTGGGCGGGGCGAAGAACCATGCGGTACTGATGCCGGATGCGGATCTTGATAACGCGGTCAGTGCACTGATGGGTGCCGCTTATGGTTCGTGCGGCGAACGCTGCATGGCTATTTCGGTAGCGGTGTGTGTGGGCGATCAAGTGGCAGATGCCCTGGTAGCCAAGCTGGTTCCACAAATCAAGGCGCTTAAAATCGGTGCGGGTACTTCCTGCGGTCTGGACATGGGGCCATTGGTTACAGGGCAGGCGCGTGACAAAGTGAGCGGTTATGTCGACGATGGCGTGGCGGCGGGCGCCGAGCTGGTGGTTGATGGTCGCGGCCTGAGCATTAAGGGTCACGAAGAAGGCTTCTTCCTGGGAGGTTGCCTGTTTGATCGCGTGACGCCTGAGATGCGTATCTATAAAGAAGAAATCTTCGGTCCGGTGTTGTGCATCGTGCGGGTCAAGAGCCTGGAAGAGGCAATGCAACTGATCAATGATCACGAGTACGGCAACGGCACCTGTATCTTCACTCGCGATGGCGAGGCGGCTCGCTTGTTCTGCGATGAAATTGAAGTCGGCATGGTGGGGGTGAACGTTCCGTTGCCTGTGCCGGTTGCCTATCACAGCTTCGGCGGCTGGAAGCGTTCGCTGTTTGGCGATTTGCATGCTTATGGCCCGGACGGTGTGCGCTTTTACACGCGTCGCAAGGCAATCACCCAGCGCTGGCCGCAGCGGGCCAGCCATGAGGCATCGCAGTTTGCCTTTCCGAGCCTGTAAGGCTGGCGGTAGCTCTATATAGAAGAAGAGAGGCCAGCCGTCAGGCTGGCCTCTGCTTTTAGGGGCTTTAAAGGTTATATGACAGAAATGTGAAACAAGTGCTTGACCCAGAATTGTGACGGCCTATAATGCGCCCACTTCCGGCGCAGTCGAAACGGAAAACTCCTTGAGTTTCAATGAGTTGGATTGGTTTTCGGCAGTGCCAGCTTCAAGTCATCGAAGCAGGAAATAAGGTGTTGACAGCAGCGTGTAACGCTGTAGAATTCGCCTCCCGCTAACGAGAGATCGAAAGCGCAAGTGGTTGATGTTACAGAGGAAACTTTGAAAACATCTTAAAATAACCGCTTGACAGCAACAGAGGCTGCTGTAGAATGCGCGCCTCGGTTCAGCGAAAGCTAAACCAACCGCTCTTTAACAACTGAATCAAGCAATTCGTGTGGGTGCTTGTGGAGTCAGACTGATAGTCAACAAGATTATCAGCATCACAAGTTACTCCGCGAGAAATCAAAGATGTAACCAACGATTGCTGAGCCAAGTTTAGGGTTTCTTAAAAACCCAAAGATGTTTGAACTGAAGAGTTTGATCATGGCTCAGATTGAACGCTGGCGGCAGGCCTAACACATGCAAGTCGAGCGGTAGAGAGAAGCTTGCTTCTCTTGAGAGCGGCGGACGGGTGAGTAATACCTAGGAATCTGCCTGATAGTGGGGGATAACGTTCGGAAACGGACGCTAATACCGCATACGTCCTACGGGAGAAAGCAGGGGACCTTCGGGCCTTGCGCTATCAGATGAGCCTAGGTCGGATTAGCTAGTTGGTGAGGTAATGGCTCACCAAGGCTACGATCCGTAACTGGTCTGAGAGGATGATCAGTCACACTGGAACTGAGACACGGTCCAGACTCCTACGGGAGGCAGCAGTGGGGAATATTGGACAATGGGCGAAAGCCTGATCCAGCCATGCCGCGTGTGTGAAGAAGGTCTTCGGATTGTAAAGCACTTTAAGTTGGGAGGAAGGGCATTAACCTAATACGTTAGTGTTTTGACGTTACCGACAGAATAAGCACCGGCTAACTCTGTGCCAGCAGCCGCGGTAATACAGAGGGTGCAAGCGTTAATCGGAATTACTGGGCGTAAAGCGCGCGTAGGTGGTTTGTTAAGTTGAATGTGAAATCCCCGGGCTCAACCTGGGAACTGCATCCAAAACTGGCAAGCTAGAGTATGGTAGAGGGTAGTGGAATTTCCTGTGTAGCGGTGAAATGCGTAGATATAGGAAGGAACACCAGTGGCGAAGGCGACTACCTGGACTGATACTGACACTGAGGTGCGAAAGCGTGGGGAGCAAACAGGATTAGATACCCTGGTAGTCCACGCCGTAAACGATGTCAACTAGCCGTTGGGAGTCTTGAACTCTTAGTGGCGCAGCTAACGCATTAAGTTGACCGCCTGGGGAGTACGGCCGCAAGGTTAAAACTCAAATGAATTGACGGGGGCCCGCACAAGCGGTGGAGCATGTGGTTTAATTCGAAGCAACGCGAAGAACCTTACCAGGCCTTGACATCCAATGAACTTTCTAGAGATAGATTGGTGCCTTCGGGAACATTGAGACAGGTGCTGCATGGCTGTCGTCAGCTCGTGTCGTGAGATGTTGGGTTAAGTCCCGTAACGAGCGCAACCCTTGTCCTTAGTTACCAGCACGTAATGGTGGGCACTCTAAGGAGACTGCCGGTGACAAACCGGAGGAAGGTGGGGATGACGTCAAGTCATCATGGCCCTTACGGCCTGGGCTACACACGTGCTACAATGGTCGGTACAAAGGGTTGCCAAGCCGCGAGGTGGAGCTAATCCCATAAAACCGATCGTAGTCCGGATCGCAGTCTGCAACTCGACTGCGTGAAGTCGGAATCGCTAGTAATCGTGAATCAGAATGTCACGGTGAATACGTTCCCGGGCCTTGTACACACCGCCCGTCACACCATGGGAGTGGGTTGCACCAGAAGTAGCTAGTCTAACCTTCGGGAGGACGGTTACCACGGTGTGATTCATGACTGGGGTGAAGTCGTAACAAGGTAGCCGTAGGGGAACCTGCGGCTGGATCACCTCCTTAATCGACGACATCAGCTGCTCCATAAGTTCCCACACGAATTGCTTGATTCATTGTAGAAGACGATAACTGCAGAGTCGCTCTGTGGTTTTTCTGTCGTAAAGCTTAGAAATGAGCATTCCATCAAACGATGGTGAATGTTGATTTCTGATCTTTTTGATTAGATCGTTCTTTAAAAATTTGGGTATGTAATAGAAAGTTAGACTGGATAACACTTTCACTGGTGTTTATTCAGGCTAAGGTAAAATTTGTGAACGTTCTTAATTGAACATGCGAATTTTCGGCGAATGTCGTCTTCATAGTATAACCAGATTGCTTGGGGTTATATGGTCAAGTGAAGAAGCGCATACGGTGGATGCCTTGGCAGTCAGAGGCGATGAAAGACGTGGTAGCCTGCGAAAAGCTTCGGGGAGTCGGCAAACAGACTTTGATCCGGAGATGTCTGAATGGGGGAACCCACCTAACATAAGTTAGGTATCTTAAGCTGAATACATAGGCTTAAGAAGCGAACCAGGGGAACTGAAACATCTAAGTACCCTGAGGAAAAGAAATCAACCGAGATTCCCTTAGTAGTGGCGAGCGAACGGGGACCAGCCCTTAAGCTGTATTGATGTTAGCGGAACGCTCTGGAAAGTGCGGCCATAGTGGGTGATAGCCCTGTACGCGAAAACATCTTTGCAGTGAAATCGAGTAGGACGGAGCACGAGAAACTTTGTCTGAATATGGGGGGACCATCCTCCAAGGCTAAATACTACTGACTGACCGATAGTGAACTAGTACCGTGAGGGAAAGGCGAAAAGAACCCCGGAGAGGGGAGTGAAATAGATCCTGAAACCGTATGCGTACAAGCAGTGGGAGCCCACTTTGTTGGGTGACTGCGTACCTTTTGTATAATGGGTCAGCGACTTATTTTCAGTGGCAAGCTTAACCGAATAGGGGAGGCGTAGCGAAAGCGAGTCTTAATAGGGCGTCTAGTCGCTGGGAATAGACCCGAAACCGGGCGATCTATCCATGGGCAGGTTGAAGGTTGGGTAACACTAACTGGAGGACCGAACCGACTACCGTTGAAAAGTTAGCGGATGACCTGTGGATCGGAGTGAAAGGCTAATCAAGCTCGGAGATAGCTGGTTCTCCTCGAAAGCTATTTAGGTAGCGCCTCATGTATCACTGTAGGGGGTAGAGCACTGTTTCGGCTAGGGGGCCATCCCGGCTTACCAAACCGATGCAAACTCCGAATACCTACAAGTGCCGAGCATGGGAGACACACGGCGGGTGCTAACGTCCGTCGTGAAAAGGGAAACAACCCAGACCGTCAGCTAAGGTCCCAAAGTTATGGTTAAGTGGGAAACGATGTGGGAAGGCTTAGACAGCTAGGAGGTTGGCTTAGAAGCAGCCACCCTTTAAAGAAAGCGTAATAGCTCACTAGTCGAGTCGGCCTGCGCGGAAGATTTAACGGGGCTCAAACCATACACCGAAGCTACGGGTATCACTTAGGTGATGCGGTAGAGGAGCGTTCTGTAAGCCTGTGAAGGTGAGTTGAGAAGCTTGCTGGAGGTATCAGAAGTGCGAATGCTGACATGAGTAACGATAATGGGTGTGAAAAACACCCACGCCGAAAGACCAAGGTTTCCTGCGCAACGTTAATCGACGCAGGGTTAGTCGGTCCCTAAGGCGAGGCTGAAAAGCGTAGTCGATGGAAAACAGGTTAATATTCCTGTACTTCTGGTTATTGCGATGGAGGGACGGAGAAGGCTAGGCCAGCTTGGCGTTGGTTGTCCAAGTTTAAGGTGGTAGGCTGGAATCTTAGGTAAATCCGGGATTCTAAGGCCGAGAGCTGATGACGAGTTGTCTTTTAGACAACGAAGTGGTTGATGCCATGCTTCCAAGAAAAGCTTCTAAGCTTCAGGTAACCAGGAACCGTACCCCAAACCGACACAGGTGGTTGGGTAGAGAATACCAAGGCGCTTGAGAGAACTCGGGTGAAGGAACTAGGCAAAATGGCACCGTAACTTCGGGAGAAGGTGCGCCGGTGAGGGTGAAGCATTTACTGCGTAAGCCCATGCCGGTCGAAGATACCAGGCCGCTGCGACTGTTTATTAAAAACACAGCACTCTGCAAACACGAAAGTGGACGTATAGGGTGTGACGCCTGCCCGGTGCCGGAAGGTTAATTGATGGGGTTAGCTAACGCGAAGCTCTTGATCGAAGCCCCGGTAAACGGCGGCCGTAACTATAACGGTCCTAAGGTAGCGAAATTCCTTGTCGGGTAAGTTCCGACCTGCACGAATGGCGTAACGATGGCGGCGCTGTCTCCACCCGAGACTCAGTGAAATTGAAATCGCTGTGAAGATGCAGTGTATCCGCGGCTAGACGGAAAGACCCCGTGAACCTTTACTATAGCTTTGCACTGGACTTTGAATTTGCTTGTGTAGGATAGGTGGGAGGCTTTGAAGTGTGGACGCCAGTCTGCATGGAGCCAACCTTGAAATACCACCCTGGCAACTTTGAGGTTCTAACTCAGGTCCGTTATCCGGATCGAGGACAGTGTATGGTGGGTAGTTTGACTGGGGCGGTCTCCTCCTAAAGAGTAACGGAGGAGTACGAAGGTGCGCTCAGACCGGTCGGAAATCGGTCGTAGAGTATAAAGGCAAAAGCGCGCTTGACTGCGAGACAGACACGTCGAGCAGGTACGAAAGTAGGTCTTAGTGATCCGGTGGTTCTGTATGGAAGGGCCATCGCTCAACGGATAAAAGGTACTCCGGGGATAACAGGCTGATACCGCCCAAGAGTTCATATCGACGGCGGTGTTTGGCACCTCGATGTCGGCTCATCACATCCTGGGGCTGAAGCCGGTCCCAAGGGTATGGCTGTTCGCCATTTAAAGTGGTACGCGAGCTGGGTTTAGAACGTCGTGAGACAGTTCGGTCCCTATCTGCCGTGGACGTTTGAGATTTGAGAGGGGCTGCTCCTAGTACGAGAGGACCGGAGTGGACGAACCTCTGGTGTTCCGGTTGTCACGCCAGTGGCATTGCCGGGTAGCTATGTTCGGGAAAGATAACCGCTGAAAGCATCTAAGCGGGAAACTTGCCTCAAGATGAGATCTCACTGGAACCTTGAGTTCCCTAAAGGGCCGTCGAAGACTACGACGTTGATAGGTTGGGTGTGTAAGCGCTGTGAGGCGTTGAGCTAACCAATACTAATTGCCCGTGAGGCTTGACCATATAACACCCAAGCAATTTGCGTCGAAGAGACCAGATTGCGGTGTGTGAAGACGATACAAACCGAAAGTTTGCGACTCACAAAACACCAAACTATTACATACCCATTCGCTGGAGCGTAAACCGAAAGGTAAACGACCTGGCTACCGAATTTCTTGACGACCATAGAGCATTGGAACCACCTGATCCCATCCCGAACTCAGAAGTGAAACGATGCATCGCCGATGGTAGTGTGGGGTTTCCCCATGTGAGAGTAGGTCATCGTCAAGATTAAATTCCAAAATCCCTGTCTGCTCGCGCAGACGGGGATTTTGTTTTTGTATAAGTACAAGCTTTGTAAAAAGCCTGTGCTGTTAACCAGGTCATTTGCCTGGCTAACACTTCGATTATCTCAATCGAAAGTAGCAGGAAATAAGGTGTTGACAGCAGCGTGTAACGCTGTAGAATTCGCCTCCCGCTAACGAGAGATCGAAAGCGCAAGTGGTTGATGTTACAGAGGAAACTTTGAAAACATCTTAAAATAACCGCTTGACAGCAACAGAGGCTGCTGTAGAATGCGCGCCTCGGTTCAGCGAAAGCTAAACCAACCGCTCTTTAACAACTGAATCAAGCAATTCGTGTGGGTGCTTGTGGAGTCAGACTGATAGTCAACAAGATTATCAGCATCACAAGTTACTCCGCGAGAAATCAAAGATGTAACCAACGATTGCTGAGCCAAGTTTAGGGTTTCTTAAAAACCCAAAGATGTTTGAACTGAAGAGTTTGATCATGGCTCAGATTGAACGCTGGCGGCAGGCCTAACACATGCAAGTCGAGCGGTAGAGAGAAGCTTGCTTCTCTTGAGAGCGGCGGACGGGTGAGTAATACCTAGGAATCTGCCTGATAGTGGGGGATAACGTTCGGAAACGGACGCTAATACCGCATACGTCCTACGGGAGAAAGCAGGGGACCTTCGGGCCTTGCGCTATCAGATGAGCCTAGGTCGGATTAGCTAGTTGGTGAGGTAATGGCTCACCAAGGCTACGATCCGTAACTGGTCTGAGAGGATGATCAGTCACACTGGAACTGAGACACGGTCCAGACTCCTACGGGAGGCAGCAGTGGGGAATATTGGACAATGGGCGAAAGCCTGATCCAGCCATGCCGCGTGTGTGAAGAAGGTCTTCGGATTGTAAAGCACTTTAAGTTGGGAGGAAGGGCATTAACCTAATACGTTAGTGTTTTGACGTTACCGACAGAATAAGCACCGGCTAACTCTGTGCCAGCAGCCGCGGTAATACAGAGGGTGCAAGCGTTAATCGGAATTACTGGGCGTAAAGCGCGCGTAGGTGGTTTGTTAAGTTGAATGTGAAATCCCCGGGCTCAACCTGGGAACTGCATCCAAAACTGGCAAGCTAGAGTATGGTAGAGGGTAGTGGAATTTCCTGTGTAGCGGTGAAATGCGTAGATATAGGAAGGAACACCAGTGGCGAAGGCGACTACCTGGACTGATACTGACACTGAGGTGCGAAAGCGTGGGGAGCAAACAGGATTAGATACCCTGGTAGTCCACGCCGTAAACGATGTCAACTAGCCGTTGGGAGTCTTGAACTCTTAGTGGCGCAGCTAACGCATTAAGTTGACCGCCTGGGGAGTACGGCCGCAAGGTTAAAACTCAAATGAATTGACGGGGGCCCGCACAAGCGGTGGAGCATGTGGTTTAATTCGAAGCAACGCGAAGAACCTTACCAGGCCTTGACATCCAATGAACTTTCTAGAGATAGATTGGTGCCTTCGGGAACATTGAGACAGGTGCTGCATGGCTGTCGTCAGCTCGTGTCGTGAGATGTTGGGTTAAGTCCCGTAACGAGCGCAACCCTTGTCCTTAGTTACCAGCACGTAATGGTGGGCACTCTAAGGAGACTGCCGGTGACAAACCGGAGGAAGGTGGGGATGACGTCAAGTCATCATGGCCCTTACGGCCTGGGCTACACACGTGCTACAATGGTCGGTACAAAGGGTTGCCAAGCCGCGAGGTGGAGCTAATCCCATAAAACCGATCGTAGTCCGGATCGCAGTCTGCAACTCGACTGCGTGAAGTCGGAATCGCTAGTAATCGTGAATCAGAATGTCACGGTGAATACGTTCCCGGGCCTTGTACACACCGCCCGTCACACCATGGGAGTGGGTTGCACCAGAAGTAGCTAGTCTAACCTTCGGGAGGACGGTTACCACGGTGTGATTCATGACTGGGGTGAAGTCGTAACAAGGTAGCCGTAGGGGAACCTGCGGCTGGATCACCTCCTTAATCGACGACATCAGCTGCTCCATAAGTTCCCACACGAATTGCTTGATTCATTGTAGAAGACGATAACTGCAGAGTCGCTCTGTGGTTTTTCTGTCGTAAAGCTTAGAAATGAGCATTCCATCAAACGATGGTGAATGTTGATTTCTGATCTTTTTGATTAGATCGTTCTTTAAAAATTTGGGTATGTAATAGAAAGTTAGACTGGATAACACTTTCACTGGTGTTTATTCAGGCTAAGGTAAAATTTGTGAACGTTCTTAATTGAACATGCGAATTTTCGGCGAATGTCGTCTTCATAGTATAACCAGATTGCTTGGGGTTATATGGTCAAGTGAAGAAGCGCATACGGTGGATGCCTTGGCAGTCAGAGGCGATGAAAGACGTGGTAGCCTGCGAAAAGCTTCGGGGAGTCGGCAAACAGACTTTGATCCGGAGATGTCTGAATGGGGGAACCCACCTAACATAAGTTAGGTATCTTAAGCTGAATACATAGGCTTAAGAAGCGAACCAGGGGAACTGAAACATCTAAGTACCCTGAGGAAAAGAAATCAACCGAGATTCCCTTAGTAGTGGCGAGCGAACGGGGACCAGCCCTTAAGCTGTATTGATGTTAGCGGAACGCTCTGGAAAGTGCGGCCATAGTGGGTGATAGCCCTGTACGCGAAAACATCTTTGCAGTGAAATCGAGTAGGACGGAGCACGAGAAACTTTGTCTGAATATGGGGGGACCATCCTCCAAGGCTAAATACTACTGACTGACCGATAGTGAACTAGTACCGTGAGGGAAAGGCGAAAAGAACCCCGGAGAGGGGAGTGAAATAGATCCTGAAACCGTATGCGTACAAGCAGTGGGAGCCCACTTTGTTGGGTGACTGCGTACCTTTTGTATAATGGGTCAGCGACTTATTTTCAGTGGCAAGCTTAACCGAATAGGGGAGGCGTAGCGAAAGCGAGTCTTAATAGGGCGTCTAGTCGCTGGGAATAGACCCGAAACCGGGCGATCTATCCATGGGCAGGTTGAAGGTTGGGTAACACTAACTGGAGGACCGAACCGACTACCGTTGAAAAGTTAGCGGATGACCTGTGGATCGGAGTGAAAGGCTAATCAAGCTCGGAGATAGCTGGTTCTCCTCGAAAGCTATTTAGGTAGCGCCTCATGTATCACTGTAGGGGGTAGAGCACTGTTTCGGCTAGGGGGCCATCCCGGCTTACCAAACCGATGCAAACTCCGAATACCTACAAGTGCCGAGCATGGGAGACACACGGCGGGTGCTAACGTCCGTCGTGAAAAGGGAAACAACCCAGACCGTCAGCTAAGGTCCCAAAGTTATGGTTAAGTGGGAAACGATGTGGGAAGGCTTAGACAGCTAGGAGGTTGGCTTAGAAGCAGCCACCCTTTAAAGAAAGCGTAATAGCTCACTAGTCGAGTCGGCCTGCGCGGAAGATTTAACGGGGCTCAAACCATACACCGAAGCTACGGGTATCACTTAGGTGATGCGGTAGAGGAGCGTTCTGTAAGCCTGTGAAGGTGAGTTGAGAAGCTTGCTGGAGGTATCAGAAGTGCGAATGCTGACATGAGTAACGATAATGGGTGTGAAAAACACCCACGCCGAAAGACCAAGGTTTCCTGCGCAACGTTAATCGACGCAGGGTTAGTCGGTCCCTAAGGCGAGGCTGAAAAGCGTAGTCGATGGAAAACAGGTTAATATTCCTGTACTTCTGGTTATTGCGATGGAGGGACGGAGAAGGCTAGGCCAGCTTGGCGTTGGTTGTCCAAGTTTAAGGTGGTAGGCTGGAATCTTAGGTAAATCCGGGATTCTAAGGCCGAGAGCTGATGACGAGTTGTCTTTTAGACAACGAAGTGGTTGATGCCATGCTTCCAAGAAAAGCTTCTAAGCTTCAGGTAACCAGGAACCGTACCCCAAACCGACACAGGTGGTTGGGTAGAGAATACCAAGGCGCTTGAGAGAACTCGGGTGAAGGAACTAGGCAAAATGGCACCGTAACTTCGGGAGAAGGTGCGCCGGTGAGGGTGAAGCATTTACTGCGTAAGCCCATGCCGGTCGAAGATACCAGGCCGCTGCGACTGTTTATTAAAAACACAGCACTCTGCAAACACGAAAGTGGACGTATAGGGTGTGACGCCTGCCCGGTGCCGGAAGGTTAATTGATGGGGTTAGCTAACGCGAAGCTCTTGATCGAAGCCCCGGTAAACGGCGGCCGTAACTATAACGGTCCTAAGGTAGCGAAATTCCTTGTCGGGTAAGTTCCGACCTGCACGAATGGCGTAACGATGGCGGCGCTGTCTCCACCCGAGACTCAGTGAAATTGAAATCGCTGTGAAGATGCAGTGTATCCGCGGCTAGACGGAAAGACCCCGTGAACCTTTACTATAGCTTTGCACTGGACTTTGAATTTGCTTGTGTAGGATAGGTGGGAGGCTTTGAAGTGTGGACGCCAGTCTGCATGGAGCCAACCTTGAAATACCACCCTGGCAACTTTGAGGTTCTAACTCAGGTCCGTTATCCGGATCGAGGACAGTGTATGGTGGGTAGTTTGACTGGGGCGGTCTCCTCCTAAAGAGTAACGGAGGAGTACGAAGGTGCGCTCAGACCGGTCGGAAATCGGTCGTAGAGTATAAAGGCAAAAGCGCGCTTGACTGCGAGACAGACACGTCGAGCAGGTACGAAAGTAGGTCTTAGTGATCCGGTGGTTCTGTATGGAAGGGCCATCGCTCAACGGATAAAAGGTACTCCGGGGATAACAGGCTGATACCGCCCAAGAGTTCATATCGACGGCGGTGTTTGGCACCTCGATGTCGGCTCATCACATCCTGGGGCTGAAGCCGGTCCCAAGGGTATGGCTGTTCGCCATTTAAAGTGGTACGCGAGCTGGGTTTAGAACGTCGTGAGACAGTTCGGTCCCTATCTGCCGTGGACGTTTGAGATTTGAGAGGGGCTGCTCCTAGTACGAGAGGACCGGAGTGGACGAACCTCTGGTGTTCCGGTTGTCACGCCAGTGGCATTGCCGGGTAGCTATGTTCGGGAAAGATAACCGCTGAAAGCATCTAAGCGGGAAACTTGCCTCAAGATGAGATCTCACTGGAACCTTGAGTTCCCTAAAGGGCCGTCGAAGACTACGACGTTGATAGGTTGGGTGTGTAAGCGCTGTGAGGCGTTGAGCTAACCAATACTAATTGCCCGTGAGGCTTGACCATATAACACCCAAGCAATTTGCGTCGAAGAGACCAGATTGCGGTGTGTGAAGACGATACAAACCGAAAGTTTGCGACTCACAAAACACCAAACTATTACATACCCATTCGCTGGAGCGTAAACCGAAAGGTAAACGACCTGGCTACCGAATTTCTTGACGACCATAGAGCATTGGAACCACCTGATCCCATCCCGAACTCAGAAGTGAAACGATGCATCGCCGATGGTAGTGTGGGGTTTCCCCATGTGAGAGTAGGTCATCGTCAAGATTAAATTCCAAACCCCCTGTCTGCTAACGCAGACAGGGGGTTTGTTTTTGGGCCGAGAAAAGTTTCGGTAAGCACACTTCCAATAAATCGCTCGATACTGCCCAGCCCCACGCCCTGTCTTTGAGCTTGCGCTCCACCAATCTTGCCGAGCAATGTTAAGGTTCGCCTTTGGATTTTGCCTTCTCCTAAGGATGCCGTCATGCCGGTTGCTACGTCCCTCAATGCGGGTTTTATGGTGGTTCACGGTAACCGCCTTGATGAGTTACGTGGCCTGGTGGTCAGCTGGATGCGTCGCTACCCCCTGGCTCCTCTGGAAAACGAAATCGCGTTGGTGCAGAGCAACGGCATCGCCCAATGGCTGAAGCTGGCCCTGGCCGAAGACGCTCAGGACGATGACCTCGGCGGCTGCGGAATTGCGGCAGCGGTGGATGTGCAGTTGCCCGGCAGTTTTTTGTGGCAACTCTATCGACTTGTATTAGGCAGCGAAGAAATCCCCGCCAAGTCCCTGCTCGACAAAGGCCCGCTGACCTGGCGTCTGATGCGCCTGCTTCCAGCTCTCATCGATCAGCCACACTTCGAGCCGCTGCAGCGCTTCCTGACTCACGACACCGATTTGCGAAAACGCTATCAATTGTCAGAGCGACTCGCTGACCTGTTCGACCAATATCAGGTCTATCGTGCCGACTGGCTCGAAGATTGGGCCGCTGGCCGTCATCAACTGCGCAACGCCCGAGGTGAAAGCCCGACCCTGAGCCCGGCCAACTGCTGGCAAGCCGAGCTGTGGCGTGCGCTACTGCTCGATGTGGGCGAGGAAGGCATGTCCCAGAGCCGGGCCGGTGTTCACCAGCGCTTCATGGACAAGATCAGCAGCCTTGAGCAAGCGCCGTCCGGCTTGCCTGCCCGAGTCATCGTCTTCGGTATCTCATCATTGCCTGCCCAAGCGCTCGAAGCCCTGGCTGGGCTCGCTCGTTTCAGCCAGGTATTGCTGTGCGTGCATAACCCCTGCCGCCATCATTGGTCTGACATCGTTGCCGACAAGGATCTGCTACGCCATCAGTACAAACGCCAGGCCCGCAAAAGCGGAATGCCTACAGCACTTGATCTCGACACCTTGCATCAACATGCCCATCCACTACTGGCCGCCTGGGGTAAACAAGGTCGCGACTACATCAACCTGCTCGACAGCTACGACGATCCCAACAGCTACCGTGCGGCTTTTCGTGATGGCCGTATTGATCTGTTCAGCGAAGTAGAACCGCTCAACCTGCTCAACCAGTTGCAGGATGACATTCTTGAACTGCGCCCCCTGAACGAAACCCGCGAGTTGTGGCCCGCTATCGACCTGGAAGCGGATCATTCAATCCGTTTTCATATTGCCCACAGTGCTCAGCGAGAAGTCGAGATTCTCCACGACCAGCTACTTGCACGATTTAGCGAAAACCCTCAGTTGCAACCCCGTGATGTGATTGTGATGGTGCCGGATGTCGACAGCTACGCACCTCACATCCGCGCCGTATTCGGTCAGATTGAACGGGATGATCGCCGCTTTATTCCTTACACCTTGGCCGACCAGGGGCAGCGGGGCCGCGATCCGTTACTGATCGCCCTCGAGCATCTGCTCAAGTTGCCTGACAGCCGCTTCCCCGTCAGTGAAATCCTCGACTTGCTCGACGTCCCTTCGCTGCGCGCTCGCTTCAACGTCCAGGAACGCGACTTGCCAACCCTGCATCGCTGGATCGAAGGTGCGGGCATTCGCTGGGGGTTGAACGCCGAACAACGCGCGGGCCTGGGCTTGCCCCCGCAACTGGAGCAAAACAGTTGGCGCTTTGGCCTGCGTCGCATGCTGCTTGGCTATGCGGTGGGCAGTGGCGAAGCGTGCGATGGCATCGAGCCTTACGATGAAATTGGCGGCCTTGACGCCGTACTCATCGGCCCGCTTGTGGCCCTGCTCGATGCGCTTGAAATCGCCCATCAAGAACTCTCGAAACCGGCGCTGCCACAGCAATGGGGCGAGCGACTGCAAGCGCTGGTGCAGCTGTTTTTCCAGGCAGAAACCGAGCATGACGACTACCTGCTGGCCCAGCTTGAAGAGTTGCGCGAAACCTGGCTCGAAACCTGTGAGCTGGTTGGCTTGCAAGATGAGTTACCGCTGACCGTAGTACGCGAAGCCTGGCTCACCGGACTTGACCAAGGAAAACTGTCACAGCGCTTTCTTGCCGGTGCGGTCAATTTCTGCACCCTGATGCCGATGCGTGCGATCCCCTTCAAGCTGGTGTGTCTGCTGGGCATGAATGACGGCGACTACCCGCGGGCACAACCGCCGCTGGATTTCGATTTGATGGGCAGTGACTATCGCCCGGGAGACCGTTCCCGCCGTGAGGATGACCGCTATCTGCTACTCGAAGCGCTGCTTTCTGCCCGCGACCAGCTCTATATCAGCTGGGTAGGGCGCAGTATTCGCGACAACAGCGAGCGCCCCGCCTGTGTCCTGATTGGCCAACTGCGTGATCACCTTGCCAATGGCTGGCATCTGCAAGGGGGCGGTGACCTGCTCGAGGCCATGACCCAAGAGCATCCGCTGCAACCCTTCAGCACCCGTTACTTTCACGAGGGCAACCCTAACCTGTTCAGTTATGCCCGCGAATGGCAGCGATTACATGCGCCACAACCGCAACCGGTTCAGCCCGGTGCGTTAGGAGCACACGAGCAGGAAGAACCACTAAATCTGACGCAGTTACAGGATTTCTTGCGTAACCCTGTGCGTCACTTCTTTAGTCAGCGCTTGAAAGTATTCTTCGAAGCCGCCGAAGTGCCTTTGGCCGATGAAGAGCCGTTCGTGCTCGATGCACTGCAACGCTACACCTTGAGCGACAGTTTGCTTGAAGCGGCACTGGCACAGCCCGACCAGCTTGAAAACGCGTTGCACAACCGCGCCCTGCGTTTGCAAGGTAGCGGCCTGCTGCCCATGGCCGGGTTTGGCGAATGCCTGCAACAGGAGCTGATCGAACCATTACCGGATGTATTGCAACGCTATCAGCAACTGCTGGCCCTTTGGCCCACGCCGCTTGCCAGCGCGCTGCCCGTCAGTTTTGAGGACCAGGGGCTGATCCTGGAAGGCTGGCTCAGCAATCTGCATCAGCGCAGTGATAAAGGCCTACTGTCCATCACCACCATTCCTAACAGTATTGGCGCAATTAAAACCCGCAAATGGCACCGATTGACCCGGCCGTGGGTCAATCATCTGGCGGCGTGTGCCAGTGGCCTGGAGATGTCTACCGCTCTGGTGGCCAGCGATGACACTTTGCTGCTCGACCCTCTGGATGCCAAACAGGCCCGCGATATTCTGGGCAACCTGCTGGTGGCCTGGAAAGTCGGCATGAGTCATCCGCTGCCCATTGCCGTGAAAACCGCCTTTGCCTGGCTGGCACAAACTGACCCGGCAAAGGCCGATGCGGCCGCGCAGAAAGCCTACGAAGGTGATGGCCAAACCAGCGACGGCGAACGCCGCGAAAGCGCTGCTCTGGCCCGACAGTTTCCTGATTACGCTGCCCTGATGGCGGCTGAAGAATTCGAAGAGTGGTGCGATGCCCTCTATCGACCCCTTTTTGATGCGCCTTGGCGCTCATTGAACAGCGAGGCATCCCGCTAATGAGCGAGCAAACATTACCGCTGGCCTTGGCCTTCCCCCTACGTGGCAGCCAACTGATCGAGGCCAGCGCCGGTACCGGCAAAACCTTCACCATCTCGGCGCTCTACCTGCGGCTGATTCTGGGTCATGGCGGTGAAGAGTCTGGCTTTGGGCGTGAACTGTTACCGCCGCAGATTCTCGTCGTGACCTTCACCGACGCGGCCACCAAAGAGCTGCGCGATCGTATCCGCACCCGTCTGGCAGAAGCTGCCCGATTCTTCCGTGGCGAGATCGAAGCCCCGGATGCCCTGGTCGAGCAACTGCGTGAACAGTTTGCTGGCGAGCAGTGGGCCGCTTGCGCGGGACGTCTCGACATCGCCGCCCAATGGATGGACGAGGCTGCTGTGTCGACCATCCACAGTTGGTGCCAGCGCATGTTGCGCGAGCATGCTTTCGACAGCGGCAGCCTGTTCACCCAGACCTTAGAAACCGACCACAGCGACTTGCTGGGAGAAGTGCTGCGCGATTACTGGCGGCTGTTTTGCTACCCCATGCAGGGCGATGCGCTGAGTTGGGTGCGCGCCAACTGGAGCGGCCCCGCCGCCTTGTTGCCGCGTGTGCGGGCACTGTTTGGCAGCTCACGCCAGCCAGCCAACCCGGAGCAAACGCCGGCGCAAATGATCGAAGCCTGTCTGCAAGAGCGCCGCCAGGCCTTGTCCGGGCTTAAAACGCCGTGGCTGCAGTGGGCACAAGAACTACGGGATATCTGCCTGCAAGCCGTGGCGAGCAAAGCCGTCGACGGTCGCAAAATGCAAGCCCGCTATTTCGAGCCCTGGTTTGAAAAGCTCAGCGCCTGGGCTGCTGACGAAGCTCAGGAGCAGCTCGACCTCGGGACTGGCTTCACGCGTCTGACCCCCGACGGCATGGCCGAAGCCTGGAAGGGCGCGCCCCCGCAGCATCCGGGGCTCGACGCCATGCAGGGCCTCAAAGCTGCGCTCGATGCCTTGCCAACGCCCGACGCCGCGGTTCTGCAACATGCGGCGAACTGGGTCAGCGTGCGCTTTGAAGAGGAAAAACGCCGTCGCGCCGAGATGGGCTTTGACGACATGCTGCTGCGCCTCGACGCGGCATTGCAGGCCGAAGGCGGCGAGCGCCTGGCCACCCTGATTCGCGAACAGTTCCCGGTGGCCCTGATCGACGAGTTTCAGGACACCGATCCCGTTCAGTACCGCATCTTCGAGACCATTTACCGGATCGAAGACAACAGCCCCGACACCGGACTGTTCCTGATTGGCGACCCCAAGCAGGCGATCTATGCCTTTCGCGGGGCCGATATTTACACCTACTTGCGCGCACGTCACGCCACCAGTGGGCGTTTACATACGCTGGACACCAACTTCCGGTCCAGCCACGCGATGGTCAAGGCGGTCAACCATGTCTTTGAGCGGGCGGAGCAGCGTGACACCGGGCGAGGCGCATTTTTGTTCCGTGAAGGGGCTGAGAATCCTGTGCCCTTTGTGTCAGTCAAATCCCAAGGGCGTAAAGAAATCCTGCAGTTCGATGGTCAGCCTGTCAGTGCGCTGACGCTCTGGCAATTGGCCTCCGAGCAGCCCGTGTCGGGCGCCGTCTATCGTCAGAACCTGGCCGCGGCCTGTGCCAGCCAGATTGTCGAATTGCTCAATGGCGGTCAGCAAGGTCGCTGTGGTTTCGCCATAGACGGCGAATTCATGCGCGGGGTGTTGCCTGCTGACATCGCAATCCTGGTTCGTGACGGTAAGGAAGCTCAGGCGGTTCGGCGAGAATTGTCGAATCGTGGTGTACGCAGCGTTTACTTGTCGGATAAGGATTCAGTCTACGCGGCGCAGGAAGCACACGATGTTCTGGCCTGGCTCAAGGCCTGCGCCGAACCGGACGTAGAGCGTCCGCTGCGTGCTGCGCTGGCCTGTATCACCCTGGACCTGCCGCTGATTGAACTGGAACGCCTGAACCAGGACGAGTTGGCCTGGGAAAAGCGCGTGATGCAGTTCCGTGGTTATCGCGAAACCTGGCGCAAGCAAGGGGTGCTCGCCATGTTGCGCCGCTTGCTGCATGACTTCGAGTTGCCCCAGGCCCTGATTGCCCGTCCAGATGGCGAGCGTGTGCTGACCAACGTGCTGCACCTGTCCGAACTGCTGCAACAGGCGGCTGCTGAACTGGATGGCGAACAGGCGTTGATCCGCCATCTGGCCGAGCATCTGGCATTGTCCGGGCAGGCGGGTGAAGAGCAGATCCTGCGCCTTGAAAGTGACGAGCAACTGGTCAAAGTCGTGACCATCCACAAGTCCAAGGGGCTGGAATACCCATTGGTATTCTTGCCGTTCATCTGCTCAACAAAACCCGTGGATGGCAGCCGTTTACCGCTCCATTACCACGACGCCGCCGGCAATGCCCACGTGAGCTTGACCCCGACGCCAGAGCTGATCGCCCAAGCGGATGACGAGCGTCTGGCCGAAGACTTGCGCCTGCTTTATGTGGCCCTGACCCGCGCCCAGCATGCTTGCTGGCTGGGCGTTGCCGACCTCAAGCGCGGCAACAGCAATCGGTCGATCCTGCACCTTTGTGCCTTGGGTTATTTGCTGGGCGGCGGAGCCGTGCTGGCCGAGTCGGTCGGGTTGCAGAGCTGGCTGGCAGATGCCCGGCAAGACTGTGCCGCGATTCAGTGCGAACCGGTACCGCCCGCTGGCGAGGCGCATTTTTATCCACCGCTTAACGAAGCCACCCTGCTTGAGCCGCTGATCCCGAGCCGCCGTGCTGCGGAAAACTGGTGGATCGCGTCCTACAGCGCATTGCGCATCGGTGACAGCCTCAGCCCTGCCGAGGCGCCCGAAAGCGCACTGGCGCAAAAGCTCTCTGATGACGAGCGACTCGATCCTGATGCGCCGCGTGAAGTGTTACTCAGTGGCGGTGATATACACCGCTTCCCACGTGGGCCAAATCCGGGGACTTTTCTCCACGGCCTGCTTGAGTGGGCAGGCAGCGAAGGTTTCAAGGCAACCCCTGAAGCGATCAGCGACGCCGTGGCACGGCGCTGCAACCGGCGTGGCTGGCAAGGCTGGATCGAGACCTTGACCGACTGGCTGCAGCATCTGCAGGACGAACCGTTGCGTCTGAATAATGGCCAGCCAGCGGTCGTACTGAGTGAGCTGAGCCAGTACCAGATCGAAATGGAGTTCTGGTTTGCCAGCCACAAAGTCGATGTTGTGCAACTGGACACGCTGGTACGTCAGCACACCCACGGCGGCGCGCCGCGTGCGGGAGCCGAGCCGAGCCTGCTCAACGGCATGTTCAAGGGCTTCATCGACCTGACTTTCGAGCACCAGGGCCGTTATTACGTGGCGGACTACAAATCCAACTGGCTGGGAGCCGACGATTCGGCCTACACCGAGCAAGCTATGACCGCCTCGATTCTGGATCACCGCTATGACCTGCAATACGTCTTGTACTTGCTGGCCTTGCACCGTCAGCTCAAGGCGCGATTGCCCGACTATGACTACGACCAGCACATGGGGGGCGCGCTGTATCTGTTTTTGCGTGGCACCCGCTCTCAAGGGCAGGGCGTGTATTTCACCCGGCCCCCCAGAATCTTGATCGAAAGCCTGGACCTGATGTTCCAGGGCAAACCTTTACCGAAAACAGCTGAGCCGGCCTGGGAACAGGGAGTGTTGTTATGAGTCGTTCGTTTGCCGAACTGTTGCCCACGCCGTTGACGGCCGAAAGCCTTGCCCTGCTGCAACCCTTGGGCCGTGCCGACGATCTGCTGCTGTTGCTGGAACGCTGGGTCGAGCGAGGCTGGCTGCGTGCGCTGGACAAAGCGTTCGTCGCGTTCCTGCATGAGCGCGATCCGCAAGGCGATCCTTTGGTGTTGCTGGCGGCAGCGTTGACTAGTCATCAGTTGGGCCACGGTCATGTGTGTCTTGATTTGTTCGAGACCCTGAAGGAACCCGACTTTGCACTGTCCTTGCCACCCGAGGGCGATGTGCAAACCGGCGCCATGCTGCTGCCCTCGCAGTTGCTTGAGGCGCTGGAGGGCGACGCGTGGTGCAAGGCCCTGCAAGCCAGCCCGTTGGTTGAGCACGCGGGCCAGCCATCGGCGGATGCGGCCAGCCGGCCATTGGTGCTGAGTGAGCGCCGTCTGTATTTACGCCGCTACTGGGCTTATGAGCGACGAATCGATAGCGCTTTGCGCCAACGTCTGTCGCAGGTTGAAGCAACGCCCGATGATTTGCCTGCACGGCTGAACGGCTTGTTCGGCAGCCCGGCACAGCATGCGCTGATTGACTGGCAAAAGCTGGCCTGCGCCCTGGCCACTCGCGGTGCATTCAGCATTGTTACCGGGGGGCCAGGCACCGGCAAAACCACCACCGTGGTGCGTCTGTTGGCCTTGCTTCAAGCCCCTGCCGTCGAAGCGGGGGCGCCCTTGCGCATTCGCCTGGCCGCACCGACCGGTAAAGCCGCCGCGCGCCTGACCGAGTCCATCAGCCTTCAAGTCAAATCCCTGGAAGTGGACGACAAGGTTCGGCAAAAAATCCCCAGTGACGTGACCACCGTTCACCGTCTGCTCGGCAGTCGCCCCGGCACGCGCCACTTCCGTCATCACGCGGGCAATCGCCTGCCACTGGACGTACTGGTGGTCGACGAAGCGTCCATGATCGACCTGGAAATGATGGCCAACTTGCTCGATGCATTGCCCGCCCATGCGCGGCTGGTGCTGTTGGGCGACAAGGACCAATTGGCGTCGGTTGAAGCCGGCGCGGTGCTGGGTGATTTGTGCCGTGATGCCGAAGCGGGTTGGTACACTCCGCAGACTCGTGCCTGGCTTGAGCAGGTCAGCGGCGAAAACCTGAGCGCCAGTGACTTGCAACAAGATCTGGAGGGTACGCATCCACTGGCCCAGCAAGTGGTCATGCTGCGTCACTCGCGCCGTTTTGGCGAAGGCAGCGGTATCGGCCAGCTGTCGCGCCTGGTCAACCAGCAACTGTCCCGCGAAGCACGGGCCCTGCTGGCGGCAGGCACCCACGCCGACCTCTTTGCATTGCCCCTCAAGGGCGAGCAGGATCGTGGTTTTGAGCGTCTGGCACTGGAAGGGCGCGGCGCTGAGGCCAAAGGCTATCGGCATTACCTTGAGGTGTTGCGCGAGCAGCGCCCTACTGGCGAAACCGGTCTGGAAGATCCTTGTTGGGCGGTATGGGCGGGTAACGTGCTGCAAGCGTTCGAGGCCTTTCAAGTTCTCTGCGCCGTGCGCAAGGGCCCCTGGGGTGTCGAAGGCCTGAATGAGCGCATCACCCGCGCCCTGTTTGCCCGCAAGCTGATCGACAGTGACCAGCATTGGTACGAAGGCCGCCCGGTCTTGATGACCCGCAACGATTACGGCCTGGGCCTGATGAACGGCGATATCGGTATCGCCCTCAGGCTCCCCGAGCGTGATGGGCTGACCCAGCGTCATGTGCTGCGTGTGGCATTCGCCCGTAACGACGGGCAGGGCGGTATTCGGTTTGTCCTGCCCAGTCGGCTCAATGACGTTGAAACGGTCTATGCCATGACCGTACACAAATCCCAAGGCTCGGAGTTCTCCCACACCGCGTTGGTGCTCCCCGAGGCGCTCAATCCGGTGTTGACCAAGGAGCTGATCTACACCGGCATCACCCGGGCCAAAAACTGGTTCAGCCTGGTCGAACCGCGTACCGGCGTCTTTGAAGAGGCCGTGCAGCGCAAAGTAAAACGCCTGAGCGGGTTGATGCTGGGGCTGGGGTAAACCTGCTTCCACAGGGAAATGGAGTTCCCAATTGCAACAAATGTGACCTGTATCACGGTCGTTTTGCCGGCTGTGCTATCGTTACGACATTACTCTTACAAAGATTACAGAGAAATCCTGCATGGACGTGGCTGTCTCATCGACAGAACAGTACTTTGGATGGCGGCTTCGGCTGCTTGCATTTTGCTTGTTACTGCTGAGCGTTCCTTGCCTGGCTCAAGCTGAAGCGCCAATCAACCTGGCTGATCAGCGTGCCAAGGCTGTGACTCAAGTGGTCCTTGGCATCCTGAGCTATGCACGCTGGCCCTCCGAGCCGGCGCAATTGCAGCTATGCATCATCGGCCCCACCGAATACACCGATGACCTGCTCAAGGGCGCGACGCAATCCAGTGGCAGGCCGGTGCAGGTGCACCGCGTGCTGGCCAGTGACCCGGGCATTGCGAGCGACTGTAACGCTGTCTATCTGGGCAAGCTCAGCGTTGAGGAACGCAGTGGTCTATTCACCCGGCTGAATACCAAAGCCGTTCTGAGCATCAGCGAAGACAGTGATCAATGCACCGTTGGCAGCCTTTTTTGCTTGCACGTACGCGATAAGCAAGTGTCGTTTGAGGTCAATCTCGACTCCGTGGCCCGCAGCGGCGTACGTATTCATCCCAGTGTGTTGCAGCTGTCACGCCGCCGGGCGGCAGAGCCATGAGTGCGTTCAAGCCCCGTAAAAAACCTCTGCGCTTGCGCTCGGTCTTGCGCCGTGGCCACCTGGGCGTGGCCTTGGTGGCCGTCACACTGGCCAGCGCTTCCATGACCCTGCTGGGGGTGCTTGCGCTCAAGGTTTACGCCGATCACAACCTGCACCTGATTGCCCGCGCCATCAACTACACCTCTGAAGCCGCCGTGGTGTTTGATGACCGCGCGGCGGCAACCGAAGCGCTGGCCATGATTGCGTCCACTGAAGCGGTCGCCGAGGCTCGGATCTACACAGACGATGGCGAACTGCTTGCGCACTGGCAACGCCCTGAAAACGGCCTGCTGTCGAAGGTCGAAATGCTGTTGGCCGATGGCTTGCTTGAGCAACCGATCAGCGTGCCGATTTTGCATCAGGGCCAGGAAATCGGCTTGGTGACAGTCCGGGGGCATGGTGCCAATTTGCTGCGATTTTTACTGAGCGGGCTGTTGGGTGTGCTTGTGTGCACGGCGCTCAGTGCCTGGAGTGCGTTGTATCTGTCGCGTCGACTCCTGGATGGCATCACGGGCCCCTTGCAACAACTGGCAGAAGTGGCCCACGCCGCTCGCCGTGAGCGTGCGTTCGATCGGCGCGTGCCGCCTGCGCATATTGCTGAACTGGACAGCCTGGGCAACGACTTCAATGCACTGCTCGATGAACTTGAGTCATGGCAGAGCCATCTGCAGAACGAAAACCAGACTCTGGCGCATCAGGCCAGTCACGACTCGCTGACCAACCTGCCCAACCGCGCCTACTTTGAAACGCGACTGACGCGCACCCTGCGCTCGCTGAACAACGCCCGAGGGAAGGCCGCCGTGCTGTTCCTCGATAGCGATCATTTCAAAGACATCAACGATTCCTTTGGCCATGCCACAGGTGATGCGGTGTTGGTGGCTATCGCGACGCGCATTCGCGCCCAGTTGCGTGAAGGCGATGTTGTGGCGCGTCTGGGTGGCGACGAGTTTGCAATATTGCTGACCCCGCTGCACAAGATCGAAGACGCCCAGCGCATTGCGGACAAGGTGATCGCCAGCATGCTTGAGCCGATTAAAGTGCCGGGGCAAATCGGCATCGTGTCCTCACTCAGTATCGGCATCGCCGTCTATCCCGAGCATGGTGCAACCGCCGAGGATCTGCTCAGCGCAGCGGATGCGGCGATGTACCAGGCAAAGCGCCTCTCCCGAGGCGGGCAACACCTTGCGGAGCTGGAGTGCCCCGCAAACACCGTCATTACCAGGAGCTAACCCCCACATGCGTGTTTTGATCCATCGTTACCTGACATTTTTTAGCGTTGCCCTGTTGCTGACCACGCTGTCGCTGACCGGTTGCCAGACGGCTGCGCCAAAAGGGCTGACGCCTGCCCAAGTTGCCGTTCTGAAAGAGCAGGGCTTTGAGCTGACTGAAGAGGGCTGGGCATTTGGCTTGTCGGGCAAAGTGTTGTTTGGCAGCGACCTTGAAGTGCTCAACGGGCAAAGCCAGGAAATCGTGGAGCGCATCGGCACCGCCTTGCTCGGTGCAGACATCCAGCGCGTGCGGGTCGACGGCCACACTGACTCCTCAGGCAAGGAGTCCTACAACGAACAACTGTCCGTTCGCCGCGCCAACAGCGTGGTCAAGGCTCTGCTCAAGGTCGGCATGCGCCCCGAGAATATCCAGATCCGTGGGTTGGGCAGCCGCGAGCCGGTGGCGTCGAACAACACCCGCGCCGGGCGTACGGAAAACCGCCGCGTGTCGATTGTGGTGATTGCCGACTAGAGATTCGTACTGACCCCTCTTTGTGGAAGCGGGCTTGCTCGCGATAGCATCACCGCGATCATTCAGGCAGACCGCGGTGTCTGAATCGCGAGCAAGCCCGCTCCCACAGGGGGGTGAGGTCAGTCCACAAATTTCATCCCGCGCGTCTCGCCCAGCAGCAGCGGCGCATTCAGTTCCGTCACTTCGCGGATGTAATCCCATAGCAAGGTGATGCGTTTCAACTTCCTCAGATCTTCACGGCAGTACATCCAGAACTGTCGCGTGAGGTTGACCTCGTCAGGCAGCACCGGCAGCAAACGCGGGTCCTGAGCCGCCAGAAAGCACGGCAGAATCGCCAGCGAACGGCCTTGCTGCGCGGCCACGAATTGCGCAATCACGCTGGTGCTGCGCAAGTTGGCGCTGGCGCCCGGCAGCACATTGGCCAGGTAAAGCAGCTCCGAGCTGAACGCCAGATCGTCCACGTAACTGATAAACGTATGCTCCGACAAATCAGTCATCCGGCGGATCGGCGGGTGCTGGTCCAGATACTCCTGGGTCGCATACAGCTGCAAGCGGTAGTCGCACAGCTTGCAGCACACATAGGGCCCGTGTTCCGGGCGCTCCAGCGCGATAACAATATCGGCCTCGCGCTTGGACAAGCTGATGAAGTGTGGCAACGGCAGGATATCCACCGAGATCGCCGGGTAGGTATCCACAAAATGGCTGAGCTGGGGAGTGATGAAAAAACTGCCAAAACCCTCAGTGCAACCCATGCGCACATGCCCCGACAGCGCCACGCCAGACCCTGATACCTGCTCGCAGGCCATGTGCAGCGTGCTTTCTATCGACTCGGCATACCCCAGCAACCGCTGGCCTTCGTTGGTCAGGGTAAAGCCATTGGTGCGCGACTTTTCAAACAGCAAAGTCCCCAGAGCAGCTTCCAGCGAGCTGATCCGCCGCGACACGGTGGTGTAGTCAACCGCCAGCCGTTTGGCTGCGCTGCTGGCTTTTCGAGTGCGGGCCACCTCAAGAAAAAACTTCAGGTCGTCCCAGTTCAGGGCGCTTAACGATGTGATGTTTTTTTGCATGTTAGACCGGCTTTTATGTGCGTTCTTATTAGAAGAACGCACACCTATACTCCAAAAACAGTCCTGCGACCAATCTGGACGCCCGTACTCACAAGAATAATTCCGGAGACTTCCATGAGCGTTTCTAACACCCCGTATCAAAACGCACGCTTGCTGATCGACGGCGAATGGGTCGAGTCGCAGACCACCGAGTGGCACGACATCGTCAACCCGGCTACCCAGCAAGTGCTGGCCAAAGTGCCGTTCGCTACCGCCGATGAAGTCAATGCTGCCATCGCCGCCGCTCAACGCGCCTTCCAGACCTGGAAGCTGACGCCTATCGGTGCGCGCATGCGCATCATGCTCAAGCTGCAAGCGTTGATCCGCGAACACTCCAAACGTATTGCCACTGTCCTGAGTGCTGAACAAGGCAAAACCATTGCCGACGCCGAGGGCGATATTTTCCGTGGTCTGGAAGTGGTCGAGCACGCGTGCTCCATCGGCACTTTGCAAATGGGTGAATTCGCCGAAAACGTTGCAGGCGGGGTAGACACCTACACCTTGCGTCAACCTATCGGCGTCTGCGCGGGCATTACACCCTTCAACTTCCCGGCCATGATTCCTCTGTGGATGTTCCCGATGGCCATCGCCTGCGGTAACACCTTCGTACTCAAGCCGTCCGAGCAAGATCCGCTGTCGACCCTGATGCTGGTCGAGCTGGCCATCGAAGCCGGTGTTCCGCCGGGCGTGCTCAACGTCGTACACGGCGGCAAGGACGTCGTGGACGCGCTCTGCACCCACACCGATATCAAAGCGGTATCGTTTGTCGGTTCGACCGCCGTCGGCACCCATGTCTATGACCTGGCGGGCCGTCACGGCAAACGCGTGCAATCGATGATGGGCGCCAAAAACCACGCCGTGGTGCTGCCCGACGCCAACCGTCAACAAACCCTCAACGCACTGGTTGGTGCGGGCTTTGGCGCTGCCGGCCAGCGTTGCATGGCCACCTCGGTGGTGGTGCTGGTGGGCGCCGCCAAACAATGGCTGCCAGACCTCAAGGCGCTGGCGCAACAGCTCAAGGTCAACGCAGGCAGTGAGGCGGGTACCGATGTGGGACCGGTGATCTCCAAGCGTGCGAAAGAGCGCGTACTGGGGCTGATTGAAAGCGGGATCAAAGAGGGCGCGGTGCTGGAACTGGACGGGCGCAACGTCAAGGTTCCGGGTTTCGAACAAGGCAACTTTATCGGCCCGACCCTGTTCTCGGGCGTCACCACCGACATGCAAATCTACACCCAGGAAATCTTTGGCCCGGTGTTGGTGGTGATTGAAGTCGACACCCTCGATCAGGCCATCGCACTGGTCAATGCCAACCCGTTTGGCAATGGCACCGGCCTGTTCACCCAAAGCGGCGCTGCGGCACGCAAGTTCCAGACTGAAATCGATGTCGGTCAGGTCGGTATCAACATCCCGATTCCAGTGCCGGTTCCGTTCTTCAGCTTCACCGGCTCCCGTGGCTCGAAACTCGGTGATCTGGGGCCGTACGGCAAGCAGGTTGTGCAGTTCTATACTCAAACCAAGACCGTCACCAGTCGCTGGTTCGACGATGAAAGCGTGAATGATGGCGTTAACACCACCATCCATCTTCGTTGAGGGCACACACCATGAACATCGCATTTATTGGCCTGGGCAACATGGGCGCACCGATGGCGCGCAACTTGCTCAAGGCCGGGCACTCGTTGAACCTGTTTGACCTGAACAAAGACATCCTGGCCGAACTGGCGGCCCTTGGCGGTCATGTCAGCGCCTCGCCACGGGAAGCCGCCCAAGGCACCGGGCTGGTGATTACCATGCTCCCGGCGGCCGCCCATGTACGCAGCGTATGGCTGGGCGAAGACGGGGTGTTGGCCGGGATCGGTGCCGGGGTGCCCGCAGTGGATTGCAGCACCATCGACCCGCAAACCGCCCGTGAAGTGGCCGCCGCTGCGGCCAGACAGGGCGTGCAAATGGCCGATGCACCGGTATCCGGCGGCACGGGCGGCGCGCAGGCAGGGACCCTGACCTTTATGGTCGGCGCCTCACCGGCCTTGTTCGACACCTTGCACCCGGTACTCGCTCAAATGGGTCGCAACATCGTCCATTGCGGGGATGTGGGCACCGGCCAGGTGGCTAAAATCTGCAACAACCTGCTGCTCGGGATTTCCATGGTCGGCGTCAGCGAAGCCATGGCACTGGGTGCCGCGCTGGGCATCGACAGCGAAGTGCTTGCGGGTGTTATCAACAGCTCCACCGGGCGCTGCTGGAGTTCGGAGGTGTACAACCCGTGGCCGGGCATCGTTGAAACGGCCCCGGCATCGCGGGGCTATACCGGCGGCTTTGGCGCCGAGCTGATGCTCAAGGACCTGGGGCTGGCCACCGAGGCTGCACGCCAGGCCCATCAACCTGTGGTGATGGGGGCTGTGGCGCAACAGTTGTATCAGGCCATGAGTCTGCGCGGTGAAGGCGGCAAAGACTTTTCGGCCATCATCAATAGCTATCGCAAGCCCGAATAGGGCTTTTCCGGGAATCCGCGTCGGGCGGATTCCCGGTTTTTTTGCATGATTTCAATCACGCAAAAACGAAGTACTTGCGCACGGTTTCCACCACCTCCCACGTGCCTTTCATACCCGGCTCCACCACAAAGATATCCCCGGCCCGCAGATGGATCGGTTCTTTGCCTTCCGGGGTGATGATGCAATAGCCCTCACGGAAATCGCAGTATTCCCACTTCACATATTCCACGTACCACTTGCCGGGCGTGCAGATCCACGTCCCCATGATCTTGCTGCCGTCTTCGCTGGTGTAAGCGTTGAGGTTGACGGTATGCGGGTCGCCCTCGAGTTTTTCCCATTTGCAGGCATCGAGCACGGGCAGGGGATGGGTGTCGCGAAGCACGGTGATTGGCGCAGACATAAGACCTCCGGTGATGGGTTATCGAACCTCACCCTAACCGTGGTGGCGCACTGACAGATGCCTGATTCCGACACCCAGATACGCAAAAGCCCCGGCACTGAGTGAGTGCGCGGGGCTTTTGTGTAACGGCTGAAGGCTTAGCGGGTGTTCGCCAGCGCCTGGCCCTTGCTCAGGCGTAAACGGTAGAACCCGTAAATGATCAGCAGCCATACCGGGATTGCATACACCGAAGCGCGAACGTCGGGGATCATCCAGATGACGGAGACGATCACCGCCATAAACACCAGGCACAGGATGTTGCTGAACGGGAACCAGAACGCCTTGAACGAAGGCGTCACGCCCTCAACGGCCATCGCCTTGCGGAACTTGATATGGGTGAGGCTGATCAGCGCCCAGTTGATCATCAACGAGGCAACCACCAGCGCAAACAGCAGCTCCAGCGCTTTATGCGGGGCCACATAGTTGACCACCACGCACAGCAACGTCACCAGCGCCGACACGCCCAGCGCGCGCAAGGGCACGCCATTTTTGGTCAGTTTCATCAGTGCCTTGGGCGCGTCACCCTGCTCGGCCAGGCCGAACAGCATGCGGCTGTTGCAGTACACACCACTGTTGTAGACCGACAGCGCGGCGGTCAGCACCACAAAGTTGAGGATCTGCGCGGCGGTGTCGCTGCCGATCAAGGCAAAAATCTGCACAAACGGGCTGCTGCCGTAGGCATCCCCACCGGCGCCGAGCGTGACCAGCAACTGGTCCCACGGGTACAACGCCAGCAGCACGGTCAGTGCGCCCACGTAGAAAATCAGGATCCGGTACACCACTTGGTTGATGGCCTTGGGGATCACTTTTTTCGGCTCGCTGGCTTCAGCCGCCGTGATGCCCACCAACTCCAGGCCGCCAAAGGAAAACATGATAAAGGCCATCGCCATGAGCAAGCCCATGCCGCCATTGGGGAAGAACCCGCCGTGGCTCCACAGGTTGCTGATCGACGCCTGTGGGCCGCCGGTGCCGCTGAACAGCAGGTAGCAACCCAGTACGATCATGCCGACGATCGCCACCACCTTGATGATGGCGAACCAGAACTCCATTTCGCCGAACACTTTGACGTTCAGCGTATTGATCAGGTTGACCAGCACAAAGAACACCACGGCGCTGACCCAGGTCGGCACCTCGGGCCACCAGAACTGGATGTACTTGCCCACCGCCGTCAACTCGGCCATGCCGACCAGCACGTACAGGACCCAATAGTTCCAGCCCGACAGAAACCCCGCGTAGCCGCCCCAATACTTGTGGGCAAAGTGGCTGAAGGAGCCGGCAACCGGTTCTTCGACGATCATTTCGCCCAGCTGGCGCATGATCAGGAACGCAATGAAACCGGCGATCGCATAGCCAAGAATCATCGACGGTCCGGCCGACTTGAGCACGCCCGCCGAACCCAGAAACAGGCCCGTGCCAATCGCGCCGCCCAGGGCAATCAGCTGGATATGGCGATTTTTCAAACCGCGTTTGAGTGTGACCGGGGGGGAGTTAGCGTCAGCCATCGGGTGCCCTGTGAGTTGTTATTCTCAAAAACTTGATAAAAATACCCGCGGCCAAAGGTGCCTAGGGTGTCGCAAGCCCCGGATATTACTCTTGGTAAAAACGAAGGCATACAGGAGAGCACCAAACAGCGACTCTTCCTACAGGCTCAACGCCTCCAGCAATGCCACTGCATAGGCAGGCAACTGCTCAAACGAGCGTGCGCAGAGCAGCAGTTTGCGATCCGCCCACGGCTCGCAGAGGTTCACCACCTTGAAGGTGCGCGGCGCCTGCCAGCGCTCAATCGTCGCCTTGGGTACGACACCCAGCCCGGCACCGCGGGCGACCATGCGTAACACCCCGTCGAAACCTTCGGCGCGAATCCGCACCTGCATGCGAACGCCCACGTGCAGCGCCTGCTCTTCCAGGTACACCGCCAACGCGCTGCTGGCCGACAACCCTACATAGTCATGGCTCAGGGTGTCGCTGAAGGAGAGATCAGGCCTGTTGGCCAGTGGATGGCCGAGGGGTACCACCAGTACCAGCGGGTCATCGCGAAAGGGGCGGGTTTGCAGGTCGCGGGTGTCGACGGCATTGGAGATGACGCCAATATCGGCTGCGTCCTGGCGCAATGCATGGGTGATGCGCAGGCTGGTGAGTTCTTGCTGGTCGACGCTGATGGTGGGGTGCTGGCGCACGAAATCGGCGAGCAGCTCGGGCAGGTATTCGGTGAGGGCTGAGGTGTTGCACAGCAGGCGTATCCGGCCCTTGAAGCCCAGGGCGTACTCAGCCAGGTCATGGTTCATGTGCTCGACGTGCTGCAGTAACAGCCGTGTATGGTGCGCGAGCGCTTGCCCGGCCGGGGTCGGGCTGACCCCACGGCGAGAGCGGTGTAAAAACGCCACGCCCAACGACGCCTCCATCGCCCTGATCCGCGCACTGGCCGCGGGCAGAGACAAATGACTGAGGCTGGCGCCCGCCGTAATGTTGCCCGCCTGCACCACATTCAAGTACAGGCGCAGATCAACCAGATCGAAGTGCATGAAAGGTCCTTGCCCACCCAGGTGTGTGTTCAGCCTATTGTTGTGCAATAGGCTGGCTTCATCTATGGCGAATTTTCAACGCCGTCGCCGTGGTCCAGCATACACCCATGAAAACACTGATCGAGTTCTACCAACACCTCGGCCTGGCCTTGTCACTGCTGGTGATGATGACCTTTTTGCTGGCGGGCACCGTCAAGGGGGTCATCGGTCTTGGCTTGCCAACGGTGGCGATGGGCATGCTCGGGCTGGCTATTGCTCCAGCGCAGGCTGCTGCGCTGCTGATCATTCCCTCCATTGTCACCAACGCCTGGCAACTGGCTGCAGGCGGGCAGTTGCGCACGCTGATAAAACGCCTGTGGCCCATGCAGCTGGGCATCTTTATCGGCACCGGGGTTGGCATGCTCTGGCTAAGTATCGACGGCGGCACGTGGGTGGTGCGGGCGCTGGGGGCGGCCTTGCTGCTCTACGCCCTCAGCGGGCTGTGGCTGCCCACCCTGCGCGTCGTCCCGCAGCGCGAGCGCTGGCTGGGCCCGATATGCGGCGTGATCACCGGGGTGATTACATCGGCCACAGGCGTGTTTGTGATTCCCGCCGTGCCCTATCTGCAGGCGCTGGGCTTAAGCAAAAACCAATTGGTTCAGGCCTTGGGATTGTCCTTCAGCGTCTCCACATTGGCCCTTGCCGCCGGGCTTTACTGGCGCGGCAATCTGGGCAGCGGTGAGCTCAATGCCTCATTGCTGGCGCTGGTGCCCGCCATGCTCGGCATGTGGCTGGGGCAGTGGTTGCGCCAGCGCATCAGCGCCGCACTGTTCAAACGGGTGTTCTTTATAGGCATGGCGCTATTGGGTGCGCACTTGCTGGTCAACAATTGAGTATTCATTCGTGCATTAACAGCAAAGGTGATTTGACCCACCACGGGTTTTTCTTGAGCAAGCGCATCGATATTCTGCCGACATGATTTTTAACCCCCCTGTCGCTCAACAGCGCTGAGGGTTTACCCCCCTGGAGGCTGATGATGAAAAAAATACTCTTGCTTAACGGCGCCAAAAAATTTGCCCACTCCGATGGTCGCTACAACCTGACCATGCACGACACCGCGCTGGCGTTTTTTGACCGCCAGGGCTTTGAAGTCAAAGTGACCCACATCGACGAAGGCTACGACATCACTGAAGAGGTTGAAAAATACCTGTGGGCTGACGTGATCATCTATCAAATGCCGGGCTGGTGGATGGGGGCGCCCTGGATCGTCAAGAAGTACATCGATGAAGTGTTTACCCAAGGCCACGGCAAGCTCTACGCCAGTGACGGTCGTACCCGTTCCGACGCTTCTCAGCGTTACGGCAGCGGCGGCCTGATTCACGGCAAAAAATACATGTTGTCCCTGACCTGGAACGCCCCGCAGCAAGCGTTCGATGATCCGGCGGACTTTTTCGAAGGCAAAGGCGTGGACGCGGTGTACTTCCCGTTCCATAAAGCCAATGAATTCCTGGGCATGACCGGCCTGCCGACCTTCTTGTGTGTCGACGTGATGAAGCGTCCGCAACCCGAAATCGACGCCGCGCGTTATGAACAGCACCTGAGCGAGGTGTTCGGTCTCAAGGCATAACGACGCCAGGGTGGGAGCGGGCTTGCTCGCGATGCAGGCGACGCGGTTGTTCAGACCAACCGCGGTGATACCATCGCGAGCAAGCCCGCTCCCACACGTAGATAAGGTCGCCCGCGTGAAAGCCAGATCCGATGAGCTGCAAATTTTTGTCTCGGTCATCGAGTGCGGCTCGATTTCTGCCGCTGCCGAGCAAGCCGGGCAAACGCCGTCCGCCGTCAGCCGCACGCTTTCAAGGCTGGAAGCCAAGCTCGGCACCACGCTGATCAACCGCACCACGCGGCGCATGGACCTGACCGAGGAGGGCAAGTTTTTCTTCGAGCGGGCCAAGCTGATCCTTGAACAGATGGACGAGCTGGAAGAGCGCCTCATCTCGCACCAGCGCACGCCCTCGGGACGGTTGCGCATCAATGCAGCCGCACCTTTTGTGCTGCACGCCATCGTGCCGTTTATCCCCGAATTCCGTGCGCTGTACCCCGAAATCCAGCTCGAACTCAACAGCAACGACCTGATCATCGACTTGCTGGAGCAAAGCACCGACATCGCCATTCGTATCGGCACCCTGGCCGACTCCACCTTGCACGCCCGTTCCCTGGGGTGCAGCCCGCTGAACATCCTGGCCAGCCCCGACTACCTTGCCCGTTACGGCGTCCCTACCCGCGTGGCAGACCTGGCCAACCACACCCTGATCGGCTTTACCCAAAACGATGGCCTCAATCAGTGGCCGCTACGTTATGCACAGGGTGATCGCTGGCCCATCCAGCCGGCCATCAGCGCCTCGAGCGGCGAAACCGTGCGCCATCTGGCGCTGCAAGGGCAGGGCATTGCGTGCCTGTCGCACTTCATGACCCATGAAGACATTACCCACGGGCGCTTGCACGTCGTGCTGGGCGAGTTCAACAGCGGCTACCGCCAACCGATCAACGCCGTGTACTACCGCAACTCACAACTGGCGCTGCGCATTCAGTGCTTTCTGGACTTTATCCAGGCCAAGCTCGCCAGCTACGCAATCTGCGACAAGCCCACAGGGCTTGAGTGAGGTTCCTACACATAAAGCAACGTCTGCACCTGCTGCGTCGCTTTCTATTGAGGGACGATTCCTAGAGAATCCTGACCGTCTTGTGGCGCTGCACACGGGTGGATAGTCTCGCCGGGTCGCTGATTTCAGTGACCGGTTTTGACAGACCGCCCAAATATAATTTCAGCGCTTTACATGTTTCTCAATGTTATGGCGGCTGTGTGCGGGGCACGTTCAAGTGCGCCGAGTTTTTGGGATTTCCTCGGTCTGTCAACCCGCATGCAGCTGCCACCCTTACCGATTGACAGCGGGACAGAGGCAGCTTTTTTCAGACTGCATTGGAATCCCTCCATGAAAAAAATTGTTCCCGACCCTCCGCTGTTCACCTGCGCCCACCAGGGCACTTCGCTGTTTGCCATCAACCCCGGCGTACCTGTTCAGGAAGCGCTCAAACATGCCTCGTTGCTGCTCAAAGGCGCAGAACTGACCGCCGACGACATCCGCTCCCACCTCAGTGGTTTTGAGGCCGAGCAGTTGTGGTGCGTGATTCACGGCGTCGAACTGGCCCGTGGTCTGGTGGATGCACTGATCACCGAAACCTGACACATCCCTGTAGTCGCTGACGAGGAACGAAGGCTGCGATCGGCGTGATGCGGTACTGCGACGCAGTGGTCGCAAAATCAGGCCCTGGTGTTTGCCAATGATTGCTGCGCAACCGTACGCAGCCTCGCTACGCTCCTCAGCGGCTACAGAGGTCACACAACCCGCAATTTTGTTTTTTGTTGTTTGAAAATGTTGCCCAAATCAGACAAGGTTTGGCCACAGTTGATAACAATAAAAGGAAGTACCGAATGCGCATTGTGTGGTTCAAAACCCTGGCCTTGACGGCTGCCATCGCTGCCAGTTCCTCGGCTTATGCCGTTACCCTGGAGGGCGGGGCTGTCGCTGCACCGGACCAGTACGGTGCCGAAGTGGCCGCGCAGATTCTCAAAAAAGGCGGCAATGCGGTCGACGCTGCCGTGGCAACCGCCTTCACCCTGGCCGTGACGTACCCCGAAGCCGGTAACATCGGCGGCGGCGGTTTCATGACGATGTACATCGATGGCAAACCCTATTTCCTCGACTATCGCGAGACGGCGCCCAAAGCCGCCACCCGCGACATGTACCTCAACGACAAAGGCGAGATCATCGAGAACCTGAGCCTGGTCGGTTCCCGTGCCGCTGGCGTGCCGGGTACGGTGATGGGCTTGTGGGAAGCGCACCAGCGCTTCGGTAAATTGCCGTGGGCCGAACTGCTGACCCCGGCCGTGGGTTACGCCAAAAACGGTTTCAAGGTGGCCGACCAGCAATACCAGTACCGCGAAGATGCGCTGGCGCTGTTCAAGGGCACCACCAACTTCGGTGACTACTTTGGCAGCATGAAGCCCGGCGAAACCTTCAAGCAGCCTGAGCTGGCCGAGACCCTGGAACGCATCGCCGATCAGGGCGCCAAAGAGTTCTATCATGGCAAGACCGCTGACCTGCTGGTCGCGCAAATGCAGAAGGACAAAGGCCTGATCACCAAGGAAGACCTGAACGAATACAAGGTCAACTGGCGTGAACCGATGCGCGTCGATTTCCGTGGCAACACCCTGTACACCGCGCCGCTGCCAAGCTCGGGCGGTATCGCGCTGGCCCAACTGATCGGCATCAAAGAAGACCGTGCAGCGGACTTCAAAGGGGTTGAGCTGAACTCCGCGCCGTATATCCACCTGCTGGCCGAGATCGAAAAACGCGTGTTTGCCGACCGTGCCGACTACCTCGGCGATCCGGCTTTCGGCAAGATGCCTGTGGCTGAACTGACCGACCCGGCCTACATCGCCAAGCGTGCGAAAGAGGTCAATCCGAAGGCTATTTCCGAGACTGCCAAGGTCAAGCCGGGCCTTGAACCGCACCAGACCACGCACTTCTCCATCGTCGACAAGCAGGGTAATGCGGTCAGCAATACCTACACCCTGAACTGGGACTACGGCAGCGGCGTTGTGGTCAAAGGCGCGGGCTTTTTGCTGAACGACGAAATGGATGACTTCAGCTCCAAGCCGGGGGTGGCCAACGCGTTTGGTGTGGTGGGCGGCAATGCCAATGCCATCGAGCCGGGCAAGCGCATGTTGTCTTCCATGAGCCCAAGCCTGGTGACACGCGATGGAGAAGTCACGCTGGTACTCGGCACACCGGGTGGTTCGCGGATCTTCACCTCGATTTTCCAGGTGCTGAACAACATTTACGACTACGACTTGCCACTGGAGAAAGCCGTGGCTGCACAGCGCGTGCATCACCAGTTGCTGCCCAAAGACACGATTTACTTCGACGCCTATGCACCGCTCACCGGCAAGGTGGCTGACGAGCTCAAGGCAATGGGTTACACCCTGGAGGATCAGGGCTGGAACATGGGCGATATCCAGGCGATCCGGGTTAACGGCACCCAGCTTGAAACCGCTTCCGACCCGCGTGGTCGTGGTGTGGGCATGGTTGTGAAGTAAACCCGCAACGCACATACACGCATCACACTTGTGGGAGCGGGCTTGCTCGCGATGCAGACACCTCGGTCATTCAGGTTCACCGAGGTGTGGCCATCGCGAGCAAGCCTGCTCCCACAATTTCTTTTTAGCCCCTGCAATTTGTTACCATCCTTTACTTATTATCCCTTCCGTTTTTCCCGTCCCGACTTTTAGGTAAGCCATGAAATTCTCACGTCTGCGCGCTGATGTCCTGGCCGGGCTCACGACGTCCTTCGCCTTGTTGCCCGAGTGCATCGCGTTCGCGCTGGTTGCCCACCTCAACCCGCTGATGGGCTTGTATGGCGCGTTTATCATCTGCACCCTCACCGCGCTGTTTGGCGGGCGACCTGGCATGGTGTCCGGTGCGGCCGGGTCGATGGCGGTGGTGATCGTCGCGCTGGTGGTGCAACACGGCGTGCAGTATCTGTTGGCCACCGTGCTGTTGAGCGGGCTGATCATGCTGGCGTTCGGTTTGTTCAAGCTCGGCAAGCTGGTGCGCATGGTGCCCCATCCGGTGATGCTGGGCTTCGTCAACGGCCTGGCGATCGTGATTGCCCTGGCGCAACTGGATCACTTCAAGGACGGCGGCACCTGGCTCAGTGGCATGGCGCTGTACATGATGATCGGACTGGTGGCCGCGACCATGGCCATTGTCTATCTGCTGCCACGCCTGACCCGCGCCGCGCCGCCTGCCCTGGTGGCCATTCTGGGTGTGGGCCTGGCGGTCTATTTTCTGGGCTTGCCGACCCGCACCCTGGGCGATATGGCGCACATTGCTGGCGGTTTGCCGAGCTTCAGCCTGCCGCAGATTCCCTGGACGCTTGAGACCCTGAGCATCATCGCGCCCTACGCAATCGTGATGGCGGTGGTGGGTTTGCTGGAAACCCTGCTGACCCTCAACCTGACCGACGAAATCACCGAGAGCCGTGGCTACCCGGACCGCGAGTGCGTGGCGTTGGGCGCGGCAAACATGGTGTCGGGTGCGTTTGGTGGCATGGGCGGTTGCGCCATGATCGGCCAAACCGTGGTCAACCTCAGCTCCGGCGGCCGTGGTCGGTTGTCGGGTGTGACTGCCGGACTGATGATTTTGCTGTTTGTGTTGTTCCTGTCGCCGTTTATCGAGCGTATCCCGTTGGCGGCGCTGGTGGGCGTGATGTTTGTGGTCTCGCAGCAGACCTTTGCCTGGGCCTCGTTGCGGGTGCTGAACAAGGTGCCGCTCAACGATGTGCTGGTGATCATCGCCGTGACGGTGATTACCGTGTTTACCGACCTGGCGGTGGCGGTGCTGTGCGGGGTGATTATCGCCGCGCTCAATTTTGCCTGGCAGCAGGCGCGTCAGCTGTACGCCGACGCGGATCTGCAAAGCGACGGCAGCAAGCTTTACCGTGTTCATGGCACGTTGTTTTTTGCCTCGACCACGGCCTTTCTCAAGCAGTTCGACCCGGCCAACGATCCGGCTCAGGTGACGCTGGATTGTCGCCACCTGAACTTCATGGATTACTCGGCCATCGCGGCACTGGACACCTTGCGCGAGCGCTATCGCAAGGCGGGCAAGCATCTGCGGGTGCTGCACCTGTCCGAGCGCAGCAAAAAACTGCTCAAGCGGGCGCGTGTGCAGCACGAATGAGCGAAATGCGTACGACACGTTGATGCGTACCGTGCGCTTGTGAAGTGGGTTTCTGGCAATGAAGGTTGCCGGTGTATATAAGCGCGTGTGTTTAATAGCCGTGAACCAAGTTCGCGGCTATTAAAAGGTTTTGTTAGCCAGGCAGTAAGATTTTTACGCTGGCAGTGCAAGTGGGTTTGCTGTTTTGTGATCGATCAAATTCAAACTTTACGTATTGAGTCACTGAACTAGGTGTCCACAGGTAGGTTCGCATTTTCATCGCGTGCTTCAGGTTATCTTGCCTGAGGTTTTTGCTGTAACTTCTCCACGGTGTTGGTTTATTAAAATAGCCGTCAACTTCATAAACGCTGAGCTTGGCGGCATGAGTGTTCTGATGCCCTGCAGGCGCTTTGATTTGATAGGCGGTATTGGTGACGTAGACCAGCGGACCTTCCCTTTCTGCATTTATATAGGCGGTGCCGGTGAACCCGGCAGTCGAGCAGCTGGCTGTGTAGTCTTGAGCGAACGAAGAGGACACCGCAAACAACGTTGCAATGGCAAGAGTAACTTTAAGTGCGGATTTTTTTTGAATTGACATGAGTCTGGGGCCTGTTATTAGTTCGGCCCGAGACTTTAGGTGAGGCGTTCATTGTTCGACTATGCGCACGTTTACATTTGTCGGTAAGGTTTTTCTTAGTTGTTTATAGCCGTAAGTAGTGCGGCACTTTGTCGTGAACCTATGTCCGGGGACGATGAGTAACGTCTCCCGGCAAGTCACTGTTGATGGCGGGCGCCGTTCTTTAAAAGGGGCCGCTGAAGCGGCCCCTCCGGTGTCACGAGTGGGTCATTACACCTTGAAGTGGCTGACCATCTCTTGTAACTGATTGCCCAGACGCGCCAGTTCAACGCTGGACTTGGCCGTCTCATCGCTGGCCGCTGCGGTTTGCTCGGAGACGTCGCGCACGTTGACGATGCTGCGGCTGATTTCTTCGGCGACCGCGCTCTGCTGTTCGGCAGCAGCGGCAATCTGCTGGTTCATCGACTGGATATTCGACACCGTACGGGTGATGCCTTGCAGTGAGGTGCCCGCCTGACGGGTCAGGGTCACGCTGCTGTCGGTCAGGGTGCGGCTGTTGTGCATGACGGTGGCCACGTGCTGCGTGCCACTTTGCAGGGCCGCCACCAGGGTTTGAATTTCTTCGGTGGATTTTTGCGTGCGCTGGGCCAGGCCCCTTACTTCGTCGGCAACCACGGCAAAACCGCGACCCGCATCACCGGCGCGGGCAGCCTCGATGGCGGCGTTGAGGGCCAGCAGATTGGTCTGCTCGGCCACGGCCTTGATCACGTCCATCACGCTGCCGATCTTGTCGCTTTCCTGTTGCAGTACAGCCATGGCTTCGGTCGAGCGACCCACTTCCACGGCCAGGCGCTCGATCTGGTCAATCGCCTGGTTGACCACGGTGTCACCTTCGCGAGCTTCGTTGTCGGCGGCTGCGGCCGCTTGGGAGGCTTGCTCGGCATTGCGCGCCACTTCTTGCACAGTGGCGGTCATTTCATGCATGGCGGTGGCCACCTGATCGGTCTCGATCTTCTGGCTGTTGACCCCGGCGCTGGTTTGTTCGGTCACGGCAGACAGCTCTTCGGCCGCGCTGGCGATCTGGCTGACGCCGTCGCGGATACCGCTGATCAACTCGCGCAGGGTGGTGCCCATGCGTGCAATGCCTTGTTGCAGTACGCCCAGCTCATCGCGGCGGGTCACGCGCAGGTTGTGGCTCAGATCGCCACCGGCAATGCGGTCTACCACGGCCAGGGTTTCACGCAGAGGCACAGTGATCTGGCGCGTGATGATCACGGCGGCCGTGATGCCAAACAGCAAGACCAGCAAGGTGGTGATCAATTGCATGCTGTTGGCCGTGGCGCTTTCGATGTCGCGACGTTCCAGCTGAATCTTGTACAGCTCATCGCTGAGGCCAAGGACGCTGGCACCGTATTCGGTCATGTCCTTGCGCATGGCGATGATGGTGTTGTCGGTGCTGGCGTACAGCTCCAGCGCTTGCTGGTACTGCTCCATGGTTTTGCCCAGGGTGCGCAGGGTGTCGCCGGCATTTTCGCCAAAGTGCGAGCCCAGGCGTTCCAGGCTTGCGATGGCGGTGTCCAGTTGCTGGCGTGCGGCCTTCTCGGTCGTGGGGTTGGGCGCAGCAATGTAGGCCCGAACCTGATAGCGCGAGAGCAGGAACTGCTCACGTACTTCGGACACGTTCTGGAACATGGCAAAACGGCTTTCATCGCCAGCGGGCATTTGCAGGGCGCGGTTGACCAGGGTCGCGATGGCGTCCTGTGCCAGTACGGCGTTGCGGTCCATGTTGGCCCGCGACACGGCGGACTCAACGTAAGCCTTGCGCATCGTGACCAGCGCACGCTCGTAGCGGCCGATGATCGCTTGTTGCTCTTTGAGCAGCTTGAGGTTTTCCGGGCTCAGGAAGGTGCTGATCAGCTCTTTTTGCTGGGCCGAGAACGCATCAATGCTGGCTTGTACATTCTGCGCGGCGGTTTCGTCGCCATCGGTGAGCATGTACTGCAAGCGTGCCACCCGCAGGTTGGTAAACGCCGTGTTGAGCCGCGTGATGTCGCTCATCCAGTTACTGCGATCAATCATCTTGTCGAGGCTGATCCAGTTACAGACGGCCATCACGCAGGTAAGGGCCAGTACCAGGCCAAAGCCCAGGGACAGTTTCAGGTTGACGCTGATATCGCTCAGCCATCTATTCATAAGGTTCTCCAGGAACGCTGCACGCATGATCTAAGTTCGCTGGAGGGAATTATTTTTTTTGACCCAGCCGAGTGTTGTGTTGGAGAGGTATCGGCTGCATTCGTCAGAGCTGAAACGTTTTGTTTTGCACCAGTTCACATAACCTCATATCCATTTGAAGCGTGTGCCTGATCTTCGCTTTTACGCTTTTTTTCACATTCGTTTCACCTGCCTCTGACCTCCATTTTTTTAACCTACTGTTCAGCTAATAGATGCCTGAATTGTGCAAGTCTATTTCTTACAGCAGGGCCGCGATGCGACCCGTTGTCATATTCGAGCGATAGGGTAGGCCGGTGTCTTTCACTGACTGCCGCAGAGGGTATAAGTACCGTGACGTTGAGCCTTGATCTGACCGGGATTAACCGTACGCTGCTACGCCGTGGCCTGGTCCGTTATAAAAATGCGCTGGTGGTGATCGTCGCGAGCGTGATGGCTATTGCGTTGACGCTGACGCTGCTGGCACCTGCGGCCCCGCCTGATCTGGCACAGCCTAGCCATGCCGATCATGTGGTGTTGCTGACCGATAGCTGGGCCAAGGGTGATGTGATTGCGGTGGTCCGTCATGGCGAGCGTTGCGACCGTTCCTCGGCGCAGTGCCTGGGCCCGGCAGACGGTGTGACGGTGCGCGGTGAAGCTGCGGTTCAAGCGCTTGGCGCAGACTTCAATCAGTTGGGGCTCAAGAACGCTGACATTTACAGCAGCCTGTTGACCCGTGCGCGGCAAACTGCCAGCGCCATGTTTGTGCACCCGGTTGAGGCACAGGACTGGCTGTTCAACTGCCGGGGCACCATGTTGCGTGATGCCCTCAAGCACAAAGTAGCGGGCCAGAACCTGATTCTGGTGAGCCACAGCGAATGCATGGACCAACTGCTTTTGGACATGCACCTGTCAACGAACACCACGTTTGGCTACGGCTCCACCTTGTTCATCCGGGCCAGTGACGCCCACGGTGAGCCGCAGATGCTGGGCTATATCGAGCCCAAGGACTGGGCGAGCATAGTACCGGTAATGACCGCTAGCAGCCGCCACGGGTTCGAAGCCTCGCAATTCTGACCCCCCTTCAAGCAACACGCAAAGCCCGGACATGTGCCGGGCTTTTTCATGTCATGCGCGGTTCAGCAGGCGGTTCCAGTTTTGCTCGTCGGGTAAAGGCAGGTCGCTGAGTTCCCGTGCCACCACCTGTTCAATATCGCTGGCGCTGAGCACTTTTTCATCGAGCCACGGCCAGGTCGCATCCGCATCCCTGAAGTTGAGCTGACTGTTCAATTGCTGGCAGGCGAGGGCGAGCAGATGCATCAGCCACCACTGGCTTGTGATGTAGGGCTTTTGCTGCGCGGGGATGCGACCCAGCAGGGCTGCCACGTCGGGCAGGTTGGGGCTGGGGGACTCGCTGCTGTGCAGGTTCCAGACAATCGAGCCGTTGTTAGACACATCCTGATTGGCCAGTGCCGGGTCGGTACTGACTTCAATGCTGACCTTCACATGTTGCTGCTCAAGCTGATCAATCAGGTAATTGGCCAGATCAGATGTGCGTAAAAATGCGGTGGCCGTGTTGAAGGCCAGGTGAGCGTCGTAGTCGCTCAGGGTTTTGCTGGAAATACCAATGGTCATGACAGGCTCCTTGACTGGGAATCGCCCAAGGAGCGTAGCCAATACACCGTGATCGGCCACGTCATATGCCGTTCTGTTGCCCGGGATCAAGTTTATGGGGCGGGAGCGGCCTGGCTGACAAAGTAGAAGTGGTGCCGCCCTACACTGACCTCGTCCAGGATGCTCAGGTTCATCCCCGGTACCTCGGGCTTTTCCACCAGGGCGATATGGTCGGGCGATGCACTGAGAAACGCCTGCAGTTCTGCTGTTGAGTTGAGCGTGTGTTGCAATTGCTGGCTGTAAAACACCACGGCACCCAGGCGCTCGTCGGGCCTGAGGAGCGCCACCTGTTTACCGCGGGCTTGCAGATCCATGACGTAGGCCGCCAGAGGCTGGAATGACTCTTCCTTATCGGCAAGGGGTGCCCGGTGCGCTGCCAGCAGATAGGCGGCTACCAGGCCCGCCAGCAGTGCGGCAGCCAGTGGCCGGTGGTAGTCGCTGAGGAACCTGGCCGTGGCCGACACCGGACTTTTTTTGCGCAGCCAGTCCACAATCACCTGGGCGTATTGCGCGGCAATCACGGCGGCTGCGGGTGCCATCGACATCATGTACACCGCACGCTTGCTGGAGGCGAAGTTGAGCAGCGCAAATTGCGCCACCAGCCACACGCAGAAAAACAGCAGGAACGGATTGCTTCGCAGTTGTTTGCGAAAGTGCCACAGGCCCAGATAAGTCAGCAGGTTCCACGGTAAAAAGGCTTCGGGCAGTTTTCGCAGGTAATAGTAAAACGGTTCGTAATGCCCGGCCTCGACAAACGACCCACTGAAGCGACCCACGCTGTTGGTCCACAACAGTTCGCTGACCGCCTGCATTCCGCCGCGCTGGTAGAGCACGCACAGCCAGATGAACAGCGGGATTAGCCCGAGCAGAGTCAGCAACCCCGGGCGTAGCCAATTGCGCAGGACGAAGCGTTTCTCTATCAGGCTTTCACACACCAGATAGGTAAAAATCACGATCCCCGGCAGCGCCAGGCCCAACACGCCTTTACTCAGGGTGGCAATGGCAATCCCGGCGGCAAACAACAGCCAGGGGCCCCAGGCAAAACGCAGCTGGCGGCTGGCATAGAAAAACGCCAGCAAGGCCATGGTCACACCCAGAGTGAGCAGCGCATCTTCGCCTACTTGACGGGTGTTACCCCAGAAAATGCCCATCGTTGCCAGCATCGCTGCTGCTGTCCAGGCCAGTGCCGTGGGGCGTGCGAGTTTGCGCAGCATGACGTACAGCAACATCACACAAAACAATCCGGCAAAGGCTGATGCCAGTCGCACGGCGAATAGCTGGGCGCCGAACACGCGGAGGGCGCCAGCGTCCAGCCACAGGCTGAGCGGTGGTTTTTCCAGGAAGGGTTCGTTGAGCAGGTGGGGTGTCACCCAGTCGTCGCTCAAGTGCATCTGCATGGCGATACCCGCCACCCTGGACTCGGTCGACCCCTGCAATTGGTGATTGCCCAGTGCAAAGAAGAACAGCACGCAACCGAGCAGTAATAACAGTAGAGCGGGGCGAGTCAGGCGCATTGGGCTACCAGGCAGTCATCGAATGGAATACTGCGCTGGAGTATAGGAGGGGAGTTCTTAACAAATTGTGAAAGCTGGCAGGCCAACCACACATCCCTGTGGGAGCGGGCTTGCTCGCGATGGTATCGCCGCGGTCTGACTGCAAAACCGCCGTGATAGCATCGCGAGCAAGCCCGCTCCCACAATAAACCCAAGCCGTCAGAACGTCGCTTTGACCTGCAATCCCGCGACCAGGGCATTGCTGCGGCTGGCGCCATAGAACGCACCGGGTTCGATGATGTACTGAAGGTCGGGACGCAACAGCAGCCACGGCGTGACTTGTGCGCCATAGTTCAGTTCAAGCAACTGCTCGCCGCTGTCCAGGCTGGCAATCATGTCGGCTTGCTCAGGGCTGCTGGCAGCCGCTTCTTGTACATCCCGTGAGCGCGAGTTGAACACGGCGCGACCATAGGCGAAGGCGATGCTGTCTTTAGGACGGCTGGCAAATGGCTTTTGCTTGACCAGACCCACCGAGTACCAGTGGCTCATCGGTGAGGTCGCGGCATTGCTGCGGGCCGCCTGGCCAAAGGCGCGCAACACGCTTTCGGGGTCTTGCTCGTCACGCCAGATGGCCTGGTCGACCAGCACGTAAGCACCGGTACGGTTGTTGGCTTTTTGCGTGCTGCCAATTTTGCGGGTGTTGGAGGTGTCGTAGTACCAGCCCACTTTGTATTGGCCATTGAGCCAGGCGTCGTGGGTGAAAATCGCCTCCAGCGGCATGATCGCCCCCGTCGTGCCTTTGGTGGTCATGCTGAAGGCTTCCGAGGAGCGGCTGTTGTACTCGGGGTTGACCTGGAAGACAGCGGTTTGCAGGGTCAGTGCCGGGCTTACGGTGTAGCGCAATTCGCCACCCCAGTGACCGGTCGGGTAGTTGGTCCAGCCACTGCCGTTGGACTGGGTCAGCGGGTGTGCGCAAAAACCGGCGTTGACGAAGCTGGTCAGCAACGGCATGCCGCCAAAATCATTGCCCATCGGCATGAAGCCCAGCTTGGTGGTCAGGTCTTCGGAAAACAGGGTGCGCTGGTAGCTGAACTCAGACAGACGGGTGTAGTTGCCGCCAGCGTTTTCCTGGATCGGCAGGCGGTTGCCTACCAGATCTTCAGAGGCGCTGTGGCCGCGACGATCATTGACGGTGATTTGCACCAGGCCAGCATCGGCGGTGCCGAGCAGCTTGCTCAGGTCGAACTGGGCGCCGATACGCACTTGCTGCGAATAACGGGTGCCGTGCTTGATCCCGCCATGCAGGTTGGAAAAGGTTTCGGAGTTGTAGTCACCGGTCAGTTTGACGCCTTTATCCATCAACTTCTGGCGCTCGCCGCCCCAGTCGCCGGTCAGGGTCGAACGGTTCATCAGGTTGTCGGTGGTGTCGGCCAGTACGCAGGCAGGCGTCAGGGCCAGCAATGACAAGCCGCTGCACAAGCTGGTGTTCAGCAGGGCGCGGGAAGAGAAAAACATCTACAGAAGCTCCTTCGAATGAAGTGCCGGCGAACAGGGCGCGACACGATGCCGCACATTATGAACTAGTTGGTTAATAATTTTCATATTTGGTTACACGGGCTCCCCATAATGACTGAGGGCGTCGGTTACACCCTTGCGCTAGACTCCCGCGTTTATCCGTACCAAGGGATGTTCATGATCTGGTTTCTTGAAGGGCAGTCCAGCCAGCGCGACGTGATTGCAGGTGCCCGGGCGGCGCTGCCCGATGACGTGCGGATTTATGCCTCGCACCGACAAAATCGCCCTGAAATTACCGGGTTGGCGGATGTCGCCTGGAGCGAGCCGCAGGACAATCAAGAGCGCATCGACTGGGTGATCGAACAGGCACGGGCCCATCAGATCAAGGTCGTGCTGGCCGGGCGTATCGGGCAGGTTTATGAGGCTCACCGGGCCGCGTTCGAGTCTGCCGGACTGCAATTGGTGACCGGGGCTCTGGATCTGGACACCTTTGAACGGGTGGACGACAAGTCTGCGTTCACTCGCGAGGCCCTGGCAGCAGGGTTGGCGTGTATCCCGGCGATTACCGTGAGCACCCGCGCCGAGTTGCAAGAGGCATATGCCCAACTCGCCCGTGACGGTCAGGTGTGTGTAAAACCGACTCGCGGCATTTACGGTCAGGGCTTTTGGCGCCTGGCCGATGACGTGGATCCGTTTCGCAGCTTTGCCAACGCCGATGCCCATGAAGTCAACGCCCAGGTATTTGCCCAGGCCTACGGCCAATCAGCTGCCCCCAAGCCGTTGCTGGTCATGCCCTACATGCCCGGCAGCGAGTGTTCGGTGGACATGGTGTGCGAAGCTGGCGAGGTCGTGGCCCATGTCGCACGACGCAAACAGGGCCTGATGCAGACGTTCGAGCGCGAGGGTGCAGCGGTCGGGCTGGCGATCAAGGCGGCGCGGCACTTCAAGTGCGACGGCATCGTCAATGTGCAAACCCGCGATGATGCCGCAGGCCAGCCGCACTTGCTGGAGATCAATCTGCGTTACTCCGGTGGCATTGGCTATACCCGTGAAGCAGGTGTGAATCTGCCCGGGATTTTTGCCGCTCGCCGTCTTGGCATGCCCGTTCCGGGCAGCGTCTGGCGCGAAGATGTTCAGGTCAAGGCGATCACCGTCGTGGTTCCGGTTCGCGGGAATTCGCTGCTGGGTTGAGTTGACTTGTGCGGTAACCATTTTTCGCTTGTTTTAAGTGATCGACTCGCTGATCGTCCCCCACTTTTTAAGTATTTCCAGGTAGTAAATGTTGATGAATAGCGCTAACCCCGTGACCGATCCCAAGGTTTTGCATGCAAACCTCAAGCGCGGTCGTCTGGAGGTACAGGTCAATGCATCGACCTTTGATCCACAGGCACTTTTCGATTTCGCCGAGCGGCGCAATCCAAAACGGGCTTTTTTGTTTGTTTCCCGCGTGCTGGGTCGCCATATCCCGGCCCGTCCCTCACTGATGGCTGAAAGCTTCAATGCACTGGCCAGCAAGATCCCCGCTGACTTGCCCGGCCCGGTGCTGGTGATCGGCATGGCCGAAACGGCCGTCGGTCTGGGGGCAGGCGTACACCGTGCGTTGAGCCAGACACGCAATGACAGCGTGTACCTGTGCAGCAGTCGCCACCCCACGGGCAGCGAGCTGTTTGCCCGCTTTGAAGAAGAGCACAGCCACGCCAGCTCGCACCTGCTGCACCTGCCGCTAGATGCGCGCACCCGCGAAATGATGCTCAGTGCCCGCTCGCTGGTGCTGGTGGACGACGAAGCGTCGACCGGCAATACCTTTATCAACTTGTCCCGGGCGCTGGCTGAAGCGGGACTGGATTCCATCGAGCGGATTGTCACCGCGACCCTGACCGACTGGTCTCAGGATGCGGTGCGCAAGGCAATGGGCGATCACGTCACGAGCGTCTCTTTGCTCGACGGTCGCTACACATTCGCCGAAGATCCTGCCGCAGAACTGCCCGAAATGCCCGAAGTGGGCAGTGTGGCCCAAGGCGACTGGGCCCTCGATCCAGACCGCGACTGGGGCCGCATGGGTGTGCGTGAGCACCTCGATACGCTGGCGCCCGATGTGCAAGTGGCGCCCGGTGAGCGGGTGCTGGTGATTGGCACCAGTGAGTTTGTCTGGCGCCCGTTCCTGCTGGCCGAGCGACTTGAGCGGGCGGGGGCCGATGTGCGCTTCAGCTCCACCAGCCGTTCGCCAATTGCCTTGGGCCATTGCATCGACCATGCGTTGTCGTTCTCTGACAACTACGGCCTGGGCATCCCCAACTTTCTTTATAACGTCGCCCCCGGCCAGTTTGACCGGGTGCTGATTTGCAGCGAAACCCCGGCAGCTGCCGTCGACCCGGCGCTGGTCAGCGCATTGAATGCGCAGGTAATCGTTGATGAGCAGTAATCGCCCTCTGGTGTTCGTTGATCTGGACGACACCCTGTTTCAAACCGCCCGCAAAATGGGCGATGAGCCCCGTTTTGCGGCCACGCTGGACGTGGACGGCCAGCCCAACGGCTTCATGAGCGCCACCCAGAAGAGCTTTGTTGAATGGTTGCTGGCGACCAGCGACGTGGTCCCGGTGACCGCGCGCAGCATCGAAGCCTATCAGCGGGTGCAATTACCCTTCGTCCGCGGTGCGGTCTGTGCCCACGGCGGGGTCATCCTCAACCCGGATGGCTCGCTGGACCTGGATTGGCATGCACGGATGTGCGAGGCGCTGGCACTTGAGCAAACCCGTCTGCACCAGCTGAGCGAGCAAACCCTGGCCATTGGCGCAGAGCTGGGGTTCTCGTTGCGTGGCTGGGTAGTCGAAGAGCAGGGGCTGGCCAACTACGTCGTCACCAAGCACAACAACGAAACCGACGAAGCGCTGCTCATCGTGCTGGCCGAGGTCAGGGCGCGGGGCTTGCTCGACGGGCTGTATGTGCACGGCAATGGCAATAATCTGGCGTTCCTGCCCCAGGCCTTGCAAAAGCGTGAAGCGGTACGCGAGTGGATCCGCCGCGATCAGGCGATCAACGGCAAGCGCCCGTTGTTGGGCTTTGGCGACAGTGTGTCGGACCTGGGCTTTATGGCCGAATGCGACTGGTGGGGCACGCCCAAGCGTGGCCAGCTGGCCAGTCATGTGCTGGCGAGCGTTGACCATGAGTAATGCTTTTGCAGGTCTGGAGACTGTCGGCAGTGGCAGCTATGACGCTGATGACGTGCACTTTTTACTGCGTACCTTGCAGATCGAAGTTACCGACGTGCAGGAAAAAGAGCGGCTGATCCAGACCCGGCAGCGTCATTACTCCGAAATGATCAGCCAGGAACATGCGCCGTCAGACACCCATAAAAGCCTCTATCAGCTGGCCCTGGCACAGAACGGCGCCCGCATGGCGGCTGATGTGCAGGCGCTGGCGCTGGCGTTGAATGAACGCTACAGCGGCTCGACGATTGCGCTGGTGTCGTTTGTGCGGGCCGGTTTGCCGCTGGGTGTGTTGCTGCGCCGGGCGCTGCTCGATCTGGGCCGTGAGGCGGCGCATTACGGGGTCAGCATTATTCGTGACCGTGGAATCGACAACGTCGCACTCGAAGCTATCATCAAGACCCACGGTGCCGAGAACATCGTGTTTGTCGATGGCTGGACCGGCAAGGGCGCGATCAGCGGCCAGATCCGCGACAGCCTGGCCGGGGATTCGCGTTTTCCGCCAGATCCGCGACTGGTGGTCCTGGCCGATCCCTGTGGTCGCGCCTGGCTGGCGGCATCGGCTGAAGACTGGCTGATTCCGTCGGGCATTCTGGGCGCCACGGTGTCGGGGCTGGTTTCCCGTTCCATCTGGCCACAAGACCCGGGCCTGCATGGCTGCGTGGTGTATGACCATTTGGCGGAACACGACGTAACCATGAGTTTTATCCACAGCATCGAAGCCGAGCGTGCGCTGCTTGCCCCCCAGGCGAGTGCGCAACCCTGGACAGCGGAGCAGGCCGCAGCGTTGCAACACTCGGCTGTCGCTGCGGTCGAACGTATCTCGACCCGGTTTGCGGTGACCAACCCCAATCGGGTCAAACCGGGTATCGCCGAGGCAACCCGCGCCGTGATGCGCCGTGTGCCGGACCACGTACTGGTGCGCAACCGTGACGATCAGGACGTGCAATTGCTCCTGCACCTTACGCGCCAGGCCAACATCGAGGTCCAGGAGGTCGGTGATGAATTGGGGCCGTATCGCGCTGTGACCGTAATCAGGAGTGTTCGCTGATGATCAAGCATTCAGCCTATGCCTTGGGCGCCACACTTTATATGCCGGCTACCCGCCCCGACATTCTGGAGGTGGTGCTGGGCGAGAAGATCCAGGGTTTGCGCTCGCTGGTGGTGTGCCTGGAAGACGCTGTGGCCGAAACCGACGTGCAGCAGGGGCTGAACAACCTCAAAAACCTGCTGCTGGGGATCGAAGCGCGAGGCGGTCGTCCGTCCGTCGGTCCTATCCTGTTTGTACGGCCACGGGACGCGGCGATGGCAGCGGTCCTCAATGAATGGTCGCTGATGCGCCATGTTGACGGTTTTGTGGTGCCCAAGCTGAGCCTGGGCAATATCCGCGAGTGGCAGCAGGCGGTGACCCGCGACGACCTGATGCTCATGCCCACCCTGGAAACCCCGGAAGTCTTTGTTCCCGATGCGATGGTTGAGCTGCGCAGCGCCCTGCTGGAACAATTGCCGGGGCGTATTATTGCGTTACGCATTGGTGGTAACGACCTGATGGGCTGCCTGGGGTTGCGCCGTCACCCGGCCATGACCCTTTACAGCACGCCCATGAGCTATGTGATTCCCATGTTGTGCGGGATCATGGGCTCTGCAGGCTTTGCCCTGACCGCACCGGTGTTCGAGCAACTGAATACACCGCACTTGCTGGAGCAAGAGCTGGCGCTGGATATGGCCCACGGGCTTGTGGGTAAAACCGCTATCCACCCGTCGCAAATTGCAGTTATCCACAGGGCGCTGCAAGTCAGCCTTGAAGATCTCAACAGTGCACGCCAAATACTGAGTGAGGCGGCGCCTGCGGTGTTCAAGTTCAACGACGCCATGTGCGAGCCTGCGACCCATTACAAATGGGCGCAAAAAATTATTGAGCGAGCGCATTGGCAGGGGGTTCGCCCCGAAATTGCCAGCTCGTCAGACACTTTTGGAGGCAGCCTTAGATTGGCTGAATTAGTGGGTTGAACGACGTTTTGAATACACCGGTTAAAGGCAAGCAGGTTCTGTCAGCGTTCGATTTCGATGGCACGTTGACCTATCACGACACGTTTGTGCCGTTTTTGCGCTTTGCCTTTGGCAATCGGCTGTTCGCGATGCGCTTGTTCCGGATGATTCCGGCCACTGCGTGCTACCTGCTGGGTAGGATTTCGCGTAATGCGCTTAAAGAAAAGCTCATCGCGGTCTACCTGACAGGTGCCAAAGAGGCGTGGGTAAAAGAGCGCGCAGAAGCATTTTGTGACGTTTCGTGGCAGCGCCTAATGCGGCCTTTGGGCTTAACATCCGTCGCCAACCAGCTGGAGCAGGGCGCCAACGTCACCATTTGCTCGGCGTCCCCTGAATTGGTGCTCGCACCGTTTGCCAAAAAACTCGGTATTGGCCTGATCGGAACGCGGTTGGCGTCAGTCGATGGCGTGCTGACGGGGGATATCGACGGTATCAACTGTCGCTGTGAACAAAAAGTCATCCGGCTGGAGGCGCAATACGGGCCTTTGGACCAATACACATTACGTGCCTGGGGTGACACCGTGGGCGATGAACAGATGCTCGGGGCCGCTCAGGAGCCACATTGGCGCGAATTTCACGCGCTGTGGCGTCGCAAGCGGCCACTTGACGTGTGTTTGCGTGAAGGGCTGTAAGCCAGGCGTAAGCAAAGCGTGTCAATAATCAGCAATTACCTATCGTGCTTGAGTGCAGACAAGGAGACGCTTCATGGCCATTTCGCTGTCCAAGAATCAAACCATTTCTCTCGAGAAAGAAGCTGGAACCGGTCTCAAGAAAATCCGCATGGGCCTGGGCTGGGACCCGGTAAAACCGAGCGGTTTTTTTGCCAAACTGCTGAGCAGTGATGCTGCCATCGACCTGGATGCATCGTGCATCCTGCTCGACAGTGCCAAGCAAGCGCTGGACCTGGTGTGGTTCCGCCAGCTCAAGTCCAACGACGGCTCCATCGTTCACTCCGGCGATAACCGCACGGGTGAGGGCGATGGCGACGACGAATCGATCCTGGTCAACCTGGAACAGCTGCCGGCCGGGGTCAAGCACCTGGTGTTTACCGTGAACTCGTTCACCGGGCAAAACTTTGAAGCCGTAGAAAACGCCTACTGCCGCATTGTTGATGAGCTGACCGGCAAAGAGCTGGCGCGCTTCAACCTGTCGGACAAAGGTCGTCACACAGGCGTGGTCATGGCGTACATCAGCCGCACAGCTGCTGGCTGGGACCTGACCGCTATCGGCACCGTGGCCAATGGTCGTACCGCACAGGATCTGGCCAGCGATGCGGCCCAGGCGGTGCGTGTATGACGACGTTGACTCCTGGCGCCAATACCGCTGTCGCTGCCGGCAGCCTGAGCGTCACCATCAGCTACACGCCGGTGGCAGGCGCTGATCTGGACGTGTCTGCCTTCCTGCTCAATGAGTCGGGCAAGGTGCGCGGCGACAACGACATGTGCTTCTTCGGCCAGCAAAGCGTCAACAATGGCGCGGTCAAGCTGGTCGAGTCGGCGGCCGGTCGCAGTGTGTTCAGTGTCAATCTGGACGCCATTGATCAGGCCATCGAGAAAGTCGCCCTGACCGCGACCATCTACGAGAACAAGGCCCGGTTCGATGCCTTCCCGCAACTGACCGTATCGGTGAGCGGCGGCATTGAAGCTCCGATCCCGACCCAGGGCATGCAAGAAACCGCGTTGATCCTGGGCGAGTTCTATCGCCGTCAGGGCGCGTGGAAATTCCGCTGCGTGGCCCAGGGCTTTGCCGGTGGTCTGGCGCCTTTGGCTCAGCACTTCGGCGTTGATATTGCTGCTCCTGCTCCTGCTCCAGCACCGGCAGCCGCGCCCACGCCAGTGGCACCGCCACCGCCTGCTCCGGCACCGGCCGCCAAGATCAATCTGTCGAAGATCACGCTCGACAAGCAGCGTCCGTCCATCAGCCTTGAGAAAAAGGACGGTGACTTCGGCGAAATCAAAATCAACCTGAACTGGAACCGTACCAACCCCAATGCAGGTGGCGGTGGCGGCTTTTTCGCCTCGTTGCGCGGCAAGTCGGGTGGTATCGATCTGGACGTGGGTTGCCTGTACGAAATGGACAACGGCCGCAAAGGCGCGGTTCAGGCCCTGGGCAATGCCTTCGGTGATTTCCGTGACGAGCCGTTTATCCAGTTGATGGGCGACGACCGTACCGGCTCTGTGAGCGACGGCGAGTGGTTGCGTATCAACGGCAAGGAGTGGCGCAAGATGCGTCGCGTGCTGGTTTACGCGTTTATCTACGAAGGCGCCCCGAACTGGCAGGCCACAGACGGCGTTATCACCTTGTACATTCCGGGTGAGCCGCCGATCGAAGTGCGCCTGAGCGAAGAGGGTGGCACCAAGGGCATGTGCGCCATCGCCCTGCTGGAAAACGTCGGTGGCAGCGTGAAGGTCAACCGTCGGGTTGAGTTCTTCAAGGGCCATTCCGACATGGATAAAGCTTTCGGCTGGGGCATGCGCTGGGCTGCCGGTTCCAAATGAGCGCTCTGTAAGTGGCCGCCTGATGAAACAGGCGCCGTACCTGCAATTTCTGACAAGGTGACTCCAATGCTCGAATGGCTCAAAACCAACGCCACTGCCGCCCGTGACAAGCTCTCGGCGGAAGTCAGCAAGTTCAAGAACCGTGAGTTCATGGAAGCCGTGGTTTCCGGGTGCGCACTGGTGGCGGCTGCCGATGGCAACATCAGCAGCGACGAAAAACAGAAGATGGTCGGGTTTATTCAAAACTCGAATGAGCTGAAGGCTTTTGACGTTAAAGACGTGATCAAGGCTTTCAACGCCGTCTGCGAAAAATTTGAGTTTGATCAGCAGATCGGTCGCGCCGAGGCGCTGAAGTCGATTGGTCAACTGCGTAAAAAAGAAGATGCCGCCCGCCTGCTGGTGCGTGTTTGCTGCGCAATCGGTAGCGCCGACGGCAACTTCGATGAAAGTGAGCGGGCTGCTTGCCGCATTATCTGCAATGAGCTGGGGTTGAACCCTGGCGATTTTGATCTCTGAGGACATCATGGAAAACACGGCAATTGGCTTTCCGCCAACTACCATCGCTGTATTTGTGGCTCTGGCGGTCATTGCTCTGGCAATCGACCTGTTTACCCACAAAAGCGATAAACCGGTCTCGCTGACCAACGCCGCCGTCTGGTCGGTGTTCTGGGTGCTGATCTCCCTCGCCTTTGCGGGCTACCTGTATTACGCCCACGGCCCAAGCGTGGCCAGCCTGTTCGTGACCGGTTACGCGCTGGAAAAAGTCCTCAGCGTCGACAACCTGTTCGTGTTCATGGCGATCTTTGCCTGGTTCAAGATCCCGGACGCGCTGCGTCACCGTGTTCTGTACTGGGGCATCATCGGCGCCATCGTCTTCCGCCTGATTTTCGTGGCGATCGGTACCGGTCTGCTGGCGTTTGGCCCTTGGGTCGAAGTGCTGTTTGCGGTGGTCGTGGCCTGGACGGCGATCATGATGCTGCGCAGCAAGGAAGAAGATGAGGAGGAGGATTACTCCAAGCACATTGCCTACCGTTTTGCGAAAAAACTGTTCCCGGTTTGGCCAAAGCTGCACGGACATAATTTCTTTGTTTCGCGCACAGAGCTTGAAAAAGAGATCACGAAGCCGCAGAACAAGGGAATGACCCTTGTAGGCAAGGGCGCTCTTTTTGCGACACCACTGTTTTTGTGTGTGGTCGTGGTTGAAGTTTCAGACATTCTGTTTGCCTTCGACTCCGTACCGGCAGTGATTGCCGTGAGCCGTGAACCCCTGATCGTGTACTCGGCCATGATGTTCGCCATTCTGGGCCTGCGGACCATGTACTTCGTTCTCGAAGCGCTGAAACGCTACCTGGTACACCTGGAAAAATCGGTTATCGCGCTGTTGTTCTTTATCGCCGGCAAGCTGGCCCTGAACGCAACCGATCACCTGTTTGGCCACGGCATCAGCATTGATCCAAACACCAGCCTGATAGTGGTGTTGGTGGTATTGGCCATCGGTATTGTGGCCAGCATCATCTTTCCAGGTAAGGAAGAAGAGCAATCCGACGTTAAAAACGACACGAACGCTTGATCGCACATTATTAAGGAGAATTACACATGGCACTTTCCCTTTCCAAAGGCGGCAACCTGTCCCTCTCCAAAGAAGCTCCGGGGATGACTAAAGTCCTCGTGGGTCTGGGCTGGGATGCTCGTTCCACCGATGGTCAAGACTTCGACCTGGATGCGAGCGCTTTCTTGCTCAAGGCTGACGGTAAAGTCCGCGCTGACTCCGATTTCATTTTTTACAACCAGCTCAAAAGCGTTGACGGCTCGGTTGAGCACACGGGCGACAACCGTACCGGTGAAGGCGACGGCGATGACGAGGCGATCAAGGTCGACCTGTCCAAAGTACCTGCTGACATCGACCGTATCGCGTTCACCGTGACCATTCACGAAGCCGATGCACGCAGGCAGAACTTCGGTCAGGTGCGCAATGCGTTCATCCGCATTGTGAACCAGGACAACAACAACGAAGTGGCGCGTTATGACCTGGCTGAAGACGCCAGCACCGAAACCGCGATGATCTTTGCCGAGCTGTATCGCAATGGCGCCGAGTGGAAATTCCGCGCTGTGGGTCAAGGTTTTGCCGGCGGCCTCAAGCCATTGGCTGAAAGCTACGGTCTGAAATTCTAATCTGCACCCCATCAACTTTTCATATAAGGGTTCACGAACATGGCAGTAAGTCTGAGTAAAGGCGGCAACGTTTCCCTGACCAAAGAAGCTCCGGGCCTGACCGAAGTGATTGTGGGCCTGGGTTGGGATCCGCGTGTGACTGACGGCCAGGAGTTCGACCTGGACGCCTCGGTGTTCATTGTTGGCGAGAGCGGCAAAGTGCTGAACGACGGCAGCTTTGTGTTCTACAACAACAAGACTTCGCCGGACGGCAACGTTGTGCACCAGGGCGACAACCGCTCGGGCGCTGGCGATGGCGACGACGAACAAGTGAACGTCAACCTGGCGGGTCTGTCGCAAGAAGCCAAGAAACTGGCTTTCGCGGTCACCATCCACGACGCTGATGGCCGTAAACAAAGCTTTGGCCAGGTTTCGAACGCTTACATCCGCGTTCTGAACAAGGCAGACGGCAAAGAGCTGGCACGCTTTGACCTGAGCGAAGACGCTTCGACCGAAACCGCGATGGTATTCGGTGAGCTGTATCGCAATGGCGAAGAGTGGAAGTTCAAGGCTATCGGCCAGGGTTTTGCGGGTGGCTTGGCGCCATTGGCTTCGAACTTTGGCGTTAACCTGGGCTAAACCCCGGCGTTAAACAAAAGGCCCTCCCCGGTTTCGGGGAGGGCCTTTTTTTGTGCATCTGTCCATCACCTGTGGGAGCGGGTCAAAAACTCATTTGCCATTGCCCGATCAACCCGTGGGTGCGGCTGTTGCTGCCCATGTCGCCGGTGTAGCCCACGCCCAGTGTCTGGCGGGCCGACACGCCAATATCCAGCCCGGCTTCCAGCACCAGGCTGTTGCGATCCAGCGCGCTGCCTTCGACATTGAACGCAGAACCGCCGAGCACAAAGCGCTGATTTGTTGAGCTGCTGACATCACCATACGTGTGCTTCCAGCCTGCGCTCAGGCGGGGCGTGATGCTCATGCCGTTTTCCAGTTGGCTCAAATGGGCCAGGCGCACGCCCAGGGTGCTGCTGAAGTTGTCCTGGGTCTGCTTGTCGACGCTCAACGCGGCCGCACCGCCTTTTTCGGTGTAGTGGTCACGCTGGTAGCGTTGATAACCCAGGTTGGCAAACGGCTCGGCACTCAAGCGACCGCTGCCCAGGGCGTAGCCCAGCTCGGCAAAAGCCTGCTGGCTGCTGGCGTGGTAATCGCCCTTGGGCAGGTCGATAAAACCGTTAAACGCCACGCTGCGTTTGCTGTCCCCGTTATGGCCACTGTAGGCCGCGCCCAGACGCACTGCCAGCGCACCGCTCTGGCGTATCCCGTAGACACCCGCATGCCAGCTGTTGACCGTGCCCTCCATAGCACTGCTATCCACATTGGTTTTTGAGTAGCCGCCCAGCATGCCCATGCGCCAGTCCGGTGTCAGGGCCCAGTCGGCGCCCAGCACGCCGCCTTTGGTGCGTTGGGTCAGGTCGCTGTTGCCGTGTGTCCCGTCCAGTCGGCCATAGCTGCCCAGCCCCTGGAGCCAGAGTCGGCCCTGGGCATTCGGGTCATTGAGGTTGCGCACGCCGGGCGGCAGGCCGGTGGCGGCCAGGGCAGGGGTGTCCTGAGCGGCACTGGCGACCCGCAAACCGGCGCCTGAGCCCACGGACTGCATGGCTGCCAACATGCTGCTGCCCACCTGGGACGTGGCGCCCAGAGTGGCGCTGCTCAGGCTGGCGTTGCTGCTGCCGGCCAGTTGCTCAATGGCCGCCCCCGCCGCTTGTGTGCTGGTGTTGAGCAGGGCGTCATGCAACGCGTTGCCCGCCTTGAGCTGGCTCAAACCGATGGCGGCGCTGTGGCCGTTGGCGCTGCTGGCGTACTCGGCAAAGGTCACGTCATTGCGGGCATAGGTCAGCTCGACGCTGGTGGGGGTGTAGTTGAGCGTCGGGGTGAGGAAGGCATAGTCACTGGTGACGTTGCCAAACGTGCCGTCGAGGGTGCCAGCGCTCAGCACGCGGTACTGGCTGAGCCACGGGTAGGTGCCGCTGCCAGCATTGATGGCCAGCGTTGCACCGTTGAGGTGGGCGGTGCCGCCGACCTGCACCGGCGCGCTGCTGCCATCGGCATTGACCCCGTAGGCCAGGGTCGCGCCGCTGCCCAGGGTCAGGTCATGGGTGATGGTCGCGGTGCCCAATTGCGGGCTGGTTTGCAGCGTGCCGTTGACCAGCAGGTTGCCGACACTGCCGCCCCCGGCGTAAATGCCACCTTCGTCCACGGTGAGGGAACCACTGATGGCACCCTGATTGACCAAGCGGGCGCCGCTGAAAATCTCGCCCCCGTCACTGAAATCGTTCTGGCTGGTGAGTGTCCAGCTGCCGGATTTGACGTCCAGCCATTCGAAGTTCCGGCTGTTGCCCAAGCGGCCACCGGCCGGGTCATCCAGAGACACCCGGTCGTAACCGCTGCCGCCGTCCACCAGGCCGTCGAAGCGGCTGGCACTGCCCAGCGTGAGGCGGTCATTGCCACCGCCAAGGTCCAGCGCCTGGCCATTGCTGCCACTGATCAGGCCATTGTTGAAGACCACGTCCTCGAACTCGCCCACGAACTTCACGCCAAAACCGTCCTGGCCCTGGATCGTGCCGTTGTTGATCAACGTGGTGGCGGCCAGCCCTGATCCATCGCTGCCGTCATCCACCAGCACCGCATTGTTGGCGCCGCTGACCCGTGCGCCCAGGGCGTTGTAGATAAAACCACCGCCCAGGGCGATCCCTTCGCTGCCATTGGCAAACCCGTTCTTGTCGACGCCACCGGCGCCGGTGCCCTGAATCACGCCGTAGTTCTCAATATGGGCGATCAGGTCGATATCCACGCCATCGCCGTCACCATTGGGCTTGAGCCCGGAATAGGCGCCGGTGATGGTGCCGTGGTTGATCACGGTGCCATCCCCGTCCGAGCCGAAGCCCGAACCGTTGCGCCCGGTGACGTCGCCATAGTTGATCAGTGTTGCGCCCAGGTCGGTGGTGATGCCGTGGCGCCCGCCCGAGAGGGTGCCGTAGTTGGTCACCGTCACGCCGGTTGCCGAGTCGATGTCGACGCCGTCGAACTTGTTGTCGTCGTTCAGGGCGTCGCCTGTGGAAATCTCACCGTAGTTGAGAATCGTGGCGTTGGAGCCGGTCTTCATGCCGTCGCTGAACTCACCGCGAATCAGCCCGCCTTCGCGGTTGATCAGGGTGGTTTTGACGTCATGGCTGCGCACCGCGTCGAGGTCGATGGCCTGGCCGCTATCGGTGGAGCGAATAGTGCCGCTGTTGTCGATCAGTACACTGCCACTGCTGAACGGGGTGTCGATGCGCAGGGCATCGTTGCTGCCCTGAATCGTCGCGCCGCTGCGGTTGAAAATACTGTAGTTGCGCTCGCCGCTTGCACTGCCACTGCTGTCGATGGCTCGCCCGCCCGTCGAGATCAGGCTGCCTGCGTTGTCGATCATCACGCCCGGGCCGCTGGTGCTGCCCTTGAGCGTGACGGCCACCTTGGCAGTGGTCAGGCTTGCGGCCGGGGTCACTGTCAACGTATCGCTGGCGCTCAGGTTGAGTGCGCTGGTGCCGGGTGAGTCCAGGAGGGTGTCACTGGCAAGTGCCAGCGGAGCAACGGTGCTTGAGCTCAATAGCGCGATGGCGAGCGCAAGGCGTTGGGGGGAGGCAGGCATGACGGGCGACCTTATCGGGAATAACCGGGCCGTCTTTTATAGCGAGTGGTTTTTACAAAATGATGTATCTGAATACCACTTGAACCTCTGTATTGTGTCGGGCATTGCAGGAATTTTCGCTTTCTCCAGGCGCTTTCACGTTTTTTCGATGCGCCCCCCTTATCAAAGTGGTTCAGCTCACACATGGATACAGTACGCGCACGTCTCGCCGGTCTGATTGAATTTGTAAAACAGACGGCACTCATGCAAAAGCGGCCAGCGTTGACCGTCAACCAACACAACGCATTCAGTGCCAGCGAAGAAAAGCTGCGGACACTGCCGGGTGTCAGCCTGGATGTGCTGGAGGGTGACGAAGATGAAGTCTGGTTGCGGCTTGAGCGTTTGCACGAGACCCGCCCGCCCGCGCCCTTGAGCCCGTTGCTGGCGCTGTGGATCGAACTCAAGGGCACGCCGCAAACCGAACCTGCGCTAAAACTTCGGGTGACACGTGAGGCGCTGATCAACAGTGGCCTGTTGTCCGAGCCGCAGCTTACGCGGTTGACCGCAGTCGGCATTGAGCTCAGCGAAGACGCCCCGGTGGATGAGTGGGTGAATCTTGAGGATTGCCTGGACGCTGGCGAGATCAGGGCGCAGTTCAAGTCCTACAGCCAAACTGCCTGGCGACTGTGGGCCGCAGAGGAAAAACTGCGGCGTAAAAGCATCGAACTCTATGCCGAACTGTTTTTGCTGGTGCAGCAGATGCAGGGCAATCTGGGGGATGCGCAACTGGAACTGGTCTGGGGATTGGGCGTTTCGACGTGGGAACATCCCGTGGTTGGCGTCATCCACTACCCGTTGATCAGCCAGTTGGTCGAGATAGCCATCAACCCGGACTCCATGGCCATCGAAGTCCGGCCACGCGCCGCTGAGCCCCGGCTGGAAGTCGACGCCTACGTGGCCGCCGATATTCCGGGGGTAGGGGCATTGGCGACCCTGGCCAAGGATTTCTTCAAGAAAGAGCAGGCCGCAATCAGCCCGTTCAATCCTTCCAGTCATGAACCGGTGATTCGCTCTGCCTCTTCACTGCTCGATGCCCAGGGGCAGTTTTTGCCGGTGACGGTTGCCGAGGGCGATCGCTCGGTGCCCAAGGCCGCCGAGCATTTATGTGTGACAGACACCTGGATCCTGTTTGCCCGCACCCGCGACAGCAATATGTTTATTGAAGACCTGGGCCGTTTTGAAGGCGAGATCGAGGCAATCGGTGAATTACCACCGGCCTTGCAGGCGATCTTGACCGAACCTTCCAGCGTGCTTGAGGACGTAGTCCTGCCCCCGTTCCGGGGTTTGTCCTACGTCAGTGGCTCCCAAGGTGGCGATGCGCCTGGAACCAAGGTTCACGAGCTGTACTTTCCCAAGCCTTACAACGACGAACAGGTGCAAATCATCCAGTTGCTGGAGATGCACGACGGGGTTGTGGTGCAGGGCCCGCCAGGCACCGGCAAGACTCACACCATTGCCAACGTCATCAGCCATTACCTGGCCAATGGCAAGCGGGTGCTGGTGACGTCGATGAAAGACCCGGCACTGGCCGTGCTGCAGGAAAAGCTCCCCGAGGACATTCGCCCGCTGGCAATCAGCCTGCTGAGCAGCGAAGCGGACGGCATGAAGCAGTTCGAATTCGCCATTCAGAAAATCTCAGCTGAGGTCCAGCGGATTGATCGGTCGCTGTACAAGCGCGAAATCGGCCAGATTGACGACGAAATCAATACCCTCCACGGTCAGATGACCAGTGTCGACCGTGAGATTACCCACTGGGCCGAACGCAACCTGTCAGACCTGGAAATCGACGGCGAACGCCTGAGCCCGACCCATGCCGCGTTGCAGGTCGCTGCGGCGCAAGACGAGATCAACGGCTTTGCCGATCAGATCGGGGTGGGGGACGAACATCGCCCGCGTTTCAGCCTGCAAGACATCATCGCCTTGCGTGAAGCGCGGCTTGAACTCAAGGATTCGCTGGCTTATCTGGGCCACAAAGTCCCGCAACTGGCCGACTTCCCGGATGCGCAAACGCTGATTCAGGTCCATCAGGATCTGGCCCGGGAAAGCCAGTTGCAGCACAAGGAAAGCACGGGCGAGGTGCCGCGTTTGCTGGACGCCAGCACGCAGACCCTGGAGCAGGCACAGGCTCTGGTGGATCACCTGGAGCAGTTGCAGGCACTGCGAGTGCAGCTCAAAAGCGCAGAGCACCCGTGGGTGCCGGCCATGCAGGCCTACTTGTCGCGCAACCCCAATGCCGATGTGCTGGGGCTTTTTGACAGCCTCAAGGGCGAGATCGAAGCGGCGCTGACAGGTCGCAAGGCATTTGTAGCCCGGCCGGTGAGCTTGTCATTCGAGCTCCAGGCGCAGCCCGAAGTGGTGGCCGCCATCGATAACCTGGCCCAGGGACGACGCCCGTTCGGGTTGTCCGGCCTGATCGGCAAGGGCAGCCAGAGGCAGTTGCTGGACGCCATTCTGGTGCTGGGCAGCAAGCCGCAGAACGATCAGGACTGGGTGCACGTGCAGGCATTTGTGCGCTTCCAGCAACTGGGACGAACGTTGCTGTTGCGCTGGAATGCACTGGCTGGCGAGATGCCGCTGCCGACCCTTGAAACCGATGCCGAGCAACTGCTGGCGGCGGCCCGGGCGATCGAACAGTACGGCGATATTGTCCGCGCCGAGCAGGGCGAAATCCGTGCGCAAACCGAGCTCAGGCACCTGCTCGTGGACTGGGCCGACGTCAGTCAGTTGCGCAGTGACGAGGCGGTACTGGGCAAGGGCGAAGGCTTTTTGCGCCATCACCTGATGCGTCACCGACTGGCGGCTACCTGGGCCATCAAGCACACCTTCAACACAGCACTGGCCGGTTGTGGCGGTGTAGTGAGCGAGCGCCTGCAAGGGTTTCTTGACACCAGTCTGGGTCAGCCGCAGGTGACGACCGCCGAACTTCAGGTGCAGTGGTCCGAACTGATGGACGAGCTGCGCCGGGTGTTGGCTTTGACGGGTGCGCTCGGCACGGTGCAACAGGTGACGGACCTCATCGCACACAGCGGCGGCCTGATTTGGACCGCCCGTTTGCGCGACGAACCGAGCCTGGAGCCGGTGGATGATCTGCTCCCGGACAACTGCCTGGAGGTGTGGCGCCTGAGCCGTCTGGCGCGTTACCTCGACAGTATCGACGGGCGCGAAGACCTCAAGCGCCTGTTCACATTACGCGGTGAACTGGAGCTGAACCTGTCGCGCCTGTATCAGGATGCGGTGGTCAAACGCACCTGGCTGCGGTTGTCGGAGAACGCCACGCCGAGTGTCAGGGCCGCCCTGGAGTTGTACCGCACCGCGATCCGCAAAATCGGCAAGGGGACGGGCGTTCGTGCCGGGCGTTACCGGCAGGACGCACGATTGGCCGCCAATGTGGCGATCTCGGCGATCCCGTGCTGGATCATGCCCCATTACCGCATTTGCGAAAGTTTGCCGGCCCAGTACGGTGCCTTTGATCTGGTGATCATCGATGAGGCGTCCCAGTCTGACCTGACGGCACTGCCAGCGTTGTTGCGGGCGAAAAAAGTGCTGGTGGTGGGCGATGACAAACAAGTCTCGCCGGACGGTATCGGCATGGAAGAAGAGCGTGTGCAGAACATGATGGCGCGCTTCTTGGGCAATCAGGTCGGGCTCTACCGGCCATTGATGTCCCCCGAGCGTTCGCTGTACGACCTGTTCAAAGTGGTGTTTGCCAAGAGCGGCACCATGCTGCGCGAGCATTTCCGCTGCGTGGCGCCGATCATCGAATACTCCAAGCGTGAGTTCTACAACCACGAACTCAAGCCACTGCGCCTGCCGATGATGACCGAGCGCCTGGACCCGCCGCTGGTGGATTTGCGGGTAATGGACGGGGAGAAAAAGGGCAAGTTCAACCTCGGCGAAGCCAATGTGATTGTCGAGGAAATCCGCCGCCTGATTGCCATGCCGCAGATCGCGGGGCGCAGCATTGGCGTGGTCTCGTTGCTGGGGGCCGAGCAGGCGCAAAAAGTCATGCAGATGCTGACCAAGGAGCTGGGTGAAGAAGTGATCACCCAGTTCCAGATCAGCTGTGGCGATGCGCGCACTTTCCAGGGCAAGGAGCGGGACATCATGTTCCTGTCGATGGTGGCCAGCCCCGGCGACTGTTTTGCCAACAGCCGCGACTCGATTGCCCAGCGCTTCAATGTGGCCGCGTCGCGGGCGCGGGACCGAATGTATCTGGTGCGCAGCGTCGAGCTCACCGACCTGAGTGCGGTCGATGGTTTGCGCCGAGGCCTGATTGAACACTTTGAGACCCCGTTTACGCAGGATGCCGCGCAGGTCAGCGATCTGCGCGAGTTGTGCGAATCGGGTTTCGAGCGCGATATGTACGATGAACTGACGCAGCGCGGTTATCGGGTTATCCCGCAGGTTGGCGTCGGGGCTTATCGGATCGACATGGTGGTGGAGGGGGACAACGACAGCCGCCTTGCGATCGAGTGTGATGGCGACCGCTTTCACGGGCTGGACCGCTGGGACAGCGACATGCGCCGCCAGCGCATTCTGGAGCGTGCGGGCTGGCGCTTCTGGCGCTGCTTCGCGTCGGCGTTCACGTTGAATCGCCAGATGATCATTGAAGATTTGCTGGCCACCTTGAAGGCCATGAACATCGAGCCTGCCAGTGGGGAAGGGGCGGCTCCGAGCATTCATGTCGAGCGGCGCCAGGTGTATGGCTTTCGTCGTGCCAGTGCATCAGCGCAGGAGGAGGGGAGTCGGCCTTATGACAACCGGCCGGCCAAGGACCCGTTTTTGTTCTGGATCCCGGACGTCCCGTTTGTCGTGAGTGAGCGTCAAGCGGATGAGTCCTCGCCGCAGACGGCCTGATAAGCCCGCGGGCAGCATCGCAGGCAAGACGGCGGCGGCAGGTTTTGCGTTCACCTGTGTCAGCGGGTGATCGTACAACCGGCTTGAGCTATGATGCATCCATGCGGGAGCACAGCAGCACGGACGTCCGGTGTGTCAGGGCGATTTTTCAGCTGCTTTCATGAAGTGCCCCTGACCCCTTTGATTTCGAGAAAAATGTTCAACATGGATAACCAGATCGACGTACCCCGCCTCCCTCGCAAGCGCCGCAGCCTCGCGCAAGAGTTGGTGACGGTGCTGTCCGAGCAGATCCGCGACGGTAAGCTCAAGCGTGGCGACAAGTTGCCTACCGAGTCAGCGATCATGGAGGCGCACGGCGTCAGCCGCACGGTGGTGCGCGAAGCGATTTCTCGTTTGCAGGCGGCCGGCCAGGTCGAGACCCGCCACGGTATCGGCACCTTTGTGCTGGATACGCCGAGCCCGAGCGGTTTTCGGATCGACCCGGCGACTGTCGTTACCTTGCGCGATGTGCTGGCGATTCTTGAACTGCGTATCAGCCTTGAAGTGGAGTCTGCCGGGTTGGCTGCCCAGCGTCGCAATGAGGAACAATTGGCAGCGATGCGTGCAGCGCTGGATGCCCTGAATGAAAACGCGGCACGCAATGGCGATGCCGTGGCGTCGGACTTTCAGTTCCACCTGCAGATTGCGCTGTCGACGGGCAACCGCTACTTCACCGACATCATGACTCACCTGGGCACCAGCATCATTCCGCGTACCCGTCTCAATTCTGCGCGTCTGGCCCATGATGACCAGCAGCACTACATGACCCGGCTCAACCGCGAGCACGAAGAAATCTACCAGGCCATTGCCCGTCAGGATTCCGAAGCGGCCCGTGCGGCCATGCGCCTGCACCTGACCAACAGCCGCGAACGCCTGCGTCATGCCCATGAAGAAGCAGAAGCGCAACGCGGGTAGTCGTTTGTAATCGTTGTAGCCGCTGAGGAGCGAAGCGAGGCTGCGATCGGCGGCGAAGCCGTCGCAGGATCAGACTGCAAGACCGCAGCCTTAGGCTTTACGGGTGCTGCATCACGCCGGTCGCAGCCTTGCTTCGCTCCTCAGCGACTACAGGTCAGGCGCATGAAACGGTTGTTCTCAGACAACCTACCTCCTCTCTGAAATTAAATTTCAACCCTGCGCAACTCTCACAAAGCCCGTATTAGACGGGCTTTGTGATTTTCATCAGGCCAAATTCAGACGCCGCTGAACACGAATGCACGAAATGATATTGACGTTATCTTTTTAAGTTGTACGATGACGTACGACGTAGCGAAGTGCTTACGTATTTTTCATCACAACGTGCTCCCAGGGTGTTCGAATAATGAATCCACAAGAACTGAAGTCCATCCTCTCTTCCGGTCTGTTGTCCTTCCCGATAACCGACTTCAATGCTCAAGGTGATTTCCACCGCGAGGGCTACATCAAGCGCCTGGAATGGCTGGCCCCGTACGGCGCCTCGGCCCTGTTCGCAGCAGGCGGCACCGGTGAGTTCTTCTCCCTGGCAGCCAGCGAATATTCGCAAGTGATCAAAACTGCCGTTGATACCTGCGCCACCAGCGTACCGATCCTCGCCGGTGTAGGCGGTTCGACCCGTCAGGCCATCGAGTACGCTCAAGAAGCCGAGCGCCTGGGTGCCAAAGGCTTGCTGCTGCTGCCGCACTACCTGACTGAAGCCAGCCAGGACGGCGTTGCCGCCCACGTTGAGGCCGTGTGCAAGTCGGTGAAAATCGGCGTGATCGTCTACAACCGTAACGTCTGCCGCTTGACTGCGCCGCTGCTGGAGCGTCTGGCCGAGCGTTGCCCGAACCTGATCGGCTACAAGGATGGCCTGGGCGACATCGAGTTGATGGTGTCGATCCGTCGCCGCCTCGGCGATCGCTTCAGCTACCTGGGCGGCCTGCCGACCGCCGAAGTCTACGCTGCCGCCTACAAGGCGCTGGGCGTACCGGTTTACTCCTCGGCGGTGTTCAACTTCATCCCGAAAACCGCGATGGATTTCTACCACGCCGTGGCCCGTGAAGATCACGCCACCGTGGGCAAGATCATCGACGACTTCTTCCTGCCTTACCTGGACATTCGTAACCGCAAATCCGGTTACGCGGTCAGCATCGTCAAGGCTGGCGCCACTATTTCAGGTTACAGTGCAGGCCCGGTGCGTACGCCACTGACCGACTTGTTGCCAGAAGAGTACGAGGCACTGGCTGCCTTGATCGACAAGCAAGGTCCGCAGTAAGCAAAAGCCAAGGCCGCTGAGAAATCAGCGGCCTTTTGTGTGAAGGATTACGACCGTCGGCTAGCGCATTTATCTGTAGAAACTGTAAGTCAGCTACATCAAAAAAATAGATTCACCCGCGCATAAAAATAAACAGTGGGAGTAGTACAACATGCAAGCGACCAAGCCGACGCATGTCCGTTATATGATTTTGCTCATGCTTTTCCTGGTGACCACAATCAATTATGCAGACCGTGCAACTATCGCCATCGCAGGCTCCAGCCTGCAAAAAGACCTCGGCATCGATGCCGTAACCCTGGGTTATATCTTCTCCGCATTTGGCTGGGCCTACGTGGCCGGACAAATCCCCGGTGGCTGGCTCCTCGACCGTTTCGGTTCCAAAAAAGTTTACGCCCTGAGCATCTTCACCTGGTCTCTGTTCACCGTGCTGCAAGGCTTTATCGGTGAGTTCGGCATGTCCACAGCGGTCGTTGCGCTGTTTATGCTGCGCTTTCTGGTGGGTCTGGCCGAAGCACCCTCTTTTCCCGGAAACGCCCGAATCGTTGCGGCCTGGTTCCCTACGGCAGAACGTGGCACAGCGTCCGCGATCTTCAACTCGGCGCAATACTTCGCCACTGTGCTGTTCGCACCGTTGATGGGCTGGATCGTCTACTCCTTTGGTTGGGAGCATGTGTTCATCGTCATGGGCATCCTGGGTATCGTCTTCTCGGGCATCTGGCTCAAGGTGATCTACAGCCCGCGTGAACACCCTCGCATCAACGAGGCAGAGTTCAAGTACATCGCTGAAAACGGCGGCATGGTCGATATGGACCAGAAAGGCAAAAAGTCTGACGGACCCAAATGGGACTACATACGTCAACTGCTCACCAACCGCATGATGCTCGGTGTGTATCTGGGCCAGTACTGCATCAACGGTATTACCTACTTCTTCCTGACCTGGTTCCCCGTGTATCTGGTACAGGACCGCGGCATGACCATCCTCAAGGCGGGCTTCATTGCGTCATTGCCTGCAATCTGCGGATTTATCGGCGGGGTGTTGGGCGGGGTGATTTCCGATTACCTGCTGCGCAAAGGTCACTCGCTGACGTTCGCCCGCAAGGCGCCGATCATCGTCGGCCTGCTGGTATCGAGCAGCATCGTGGCCTGTAACTATGTGGACGTTGAATGGATGGTGGTTGGCTTCATGGCCCTGGCATTCTTCGGTAAAGGCGTCGGCGCACTGGGCTGGGCCGTGGTCTCCGATACCTCGCCCAAGCAGATCGCCGGTCTGAGCGGTGGCCTGTTCAATACCTTTGGCAACCTCGCTTCCATTACCACTCCCATCGTCATCGGTTACATCATCAGCACCACCGGCTCGTTCAAATGGGCGCTGGTGTTTGTCGGTTGCAACGCATTGATGGCAGTGTTCAGCTACCTGGTCATCGTCGGGCCGATCAAGCGTGTGGTACTCAAAGAGCCACCGACCACTGACCCGAAAACCGCTGAACTTAAACCTGTGAATTCTTGAGGAGCGGCATCATGACGTTGATTGAACATTCTGATTCGCCGCGCTCGATCCGCCTGCACCCGCTGGATAACGTTGCGGTCGTGGTCAATGACCAGGGCGTACCGGCCGGTACTGTGTTTGCGGATGGCCTCGTGACGCTGGACTTTGTGCCCCAGAGCCACAAAGTCACTCTGGAAGACATCCCCCAGGGCGGCGAAGTGATTCGCTACGGCCAGATCATCGGCTACGCCCTGCAAGCCATTGCGCGGGGCAGCTGGGTCAACGAAGACCAGCTGCGCATGCCCACCGCCCCGCCCCTGGACAGCCTGCCGCTGTCCACGGATGTTCCGCCCGCGCAGGCACCCCTTGAGGGCTACACCTTCGAAGGGTATCGCAACGCCGACGGTACCGTGGGCACGCGCAATATTCTGGGCATCACCACCACCGTGCAGTGCGTGACCGGCGTGCTGGACCATGCGGTCAAGCGGATCAAGGAAGAACTGCTACCCCTTTACCCCCATGTCGACGATGTCGTTGCGTTGACCCACAGCTACGGCTGCGGGGTGGCGATCAGCGCCACCGACGCCTATATCCCGATCCGCACGGTACGTAACCTGGCGCGCAACCCCAATCTGGGCGGTGAAGCGCTGGTCATCGGTCTGGGCTGCGAGAAATTGCAGGCCGGCCAGGTGATGCACGAAAACGACAGCTCGGTGGACCTGAGCGATCCGTGGCTGTACCGCCTGCAGGATTCCAGCCATGGCTTTACCGAGATGATCGAGCAGATCATGGCCCTGGCCGAAGTCCGCCTCAAGAAACTCGATCAGCGCCGTCGCGAAACCGTACCGGCGTCTGAGTTGATCCTGGGCATGCAATGCGGCGGCAGCGATGCGTTTTCCGGGATCACCGCCAATCCGGCGCTGGGTTATGCCTCGGACTTGTTGTTGCGTGCGGGGGCAACGGTGATGTTTTCCGAAGTCACCGAAGTGCGCGATGCCATCTACCTGCTGACTTCCCGTGCCGAGACCCAGGCCGTCGCCCAAGAGCTGGTGCGGGAAATGGACTGGTACGACCGCTACCTGGCCAAGGGCGAAGCAGACCGCAGCGCCAACACCACGCCGGGCAACAAGAAGGGCGGGTTGTCGAATATCGTCGAGAAATCCCTGGGGTCCATCGTCAAGTCCGGCAGCAGCGCGATCAATGGCGTGCTTGGCCCGGGCGAGCGCTTCACGCGCAAAGGGCTGATTTTTTGTGCGACGCCGGCCAGCGACTTTGTGTGCGGCACCTTGCAACTGGCTGCCGGGATGAACCTGCACGTGTTCACGACCGGGCGCGGCACACCGTATGGGCTGGCAATGGCCCCCGTGGTGAAAGTGTCGACCCGCACCGAACTGGCACAGCGCTGGCCGGACCTGATCGATATCGACGCCGGCCGCATCGCCACCGGGCGCGCGACCATCGAAGACCTGGGCTGGGAACTGTTCCACTACTACCTGGACGTCGCCAGCGGTAAAAAACACACCTGGGCCGAGCAGCACAAACTGCACAACGACATCACCCTGTTCAACCCGGCACCGATCACCTGAACAGTGATATGTAGCCGAAACGTGTAGTCGCTGCCGCAGGAACGAGGCTGCGTCCGATTGCGAAGCAATCGTAAAACCTGAGTCCATGATTTAACTGATACACCGCAGACTCTGATTTCACGACGACTTCGTCGCCGAACGCAGCCTCGTTCCTTCGGCAGCGACTATCGGTGAGCGACTTATTTGGCCCGTGAGCTGCAGGCAAAACCATCGGGGCCTGCCGTTTGCGTGCAGGCGCGCTCAGCGGGCAGGGACTTCACCGGCTCGCGCAGATGGTTGCGGTTTCTGGCGTCGCGCTCCAGGTCAAACGCGTCATACAGCGTGCCCGCCGCGGTATAGCTGCGCACCTTCAGGCGGGAGTCCTGCACCTCGATGGTCTGGTACAGCTGGGTTTCTTCGGCGCTGCGATCCGGCTGCTGTTGTGCCCGGTCATTGAGGCCATACATCTTGGAACCGGCCACCGACACCATATACACCGGACCCTGAATCTTGCCGCCCGCTCGGGCAGCCGTCGATGCCACACGACCGGCTTCATCGGTGACACGGCTGTAGCAATGGTCATGGCCCTGCAACACCAGATCCACCGCGTACCGCTCGAACACAGGCTTCCAGGCGAGCTTCAACGGCTCGGTATCTTCAGGGCGGGCACAGGTAAAGACGGGCTGGTGACTGACCACGATATTCCAGCGGGCACGGCTGGTTTTCAGGCTTTGCTCAAGCCACCGGGTTTGCTGGGCCAGGGTGCCCATGTCCAGGGCCGAGGTGCCATCGAGCACGATAAAACGCACGCCCTGATAGTCGACAAAGTAGGTGGTGCTTTTCAGCCCTTCGACCCCGTTTTGCGCCAAGGCAAACTGGCGGCTCCAGTGCGGGCCAAGGGTACGGCTTTCGCTGCCGTCGGGGTTGAGGCTGTCCAGGTACTCGTGATTTCCGGCGGCCAGCACCTGGGGAATCATCCCGTAGTGAAAACCACCGGCCTGATTCCATTCTCCCCATTGATCGTCATGCACAAGGTCGTCGCGTTGCGACACCAGATCGCCCGCGTGAACGATCAGCGCCGGGTTGGCGACGCTTTGCAGCGCCTGGCGAACACTGCGCGAGGCCAGCGACAGAATGTCGTTTTGCATATCGCCCATGTAGATAAAACTGAACGGTTTGAACCCCTCGGCGGCGGTACGGAACTGCAGCCATTCGCTCCAGCCATCGGTGCCCTTGACCCGATACACGTAGGCGGTGTCCGGTTGCAAGTCGTGCAGGCGTACCTGGTGGAAAAGGGCGGCGCCGTTCTCGGTCTCCAGGCTCAGGGGGATGCCTTCGATCACGCGTGCGGCTTTATCCAGTTGCGGGCCGTCGAGTGCCACAGCCAACTGCAACTGGCTGGTGAGCTGGCGGGTGTCCGTGCGAAAGGTCACGGCCATTTCCCGAGCGGGATTGGCACCCGGCGTCAGCACAATACGGTCCGCCAGACTGCTGGCTGCATAAGGTGCGCCGGGGGAATGGGGCAGTGGCGGACCGGGTTCGGCGCAGGCGCTGTTGATCACGGATAAGAGCGCGAGTGCCAGTAACGTGGGGCGAATCATGGGGACTCCTCGAAGGCTGAATGCCCGTCAAGGAAACAAACTCCCATGACACCGGGATGACGGCGGGGGTCGATTCGGCTCAGTCAAATGCTGTTTGCCGCTGGGTGGGGTGGGCTAACGGGGTAAACAGTAGGGGCGAGGGGGTCGTTTGAGATCACGCTCCCGCTGTTCAGGTCTGCCAATTGTTGAGCCACACGGCCAATTACCAGAATCGCCGGGCTTTTCAGTTGGAACACCTGGGCATCCTGCTCCATCGCGCCCAGATGGCTGCGGCATTCGCGCTGGTGGGGCAGGGAGGCATTTTCGATCATGGCCACCGGCATATCCGCCGCCATGCCGCCCGCCAGCAATTGCTCGCGGATTTCGCTCAATTTGGCCACGCCCATGTACACCACCAGCGTGGTACCGCTTTGTGCCAGCGCCTGCCAGTTCACCTGGCTCTCATCCTGGGTGTGGGCCGTCACCAGCGTCACGCCCCGGGCCACGCCGCGCAGGGTCAACGGGATCGCGCATTGCGTGGCGCCCGCCAGCCCGGCCGTAATGCCGTTGACCAGTTCCACCTCAACCCCGTGTTCGCGCAACCACTGGGCTTCTTCGCCGCCACGGCCGAAGATGCACGGATCGCCGCCCTTGAGCCGCACCACGCATTTGCCGTGACGGGCATAACGCAGCATCAGGCGATGAATAAACGCCTGTGGCGTCGAACGACAGCCACCGCGCTTGCCCACCGAAATCACTCGGGCAGCCGGGCAATGCTCCAGCACCGCGTCATTGACCAGATCGTCAATCAGTACCACATCCGCTTCGCGCAGGGCGCGCACGGCCTTGAGCGTCAGCAGCTCCGGATCACCCGGGCCTGCACCTACCAGCCAGACTTTTGCACTCATTGTGATTTCCTCACGAGATAACGGCGATCAGCTGCGCCTGGGCAGCCAGCAAGCGTTTGATTTCCGGGACGCAGGAGCCGCATTGCGTTCCGCAGCCCAATGTATTTTTCAGCCCCTGCAAGTCCAGCCCCTGGTTAATGCCAGCGCCTATCGCGCCCTGGCTGACGTTCTTGCAGTTGCACACAATCTTGTTGCCCGCGGCCGGGGTATCGCCGTTGCCGGGTGGCGCGCTCAATGGCGCCAGCAGCCAGCGGCGCAGGTGTTCATCGGCGTGCCCTTCCTGCCACAGGTTTTGCAGCCAGTGCTGGGCCAGGGTTTCGCCAGCCAGACGAATGGCAGTAATGCGGCCATTGTCGATGCGTACCCGCTTGCCAATGCAACGGCGCGGGTCGTCGTAAGCCAGCACCGGCCCCTCGTCGAGCCCCAGGGCGTGGTCGATGTCGTGCAGCAGTTGCGGGTCTGGCGCGCTGGCGCTGGCCGCACGGATCAACAGCGCAGGGCGCTCGCGGCCCGTCAGGCTGAAACTCACATACGAAAAAGCTTCGCAGAGCGGGCGTAATGTCTCGAATTTCTGTTGAACATTGCCTTCTATCAGGGCGAAGAGCTGCCAGGGCAATTGCACCGGCTCAAGCCGGACGGCGCTGTGTTTGAGTTCCGGCTGTTTGGACAGCGGGTCGAACGCTGGCAGGGTCAGGGTGTTGACCCCGCCCTTGAGAAAGCGGTCGCCCCAGTGCATCGGCAAAAACGCCTGGCCCGGCCGCACGCTGTCATCGCTGCTGACCGGCATGATCACCGCCCCGCGTCGACTTTTGAGGCTGATCAAGTCACCGGGTTGCAGGCGATGGCGGCGCAGTTCATCCGGGTGCAGGCTCAACACCGCTTCGCTGACGTGACCGAACAACTGCGCGGCAGTGCCGGTGCGGCTCATGCCGTGCCATTGGTCGCGCAGGCGGCCGGTGATCAGGGTCAGCGGGAAGCCCGCTTCGCGCTGCTCCTTGGCTGCCCGATACGGGTCGGCGACAAACTGTGCCCGCCCGGAGGCAGTAGGAAAGATCCCGTCCAGATACAACCGCGCAGTACCTTCACGGGCGCCGACAGGGAAGGGCCATTGCTGCGGGCCGAGGGCGTCAAGCACGGCATGGCTGATGCCCGACAAATCCAGATCACGCCCTCGGGTCAGGTACTTGTACTCGTCGAACACCTGCGCAGCGTGGGTAAACGCAAACAGGCCGGGTTGCGCAGGGCGCAGATGTTTTTCCAGACGCTGTGCGAAATCAACAGTAATTGCCCAATCGGAACGGGCCTCCCCAGGTGCTGCGATGGCTTTGCGCACGTGGGAAATACGCCGCTCGGAGTTGGTCACCGTGCCGTCCTTTTCGCCCCAACTGGCGGCGGGCAGCAGCAGGTCGGCGAAGGCGGCGGTTTCGGTGGTATGAAACGCCTCTTGCAACACCACAAACGGGCAGGCCAGCAACGCCGCCCGCACGGCGGTCTGGTCCGGCATGGATTGCGCCGGGTTGGTGCAGGCAATCCACAGCGCCTTGATCTTGCCGCTGGCCATCTGCTCGAACAGCTCGATGGCGCTCAGGCCGGTGGTGTGCGGCAGTTGCTCTACGCCCCAGTAGGCGGCGACTTCGGCCCGGTGCTCGGGATTGGCGGCCTCGCGGTGGCCGGGCAACAGGTTGGACAGGCTTCCGGTTTCGCGCCCGCCCATTGCATTGGGCTGACCGGTCAGGGAGAACGGCCCTGCACCCGGACGGCCGATCTGCCCGGTGGCCAGATGCAGATTGATCAGCGCACTGTTTTTCGCACTGCCCGCGGTGGACTGGTTCAGGCCCATGCACCATAGCGACAGAAAACTCGGCGAAGTGCCGACCCATTCGGCGCATTGCTGCAAGTGCTCGACGCTGATGCCGCAGAGCTGCGACACCATCTGCGGGGTGTAATCGCGTACCAGGTTTTTCAGCTCGGGCAAGCCTTGGGTGTGGGCCTTGATAAAGTCGCGGTCGATCCAGTCTTCCCACAACAACAGGTGCAAAATCCCGTGAAACAAAGCGACATCGGAGCCCGGTTCAATGGCCAGATGCAGGTCGGCCAGATCGCAGGTGTCGGTCCGGCGCGGGTCGATAACGATGACTTTCATCTGCGGGCGCCGAGCTTTTGCCTCCTCCAGTCGGCGAAACAGTATCGGATGGGCGTAGGCCATATTGCTGCCGACGATCATCACGCAATCGCTCAGCTCAAGGTCTTCGTAGCTGCAAGGCGGAGCATCGGCGCCCAGGCTGCGCTTGTAGCCGACCACGGCCGAAGACATGCACAGCCGCGAATTGCTGTCGATGTTGTTGGTGCCCACCAGCGCCCGCGCCAGTTTGTTGAAGGCGTAGTAGTCCTCGGTCAGCAACTGCCCGGAGATATAAAACGCCACACTGTCGGGGCCGTGTTCGGCGATGGTGGCGGCGAACACGCTGGCGGCGTGATCCAGGGCGCTGTCCCAGTCGGTGCGGCCACGGGCAAGGGCCTTGCCCAGGCGCAGTTGCGGGTACAGCGCGCGGGCGTTGAGGTCGCCGGTCAGGTGCAGCGTCGAGCCCTTGCTGCACAATTTGCCGAAATTGGCCGGATGGGCCGGATCGCCGCTGACGCCGAGAATGCGCTCGCCGTCATGCTCGATCAGCACGCCGCAGCCGACCCCGCAATAGCAGCAGGTGGAGGCGGTGATCTGGCGGTTCATCAGCGCACTTCCCCCAGGGCCAGAACCTCTTCACCGAACATCAGATGATCGCGGATCCCGTCAATGCTGTGGTGCTCACGGATCTGGCGCAAATACCAACTGCCGTCAGCGGTGTCGCCATACAGGCAGGCCCCCACCAGCACGTCGTCCTTGATCACCAGCTTCTTGTAGACCCCGCCAATGGGATCACGCAGGGTGATGGTTTCGGTACCTTCACCGCCCATGAAATCCCCCGCAGAAAACAGGTCGATGCCCGTGACCTTCAGCTTGGTCGAGGTGACGGAGCCTTGGTAGCGGGCAAAGCCCAATTGCGCAAGGTGATTGGCGCAGACCTTGGCCTGTTCGAACAGGGGAGCCACCAGGCCATAGGCGATACCGCGATGGCTGGCGCATTCACCGATGGCGTAAATGCGCGGGTCGTAGGTTTGCAGGGTGTCGTTGACCAGAATCGCGCGGCTGCACGGGATGCCTGCACGCTCTGCCAGTTCGATGTTGGGGCGAATGCCTGCAGCCATCACCACCAGGTCGGCAGGGATGATCTGGCCGCTCTTGAACTCCACCGACCCGACCCGGCCATTGCCCGCGTCGTGCAGGGCGCTGGTCTGCTCGCACAACCGAAAATGCAGGCCGCTGGCTTCGAGGGCGTCTTGCAGCAGTTGGCCGCTGACCCGGTCCAGTTGGCGATCCAGCAGCCATTCGCCGTTGTGGATCACGGTCACATGCATGCCGCGCAGCATCAGACCGTTGGCTGCTTCCAGGCCGAGCAGGCCGCCCCCGATGACCACTGCATGGGTGTGGGTTTTGGCGGTGTCGATCATGGCCTGGGTGTCGGCAATGTCGCGGTAGCCGATGACGCCGTCCAGGGTGTTGCCCGGGATCGGCAGAATGAACGGCGATGAGCCGGTGGCGATCAGCAGGCGATCGTATTCGGCCTCGGTGCCGTCGTCGGCAATGACCCGACGTTTTACCCGGTCGATCGTCACCACTCTGCGGTTGAGCAGCAACGTGATGTTGTTGTCCAGATACCAGTCCAGATCGTTGAGCACGATCTCATCAAAGGTCTGTTCACCGGCCAGTACGGGGGACAGCAGGATGCGGTTGTAGTTGGCATGGGGTTCGGCGCCGAAGACCGTGATGTCATAGAGCTCGCTGCTCAGCTTGAGCAATTCTTCCAGGGTACGAACCCCGGCCATGCCGTTGCCGATCATCACCAGTTTTAGTTTTTTCATCAGGTTCTCCGCGGCCATGCTCGACAAATCGTACGCAAACAAAAAAGGTGTCCCGCCAGTTACCTGGCGAGGACACCTTTGTCCTTGTCCCGTTCTCTCGGGAAACCTGTTCTTCGTCGTTGAAGACCGGGTTTTATGATTGATGAAAGAGCTAATGCAGCGGTTGTGCCAAGTTGCCAGGGCCTGTGTTTAAAGGGCGATGAAATGTTGAGGTGAGGGTTTTATGCACCGAATGAAAGCGCCGCGCCCGATGTTGGAGCGTTACGCCTGTAGTCGCTGACGAGTAGAACGAGGCTGCGATCGATGTGCCGCATCACACCGATCGCAGCCTCGCACGGCTCGTCAGCGACTACAGGGTTTTCGAGCGACTGTCAGGTGTGAAGCAGCAAAAACATCAGCACCAGATTGATCAACAACGACATCAACGCCACCGCCCGCCACACCATCAGCGGTTCTCGCTCCAGCAAGGGTCTGGGGCGTACGTTCAGGCTCTGGCGTTCGCCCTGCTCCAGTTGCAGCAACCACTCTTCGGCAGTTTCAAAACGCAGCTGCGGATCGGCTGCAATACCGCGTTCCAGGCTGTGGGCAATCCATTCCGGCAGGTCGGGGCGGTATCGACTGGCGCTCACCGGCACGCCAAAGCGCGGGCGCTGGAAAGCTTCGATTTCACCGTAGGGATAATGCCCGGTCAGCAGGTAATACAGGGTCACGCCCACGGCATACAGGTCCTGTCGGGCGGCGGGTTTTTCGCCGCGAAAGGCTTCCGGAGCGATGTAGCTGGGAGTACCGGGCAGCGCCGATGGCAGATCCTCAGACAGGCCCGGACAGTAGGCCAGCCCGAAGTCCAGCACGCGCAGCTCGCCGTCGTCACCCAGCAGCACATTGTGCGGCTTGATATCGCGGTGAAAAATCTGCCGCCGGTGCAGCAGCCCTACGGCCCGCAGCAGGCGCTCGGCCAGGTCCAGCCATTGCGCCAGGGGCAGTGGCCCACCCTTGGCAAAGAGTTTTTCCAGGGTAATGCCAGGGTATTCACGCATTACGTAGTACAGATGCTGACGCTGACTGGCCGGGTGTACTTCAGGAAAGTGCCGCCCGGCCACCCGCTTGAGAAACCATTCCTCCGACAGCAAGGCCTGCCCTGCCTGATGATCGTCGTGCAGGCGGGCCGGCAGGGTTTTCAGCAGCCAGGGCTGTTGTTGTGCGTCCCGTACCCGGTAGAGCAGCGATTGCTGACTCTGGCCCAGATGGCTTTCGACCTGCCAGCCCTCAAAGTGCTGCCCAGGCCTCAGGGCGGGGGGTAATGGCCATTGCTGCAATTGCATCAAGGCATCGCCGATGTCGCTCTCGCCCAGGGTGTCGACCCTTACCAGCAGGGCACTGGCGTTGTCCTGGCTGCCTGCCCGATGTGCGGCATTGACCAGGGTGCTGGCGGCGCTTTGCAGGTCGGGCAGGTCACGCACAATGGCGGCGATGGCGGTATCGCCCAATGTCGACCAGACGCCGTCACTGAGCAGCACAAAGGTCTCGTCCTGACGCAGCGGCCCATCAAGGAAATCCACTACCAGATGTTGATCAAGCCCCAGCGCCCGCTTGAGCACATGCTGCATGCCCGGCTGATCCCAGACGTGATCTTCGCTGATGCGCTGCAAGGTCTCGCCGTGCCAGCGGTACACCCGGCAATCGCCGACATGGGCCAGGGTAAACCGCCTGCCGCGCAGCACCAGGGCACTGACCGTGGTCAGCAGCGGTTGCCCGCCGCCATTGGCCTGTAGCCAGCGGTTTTGCGCGAGCAGCAAGCGCTCCAGTGCCTGGGCCACGCTCCAGGTTTCAGGCGTGGCGTAATAGTCCAGCGCCAGCGCCTGCAAGGTCGAACGGGCCGCCAGCCCGCCATCGGCGCATTGGCTGACACCATCGGCGATGGCGAACAAATAGCCTTTGCTCGTGGCCAGCAGCGGCACCGGCGTGACCTCGCGCAGCGCGTCCTGATTCTCGGCGCGCGGGCCGATGGCGCTGGCGTGGGCGAAGCTCAGTTGCAGGCTCATGACGGCTTTACACGCGGGCTGCGGTCACGGCAGCCGAGCCCCAGGTGGTTCTCCAGCGGCGCTTGACCCCATGCAGGCCAAACCAGGCCAGCACTCCCAGGCTGGCGAACAACCACAAGGCCAGCTGATAACTGCCGGTGCTTTGCTTGATTGCCCCCATGCCTGCGGCCAGGGCGAAACCGCCGATACCACCGGCCATCCCGATCAAACCGGTCATGACGCCGATTTCACGACGAAAACGCTGCGGCACTAATTGGAATACTGCACCGTTACCGGCACCCAGACCCAGCATGGTGCAGACGAAAAGTGCCAGTGCGGCGTAGGAGTTTGGTAGGTTGAAGCCCACTGCCGCGATGCTGATGGTCGCTACGGTGTACATGCCCAGCAGGGTGCGAATCCCGCCGAATCGGTCCGCCAGAGCGCCGCCCAAAGGCCGCATCAAACTGCCACCAAAGACGCAGGCTGCTGTGTAGTAACCGGCGGTGATCGGGCTCAGCCCGTATTGATCGTTGAAATAGCCGGGCAGGGCGCTGGCCAGGCCGATAAAGCCACCGAACGTCACACTGTAGAAAAACATGAACCACCAGCTGTCGCGGTCGCCCAGGGCCTTGAAATAATCCCCCATGGACTTGGCTTTAGGCCGCTCGGGAGCGTTCCTGGCCAGCCAGGCAAATACGAATATGCACAGCACCAGCGGGATCAGGGCAAAACCGAACACATTGCTCCAGCCGTAGGCGGCGGCGAGCAGCGGGGCCAGCAGGGCGGCGAACACCGTACCCGAGTTGCCTGCACCGGCAATGCCCATCGCCTTGCCCTGGTGCTGTGGCGGATACCACTGCGAGGCCAGCGGCAGCGCCACGGCGAACGAGGCGCCCGCCATGCCCAGGAACAGCCCCAGCAGCAGGGCTTGTTCGTAGCTGTGAATGCCGTGCTTCCAGGCGACGAACAGCGCACCGATCACGATGACCTGACCGATCAGTCCGGCGGTTTTCGGTGACAGGCGATCCGCCAGCAGGCCCATGACAAAGCGCAGCAAGGCCCCGGCCAGGATCGGCGTGGCCACCACCAGCCCGCGTTGTTGGGTGGTCAGGTGCAGGTCGGCGGCGATTTGCACCGCCAGCGGCCCGAGCAGGTACCAGACCATAAAGCTCAGGTCGAAATAGAGAAAGGCTGCGAACAGGGTCGGGGTATGGCCGGATTTCCAGAAGCTTGAATTCATCGCGCACCTCAACGGTTAATCGTTTCGAGAAGGAGTCATGAGCCAGCAGGGCCAAAACGAAAAAACGCCGCTACCTGATCCGCGATGGGCGAATGAGGTCAGCGACGTCTTTGTCTTGGGTGTGGCAACCGCCGTTGGTTACCGGTAGGGATTGCTTAGCGAGAAGTGTGCCAACCCAGAGGGGGTGTCAGCCCAGCAACTCGCTCATGGCAATGATCTGTTCCGCGACCTGAATCAGCTTTTGCTGACGGCTCATGGCCTGGCGGCGCATCAGGGTGTAGGCCTCTTCTTCGTTGCAGCTTTTCATTTTCATCAACAGGCCCTTGGCCAGTTCGATGCGCTTGCGCTCGGCCAGTTGCTGGTCCCGGGCGTGCAGTTGGGCGCGCAGGGCCTGGTCGCTTTCAAAGCGGGCCATGGCCACATCGAGAATGGGCTGCAAACGTTGTGCGTGAATGCCTTCGACGATGTACGCACTGACCCCGGACTTGATTGCCTGGCGCATCACGCCGGGGTCGTGCTCGTCGGTGAACATCACAATTGGCCGTGGCTGGTCCCGAGAAACCAGCACCACTTGTTCCATCACATCGCGGCTGGGTGACTCGGTATCGATCAGAATCACATCCGGGCGCACCGTTTCGACGCGCGCGGGCAGGTCGATGGTCAGGCCTGATTCGTCGATCACCTCAAAGCCGGCTTCGCTCAGCGCAGCTTTGAGGCGGCCGACTTTTTTAGCCGTGTCGTTGATCAGCAAGATACGCAGCATGGGCAGGCTCCAGTCAACGACGGGCTAGAAGGGGAGCGCTGGCGCTCATGGCATGCAGCGCAAAGCTTCGTGCATAGCCTGCGGGGTCAGAGCCGTCCCACACCTTGCCGTCGATCAGTTGGCTGCTGCGCATGTCGGCTCCACTGGCGTTCACACCCACAGCGCTGGCGGCATCGCGGTACAGCGCCAGTTGCTGAACCTGACGGGCGACGCCGAGGTAATCCGGGTCGTCGCGCAACAAGCCCCAGCGGCGGAACTGGGTCATGAACCACATGCCGTCGGACAAGTAGGGCAGGTTGACCTCACCGTCGCCATGAAAGCGCAACGGGTGGGAGTCTTGCCAGTGATTGCCCAGGCCATCGCTGTAATCGCCCAGCAAACGCGGCGCGATGCACTCGACGGGTGCATTCAGGTACTCGGGGGCGCTCAGCAACTGTGCGGTACTGCGACGGTTTTCGTCGCTTTGCTCGATAAAACGGCTGGCTTCGAGAATCGCCATGACCAGCGCCCGGGCGGTGTTGGGGTACTGCTCGACGAAGGCGCGGGTACAGCCCAGGACTTTTTCCGGGTGATCGGGCCACAGGGCCTGAGTGGTGGTGAGGGTGAACCCCATATTGTGTTCCACCGCACTGGCGGCCCAGGGCTCGCCGACGCAAAACCCGTCAATCCGTCCGGCTTGCAAGTGCGCGACCATCTGTTGCGGCGGCACCACCACGCTGTCGACATCTTGCAAAGGGTGAATGCCCTGACTCGCCAGCCAGTAATACAGCCACATGGCATGAGTTCCCGTGGGAAAAGTCTGGGCGAAAGTCAGTTTTGCGCGACTTTGGTGCACGTGTTGTTGCAGCGCCTCAGGACGGATCACGCCTTGGGCCTGCAAGCCGTGGGAGAGGTTGAGGCTCTGGCCGTTTTGATTGAGCCCCATCAGCACGGCCATGTCGGTGGCTGTCACGCCGCCAATGCCCAGGTGCACGGTGTAGATCAGGCCGTACAGACTGTGGGCGGCGTCGAGCTGGCCGCTGACCAGATTGTCCCGCAGGCTGGCCCAGGACGACTGGCGCTTGAGGTTAAGGGTCAGGCCGAAGGGCTGGGCGAAGCCTTGAGTGGCGGCCACCACCACCGAGGCGCAATCAGTGAGGGCCATAAAACCCAGGTTGATTTCGGTTTTTTCCGGGGCATCGCTGCCGTTGACCCAGGCCAGAGGGCCGGCGAGTGATTCGTTCATGGGAGGCAGCACCTTGGCAAAAGCATACTGCGAGGGTGCAAGGCATATGCCAGAGGGGTTAACCCAGTTGAAATCCTGTTTTTACAGGGCTCTGGATTTGCCGTAACTCAAGATCAAAGGTCATCCAGTGTCACCTTGAGCCTTTGCGGCGCAGCCAGGCGTTCGCGCACGGTATTGATGAGGGCTTCGTCTTCTTCTGTCACCAGCATGGGGCGAAAGGGCAGTTGGCCGCGTTCGGCCACGTACTGGAATGCCTGGCGGACCAGTTCCGAGGGGGTGACACCCAGGCGCTCAAGTTCCTGGTAAGCGCGAGCTTTGAGTTCATCGTCGATGCGGATATTGATGGAGGCCATGGCTTTGACTCGTGTAATGACATTTGTCATTACACTTGCCTCTGCCCGTTTCTTTTGCAAGTGCCATTGGGCGGTTGAGTGGTCTGCGTTGTTCATATGTTCTGAAGACATTAAGCCGCCATAGGCACAAACCAGCCCCGGGCTTAACTTGACACGGATTGTGTTAAACGAAACCGCCCGCACACTGTTCGATTTTGCGACAGTAGCGCTCGCTTTACCCATGCATCTGATCACCCGAATTCATCTTGTGTTGCGCTCGGTGTTGCGCAATAATCGGCCCACTACTCAGCCCCGTACGCAGTGATTCAGTTCGCTGGCCGTTGGGGTGAAAAAACCGGCCCAGGGCCGGTTTTTTCGTTTCCAGGGATAGGAAATCTTGCGTACAGCGTGCTTTGTAGACGGCTACAACGTGTTTTACGGCCTGCTGGCCGGCACTCCGTACAAGTGGCTGGATCTTCCTGCCCTGCTGGCTCATATCATCCGTATCGAACACTGCGACAGCACGCTTGCTGCTGTGAGTTTTTTCACCTCCGGCGTCAAACCCTCATTGGCCAGCCGTGGCATTGCCTCAAAAGAGGCCCAGGACACCTACATTCGTGCGCTGATATCACGGGGTGTCGATGTGTATTACGGACGTCACCAGCTTGAATCAGGCAAGGCGCCGCGTTTTGTTGATAAGGCCACTGCGGCGTCCAGAGATGACCAGGTTGAGATCTGGAAGCTTGAAGAGAAAGAGACGGACGTTCATATCGCCATCAGTATGTACCGGCTTGCGGCCCGGCAGGCCGCGTTACCACTTGAACTGCGTGTAGAGCAGCTTGTCCTGGTATCTGCCGATACCGATATGACCCCGGCTTTAAGGGCGCTCAGGGAGGATTTCCCCGGACTGCAGCTAGGAGTGATCCTGCCTCACCGTGAGGGCATTCAGCGAACGGCTCCGGGTTCGTTGAAGCAGTACGTGAACTGGATGCGACAGGTGGTCACTAACGCCGAACTGGCCCGGTATCAGTTCCCTGCACGTATACCCACCCGCAAAAAACCAGCCGACAAACCAGCCTACTGGTGAGCCTTTAGCTTCTGGTTTCAGGTTCATTCACTTAATCAGTTATGACCTTACAACCAAAAAACTTATAACTATTTAAAGTCGTTAAAACGGGTTGAGTTCTATAAAAGTGCTCATCTATCTTTAGATTAAATAGTGATTAGTCAGCGCTGCTTTTATGCCTTTATGATCTGTCCACAACAACTCGTGAGGCAGGAGTGGCGCAATGACTATTCAAGTAAAACCTGTGGCAGGTCGGATTGGTGCACAACTTGAAGGCATAAAACTGGGCGGGGATATCAGTGCCGAATCATTCGAGTTTATTAATCAGGCACTGTTGAAATACAAAGTTCTGTTCTTTCGTGATCAGCATCTGGATGACGCCGAACATGAAGCCTTCTCTCGACGCTTCGGTGATCAGGTGCCCCATCCGACCGTGCGCTCTGCCGAGAAAAGCGCCGCCATCCTGCATCTGGATGCCAAGGAAACCCGCGCCAACTCCTGGCACACCGATGTGACCTTTGTTGCCAACTACCCAAAGATTTCCATCTTGCGCGGTGTGGTCATTCCGCCTTATGGCGGCGATACCGTGTGGGCTAATACCGCATCGGCCTATGCCGACTTGCCAGAGCCTTTAAAACAATTGGCCGACAGTTTGCGTGCCTTGCATACCAATGTGTATGACTATGCCGCGCCGCGCGATACCGATGAGTCGGGTCTTAAGCGTTATCGCGAACAGTTCACCGCCCAAGTGTATGAAACCGAACATCCCCTGGTTCGCGTTCACCCTGAGTCCGGCGAAAGAAGTTTGTTGTTGGGCCACTTTGTAAAAGAACTGCAGGGTGTTAGCAGCAATGACTCCAAACAACTGATCCGCCTGTTCCACGACCGCATTACCCATGTCGACAACACCGTGCGCTGGCGCTGGCAGGAAGGCGATGTGGTGATCTGGGACAACCGCGCCACGCAGCATATTGCGATCAACGACTACGGCGATGCCCAGCGCATCGTGCGCCGCACCACCATCGACGGCGACGTGCCGGTGGGTGTGGACGGTCGCCTGAGCCAGGCGCTCAAGCCGACGCCTGAGACGCGCTCGCCCAAAACCGAAGCCGACAAAAAACACCTCGCCGCCTGACCGGCCGAACCCCATCGCTCCCAGGAAAACCAGCCCATGGCCTCATTCAACGCTAAATCCCTGTTTCGCAAAGGTCGCATCGCCGCCGCGCTGGCAGCAGTCATGGCTGTGCCGCTGGCCCAGGCCGATGTTTTACGGATCGGTGTAGCCACCGCCGGTGGGGGTGATCCGGTGACGTTCAGTGGCTCGACCCTCGGGATCGTGCGCAACCAGCAACTGCTGGAAAAGGCTTTCGCCGGAAGCGGAACCGACGTGCAGTGGTTCTTCTTCAAAGGGGCTGGCCCCGCAGTCAACGAAGCCTTGTCCAACCAGCAACTGGACTTCGCCTATCAGGGCGATCTGCCTGCCGTGGTCGGACGCGCCAACGGCCTGGACACCAAGCTGCTGGCGGCCCTGGGTGTGAGGGCCAATCTGTATCTGGCCGTGCCCAAGGGCTCGGACATCAAAAGTATCGATGACCTCAAAGGCAAGAAAGTCGCGGTGTTTCGCGGTACCAACGGCCATCTGGTGTCGATCAACCTGTTGGCCGAGCACGGCCTGACCGAGCGCGATATCAAGGTCATCAACCTCGATACCGGCAGCACTCAGGCAGCGCTGGTTTCCAACGGCGTGGATGCCGCCTTTGGCGGTCGTGAACTGTTCAAGCTGCGCGACAAGGGCCTGATCGACATCATTTACGACAACCCCACCCAGGATGTGCGTTACACCCGCCAGACCGCATTGGTGGTTCGCGGGGCCTATGAAAAAGAGCATCCGGCCAATGTACAGAAGGTTGTCGACACCCTGGTGGACGCTGCGAAATGGACGTCCGAAGAAGACCACCGTGAGGCCGTTTTCGCCGAGTGGGCCAAGAGCAACGAACCGGTTGAGTCGCTGCGCGCCGACTCTGCCGGGGTCAGCATCCGCGACAAGGCTTCCCCGCTGATCGATCCCTTTTTGTTGAGCCGCTACAAGGCGGTGGCGGAGCAGGCCAAGGACGAAAAGTTGATCCGTCGTCCGGTCAGTATCGATGGCTGGTTTGAGCCTTCATACCTGCAGGCGGCCCTCAAAGCCAAAGGCCTTGAAACCTTCTGGACGGCCTATGGCCCGGATGGCAAGCAGCCTGAAGGCAATGCGGTAGCGGGCAAGTAACTGCATACCCCTGTGGGAGCGGGCTTGCTCGCGATTGAATCGACGCGGTTATCCAGACAGACCGTGTCGTCTGCATCGCGAGCAAGCCCGCTCCCACAAGGTCGCCAACAGGAACTCCGTTTTTTGTAGTAGCTAAGGAGCCACGCACATGGCCAGGGCACAGACCGTCACACCCCAGCAGTACGCACCGGCGCTACCCAAGGCCAACGTCAAGCGCTTGCCACCCGCACCGCCCCGGCCCGTACGCAAGGTCGAGGTGCCCCGCACATCGGCCTGGGCTTCAAGACTGGGTGACAAGGCGTTGCCGTGGCTGCTGCCGCTGACGTTGCTGGGCCTGTGGTACGTGGGGGTTGAACTGGGTCTGCTCTCAGAGCAGGTGCTGCCGCCGCCCGCCTATGTCTATGAAACCCTGTCGGACCTCTTCACGTCAGGCGACCTGTGGATAAATGCGGCCGCCAGCCTGCAACGGGTGGTGGTCGGCTTTGCCCTGGGCGCCGCTGTCGGTGTGGCGCTGGGGTTGGCCATGGGGCTGTCGAAAACCGTCGAGGATTATCTGCTTCCCACCTTCAATGCTCTGGTGCAGATACCGGTACTGGGCTGGCTGCCGTTTGCCTTGCTGCTGTTCGGCATCGGCGAGCCGCTCAAGTATGTGCTGATCGCCAAGGCCGCGATGGTGCCGATCACGCTGTGCACCTTGCAGGCTTTTCACCAGGCCCCCAAAGGGTTGCTGGAAGCGGGTCGGGCTTACGGCTTCAGCCGTTGGCAGAGCGTGGTGTTCATCGTGTTGCCTGCGGCCATTCCGACCCTGTTCACCGGTCTGCGCCTTGGCTTCACCAAAGCCTGGCTGTCACTGGTGGTGGTTGAGCTGGTGGCGTCGAGCGAAGGGCTGGGTTACCTGATTGTGTATGGTCGCCAACTGTTCCAGCTGGATCTGGTGATGGCGGCGGTGGTGGTGGTCGGTGCGATCGGACTGTTGATCGATCGCGGTTTTGATCACGCCGAGCGGCGCCTCAATCGTGGCCGCGCACCTGTAGCGGGGCGCCTGTCATGAGTAGCGCCCTGGCAATCAATCATGGCAGCAGCATCAGCCGTCGCTATCGCGGCTGGGTATTGCCGATCAGCGCCGTTGCCCTGTGGTGGCTGGCTTCACACATGGGCTGGAGCCAGTCCGGTCTGCTGGTCTCGCCGGAAAAGGTCGCGGCCACGGCCTGGGACCAGATAGCTTCAGGCAAGTTCTGGCGGGCGATCAGCGCCAGCCTGGCGCGCAACCTAAGCGGCTTTTTTATCGGCACCACCCTGGGTCTGGTGCTGGGCTGCCTGCTGGGCCTGTCGCACTACTTCGAGCGGTTGGTAGGCCCCAGCTTCAACACGTTCAAGCAGATTTCGCTGTTCGCCTGGATCCCGCTGATCTCGGTGTGGTTTGGCCTGGGTGATGTGGCCAAGGTGGTGTTCCTGTCACTGGCGGCGCTGGTGCCGGTGGTGGTGAACACCTGCGACGGCCTGCGCAATGTGCCGCCCAACCTGCTGGAAGTGGCGCGGGTCTACCGCTTCAGCCGCTGGCAAACCATCGTCGGGGTCATGTTGCCCGCCGCCTTGCCGTCGATCTTCACCGGGCTGTATCTGGCGCTGGTGTATTCGTGGCTGGCGACCATCGGTGCCGAATACCTGCTGGTGTCGGGGGAGGGCATCGGCAACACGCTGATCGATGGCAGCGAGCATTTCATGATGGACCTGGTGCTGTTCGGCATGGTGGTCATCGGCCTGGTGGGCTGGAGCCTCAATGCACTGGCCCGGATTTTTGAGCGACGGATGCAGCGCCTGTACGGCATTGACCCGCGTTGATCGGCACTTTCAGAAGGATTGCAGCATGCTCAATAACAGCCTGACCCTGGAAAACATCAGCAAGCGCTTTGCTTCCCGACCGGGCAGCACCAGCCAATTGCAGGTACTGGACAATATCCAGCTCGACATCGCCCCCGGCGAATTCATCAGCATCGTCGGCGCCAGCGGTTGCGGCAAGTCCACCCTGCTGCGCCTGATTCTTGGCCTGGACGAAGAGTACGAGGGGCGCATCCTGCTCAATGGCCAACCCATCGACGGCACGGGTCTGGAGCGCGGCATCGTGTTTCAGGATCACCGTTTGTTCCCTTGGCTCAACGTCGAACAGAACGTGGCGGTCGCGCTCAAGAATTCGCCCCTGAGCGCGAAGGAAAAGCGCGACACCGTGCGCGAGCATATCGAGCTGGTGGGCCTGCAGGATTTTATCGACGCCTACCCGCATCAGATCTCTGGCGGCATGGCCCAGCGTGTGGCCATCGCCCGGGGGCTGGTCAATCGCCCCAGCGTGCTGCTGCTGGACGAACCCCTGGGCGCCCTCGATGCCCTGACCCGTGCGCGCCTGCAGGGTGAGCTGCAAAACATTTGGGCCAAGGAAAAAATCACCATGATCCTGGTCACTCACGATGTGGACGAGGCCGTGTTCCTGGGCGATCGCGTGGTGGTCATGCAGCCCAACCCCGGGCGTATCCGGCGCATTCTCGACATCGACCTGCCGCGCCCGCGCAACCGCAGCGACAGCCGTTTTATTGCTCTGCGCGACGACGTGCTGAGCGACTTCGCCGAACTGCATTGAACCCCTCCGTCACCTGAATTCAGAGAACAGAACATGTCCGAACGTCAGCTCAGCCTCAACCTGTTTATCTACCCCAACGGCCATCACGAAGCGGCCTGGCGCCATCCACAGTCGGTGCCGGAATCGTCGATGGACATTGGTTACTACCAGCAGTTGGCGCTGCGTGCCGAGCGGGAAAAACTCGACGCGATCTTTTTTGCCGACTCGCCGTCACTGGCCGAAAGCGGCCGTGAAGGCCTGCGCATCCGTTTTGAACCGGTCACCTGGCTTGCCGCCATTGCCGCAGTGACCCAGCGTATCGGCCTGATTGCCACGGCCAGCACCACCTACAGCGAACCCTACAACCTGGCCCGCTCGTTCAGCGCGCTGGACCACCTGAGCAAGGGCCGTGCAGGCTGGAATATCGTCACCACCTCAATGGCCGCCGCCGCGGCCAATTTCGGCCTGGATGAACATCCCTCGGCCCATGACCGCTACGCCCAGGCTGAAGAATTCGTCAACGTGGTCGGTAATCTGTGGGACAGCTGGGAAGACGACGCGCTGGTGCTGGACAAGACGGCCGGGGTGTTTGCCGACAGCACCAAGGTGCACTCGATCAACCACGTGGGCGCCTACTACAAGGTCAAGGGCCCGTTGAACTCGCCGCGTTCGCCACAGGGGCGGCCGGTGCAGGTGCAGGCCGGTTCTTCCGAAGATGGCCGTGACTTTGCCGCCAGGCATGCCGAAGCGATTTTCACCGCTCACCAGACCCTGAACAGCGCGACCGAATTCGCCAACGATATCCGTGCCCGGGCCAAGGCGGTGGGCCGCGACCCTGGCCAGTTGAAAATCCTTCCGGGCATCAGCCCGTACATCGCCAGCACCGAGGCCGAAGCACAGCGCAAGTTCGATGAACTCAACGATCTGGTACTGCCCCATGTGTCCCTGGGGCAACTGCGACGCATGCTGGGGGTGGATTTGAGCGGGCAGGACCTGGACGCGCCGTTCCCCCGTCACCTGATCAACTTCGAGGGTGTTGAAAGCCAGTCCAGCCGCTTCAAGTTGATCATCGACATTGTGGATCGCGAGCACGTCACCTTGCGCCAGTTGATCAACCGCCTGGCCGGTGCGCGGGGTCATTGGGTGCCGGTGGGGACGCCGGTGCAGATTGCCGACTTGATCGAGCAGTGGTTCCGCAGTGGCGCGGCCGATGGTTTTAACGTGATGCCGCCCGCGTTCCCCGATGGTTTTGACGTGTTTCTGGATGAAGTGCTGCCGATTTTGCGCAAGCGCGGTTTGTTCCGCAGTGAGTACGCGGGCAGCACGTTGCGCGAGCACTACGGCCTGACGCGTCCGGATTCGCGTTACGCCCTGAAAACAGCCTGATTGTCTTGGGTGGGAGCGGGCTTGCTCGCGATGCAGGCGCTGCGGTCTGCCTGTCGAATCACGGTGATGCCGTCGCGAGCAAGCCCGCTCCCACAACAGCAGCACTCAATCCATAAGGAGCGGGCATGAACCCGATCAACAACAGAAGAGCTTTCCTCAGAAGTTGCGCCGTACTGGGCGCAGTCGGTGCTGCCGGCATCCTGCTGCCCGGCTGCGAAAAAAAGGACGCGGGCGCCGGTAAAAGCGCCGCCGTGATCAAGGGCCGCGCCGATCAGGTCGTGGACTTCAAGTACCCGGACAACCCGTCATTCGATCTGGTCTACGTCGCCGATTCCCTCGGCTATTTCGAGGGCACCCGCGCACGGCCCAAGTACATCGGGCGCATCGCCGCACCGCAGATCATTCCGTTGACCGGCACCGGCGAAATCGACTTCGGTGCGCGCATGGTGCCCCTGGTGATTTCAGCCATCGCCAGTGGCCTGGATCTCAAGGTGGTCGCCGCCGGTGGCAGGACGCTGCAGGAAGCCCCGCACATGAAGTACTTCGTGCGCGACAATTCGGGCATCTTCAAACCCAAGGACCTTGAAGGCAAAACCATCGGCTTCAACAGCTTTGGCGCCTGCGCCGAGTTCGTGACCAAAAAATACCTGCGCGAGCAGGGCGTCAACGTCGACAAGATCAACTGGGTGGTGGTGCCGGACAACCAGGGCGAGCAAACCCTGGCCACCGGCAATATCGACGTTGCCATCATCCATCCGCCATCGTCCGGGGGGGCCGAGAACAACCCGGCGCTGCGCAAGCTGTGGAGCGACTACGACCTGGACGGCGGCCTGGGCGGCATGGCGCCGTACAGCGTGTTCGGCAAGTTCAGCCGCGAGAATCCGGAGGCCACCCGCGACGTGGTCAATGCCATTGCCCGTGCTGCCAACTGGGTCAATGCCAACCCCGACGACGCCCGCAAGATCACTTCCGAGCGCATCGGCATGAAGCTTGAACTGGTAGAGCGCTTTGCCTATATCGACGATCTGGTGGTGACCGAACCGCCGATTCAGTACTACATCGACATCCTCGAAAACGAAGGCAAGATCAAGAAAGGCTCGATAGGGGTCAAGGATGTCTACACCAACGAATTCAACCCATTTGCCCGGGGACACGCCTGATGGCTGCCCACAAGATCATCGCCCGTGACCTGAACATGGAGTTTCAGGCACGGGACGAAGCCGGGCGTGAGGAGCGGGTGCCCGTACTGGAGGGGTTCGACTTGCAGGTGCGCGAGGGCGAGTTTCTGTCCATCCTCGGGCCGTCGGGCTGTGGCAAATCCACCTTCATGAACATCCTCGCCGGGCTTGCCCACAAGACCGGTGGCGACCTGCTGGTGGACGGTAAACCCCTGCAAGGCATCAACCGCAATCAGGGGGTGGTGTTCCAGGGGTATGCGCTGCTGCCCTGGCGCACGGTGCTCGACAACATCGCCGTGGGCCTGGAGATTCGCGGTGTGGGCAAGGCACAGCGACTGGAAACCGCCCGCGAATACCTGGAGCTGGTGGGGCTCAACGGTTTTGCCTCGCGCTACCCCCACGAGTTGTCCGGCGGCATGCGCCAGCGCGTGGCCATTGCCCGCTCGCTGGCCTACGACCCGGACGTGCTGCTGATGGACGAGCCCTTTGCGGCCCTGGACGCGCAAACCCGCGAGACCTTGCAGAGCGAATTACTGCGCATCTGGGACACCCATAAAAAAACCATCGTGTTCATCACCCACAGCCTGGACGAGGCGATCTTCCTGTCGGATCGGGTGGCGGTGATGACTCAGCGTCCGGGGCGGATCAAAGAGATTTTCGATATCGACCTGGCCCGCCCCCGCCTTCCTGAACTGCGCAATACCCAAGCCTTTGTGCACTATCGCCAGCGCGCCTGGGAGGCCCTGCGCGATGAAGTGACCGACCTAACCCGTGAGCCAGCAGCAGCGGCGACGCATCAGAACTGGCAGAGCATTGCGACTCTGGGTGGTTATCGGATTGGAGTATGACCATGGGCTTTAAATTGACTTCACGCCGGGTGTTCGACAGCACCGTGGGCATTGTGGCGTTCCTGGCCCTTTGGGAGGCGTTGCCGCAATTGGGGATCGTCAATCCCGGCTACCTGAGCCCGCCGTCGGCGGTGTTGGGTGCGGTGCTGGACCTGGCCAGCAGCGGTGACTTGCTCAAGCACGTGCAGGCCAGCCTGTTTCGCTCTTTTGCCGGGTTGCTGCTGGCCATCGCCTCGGGTGTCAGCCTGGGGTTGATGATGGGCTGGTTTGCACGGGTCGAAAGTGTGCTCGATCCGTTGTTGCAGTTCTTCCGCCAGACCTCGGCGCTGGCGTTGTTCCCGGTGTTTATTCTGTTTTTGGGCATTGGTGAATTGTCCAAGATCGCGATCATTTTCTGGGCGTCGTTCTGGCCGATTCTGTTGAGTACCATCAGCGGCGTGAAGCAGGTCGATGGGTTGCTGATCAACTCGGCACTGTCGATGGGCGCGAACCGCTGGTTTCTGTTTACCAAAATCGTGCTGCCGGCGGCGTCGCCTTCGATCTTTACCGGGATTCGTCTGGCGGGTGCGTATTGCATCACGGCACTGGTGGCTGCCGAGATGATCGGGGCTCATTCCGGGTTGGGTTTTCTGACGCTCAATTCCCAGGAGGTGTTCCAGATTCCCAGCATGTACGCAGGCATTCTGCTGTTGGCGGTGGTGGGGTTGTTGCTGAACTTTTTGCTGGCCTTGCTGGAGCGGCGTTTTACCTATTGGCGCCGGGGCTTGCGCCACGGTGGTTAGGTGGTTGGCGGCAGTGGTGACTGGCGCAGTGGCGCTGGTCGCCTGGCAATGGCCTGTGGCACCGGGCGATATGCCCCGGGGGCCGCTGTTGCAGGCGGCCGAACAGCGCCAGGTGCTGCGCGTGGGCGTACGCAGTTATCCGCGCCCGACCCTGGGACAGGAAGCCCTGGTTGCCGAGCCGGATGAACTGGACAGTCAACTGGCCGAAGCCCTGGGGTCTTACCTTGGCTTGAAGGTGCAACTGCAGGCGCTGCCCGATACGGCCGGGTTTAACGATGGCAGTGTCGATCTGGTGATAGCCGGGAGCTTGAAACTGCCTGTGGTGGCTGATCGGGTGGCGAGTCTGCGCAAGTTGCCGGTGCAGTACCGGGAGGGTGCGTTGATTGGCTTGCGCAATGCGCCCCGGCGCCCGATACAGGGGCAAAGCGTGTGCATTGCCGTTGGCAGTCCCTGGGCGCAAACCTTGGTGCAACAGGGGGCCGAGTTGCGAACTTATGTATCGTCGATTCGTGCCGCGGTGGCGTTCATGGCGGGCGAGTGCAACCTGTTGGCTGAAGAACGCAACAGCTTGCAGGCGCTTGCACAGGCGCCGGACTGGCGTTTCTACACGTTGTTGCCGCAGACATTGAAGGCGAGCAGTGATGTGCGGGTATACCTGAGCCGCACCGACAAACAGAGCCGTGCGCTGATCAATGCGGCGTTGCATGACTGGCAGGCCCGTGGCGGCCAGACCCGTGCCTGGGATTTGCGCAGCAATGCGTTGCTGGTGGACAGCCTGAAGATTGGGGATGGGCTGGTGTGTCATTGAGCCCAATGGCCTGCCCCTGTAGTCGCTGCCGAAGGAACGAGGCTGCGAAGCAGTCGTAAAGTCAGCTTGCACGGTTTATCAGGCAAACCGCGTGTACCGGATTTGCGACCGCTACGCGCTCGATCGCAGCCTCGTTCTACTCGTCAGCGACTACACGCGGGTGGGTGGCGAATCTGTAGTCGCTGACGAGCTGTGCGAGGCTGCGTCCGGCTGCGAAGCAGTCGTAAAGTCGGCTTCCACGGTTAATCAGGCATACCGTGTGTACCGGATTTGCGACCGCTTCGCGCTCGATCGCAGCCTCGTTCTACTCGTCAGCGACTACACGCGGGTGGGTGGCGAATCTGTAGTCGCTGACGAGCCGTGTGAAGCTACGTCCGGCTGCGCAGCAGTCGTAAAGTCAGCTTGCACGGTTAATCAGGCAAACCGCGTGTACCGGATTTGCGATCGCTACGCGCTCGATCGCAGCCTCGTTCTACTCGTCAGCGACTACACGCGGGTGGGTGGCGAATCTGTAGTCGCTGACGAGCCGTGCGAGGCTGCGTTCGGCTGCGCAGCAGTCGTAAAGTCAGCTTGCACGGTTAATCAGGCAAACCGCGTGTACCGGATTTGCGATCGCTACGCGCTCGATCGCAGCCTCGTTCTACTCGTCAGCGACTACACGCGGGTGGGTGGCGAATCTGTAGTCGCTGACGAGCCGTGCGAGGCTGCGTCCGGCTGCGCAGCAGTCGTAAAGTCAGCTTGCACGGTTAATCAGGCACGCCGCGTGTACCGGTCTTGCGACCGCTATGCGCTCGATCGCAGCCTCGTTCCTTCGGCAGCGACTACGGGTTTTTCGTGATTTTTATCCTACGCCACACCAATGCGCCATTGCGCAGGCGGCGGTGTGCCGTTGACCGCGAAGTCACCCACGATCCGGCTCTTGTAGATACGCGGATTGTGGGACGACAACGTCCGCGCATTACGCCAGAAACGGTCCAGCCCCAATGGCTTGAGGGTGGCCGACGCACTCAGCGCATCAAACAAATCGCCACTGGCCTTGATGATCAGGTCCGAGACGATGGTTTGTGATTGCGCCACTTCCAGTTCCGCGATGTTCACCGCCAGGGTCAACGCCTGTTCGTCGTCGCTCAAGCTCGCTTCATGGGCGCGTTGCAGGGCCTGCGCGTTCAGTGCCGTGATGGCTCCCGCGGTGTAGGCCGCGCTTCGCAGGTTGCCCACCACTTGCAGCACTTGCGGATCCTGTGCCACACGCGGGGCATTGCCGCTGCTGAAACTGCGGGTGCGCTTGGCCACGTGCCCGGCCGTCTCTGCGGCCAGCGCCCGGCCAATTCCGGCCAGGGTCGCGGTGTGCACGGTCTGGTAAAAAGCCGGTGAATAGCGAAAGCGGTTTTCAGCCAGGATGACGTTGATCGGATCGACCGGCACTTCGCGAAAATGGGTCGTGCCGCTGGCGGTCAGGGTCTGGCCGAAACCGTTCCAGTCATCAATGATTTCAACCCCGGGGTCGCTGGTGCGTACAGTCACCGAGACTCGCTGTTCATCAGGGTTGTTGGCGCTGACATCGACCCAGTCGGCATACAGCGCACCCGTGGTGTAGAACTTGCTGCCGCTCAGTTGCCAATGGCCGCCGTGCAGGCTCAGGCGGGTACCGAATTCAAGCTGTTTGGCGTTGCCCACTTCGCCGGACGCCGGGCTGACGGTCTCGCCACGGCCCAGTCGCTCCAGCCAGATGCCCTGATATTCACGGTCGCGGCTGTTGAGCAGGTTTTCGCAAAAACCAAAGTGCCCGCGCAACGACTGCACCAGGTTCGAGTCGGCCTCGGCCAGTTCGATCAGCAGGTTGAACAGTTCGGGCAGGCTGGCGCCCGCGCCGCCGTATGCCTTGGGTACGCGAACCGTGGTGAAGCCTGCTTCCTTGAGCCATTGCAGTTCCTGGATCGGCAGGCGCCGCTCCAGTTCGCGATCCACTGCCCCCTCGCGAATCCGGGCGAACAGGGGGCGAAAACGTTGCGCCAGGTCTTCGTATCCGGCCGACGGGACGGCGCCCCAGGCTGAGTCTATGTGTGACATGTGATGCTCCTTGGAATTACCAGCCAACAGCAAAGCGCAGGCCGGATACAGGCAGGGGTGGGGGGCTCGGCGCCGCAGCGCCCGGTATCGCCGCCAACAGGCGACGGGTGTAAGGGTGCCGGGGTGAGTGCCAGAGGGTGTGCGGGGTGGCTTGCTCGACAATCTGCCCTTGTTCCATCACCAGGATCCGGTCGGCGAAATAGCGCACCACCGACAGGTCGTGGGAGATAAACAGGTAGGACAGGCTCAGTTCTTCGCGCAGTTCCACCAGCAGGTTGAGAATCTGGGCCTGGGTCGAGACATCCAGTGCCGACACCGGCTCGTCGCAGATCACCAGCCGGGGTTTGAGGATCAGCGCCCGGGCGATGCCGATGCGCTGGCGCTGGCCACCGGAGAACTGATGGGGCAGACGCGCCAGACTGCTGCGCGCAAGACCGACGGCGTCGAGCATTGCCAGACGTGCCTGTTGGCGCTGCCCCGGGTCGTTCTGTCCGTGCAGGCGCTGCACGCGGTCGAGAATGGTCTCCACGCTGTGGCGCGGATTGAGCGCGGCATAGGGGTCCTGGAAAATCATTTGCACCTGGCGTCGCCAGCCCAGCAACTCCTCACCGGCGAGGCTGGCGATGTCGCGCCCGTCGAACTCGACTGTGCCGCTGCGGGCAGGCAGCAAACGCAGCAGGGTGCGGCTGAGGGTCGACTTGCCGCAGCCCGATTCGCCGACCAGTCCCACGCTCTCGCGCTCGCCCACTTCCAGACTGATGCGGTTGAGCACAGTGCTGTCGCCGTAGCCGGTGGTCAGGTCGCTGACCTTGAGCAGCGCCGGGTTGCCGGCGGGTGCCCGTGGCTTGCGCCCCGGCCCGTAGTGGCTGCTGTTGACGCTGTAGCGCGTGGCCTGGCCGGGCTGGCGCTCGATGTTGATTTCGGCCAGGCGGTTGTTCAGGTAGTGCTGGTCATGTTCCGCTCCCAGCGAAGCCTGAAGCAGGCCGCGGCTGTAGGGGTGTTGCGGGCGATCGATCAGGGCACGGGTCGGCTGGCTCTCCAGCGCGTGACCGTCGTGCATCACGATCACCCGGTCGGCGTGCTGGCCAACCACTCCCAGGTCATGGGTGATCAACAGCAGCCCCATGCCCAGTTCGCCGCGCAAACGGGCGAGCAATTCGAGAATCTGCGCCTGCACGCTCACATCCAGCGCGGTGGTCGGCTCGTCGGCGATCAACAGGCGCGGCTGGCAGGCAATCGCCATGGCGATCACCACCCGCTGGCGCTGACCGCCAGACAAATGTTGCGGGTACTCGTGCAGGTGGGCTGCGGGGCGGGGCAGTTGCACCAGCGCGAACAGTTCTTCGACGCGTTTCCAGGCCTGGCGACGGGTGAGGTCGGTGTGCGCCAGCAGGTTTTCGGCCACCTGTTCGCCCAGGGTCAATACCGGGTTGAGGCTGGACAGCGGGTCCTGAAAAATCATCCCCAGCGCGTTGCCTTGCAACTGGCGCATCTGCCGGGGCGCGATGCTCAGCAGGTCCTGGCCTTCAAACAAGACCTGGCCGCCCAGCCGGGCGTTGTCCGGCAGCAGGCCCATCAGCGCCAGGGCCGTGGTGGATTTGCCGCAGCCGGATTCACCCACCAGTGCCAGGGTCTCGCCTGCCTGCAACGTGAAGCTCAGGTCTTTTACCGCATCGGCGTTGTCGTAGCTCACGCGCAAACCGCGTACGTCCAGAAGGCTCATGGGATATACCGTCGCAGGCGAGGGTTGAGGGCGTCGTTGAGACCGTCGCCCAGAAGGTTGAGGGCCAGCACCACGAAGATGATTGCCAGCCCCGGCAGGGCGGTCAGGTACCAGCCGCTGGCGATCTGTTCACGACCGCTGCCGAGCATGGCGCCCCAACTGGCTTGATTCGGGTCGCTCATGCCCAGAAAGGCCAGCCCGGCTTCCACCAGAATCGCCTGGGCGATCAGGATCGAGGTGGTGACCACCAGTGGCGCAAGGGCGTTGGGCAGGATTTCGCGCAGGATGATCGAGCTGTTGCTGAAGCCCAGGCTGCGGGCGGCGGTGACGAAGTCGGCTTCGCGCAGGGTACGGAATTCGGCGCGCACCAGCCGCGCGACCGTTGGCCATGAGGAGATGCCGATCGCCAGCGCGATGATCCCCAGCGTCGGGTTGCCGATGGCCACGATGACGATCACCAGCAAAAACGACGGCACGGTCTGGAACACTTCGCAGATGCGCATCAGCACATCCCCCAGCTTGCCGCCGTGGTAGCCGGCCAAGGCACCGACCAGCCCGCCGATCAATACGCTGATGAGGGTGGCGCTGGCGGCAATCAATAAGGAGCCCCGGGCGCCGTGGGCGATGCCGGCAGCCACATCGCGGCCCAGTGAGTCGCTGCCCAGAAAGTAGCCCGGGTCGTCGCCGGGCCAGAGCATCGGCATGGCGACCATGTCCAACGGATCACCGGGATAGAGCGTTCCGGCCAACAGCGCCAGGGTGAGTACCAGCGCCAGCATCGTCGCGCCGATCAGTGCCGAAGGGTTACGCAACAGGGCCGTCCAGACGCTTTCGCTGTAGCCGGTCGGGGCGCTTTGCAGCACGGCAGTGGTCATGGGGCAGCTCCTTTTCAGTCGGCCTGGATACGGGGGTCGAGCCAGGCTTGCAGCAGGTCAACGGCGATGTTGATCACCACGACCAGCATCGATGACAGCAGCAGGATGCCCAGCAGCAGGTTGTAGTCGCGGGACATCACCGCCTCCAGGGTGAGGCGGCCCAGGCCCGGCCAGCCGAACAGGGTTTCGGTGACGGCCGCGCCACCGAGCAGGGCGGCAAAATGCAGCCCGGCCAGGGTCGATACGGGCAGCAGGGCATTGCGAAGCACGTGCCGCGACACTACTCGCCAGGGCGTGAGCCCCTTGGCGCGAGCGGTGCGCACATAGTCCTGGCGTTGCACTTCAAGCATCGCGGCGCGGGTCAGGCGGGCATACAGGGCGATATAAAACGTGGCCAGGGCCAGTACGGGCAGCACGGCGTGTTGCAGCCGGTCGAGCAGCCAGGCCGGGCCATTGAGGTTCAGGCCCAGGGTCTGGAAACCGTTGCTGGGCAGCCAGCCCAGTTTGACCGAGAACAGCAGCACCGCCATGAGGCCGATCCAGAATCCCGGCGTGGAGTAGAGCAGCAACACCGCCAGTGACAACACGCGGTCAGGCCAGCGCCCGACCCAGGTCGCCATGACGGTCCCGGCAGCAATCCCGATGGCCAGTGCCAGCCCCAGTGCGCCGACCATCAGCAGCAGGGTGTTGGGCAGTCGGTCCAGCACCAGTTGGCTGACCGGCAGGTTGAAGCGTGGCGACAGGCCCAGGTCCAGATGGGCCAGTTGGCCGAGGTAGCGCTGCAGTTGGTCCTCCAGGCTCAAGTCCAGGCCGAAATGGCTGCGCCACTGAATCAGCGTCTCGGCGCTGGCGCCCCCGGATTCACCGGCCAGCACGTCTACCGCGTCGCCGGGGATCAGCCGCAGCAGCAGAAAATTAAGTACCAGGATGCCGATCACGGTGGGGATGGCTTGCCACAAGGTGCGCCTCGACAGGCGCCACATTCTGCGCCGTTCAAGCATGCTCGCCACCTGCGGCGGCCAGGCTGATATTGGCCAGGCTGCTGTCCAGGCCGTTGGCGTCGTCTTCGAAGCCGCTGACCCGCGTGTTGTAGACCGAGACCTGTTGCTGCATCACCAGGGTGATGGAGGGCACTTCTTCGATCACGATTTTCTGGAATGCCTTGAACAGATCGCCGCGTTTTTGCTCGTCGGTCTCCACGGCGGCGCTTTCCAGCAGGCGGTCCACCTCGGGGTTGTTGTAGTGGGTGCCGTTGGAGAAGGGCACGCCCTTGCGAAAGTTCTTAGACCAGTACAGGCGTTGAACACCGACGGTGGGGTCGTACAGGGTGCCCATGCCGACCACCGCGAAATCAAAGTCGCGGTCGGTGTAGATCCGCTTGATGTAGGTGGGGAAGTCCTGGGCGCGCAGCTTCACTTCGATGCCAATGCGTGCCAGTGCACTGCGCACATAGGTGGCGGTGCGGCTGTAACTGTCGCCATAGGGCAGCGGGTCGAGGGTCAGGCTGAAACGCCAGGGGCCTTTTTTCTCAAGCCCCGCCTTGTCCAGCAGCGCGTTGGCGGCCTCTGTGTCGAAGGGGTACGGGTTGGGGCCTTCGTAGACGTAGTTGGCAAAGCTTTTGGGAATGGGCGAATAGCTGGCTTCGGCGTAGCCGTAGTACACCACTTTGCGGATGACTTCGCGGTCCAGGGCATGGGCAATCGCCTGGCGGACTTCGAGGCGTGACAGCAGCGGGTGGTCAAGGTTGAACTCAAGAATGGTCGGGGTAATGGTGTAGCGGTAGCCCCGGGTTGTGGCCTTCAATCGGCCAGATTTGGTCAGACGGTCAAGCTCGCTGAGGGGCACCGGACTTTGCCCGCCGGCATCCAGCGTGCCGTTTTCGAACGCGGCCATGCGGGCGGCGCCGTCCGGGATGACTTTGAGGATCAGGGTGTCGACCACGGTTGCCGCCGGATCCCAGTACTGCGGGTTGCGTTCGTATTCGATAAAGCTGCCACGTTCCCAGCGTTTGAAGCGGAAGGGGCCGGTGCCCACCGGGGCATTGTTGTGCAGGTTGCTCAATGGGTCGCCCGAGGCATACAGGTGCTTGGGCACGATGGGCGTTTCACCTCCGGCAAAGCCGCGAATCAGGTACGGCGCAGGCTTGCTCAAGTGGACGATGGCGGTGTGGTCGTCGGGGGTGTCGACTCGCTCAAGGTTGGCGAAGGTGCTGGAGCCTCGGGGGTGGAAGCGCTTGATCAGGTCCAGGGAGAAGGCCACGTCAGCCGAGGTGAAGGGCTCGCCGTCATGCCACTTGACCCCTTCGCGCAGGGTGAAGCGGTAGCTCAGGCCATCGGGTGCAGCCTCCCAGGCGGTCGCCAGTGCAGGGCGGGCGTTGAGGTTTTCGTCATAGGTGAGCAAGCCCTCCAGCACCTTGCTGCTGGCCGTGACACTGGTGCCCGCTGTGGTATTGAACGAACTCAGCGACGGTGGTTCGGGGTTGATCAACAGGTTGAACACCCGCCGCCCGCTGACGGCTTCGCCCGTCGCGTCGGCCAGGGCTGAGGGCAGGAACGGAATGCTGGCGCCGAGTGCGGACAGGGCAGACAGGCCAACAACAAATTGACGACGGGTAAAGGGCATGGCGGTCATCCTGGGGTGGGTTAGCGGCGTAAGCCGGCCTGGCGCAAAAGCGGCAAAACGCGCTCGCCAAACTGTTCAAGGTCGGGGGCGAAATCGAAGAAACTCAGTTGCAGGCCGTCGATACCGGCCTCTTTCAGGCGGATGATGTCGCGCACCACGGTCTCGGGGCTGCCGACCAGCTGGATATTGCCGCCCACGTAACGCTCTGCCGGTTGGTGGCCGCGCCAGGCATGGGCATCGCTGGCTTCGCGGGCATGACCCTCCAGCGCACCGGGGTCGCCTGCGGCGGTGATGGCGGCGTGGACCTCCCAGGCTTCGGCATCGCTGTCGCGGCAAATCACCAGCGGGTTGATCAGGGTGCGCACCTGACGGCCATAGCCGTGGGCAGCGTGTTTGATCCGCTGCAAATGCTCGGGCAGCTTGTCCAGCGCGCTTTCGATTTCGGCACTGCCGGGGCTGGTGGTAAACACGATGTCGGAGTGGCGGGCGGCAAAGTCGATGCCTGCGGGTGAGCCGGTGGCGTTGACCAGTACCGGGCGGCCAAAGGACGGTTTGACGCTGACATAGGCCTCTTCGAGTTTGTAATGATCGCCGCTGAAATCGACGTTTTCCTGGCTGTGCCACAGCTCCTGCACCACGCGGATAAATTCGTCGGCCTGGCGGTAACGCTGATCATGCTCGATGGGCGCCTGCCCAAAGCGCCTGTGCTCGCGGTGGCGATGGCCAGTGACCAGGTTCAGGCCCCAGCGGCCTTTGCTGATGTGATCCAGGGTGGCGCCGAACTTGGCCAGATGCAGCGGATGCCAGGGGCCGTAGAGCACGTGCAGGGTGGAAATCAGCAAGATCCGCTCTGTCACCGACGCCAGTGCCGCCTGGGTGATGAAGGCATCCAGGGACTCGTCGTGGTAGCGGATATCGCCACCGTAGCCGCCCTTGCCCAGCCATTCGGCCAGGGCGAACACCAGATCGAAGCCCAGCGCTTCGGCGCGCAGGGTCAACTGGCGGTTGTAGTCGAAGGTCCAGGTGGTGCTGCGAGGCAGCGCCGATGGGCTCCAGCCGCCCGATTGCACAGGCAGGAACAGGCCCAGAAACAGCGGTTGCTCGAAGGCGCGGGACAGCGGGCTTTCAGGGAAATCCAGTGGGGATAGCTGACGTGACAAGGCGAAGGCTCCAGGCAGTGGGTAGGCAAAAGCGGTCTATTCCTGCACTTGCGCAGGGCTGGTCACCAGATAGGCGACGGCTTCGCTGTCTCTCGGGTTGTGGCAGGTGTGGGGCTGTTCGGTGCTGAACAGGATTGAGTCGCCAGTGTTCAGGACGATGAGTTCGTCATTGAGGGTCAGCTCTAAAGTGCCTTGGGCGACCACCAGGTTTATTTGCTCGCTGTGGGGGTAGCCGGGCAGCGTTTTCCTGGCCTGGGGGCTCAGGCGCAGCTCATGGAACGCCACCGCCGGTTCACCGTGCTCGGGGGGCAAGGCGCGGCGGATAACGGTGCCGGGGTCGAGAAATTCGGCGATCGACACCTGAAGCGCGCCTGCCACCTTGCACAGCACTTTGACCGAGGGAAAACTGCTGCCTGCTTCTATCTGCGCGATCATCGCCCGCCTCACGCCGCTGGCATGGGCCAGCCCTTCCAGGGTCAGCTGGCGCTTGTCGCGCAGGCGCCGTAGGTTGAGGCTGATACGTTTGGCGATAGGGTCGTCGCCCTGTTGATCGCGCTCGGGCAGGCTGAAGGGAACACTGCCGCTGCTGTCGAGAAAGCCGGTTGGGATATTCATGGGCGCGAACCTGCAGCGGGAGTGAGTGCAGGTGAATAGTCAGGGCCATGGGGGCGACGGCTCATGATGATTCCTTTTCATGCGGTCCGAAAAGTCATGAGATTACCGAGGGTTTTTTAGATCCATAAATAATTAATTAAGCCGTTTAAATGCCATTTATGTATAAGCGAAATCCTGGCAAAACGGCTCTATGGTTATGCTTCGTTGGGCGTTGACCGCTTCAGCCCCGCTGACTACTGTTTGCGCCACTTGATTTCACGATCACCACGCAGGGAGTCATCATGAGCGACATTCAGTACCGCAACCTGGGCCGCAACGGTGTGAAGGTTTCGCCCATCACCCTGGGCACCATGATGTTCGGCGGGCAGACCCCGGACGACGTCGCCCGGCGTATCACCGACCGCGCGTTTGAGCAGGGCATCAACTCCATCGACACCGCCAATGGCTACAACGGGGGGGCTTCGGAAGAGGTGGTCGGTCGCTTGATCGGCGAGCGCCGTCAGCAATGGGTGCTGGCGACCAAGTTCGTCAATCCCGACCCGGGCGGTAGCGGGCCGAACAACAGTGGCGCCTCGCGCCAGAACGTCATCGCCTCGGCCGAAGCCAGCCTCAAGCGTCTGAACACCGACTATATCGACCTGTTTTACCTGCACCGCGAAGACCATGACACGCCGGTGGACGAAACGCTTCGAGCCCTTGATGACTTGATCCGGGCGGGCAAGATTCGCGGTTACGGGCTGTCCAACCACCGGGGCTGGAAGCTGGCCGAATTCAGCCGCAGCGCTGACCTGCTGGGCATCCAGCGGCCGAGCGTGAGCCAGCCGCTGTACAACCTGGCCAACCGCCAGATCGAAGTCGAGCACCTGCCTGCGGCCGAGCATTACGGCATTGGCGTGATCTCTTACAGCCCGTTGGCCCGTGGCGTGCTGACGGGAAAATACGACCCTGATCAGGCGCCGGGCCAGGACACCCGCGCCGGGCGTAACGACCCGCGCCTGCAGCAGACCGAGTGGCGCCCCGAGTCTCTGAACCTGGCCCAGCGCATACGTGAATACGCCGAGGGGCAAGGCATCACTGCAGGCCAGTTCGCCCTTTCATGGGTGCTGAACAACGCCCTGATCACCTCGGCCATTGCCGGTCCGCGTACCGAACAGCAATGGGAAGACTACGTACCGGCGCTGAACTACAGGTTCACTGCGCAGGACGAAGCGTTTATCAATGATCTGGTGGTGACGGGGCACTCATCGACACCGGGCTACAACGACCCGAGCCATCCATTTTTTGGGCGCCGGTCGCGGGTGTAAATGAGCGACCGCGTCGCCTGCATCGCAGGCAAGCCAGTTCCTGCAGGTCCTGTGTTGAACACAAATGCTGGAGTTTCTGTGGGAGCGGGCTTGCTCGCGATGGAATCACCGCGAGTTACCTGGCAGACGGGGTCGTCAGGATCAGAAGTTGGCCGGTGTGTTGGCGCTGATGATCTCTGCCTCATCCGCGCCAATATTGCGAAAACGGTGGGGCAGGGTGGTCGGGAAGTAATAGCCGTCCCCGGCATTCAATATGCTGATTTGCCCGTCCACGGTGAGTTCTACCGTGCCGCGGGCAACCAGCCCGCATTCTTCCCCTTCAGCGTGCACGATCGGCTCTTCCCCGGAGCTTGCACCCGGCGCGTATTGTTCGCGCAATAACCGCATTTGCCGACCCGGCACCGAAGCGCCTATCAGCAGCAAGCGCAAGCCATCACGCCCCAGGTCCGGCTGTTCATTGGCGCGGAAGACGTATTGGTGTTCGCGGGGAGGCTGGTCGAAGGTGAAAAAGTCGGCCAGAGACATGGGGATGCCTTCCAGCAACTTTTTAAGGGAGCTGACAGAAGGACTGACGCGATTCTGTTCGATCAGGGAAATGGTGGCATTGGTGACGCCGCTACGCCGGGCCAGCTCGCGCTGGGACATTTTGTAGCTTTCGCGTACTAATTTGAGTCGTGAGCCCGTGTCCATGACAGCCTTATGTGAGAACTACTTAAGGGTGATGGGGGAGATGGCGGTCGACGGATGCTGCAAATCGCACCGTACCCCTGTCCCAGAAACGTGAAAGGCGACTATTAAATCACGTTTGTTCGTGTTGCTCAGCAGGTTCGGTAAATAGCGCAGGCCAACCCTGATTGCCGGAGTGGGAGCGGGCAAGCCCGCTCCCACAGGGGCGCAGCTAGATCCCGAAACGGTCGCGCATTGCGTAGTACGCAGCGCCCATGGCAGTCAGCGGGACCTGGAAGGTCCGGCCACCGAGCATGGGCATGTGCGGCAACGAGGCAAACGCATCGAAACGCTCGGCGTCGCCGCGGATCATTTCAGAAATCAGTTTGCCCGCCAGGTGCGAGCAGGTGACGCCGTGACCGCTGTAGCCTTGCATGTAGTAGGCGTTTTTCTCGATACGCCCGAATTGCGGCATGCGTGACATGGTCAGCAGGAAGTTGCCGGTCCAGCGGTAATCGATCTTCACGTCCTTCAATTGCGGGAAGGTCTTGAGGATTTTCGGCCTGATCAGTTGCTCGATGTCGTCCGGCTCGCGGGCACCGTAGACCACACCGCCGCCGTACAACAGGCGGTTGTCGGCCGTCAGGCGGTAGTAGTCGAGCAGGTAGTTGCAGTCTTCAACACAGTAGTTGTGGGTGATCAGGCTACGGGCGACGTTTTCCGCCAGCGGCTCTGTCACGACAATTTGCGAACCGCAGGGCATGCTTTTGCTGGTCACGCGACTGTCCAGGTTCTGCGGCAGGTAGGCGTTGCCCGCGATCAGCAGGTACTTGGCCCGAACCACCCCTTTGGCGGTGCGCACGGTGATCGGCTCGCCGTAAGTGATTTCCACGGCAGCCGACTGCTCGAAGATCTTGCCGCCCAGGCCGATGATTGCCGACGCTTCGCCGAGTGCCAGGTTCAGCGGGTGGATGTGTCCGCCCTGCATATCCAGCAGGCCGCCCACGTAGTTGTCGCAACCCACTTCACGCTTGATGTCGTGTGCATCGAGCAGTGTCAGGTTTTGGTTGCCGTAGCGTTCCCAGCTGTTTTTTTGCTCGGTCAGGCCTTTGAGCTGCTTTTTGTTCAGCGCCGCAAAGATCCCGCCGGGACGGTAATCACACTGGATATCGTAGTGCTGGATGCGCTGACGGATGATGTCGGCGCCTTCAAAAATCATGCTGCCAAGCACTTCGGCAGTCTTGTCGCCGTAGCGCGCTTCGATGACGTCCACGTCGCGGCTGTAGGAGTTGACCAGTTGACCGCCGTTGCGACCGCTGGCCCCGAAGCCGACTTTGGCGGCTTCGAGCACGGTGACGCTGTAGCCTGCCTCGGCGAGGAACAGGGCTGAAGACAGGCCGGTGTAGCCCGCGCCGATCACGCAGACATCGCATTCCACCCGCTCTTCAAGCGTCGGGAAGTCGCCCGTGTGGTTGCGGGTCGCGGCGTAGTAGCTGTTGATATGTGTCTGTTTCATAAGTTTCTCCGATGGCTGTCGACACGTGCTGGCGACAGCCGTCGCAAAGGTGTCAGAGCTTGATCCAGGTGGCCTTGAGCTCGGTGTATTTGTCGAACGCATGCAGGGATTTGTCCCGACCGTTACCCGACTGCTTGAACCCGCCAAACGGCGCAGTCATGTCGCCGCCGTCGTACTGGTTGACCCATACGCTGCCGGCGCGCAAACCGCGAGCAAAGGTGTGGGCCTTGCTCAGGTTGCTGGTCCATACGCCTGCGGCCAGGCCGTAGATGCAGTCATTGGCTATCGCCAGCGCTTCTTGCTCGGTGTCGAAGGTGATCAGCGACAGCACCGAACCGAAGATCTCTTCACGGGCGATGGTCATGGCGTTGGTCACACCGTCGAAGATGGCCGGTTCCACGTACAGGCCCCCGGTGTCTTCGAGGGTACGATTGCCGCCTGTGAGCAGGCGTGCGCCCTGGTCCTTGCCGATCTGGATGTAGCGCAGGACCGCTTCCATTTGGTGCTGATCGACGACGGCACCCACGGTGGTTGCCGGGTCCAGGGCATGACCCGGTTTCCAGGCTTGCATGGCCTGGACCAGCAGCGGAATGAACTGCTCGCGAATCGAGCGTTCCACCAGCAGGCGCGAACCTGCGGTGCAGACTTCGCCCTGGTTAAAGGCAATGGCGCTGGCGGCTGCTTGCGCGGCGGCGGGCAAATCCGGCGCGTCGGCAAACACCACGTTAGGGCTCTTGCCGCCCGCCTCGAGCCACACCCGCTTCATGTTGCTCTGGCCCGAGTAGATCAGGAGTTGCTTGGCAATGGCTGTCGAGCCGGTGAAGGCCAGGACGTCGACGTCCATGTGCAACGCAAGCGCTTTGCCGACGGTGTGCCCGAAGCCCGGCAGGACGTTGAACACCCCTTTCGGGATACCGGCGTCCAGTGCCAGTTGCGCGATGCGGATCGCCGTCAGTGGCGATTTCTCCGAAGGCTTGAGGATGAACGAGTTGCCTGCCGCCAAGGCCGGAGCGAACTTCCAGCTGGCCATGATCAGCGGGAAATTCCACGGCACGATGGCTGCCACAACACCAGCAGGTTCACGGGTGATGAGGCCCAGTTGATCGTGGGGGGTGGGCGCGACTTCGTCGTAGATTTTGTCGATGGCTTCGGCGTTCCAGCGAATCGCGTTGGCGGTCGCCGGAATATCGATGGTCATGGAGTCGCTGATGGGCTTGCCCATGTCCAGGGTTTCCAGCAGCGCCAGTTCTTCCTGGTTTGCCAGAATCAAATCGGAAAAACGAATCAGGATGCGCTTGCGCTCAGCCGGGGCGAGCCTGGCCCAGACGCCGGATTCAAACGCCTTGCGAGCAACGATCACCGCCGCATTGGCGTCGGCTTCGTCGGTGCTGGCGACGTTCGCCAGAAAGCGACCGTCCACCGGGCTCATGCATTCGAAGGTTTCGCCGCTGAGTGCCGGACGGTATTGACCATCAATGAATGCCCGGCCTTCTAGTGTCAAAGACTGAAAGCGTTGCTCCCAGTCACTGCGAGTGTTTGCCATTGGAGTGACTCGATGCAGGGGAAAATGGGTCGCCGGACGTGAAGGCAACCCATTGACGAGTGGAGAAAACACAGGCGCCGGGGAGGGGGCTTGCCCGCGAAAGCGGTGTGTCAGGCGACATCCATGCTGGATGTGCCGACGACATCGCGGGCAGGCCCGGGTCCCACAGCGGATTGGTCCATCACACGGTGTGCAAGTACCAGTTGTACTCAAGGTCCGAGATGGAGTTCTCGAACTCGGCGAGTTCGCTTTCCTTGCAGGCGACGAATACGTCGATGTACAGCGGGTCGATGTACTTGGCCATGACTTCGCTGTCGTCCAGTTCGCGCAAAGCGTCACGCAGGTTGTTCGGCAGGCTCTGTTCGTTTTGCTCGTAGCTGTTGCCTTCTACCGGTGGGCCTGGCTCGATTTCGTTGGTCAGGCCGTGGTGAATACCGGCCAGTACAGAGGCCATCAACAGATACGGGTTGGCATCGGCGCCGGCGACGCGGTGTTCGATGCGCACGGAATCGGCAGAACCGGTTGGCACACGCACTGCCACGGTGCGGTTATCGATGCCCCAGCTTGGCGAGTTCGGTACATAGAACTGTGCACCGAAACGGCGGTATGAGTTGACGTTCGGGCAAAGGAAGGCCATTTGCGCGGGCAGGGTCTCCAGCACACCGCCGATCGCGTGTCGCAATGGGGCGTTCTGCTCGGGATCCTCGCTGGCGAAGATGTTGTTGCCTTCTTTGTCGAGAATCGAAATGTGTACGTGCAGCCCGTTGCCCGCCTGGCCCGGATACGGCTTGGCCATGAAGGTGGTGTCCATCTCATGGTCGTAGGCGATGTTTTTCACCAGACGCTTGAGCAGTACCGCGTAGTCGCAGGCCTTGATGGGGTCGGACACGTGATGCAGGTTGACTTCGAACTGGGCCGGGGCACTTTCCTTGACGATGGCGTCAGCCGGAATGCCTTGCTCTTTAGCGCCTTCAAGAATGTCTTGCAGGCAGTCAACGTACTCGTCCAGGTCGTCGATCAAATACACCTGGGTCGACATTGGACGCTTGCCTGACACCGGCGACCGTGGCGATTGCGGGCGGCCGTTCACGTTGTCCTGGTCGATCAGGTAGAACTCGAGTTCAAAGGCTGCACAAATCGTCAGGCCCATGTCATCGAACTTGGAGACGACCTGACGCAGCACTTCCCGCGGGTCAGCGAAGAACGGCTGGCCTTCCAGTTCGTGCATGGTCATTAACAGTTGTGCCGTCGGACGTTTCTGCCACGGCTCGATGCACAGGGTGTTGGGGATGGGGTAGCAGATCCGGTCCGAGTCACCGATATCCAGACCCAGGCCGGTGCTTTCCACCGTAGAGCCGTTGATATCGAGTGCAAATAAGGAGGCGGGCAGGTTGATGCCTTTCTCGTAAACCTTGTGAAGACTGGTGCGCTCGATGCGCTTGCCGCGCACCACGCCGTTCATATCCGCAATGAGAAGGTCGACGTACAAAACCTCAGGATATTTCTTAAGGAATGCGTTCGCTTCATTGAGCTGAACTGCGCGCAGGGGAACCGACATGATGCACCTATTATGTTAATTATTATGTTCACTGCCCTTTCACGAGCTCAGTCAATCCGAAAGGTTTAGTGAAGTCAATAGCGAACACCCTGTCTTAAATCGTTATTTTTTAGGTCGGATGAGGGCTTTTTGGTCTCTGATAAGCCATTTCTAGCCTGAGAAGGCCGATGGTTTGCCTTGAGGTGTTTTAGATTTTTTACATTGGAGTTGTTAATTAAAATCAACAAGACTAAGCTCCGGAAAAGCTCGTTCAAGTGTGAAACTTCGAGGTGATAAAAATGGCACTCAAGCCATTGATCGGCGTTACTGCATGCGTCAAACAGATTGGCCTGCACCCTTACCACGTCAGCGGCGACAAGTACTTGCGTGCTGTCAGCGTCGCGTCTCTTGGGTTGCCGGTGATCATTCCTTCCCTGGGGCAACTGACCGAAACAGATGAGCTGCTCGCCCATCTGGATGGTGTGTTGTTCACGGGTTCGCCTTCGAATGTGGAGCCATTCCACTATCAAGGTGCCCCCAGCACGCCGGGCACGGATCACGATCCGGCGCGTGACGCCACGACCCTTCCTCTGTTGCGTGCGGCCATTGCTGCGGGCGTTCCGGTGCTCGGCATTTGCCGGGGTTTCCAGGAAATGAACGTGGCATTCGGTGGCAGCCTGCACCAGAAAGTCCACGAGCTCCCCGGCTTTCTCGATCACCGCGAAGCGGATCACCCGGACCTGGCTGTGCAGTACGCACCGGCTCATGACGTCGAGGTGCAGCCGGGTGGTGTCTTCGACGCGCTGGGTTTGCCTCGCACGTTCCAGGTCAATTCGATTCACAGCCAGGGCATTGATCGCCTGGCCCCCGGCCTGCGTGCCGAAGCCGTTGCACCGGACGGTCTGATCGAGGCGGTTTCTGTCGAGTTCAGCCAGGCTTTTGCCGTGGGTGTGCAATGGCATCCGGAATGGCAGGTTCAGAACAACCCTGTCTACTTGAGTATTTTCCAGGCGTTTGGCGATGCATGCCGGCAACGAGCATCTCTTCGTGATTCACGCTGACTGACGGTTTTCATCTTCGCTTATGGATTGGGCTGTCTGCGTAAGCAGGTGGGCGTTTCTTTGCGTGTCAGTCCCTCACGGCAACACACCGCGATAACAACAAGTACAACCAGGCAACCGCAAATGCGGCGCCGAATGAGCCCGTTCGCTGCGGGTTATCCACTACTAAGTCGGGCCGCGTTGGCCTGGCGACTGAAACCTGTTGGGAGTTTCATATGGCAAACGCCTCCAGTACCTATAGGAAGGCTCTTGAAGGTCACCAGGCACCGAAGAAAGTGTTGGTAAAAGTCGACCGTGTCACCAAGAAGTTCGACGAAACCATCGCTGTTGACGATGTGTCCCTGGAGATCCATCAAGGCGAAATCTTCGCCCTGCTCGGAGGCTCCGGCTCCGGAAAGTCGACCCTCCTGCGCATGCTGGCAGGCTTTGAGCGCCCAACAGAGGGCCGTATTTTCCTCGACGGTGTAGACATCACTGACATGCCGCCCTACGAGCGGCCGATCAATATGATGTTTCAGTCATACGCGCTGTTCCCGCACATGACGGTGGCGCAGAACATCGCCTTTGGCTTGAAGCAGGACCGCTTGTCCGCCAGTGACATTGAGGCCCGCGTTGAGGAAATGCTGCGACTGGTGCACATGACCCAGTACGCCAAACGCAAGCCGCACCAATTGTCCGGTGGTCAGCGTCAGCGCGTGGCCCTGGCCCGTTCGCTGGCCAAGCGCCCGAAACTGCTGCTGCTCGATGAGCCGATGGGCGCGCTGGACAAAAAACTGCGCTCGCAGATGCAACTGGAACTGGTGGAGATCATCGAGCGGGTTGGCGTGACCTGTGTGATGGTTACCCATGACCAGGAAGAAGCCATGACCATGGCTGAGCGTATCGCCATCATGCACCTGGGCTGGATTGCTCAAATCGGTAGCCCGGTCGACATCTATGAAGCGCCTGTCAGTCGGATGGTGTGCGAATTCATCGGCAACGTGAACTCCTTTGACGGTTCGGTCATTGATGACGAGGAGGGCTACGCGATCATCCACAGCCCGGAACTGGATCAAAAGATCTACGTGGGCCACGGCGTGACGACGTCCCTGCAGGACAAATCGATTACCTATGCCATCCGCCCGGAAAAAATGCTGGTCAGCACCCTCAAGCCCGAGTCGGCCTACAACTGGTCCCACGGCAAGGTGCATGACATCGCCTACCTGGGGGGTCACTCGGTGTTTTATGTGGAACTGCCCGGGGGCAAGATCGTCCAGTCGTTCATGGCCAACGCCGAACGCCGTGGCGCGCGCCCTACCTGGGACGACGCGGTCTACGTGTGGTGGGAAGACGACAGCGGCGTGGTACTGCGCTCATGAGCATGCGAAAACTCAAGCGCCGACTACAACGAATAACCCCCGGTGGCCGTCAGTTGGTCATCGGGATTCCATTCCTGTGGCTGTTTTTGTTCTTCATGCTGCCGTTCTTCATTGTGTTGAAGATCAGCTTTGCCGAAGCCGACGTCGCCATTCCGCCCTACACCGAGATCTACGGTTACGTTGACCAGAAAATCCAGCTGCTGCTGAACCTGAGCAACTACTCCATGCTGGGTGACGACGAGCTGTACATCGCCGCCTACCTGGGCTCGCTGAAGATGGCCTTTTTCAGCACCCTGTTGTGCCTGCTGATCGGTTATCCGATGGCCTATGCCATCGCCAATGCGCGCAAAGAGATGCAGACCGTGCTGGTGCTGCTGATCATGATGCCGACCTGGACCGCGATCCTGATCCGGGTGTATGCCTGGATGGGCATCCTCAGCAACAACGGCCTGCTCAATGGTTTCCTGATGTCGATGGGCTGGATCAGCGAACCGCTGCAGATCCTCAACACCAACATCGCGGTGTACATCGGCATTGTGTATTCGTACCTGCCGTTCATGATCCTGCCGCTGTACGCCAACCTTGTGAAGCACGACACCAGCCTGCTGGAAGCCGCGTCTGACCTGGGTTCGAGCACGTTCAACAGCTTCTGGAAAATCACGGTCCCGTTATCGAAAAACGGCATCATCGCCGGCTGCATGCTGGTGTTTATCCCGGTGGTAGGCGAGTTCGTGATTCCGGAACTGCTCGGCGGCCCGGAAACCCTGATGATCGGTAAAGTGTTGTGGCAGGAATTCTTCAACAACCGTGACTGGCCCGTAGCGTCCGCGCTGGCTGTCGTCATGCTGGCGATCCTGATCGTGCCCATCATTCTGTTCAACCGCAGCCAGGCTAAAGAGCTGGAGGGCAAGATATGAATCGCATCCGTTTTTCTAGTTTTATGTTGGTCGCGGGGTTGGTGTTCATCTACCTGCCGATGCTGATCCTGGTGATCTACTCGTTCAACGCCTCCAAGCTGGTCACGGTATGGGGCGGCTGGTCGCTGAAGTGGTACGTGGGCCTGCTGGACAACACGCAACTGATGGGCTCGGTGATGCGCTCGCTGGAGATTGCCTGTTACACGGCGATTGCAGCCGTCGCGCTGGGCACCCTGGCGGCGTTCGTACTGACCCGAATCTCGCACTTCAAGGGCCGTACGCTGTTTGGCGGCCTGGTGACGGCGCCGCTGGTGATGCCTGAAGTGATCACCGGTCTGTCGCTGTTGCTGCTGTTCGTGGCCATGGCGCAGATGATCGGCTGGCCGCAGGAGCGTGGCCTGGTCACTATCTGGATCGCCCACACCACATTCTGTTCGGCCTATGTGGCGGTGGTGGTGTCGTCACGTCTGCGCGAGCTGGACATGTCGATCGAAGAGGCGGCGATGGACCTGGGTGCCAAGCCGTGGAAGGTGTTCTTTCTGATCACCATCCCGATGATCGCGCCGTCACTGGCTGCCGGGGGCATGATGTCTTTTGCCCTGTCGCTGGACGACCTGGTACTGGCCAGCTTCGTGTCGGGTCCGGGTTCCACGACCTTGCCGATGGAAGTGTTCTCGGCGGTGCGCCTGGGAGTCAAACCCGAGATCAACGCTGTGGCCAGCCTGATCCTGCTGGCGGTGTCGCTGATGACCTTCATGGTGTGGTTCTTCGGCCGTCGTGCTGAAGAGCATCGTAAAAAGGCTATCCAGCAAGCCATCGATGAGTCGGCGGCAGAGTCCTGGAAGCAGCCTGACGTGCGTGGCGGGCAGTCGACAAGCGCGGCTTGAGCTCGCGTCATAAACAACCTCGGCCCTTGTGAAGGGGCCGAGGTTTTTTTATGGGTATTAGCTTTGGCCGTGACCGGTTCAAGGCAGCCCTTTCGGAAAATACCGGCTGGGTGCCGCGCCCAGCACTCTGCGAAACACACTGGTAAAGGCGCTCGGGCTGCTATAGCCCAGGTCAGTCGCCACTCGCGTAATGGCTTCGCCGTTACCCAGGCGCACCACGGCTGCCAACAGGCATGCTTGCTGACGCCATTCGACAAAGCTGATTCCGGTTTGCTGGCGAAATAGCCGGGTGAAGGTGCGGCGGCTCATGCCGACCTGGCGGGCCATCTCATCAATCCCGATATCCAGTGACGGTTGTTCCAGCAACGTACGACAGGCCTGTGCCAGCCTTGGCTCACCCGGCAACGGTGCATTGAGTGACAGGGGCGGCATGCCGGCTATTTCGTGAAGCAGCAACCCCATCACAAGACCCTCCCGACGGGTCTCGTCATACAGCGCCGGGATATCCACGGCCTGGATCAGCAGCTGGTGGAGCAGGGGCGAGATACCGAAGACCTGGCACTGTGCGGGCAGGCCAAGCCGGCTGCAGGCGGGACTGCGGATATAAGTGTTCAGCATGGTCACCGGCCCGGCCATGCTCATTTCATGAGGCACCCCCGCTGGAACCCAGATAGCCCTTTGCGGGGGCACGACCCAATTGCCCTGGTCGGTAAATACGGTGATGACACCGCTGGCGGCATAGGCAAATTGCCCGCGACGATGGGTGTGCAGCGCAAAGTGCTGGCCGTCTGCATAGTTATTGGCCGTGACCACTGCGTCACGGGGGATGTTCTCGTAGGTATCGATGTCAATTTCGCGCATGGCCCGAATTTAATGATCTATGACCTGATAGTGCAAGCGGGCCTTGGTAGCAAGTGTTCATAGTGACGCCTCGGTTGGTGCGCACGCTCGCCAGCCCTGCCTACTGGAAGCAGAACGCTATGCAAAAGAAACACGTGGCCCTGGCCGTCATGGTGACGGCCGTCTGGGGGTTTAATTTTCCCATTACCAAATTGGGCCTGGCTGCCATTGATCCGTTGTTGCTGACTGCGCTCAGATTTACCCTCGCGGCGTTGCCGTGGGTGTTTTTTATCAAGCGTCCCCCGATAGCCCTGCAGTGGCTGGCGGCTTATGGACTGATTTTTGGTGTTGCGATGTGGGCGCTGATCAACGTGGGCATCGAATTGGGAGTCCCGCCCGGAACTGCTGCCCTGTTGGTTCAGTTCAGTGCTTTTTTCACGCTGGGCTGGGGGGGGTTGCTGTTTCGCGAGCATCTGAGCCTGGGCCAGATGCTGGGGGTAGGGCTTGCGGTGCTGGGTCTGGTCAGCATTATTCTCGCCAGTCCCGGCCACGGCACGACCGTGGGCTATGGCTTGTTGCTGATCAGTGCATTCAGCTGGAGTGTGGGCAACGTCATCATCAAGCAGTCCAGGGTCCGGGAGATGTTCGCCTTTGTGGTCTGGGCCAGCGTGTTCCCGCCGATTCCCTTGCTGCTGCTCACCTGGCTGGCTCACGGATCTGCGCCGTTTACCGCATTGGTCGAACACGTTGAGTGGGTAGCGGTGTTCTCGCTTTTGTTTCAGGTCTACGCAGCGACGCATTTCTGCTACTGGGGCTGGAATTTATTGCTGCGCGAATACCCGGTGTCCAAGGTGGCGCCGCTGTCCTTGCTGATTCCGGTATTCGGGGTCGCAGGGTCGGTGCTGATGCTTGGACACTCGGTGGATTTCAGTGAGGGGGTATCGATTGTGCTGATTTTGTCGGCGCTTGCGGTGGGGTTTGTAAAAGGGCCGGGGCTTAGTCCGAGATGTCAGTTACCGGGATGGCCTGGTCGTCAGAAGGCTGCGCGGCGCTTTTCTTCTCTCGACGATCGTTGATCCATTTGCCGACCTGTGCCGGGAATTCGGCGGGGGATTTTCGGCCGACCTTTCGGGCAAGATCAAGAATGGTTTGTTGGGCCAGGGCCTCTTCCATGCGCTTTTGTGCCGTCATCATCGCCGCGTGAACCGAACAGTGGCCGTCCAGCGCCCAGGCAGGCGGCGAGCCTTCGAAGAGTGCGCAGCGGCCACGGATTTCCCGGCAATCGAAAATAAGCTTCTGGCCGTCGATAGCGTTGACGATATCGAGAATGCTGATTTCGTCAGCAGGCCTGGCCAGCTTGAATCCGCCGCGCACGCCTTCGGTGGCCACGACCAGTCTGGACTTGGCCAGCTTGGTGAAAATCTTTGCCAGGTAGTCCTGAGGTACGCCTTGCAACTCTGCAAGATCACGCACGCTCGCTTCACGGCTTTCGCCACCATCACCTACCAGAAAAAGCAGGCAGTGAATGCCGTACTCAACGCCCGCGCTGTAAAGAGACATCAGTATCTCCGACTGAATTAGTCGCATATTTTAGCAGCGATCAGTCAGGCGAGCAACGCTACTTGGGCGTGACAGCAGGGTCATGGGCCACAAATAAAGATTGCTCTCTGTAACTACGACTAATATAGTCGCCGTTATTGAGGTTCGGTGGTGATCGTCATTCGGGGTTGCTTTGCTCGGGCTTCTCATCAGGGGATAAAAAATGAAACAGCAGATTCTGATTATTGGCGCAGGCTTCGGTGGCATGTGGACCGCTTTGAGTGCAACGCGGTTGTTCGACATTCATGGCCACGACGAGGTTGAAGTGACCGTATTGGCCCCTCAGGCCGAGCTGCGCATACGCCCGCGTTTTTACGAGCCGGACGCGCACCAGCTGTTCGCACCGATTGGCGAATTGTTCGATGCAGTAGGTGTAACGTTCATCAAGGGTGCTGCAGAGACTATCGACGCCCAGCAAAAAACGGTCGGTTACATCGATGCCGCCGGTACGAAACAAGTACGCAGCTACGACAAACTTGTTCTGGCCACTGGCAGCCGGCTTGCGATCCCCGACACCCAAGGCGTGGCGCAACACGCTTTCGATGTGGACCAGATCGAGCAAGCTGTGCGCCTGGAAAATCACCTCAAGTCACTGGCAGACCTTCCAGAAAGCCGTGGCCGCAACACAGTGGTCGTGGCAGGTGGCGGTTTTACCGGCATTGAAACAGCGACCGAAATGCCAGCTCGTCTGCGGGCCATACTGGGTGATCACGCCGACGTTGAAGTGATCATCGTGGACCGTGGTGAAAAAGTCGGGGCGTCAATGGGGGCTGAAATCAGCCAGTCGATTGCCGAGGCCAGCGATGAACTGGGAGTGACATGGCGCTTGAAATCCTCGGTGGTGGCCGTTGATGAGCAGGGCGTGACCCTTGGAGATGGCCAGCGAATCGACGCGAAGACCGTGGTCTGGACCACGGGTGTGCGGGCTTGCTCGCTGACAGCGCAGATCCCGGGAGAGCGTGATTCCCTTGGGCGTCTGCATGTGGATGCCCACCTTAAAGTCATTGGCCAGAAAGACATCTTTGCCACCGGTGATGTTGCCTACGCCGCAACCGATGACCTGGGCAACCATGCACTGATGACATGTCAGCACGCCATTGTTTTGGGGCGTCATGCAGGCAACAACGTTGCGGCCCAGATCCTGGGCGTGGCACCGATTGCGTACAGCCAGCCCAAGTACGTCACGTGCCTGGACCTGGGAGGCTGGGGCGCGGTCTACACCGAAGGCTGGGATCGCCAGGTCAAGCTGACCCGCGAGGAAGGCAAATCGTTGAAGACCCAGATCAACACCGTGTGGATCTACCCGCCAGCCGCAAACCGTGACGCGGCGTGGGCGGCGGCGGATCCATTGATTCCGATTGCCTGAGGTGGCCTGGGTGTAGAGCCCGGGTTTTGCTGAATTTCAGGCACAAAAAAAGACGTCCGTGGACGTCTTTAGATGATGAAGTGGTGGAGCCGGGGGGATTTGAACCCCCGTCCGCCAGTACTCCGCTGTCGGTACTACATGCTTAGCCGTATCTATTAAGTTAACCCTCAGCGACCCGAAGGGCAGGGTGCTTTGGGCGAGTTGTGTAAGTTTTAGCCGATTCGTCCACAACGTACTGCACGGCGATCCTGTTCTATATGACAATCACTTCAGGTTTACAGGCATCCCCTAGTGATTGCTGGACCCGAAGGTACCAGGAGGATGGCTAAGGCAGCTTACGCTGCGAGAGCTTGACCCTCGTAGGTTTCGTCATTGGCAACTATAGAAAGTTGCAACAGTGGATTTACGAGTTCTGTTACCAACTCGGCATGCACCTAGAGTTTCGCAACCGGCGTCGAATCCTAAACGGCCCCGATGCTTGCTGTGTATCCAGCAAGCCTGCGGAGTCTACGCCTTTCTGGCGCAGAAGGCCAACCCAAAGGGGTTACTCACCACCTTTGTTGTTGTTGGAGATGTCCTGGAGCACTTGGGTAGTCAGTGAAATGCAGGCTTGAGTGCCTTCTTTCGTGCCTTTGGATTGTTCTTCCTTGGCCTGGGCTACGGTGCTGTCGATGTTGTCTTGTAAGTCGGAGCTGATTTCTCCAGAGCTGGCTACAGCATCATTGATCTTTTGCAGGTTGATCTGGCAAAGGTCATCTGCCGCAAACACCGGGGAAGCCAACATCACAGCGGAAATAAACAGACCAGCAAGAGCGGTACGCTTCATGGGGAAAACTCCTTGTGCACAGGGTAGGCCCGGTGTTTCCAGGCTCGGTTATATGCCCCAAAGATTGGGGCCTTAAGCCAATTGACTATAGCCACGCTCGGGAGTTCTGCCTGTATTTGGCGAGATTTTTTGCGTTCGAAAACGGGCGCAGGTGTCGATTGTTTTTGGTGGGAGTGAGCTTGCTCGCGATGCAGATGGCGCGGTGATTCTGCCTGATCGCGCAGATGCCATCGCGAGCAAGCCCGCTCCCACATTTTCAGGCCTGGGCGCGGGTGACGCGGTCCACCAGATAAACCAGGCCGTGGTAATCAATCCCGCCATGCTGGCTCAGGCCAATTTCACAGGTGCGGCTGGTCGAAATCCCTTCGCTGCACTGCTGCACTGCGTCTTTCAAGGTGCGCAGCGAGTAAGCGTTCAGCTCCGGCGTGGTGAAGCCTTTGTCGCCAGCAAAGCCGCAGCAGTGAATGCCTTCCGGGATCACTACGTGGGTGCTGCACAGGCGTGCAATGTCGATCAGTGCCTGGCCTTCGCCCAGGTGCTGGGTGCTGCAGGTGACATGCACGGCTATCGGTGCGGTTTGCGGGGTGAAACTCAACTTATCCACAAGGTGGGTGCGAATAAATCGAACGGGGTCGTACAGGTCCAGGCGGGTTTCGCCCAGATCCTGCACCAGACGCAAGGTGCACGGGCTGGTGTCGCAGTAGATCGGATCAAGCCCGCCACGGCTGGCGTGCAGCAATGCCCCGATCAGTTCTTGACGCTTGTGCTCGGCTTGTTCGTTGTAACCCTTGGACGCAAACGGCTGGCCGCAGCACAGGCTGTCCATGTTGTCGGGGAATACCACCTGGTAGCCAGCCTTTTCCAGCAGGCCGCGGGTTTTGTCCAGCAGCGACATTTGTTCGCTGTCGCCTGCTGCCGGGCCCATGACCCGCGAGACGCAGGCGGCCAGATACACGACCCGTGGCCGCTCATCATTGACTGGCGGGCTAAAGCGGATTGCGCGCTCCGGCTGGGGCATGGCGTTGGTCCACAACGGCACGCGGCCCTTGCTGGCTTTGGTCAGTGCTGCCGAAATTTTCCCCAGGCGCGGCGCCCCCAGCATCATGCGTGCGCCATTGGCCACATGCAGGGTGAAGCGTGCGCCTTGCAACGTGGTTGCAAAATGATTGCCCAGCCAGTCGGCGGTTTTCACGCTATGGGCTGTGCGGGCACGCAGTTTTTTCACCAGTTCGCCGGTGTTGATGCCAACCGGGCAACGTTGCGCGCACAACCCTGTCGCTGCGCAGGTATCAATGCCCTGATAGGCGTAGGCTTTTTCCAGTTCGGTGGTGTCGATGCCTGCGCGCTTTTTAGCCTGGATGTCACGCCAGATGACAATTCGCTGGCGGGGGCTGAGGGTCAGTCCCTTGGACGGGCACACCGGCTCGCAGAAACCGCATTCGATGCACTTATCCACAATCTCGTCTGCGGCGGGCATCGGCTTGAGGTGTTTGAGGTGGATGTGCGGGTCTTCGCTGAGCACCACGTCCGGGTTGAGAATGCCCTGCGGGTCGAGCAATCGCTTGAGTGCCCACATCAACTGGTAGGCGTCGCTGCCCCATTCCAGCTCGACAAAGGGTGCCATGTTGCGGCCCGTACCGTGTTCGGCCTTGAGCGAGCCGCCGAACTCCACGGCTACCAGTTGCGCCACGTCATCCATAAAGGCCTGGTAACGCGCCACTTCTTCAGGATTATTGAAACCCTGGGTGAAGACGAAGTGCAGGTTGCCCTCAAGCGCGTGGCCGAAGAGGATCGCTTCGTCGTAGTGGTGCTCGTCGAACAGTTCGATCAGGCGGTTGACGCCGATCGCCAGTTGTTCGACCGGAAAGGTCACGTCTTCGATGATGACCGTGGTGCCGGTTTTACGCACCGCACCGACTGCCGGGAAGGTGTCCTTGCGGATGGCCCACAGCTTGGCGTTCTCGGCGGGGTCTTCGGTGAAGTCGATCTGTTTCTCGACCGGGAAGGTCGACAGCGAGGCCATGATTTGCCCCAGTTGCTCGTGCAGCAACGTCTGAGTTGCTGCGCGAGACTCGATCAGTAGGGCGCAGGCATTGGCCGACAGCTGTTGTACGAAAGCGGGCATGCCCGGCTTGTCCTGTACCGAGCGCAAGCTGCGGCGGTCCAGCAGTTCTACGGCGGAGACGGGCTGGCTCTTGAGCACGGTGACAGCGTTGCAGCAGGTTTCAACGTCCGGGAACACGATCAGCGCCGAAGCCTTGCTCGGGTGGTCGATCACGGTGTCGTAGGTCACTGCGCTGATAAAGCCCAGGGTGCCTTCGCTGCCCACCAGCAGGTGGCTGAGGATGTCCAGCGGGTCATCGAAATCTACCAGGGCGTTAAGCGACAGTCCTGTGGTGTTTTTCAGACGGTATTTATGCCGGATTTTGGCAGCCAGTTCAGTGTTGGCGCGGGTCTCGCGAGCTAAAGTCCCAAGTTGTTCGAGCAGGGGGGCGTGGCTTTGGCGAAAGGCGGCGATGTTGGTCGCATCTTCGGTGTCGACCCGGGTGCCGTCGGCCAATACCACGCGCAGGCCAGCCAGTGTGTGGTAGGTGTTTTGCGCGGTGCCGCAGCACATGCCGCTGGCGTTATTGGCGACGATGCCGCCAATTTTGCAGGCGTTGATCGAGGCCGGGTCGGGGCCGATCTTGCGTCCGAACGGGGCCAGCCAGGCGTTGGCCTGCGCGCCGATGACGCCGGGTTGCAGGCGGATTTGCATGCCCTGGTCGCGAATTTCCCTGGCGTTCCAGTTATCCCCCAGCACGATCAGCACCGAGTCGCTGATGGCCTGGCCTGACAAGCTGGTGCCCGCGGCGCGGAAGGTCACCGACACTTGATCGCGCCGGGCAAGATTCAGCAGTTCGACGACTTCGTCTTCGGACTCAACCCGAATCACCAGCTTGGGAATCAGCCGATAAAAGCTCGCGTCAGTGCCGAAAGCCAGGGTGGAGAGTGGATCGTTGAAGCGGCGGTCTTGCGGTATCAGCCGTTCGGCATCACGCACAAATGCGGCGGGCAGACTCATGCATCCTCCAGAATCAACACGATCAGGTCTTTCGGACCGTGGGCGCCGTAGGCGAGGATTTGTTCGATATCCGCGGTTTTCGACGGACCGGACACCAGCAATGCATTGGTCGGCATGCCCGCTGACCAGTTCATCTCGCGCTGCACCTGATAGAAGTTGTCACGGATTTCACTGGCCTTGAGCAATGCAAAGTGCACCGGTGGTACAAGGCTCATCAGCCGGGGTTCTTCACGGGTAGGCCACATGATCAGGCTGCCGGTGGCGGCAATCGCCCCCAGGGTGGTGGTGAAACTGGCCGGGGTGTCGTTGAACAGTTCGGCCTTCCACTCTTCCACCGGGCGATCGTAGGCCTTGAGCGTTGGCAACGCAGGGTTTTGTGCCCAGTGCGCGGTTACTTTCTGCCCGTGGGCTGTAGTCGGCGCAATCAGCAAGCTGGGCAATTGACGGTCGGTGACCAATTGCGCCAGCAGCGCTGGCCAGTCTTGCTCAGTGCTGAGGTGGATTTCGGTGTGTACGGCTTCCATCAATTTGCGCAGCTGTGGGATGCGTTGCTCCGGGGTATAGGTCCAGGGCTCTGTCACCAGCACTTCGTCGAAGTTGTCAGGCACCGGTGTGGTGCCAGTCAGACTTTTGCGCAGTTTGTTGAGGATATTCTGTTTAGCGCTCATCACTGGTCTCCCGACTTTTTCGCCAAATGTTCGCGGGCCATGTCGTGCAGTGAACGGGCAGCGGGTTTGGGGGCGCTGTGGTTTTGCGTCCACGGGCCGACATTGCTCGGCGTAAGCCCGCGCAGGCGGGTGGCGGCCTTGAGGAATACGCGGTACAGGGCGGGTGAGCTGTTGAGCTTGGCCCACATGTTCCAGATCAGACGTTCCTTGCGTGAATACTTGCTGCCCTGGCCGCGCATGATGCGGGGAGAGGTATCGGGCGCTTTGACGTTCTCTTCGCGCAGGCGTCGCAGCAATGCCGGGATCGGAATTTTTACCGGACACACTTCGCCACAGGCACCGCACAGCGACGATGCGCTCGGGTGGTCTGGAACTTTGGCCAGGCCAACCATATGCGGGGTGATGATTGCGCCTATAGGACCCGGGTAGACCTCACCGTAGGCATGGCCACCAATGCGGGTGTAAACCGGGCAGTGGTTCATGCAGGCACCGCAGCGAATGCAGTTCAGGGTCTGGCGCAGTTCACTGTCGGCAAACGCCTGGCTGCGGCCGTTGTCGAGCAGTACCAGGTGCACTTCTTCAGGGCCGTCCAGCTCGCCGGGTTTGCGCGGGCCGGAGATCATGTTGACGTAGGTGGTGATCGGCTGGCCCAGTGCAGAACGGGTCAGCAGCGACACCAGTGGTACAACGTCGCGCAGGTTTTCGACGACTTTCTCGATACCGGTGACTGCAATGTGCACGGGTGGCACGGTGGTCGACATTCGGCCGTTGCCTTCGTTTTCCACCAGCAGCAAGGTGCCGGTTTCGGCGACGGCGAAGTTGACCCCCGACACGCCGATATCAGCTTCGAAGAATTTTTGCCGCAGTACCCTTCGACCGATCTGGATCAGTTGGTCGACGTCTTTGGTGTATTCCACGCCAAGCTTTTCGTGAAACAGGTCGGCCACTTGCCCTGCGTTTTTGTGGATCGCGGGCATGATGATGTGGGACGGTTTTTCGTTGTCCAGTTGAACGATGTACTCACCCATGTCGGACTCAAGGCATTCAATCCCCTGGGCGCCGAGCACGTGGTTCATTTCCATCTCTTCGCTGACCATCGACTTGCCTTTGATCACCTGTTTGGCGTCGCGGCGGCGAGCGATGGACATGACGATTTCGTTAGCCTGCTCGACGGTTTCGGCCCAATGCACCTGCACCCCGTTTCGGGTCAGGTTGGCTTCCAGTCGTTCCAGCAGGTCGGGCAGTTTGGAGAGGGCACGGGCGCGGATGGCGTTGCCCAGTGCGCGCAAGTGTTCGCGCTCGTGGGCGTCGCTGAAGGCCACGGCGCGTTTTGTCATCAGGGAATCCATTGCACTGCGAAAGTTGTTTCGCAGTTGCTTGTCACCCAGGGCTTCGTGAGCGCGCTCGCGGAAGTCTTCTTCAACCGCGACGGTGGGAATCAGGGTGCTGGCGTTCATTGCTCACCTCCAGTGCGCTGCCACAGGAAACTGGCCAGATGCTGGCCGCGCAGGGCTTGTTTCTGTTTTTCCAGCGAGCCGTTGATGTTCATCAGGCAGCCGCAGTCGGCGGTGAGCACTTGATGCGCGCCGGTTTCAATCAGGGAGCGGGTCTTGTCGGCGACCATTGCGCCGGAAATATCCGGCATGCGTACGCTGAATGTCCCACCAAAACCGCAGCATTCACTTTCGTGGCTGTGGTCGATGCGTTCCACATTGCTCAGTTGCGCGAGCATTTCGCGGCCGTGCAGGTGGGTGTTCATTTCGCGGCGTGCGGAGCATGAGGTGTGCAGCGCGACCTTGACCGGGGCGCCGTGGTCCTGGAATTGGACCTTGCACACAAACAGCAAAAATTCAGTGAGCTCAAAGGTGCGATCAGCCAGTGCGTGAACCTTTTTCAAGGTTTCGGGCTCGTCTTTGAACAGGTCTTCGTAGTGCTCGCGCAGCATGCCGGCGCAGGAGCCGGACGGCACGACCACCGGGTAATCTTCAGCAAACAGGGCCAGCTGTGAACGTGCCACCTCCCGTGCCTGGTCGGTGTAGCCCGAGGTGTAGGCCGGTTGTCCGCAGCAGCTTTGACCTTGCGGGTAATCGACTTCGATACCTTCGCGCTCGATCAGATGGATGGCGTCCATCCCGGCTTCGGGGAAGAACAGATCGACTACGCAGGTGCCGAACAGATAGACCTTGCGCGGTTTATGCGCAGGGTATTGGCGAGGAGTTGGCAGGGGTGGGGCGACGCGGGTCGCATTCGGCACGGCATTGTAGAAAAGCTCGCTCATCAGGCGTCTCCGGGTGGTCCCGGTTATGTGTCCACCGAGGTGGACCGGGTAGTGAATTACTGACGCCGGGGCTGTGCCCGGGCGCCATTAATGTGCAGTAACCATAGCGTGTATTAGTGCACCAGCATGCCGGTGAGCCAGTACGCCTGGGCCAGCGTGATCAGGCCAACGATGGTGGCGAAGAACAGGCTGTGCTTGAGGGTGAAGCGGAACAGGTCAGACTCTTTACCCACCAGACCGGTCGCGGCACATGCCACTGCGATCGATTGCGGGGAAATCATTTTGCCGGTCACACCACCGCTGGTATTGGCGGCAACCATCAGGGTGTCGCTGACGCCGATCTGGTGCGCGGTAGTGGCTTGCAGCGAGCTGAACAGGGCGTTGGACGAGGTGTCGGAACCGGTCAGGAACACGCCCAGCCAGCCAAGGAATGGCGAGAAGAACGGGAATGCCGCGCCCGTACCTGCCAGCACCAGGGCCATAGTGGAAGACATGCCCGAGTAGTTGGTAACGAAGGCAAAGGCTAGCACCATACCGATGGACAGGATCGGCCAGCGGAGTTCGTAGAGGGTCTCTTTTAAAGTGGTAAGACCAGTCTTGATGTCGATTTTCAGGATCAGCATCGAGATCAGCGCGGAGAAGAAGATCGCGGTGCCAGTGGCTGAAATCGGGTCAAGTTTGAATACGGCTGCAATGGCTGTCGGTGCGTTGACGATCGGTGCAGTCTTGATCACCAGTTGATCAAGGTGCGGGATCGCGAAGTTGAATACCCAGCCGTACATCGAACCACCGGCGGAGAACATGGCCTTGAACGGTTTGAGGGTCCAGATGGTGACCAGCACGGTCAGGATCAGGAACGGCGACCACGCCTTGAGGATCTGCATCAGGCTGTAAGGCGAAGCCATCAGGTTGGTCGGCTTGCCGAAACCACCTGCACTGGCGGTGACGGTTACGTCCGACGAAACGCCAGCGATCTGAGCGCCTGCGGTGCGTTTTGGTTGCCACACTTTCAGGAACAGCGTCAGGCTGACCAGGCTGGCGAGGGCCGAGGTGATGTCCGGAAGTTCCGGGCCAATGTAGTTCGAGGTGTAGTACTGGGTGATGGCGAAGCTCAAGCCGGCCACCAGGGCTGCGGGCCAGGTTTCACGCACGCCGCGCAGGCCATCCATCATGAAGACGAGCCAGAACGGTACGAACAGCGACAGCAATGGCAGCTGACGGCCAGCCATGGCGCCGATCTTGAAGGCGTCGATGCCGGTCACCTGGCCTGCAACGATGATCGGGATGCCCAGGGCGCCAAAGGCCACCGGCGCGGTGTTGGCGATCAGGCACAGGCCTGCTGCGTACAGAGGGTTGAAACCCAGGCCTACGAGCAGTGCGGCAGTAATCGCTACCGGGGCACCGAAACCGGCTGCACCTTCAAGGAATGCACCGAAGCAGAAGCCGATCAGCAGCACTTGCAGGCGCTGATCGTCAGTGATCGACAGTACGGAACTGCGGATGATTTCAAACTGGCCGCTCTTGACGGTCAATTTGTAGAGGAACACCGCGGCAACGATGATCCAGGCAATCGGCCAAAGGCCATAGGCAAATCCATAGCCCGCTGCTGCGAAGGCCATGTCGACAGGCATCTGGAAGGCGAAGATGGCCACCAGAATCGACAGGCCCAGGGTAATGCTGCCTGCGACGTGACCTTTGAGGCGGAACACGGCCAGGGCCAGGAAGAAGAATACGATCGGGATAACGGCCGCGAGAGCGGACAGGCCGAGGCTGCCGAGCGGACTGTAGAGCTGTTGCCAGGTTTGCATATGGGGTGGCCCCTAATTGTTATTGGTTGATGCTACGATTGCATTTGGTATATTGGTATTACCAATTTACAGTCGCTGTTGGCTAGGTTAAAAGCCTTATGTGGCATGTGTCAATTTGCCGCCTCACAATCTTTAGTCGAGGTGCTCGTCGTCGGGGCATCTGCCCGGGGTTTCAGGCGGTGTTCTGGTGGGTGTGTGAGTGGCGCTAATCAGCGAGAATAGCGGCCCCCGGCGCGTGGTCGGGAGGGTGGAGAGCAGTTATGGGGTTTGATCAGATTCGTCAGCGCCGTTTGTCGGACGATATTGTCGAGCAACTTGAGGGGATGATCCTTGAGGGCACGCTGAAGTCGGGTGAGCGTTTGCCCGCCGAACGTGCGCTGGCGGAACAGTTTGGCGTGTCGCGCCCGTCGTTGCGTGAGGCGATCCAGAAATTGTCGGCCAAGGGGCTGCTGGTCAGTCGCCAGGGAGGCGGCAATTATGTGGCGACATCGCTGGGCTCGACGTTCAGCGATCCCTTGCTGCAACTGCTCGAAAGCAACCCCGAAGCACAGCGCGATCTGCTTGAGTTTCGTCACACCCTTGAGGCTTCGTGCGCTTTTTACGCCGCATCCAGAGCCACCGAGATGGATCGCGAGCGACTACGGCTGGCGTTTGAACGATTGCAGGATTGTTATGCGCGGGTTGATGAGGTCAGTCGCTCGGAAGAGGGAGAGGCGGATGCGAGCTTCCATCTGGCTATCGCTGAGGCGAGCCATAACGCGGTGTTGTTGCACACGATTCGCGGGCTGTTCGATCTGCTCAAGCGCAACGTGGTGACTAACATTGGCGGGATGTACAAGCAGCGCAGCGAAACGCGCGACATGCTGATCAGTCAGCACCGCGAGTTGTACCTGGCGATTATCGAGGGCAGGGCGGAGGACGCCCGGGAAGTGGCGAGCCGCCATTTGGTGTACGTGCAGGAGGTACTGGAAGAAGTGCGTCAGGAAGTGCAGCGCATGGCGCGGGCCGAGCGGCGTAATGGGTTGTAAAGGTTAAGGCAAAACTTGTGGGAGCGGGCTTGCTCGCGATTGCATCGATGCGGTTCTACTGAAAGACCGTATCGCCTGCATCGCGAGCAAGCCCGCTCCCACAAGAGCAAGGGTGAAAGAGCTAGTCTTCCTTGCCCTTGTTGCGCACTGCGCGCTGCAACTCGCGGTCAGAATCACGCTCGCGCTCGGTATGACGCTTGTCGTATTCCTTCTTGCCTTTACCCAGGGCAATTTCGCACTTGATCAAGTGCTTGCTCCAGTAAAGCGAGAGGCAGACGCAGGCGTAACCCTTCTGCTGCACTGCGGCAAACAGCTTTTCCAGCTCGCGCTGGTTAAGCAGCAGTTTGCGGCTGCGCGTCGGGTCGGCGATGACGTGGGTGCTGGCAGTCGTCAGGGGTGAAATATGGCTGCCGAGCAACCATGCTTCACCATCCTTGAGCAGCACATAACTGTCGACCAGTTGTGCCTTGCCTGCACGCAGACTTTTTACTTCCCAGCCGGCCAGGACCAGACCAGCCTCGAACCGATGTTCGATGAAGTAATCGTGTCGCGCTTTTTTATTCTGCGCGATGGTCCCTGTAGGGTGTTTCTTCTGTTTAGCCATAGGGCCGGCATTATAGGCAGTTGCGAGCGTGTCGGCTACGGGCACCTGCGTGCTTGAGCACGTAGGTTGATTCCCGGACAATGCGCCCTCTTTTTTTAGTGGTTGGGCGTAGTAACGATGTCGACAGACAAGGTTTCTGTCCACGGCAGTTGGGCAAGCCGTTGGGTCTTTATTTTCGCTGCGACCGGTTCTGCCGTGGGTTTGGGCAGTATCTGGAAATTTCCCTATATGGTTGGCGTCTATGGCGGCGGCGCATTTGTATTGGTGTTTTTGGTCTGCATCGCGCTGATTGGTGTGCCGGTCATGTTGGCTGAAACCCTGATCGGGCGGCGTGCGCGGCTTAGTCCGGCGAATGCCTTGAAGGTGTTGGCGGTAGAGGCCGGGCACTCGGGGCGTTGGTCGTGGGGGGCTTTTGCCGGGATGATTACGGCGCTGCTGATTTTATCTTTCTATAGCGTGGTGGGCGGTTGGTCGCTGGATTACATCATTAATATGGGCAAGGGTGATTTTCAGGGCGCGACGGCCGCTCAGGTCGGTGAGTACTTTGGTGGCGTGATTTCCAATCCCTGGAGGCTCACTTTCTGGCACACCGCGTTTATGTTGTTGTCGGCGTATGTGATTGCCAAAGGCGTGGTGGCGGGGCTTGAGCGCAGCCTGAAGATCATGATGCCGTTGCTGTTTGTGCTGCTGCTGGTGTTGCTGGGTTACAGCATGACCACAGGGCACTTTATGCAGGGCGTGCATTTCATGTTCGACTTCAACCCTGATCGCGTGCTCGATGGTTTGCTGGCGGCGATGGGACATGCCTTCTTTTCGCTGAGTGTGGGCGTGGGCTCGATCATGATTTACGGCGCGTATATGCCGAAGAACGTATCGATTTCCGGAACTGTCGTGGGGGTCGCCCTGATCGACACGTTTGTCTCATTGCTCGCCGGGCTGGCATTGTTTCCAATTGTCTTCGCGTCGGGACTTAACCCTGGCGAAGGGCCGGGGTTGATGTTTGTGACCTTGCCTTTTGCCTTCGGCAATGTGGCGTTTGGTCAGTTGATGGGCGTGGTGTTTTTCGTTCTGGTGGCAGTGGCCGCCTGGAGCTCAGCCATTTCATTGCTTGAGCCGATGGTGGCTTATCTGGTGGAACGGACCAAGGTTCGACGCTTGTGGGTCACGTTCTGGCTGGCGTTCAGTTGCTGGTTTGTTGGGCTGGGCACGGTGTTTTCGTTCAATATCTGGAAACAGGCCAAGTTTTTCGTGAGTGAAGACTCGGGTTTTCACCTCTATCAATGGGGCGCTGCAAGCGGCCTGGACTTCTTTGGTGTCGTCGATTTCTTCACCTCGCGTATCATGTTGCCTTTGGGCGGGCTGTGCTTTGTGGTCTTTGCAGGCTGGATCATGGGGCGCGGTGCGGTTCGCGACGAGTTGTCGATGCGTAGCCCGGTGTTGTTCGCCCTGACTCTTTTTTTGATGCGCTATGTGGCGCCACTCGGCATTCTGATTGTGTTTGCCGCCCAGCTGTGGAAGTAACACTGACATGACTACCCATATCCAACGCTCCGCTTTGTTGCCTTATCCAGCCCAGGCTCTTTATGACCTAGTGAATGATGTTGCGAGTTACCCGCAATTTTTGCCGTGGTGTTCGTCTGCCGAAATCCTGGAAAGCACTGAGGTGCTGATGCGCGCCAGCCTGGGTGTGGCGAAGGGCGGCCTGAGCCAGCACTTCGTGACCTGCAATACGCTGGTGCCGGGTCAATCCATTGAAATGAACCTGGAAGAAGGCCCGTTTACCAAGCTGCACGGCATGTGGGTGTTCAAACCGTTGGGTGAGAAGGCCTGCAAGATCAGCCTGGACATGACCTTCGATTACGCCGGGGCTATCGTCAAGGCGACCCTGGGGCCTTTGTTCAATCAGGCGGCCAACACGCTGGTGGATGCATTCTGTCAGCGTGCCAAGCAGTTGTATGGCTGAGCTCATGATTGACGTAGAGGTGGTGTATGCCGCTGTTGATCGTCAGTGCCTGCTGACTGTGGTTGTACCCCAGGGTACGACCTTGCGGGCTGCGGTTTTGGCGTCGGGCATGGGGCGTGAGTTTCCCGAACTCGATCTGGCGAATTGCCCGGTGGGGATATTCGGCAAGCAGGTCGCAGAGCCTGAAACCCGGGTGTTGCAGGCGGGCGATCGCATTGAGATGTATCGCCCGCTGCTGGCCGACCCTAAAGAAATTCGGCGTCAGCGTGCGGCTAAAGCTGCCGAGGCCAAGCGTCTGAGTCAGCAGTGAGCTCTTTATGGCAGGCAACAAAAAGCCCGGCATACCGGGCTTTTTTGTGCCGAACGCTTATTGTTCGGTTGTGTCCAGAGGTTCTGGCGTAGGAACCGGTACGGTTTCAACACCGTCTACGTCCTTCTGGATTTGATCAAGCAACGAACCAGGCTTGGCTGGAACTTCGCTCTTCTCGACTGGAGCTTCAGTGGCCGGTTCGGTCACGTTTGTGCCGCCGGTTTTGCCGAGAATGGCTTCGTCGCGGCTTACACCAGGCTTGAAGTCGCCTGACAAGCTTACGAGCTGGTCATTTTGGTTGAAGAACACGCTGACGCGTTCCTGTTGGCGTTCACCGCCGCCGGGCTGCAGGCTATACAGGTAATCCCAGCGATCAGGGTGGAATGTATCGGTCAGCAGGGCGTTGCCCATGATAAACCGCACTTGCCGACGGGTCATTCCCGGGCGTAACTGGTTTATCATGTCCTGCGTGACGACATTGCCCTGTTGGATGTCGATTTTGTAAACCCCGGGGAATGAACAACCGGCGAGTGCGAGCAGTCCCACAAAGGTGAAACTGGTTAGCAAGAGCTTGGTGTTTTGCATCGGTGGGCGACTTCCACTATCTTGGCTGGGACAACGTAAACGCCGATCATACCCGTATTAAGAGAAGCTGCGAAGCCGCTTCCGCGAGAAAGCTAACCATGGTTGAAAATAGCGAACTACGTAAGGCCGGACTTAAGGTGACTCTGCCACGAGTCAAAATTCTACAGATGCTTGACTCTGCAGAGCAGCGTCACATGAGCGCCGAGGACGTTTACAAGGCACTTATGCAAGCAGGCGAGGACGTCGGTCTGGCCACGGTTTACCGTGTGCTGACCCAGTTCGAGTCAGCCGGGCTGGTGATTCGCCATAACTTTGATGGCGGTCATGCGGTCTTTGAATTGGCTGATGCTGACGGCGGCCACCACGACCATATGGTCAACGTGGACAGCGGTGAAGTGATCGAGTTTTTCGACGAAGACATCGAAAAACTGCAGCACGCCATTGCAGCCAAGCACGGTGTTGAGTTGGTGGATCACAACTTGGTGCTGTACGTGCGCAAGAAGTCCAAGTAAGCATGTCACGCGAGCTACGGTTCGCGAAACGATCGAAGGCGGCCCTAGGGCCGCCTTCGTGCTTTCTGATATCGGTCTTTTGATAACCGTTCGTCGTTAAGCCGCCAGATTCTTTGCAGTGACGACCATTTTTTTGGCGTGGGCCAAGGATTCTTTGGTCAGGTCGACACCGCCGAGCATGCGTGCAACTTCTTCTACGCGCTCTTTTTTGCTCAGTTTGGCCACGGCAGTACGGGTGGTATCGCTCTCGCGGACCTTGTGTACAAAAAGGTGTTGATGACATTGGGCAGCCACTTGCGGCAAGTGAGTGACTGTCAGTACCTGGCCTCGCTCGCCAAGGCGGCGTAGCAGTTGCCCCACGATTTCGGCCGTCGGGCCGCCAATCCCGACATCCACTTCGTCGAATACCAGAGTGGGTACGCGGGATGTTTGAGCGGTAATTACCTGGATGGCCAGGCTGATACGTGACAGCTCACCGCCAGAGGCAACTTTGGCCAATGCCTTGAGTGGCTGGCCGGGGTTGGCACTTACGAGCAGTTCGACCTGCTCCAGGCCTTGAGGCATAGGGTCATTGCTGCTCTGTGGGCGCAGTTCAATCACGAAACGGCCACCGGGCATGCCAAGACGCTGTATTTCTTCTTCAACGGCACTGCTCAGGCGCGTTGCAGCCTGGCTGCGCAAGTTGCTGAGTTCGCGTGCGCACTCATGATAGTGGCGGGAATAGGACGTCAGCTCATTGGCCAGGCGTTCGATGTTCTCGTCGTTGGCGTTGAGGGTTTCGAGTTCATCCAGCAGTTTTTGCTGCAAGGCAGCCACTTCGGTGGGTTGCACGCGGTGTTTGCGCGCCAGTGTATAGATGGTGTCGAGCCTTTCTTCCAGGTACTGCAGTCGGCCTGGATCAGCATCAAAATGGTCGATAAAGCGATTGAGTTCGCCCACGGCTTCTTCGACTTGAATTTGTGCGCTGGCCAGCAGATCGGTGGCTTCGCCCAGTGAGCCCGAGTTGTTGTTGATGCTTGAAAGGCGATTGAGGCTCACCGTCAGGGCATTGAGCACGTTGCCTGAGTCGCTTTCGCTGCATTGCTCCACCACCTGGCGGCATATGGTCAGCAAGGTTTCGGCGTTGGTCAGGTTTTTGTGTTCCTGTTCCAGTTCTTCCAGTTCGTTCTCGCCCAGGGAAAGGGTTTCAAGTTCTTCGAGCTGGTAGCTGAGCAGTTGATGGCGCGAGCGCTGTTCATCGCCGGAGTTGGACAGGTGTTCAAGCTCTTGCCTGGTCTGGCGCCAGCGTTGCGCGGCCAATTGCACCTGGCGGGCAAGGTCGGTGGCGCCGGCGAACTCGTCGAGCAGGCGGCGGTGGGTATCGGGTTTGAGCAGCGACTGGTGCTCGTGCTGGCTGTGGATATCAATCAGCAGCTCGCCCAGGGCCTTGAGGTCGCCTTGGGGGCAGGGGGTGCCGTTGATGTAGCTGCGCGAGCGGCCTTCGGCAGTAATGACTCGGCGCAAGATGCACGGGCCTTCACCTTCCAGATCGCGCTCGGCAAGCCAGGCCCGGGCTTCTGGTATGTCTTGCAGGTCGAACGTGGCCAGGATATCGGCCTTGTCGGCTCCCGGGCGGACAACACCGCTGTCTGCGCGGTCCCCTAGTGTGAGGCCCAGGGCGTCGAGCATGATCGATTTGCCGGCACCGGTCTCGCCAGTGATTACACTCATCCCGCGATCCAGTTCGAGATCGAGATGTTCAACGATGGCGTAGTTGTGTACGGACAGGTGCACCAGCATAGGAGCTGCTCCAAAACGTAATGTCTGGTTATTTATACAGTGTTTTGTTTCGTGCTGACAATGGCTGTGCTTAGTTCGATTTGCTTGTTTTTTTGGATTTTTTAGCTCGATTTTGTTTTTTTGCAGGTAACGCCAGGGGGCTCTAACATCTATTTTCTGGTTTTCAGGCTCTTGAACCTGAGAATTGCGACCCCATATACCTTGGCAGAAGCGCGAGTCGAGCTCGCGGACGAAGTTTGAAAGGAGAAATCTATGGCAGACGAACAGACTATGGATACGCAGAACCAGGACGCCAACCAGGCCGCCGATGTAGCAGGTGAAGATTTGGCAGCCCGTGTGCAGGTGCTTGAAGAGCAGCTGGCAGCCGCTAATGATCAGGCTCTGCGCGTAGCTGCCGATCTGCAGAACGTTCGCCGCCGCGCTGAGCAGGATGTTGAGAAGGCTCACAAGTTTGCGCTGGAGAAGTTCGCTGGCGACCTGTTGCCGGTGATCGACAGTCTGGAGCGCGGTCTTGAGCTGTCCAGCCCGGACGATGAAAACATTCGTCCGATGCGCGAAGGGATCGAACTGACCCTGAAAATGTTCCAGGACACCCTGAAGCGTTATCAGCTGGAAGCGATCGACCCGCACGGCGAGCCCTTCAATGCCGAGCATCATCAGGCGATGGCAATGCAGGAAAGTGCTGACCTGGAGCCAAACAGTGTGCTCAAGGTGTTTCAAAAGGGTTATCAGCTCAATGGTCGCTTGCTGCGCCCGGCTATGGTCGTAGTCAGCAAGGCGCCAGCGCCGGTTTCGCCATCGATTGACGAAAAGGCTTGAAATCGGCCGCAAGGCCCCCATTTAGAAGTCAAGCGTTAAGCAATGCCGCAGTTGGTCATTACTGCTGCGGCAACAAAATTCAAATTTAGGGAGAGTAAACATGGGCAGAATTATCGGTATTGACCTCGGGACCACCAACTCGTGTGTTTCGGTTCTGGAAAACGGTAAAGCAAAAGTTATCGAAAACGCAGAAGGCGCGCGCACTACGCCGTCGATCGTTGCGTACGCCAATGATGGCGAAATTCTGGTTGGCCAGTCGGCCAAGCGTCAGGCAGTGACCAATCCGCATAACACCCTGTACGCGGTGAAGCGTCTGATCGGTCGTCGCTTTGACGAAGAAGTCGTACAGAAAGACATTCAGATGGTTCCGTACAAGATCGCCAAGGCTGACAACGGCGACGCTTGGGTTGAAGTGAACGGCCAGAAAATGGCTCCGCCACAGATTTCGGCTGAAATTCTGAAGAAAATGAAGAAAACCGCCGAAGACTACCTCGGCGAGCCAGTGACTGAAGCGGTCATTACCGTTCCGGCCTACTTCAACGACAGCCAGCGTCAGGCAACCAAAGACGCCGGCCGTATCGCGGGTCTGGACGTTAAACGCATCATCAACGAACCAACCGCAGCTGCTCTGGCTTACGGTATGGACAAAGCGAAGGGCGACCACACTGTCATCGTTTATGACTTGGGTGGCGGTACTTTCGACGTGTCGGTCATTGAAATTGCCGAAGTTGATGGCGAGCACCAGTTTGAAGTGCTGGCAACCAACGGTGACACGTTCCTGGGTGGTGAAGACTTTGACATCCGTCTGATCGACTACCTGGTTGACGAGTTCAAGAAAGAAAGCGGCATGAACCTCAAAGGTGACCCGCTGGCGATGCAGCGTCTGAAAGAAGCTGCTGAAAAAGCCAAGATCGAACTGTCTTCGAGCCAGTCGACTGACGTGAATCTGCCTTACATCACTGCAGATGCCACCGGTCCTAAGCACTTGAACGTGAAGATTTCCCGCGCCAAGCTGGAATCGCTGGTTGAAGACCTGGTTCAGCGCACCATCGAGCCTTGCCGCATTGCTCTGAAAGACGCTGGTATCGACGTTGGCGCGATCAACGACGTGATCTTGGTCGGTGGTCAGACTCGTATGCCGCTGGTACAGAAGCTGGTAACCGAGTTCTTCGGCAAGGAAGCACGTAAAGACGTGAACCCGGACGAAGCTGTTGCAATGGGTGCTGCCATCCAGGGCGCGGTATTGGCCGGTGATGTTAAAGACGTTCTGTTGCTGGACGTGAGCCCGCTGACTCTGGGTATCGAAACCATGGGCGGTGTAATGACTGCTCTGATCGAGAAAAACACCACGATTCCTACCAAGAAATCGCAAGTGTTCTCGACTGCTGACGATAACCAGGGCGCTGTGACCATTCACGTACTGCAAGGTGAGCGTAAGCAAGCCGCACAGAACAAGTCGTTGGGCAAGTTCGACCTGGCCGACATTCCACCAGCTCCACGTGGCGTGCCTCAGATCGAAGTAACCTTCGACATCGATGCCAACGGCATCCTGCACGTAAGTGCAAAAGACAAGGCGACTGGCAAGTCTCAGTCCATCGTGATCAAGGCTAACTCGGGTCTGTCCGAGGAAGAAATCGCTCAGATGGTTCGTGATGCCGAGATCAATGCTGAGGAAGATCGCAAGTTCGAAGAGCTGGCAGCTGCACGTAACCAGGGCGATGCACTGGTTCACTCGACTCGCAAAATGATCGTCGATGCTGGCGACAAAGTAACCGAGGAAGAGAAAGCTGCAATCGAAGCTGCTGTAGTTGCACTTGAAGCTGCTGTTAAAGGCGACGACAAGGCTGCTATCGAAGCCAAGGTTGAAGAGCTGTCCAAGGTGTCTGCTCCGGTTGCACAGAAAATGTACGCCGAGCAAGCGAACCCGGCAGACGCAGCGGCCAAGCCAGCTGATTCGGCTGAAAAAGCGGACGACGTTGTCGACGCTGAGTTCGAAGAAGTAAAAGACAACAAGTAATCAGCTTGTTTGTCGGCCAGTTGACCGCGCTTTAGCGGTGACTGGTAGGATGTCGCCGCGCGGGAGCTTGCTCCCGCGTTGGCGTGTCTGGAGTAAAGGAATTTTTACAGCATGCGACAAGGTCGAATGCTGGCGGTTTGGTCTGGATCTTTCTTGTTTTCCGGCCAGAGGTAACCGCTCCTGTCGGCCAATGCATTGGCTGTTAAACAGAAACCAATATCGTTGAAAAGACGTGAGTCGGGTCTGATCCTTTTCGGGCTTGGCGGGTTTGGCGAGGCTCGGGAGGGTTTTGTCGAACGTCCTTGAGAGTGCAAAGAATTATGGCAAAGCGCGACTATTACGAAATATTGGGTGTTGAACGCACTACGACTGAGATCGAACTGAAAAAAGCTTATCGCCGACTGGCGATGAAGCATCACCCGGACCGCAATCCGGATGACAAGGCCTCGGAAGAACTGTTCAAGGAAGCTAACGAAGCTTACGAAGTTCTGTCGGACTCCAGCAAGCGTGCGGCCTACGATCAATACGGCCATGCCGGTGTTGATCCGCAAATGGGTGGCGGCGGTGCTGGTTTTGGCGGCCAGAACTTCTCCGATATTTTTGGCGATGTGTTCAGCGATTTCTTTGGTGGTGGCCGTGGCGGCTCCCGGGGCGGCGCTCAGCGTGGCAGTGATTTGCGCTACACGCTGGAGCTGGATCTGGAAGAGGCCGTGCGCGGTACCACGGTCAATATCCGCGTTCCGACGCTGGTCAACTGCAAGCCATGTGACGGCTCGGGCGCCAAGAAGGGCTCTTCGCCTGTGACCTGTACAACCTGTGGCGGTATTGGTCAGGTGCGCATGCAGCAGGGTTTCTTCGCTGTTCAGCAGACTTGCCCGCGTTGCCATGGTCAAGGCAAGGTCATCTCTGATCCGTGTGACAGCTGCCGTGGCGAAGGCCGTGTAGAAGAATACAAAACCCTTTCCGTGAAAGTCCCTGCGGGCGTTGATACCGGCGATCGCATTCGTCTGTCGGGCGAAGGCGAGGCGGGTGTACAGGGTGGGCCGACTGGCGATCTGTATGTAGTGATCGATGTGCGCGAGCACGCGATTTTCCAGCGCGACGGCAAGCATTTGTTCTGTGAAGTGCCGATCAGCGTGGCTGATGCCGCATTGGGCGCAGAGCTTGAAGTGCCAACGCTGGATGGTCGGGTCAAGTTGAAAGTCCCTGAAGGTACTCAGACTGGCAAGCAGTTCCGCTTGCGTGGCAAGGGCGTTGCTCCGGTGCGTGGCGGTGGTGCAGGCGATCTGATGTGCCGCGTTGTAGTTGAAACTCCAGTCAAGTTGAGTCGTCGTCAGCGTGAACTGATGGAAGAGTTCCGTACCACGCTGGAAGGCGATAGCTGCCATTCCCCAAACGCCACGGGCTGGTTTGAAGGCGTGAAGCGTTTTTTCGGCGACCTGTAAGGAGCGGTAGATGCGACGTATAGCTGTGATGGGCGCTGCCGGGCGCATGGGCAAGACATTGATCGATGCGGTGCAGCAGCGCTCGCCACTGTGCGGGCTGACGGCGGCAATCGTTCGTCCGGGCAGTTCCCTGGTGGGGGCTGATGCCGGCGAGCTGGCTTCTGTCGGGCGAATTGATGTGCCGTTGTCGGCCAGCCTGCAGGAGGTCGCTGCTGATTTTGATGTGCTCATCGATTTCACTTTGCCTGAAGTGATGCTGGGCAATCTGGCGGTGTGTCGCAAGCTGGGCAAGGCCATGGTGATTGGCACCACGGGCTTGAGTGCGGCGCAAAAACAGCTGTTGGTCGAAGCGGGTCAGGACATTGCGATTGTCTTTGCTTCCAACTTCAGTGTCGGGGTCAATCTGTCATTCAAGTTGCTGGATATGGCGGCGCGGGTGATGGGTGATGAGGCGGATATCGAAATCATCGAGGCGCACCATCGGCACAAGGTCGACGCTCCTTCGGGAACGGCGATGCGCATGGGTGAGGTGATTGCCGATGCGCTGGGCCGCGATCTGCAAAAGGTTGCGGTATATGGCCGTGAAGGCCATACCGGTGCTCGTGACCGTGAAACCATCGGTTTTGCCACTGTGCGCGGCGGTGATGTGGTGGGTGATCATACGGTGCTGTTTGCCACTGAAGGCGAGCGTCTCGAGATTACCCACAAGGCATCCAGTCGCATGACCTTTGCCAAGGGTGCCGTTCGTGCTGCTTTGTGGCTGGAAGGGCGAGAGCCCGGCGTGTATGACATGCAGGATGTGCTCGACCTGCGTTGAGTTATCTCTGTAAAATCGGGCTGTTGGCGCGCCAGCAGCCCGATTTTTAACCGCTAAGCGATTTCCTGTCGCATTCTCCTGTCTTTTAGACTCTTTAGCGGTAGACCAAAAAAGCCTTTTTCTGTAAGCTACAGCTTTAGTGTGTCCACTAAAAGCGCGCAGATAATTCGATGAAGAAGCGGGGTGACGTGTCCATACGTCACTCCGCTTTTTTACAACCTGCGATCGCCCTTTCAGGCTTTATTTACGGGAGGTCTTCTTGACTAAGCAAGCCATACTCGCCCTCGCTGATGGCAGCATTTTTCGCGGCGAAGCCATTGGGGCCGACGGTCAAACCGTTGGTGAGGTGGTGTTTAACACCGCAATGACTGGCTACCAGGAGATCCTGACGGATCCTTCCTACGCTCAGCAAATCGTGACCCTGACTTACCCGCATGTTGGCAATACCGGTACTACCCCGGAAGACGCCGAGTCTGATCGTGTCTGGTCCGCAGGTCTGGTAATCCGTGATCTACCGCTGGTTGCAAGCAACTGGCGCAACACCATGTCGCTGGCCGACTACCTGAAAGCCAACAATGTTGTAGCCATCGCCGGTATCGACACTCGCCGCCTGACGCGCATCCTGCGTGAGAAAGGCGCGCAGAACGGTTGCATCATGGCGGGCGACAATATTTCTGACGAGGCTGCAATTGCAGCTGCTCGCGGCTTCCCGGGCCTGAAAGGCATGGATCTGGCGAAAGTCGTCAGCACCGAAAAAGCCTACGAGTGGCGCTCCAGCGTCTGGAACCTGGCCACTGACAGTCACCCGACTATCGAAGCCAGCGAGCTGCCTTACCACGTGGTCGCGTACGACTACGGCGTAAAATGGAACATCCTGCGCATGCTGGTTGAGCGCGGCTGCCGCGTTACGGTGGTTCCTGCTCAGACCCCGGCCAGCGATGTACTGGCACTCAACCCTGATGGCGTGTTCCTGTCCAACGGTCCTGGCGATCCTGAGCCTTGCGACTACGCGATCACGGCCATCAAGGAAGTTCTGAATACCGAGATTCCGGTGTTTGGTATCTGCCTCGGTCACCAGCTGCTGGCTCTGGCCTCGGGCGCCAAGACCGTGAAAATGGGTCATGGCCACCACGGCGCTAACCACCCGGTCCAGGATCTGGACACAGGTGTTGTGATGATCACCAGCCAGAACCACGGTTTTGCGGTAGACGAAGCAACCTTGCCAGCCAACGTGCGCGCCATTCACAAGTCGCTGTTCGACGGCACGCTGCAAGGTATCGAGCTGACCGACAAGAGCGCTTTCAGCTTCCAGGGTCACCCTGAAGCAAGCCCTGGCCCGAACGACGTTGCGCCGCTGTTCGATCGCTTCATCAATGAGATGGCCAAGCGCCGCTGATCAGCTCCCTGCTGCAGCGCCCTGTGGCGGCCCCGACCTTCGGTGGCCCCCAGGGCGCTTCAGAAGCCTGATTGACAGCTTGCCGACTGACCTGCGGATTTGAGTGACAAACCCATGCCAAAACGTACAGACATAAAAAGCATCCTGATTCTCGGCGCTGGCCCGATTGTTATCGGCCAGGCCTGTGAATTCGACTACTCCGGCGCCCAGGCCTGTAAAGCCCTGCGCGAAGAGGGTTATCGCGTCATCCTGGTGAACTCCAACCCGGCCACCATCATGACCGACCCGGACATGGCCGACGCCACCTACATCGAGCCGATCAAATGGCAGACCGTTGCCAAGATCATCGAAAAAGAGCGTCCGGACGCACTGCTCCCAACCATGGGCGGCCAGACTGCTCTGAACTGCGCACTGGATCTGGAGCGCGAAGGCGTTCTGGAGAAGTTCGGCGTAGAGATGATCGGCGCCAATGCCGACACCATCGACAAGGCTGAAGACCGTTCGCGTTTCGACAAGGCGATGAAGTCCATCGGTCTTGACTGCCCGCGTTCCGGTATCGCTCACAGCATGGAAGAGGCTAATGCGGTTCTCGAAAAGCTGGGCTTCCCGTGCATCATCCGTCCGTCCTTCACCATGGGCGGCACCGGTGGCGGTATTGCTTACAACCGTGAAGAGTTCGAAGAAATCTGCGCTCGCGGCCTGGACCTGTCGCCAACCAAAGAGCTGCTGATCGACGAATCCCTGATCGGCTGGAAAGAGTACGAGATGGAGGTTGTCCGCGATAAGAAGGACAACTGCATCATCGTGTGCTCGATTGAAAACTTTGACCCGATGGGCGTGCACACCGGTGACTCGATCACCGTTGCTCCGGCACAAACCCTGACGGACAAGGAATACCAGATCATGCGTAACGCCTCCCTGGCGGTACTGCGTGAGATCGGCGTTGAAACCGGCGGTTCCAACGTTCAGTTCGGTATTTGCCCGGACACCGGCCGTATGGTTGTGATCGAGATGAACCCGCGTGTATCGCGTTCCTCGGCCCTGGCATCGAAAGCGACCGGTTTCCCGATTGCACGTATCGCTGCCAAGTTGGCGATCGGCTACACCCTGGACGAACTGCAAAACGAAATCACCGGCGGCGCTACTCCTGCGTCCTTCGAGCCGTCCATCGACTACGTTGTGACCAAGCTGCCGCGCTTTGCTTTCGAGAAGTTCGCCAAGGCTGACGCTCGTTTGACCACGCAGATGAAATCTGTGGGTGAAGTCATGGCTATCGGCCGGACTTTCCAGGAATCCCTGCAAAAGGCCCTTCGCGGTCTGGAAGTGGGTGTAAGCGGTCTTGATCCAAAGCTGGACCTGAGCAACCCGGAAAGCATGGCCGTGCTCAAGCGCGAACTGACCGTGCCGGGCGCCGAGCGTATCTGGTACGTGGCTGACGCGTTCCGCGCAGGCATGACCGTCGAAGATATCTTCGGCATGAACATGATTGACCCTTGGTTCCTGGTGCAGATCGAAGATCTGATCAAGGACGAAGAAAAGATCAAGACCATGGCGCTGTCCTCGATTGACCGTGATGCCATGTATCGCCTCAAGCGCAAGGGCTTCTCCGATGCGCGCCTGGCCGTACTGCTGGGTGTCACCGAGAAAAACCTGCGTCGTCACCGTCACAAGCTGGAAGTGTTCCCGGTCTACAAGCGCGTTGACACCTGCGCCGCCGAGTTCGCCACCGACACCGCTTACATGTACTCCACCTACGAGGAAGAGTGCGAAGCCAACCCTTCGGATCGTGACAAGATCATGATCCTGGGCGGTGGCCCGAACCGTATCGGCCAAGGTATCGAGTTCGACTATTGCTGCGTTCACGCCGCTCTGGCGCTGCGTGCAGACGGTTACGAGACCATCATGGTCAACTGCAACCCGGAAACCGTTTCCACCGACTACGACACTTCGGATCGTCTGTACTTTGAATCCGTAACCCTCGAAGACGTCCTGGAAATCGTGCGGGTCGAGAAGCCAAAAGGCGTGATCGTCCAGTACGGCGGCCAAACCCCGCTGAAACTGGCCCGCGCCCTGGAAGAAGCCGGCGTACCGATCATCGGTACCAGCCCTGACGCCATCGACCGTGCAGAAGACCGCGAGCGTTTCCAGCAGATGGTTGAGCGCCTGAACCTGCGTCAGCCGCCAAACGCCACTGTGCGCAGCGAAGACGAAGCGATTCGCGCCGCTGGCAAGATCGGTTACCCGCTGGTTGTTCGTCCGTCCTACGTTTTGGGCGGCCGTGCGATGGAAATCGTTTACGAAGAAGAAGAGCTCAAGCGCTACCTGCGCGACGCGGTGAAAGTGTCCAACGACAGCCCTGTGCTGCTGGACCACTTCCTCAACTGTGCCATCGAAATGGACGTGGATGCTGTCTGCGACGGTACTGATGTAGTGATCGGCGCGATCATGCAGCACATCGAGCAGGCGGGTGTTCACTCAGGTGACTCTGCATGTTCGCTGCCGCCGTACTCGCTGCCGCTGCACATCCAGGACGAGATGCGCGAGCAGGTCAAGAAGATGGCTCTGGAATTGGGCGTTGTCGGCCTGATGAACGTGCAGTTGGCTCTGCAGGGCGAAGATATCTACGTGATCGAAGTGAACCCGCGTGCTTCGCGTACCGTTCCTTTCGTGTCCAAGTGCATCGGTGTTTCCCTGGCAATGATCGCAGCTCGCGTGATGGCCGGTAAAACCCTGAAAGAAATCGGCTTCACCAAAGAAATCATTCCTAACTTCTACAGCGTGAAAGAGGCGGTCTTCCCGTTCGCCAAATTCCCGGGTGTTGACCCGATTCTCGGCCCTGAGATGAAGTCCACCGGTGAAGTGATGGGTGTGGGCGATACCTTCGGCGAAGCTTTTGCCAAGGCCCAGATGGGTGCAAGCGAAGTGCTGCCGACTGGCGGTACTGCCTTCATCAGCGTTCGTGACGACGACAAGCCCTTGGTGGCTGGCGTTGCTCGCGACCTGATCAGCCTGGGCTTCGAGATCGTTTCAACGGCGGGCACAGCCAAGTTCATCGAAGCTGCCGGCTTGAAAGTACGTCGCGTGAACAAGGTGACCGAAGGTCGTCCGCACGTTGTCGACATGATCAAGAATGACGAAGTTACCTTGATCATCAACACTACCGAGGGTCGTCAGTCGATTGCTGACTCCTACTCCATTCGCCGCAACGCGCTGCAGCACAAGATCTACTGCACCACGACCATTGCTGCTGGCGAAGCGATCTGCGAAGCGCTCAAGTTCGGTCCTGAAAAAACCGTGCGCCGCTTGCAGGATCTACACGCAGGATTGAAGTCATGATCAAGTATCCAATGACCGTCCAGGGCCACAAGGCCCTGGAGGAAGAACTCGCACACCTGACCAAGGTTGTTCGGCCGAAGCTGAGCAAGGAAATTGGTACGGCGCGTGAGTTGGGCGATTTGAAAGAAAATGCTGAATACCATGCAGCTCGTGAGCTCCAGGGTATGTCTGAGGCTCGTATCCGTGACATCGAAGGCCGTCTGCAAAACGCAGTGGTTATTGATGTGGCAGCGATTCCTCACACCGGCAAGGTGATTTTCGGCACCACGGTTGAGATCGCGAACGTTGAAACTGACGAGCGCGTTGTCTATCAGATCGTTGGTGAAGATGAAGCTGACTTCAAGCTCGGAAAAATCTCCGTGGGTTCGCCACTTGCTCGTGCCTTGATTGCCAAGGAAGAGGGTGACGTAGTCGCGGTGAAAACACCTGGCGGTGTTATTGAATACGAGATCATTGAGGTGCGTCACATCTAAGAATGGCGCCCGCCTTGTGCGGGCGCACTTCTTTGGCGGCTGGCCCGGGTGTTCCGGGTCGGCAGCTTGTGGTTGTTGCACACAGAATTTTTAGCGGTGCTGGCCTGAACCCGGTTGGCAGCGTTGCAAGTTGAAAGGCGAGTAGCAGGTGCGGGAAGGGTTGCGTTGGGCGTCTCTGGCTGCCTGATGCGTTGCGCGGGCAGTTCTTGCATGGCTCTCGGGTTTATCCCTGGAAGAGTTTCAGGGCGCGCCAGGCGCACCCTTGACCCTTGTCGACATCACTTGAAGCGATGGATGTTCGACAGTTGCTTGTTTACATTGACGTTCTTGCGGTACAGAAGCGCCATTTTGCCGATAACCTGTACCAGTTCCGCTTTGCCGGCCTTGCACATTTGTGCGACGGCTTCCAGGCGGGATTCACGATCCAGAATGTTGACTTTGATTTTAATCAGCTCGTGATCGCCCAATGCGCGTTCGAGTTCGGCTAAAACACCTTCAGTCAAACCATTATCAGCCACAGTCAAAACTGGTTTCAGATGGTGGCCAATGGATTTGTACTGTTTCTTCTGCTCTTGAGTGAGCGGCATAATCTGACCCCTGTGTCTGATCTTGTAAAAAGCGGCGGCCAGTTTACCCGAGCGAGTCCCAGACCGCCCAGTTAATCACGACCCGTTTAAAATTTTTGAGGTGGCCCGTGGCCCGTTCCAAGACTAGCCTTAACTGGCTGAAAGAGCATTTCAACGACCCGTACGTCAAAATGGCGCAAAAAGACGGGTATCGCTCGCGCGCCAGCTACAAATTGCTGGAGATTCAAGAGCGCGATCGACTCATTCGCCCCGGCATGACAGTGATTGACCTGGGTGCTGCCCCGGGTGGCTGGTCACAGGTGACCAGTCGTCTGATCGGTGGTCAGGGGCGTTTGATTGCTTCCGACATCCTGGACATGGACAGCATTCCTGATGTGACCTTCATCAAGGGCGACTTTACCGAGGACGCCGTACTGGCACAGATCCTCGAAGCAGTAGGAAATACGCAAGTAGACCTTGTGATTTCTGATATGGCCCCCAATATGAGTGGATTGGCCGCTGTGGATATGCCCCGGGCGATGTTCCTGTGCGAATTGGCACTGGACCTTGCTGGTCGCGTCCTACGTCCTGGTGGTGATTTTCTGATTAAAGTTTTCCAAGGCGAAGGCTTCGATCAGTACCACAAAGACATTCGCAAGCTGTTCGACAAGGTGCAGATGCGCAAGCCGTCGTCGTCTCGAGACAGGTCCCGCGAGCAGTATTTGCTGGGGCGCGGCTTCCGCGGTATCGATGGTTCCGCCAGTGATGAGCGTCTCTGACAAGGGCGATAGTTTTTTTTGAATCGCTTTACAGATCTGGCATAACGAATATTGTGTAGTCAAAGTTTCACAAAGGGTTACAGACGGAGCCTGCAAGGGTTGTAGGCAATGTAGTAAGTTATGCCGGTGAATATCATGCGAAGCACGCTTCAGTAGCGGGGCTTGCTTCAGAGGGTAGCTAATTGAACGATATGGCAAAGAATCTGATCCTGTGGTTGATCATCGCCGCTGTCCTGGTGACAGTGATGAACAACTTCTCCAGTCCAAACGAGCCACAAACCCTCAACTATTCCGACTTCATCCAGCAAGTTAAGGATGGCAAGGTCGAGCGCGTTGCCGTGGATGGCTACGTGATTACCGGCAAACGCAGTGATGGCGACTCCTTCAAAACCATCCGTCCGGCTATTCAGGACAACGGTTTGATCGGTGACCTGGTGGATAACCATGTGACCGTTGAGGGCAAACTGCCGGAGCAACAAAGCATCTGGACTCAGCTGCTGGTTGCAAGCTTCCCGATTCTGGTGATCATCGCTGTCTTCATGTTCATGATGCGCCAGATGCAGGGCGGTGCCGGCGGCAAAGGCGGCCCGATGAGCTTTGGCAAGAGCAAGGCGCGGCTGCTGTCGGAAGACCAGGTCAAAACGACTCTGGCTGACGTAGCGGGTTGTGATGAGGCGAAGGAAGAAGTCGGCGAACTGGTCGAATTCCTGCGAGATCCGGGCAAGTTCCAGCGCCTGGGTGGTCGTATTCCTCGTGGTGTGCTGATGGTTGGCCCACCGGGTACCGGTAAAACCCTGATTGCCAAGGCAATCGCGGGCGAAGCCAAGGTGCCGTTCTTCACGATTTCCGGTTCCGACTTTGTTGAAATGTTCGTGGGCGTCGGCGCAAGCCGTGTTCGTGACATGTTTGAACAAGCCAAGAAACACGCACCCTGCATCATCTTTATCGATGAAATCGATGCGGTCGGCCGTCACCGTGGTAACGGCATGGGCGGCGGTCATGATGAGCGCGAGCAGACGCTTAACCAGTTGCTGGTTGAGATGGACGGCTTTGAGATGAATGACGGCATCATTGTGATTGCTGCCACCAACCGTCCTGATGTGCTCGATCCTGCGCTGTTGCGTCCAGGTCGTTTTGACCGTCAGGTTGTGGTTGGCTTGCCGGACATTCGTGGTCGCGAGCAGATCCTCAAGGTGCACATGCGTAAAGTGCCGATGGGCGATGATGTCCAGCCGGGCGTGATTGCACGTGGTACTCCGGGCTTCTCGGGTGCCGATCTGGCAAACCTGGTGAACGAAGCTTCCCTGTTCGCAGCGCGCACCGGTAAGCGTGTTGTTGAAATGAAAGAGTTTGAGCTGGCTAAAGACAAGATCATGATGGGCGCCGAGCGCAAATCGATGGTCATGTCGGACAAAGAAAAGCGCAACACGGCTTATCACGAGGCGGGTCACGCTATCGTCGGTCGCGTAGTGCCTGAGCATGATCCGGTCTACAAGGTTTCGATCATCCCTCGTGGTCGCGCCTTGGGCGTAACCATGTTCCTGCCGGAAGAAGATCGTTACAGCCTGTCCAAGCGTGCGCTGATCAGCCAGATCTGCTCGCTTTATGGTGGCCGTATCGCTGAAGAGATGACCCTGGGTTTCGACGGTGTTACCACCGGCGCTTCCAACGACATCATGCGTGCCAGCCAGATTGCGCGGAACATGGTGACCAAGTGGGGCTTGTCCGAGAAGCTTGGTCCTCTGATGTATGCCGAGGACGAAGAGTCTTACCTGGGTCGTGGCGGTGGTCAGTCTGCAAGCGTGTCGGGCGAAACAGCCAAGCTGATCGACTCCGAAGTACGCAGCATCATTGATCAGTGCTACAACACGGCCAAGCAGATCCTGACCGAAAACCGTGACAAGCTCGATGCTATGGCTGACGCGTTGATGAAGTACGAAACGATCGATGCCGATCAGATCGACGACATCATGGCGGGTCGTCCGCCGCGCGAGCCGCGTGACTGGGAAGACGGTAGCTCGGGTACCCCGACTGCCCCGACGCTGGATAAAACCGAGCGCCCGGAAACACCTATCGGCGGCCCTGCTGCTGATCAATAAGGCTTGAAATGACTTCTGTTCAGTCCTCGACCCGGTTGCCTTGCGGCAACCGGGTTCTTGATTTGGCCCATACGCATGTTATGGGCATTCTCAATGTCACCCCTGATTCCTTTTCCGACGGCGGCCGCTTTGCTGCTGTGGATGCTGCTCTGCGCCATGCGCAGGCGATGGTTGAGGCGGGTGCAACTCTGATTGATGTTGGCGGTGAGTCAACTCGCCCCGGAGCGCCTGCCGTTTCGTCTCAGGAAGAGCTCGATCGGGTTGCTCCTGTTGTCGAGCGTATAAGCCGGGAACTGGATGTCATTATTTCGGTCGATACCTCCGCGCCAATCGTCATGACTGAGGTTGCGCGTCTCGGGGCGGGGCTTATCAATGATGTGCGTTCGCTGCGTCGTGAGGGTGCCTTGCAGGCCGCTGCGGCCACCGGTTTGCCGGTGTGTCTGATGCATATGCTCGGTGAGCCCGGCGACATGCAGGACAATCCGCACTACGAAGATCTGGTGGGCGAGGTGTCGGCGTTTCTGGCTGACAGCATGGCGCGCTGTGCGGCGGCAGGTATCGGGCCTGAGCGCATCGTGCTGGACCCGGGTTTTGGTTTTGCCAAAACCTTGCAGCACAATTTGAGCCTGTTCAAGCATATGGAGGCCCTGCATGCGCTGGGTCGACCTTTGCTGGTGGGCGTGTCACGTAAAAGTATGGTCGGGCAAACACTGAACCGGCCGGTTGCAGAGAGGCTCTATGGCAGCCTGGCTCTTGCGGCATTGGCGATGACCAAGGGCGCGCGCATTCTGCGTGTCCATGACGTTGCCGAAACAGTTGATGTGGTACGGATGATCGCAGCGGTAGATTCCGCCGACTAAGAATGATGGAGCGCTTATGACAAAGAAGTATTTTGGCACCGACGGTATTCGTGGTCGGGTCGGCGTTTACCCGATTACCCCTGACTTTATGCTCAAGTTGGGCTGGGCGGCGGGCATGGCGTTTCGTAGCAAGGGTGCTTGCCGGATCCTGGTAGGCAAGGACACTCGCATATCGGGTTATATGTTCGAATCCGCGCTGGAGGCAGGCCTGTCTGCTGCCGGGGCTGATGTGATGCTGCTGGGCCCTATGCCCACGCCGGCTATTGCCTACCTGACGCGCACCTTCCATGCCGAAGCAGGCATCGTGATCAGCGCTTCGCACAATCCTCATGATGATAACGGCATCAAGTTCTTTTCCGGGGACGGCACCAAGCTCCCTGATGATGTTGAATTGATGATTGAAGAGTTGTTGGACGCACCCATGACGGTTGTCGAGTCTGACAAGCTGGGGAAAGTGTCGCGTATCAATGATGCTCCGGGTCGCTATATCGAGTTCTGCAAAAGCAGTGTGCCAAGCAGTACCAACTTCAGCGGCCTCAAGATTGTTCTCGATTGCGCCCACGGTGCCACCTACAAGGTTGCGCCTAGTGTTTTCAAAGAGCTGGGAGCCCAGGTCGTCGTGCTGTCGGCCCAGCCTGATGGACTGAACATCAACGAAAACTGCGGTTCGACCCATATGGGGCAGTTGCAGGCTGCCGTTGTGGCTGAAGGTGCAGACCTGGGCATCGCTTTTGATGGCGATGGTGATCGGGTTCTCATGGTCGATCATACGGGTGCCGTAGTTGATGGCGATGAATTGCTGTTCATCATCGCCCGTGATTTGCACGAGCGTGGCAAGTTGCAAGGTGGCGTCGTCGGCACGCTGATGAGCAACCTTGGGCTTGAACTGGCGCTGGCTGACCTGGGTATCCCGTTTGTGCGCGCCAATGTGGGTGACCGTTACGTCATCGCTGGCCTGCAAGAGCGCGATTGGCTGGTGGGTGGCGAGAACTCCGGGCACATCGTCTGCTTCCAGCACACCACGACGGGTGACGCGATCATCGCAGCGCTTCAGGTGTTGCTGTCATTGCGTCGTCGCGATGAAAGTCTTGCCCAGTCGCGTCAGGCTTTGCGCAAGTGCCCGCAGATTCTGGTGAACGTGCGTTTTGCTGGCGGCGTGAATCCTGTTGAGCACCCGGCGGTCAAGGAAGCGTGCGCGCGTGTGACTGAGGCCATGAAGGGTCGTGGTCGCGTGCTGCTGCGCAAGTCGGGAACAGAGCCTTTGGTGCGTGTAATGGTCGAAGGCGATGACGAAAACATGGTTCGCGGCTACGCCGACGAGCTGGCAAAGCTGGTAAGTGAAGTTTGTGCCTGAATTCGGCTTGCCAGCGCGGATTTGGTTGGGTAACATCTGCGCCCACTTTGACCGACGAGGTAAAGCATGCGTCGCACTATGGTAGCTGGTAACTGGAAGATGCACGGTACCCGCGCCAGCGTCGCTGAGCTGATCGACGGTCTGCGTGGTCTGGTCTTGCCAAACGATGTTGATGTTGCAGTATTCCCGCCTCAGCTGTTTATTGATCGAGTGATCAATGGCTTGCAAGGCGCACCGATTTCGGTCGGTGCACAGGATGCTGCGGTGGAGTCGGGGCAGGGCGCACTGACTGGCGAGATTTCATCGAGCCAGTTAGTGGACGCAGGTTGCAAGCTGGTGCTTGTGGGGCACTCGGAGCGCCGCCTGATTTTGGGTGAGCAGGACGAGACGCTCAATCGCAAGTTTGCGGCGGCTCAAGCCTCTGGTTTGACGCCTGTGTTGTGCATAGGGGAAACCCTGGAGCAGCGCGAAGCGGGGCAAACGCTTGAAGTGGTAGCGCGTCAGCTGAATGTCGTGATTGACGAGTTTGGTATTGATGCATTTGTAAATGCTGTGATTGCATACGAGCCAGTTTGGGCCATTGGCACCGGACTGACCGCATCACCGCAGCAGGCGCAAGATGTGCATGCGGCCATTCGCGCACAGCTGGCGCAAAAGAATTCTGAAGTGGCACAAGGTGTGCGGCTTCTATACGGCGGCAGCGTGAAGGCGGCCAATGCGGTCGAACTGTTCAGCATGCCGGATATCGATGGGGGACTCATTGGCGGGGCTTCCCTGAATGCAGATGAGTTCGGTGCGATCATTCGTGCCGCAGGAAACTGAAAATGCTGGATAACGTCGTAACTGTGTTTCATCTGCTGACAGCATTGGGTGTAATTGCCCTGGTTTTGCTGCAACAGGGTAAGGGAGCGGATGCTGGAACATCTTTTGGCGCAGGTGCATCAAATACTGTGTTCGGAAGCCAAGGTTCCTCTACCTTTCTTAGTAAGTTTACTGCTATACTTGCCGCAGGTTTTTTCATAACCAGCTTAGGGTTAGGTTACTTTGCTAAAGAGAAAGCTGAGCAGCTGACTCAAGTAGGTTTGCCAAATCCAGCGGTGTTGGAAGTTCCAGTGCAAAAGCCGGCTTCAGATGATGTTCCGGTGCTTCAAGAGCAAAAGTCGGCAACTCCTGCGACTGACGTACCTCCAGCTCAAGAGCAAAAGTAAAACGGGTTTCATGATGTAACGTAGTATTGCCGAGGTGGTGGAATTGGTAGACACGCAACCTTGAGGTGGTTGTGCCCATAGGGTGTAGGGGTTCGAGTCCCCTTCTCGGTACCAATTATCAAGAATGCCCGCAGTAGCGGGCTTTCTTGTATGTGGAAGGTTAGATTGACCCTGAAAAGGATCAACCGTATACTTCCGCTCCAGCTTTGTCGCGGGATGGAGCAGTCTGGTAGCTCGTCGGGCTCATAACCCGAAGGTCGTCGGTTCAAATCCGGCTCCCGCAACCAGTTTTAGCGGAGCCCCTTATTAGGGGCTTTTTGTTAACTGGACACTTTATAGCGTCGGTATTCAACGACGTTTCAGAGATGGGCGCTTCGCCCATTTTTTCATTTTGCACAGCATGCACAAACATGCACTAGGGGGTTCAGGTGTCGAGCAAGCTAGAACAGTTGCAGGACTTGTTGGCCCCGGTGATCGTGGCCCTTGGCTATGAATGCTGGGGTATTGAATTTTCGGCTCAAGGCCGCCATTCAATGTTGCGTGTGTATATCGACAAGGAAGGCGGCGTACTGGTGGATGACTGCGCAATCGTGAGTCGTCAGATCAGCGGCGTTTTGGATGTCGAAGATCCTATCGCTGTTGAATACACCCTTGAAGTTTCTTCTCCTGGCATGGAACGCCCACTGTTCACCATTGAGCAGTTTGCGAAATTTGCCGGTGAGCAAGTGAGGATCAAGCTGCGCTCGCCTTTCGAAGGGCGACGTAACTTTCAGGGCCTTCTGCGCGGCGTAGAAGAACAGGACATTGTGGTGCAAGTTGAAGACCATGAATTCCTGTTGCCGATCGATATGATCGACAAGGCCAACATTATTCCCAGTTTTGACTGAGACGCGGATCCCGCGGATCCAATGGCTTGCGAAAGGCGAGGCGTACGATGAGCAAAGAAGTACTGCTGGTTGTTGAGTCGGTGTCCAATGAAAAGGGCGTACCGGCAAACGTTATTTTTGAAGCGCTGGAGCTGGCTCTGGCCACCGCGACCAAAAAGCGTTTTGAGGACGAAGTCGAACTGCGTGTGGAAATCAATCGCCACACCGGTAACTACGAGACTTTCCGTCGCTGGACTGTGGTCGAAGACGAAGATCTGGATGATCCAGCATACGAGTTGGCGGTTGACCAGGCCCAGGCGAAACAGCCAGGCGCTGTAGCCGGCGATATTATCGAAGAGAAAATCGATTCTATCGAATTCGGTCGGATTGCTGCACAAACGGCCAAACAGGTCATCGTGCAAAAAGTCCGCGAAGCCGAGCGTGCTCAAGTAGTCGATGCTTATCGCGAGCGTCTGGGCGAGATCATTTCGGGTACCGTTAAAAAAGTGACACGTGACAACGTGATCGTTGATCTGGGCAATAACGCTGAAGCGTTGCTGGCCCGTGAAGACATCATTTCCCGTGAAACTTTCCGTGTTGGCGTACGCCTTCGCGCGCTGCTCAAGGAAATCCGCACAGAGAACCGCGGCCCTCAGCTGATCCTGTCGCGTACCGCGCCAGAGATGCTGATCGAGCTGTTCCGCATTGAAGTGCCAGAGATCTCCGAAGGCCTGATCGAAGTGATGGCGGCCTCCCGCGATCCTGGATCGCGCGCTAAAATAGCCGTTCGCTCCAAAGACAAACGCATTGATCCGCAAGGTGCCTGCATTGGTATGCGCGGTTCGCGTGTCCAGGCAGTGTCCGGCGAATTGGGCGGAGAGCGAGTGGATATCGTCCTTTGGGATGACAACCCGGCGCAGTTCGTGATCAACGCAATGTCGCCAGCAGAAGTGGCGGCAATTATCGTCGACGAAGATGCCCATGCAATGGACATCGCCGTTGGCGCAGACAATCTGGCCCAGGCGATTGGTCGCGGCGGTCAGAACGTACGTTTGGCCAGCCAGTTGACCGGCTGGACGTTGAACGTGATGACCGAATCGGACATCCAGGCTAAGCAGCAAGCAGAAACCGGCGACATCCTGCGCAACTTCATCGAAGAGCTGGAAGTCGATGAAGACCTGGCGCAGGTACTGGTTGATGAAGGCTTTACTAGCCTGGAAGAGATTGCCTACGTACCGGTGGAGGAAATGCTCAACATCGATGGCTTTGACGAAGATACCGTCAACGAGCTTCGCGCTCGGGCCAAGGATCGACTGTTGACTAAAGCCATCGCTACTGAGGAAAAGCTGGCAGACGCCCATCCGGCCGAAGACCTGCTCTCACTTGAGGGTATGGACAAGGATTTGGCGATGGAACTGGCGGTGCGCGGCGTAATTACCCGCGAAGACCTGGCCGAGCAGTCTATTGACGACCTGCTCGACATCGACGGCATTGACGATGATCGTGCCGGCAAGTTGATCATGGCCGCCCGAGCCCATTGGTTCGAGTAATTAGGCGCGGCCTGAGGAGAGAAATGCATGACGCAAGTCACGGTGAAACAACTGGCCGATGAGGTCAAAACACCGGTTGAGCGCCTGTTGCAGCAGATGCGTGAGGCAGGTCTGCCGCACAACGCCGCCGAGCAGAATGTGACCGACAGTGAGAAGCAAGCTCTGCTGACTCACCTGAAAAGCAGCCACAAGGCTAAAGTGGAAGAACCGCGCAAGATCACTTTGCAGCGTAAAACCACCAGTACCCTGCGTGTTGCTGGCAGCAAAAGCATTAGCGTTGAAGTACGCAAGAAGAAAGTCTTCGTACAGCAAAGCCCGGAAGAAATCGAAGCCGAGCGCAAACGTGAGATGGATGAACGTCGTGCAGTAGAAAGTGCCGCACGTCAAAAGGCTGAAGAAGAGTCCAAGCGTCGCGCCGAAGAAGAAGCGCGCCGTCAGCCTGCATCTACTCCTGCGCCAGCTCCAGCCGTAGCGGCACCTGCACCTGTGCAAACCGCACCGGCAGCAGCGCCTGCTCCGGCTGCTGATGCACGCAAGCGTGACGAACAGCGTCGCCCGGACAAACCACGTGCAGACGATAACAATCGTCGCGGTAGTGGTGACGGCGATCGTAAAAACGCTCCGCATCGTGCCTCGGTCAAAGAAAAAGCACCGACTCCACGTGTTGCTCCACGCACTTCCGACGAAGAAAGCGACAGCTTCCGTCGCGGTGGTCGTGGCAAGGGCAAGCTGAAGAAGCGTAACGCCCACGGTTTCCAGAGCCCAACCGGCCCTGTAGTTCGTGACGTGCAGATTGGCGAGACCATCACTGTCGGCGATTTGGCTGCACAGATGTCGGTCAAGGCTGCCGAAGTCATCAAGTTCATGTTCAAGCTGGGTACTCCAGCGACCATCAACCAGGTACTTGATCAGGAAACTGCTCAACTGGTAGCTGAAGAACTGGGCCACAAAGTGACTCTGGTAAGCGACAACGCCCTGGAAGATTCCCTGGCCGAATCCCTGAAATTCGAAGGCGAGTCGTTCTCCCGTGCTCCGGTTGTGACCGTAATGGGCCACGTTGACCACGGTAAAACTTCCCTGCTCGACTATATCCGTCGTGCCAAGGTAGCTGCTGGCGAAGCCGGTGGTATTACTCAGCACATCGGTGCGTACCACGTTGAAACCGAACGCGGCATGGTCACTTTCCTCGATACCCCGGGTCACGCTGCGTTTACCGCAATGCGTGCACGTGGTGCCAAGGCGACTGACATCGTGATTCTGGTTGTTGCTGCAGACGACGGCGTAATGCCGCAAACCATCGAAGCTGTTCAGCATGCGAAAGCCGCTGGCGTGCCTCTGGTTGTTGCAGTGAACAAGATCGACAAGCCAGGTGCTGATCTCGATCGCATCCGCAGCGAATTGTCCGTTCACGGCGTGACCTCGGAAGAGTGGGGTGGTGACACTCCGTTTGTTTCGGTCTCGGCGAAAATGGGTACCGGCGTTGACGAATTGCTCGAAGCCGTATTGCTGCAAGCTGAAGTTCTGGAACTCAAGGCCACTCCATCGGCTCCTGGCCGTGGTGTAGTTGTTGAGTCCCGCCTGGACAAAGGCCGTGGCCCTGTTGCAACTGTTCTGGTTCAAGACGGTACCCTGCGCCAAGGCGACATGGTTCTGGTCGGCTCCAACTACGGTCGCATCCGTGCCATGCTCGATGAGAACGGCAAGCCTATCAAGGAAGCCGGTCCATCCATCCCTGTCGAGATCCTCGGCCTGGACGGAACGCCAGATGCTGGCGACGAGATGAGCGTAATGACTGACGAGAAGAAGGCGCGTGAAGTTGCCCTGTTCCGTCAAGGCAAGTTCCGCGAAGTGAAACTGGCGCGTGCTCACGCAGGCAAGCTGGAAAACATCTTCGAGAACATGGGCCAGGAAGAGAAGAAGACGCTTAACATCGTCCTCAAATCTGACGTCCGTGGTTCGTTGGAAGCTCTGCAGGGCGCGTTGAGCGGCCTGGGTAACGACGAAGTGCAAGTGCGCGTAGTTGGCGGCGGTGTTGGTGGTATCACCGAGAGCGACGCTAACCTGGCACTGGCCTCCAACGCTGTTCTGTTTGGCTTCAACGTGCGTGCCGATGCCGGCGCTCGCAAGATTGTCGAGCAGGAAGGTCTGGACATGCGTTACTACAACGTCATCTACGACATCATCGAAGACGTCAAGAAAGCCCTTACCGGCATGCTTGGCAGCGACGTTCGGGAGAACATCCTGGGTATCGCTGAAGTCCGTGACGTGTTCCGTTCGCCTAAGTTTGGCGCGGTTGCAGGTTGCATGGTGCTTGAAGGTGTTGTTCACCGTAACCGTCCAATCCGCGTACTGCGTGAAGACATCGTTATCTACGAAGGCGAGCTGGAATCCCTGCGCCGCTTTAAAGATGACATGTCCGAAGTGCGTGCCGGCATGGAATGCGGTATCGGCGTCAAGAGCTACAACGACGTTAAAGTCGGTGACAAGATCGAAGTGTTCGAGAAGGTCCAGGTTGCTCGCAGCCTCTAACTCGCGAGCCTCAAGAGCGAGGACGAGCCCGCGCATGCAAATGCGCAGTGCTCGGCCTGGACTCTAAACGCAACGCCCGGTCCGGCTTCTGTCGTGCCGGGCGTTTGCCGCTTTCAGACCGCATGGGTTTCCCATGGGTGAGTAACAGGTAACAATACATGGCAAAAGAATATAGCCGTACCCAACGTATTGGCGATCAGATGCAGCGCGAGCTGGCACAGCTGATCCGTCGTGAAGTCAAAGACCCGCGCGTGGGTCTGGTCACCATTACTGCTGTTGAAGTCAGCCGTGACGTCGGTCACGCGAAGATCTTCATCACCGTGATGGGCGAGGACAGCGCTGAAGAGATCGCTCAAAGCATCAAGGTGCTGAACTCGGCAGCGGGTTTCCTGCGCATGCAACTGGCGCGTGAAATGAAACTGCGCAGCGTTCCTCAGCTGCACTTCCACTACGATGAAAGTGTCGTGCGTGGCGCTCACCTGTCCGCTTTGATCGAGCGTGCAGTGGCTGAAGACAATCAGCACCCTGAAGCCACTGCTCCCGAAGACACCAAGGAGTAACCGGTGGCTCAGGTCAAGCGTATCCGTCGTAACGTCAGCGGCATCATCCTGCTCGACAAGCCGCTTGGATTCACTTCCAACGCGGCCCTGCAGAAAGTTCGCTGGCTGCTCAATGCCGAGAAGGCAGGGCACACCGGTAGCCTAGATCCATTGGCCAGCGGTGTCTTGCCGTTGTGCTTTGGCGAAGCCACCAAGTTTTCGCAATACCTGCTCGATTCCGACAAGGGTTATGAAACCCTGATGCAATTGGGCAAGACCACCACGACTGCAGATGCTGAAGGCGATGTTTTGCTGACACGTCCAGTGACCGTTGGTCGCGCCGATATCGAAGCTGTTTTGCCTAGTTTTCGTGGGAAAATCAGTCAGATACCGCCGATGTACTCTGCACTCAAGCGCGACGGACAGCCGCTTTACAAGTTGGCCCGTGCAGGCGAAGTGGTGGAGCGTGAACCACGTTCTGTTACTATTACCCGCCTCGAATTGCTGGCCAGCGAAGGTGACACTGCGCGCTTGGCCGTCGACTGCACCAAAGGCACCTATATCCGTACCCTCGTGGAAGATATCGGTGAGCAACTGGGTTGCGGTGCATACGTTGCAGAGCTGCGTCGTACACACGCAGGACCTTTCAGCCTGGCCCAAACGGTGACGCTGGAAGAGTTGGAAGCTGTGCATGCCGAAGGCGGCAACGAAGCGGTTGATCGCTTCCTTATGCCATCGGACAGTGGCTTGCTGGACTGGCCATTACTGCACTTCTCGGAACACAGTGCGTTCTATTGGCTCAATGGCCAACCGGTTCGTGCTCCTGATGCCCCGAAGTTCGGTATGGTACGAGTACAAGATCACAACGGTCGCTTTATCGGTATCGGTGAAGTGAGCGAAGACGGGCGCATCGCGCCGCGTCGACTGATTCGGTCGGAATGACCGAAACCAGGCTGCATCGGGATGTAATACTCTTGGGGCAGACTGGAATGAGGGTGGCTGTTATTAGGCACGGTCACATCTCACTTTTAAATACGAGGATTTGTCCTCGGCCTATTGGATCTGTCTTGTTCGCAAGCAGGCCCTAATTGAAAGGAAAGCCAAATGGCACTTACAGTTGAACACAAAGCAGAAATCGTAGCTGACTACCAGCAAGCTCCAGGTGATACAGGTTCTCCAGAAGTGCAGGTTGCACTGCTGACCTTTAACATCAACACGCTGCAAGGTCACTTCAAGGCAAACATCAAGGATCACCACTCCCGTCGTGGTCTGATCCGCATGGTAAACCAGCGTCGTAAGCTGCTGGACTACCTCAAAGGCAAAAACGTTGAGCGTTACAAAACGCTGATCGCTCGCCTGGGTCTGCGTCGCTAATAGCGATGTTGCTAGAGGCTGGTTGTCTGTCGTGCGTTTGCGGATTTTCCGCAGGCGTACGGCAGGCTTCCAGCCTCAAGTTTTATCTGGACTAGCCGGATTCTTACGAAAGCTTGCCGCGCGGGCTGTTTTCGTAAGCATCTTGAGTCGGGTCAATACCCGATGTTGCGCATGACTTTCGCAAGAAACCCGTTCCCCAAGAGCCACAAAGAAGGTAGGACACCGTGAACCCGGTTATCAAAAAATTTCAGTTCGGTCAGTCGACCGTTACTCTAGAGACTGGCCGTATCGCCCGTCAGGCCTCCGGCGCAGTATTGGTCACCGTTGACGACGACGTCAGCGTGTTGGTGACTGTTGTCGGCTCCAAGCAAGCTGATCCAGGCAAGGGCTTCTTCCCTCTGTCTGTTCACTACCAAGAAAAAACCTACGCCGCGGGTAAAATCCCAGGCGGTTTCTTCAAACGTGAAGGTCGCCCTTCCGAGAAAGAAACCCTGACGTCGCGTCTGATCGACCGTCCGATCCGTCCGCTGTTCCCAGAAGGTTTCATGAACGAAGTGCAGGTTGTCTGCACCGTTCTGTCCACCAGCAAGAAAACCGATCCGGACGTCGCTGCGATGATCGGTACTTCGGCAGCCCTGGCTATCTCCGGTATTCCTTTTGATGGTCCGATCGGCGCTGCCCGCGTTGCTTACCACGAAAGCACCGGCTACCTGCTGAACCCGACTTACGAGCAACTGGCTGCTTCGAGCCTGGACATGGTCGTTGCCGGTACTTCGGAAGCCGTATTGATGGTTGAATCGGAAGCCAAAGAGCTGACCGAAGACCAGATGCTGGGCGCAGTACTGTTTGCCCACGACGAATTCCAGGTTGTGATTCAGGCTGTCAAAGAGCTGGCTGCCGAAGCTGCAAAACCAACGTGGGACTGGGCTGCTGCCCCGGAAGCTACCGCACTGCTGGGCGCTATCCGTGCCGAGTTCGGCGAAGCGATCTCCCAGGCTTACACCATCACCGTCAAGGCAGACCGTTACGCACGTCTGGGCGAGTTGAAGGATCAGGTTGTAGCCAAGCTGTCCGGTGAAGAAGGCCAGCCTTCTGCCAGCGAAGTCAAAGCTGCTTTCGGCGAAATCGAATACCGCACCGTTCGCGAAAACATCGTAAACGGCAAGCCGCGTATCGATGGCCGTGACACCAAGACTGTTCGTCCTCTGAACATCGAAGTAGGTGTTCTGCCGAAGACCCACGGTTCTGCTCTGTTCACCCGTGGTGAAACTCAGGCTCTGGTTGTTGCAACGCTGGGTACTGCCCGTGACGCACAACTGCTGGACACCCTGGAAGGCGAGAAAAAAGACCCGTTCATGCTGCACTACAACTTCCCTCCGTTCTCGGTAGGTGAGTGTGGTCGTATGGGTGGCGCCGGTCGTCGCGAAATCGGTCACGGCCGTCTGGCCCGCCGTTCGGTTCAGGCCATGCTGCCTGCTGCCGACGTGTTCCCGTACACCATCCGTGTTGTATCGGAAATCACCGAATCCAACGGTTCCAGCTCGATGGCATCGGTGTGTGGTGCTTCCCTGGCACTGATGGACGCTGGTGTTCCGATGAAGGCACCGGTTGCCGGTATCGCCATGGGTCTGGTTAAAGAAGGCGAGAAATTCGCTGTCCTGACCGACATCCTGGGTGACGAAGATCACTTGGGCGACATGGACTTCAAAGTAGCCGGTACCGCCAAAGGTGTTACCGCGCTGCAGATGGACATCAAGATCAAGGGCATCACCGAAGAAATCATGGAGATCGCACTGGGCCAAGCCCTGGACGCTCGCCTGAACATCTTGGGTCAGATGAACCAGATCATTGCCGTATCGCGCAACGAACTGTCGGCCAACGCTCCGACCATGATTGCGATGAAGATCGACACCGACAAAATCCGTGATGTCATCGGTAAAGGCGGCGCGACCATCCGTGCAATCTGTGAAGAAACCAAAGCTTCGATCGATATCGAAGACGACGGTTCGATCAAGATCTTCGGCGAAACCAAAGAAGCTGCAGAAGCAGCGCGTCAGCGCGTTCTGGGCATCACCGCTGAAGCCGAGATCGGCAAGATCTACGTGGGCAAGGTTGAGCGTATCGTCGACTTCGGCGCATTCGTAAACATCCTGCCTGGCAAGGACGGCCTGGTTCACATCTCCATGCTGAGCGACGCTCGCGTTGAGAAAGTGACTGACATTCTTAAAGAAGGTCAGGAAGTTGAAGTACTGGTACTGGACGTGGATAACCGCGGCCGTATCAAGCTGTCCATCAAGGACGTAGCTGCTGCCAAGGCATCGGAAGCGTAATAGCCCCCGATACCCGCGTTACAAAAAAGGATCCTTCGGGATCCTTTTTTTATGGGCGACGAAAAGTCAGCGCCAATGGGCGATAGGCCATGAGTGGAAACCCGCAACTTGCATGCAAATTTGCAGGGCGTCATGCATTCTGCACGATCTCCATTGTGGAGATAAATAGTAAGTCATTGATTTATAAGGATTAATTTATCTTAAAAAGTTGGCACAGGCCCTGCAATAGTAGAGATAACCCTGCTGCCATAAGACGGCGCAGATTTTAAAGAAGACAGGAGTTACTCGTATGAAGAAGTTCGCTATCGCTGCTGCAACTGCCACCGCTCTGACCCTGACCATGGCCAACGCTGCATTTGCTGCTCAAGCGACTACACAGGCACCGATGGTCGTCGCTGCTGGCGAAGTAACTAAAGCCAAGGAAGCCACTTCTGACACCTGGATCACCACCAAAGTGAAAGCTGACCTGGTGACTGAAAAAGGCATTCCGGGCACCGATATCAAAGTTGAGACAAACAAAGGTGTTGTTTCCCTTTCCTCGATGGTCCCAGTGACCGAAGCTCAAAAAGACATCGCTGTTGCTATCACCAAAAAGATCAAAGGCGTTAAAGCTGTCTCGGCTGATGGCCTGAAAGCCGAATAAACACCCCTCATTTCGTAGAACCGGGGGAAACAAAGCCGCAGCGGGTGATTTGAGCAGTACGCCCGCAGGCTTTGAAACAAGGTTCATGCGACGGCCATATGGATGTGGCCATTACAGCCCTCGGCGCTTGCGTCGGGGGCTGTTCTATTTCTGCTGAATATGTAGTCGCTGACGAGGCACGAGGCTGCGATGGGGTGCGTAGCAGCCCCGACCTTGTGGTGGTGCCCTTAATCGCAGCCTCTTGCCTCGTCAGCGACTACAGGTTTTGCCGGCACGCTTACTCGCTATCCAGATGCAGAGGCGAAATCACCCGGCCATCACTCTCTGCTTCACCCAACGTGGCATCGATAAAGTACACGCGCTCATCAGCCAACTGGCCTTTGTCCACCAGGAAGTCCTTGATGCTGCTTGCGCGGTCCTGGCCGAGTTGACGCAACAGCACTTCGCTTTTGCTCCAGAAGTCGATCAATGCATCGGTCATTTTGGCCGCGCGCTCGTCACGGCTCAGGTCTTTCCATTCTGCAGGCGGCTGCTGTTTGAGACGGGTGCGGTAGATGCCTTCGAGCAACGGTCCTTTCTCATCATCCGGCACGGTCAGCAAACCCGCCTTGGCCGGGACTTTGTCACCACGGCGCTGGAGGATCTTGTAGTAGTTGTACTGGAACTCGCGCTCAAGACGTTCTTTCGCAATGAAAGGGCCATCACTGCTCTGTGCTGCAGTCCCTTCGATCTCCAGGCGCAAGGCGGGGCGTTCTTTCAACGCCTGGGCCAGGGTGGTCAGCGCTTTTTGCGCCTCCGGGCTCAGCTCGCTTGATCCTGGCGCGAATGAAACCGTGCCCAGGTCTTCGGCACCACCACCATTGATCAGGCCGCCAATGAACTTGAAGGGGGCTTGGGCGGCACGCAGCACCAGATTGCGCACGGTCTGCCAGATAATGGGCATCACACTGAATTGCGGGTTGTTAAGGTCGCCGCTGATCGGCAGTTCGATGGAGATCTTGCCGTCCGTGTCTTTGAGCAAAGCAATTGCCAGTTTGATCGGCAGATCAACCGCATCGGGGCTGTCGACTTTCTCCCCGAGCTGCAATTGCTCGACCACCAGTTTGTTCTCGGCCTTGAGCTGACCCTTGGTGATCATGTAGTGCAGATCAAGGTTCAGCCGACCCTTGCGGATACGGTAGCCGGCAAATTTGCCGGAGTAGGGCGTCAATGTCGTCAATTCGACACGCTTGAAGCTGGTGGCGATATCCAGGCTTGCCATCGGGTCAAACGGGTTGACGCTGCCCTTGATGGTCACCGGGGCATAACGGTCGACCTTACCCGCTATATTCACCGGGGCGGGCTTGGCATTGCGGCTATCGATGGTGCCGATCTGTCCGTTGAGCTGTTGAACGGCTGTCTGGAAGTTGGGTGTCAGGCTGAAGTCGGCGAAGTTGGCCGAGCCGTCGTTGATCGCAATCGCGCCTATGTGAATGCCCAGCGGCTTGTCCTTGCTGGCGGTGCTCTTGGCGGTGCTGCCTGCCGGTTGGGGGATCAGCAGGTCATCGATATTGGTGGTGCGGTCGTCGTTGATCATGAAGCGCACGTACGGCTTCTCGAAGTTGACCCTGGTCACCGACAAGCTATCGCCGTGCTGGTATTTCACGTCCTCCAGCACCAGTTTTTGCCACTTGAGGAAGTCGCGGTCTTTGAGTGTGTCCAGCGTGTGCAGTTGATCGACCTGTGCACGGCCCTCTACGGTAAAGGCCAGTGGCTCGGTGCTTTTGAGATTAACCGCCAGGTCGCTGCCGAGCATGCCGCTGCGCAGTTCAAGTCGTATGAACGGGTCGATGTAGGCCTGGGCGATACGCAGGTCGATGTCCTTGGTTGTAACCTTGAGCCTGGCACTCACCGGGCTCAGGTTGACGTCGCCACTGGCGTCAAGCTTGCCTTGCTTGCCCACACCGGTATCCAGTTTGAGGGTGAAGGGCGAGCGGTTCAGGCTGTCGAAGTTCTGCAGATTCAAGTTAAGCGGACCGATATCCAGCGCTACCGGGGTTTTGGGCTCTTTATCGGCGAGGTGTACGCGATAGTCGCGTAATTCAACATTCTTAAGCAGCACTTCCCAGGGCTTGCCCGGTGCTACGGGTGCTGATTTTGGTGCTTCAACCGTGACGACTTGTTCTTTTTTGGACGGTGCCTTTGTGGCTGGAGTGGTAAACAGTTTTTGCCAATCAAGCTGGCCATCCTTCTCGCGGGTGGCCCAGGTTTCGAGGTTGCGGCTGTTGATCTTGCCGACGACGACTTGCTGCTTGGCCAGATCCACGCGGGTGTCACTGACATCCAGGCGCTCCAGTCGTACCAGGGGGCGCCCGTCTGGAGCGTTGATCTTGAACGGAGCGATGCTGGCCGAGGCATTGGTCAGCACCATCTCGGTTTCTTTGGACAGGTTCAGGCTGTAATCGGTGCTGAAATTCAGCACGCCATCTTCCAGTACCAGTGGCAGGGCATCGCGTACATAAGGCCACCAGACCTTCATCTGGCCATCGGTAACTTTCAGTTTGCCGGTGGAGGCTATCGGCACCAGGCTTAACGTGCCGCTCCAGTCAATACGCCCGCCCGCCGGGCCGACAGCTACCAGGGTCATGTCGGCGTTGTCATCGGGCAGGGTGCTGAGGTTTTTCAGCTCCAGGTCCATTGAGTCGTACAAAAATTCAATGGGTTCGCTGGGACGCATATCGGTGAAGTGCAGGTAGCCGTCAGCCAGCTTGATGCTGTCGAGGCGCACAGGGAACGGTTTGCTGTCGGGTTCGCTCGGGGCAGGTTCGCTGGCCGGCAACTTGAACAGTTGGGTCAGATTGAGTGAGCCATCCTTGTTGAACAGCACCTCGGTCTTGGGCTTTTCCAGTTGGACTTCAGCCAGGTGCAACGCTTTTGTCCACAGGCTGTCGAGCTGAAGATTGACGTACAGCCGTTCAAAACCGATCTGTTCCTTGCCTGGTTCGCCGGTCCTGAACCCCCACAGTGTCAGCTCCAGGCTGAAAGGGTTGAATTCCAGCCGGTCGAGTTTGGCGGGCACCGTGGCGTAGTTGGCAAGCTGCTGGTTGATGATGCGCAGGCCAATGCCCGGCAGAATCAGGAAGCCAAGCACGCTGTACAGCGCGATAGCAATCAGCACGGCGCCGATGGCGCGGATCAATCCTTTGAGCATGTAGGGCGTCGTCTATAGCAGTCGGAGTGCCTTTGAGTATGGCACGCGTTTCTGGTTCCGAGACGAACGCTGTACTCAGAGGATGTTTTAAAACTGAAGGATCAAGGTTTTCAACGGTGGCTGCTGATCCTGGGACGGGAAGTCACTGGCCGGGGTCAATACTTGCCAGTCGCGAACCGGGCGGCCTGCCTTCTCGGCACAGCGCAAAACCTGTTCGCGCCAGTCGTCCATGCTGACCTTCGCCAGGTTGTTGCAACAAATCAGCACGCCGTCCGGGGCGGTAGTCAACACCGCAGGCTTGAGCAGGCTTTGGTAATCGCGCAGCAGATCGACTGTGCCGAATGCGCTTTTGGCCCATGCAGGGGGGTCAAGCAACACCAGATCATATTCACGTTGATCCAGTCGCGGGTAGGCGGGCAGCTTGTGGCGGCGTTGAATAATCGGCAAGCCGGCCAGTTGGCGGATGGCTGCAAAATAGTCGGACTGCACGAACTTCATCTTGGGCAATTGAGGGTTCAGCAGGCCGTTTTCCCGGCCCACCGCGAGGTTACCCTCGGCGAAATCGAGATTGCAGACTTCACGGGCGCCACCCGCAGCCGCACTCAGGCCCACGCCGCAAGTGTAGGAGAAGAGGTTGAGTACGCTTTTGCCGGCACTGTGTTGTTTGACCCAGCCGCGAGCGTTGCGCAGATCGAGAAACAACAGAGGGTCTTGCCCGGCATGGCGCCCGCGCACGCGGTACTTCAGCCCCCATTCGTGGCCGACGGTGTCTTCGAGTGCGGCATCTTCAGCGCGGTACACGGTATCTTCGCGATCAATGCGTGAATTGCCCTGGGAGCGGTCGTTGTAAACCAGCAACAGGTCGAGGCCCAAGTGACGATTGATCGCGTCATGCAGTTGCAGCAAATCATCGCGCTCAAGACGCTGATGAAAGCTTTGCACCAGCAGTTGCGGGCCGTAGCGGTCGATGGTCAGTCCGCCAGCGCCTTCCTGGCTGCCGTGGAACAGGCGATAGCAGTCAGTGCCCTGAGCATGCAGCTCGGCCAACAGGTCGTGACGGTTATCGAGGGCGGCGCGCAGCGCCTGATTCAAGGAAGACATGCCATGCGCCTTGGGGGATAGATAAGGCGCGGCAGTTTAGCAGAATAGGGTGTACGAAACTTCAGTGTGGAAGCGGGCTTGCTCACGATCGTATCCGCGCGGCTTGACCGACAGACCGAGTAGTCTGCATCGCGAGCAAGCCCGCTCCCACAGGGTGTGCGGTTACTCCCGCTCGATCGCCAGTGCCACGCCCTGGCCACCGCCAATGCACAGGGTTGCCAGGCCTTTTTTCCCGTCGCGCTTGATCATTTCGTGGAGCAGGGTGACGAGGATACGGCAGCCCGACGCTCCAATCGGGTGGCCAATGGCAATAGCCCCTCCGTTGACGTTGACCTTGCTCGCGTCCCAGTTCAACTCTTTGCCCACTGCCAGCGCTTGTGCCGCGAACGCTTCGTTGGCTTCGATCAGGTCCAGTTGCTCAAGGCTCCAGCCTGCCTTGCTCAGGCAGCGCTGAGTGGCGCTCACAGGACCGATACCCATGATGGCCGGGTCTACGCCAGCGTTGGCGTAGGCGGCAATCCTGGCCAGCACCGGCAAGCCAAGGGCTTTGGCCTTGGTGGCACTCATCAGCATCACTGCGGCTGCGCCGTCATTGAGTGAGGATGCATTACCCGCGGTCACGGAGCCGTCCTTCTTGAAGGCGGGACGAAGCTTGGCCAACGACTCGGCAGTGGTGCCTGCGCGAGGCTGTTCGTCGGTGGCGAAAGCGATCGGATCGCCTTTGCGCTGCGGGATCAGGATGGGGGTGATCTCATCGACAAAGCGCCCGGCTTCAATAGCTGCCGTGGCTTTTTGTTGCGAGGCGGCAGCAAAGGCGTCTTGCGCTTCACGGCTGATGTCGTACTTATCCACAAGGTTCTCTGCAGTGATGCCCATGTGGTAGTCGTTGAACGCATCCCACAGGCCATCGCTGATCATGGTGTCGACGATCTGGCCGTGGCCCATGCGCAGGCCGGTGCGGGCACCGGGCATGATGTAGTTGGACAGGCTCATGTTTTCCTGGCCGCCGGCAATGATCACCTCTGCATCGCCGCAACGAATCGCCTGGGCGGCCAGGTGCAGGGCCTTGAGGCCCGAGCCGCAGACTTTGTTGAGGGTCAAGGCAGGAACCGCGAAGGGTAGCCCGGCCTTGATTGCAGCCTGGCGAGCAGGGTTTTGCCCGGCCCCGGCGGTCAGTACCTGGCCCATGATTACTTCGTCGACCTGAGTGCCATCCAGCCCGGTTTGCACCAGTAACTGGCGGATGACCGCAGCGCCCAGTTCCACGGCGGGTACATGGGCCAGGGAGCCTTGAAAACTGCCAACGGCAGTGCGGGTAGCGGCAACGATTACGACATCTTGCATTGCTAGAGTCCTCTTTATTCTTGGAGTGTTGTGCTCGGAGTCAGGCGGGCATGGTGGCATGAAATTCACCCATGGGTGTAGTCGCTGCCGCAGGCTGCGATTGCATCGGTACAGTCCGTCAGATTGGTCGTTGCAGTTGTATCGCAGCCTGCGTTCCTCGGCAGCGACTACAGGCTTTTGTTGCTCAGCCCCATGCGCCGCCGTGCTCGTTGCACGGAGCCATTGCGCACGGCCCAGCGAAGGATCGGCGCCGTACTGTTCACTTCGGCCCGCACCAGCTTGCGAATCAGAGGACGCTGGTGCAGTCCCAGTTGATCGCTGGCCCAGTCAGGCAGCAAATCAATCCCGGCCTTCATCATCAGCGCGCCAAAGGGTTTGGCCAGCAGGCTGGGGGAGGGAGCATTGAGCAGCAGGCGAATCACCTCGTGGCTACGCTCATCACACAGCAATTGTGGACGGATTGCCTCGAGGTAGTCGGTCACTTGCTGGCGTGAGCGCGGAACGTTTGTAGCGCCCAGACGTTCAGCGATCATGGCTATTTCGTCGTAGTAACGATCCTGATCTGCACCGGATAAATGGGGGTTGCGATAGCGCAAGTGGGCGGCGAGGAAATTGCTGACCTCTGCCACATGCACCCAGGTCAACAATTCGGGGTCGCTGGCGGCATAGGGGCGACCATCGAGGCCGGTGCCGGTGACTTGCAGGTGGATGGTACGCACCTTGTCGATCAGCCAGTTGGCATCACCGGTGGCACCGAAAGTGGTTCCAGAAATGAACTGCCCGGTGCGGCGTAACCGACCCAGCATGTCCTGACGAAAATTGGAGTGGTCCCACACCCCGGCCAGGGCCAGTGGGTGCAAGGCTTGCAGCATCAAGGCGCTGATGCCGCCAATCAGCATGCTGGTGAAATCACCATGTACCTGCCAACTGATGGAGTCCGGGCCAAACAGGCCGGGATCGCCCTTGGGGTTTTCGAGGTCGAGCTGGCCGAGGGAGAGCCCGGTCAGGCTCATGATCTGGCGTTCGATGGGGCGGCGGATAAGTTCCATGATGCCTTTCTCGATGGTGCCAGCCAGTCGGTGAAGACTGGCTGGCTATCAATCAACCGCGATGGCGACCGCGGAAGTAGTTGATCAGACCTTGGGTCGAAGCATCGTCGGCCGGCTCTTCCTGGCTGCCGACCAGGCGGTTGTAAACGCCCTTGCCCAGTTCCTTGCCCAGCTCGACACCCCATTGGTCGAAGGCGTTGATGCCCCAGATCACGCTTTGCACAAAGACCTTGTGCTCGTACAGCGCAACCAGCGCGCCCAGACGACGCGGGCTGATGCGTTCAACCACCAGGGTATTGCTCGGACGGTTGCCTGGAATCACCTTGTGCGGTGCGAGTTTTTGCACCTCTTCTTCGGCCATGCCTTTGTCGCGCAATTCAGTTTCGGCTTCTTCGCGGGTTTTACCCAGCATCAGAGCCTGGCTTTGCGACAGGCAGTTGGCATACAGCCACTGATGGTGATCGGCCACAGGGTTGAAACTGACGATCGGCACGATGAAATCGGCCGGGATCAGCTGGGTGCCCTGATGCAGTAACTGGTGATACGCATGCTGACCGTTGCAGCCTACGCCGCCCCAGATGACAGGACCCGTGTCGGTGGACACCGGAGTGCCGTCCTGGCGCACGCTTTTGCCGTTGGACTCCATGTCCAGCTGTTGCAAGTGCTTGGTGATGTTGCGCAGGTAGTGGTCGTACGGCAGGATCGCGTGGCTTTGTGCGCCCCAGAAATTGCCATACCAGACACCCAGTGCGGCCATCAGCACAGGCATGTTCTGTTCAAACGGAGCGGTCTGGAAGTGCTGGTCCATGGTGTAGGCACCGGACAGCAGCTCCTTGAAGTTGGACATGCCGATTGCCAGGGCAATTGGCAAGCCGATGGCCGACCACAGCGAGTAACGCCCGCCGACCCAGTCCCACATCGGGAAGATGTTCTCTTCGCGAATACCGAAGGCCACAGCGGCCGCGTTGTTGCTCGATACGGCGATAAAGTGGCGATGCAGCTCTGCTTCCGAACCGCCCTGGGCCAGGTACCAGGCCCGGGCAGCCTGAGCGTTTTTCAGGGTTTCGAGGGTGTTGAAGGATTTGGACGAAACGATAAACAGCGTGGTTTCGGCGCGCAATTTGGCGGTCAGTTCATGGAATTCACTGCCGTCGATATTTGCCAGGTAGTGGCAACGCACCCCTTTTTGGGCGTAGGACAACAGCGCTTCAGAGACCAGCTCGGGGCCCAGGAAAGAGCCACCAATGCCAATGTTGACGATATCGGTGATCGGTTTTTCGGTGTAACCACGCCACAGGCCGTCGTGAATCCTGCCGACCAGCTCGGTCATCTGGTTCAGGACTTTATGCACCTCGGGCATGATGTTCACGCCGTTCACCGACAGTTTGTCGGCAACCGGGCGGCGCAGCGCGGTGTGCAAGGCTGGACGGCCTTCAGAGGCGTTGACGATTTCGCCACCAAACAGCGACTTGATCGCGCCTTTGAGATCGACCTCGTTGGCGAGATTGACCAACAGGTCGCGGGTCTCGTTGGTGATCAGGTTTTTCGAGTAGTCCAGAAACAGCCCGCAGCTGCTCAGGGTGAATTCTTCAAAACGTTTGGGGTTGCTGTTAAACGCGTCGCGCATGCTGAAATTTTGCATGTCAGCGCGGTGGAGTTTCAACGCTTGCCAAGCGGGCAGAGCGGTAACGTCATGAGGGGTGCGGTAGTACGCCATCGCTGCGGATATCCTTTTTGCTTGAACTGCCTTTGGACACTGAAAACGCCTGCACCTTTTTATTATCGAGGTGCCCGGTCGGTCTGATTCTGCACGTCAGCTAGAAGCAGGGCGATTACAGTACCTCTCTCGCCTGCTTCTGTCTTGGCTTTGTCTGACAACAAACGGTAACTTTTGTCACCGCTGTGTCACACGAGCTGAATCGTTTCAGTGTTTCTTTATGGAGTGCGGGTCATTCCGCGGGTCCGCGCAGTCGGCTCTGTCAGAGCGCGCTGTCGAGGTTTAAGTGCACGTTGTCGATTAAACGGGTGGCGCCCATAAAAGCCGCGACCAAAATCACCAGGTCACGATCAGTGGCCGTGGCCGGGAGCAAAGTCTGGCCGTGACGCACTTCCAGGTAGTCGGGGCGAAAGCCGATGGCTTCGATCTGCGCCAGATGCTGGCTGACCAATGCCGGGTAATCGCGCTCACCAGCTTCAATGGCGTGAGCCATCTCGCTCAAATGACGGTACAGCGCAGGTGCCAGGGCACGCTGCTCTTCGCTCAGGTAACCATTTCGCGAAGACAGGGCCAGGCCATCTTCGGCGCGTACGGTCGGTTCACTGATGATCTGGATCGGAAAGTTGAGGTCGTTGACCATTGCACGAATGACTGCCAGCTGCTGGTAGTCCTTTTGGCCAAAGATCGCCAGATCAGGCTGAACCATATTGAACAGTTTGCTGACCACCGTGGTCACGCCATCGAAATGCCCCGGGCGACGGCTGCCGCACAGTTCATTGCTCAACTTGGCGGCAGTAACACGGGTCAGGCCCTCCATGCCGTTGGGGTACATTTCCTCGACGGTTGGGGCAAACAGCAAATGGCAACCTGCCTGCAGGAGTCTTTCCTGATCGGCCGCCAGAGTGCGCGGATAGGTGGCGAGGTCTTCGTTGGCACCAAACTGCAGCGGGTTTACAAAAATGCTGGCCACTACAAAGTCAGCCTGTTGCGCGGCGGTGGTGACCAGGGCGCCATGACCGCTGTGCAGATTGCCCATGGTCGGAACCAGGGCTATTTGTTTGCCTTCGCGGCGTGCACGGGCGATAACGGCGCGCAATTCGCGAACGGTTTTAACTGTGTTCATGCAGAGAATCCGTGTTCGGTAGCAGGAAAGCTGACGGCTTTGACTTCAGTGACGTAGGCACTCAGGGCGGACTGGATGTCAGGCTGGCCGGTCATGAAGTTCTTCACAAACTTGGGCACGCGCCCCGTCAGCGACAGGCCGAGCATGTCGTGCAGCACCAGAACCTGTCCGTCTGTGTCACTGCCGGCACCAATGCCGATCACCGGGATTTTCACTGCGTGGGTGATTTCTGCCGCCAGTTCGCTCGGTACGCACTCAAGCAGCAGCATGGCTGCGCCTGCTTGCTCCAGGGCAATGGCGTCGGCACGCATCTGGCGCGCCTGGTTTTCGTTGCGTCCCTGAACTTTGTAACCGCCCAGTACGTTCACCGTCTGCGGGGTCAGACCCATGTGCGCGCACACCGGGATACCTCGTTCGGTCATGGCGCGAATCGATTCGGCGAGCCACACGGCGCCTTCGACTTTGACCATGTGCGCGCCGGCTTTCATCAGCAGCGCGCTGTTGTTCAGGCTTTGTTCCAGGGTCGCATTCGCCATGAAGGCCATGTCTGCGAGAATCAGGGCGTCCTGGTTACCGCGTTTGACGCAAGCCACGTGGTAAGCCATGTCGGCGGTCGTCACAGGCAATGTGCTGTCATGCCCTTGTAGAACCATGCCCAGGGAGTCGCCTACCAGTAACACTTCAACACCGGCCTGATTGCAGGCATGGGCAAAGGTGGCGTCATAGCACGTCAGCATGGTGATTTTTTCACCTTTTTGCTTAAGGCTTTGCAGGGTGGTCAGGGTAATAGCTGGCATGAAAAGGATCCTCGTCAGGCAGTGTGATAACCACTGCGAGTAACGCGTGTGATTCATCGTTATGAACAGGCACACCTTTATAGAGGGCGCTTATAAAGCCTGCTTTTCACATTGCGCCATCCAGCGGATGGCAGCGGGATGCCTATAGTCGTGACGAGCTCACAGGAAGTCAATTCCGGGTGTTACCGCAAAGGTGTTACCCGGTTATTGATTCGTTTCAGCTTAAGCGGTGATGCGCTCAAGCCCGATGAATGGGCAGTCGGCCAGCAATTGCGACAGGCTACGGCCATCGGCGAGTTTCAGGGATGCTGGCGCCACTTCAGCCAGGGGGTAGAGCACAAAAGGCCGGGCGTGCATGTGGTAGTGGGGGACTTTGAGGCGGGGTTCGTCGATCAGGCGATCGCCAAACAGCAAAATGTCGAGATCCAGGGTGCGCGGGCCCCAGCGTTCGTGGCGTTCGCGACCTTGATCTAGCTCGATGGCTTGCAGTGCGTCGAGCAGGTCCAGAGGTGGCAGCGTGCTGTCGATGGCGGCCACGGCATTGGTGTAGCGCGGCTGACCGGGTAGCAATGAATCGCTTTGATAGAACGCCGACACCCCGACGAGTCGGGAGTCAGGCAATTGCGCCAGTGCCTGGACGGCACTGCGCAATTGTTCTTCAGGGGCGGCCAAGTTGCTGCCCATTCCAATGTAGACGCGCTCCATCGCTTACTCGTCCGCTGCGGCGCTGCGTTTGCGCTTGGCACCGCTGGTGCGGCGACGTTTACGCGGTGCAGGCCCGGTGCCGTCATCCTTGGCGTTGCTCAGGTCACGAATCATGTCGCGGCGACCGCTGTCATTGGCGTCCTGATAGTCCGTCCACCACTCGCCCAGGCCATTGGTCTGCTCGCCTGCGCTTTCACGCAGCAGCAAGAAGTCGTAGCCGGCACGGAAGCGCGGGTTGTCGAGCAACATGTCGGCACGTTTGCCGCTGCGCCGTGGCAGGCGCTCCTGCATGTCCCAGATCTCGCGAATCGGCATGGTGAAACGCTTGGGAATGGCAATGCGCTGGCACTGTTCGGCGATCAGTTCGTGCGCGGCTTCCTGCATGGCAGGAATGGGCGGCATGCCTTGATCTTGCAGACGCAGTACACGGGCCGGCAGGGCAGGCCAGAGCAGGGCAGCAAACAGGAAGGCCGGAGTTACCGGTTTGCCCTGTTTGATCCGCAGATCGGTGTTGCGCAAGGCTTCGCTGATCAGGGTGTGGGTGTATGTCGGATTGTGTTCCAGTGCTTCGGCGCTGGCCGGGAACAGTGGGTCGAACAACTCGAGGTCAACCAGCATTTCGAAGGTGTCTGAAGCGTTACCCGAGAGGAACAGCTTGAGGACTTCTTCGAACAACCGTGCCGAGGGGATTTCGCGCAGCATGGGGGCCAGTTCGCGAATCGGCTCGGCGGTGTGTTTTTCGATGCCAAAGTTGAGCTTGGCGGCAAAACGCACTGCGCGCAGCATGCGCACCGGGTCTTCCTGGTAGCGCTGTTGCGGGTCACCAATCAGGCGCAGCAAGCGGTTACGTATGTCGTGTACGCCATTGGCGTAGTCGAGGATGCGTTCGCTGACCGGGTCGTAGTACAGGGCGTTGATCGTGAAGTCACGACGCTGGGCGTCTTCTTCAAGGGTGCCGTAAACGTTGTCGCGCAAGATGCGCCCGCTCTCGTTACGTGAGGACTGGTTGCTGTCTTCCTCTTCGTCGTTTTGCGGGTGATTGGCACGGAAGGTTGCGACTTCAATGATTTCGCGACCAAAGTGGATATGCACCAGTTTGAAACGTCGACCGATGATTCGCGCATTGCGAAACTCGGCGCGCACTTGTTCAGGCGTGGCGCTGGTAGCGACGTCAAAGTCTTTTGGCGTGATGTTGAGCAGCATGTCGCGTACGCAACCGCCTACCAGATAGGCCTGGTAACCGGCGTTCTGCAGGCGCTCGACGATGTTGACCGCGTAGCGGCTGAACTGGGCACGTTGCAGCGAGTGTTGGCTGCTGTTGAGCACTTCAGGGGTGCTGCGCAGTTGTTGCGTACGACGCTTGGGGGAACGGAATGACTGGAACAGCTTCTTCAGCATGGGATGCACTGTTTGAAGGAATGTTCGGCCAAAACGAAGAATGACCGCATGATGGGCGGGGATTCTAGCATTTAGTCAGGGGATGGTGTAGGACGCTGAGTCGCTCTTGTGAGCGAAGCTGCAGGTAACAGGCAAAAATAGCTGCGAGAACGTTGAGGTAGAGCCGTGGGAGTTTTTTCTGAATCGCAGCAAGCACAAGGGGAGCCAAAGCTCCCCCAGAATGAATTGCATGCTCTATTTTTATTATTGATTGCGGGCTTTTTGTTTTTGTTAATCGCCCTGGTTACAGAGGTCTTGCCTGAGTAACCCTCCCAATCGGGAGATAAGAGCAAACGGATTGCTTTGGTCGCTGTGTTGATGTGATCCATGATCCAACTAGTTCAGGCTCTGCTTTAAGTGCAGTTTTTGTTGTTCTCTGCCTAGTCGTGGGGCAAGCCCCATTTACAACGCCTCTCCAAAACAATCAGTTAGCTGCGCCTCCGCCGTGTTGTTCTTGTTATGCGTGAGCCGATACGTCTTATTTTTATTGTGTGTTGCTGTGATTCTTATTGTTCTTGTACGAATACATATAGCAGGGGTCGTGCCAACTTTTGCACGGGCCAGCAAAATAAGGGTTTTTTAGTGTTTTTGCTTTTTTCAGGGCAAAAAAAAGCCGGGTCATCGTTACCTTAAGACCCGGCTTTTGTTACGTGATTTGACTGAGGTAACAGTTTTTTTACATTTAAACGTGTTACCTAGCCCTCGCTTGGCACGCCGGTTTTGCGCCGAGGAATGCCCAGGCGTTGGCGCCGCTCCCACAAGCACTTGCGGCTGACCCCCAGTTTGCGGGCCAGTTCTGTCTCGGTCATGTGGTCCTGATGCTCAAGCACGAAGTGCTGGAAGTAGTCTTCCAGTGACAGATCTTCGGTCGGATCAAGGCTGGTGTTACCGTTGACGATACTCTGCTGCGGGGCCAGGCCGATAAAATCATCGTCTTGCAGATCGCTCAGCTCAATATCGATACCCAGCAGTTCAGCCGAAATTTCCGGGCTTTCACACAGGATCACCGCTCGCTCTACTGCGTTTTCCAGTTCACGCACGTTACCCGGCCAGGAGTAATGACTGATTGCCCGCTCGGCATCGGGGGCGAATTTCAGGTCAGTGCGGCCAATGCGGGCACTTTGGCGTGCAAGAAAAGCGTTGGCGATTTCGTTCACGTCAGCGCCACGCTCGCGCAATGCGGGCAGCTTGAGTGCGATGACGTGCAGGCGGTAGTACAAGTCTTCGCGGAACTGACCGACCTTGGCCAGGCTTTTCAGGTCGCGGTGCGTCGCGGCAATCAGGCGTACATCGACCTTTTGCGACTGCACGGAACCTACGCGGCGAATCTCGCCCTCTTGCAGCACGCGAAGCAGACGGGCTTGGGCCTCAAGCGGCAGTTCGCCGATTTCATCAAGGAACAGTGTTCCGCCGTCGGCCGCTTCAACCAGGCCTGCACGGCCAGCGCTGGCGCCGGTAAACGCGCCTTTTTCGTGGCCGAACAGTTCGGACTCGATCAGAGATTCAGGAATGGCTGCGCAGTTCACCGAAATCATCGGTGCCTTGGCACGCCGGGAAAGATTGTGCAGGGCGCGTGCAACCAGCTCTTTGCCGGTACCGGATTCACCCTGGATCAAGACATTGGAATCGGTTGGCGCGACTTTGCGGATCTTGCTGTACATGTCCAGCATGGGTGGGCAGGAGCCGATGATGCCGATTTCACCGTTGCTGTTATCCACAGCACTTTTGTCGCTGACACCCGGTTTGGCAGGGCGCTCGACAGGTGCGCTCTGGACGTTTTGCCGGTCACGCAGAATACGCGCCACCGCTTGCAGCATTTCATCGTGATCAAAGGGTTTGGCGATGTAGTCGACAGCGCCCATTTTCATCGAGTCAACAGCCGAGCGCAGGCTGGCATAGCTGGTCATGATCAGCACCGGCTTGCCTTGGCCGAGCTTGATCAGCTCGGTGCCCGGAGCGCCTGGCAGGCGCAGGTCGCTGACAATCAAGTCGAACGAGGGGATGCTGAAACGCTCCTGTGCTTCTTGCACCGAGCCGGCCTCGCTGACCTGGTACTGGTTACGCTCCAGTAAACGGCGTAACGCGGAGCGGATGATGGTTTCATCTTCGACGATCAAAATATGCGGCATTGATTCGGTTCTCTCGACGGTCTCAGTTCACAGCGGACGTCGCTTCGACATGACGCGGTAGTGTCACCCGGATACGGGTTCCGCGTTGGCTGTGAATGTCAGCCGGGCTGTCGATGGTGATTTGTCCATAATGCTCTTCAACGATGGAATAGACCAGTGCAAGGCCCAGACCGGTGCCTTCGCCAGGGTCCTTGGTGGTGAAAAACGGTTCGAACAATCGATCCATGATGTTCTTGGGGATGCCTGTGCCTTCGTCTTCCACGATGAGGTCGACGGTGTGCTCGCTGGCTTCGCTCTTGACCCTCACTGCACTCCCGGCCGGTGAGGCGTCACGGGCGTTGGAGAGCAGGTTGATCAATACTTGGGCGAGTCGTTGCGGGTCTCCGTCGACCCAATGATCAGGGTCGCAGAGGTTATAGAACTGCACCTCGAAATTACGTCGGTTCAGGGCCAGCAGGCCAATGGCATCCTGTGCCACTTCGGCCAGACAGACGGGCTCGTCATTGTGCTGGTGGCTGCCGGCATGGGCGAAGCTCATCAAGGACTGGACGATGCGCGAGATACGTTTGGTCTGTTCAAGAATCTGGCTGCTGATTTCAGTCAGCTCGCTGTCATCTTCGCGTTCCTCGCGCAGGTTTTGCGCCAGGCAGGCGATCCCGGTGACAGGGTTGCCGATTTCGTGAGCGACACCCGCCGCCAGGCGTCCGATGCTGGCCAGTCGCTCGGAATGCACCAGCTTGTCTTCGAGCATCTGGGTTTCTGTAAGGTCTTCGACCAGTAACACCAGGCCGCTGTTTCCTGGGGCCAGAGGTTCATCGATCGCGGCTTTGTGCAGGTTGAGCCAGCGAGTCTGGCCATCCAGGGCCAGGTGCTGCTTGTGCAAGTGTTCGTCAGGCAGGTCGATAAAGCCTTGCAACAACTCTCGCCACGGATCTCCCAGGGTGCTCAGGCGCGAACCCACCACACGCTGGGCCGGGATACCGGTCAACTCTTCCATGGCCTTGTTCCACATCAGGATCTCTTGATCCTTGGCCAGCGAACAAACGCCCATGGGCAGCTCTTGCAAGGTTTGGCGGTGATAACGGCGCAAGGCGTCGAGTTCGGCTGCCAGCCCCGTCAGGCGTGAGTGGTAGTCCTCAAGCCGGCTTTCAATGAAGTGGATGTCTTCGGTGACGTAGTTTTCGCCGCCCGACTTGTAGGGCAAAAAGGTTTCGACCATGTCCTGGGCAACGCTGGGGCCCATCAAGCCTGAAAGGTTGGCTTCGATACGGTCGCGCAAACGGCGCAAGGCGTAGGGGCGGCGCTCGTCGAACGGTAAGAACAGGTCACGCAGTGCTTGCTCGACTTCTTTTTGTGCCGCCTTGGCGCCCAACGGTTTGGCCAGCTGGGTGGCGAATTCTTGCGGTGAGGCGGCGTGCAGCTCGCGCCGTTGTGGACGGCGTACGTTGTCGACGGCGCAAGCTTCGGCGGCACTGGCCTCTTCGGGGCTGGCGTTGGTGAACAGCGAAATCAGGGTGAACATCAGGACGTTGGCTGCCAGTGAGGCGATTGCCGCCATGTGCCAGCTGGTGTCGTCCAGCACATAGATCATGTTCAGCCACGGGATGTAGAACCCCTGGAAGTTGCCGATCAGCGGGAACAGCATGCTCGCCATCCACACCAGAATCCCTGCCAGCAATCCGGCAATAAAGCCGCGTCGGTTGGCGGTCGGCCAGTACAGTACCGAGAGCACGCCCGGCAGGAACTGCAAGGTCGCGACGAATGCGACGATACCGAGGTTGGCCAGATCCTGTTCGGCGCCCAGCAGCAGGTAAAAGCCATAGCCAGCCATGATGATGGCTACGATCAGTGCCCGGCGGGTCCACTTCAGCCAGCGGTAGATGTTGCCTTCGGCGGGTGGCTGATAAAGCGGCAGCACCAGATGGTTCAGGGCCATGCCGGACAGTGCCAGGGTGGTGACGATGATCAGCCCGCTAGAGGCAGACAATCCGCCGACATAGGCCAGCAACGCAAGGGGTTTGCTGTTGGCGGCGATGCCGATACCGAGGGTGAAGTACTCGGGATTGGTGGTGGCGCCCAGCTTGAGGCCAGCCCATAGAATCAGCGGCACGGCCAGGCTCATCAGCAGCAGGAACAGCGGCAGGCCCCAGCTGGCGCTGACCAGTCCGCGCGGGTTGAGGTTCTCGGTGAAGGTCATGTGATACATGTGCGGCATCACGATGGCCGAGGCGAAAAACACCAGCAGCAAGGTACGCCACGGGCCTTCTTGCAATGGCGTGTGCAGAGCGGCGAGGGCGGTCTGGTTTTGCAGCAGCCAGACTTCAAGCTGTTGCGGGCCGTCGAACACACCATAAAGCGCGTAGAGGCCCACCCCGCCAATGGCGATCAGTTTGATTACCGACTCAAAGGCGATCGCGAAGACCAAACCTTCGTGTTTTTCACGGGTGGCGATGTGCCGCGAGCCGAAGAAGATCGTAAACAGGGTAATCAGCGCACAGAAGCTCAGGGCGACGCGGTGTTGCACGGGTTCGCGTGTGAGGATGCTGATGGAGTCGGCCACGGCCTGGATCTGCAGGGCCAGCAGCGGTAACACGCCTATGAGCATGAAAATCGTGGTCAGCGCACCGGCCCATGTGCTGCGAAAACGGAAAGCGAACAAGTCAGCCAGGGATGAAAGCTGATAAGTGCGGGTAATTTTCAGGATGGGGTAGAGCAGCACGGGCGCCAGCAAAAAGGCCCCGGAAACCCCCAGGTAGCTGGATAGAAATCCATAGCCGTATTCGTAGGCCAGGCCCACCGTGCCGTAAAACGCCCAGGCACTGGCATAGACGCCCAGCGACAGTGTGTAGGTCAGCGGGTGGCGAATGATTGCGCGCGGGATCATGCCGCGTTCACTGATCCAGGCCACACCAAACAGTACCCCCAGGTAGGCGGCGCTGATCAGGATCATCTGGGTCAGGCTAAAGCTCATCGGCATCTTTTTGGCTCTGAAGAATAAAGGTCACAACGATCAGAATCAGCCAGAGCAGATAGGGCCTGTACCAGGCACCTGTCGCATCGATCCACCAATCCATGATGGCGGGAGAAAACAGGTAGATCCCGACAACCAACAACAGGACCAATCGATAGATATACATCCCGCCCTCACTTTTACAGGCCGCATGCCCAAAAACGTGCGGCGATGGTAACGGATGGCTGGCAACCTGCAAGGGTTGTCAGCGTAATTGCGCTTCGGGGAGGGTCAGTGTGCGCGGGATTTTGGCTGCGCTCCAGTGAGCGATGCCCCAATCCAGGACTTCACGCGGGGTGGCGTCGTTCAAGCATTCGTCAGGCGTCTGACCCAGGGCGCGCAAGGCGCGAAGCAGCAATGGTGTTGCCTGCTCGGGTGTCAGGGGCGGCGAGCGGTACGATTTGCCGAGCTTGTGGCCATCGGGCTGCACGATCAGCGGCACATGCAGGTAGCGCGGTTGTGACAAGCCCAGCAGCTCCTGCAGGTAGAGCTGGCGCGGTGTGGAGTCCAGCAGGTCGGCGCCACGCACGATATCCGTCACACCCTGGGCGGCGTCATCGAGCACCACGGCCAGTTGGTAGGCATACAGGCCGTCCCGGCGCCTGATCACAAAGTCCCCCACATCCCGTCCCAGATGCTGACCAAACAAGCCCTGAGCCCGATCCTCAAAACGGTATTCGAGCTCGGGGACGCGTATGCGGATAGCGGCGTTTTCCATCGAGTGGCCCGCATTGCGGCACAGCCCCGGGTAAATGCCGTTATAGCCTTCAAGCTGTTTGCGCGAACAGGTGCAGGCGTAAGCCAGGCCCATGCTGAACAGTCGGTTCAGCACTTGGGCGTATGCCTCGTGACGGTCGCTTTGGCGAACCAGTTCGCCGTCCCATTCAAAACCGTAGCGTTCAAGGGCATCCAGAATGGCGGCTTGTGCACCGGGCATTTCGCGGGGAGGGTCGAGGTCTTCCATGCGCAGCAGCCAGCGGCCACCCACAGAGCGGGCATCCAGATAAGAAGCGAGGGCGGCGACCAGCGAGCCAAAGTGCAGGTGGCCACTGGGCGTTGGGGCGAAGCGCCCGATGTAGGAGGGAGCAGTCATGGACGTGGGCCGGTTTTGTGTGGGAGCGGGCGTGCTCGCGATGGGGCTACCCGGTTTAGAGCGATTGGCGCGGTGATGCTATCGCGAGCAAGCCCGCTCCCACGCAGGACACAGAAAGTCCAAAAACAAAAATGGGGCGTTCGCACGCCCCATTCAGTCAAGCCAGCGATTACTTGCCGACTTGTTTTTCCTTGATTTCAGCCAAGGTCTTGCAGTCTACGCACATGTCGGCAGTAGGACGGGCCTCGAGTCGACGAATACCGATCTCGACACCACAGGATTCGCACCAGCCGTATTCCTCGTCTTCGATCAGTTGGAGAGTCTTGTCGATTTTCTTGATCAGCTTGCGCTCGCGATCGCGGGCGCGCAGTTCCAGGCTGAACTCTTCTTCCTGGCTAGCGCGGTCGGATGGGTCAGGAAAGTTTGCCGCTTCGTCTTTCATGTGATCAACGGTGCGGTCGACTTCCTGCATCAAGTCCTGTTTCCACTTTTGCAGAATCTTGGTGAAGTGCTTGCGCATGGGCTCGCCCATGTACTCTTCGCCCTTCTTTTCAACGTAGGGTTCGAAGCCGCTAAGTTGAGTATTCTGTTGCTTGGTTTGTGTGGGCATGAAATGGACCGCCTCTCATTCTTCTAATCCATTGCGCAGGATTGCAACATCACCGACACCTGCCGGCCCTGCGGCTGCAAGCGGGCGAACTTACCAGATCAAATCGGGCTGCGCTACTCCCGCATGTCTAGCCCGTTGTCAGTGGTTGTGTACAGAGCCTGTGGTGCTTGAGATTAGTACCTGAATATTAATTTTAGTCGAGCTATGACCAAAGGCTGGGTTGTTTGGTTCTATAGGCCGCTTGCCTAAGACAGTAATTAGCTCTCCCTTGTGGCACTGCTTGGGTAGAATCAGGCTTTTGCTTACCCAGGAAGGCAGGCTCATGGCTCAGTCTTACAGTGCGCGCAGCCGCGCAATCGAACCGTTCCACGTGATGGCGTTGTTGGCGCGTGCCAACGAGCTTCAGGCTGCGGGGCACGATGTGATTCACCTGGAAATCGGGGAGCCGGATTTCACCACGGCTGAGCCGATCATTGCCGCGGGGCAGGCCGCCCTGGCTGCCGGAAAAACCCGCTACACCGCAGCACGTGGTCTGCCGGAGCTGCGCGAGGCGATCTCCGGGTTCTATCAGCAGCGTTATGGATTGAACATCGATCCTTCACGGATACTTGTCACTCCAGGTGGTTCTGGCGCCTTGTTGCTTGCATCCAGCCTGCTGGTCGATCCCGGAAAACACTGGCTGCTTGCAGATCCTGGCTACCCCTGTAATCGACATTTCCTACGTCTGGTAGAGGGAGCCGCGAAATTGGTGCCGGTTGGCCCGGAGGTGCGCTACCAACTGACGGCGGATCTGGTCGAGCGCTACTGGAATCAAGACAGTGTAGGTGCGCTGGTGGCATCCCCGGCCAACCCTACCGGTACGATCTTGAACCGTGATGAGCTGGCGGCACTGTCTACGGCGATCAAGGCCCGCAACGGGCATCTGGTGGTGGATGAGATTTACCATGGCCTGACCTATGGCTGCGATGCGACGAGCGTGCTTGAAGTCGATGACAGCGCGTTTGTGCTCAATAGCTTTTCCAAGTATTTCGGCATGACCGGGTGGCGTTTGGGCTGGCTGGTGGCACCGCCTGAAGCCGTGGCTGATCTGGAGAAGCTCGCGCAGAACCTCTATATCAGCGCGCCAAGCATGGCTCAATACGCAGCCCTGGCCTGTTTTGAACCGCAGACACTGGCCATTCTGGAAGAGCGTCGGGCCGAATTCGGGCGGCGTCGTGACTTTCTGTTGCCGGCCTTGCGTGAGCTTGGCTTTGGTATTGCGGTAGAGCCAGAGGGTGCGTTTTACCTGTACGCCGATATCAGCGCGTTTGGCGGCGATGCGTTTGCATTTTGCCAGCACTTTCTTGAAACCCAGCACATAGCCTTTACGCCGGGCCTGGATTTTGGGCGCTTCAAGTCAGGGCACCACGTACGGTTTGCCTACACTCAAAGTTTGCCGCGCCTGCAGGAGGCCGTTGAGCGGATCGCCCTTGGTCTCAAGAGCTGGAAAGGCTGATGCGTTTTTCACCTGAACTGGAAGAAGGGCGGCTGATCAAGCGCTACAAGCGTTTCCTGGCGGATATCGAAACCACCACTGGCGAGTTGATGACCATCCACTGCCCGAATACGGGCTCCATGCTCAATTGCATGGTCGAAGGTGGTCAGGTCTGGTTCAGCCGCTCCAATGATCCCAAGCGCAAATTGCCGGGCACTTGGGAAATCAGCCAAACCCCGCAAGGGCGGTTGGCGTGCGTGAATACCGCGCGAGCCAATCACTTGATCGAGGAGGCGTTGTTGGCAGGGGTGATTACTGAGCTTGATGGCTTCACTGCACTCAAGCGTGAAGTCCCTTACGGCCAGGAAAAAAGCCGGATTGATTTCCGTCTGGAATACCCCCAAGGCTTTGCCTTTGTAGAGGTCAAGAGTGTGACCCTGGGTTTTGACGACTCTCGTGTCGCTGCATTTCCGGATGCTGTTACGCAGCGTGGTGCCAAGCATCTGCGCGAGCTTGCCACCCTGGCGCGTGAAGGGGTGCGTGCCGTTCAGCTGTATTGCGTCAACCTTACGGGTATCGACGCGGTGCGTCCGGCCCAGGAGATCGACCCCGGTTACGCGGCAGCGTTGCGCGAGGCGGTCGCTGCCGGGGTGCAAGTGCTGGCGTATGGCGTAAACTTGACGCCTGATGGAGTGGTGGTTGATCGCCGACTAGACGTCATCCTCTGACACTTGTGGCGTAATCCAGATCCCTTGACTGTCTTCACGGCAGTCAAGGGCTGTCAGATACTGCCCGGCGCAAGGCCCGGCAACGCATTCACCGCTTTCGATCAGAAACAGTGCCGAGTGAGTCGCGCACTGGATCAGGCTGGCGCTTGAGTCGAGAAACTGATCCGGTTGCCATTCCAGTGTTACCCCGCGATGGGGGCAGCGGTTTTTGTAGGCATATACCTGGCCTTCACGACGAATGACGAGCAGGCTCAGCTCATCCAGCTCGAAGCCACGGCTGGCGCCTTCGCTTAGTGCCTGTGAGGGGCATAAAAACTTCATGGCAATCCTTAATAGCAGCCAAACGGCTGTGTGGTTGACGTGTTTCAGCGTGGGTTAAGAGGTTGACGTGCAAATGCAAACAATTATCAAATGGCGGTTTGCTCTGCGATGTGCTGTTTTCACGGCGTGACAATCCCCTTGTCCCGTTGAGCCCTCTTTTTCAAGGAATGCCCCTGTATGCGCCTGAGTACCCGCCTGATTTCGCTCTGTGCAGGCCTTATGATCAGTCATGCCAGCCTGGCTGGCGAGTTGCCACAACGCTGGGTCAGCGCGGGTGGAGCGCTTTCGGAGTGGGTAAGCGCGTTGGGCGCGGAGTCTAAATTGGTTGGGGTCGATACCACCAGCCAACATCCTGAATCACTCAAGTCGCTGCCCAGCATCGGTTATCAGCGCCAGCTTTCGGCAGAAGGGATCCTGAGCCTGAAACCGGATGTCCTGATCGGCACTGACGAGATGGGACCGCCGCCGGTTTTGGCACAGATTCGCGGTGCAGGTGTCCCGGTAGAGATGTTTTCGGCCAAGGCCGATCTTGCAAGCCTTGAAGCCACCTTGAAGCATTTGGGGCGACTGCTGGGTAACGAGGCGCAAGCGGGGCAACTGTTCAATGACTACCAGCAACAACTTGTTCGTCATCAGCAGCAGGTAAAGGCGGCACAAGCCGATCACAAGAAGCCTGGGGTGCTGTTGTTATTGGGGCACGCGGGGGGCAAGCCGCTGATTGCCGGCAAGGATACGGCGGCAGACTGGCTGCTGACTCAAGCTGGCGGACATAACCTGGCCACCCACACCGGCTACAAGCCGTTTTCTGTGGAGGCGCTGGCAGGGCTCAATCCTGAAGTTTTGGTGTTTGCGGATCGCAGTTTGACAGGTGAGGCGGCTCGCACGGCACTGTTCAAGGAGGGTAACCCTATTTCTGTTACAGACAGAGCGCCCATGATTCATTAGCTTAGAGAGAAAGGATCTCTCAGTGCTCAATGAGTGGTATGAACCATGAGGCTACTGTTCACCGATGACAGTTTCGTCCTGCTAACCCAGGCTTATATTGGAATTCCTTTCCTGCTGAACGGGCAAATGGAGTTGGTTGAGCCGGCAAACGATTACCTCATGTATCTGGCGCTGGAACGAGGCAAGACGCGTAGCCCCAAGACATGGAGAAATCACGGCGAAGCACTGTATGACTATTTCTCATGGCTGGAGGCAAACGCCCTCGATTGGGCTCATGTCCCTGTCGCGGGGCACGCTCGATCCGCCGTAAGTAATCTTGCCGCGTATAGGAACTGGTCAATTTCCCTGACAAGACCATCAACGGGCCTAAGGGCCATAAAACCGAGCACTTTGAACCAGCGGCTGACATGCCTCATGGGGTTCTATCAATGGGCGCATAAACAAGGCCGCATTAGCTCAGTTCCTTGGGATGCCTCACCGAAATTTGTTGCCGGAAACAATCAGGGCTTTTTGAGGCATGCACACGCCGCCAAGATGACAGATGGCGACGACCTTCGGCTCAAGGTCTTCCGAGAGCCGCCTAAACTTCTATCGCTTGAGCAAGCCAAGCTTCTGGTTCAGGCATGCACAACCAAAACGCTTCGATTGATGACGGTGCTGATGCTTCAAACTGGCCTTCGCAATGAAGAATGCAGGACATTCCCTATTAAGTATGTTTTTGACCCGACAGGGCTCGATGTACGGAAGCGCATTCGTGTTGATCTCAGCCCATCGGACATGCTGCTGAAGAATTCAAAACCTAGGACAGTCTTCATTGGTTGGCACGTCATGCGGGAGCTTTTCGATTATCTGAGCTTTGCTGAGGGAGCATTCAGGGCCAACTTTGGTCGCAGTGCAAGCCGCTCTGGGATTCAACCCATCTTCTTAAACAGAGATGGTCACCCTTTCAGTGAAAAAGGCTTGAACAATGCGTACAGACGACTTTGGTCTGGGAAGCAACCTCGGATTATGTTCAGGGTTACTCCGCACATGCTGAGGCATACCTTTGCTACTTTTGAACTACTCCACCAGTCGAAGCGTGCGGCCATGGGGCAAGCACTTGCATGGGTTCGAGATCGCTTGGGCCACAGCAGCGTCCAAACGACTAGCATCTATCTTCATTGTCTTGATCTCATGGAAAACTCGGAACTGAATACATATCAGGAAGAGTTGGACTTGCTAGGGAATGCACATGCCTAGACCCAGAAAAAGCTATGGCATGCAGCCAGAAAACATCATCTCAATTGAAACAGCAAAAAAAACTCCTGGTGACATGTCGATTTGCGTTGGAACGAGGGTGTTCGACTTCGCGCAGTGGGCATCGGTACCGGAAGCGATTGAGCCAGCTACGAGACTATTGCTCTCACGTCAGCTACACGAGGCCGTCCAAGAAATTCAATCGTCGGGGGTCAGCCAAGCGACCGTAATGAACCTTTGTGCCTCCGGTATGCGTTATTGGTTCAAGTACCTCGACGCTGAATCGGGTAAGGGCCGCGTCATAGGGTGCCTCGCCGACATAGTCCCCCGCACAGTTGAACGCTATACGGAATGGCTGAAGCAACAGCCAGCAAGGGGTAAGGGGACAATCTCAATCACATCGGCGCGGGCCATCTACAACACAACAAAAACAGTCTTGATGAACCGTGTTCGCGCCGGGCAACTCGGGATCGGTGTGTTTCCTCAAATTCCATTTCCGAACGCCGACAGAGCGTATGTTGGTCATCAGGCATTCACGCAGGGCGAGATAGAGCGCTTGCTGATAGCGCTCCTGAAGGACTTAGACATGATCCGCTCCGGTAATTTGCCTAGTGGGAGCGAGGCCGCAGCTATGACTGTTTACCTCTTGCTGATCGCTGCCAGGAGTGGTCGCAATCTCACGCCACTACTAGAGATGAGCAGAGATGCGATCACCGATCACCCTCTCAAGCCGGATATGGGCGTGCTCCAGTTGTATAAGCGTCGAGGTTTCAAGATTCACCGCCAAGCCTTTCGTTACCACACCACTGATGATGAGTCCGCGTCGGTACCGAGCGATGTGGTCACCCTGTACCGGGAAGCGCTAGTCCGATCGTTTCCTTTGCTAGATCTAGCACCGAAGACGATGCACGATCGTGTCTGGCTTTACCGCGCCAAGGGGAATAGAGGCGTGAAGACTCTCAACGCCTCCAATATTGACCAACAAGCCACTGCACTGGTGGCCCGGCATCAAATTTTTGGCGATAGAAGGGCATCGAACGGCCTGCCAGAATTACTGAAGGTCAACGTATCGAGGCTACGAAAAACCTTTGCCACGCGAATGTGGCAACTGAGCAACGGAAACTTGTTCAAGACGGCTCAGCTCTTGGGTAATAGTACGCGGATGACTGATAGCCACTACCTCGCTGTCACGCCCGAGATGGAGCGGAATCACAAATTCGTTGGTCGTATTCTCGAAGGCGTCATGACCGGTCAGGTGAATGAGCAGAGCTTTCGCGATGACTTGTCAGCTCAACTATCCATAGAGCCCGAAAAAGTTGATCTGCTACTGAGTGGAGCACTTAATACAGGCGTTGCGCGTTGTTCAGATCCTATCAATGGCCGTTTTGCTCCAAGAAATGGCACCACCAACTGTCAGCGCTTTCTCCATTGCTTTCGTTGCCCAAATCAGGTCGTGATCGAATCAGACCTGTATCGTCTGTTCAGTTTTTATTGGCTCCTGATCAAAGAACGCGGGCTACTCGGCAAATCGCGCTGGAATTCCGTCTATGCGTGGGTGATCCGTGTCATCGACAACGATATAACTCCCCTTTTTGATCCGGTTGTAGTTGAGCGCGAGAAACACCGAGCCCTCGCTACCCCTCATCCAATGTGGCGAGATAGGACTTTGCTTGGAGGTGATGAGTGAACGGTGCTAATGCAACTGTAGCCAGGCCGCCCTGTGCAGTCCTGAGAAAGATCGCTGTTGATGATCGAAATGATCTTGCAGTTACATACATAACCGGCGAAAACGGTAAATCAATGCCGCTTTCTAGGTATGAGGACAACATATGGGACTTTTCCCCGTATGTTCTCAACAAAAATACGTCAAACCTCTATGTGAATTTTGACCATCCACTTTCCGATGAAGTGAGATCCATCGACAAATCAGAGACTAGTTTGCTAATAGCCGCTAAGTCTTTTATATATACTCGTTGGCTCGCCAAGTCACCGCGATCAACCAAGCACATAAAAGCAGCAACACTAATTTCGTGCTGGACGAACGTGAAGCCGCTTCTTCGTTGGATGTGCGGGCAATCCATCACGGGCTTTGATGAGCTGACTCCTGTGCGGTGTGCTGCGTATGCTTTATATGTAGGCGCGGATAAGTCTGTTAAGCAGAGACAAAAAGTTGCTCTATTAGAAGTTTTGGAATTGATATACGCTTTTAGAACTCATTTGCCAAAACCAATGAGTGAGCATCCGTGGCCAGAGGAAACTGCGTTCAGTCTTGCAGGGGCTCGACGTACAGGTGGTATGTATGATGTCCGGACTGAGATTATTCCAAAGCGCTTATATGCCGATCTCGGGCGAAAATCCTTAGAGTTCATAGAGCATGAGTCGGATCGAATTCTGCATATCTGGGATACATTCCACTCCTGTTATTCACAAGAGATGGAGCTTGCTGAGTATCATGCAAGGGTGAGACTGGAAAAAGGTGCGAAGAGCTCCTATCAGACGCTAGAGTCAGTGTCTTATGATATCGCGAGGGCAAGGGCACTTTCTAAAATGCAGTCTTTGCTTGACGCGAACGGACTGCGATTTTTAACGGATCTTGATGATGAGGTCAGGATTCTGCGTACGTGCTGCTACATCGTCGTTGCCATGTTTAGCGGTATGCGGGACTCCGAAATTATTTCGTTAAAACATAATTGCTTTGAGCGCTCATTCGATATGGATGGCGAAGAATTTTGCTGGATACATGGGCTCACATACAAGCTGGAGGAGCAGCCAAAACCTGCAAAATGGATGGTTCCACCTGTCGTCGAAAAGGCTGTGAATGTGGCAGCGGGGTTGCGGAGATCTCTTCTGCCCTACATCGGTAAAAGAAGATTGTATCTGTACGAACTAGCCAAAGATGAGGGACTAAAATCAAAAGTCGTCAATGATGCCACTCTCTTGGGTAGCAGCCTTTTTCTTGGCTGGAAAGCGCTTGGCACGCGGCCTGAATTTCTACAGAACGTACTAACAAATACGCTCCTCAAAAAGGTTGCAGAGCGTTTTGAGCTAGTGGTGTTGAATGATGACTTGGGTGAAGTTCTTGATCGTACTACGATAACTCCGGAGAAACTGTGGCCGCTCGCAACACACCAGTTTCGGAGAACATTTGCTGTTTTTGTCGCCAGGAACGTACTTGGCGATGTTCGGTATCTGCGACACCATTTCAAACATTGGTCAATGGATATGACTCTGCACTATGCAAAAGACCCGCTATTTGATGACACGCTTCTTGAATCTGTATTGTCAAAAAGGGACGAATTGCAGGTAAGTATCGTTTCTGGATGGCTGGCTCCGAGCCAGAAGCTTTCTGGCGGTAGGGCTGACCATATCGTGCGCTTCAGAGGGAGACCCGAGGTGAAGACAGCAAAAGACCCTAAAGCTCTGGTCAGGGCTGTTGGCGAAGGTGTTTTTATCCGTGGCACCGGCCACTCTTGGTGTTTGGCAACGACTAAGGGATGCGGCGGGGAGGGGCTTTACGATGCGATTCGTTGCGTTGGCTGCGGTGAGGGTGTCATCGACCAGGGACACTTGCTCATATGGCGGCGCATTAGAGATCAGCAGGCTGAGGTGCTCTCATGGCCAGATCTTGGCGATCCGGCCTGGGAGCGAGCCACAAGGCACTTGCGAGAGGCAGAGCGGGTGCTAGGCGAACTTGGAGACCCAGTTGAGCCGTATTCCTTACCAGAACGTCCATCGCGTCTCATACCAGCAGTAGAGGCGGTGTAGCATGGGAAATGACCAGACAAGGCGTGCAATCGAGTTGGCTATCTCAAGGATTACCAAGGGGCGTCCCAAGCAGGTTCAGCTGAGTCGTAAGCTAAGTATCGCCTCCGTCGCCGAAGAGGCAGGCATAAGCAATGCGACGATACACAACCGGTATCCAGACCTTGCAGAGTTAATTCGTCAAAAGACCAACAAGGAGTCGCGAGAAAAGCTCGTCAAGAAGGAGAAAGCCCTTCAGGGGGCAGATCTGCTGATTAAGGAGTTGCGTGACATACTGGCTGAGCGAGATGCAGATCTGAAGAGGATAGCCATCGTGAATCTGCGGCTTTGTACAGAGAAGAAAGCACTTCAGGAGCAAAACGCTCTGCTGGCCAAGGAGAACAAGCAATTGGAAGGTGTAAACCGTGATCTGCTATTTAAGATCAACAGTCCTAGAAGTCAGGTGAAGTCGATTCGATGAATGCCTAGACGGATCGTAACCGTCTGGCCAACTCACTTCTCAGCGCACAGGTCAGCTCGAACAAGAACGAATGGAGGGCAAAGCCTTGCCCGCAGGTATACCCATTGAATAAGCCAGTATCTGACGTAACTCATGTGGAGCTTGGCAGCGGGTCGCAATCGACGATGGCTTCATTGTATACTTCTGCTCCGCATACCCCTTGAGATACAGGAACATCAGCATGACTGTACTCCAAACGATCTACTGGCAGCCTACGCCGCCTTAGCGCTACGCCCCCCCGCAACACTCTGCTTCCGCTAGCCTCGCTCGCGGGTGCGTACTGCTGTACGCCTGGTTTTATACCTTAAGCACACAGCAAAAAATCCTCAAAATTTGAATTTGTATCGATTCGCTCGCCTTCCTTTGGCGTGCGCGATGCTTTGCCTTGGATATTTTCTATGCTGCAAAAACTTAGACAAACGTGGTTTTCCAACGTCCGTGGCGACGTGCTCGCGGGGCTGGTGGTCGCACTCGCGCTGATCCCGGAAGCCATCGCCTTTTCCATCATCGCCGGGGTAGATCCCAAAGTCGGTCTCTACGCCTCCTTCTGTATCTGTGCTGTCATCGCCTTTGTCGGCGGACGCCCCGGAATGATCTCGGCGGCGACAGGCGCCATGGCACTGCTGATGGTTACGCTGGTAAAAGAGCATGGACTCCAGTACCTGCTGGCCGCGACTCTACTATGTGGCGTACTTCAAATCCTTGCCGGCTACCTGAAGCTTGGCTCGTTGATGCGCTTTGTTTCACGCTCGGTAGTCACCGGCTTCGTAAACGCATTGGCGATTCTGATTTTTATGGCGCAATTGCCTGAGCTGACCAATGTCACCTGGCATGTCTATGCCATGACCGCTGCGGGCTTGGGAATCATCTACCTGTTTCCGTATGTGCCGAAAATCGGCAAGCTGATTCCCTCTCCATTGGTGTGCATTCTGACGCTGACGGCCATCGCCATTTACCTCGGTTTGGATATCCGCACCGTCGGTGACATGGGCCAACTGCCTGATACGCTCCCGATCTTCCTCTGGCCTGAAGTTCCGCTGAATTTTGAAACCCTGCGCATCATTTTCCCGTACTCGGCTGCGTTGGCAGTAGTGGGTCTACTCGAATCAATGATGACCGCGACCATCGTCGACGACCTTACCGATACCACCAGCAACAAGAACCGCGAGTGCAAAGGCCAGGGTGTGGCCAACATCGCTGCCGGCATGCTTGGCGGCATGGCAGGTTGCGCCATGATCGGCCAGTCGATCATCAACGTGAAATCTGGTGGCCGCACCCGTCTCTCGACATTGTGTGCCGGCGTTTTCCTGCTGCTGATGGTGGTATTTCTTGGCGAATGGCTCTCCAAAATCCCTATGGCGGCACTCGTGGCTGTGATGATCATGGTATCCATCGGCACCTTTAGCTGGGATTCTTTGCGTAATCTGAAAGAGCATCCGCTGTCGACCAACCTCGTCATGGTGGCGACCGTCGTTGTCGTCGTGGCCACTCACAACCTGGCCTACGGCGTACTGGTAGGTGTGCTGCTGGCCTCCCTGTTCTTCGCAAACAAGGTCGGGCACTACCTAGATATCAAGAGCACTCTGGAAGAGACGGAATCGCATCGGACTTACCACGTCGTGGGCCAGGTGTTCTTTAGCTCTGCGGACAAGTTCACTGAAGTTTTTGACTTCAAGGAAGCGCTCAACAAGGTCACCATCGATCTCACACAGGCGCATTTCTGGGATATCACCGCCGTCGCAGCCCTGGATAAGGTCGTGATCAAGTTCCGCCGCGAAGGCGCTGAGGTTGAAGTGCTCGGTCTCAATGAAGCCAGCGCAACAATCGTTGACCGCTTCGGTGTGCATGACAAACCCGGTGCCATCGACAAGCTCATGAGCCACTAAGGAGAACGACAATGACCCACGTAATGGCATGCATTGATAACTCACAATCCTCATTGGCGGTCTGCGATTACGCAGCATGGGCCTCGCAACGACTCAGCGCTCCCCTGACCTTGCTTCATGTGCTGGATAAGGAAAAATATCCTGCATCCGCTGACCTCAGCGGCAATATCGGCCTCGGTAGCAGAGAACATCTACTGGAAGAGTTGGCCACGCTGGATGCGCAGCGTGCAAAACTGGCCTTGGAACATGGACAGCACATGCTTGAAAAAGCTCGCGAGCGAACAGTCATCTCTGGCGCCATGTCACCTGATCTGAAGCAGCGCCATGGACATCTAGTCGAGAGCCTGAGCGATCTCCAAAACGATATTCGATTACTGGTGATCGGAAGAGTCGGAGAGGACAGCACGCGCAGTGCCCAAAGTCTTGGCAGCCAGATTGAAGCGGTAGTCCGAACTATCCACCGCCCCATCCTGATTACAACCAGCCATTTCAGGAAACCTGAAACGGTCATGGTGGCATTTGACGGCAGCGCTACAGGCCACAAGACCGTACAGATGCTTGCTTCAAGCCCGCTGTGCGAAGGCCTGCCAATTCATATCGTCATGGTTGGTACGGACTCTGAAGAAAATCAGAATGAGCTAGAGAAAGCACGAACCACACTCGCCAGTTCTGGCCCGCTAGTGCATGCCGAGATCCGCCCAGGCGAAGTAGAGTCGGTACTTCATGCGTATCAGGCAGAGCACTGCATTGACCTCTTGGTCATGGGGGCGTACGGGCACTCACGCATCAGGCAGTTTCTGGTGGGCAGCACGACCACGACGATGCTGCGAACATCCACTTTACCCGTATTGCTGCTTCGCTGAACCAGTTCCACTGGCCACAGTATTTCCAGAGCTGCGGAAATACCGTGGCCACCCTGGACGATGACTAACTGATCTTGCCGTAACGAGACCACATGCAACTCATAACTGAAATTGTTCACCCCGAGCTGAAATCCAAACAGGGCAGAGTATTCCGTCGACACGCAGCACGCGGCATCGTGATGCGGGATGAACAGATCCTGTTGCTGTTCACGGAGCGCTATAACGATTTCAGCTTTCCTGGAGGCGGCCTTGATGGTGACGAAGACATTGTCGCAGGCCTGAAGCGTGAGCTTGAGGAAGAGACTGGTGCTCGTCAAATACAGGTGCTCCAGCACTACGGTTACATCGAGGAGTACCGGCCCTACTGGAAACCAGAATATGACCTGATGCACATGACCTCGCATTTTTATCTATGCGAAATCGCTCCCCAGCTAGCGCCCGTGAGAATGGAAAGCCACGAAATCGCGAATGGTATGCGGCCTGTGTGGATCAACCTGCATGAAGCCATCGTGCACAATGAGGCCGTTATGCAGCGTCACGAGTCTTCGATGGGGCAATCAATTCTGCGCGAAACCTACATGCTGAGAAAAGTCGCTTCCGAATTGTTGATGCCAATCAGCCTTTGAGCTGACTATTTGGCGAAGTCCACTTAGCGGTCTCAGGCAAGCATCCAATGCTGCGGGAGTTATTGCGTGATTGCGCTCGCCCGCTGTGTCGGCACCTAACCACCGTGCGGTCTATGAGTATCAGAATGAATAATTTTTATTCTGAAACGTGAACGTCCTGTAACAGAAAAACAGTTACCTGCCGTTTCGCGCAATATTTATTGGGGATAGAGGGGTGTAACAATAAATATGATTACCTTTTTCACGGAAAACCCGGTATTGGCGTCTATCCGTGCGGCTAAAAATGGCCGCGTGTACGAGCTGGACCCAACACTGCTGGTGGGTGGACTGGGGCCACGATTGCCAGCCAGCTTGAAGCAACTGACAGCAGACTTTTATCCCGCGGCCCCGGCTAACCCATGAGGACCCTGGTTAAACCCCGATCATTGTTTATTGGCCTGAGTGCCCTGTGCCTGTTGGCGACGTGGTTGTCGCTGGCGCTGGGGCCTGTGAGCTTGCCGTTGTTTGACACCCTGCGCGCGGCTCTGAGGTTGCTGGGCATACCGATACCGGGCGAAGGTCTGGAGCAGGCCGAGCTGATCCTGGGGCAGATTCGTTTGCCTCGGACATTGCTGGGGTTGGCAGTTGGCGGTGTGCTGGCGTTGTCAGGTGTCGCCATGCAGGGGTTGTTCCGTAACCCGTTGGCCGACCCCGGGTTGGTCGGTGTGTCCAGCGGCGCAGCCTTGGGTGCGGCGATTGCGATTGTGGGCGGATCTGCGTTTGGCGGGCTGCCAGAGTTTATCGGACCCTATTTGCTGTCGCTGTGCGCGTTTCTCGGGGGGTTGGGTGTAACGGCACTGGTGTATCGGCTGGGGCGGCGCAACGGTCAGACCAATGTCGCCGTCATGTTGCTTGCGGGGATCGCGCTGACAGCTTTGGCCGGTTCGGCGGTCGGATTGTTTACCTATCTGGCAGATGACGCGACATTGCGTACCCTGACTTTCTGGAATCTGGGCAGTCTTAATGGCGCCAGTTACGCGCGGTTGTGGCCCTTGTTGATTGTTACTGTGGGTGTTGCCTTGTGGTTGCCTCGGCGAGCAAGTGCGCTCAATGCGCTGTTGTTGGGAGAGTCGGAGGCCAATCATCTGGGGATCGACGTCGAAGGCCTTAAGCGCGAGCTGGTGTTTTGCACGGCCTTGGGTGTGGGCGCTGCTGTGGCGGCGGCAGGGATGATTGGTTTTATCGGGCTGGTGGTGCCGCATCTGGTACGGCTGCTGGCAGGGCCTGATCACCGCGTGCTGTTACCTGCTTCCGTGCTGGCAGGTGCAGCGTTACTGCTGTTTGCCGACTTGATTGCACGACTGGCCCTGGCACCTGCAGAGCTGCCCATCGGGATTGTTACCGCATTCCTTGGGGCGCCGTTCTTCCTCTACTTACTGTTGCGAGGTCGCCACTGATGCTGCGTGCGGAGAATCTGCAGATCCGTCGTGACCGGAAAATCGTGCTGGCGGATGTCACTCTTGATGTACGTCCGGGTGAAGTGCTGGGCGTGCTGGGCCCCAATGGCGCGGGTAAAAGCACACTGCTGGCCGCGTTGTGCGGGGACTTGGCTCCGAGTGGGGGGCAGGTCTGGCTGGACCAGCAAGTCCTGGGCAACTTCAAGGGCGCGCAACGGGCCCAGCGTCTTGCGGTCTTGCCGCAGACCTCTACCCTGGATTTCGCCTTTCGTGTTGAAGAAGTAGTGGGTATGGGGCGACTGCCACATCAGACAGGTCGGACCCGCGATTCAGAAATCATTCACGCCGCGTTGCAGGCGGCTGACGTTGAGCACTTGGCGGGGCGCAGCTATCTGGCGTTGTCGGGTGGTGAGCGGCAACGGGTGCATCTGGCGAGGGTGCTGGCGCAATTATGGCCAGGGCAAAGCGGGCAAACCCTGTTGCTTGATGAGCCGACCTCCATGCTCGACCCTTTGCATCAGCACACGACGCTCAAGGCCATTCGTGCGTTCGCGGACCGCGGAGCGGCGGTACTGATCATCCTCCATGACCTGAATCTTGCCGCGCGTTACTGCGATCGTCTGTTGTTGCTTGAGGAGGGACGTCCCCGAGCCCTGGATTGTCCGCAAAAGGTGCTGCAGCCGGACGCGCTAAAAGCCGTTTTTGGTCTGGACGTTTTAGTGCAGCCTCACCCGGAGCTGGGCTGCCCGATGGTGATTGCCCGCTGAGCAGGTAGCGTGAGTCATTTGGCTGGCGCTTTTCGGCAGGCAAAAAAAGACCCGGCAAGAGCCGGGTCAAATAACCGTGATTAGCCTGATGAGGAGATTTTCTGAGAGTCCGAACCAAGGGCCTTTCAGAAGATCGACTGGTCTCGCGACCAGATGGCGTAATCATAACAATTCTCATTACCATGTCAACAACTGTTTTTTACCGTTCATCGTGCGTGTTTGAAATGAGTCACTTCAGGCTTTTTTCAACGTGGCCAGGTGATCCACCTGCTGGTTCAGCTCTTCTTTGCGCTGCGCGGGGATATCGTTCCAGTGAACATCCAGCAAGGCTCCTTCAATCGCATACAGCAATACTTTAGAAGCCCTGAAGCCCCGGGCCTTTACTGCTCGATATGCATCAACAGCCCCCAGACGTCTCAAGTCCGAGGCGCTGTGAATACCAACAGCGTGAAGCCATTGCGCTGAGGTCTTCCCAAGATTTTTCAAATGCTGGAGTTCATCATTCATCAGCTCTCCTTGCGACGGCGTGAGCTCAGCGTTTATGGGGCATTTTGATTCTACGAAGTGTAGCGCTCAGTAGGAAAACCGCAGTCCGTTAGTCGGTTTTGGAACAAAGGATTGGCTCTGAACAACAAGGATTTTGTCAGAAGATGGCGGGGGCGTAGGGGATAGAGCGTCTGAGGCGGTGCAACCCTGCATGATCCATTGCACTGCATGTGTGCTGGATCGGGTGTCGTAATTGTATTACCGGCAGTGCTGGCGAGTACGAACACTAAAGGCCGCTCAATTTCACCGGTGCTCAATTGAGCCGTGAAACCATTGCGGTTTCACGGCTAGCGCGAATCCTTACAGGCCTGGCAAGCGCTGGCGAATATCAGCGATCAGGGTGTCGAGGCTTTTGCTGTTGTGGGTTTCAACACATTTGCTGCGCAGGATTTCATCGGCGCCCAGGGCTTCGCGACTGGCTTGCTGTGCCTTGACTACTTCCAGAGTGGCGTCAGAAGGGTCGGTGCCAATGGACTTGCGATGGGCCAGCCAGCCTTCGATCACGGCGTCTGGCGCTGTGCAGTCAAGGATCAGGCAAGGCACGCCGGTGGCTTCTGCTACTTGAGCGGCGGCATCGCGCTGTTCACGCTTGAGGTAGGTAGCGTCGATCACCACGGGGAAACCCGCACGCAGCACGATGCCAGCCAGTTCATGCAGCTTGTTGTAGGTAGCAGTGCTGGCGTCGGCATTGTAAATGCCATCGCCTACCGCGTTTTCAGTGGTCTGCTGTCCGAACAACTGCTTGCGGATAACGTCTGAGCGCAGACGAATCGCCCCCAGTGCCTCGACAAGGCGCATGGCGACTGAGCTTTTGCCTACAGCCGAAACACCGTGGGTGATCGTCAGGAAGCGTGAAGGGATAGTGCTGTAGCTTTCCGCCAGATTGGCGTAATTGCGGTATTGGCGCAGTGTGGCCGCGCGCTGAACAGGGCTGGCTTCTGCAGGCATGCTGAACAGGCTGATTTTGGCGCGAACCAGTGCACGGTAGGCTTTGTAGAAGTTCAGCAGCTCCAGGCCCTGATAATCGCCTGTCAGCTCCAGGTACTGGCTGACAAACCGTCGAGCCAGCGACTTAAGGCCACGGTCTTCAAGGTCCATCGCCAGAAAAGCGGTGTCGGCATACACATCGGTAAAGCGGAAAGGCTCGTTGAATTCAATGCAGTCGAAAATCACTACCTTGCCATCAATGATGGTGGCGTTGCCCAAGTGAATGTCACCGTGGCATTCGCGGATGAATCCCTGTGCCTTGCGCTGCTCGAACAACGGCTTGAGGCGGGTAAAGCTTGCTTCTGCCCAGGCCTGGAGCGCGTCCAGTTGCAGCAGGTCAGCTTTGTCCGAAAGAAATGGGCGAATCTGATCGAAGTTCTGACGGACAGGATCCATCACGGCTTCTGGAGTACCTTGGTAGTGTTCAGCAGGAACGTGGGGCGCCTGAGTGTGGAACAGGGCGATCTGCTGGGCCATTTCGTCGACATGGGCGGCGTTGAGTTCGCCATTGGCTTGCAAGGTGCTCAGCAGCTGGCTTTGCGGGAACTGACGCATTTTCAGCACATATTCGATGGCCGGGCCTTCGCCGCCCAGTGCTGGCGCTTCGGCAGTACCGGTGATCGGCAAGACCTCGAGGTACAGCCCTTCGGTCAGGCGCTGGTTCAGGCGCAGCTCTTCATTGCAGAAGTGCTCGCGACCGCTGAGCTCGGTGAAGTCCAGAAAGCCAAAGTTGACGGGCTTCTTAAGTTTGTAGGCGTACGGCCCCGTAAGGATGACCCAGGAGATGTGCGTCTCGATAACCTGAAACCCATCGACTTCATGGGGGTAGAGGTCCGGGTTTTGCAGGGCGGCAATCAGGTTCTGGCTCACGGTTGATCCTTCAAGGTCTGGAAAATTCGATGCGCCATTATGGCGGCTGACAGCGGGAGTGCAAACCGCCGGGCTGCGCATGATGAACATGAATAAAGTGCGTATAATCTCGCGCCATGACTCGTACCCGATCTCCTCGTTCTCGTTCCAAACGTCCTTCTGGCGGCCTTCGGCCCTGGCTGGGCTGGGCAATCAAGCTCAGTCTGGTCGGTCTGGTGGTGCTGGCAGGTTTTGCCGTCTATCTGGATGCCATCGTGCAGGAGAAGTTCTCCGGCAAGCGCTGGACCATCCCGGCCAAGGTTTATGCCCGGCCGCTGGAGCTGTTCGTCGGCCAGAAGCTGAGCAAGAATGACTTCCTCACGGAGCTCGATGCGCTGGGCTACCGCCGTGAAAGCGTGGCAAATGGCCCTGGTGCCGCAGCAGTCAATGGCAACACGGTCGACCTCAATACCCGTGGCTTCCAGTTTTATGAAGGTGCTGAACAGGCACAGCCGGTACGTGTACGTTTTTCTGGTGACTATGTAGCAGAGCTGTCATCGACCAATGGTTCCAAGCTGCCTGTGGTGCGCCTTGAGCCGTTGCTGATCGGTGGCCTCTATCCGAAAAACCTCGAAGACCGGATTCTGATCAATATCGATCAAGTGCCGCCGTTTCTGCTTGAGACGCTGGTAACGGTAGAGGATCGCGATTTTTATCATCACTTTGGCGTGTCGCCAAAGTCGATCGCACGTGCCATGTGGGTCAATACCTCGGCCGGGCAAATGCGTCAGGGCGGCAGTACATTGACCCAGCAGTTGGTCAAGAACTTCTACCTGACCAACGAGCGCAGTCTGAGCCGCAAGTTGACTGAAGCGATGATGGCCTTGTTGCTTGAGATGCATTACGACAAGCGCGAAATCCTTGAGGCGTATCTCAACGAAGTGTTTGTAGGTCAAGACGGTCAACGGGCTGTTCATGGCTTTGGCCTGGCCAGTCAGTTCTTCTTCAGCCAGCCGCTGGCCGAGCTCAAGTTGCATCAAGTGGCGCTGCTGGTAGGCATGGTCAAAGGGCCATCTGCCTACAATCCGCGACGCTACCCTGAGCGAGCGCTTGTTCGCCGTAATCTGGTACTCGACTTGCTTGAGCAGCAAGGTGTTGCAACGCCTGAGCAAGTGGCTGCTGCCAAGAAAATGCCACTGGGCGTGACCACGCGTGGCAGTCTGGCAGACAGCTCGTTTCCGGGTTTTCTGGATCTGGTAAAGCGTCAGTTACGTGAAGATTATCGAGATGAAGACTTGACCGAAGAGGGGTTGAGGATTTTTACCAGCTTCGACCCGATCCTGCAGATGAAGTCTGAAGCCGCAATGGGTGAGACCTTCAAGCGTCTGACCGGGCGTAAGGGTTCGGATGAAGTGGAAGCCGCAATGGTGGTCACGAATCCCGAAACCGGTGAGGTTCAGGCCCTGATCGGCAGCCGTGCACCGCGCTTTGCAGGTTTTAACCGTGCCCTGGATGCGGTACGGCCCATCGGTTCGTTGATCAAGCCTGCGGTGTATCTCACGGCGCTTGAGCGGCCGAGTCAGTACACGCTGACCAGTTGGCTGTCAGATGATCCGTTGTCGATCAAAGGCGCGGACGGTCAGGTCTGGAAGCCTCAGAACTATGACCGGCGTTCTCATGGCACGGTTTTCCTCTACCAGTCGATGATGAACTCCTACAACCTGGGTACTGTAAGACTGGGGCAGGAAGTCGGCGTGCCTAATGTGCTCAAGACCTTGGCGCGACTGGGGGTTGAGCGTCAGTTCCCGGCGTTCCCGTCCATGTTGCTGGGTGCCGGTGCATTGAGCCCGATGGAAGTGGCGACCATGTATCAGACCTTGGCCAACGGCGGCTTTAATACGCCGATGCGCGGGATTCGCAGTGTACTGACAGCAGAAGGCGAGCCACTCAAGCGCTATCCGTTCCAGATCCAGCAACGCTTCGATCCGGGTTCTATCTTCCTGATCCAGAATGCGATGCAGCATGTAATGCGCGAAGGTACGGGGCGTTCGGTTTATAACGTACTGCCCAGGAATCTTGCGTTGGCAGGCAAGACCGGTACCAGTAACGATTCGCGTGACAGCTGGTTCGCAGGTTTTAGTCAGGACTTGCTGGCAGTGGTCTGGCTGGGTCGCGACGACAACGGCAAAACGCCGTTTACCGGCGCAACCGGTGCTCTGCAAGTGTGGACCAGCTTTATGAAGAAAGCTGACCCGCTGCCGCTCGATATGCCTCAGCCCGATAACATTGTTCAGGCCTGGATTGATCCGCATACGGGTCAAGGATCTGACGCCAGCTGCCCTGGCGCGGTACAGATGCCGTATATTCGCGGCAGTGAGCCGCCAGCGGGGACCAGTTGTGGCGGGCAGGCGCCTGCTTCAGGTGAGGCCGTGATGGATTGGGTCAAGGGCTGGTTGAATTAAGCAAAGAGGGTTTTACGTGAATAAGTTGTGGATTGCGGCTGTTTCAGCCCTGGCTTTGCTCAATGGTTGTGCCAGCGTGCCTCAGGGTTCGATCCCTGTGGTCGATTCTGGTGTGGCGGTGTCGAATAACGAACGAGTTTCGGCCCAGCGTACGACTGGAAACTACCCACAGGCCACTGCGCCGCGTGCTACTCAGGCGCGCACGATTACCGAGGACTCGGGCGTTGTCGTGATGATCCCGGGTGGCGCTGCAAGCGTATCTACGCCGATCAGCACCCAGCCGTTCACGCCCGGACCGATTACGCCTGGCCCGGCGGCAGCGCCCATCAGCACGGGCAGCTATACACCGGGTAATACGTACAGCGCTCCGGCGCCGATTACGCCAAGCGGAATTCCATCGAGCAGTAGCGGCGTTCTGGCTGCCGACGAGCAGCTGGATGGTCCAGTGCTGGCGTTGCTTACCACTGCTCAGCAGCAACAATCGAGCGGTGACTTGAATGGCGCTTCGTCGAGTCTTGAGCGTGCTCAGCGCGTGGCGCCTCGGGAGCCGCAAGTACTCTATCGCTTGGCGCAAGTGCGGATGGCACAAGGTGACGCCGCTCAGGCGGAGCAGTTTGCCCGTCGCGGTTTGACGTTCGCCAATGGTCGTCCGGACCTGCAGGCCAGCCTGTGGGGCTTGATTGCCCAGGCGCGTGAGAAACAGGGCGATGCTGCAGGCGCTGCACTGGCCCGTCAAAAAGCCAAGGTCAGCCTCTGATGGTCATGGATTCCCGTACTCCTGAAGTCGCCGGGTTCTTGTTGCTCATCGAGCAGGAAATGCGCACGCAGGGGTTGTGGAGCGACAAGGTGCCTACGGAGTACGACTTGTCCAGCCAGGAGCCGTTCAGCGTCGACCGGCTCGATTTTGAACTGTGGGTGCAGTGGATCTTCCTGCCGAAGATGAAAGTCATTGTTGAGCAGGGCCTGCCACTGCCAAATGTTTCGGGTATTCGGCATATGGCTGATCAGGTTTTTGCTCAGCGTCGCGGAAACTGGAAGCCACTGCTCAAGCACTTCGAAGGTTTTGATCTGCTGATTAGCCCCTCCGCCTGAGGTCATGGCTGCCAGTTTTTACTGTCAGCCATCCATTTTCTTGTCAGTTTTTGGCATTTCACGCGTTTTTTTGTGCGTTCCTGTCAATTTATGAAAATAAATCTCATAGATGGCTTGACTTGGGCAGGCCTAATGACAAGAATCGAAGTCCCGCTGTAGAGGGACTGCCAGAAGCAGACCCTCTCAGCAGATCATGAGGCGCACACCCGCGCCGACCTGCTACACCCGCAACGCGTTACCTCGCGCTGGGTGGGAAACCCCCGCAACACTTGGGGAGCTCCCAATACTTGCTCAGTCAGTGCTGACGTAGTCGGCGACCACCGTCGCTCATGCTCTGCTGAAAAGTAAACCTATTAAGACCCGTTCGTATTTTTGTGAACGGTATTCTGGCGTTTTAGAGGTGAACAACGTGGAGCTTTTATCTGGCGGTGAGATGCTCGTGCGCTTTTTGCGCGACGAAGGTGTCAAATATATCTACGGGTACCCTGGTGGTGCTCTGCTGCATGTCTACGACGCTTTGTTCAAAGAACCGGAAGTTACCCACATCCTGGTTCGCCACGAACAAGCGGCTACCCACATGGCTGACGGCTATGCCCGTGCAACGGGTAAGGCCGGTGTAGTTCTGGTCACTTCCGGACCGGGAGCTACCAACGCCATTACCGGGATTGCCACTGCCTACATGGACTCCATTCCGATGGTGATCATTTCTGGTCAGGTGCCTAGCACCATGGTCGGGACTGATGCTTTCCAGGAAACCGACATGATCGGTATCTCCCGGCCCATCGTGAAGCACAGCTTTATGATCAAGCATGCTTCGGAAATCCCTGAGGTCATGAAAAAGGCGTTCTACCTCGCTCAATCCGGCCGTCCTGGTCCGGTTGTGGTCGATATCCCGAAAGACATGACCAACCCGGCCGAGAAGTTCGAATACGTTTTCCCGAAAAAAGCCAAGCTGCGTTCTTACAGCCCGGCCTTGCGTGGTCACTCAGGCCAGATTCGCAAGGCGGCAGAGATGCTTCTGGCAGCCAAGCGCCCTGTGCTTTATGCAGGCGGCGGCGTAATTTTGGGCGGCGGTTCGGCTCCGCTGACCGAGCTGGCAAAAATGCTCAACGTGCCTGTAACCAATACGCTGATGGGCTTGGGTGCCTACCCTGGCACAGACCGTCAGTTCGTCGGCATGCTCGGCATGCACGGCAGCTTCACTGCCAACATGACCATGCACAATGCTGATGTGATTCTGGCTGTAGGCGCACGCTTTGATGACCGCGTAATCAACGGTCCGTCCAAGTTCTGCCCGAACGCCAAGATCATCCATATCGATATCGACCCGGCGTCCATTTCCAAAACCATCAAGGCCGATGTACCGATCGTGGGTCCGGTGGAGAGTGTGCTCACCGAGATGGTCGCAATCCTCAAGGACATTGGCGAGAAGCCAAATCCAGAGGCAGTTTCCAGTTGGTGGAAGCAGATCGACGAATGGCGTGGCGATCGCGGCCTGTTCCCTTATGACAAGGGTGACGGCAGCAAGATCAAGCCTCAGGCTGTTATCGAGATGCTTTGCGAAGTGACCAAGGGTGATGCGTACGTAACATCCGATGTGGGTCAGCATCAAATGTTTGCGGCCCAGTATTACCGCTTCAACAAGCCTAATCGCTGGATCAACTCTGGCGGCCTGGGCACGATGGGGTTCGGCTTCCCGGCGGCGATGGGCGTAAAACTGAGTTTTCCTGAGGCTGACGTTGCCTGTGTAACAGGCGAGGGCAGTATTCAGATGAACATTCAGGAACTGTCGACATGTTTGCAGTATGGCTTGCCAGTAAAAATCATCAGCCTCAACAACGGCGTGCTGGGAATGGTGCGTCAGTGGCAGGACATGAACTACGGCAGTCGTCATTCGCATTCGTACATGGAGTCGCTGCCTGATTTCGTCAAGCTGGCTGAGGCTTATGGGCATGTAGGTATCCGGATCACTGATCTGAAAGACCTGAAGCCAAAGATGGAAGAAGCTTTTGCCATGAAGGATCGCCTGGTGTTCCTGGATATTCAGGTTGATACCAGTGAGCACGTTTATCCGATGCAGATCAAAGATGGCTCCATGCGCGACATGTGGCTGAGCAAGACGGAGCGCACTTAATCATGCGGCACATTATTTCCTTGCTTCTTGAAAACGAACCGGGCGCCTTGTCTCGCGTTGTTGGGCTTTTCTCGCAACGTAACTACAACATCGAAAGCCTGACTGTAGCGCCAACCGAAGACCCGACTTTGTCGCGTCTGACGCTGACCACGGTGGGCCATGATGAAGTGATCGAGCAGATCACTAAAAACCTGAACAAGCTGATCGAAGTGGTCAAGCTGGTTGACCTGTCGGAAAGTGCTCATATCGAGCGTGAACTGATGTTGGTCAAGGTCAAGGCAACGGGTGCACAGCGCGCAGAAATCAAACGCACCACGGACATATTTCGTGGGCAGATCGTTGATGTCAGCGCCAGTGTGTACACCGTGCAGTTGACAGGAACCAGTGAGAAGCTCGACAGTTTCATTCAGTCGATTGGTACCGCCTCGATCCTGGAAACAGTTCGCAGTGGCGTCACCGGGATTGCCCGTGGCGACAAAGTACTCAGCATCTAAAACTAACAAATGCTAATTGGCCTGAATGGCCTGGATATAAGGGAAAATCATGAAAGTTTATTACGACAAAGACTGCGACCTTTCGATCATCCAGGGCAAAAAAGTAGCCATTATCGGTTACGGCTCCCAGGGTCACGCCCAAGCCTGCAACCTGAAAGACTCCGGCGTTGACGTTACTGTTGGTCTGCGTAAAGGTTCGGCCACTGTCGCCAAGGCTGAGGCTCATGGCCTGAAAGTGACTGACGTTGCCAGCGCTGTTGCCGCTGCAGATCTGGTCATGATTCTGACCCCGGACGAATTCCAGTCGGCGCTGTACAAGGACGAAATCGAGCCGAACATCAAGAAGGGAGCCACACTGGCTTTCTCCCACGGCTTCGCTATCCACTACAACCAGGTTGTACCGCGCGCGGACCTTGACGTGATCATGATCGCGCCAAAAGCACCGGGTCACACCGTGCGCTCCGAGTTCGTAAAAGGCGGTGGCATTCCTGACCTGATCGCGATCTATCAGGATGCGTCGGGCAACGCCAAAAACGTAGCCTTGTCATACGCGGCTGGCGTTGGTGGCGGTCGTACCGGCATCATCGAAACCACGTTCAAGGACGAAACCGAAACCGACCTGTTCGGCGAACAGGCTGTTCTGTGTGGCGGTACTGTCGAGCTGGTTAAAGCCGGTTTCGAGACCCTGGTTGAAGCAGGTTATGCGCCAGAAATGGCTTACTTCGAGTGCTTGCACGAGTTGAAGTTGATCGTTGACCTCATGTATGAAGGCGGTATCGCCAACATGAACTACTCGATCTCCAACAACGCCGAGTACGGTGAGTATGTAACCGGTCCGGAAGTGATCAACGCAGAGTCCCGTCAGGCAATGCGTAATGCTCTGAAGCGCATTCAGGATGGTGAATACGCGAAGATGTTCATCACCGAAGGTGCTACTGGCTACCCATCGATGACCGCCAAGCGTCGTAACAACGCCGCTCACGGTATCGAAGTCATCGGCGGGCAACTGCGCTCGATGATGCCTTGGATCGGCGCGAATAAAATCGTCGATCAAACAAAGAACTAAATTTTAGCCTGTAGAGAAAACGCGGCCTAGGCCGCGTTTTTTCGTTTAAGCGACAGCTTCTGGTATAAAGCAGGATCGTTTGCGGGTGTGTGCTGGCCCCAAGCTTCCACCGAAACTTTCCATATCGTTGCAAGGTAATGTCCATGAGCGAACGTCCCGAAGAGCCAAAAGCGGCTTCAGACGCCGATAGCCTGCTGCCTATCGATGAGCATGTCGAAGAAGGGCATGACGCCGAAGGCCGTAAAGTCCGGCATCGTGGTATCTATCTGCTGCCGAACCTGTTCACCACCGCGAACCTGTTCGCCGGTTTTTATTCGATCATCAGCTCCATGAGTGCGCAAAGCGCGATGAGTGCGGGTGATGCTGCAGGAGCAAGCAAGTATTTTGCGTTTGCTGCTATCGCGATCTTTGTCGCAATGGTGCTGGACGGTCTCGATGGCCGCGTAGCCCGTATGACCAATACTGAAAGTGCTTTTGGCGCCGAGTACGATTCCTTGTCGGACATGGTTGCCTTTGGCGTTGCACCTGCATTGCTGGCCTTTGGCTGGGCCCTGGGTGATATGGGCAAGGTGGGCTGGATGGTGGCTTTCATCTATGTCGCGGGGGCTGCATTGCGTCTGGCGCGTTTTAACACCCAGGTAGGTAAAGCGGATAAGCGTTACTTCATAGGTCTGGCCAGTCCGGCTGCTGCTGGTGTAGTGGCGGGTATCGTTTGGGCGTTCAGTGATTACGGAATCCAGGGTTCGAAAATGTCGTTCCTGGTTGCGCTGCTGGTGGCTGCAGCCGGTATGCTGATGGTCAGCAATATCAAGTACAACAGCTTTAAAGAGCTGGATTTGAAAGGGCGCGTTCCTTTCGTGGCCATCCTGGCGGTAGTGTTGGTGTTTGCTGTTGTGTTCAGCGACCCGCCGCGCATCCTGTTGTTGGCATTCCTGGCGTATGCGGCATCGGGACCTATCCAGTACTTGTTGCGTTTGCGCCGTAACAAAAACGCCGAGTGATGTAATTTCTCCCATACTCCGTAGTCTATTGGTGCATCAGTCCTCCAATACTGCGGAGTTGTCATGCTTATCAAGCTTCCTAAGGCGTCCGACTGCAAAGAGTCGGACGTTACGCCTGAATCCTTCTATTTATCCCGTCGTGCATTACTTGGCAGCTCGCTTGCCGGATTGGCTGTGGGTGCGCTACCGCGTTGGGCCAGCGCCGAAGATGCGGTGCGTTACGCGGATGTCGAGCCGGGCAGGGCGCCGGCATGGTTTGCCGATAAGCTCCCGCAGACCAAATGGCAGGCTGTCACGGTTAGCGGGGAGGCGATCACGCCTTTCAAGGACGCAACGCACTACAACAACTTCTATGAGTTCGGGGCCGACAAGGGGGATCCGGCGCAGAATGCTGGTGCCTTGAAAACCGAGCCTTGGACGGTGGTCGTGGATGGGGAAGTGGGCAAGCCGGGTCGCTATGCCCTTGAAGACTTCATGAAGCCTTATCAGTTGGAGGAGCGGATCTATCGTTTGCGTTGCGTAGAGGCCTGGTCAATGGTTATTCCATGGATGGGCTTTCCCATATCGGCATTGCTCAAGCAGGTGGAGCCGACGTCGAAAGCCAAATACATACGCTTTGAAACCTTACAGGATCCGAAGGTCATGCCGGGGCAGCGCTCGGGTTTCGCCTTGATTGACTGGCCTTATGTTGAGGGGTTGCGTTTGGATGAAGCGATGAACCCGCTGGCGATTTTGGCAGTGGGCATGTATGGGCGCGAATTGCCGAATCAGAATGGAGCGCCGCTACGTTTGGTCGTGCCTTGGAAGTACGGGTTTAAAAGTGTGAAATCCATTGTGAGAATCAGCCTGGTGGAGGAGCAGCCGAAAACCACTTGGCAGAGCATCGCTGCGGATGAGTACGGCTTCTACGCAAATGTGAATCCGCAGGTCGATCATCCGCGATGGACGCAGGCGCGTGAGCGGCGTCTGCCGAGCGGCCTGTTCAGTCCTAATGTGCGTGATACCCAGATGTTTAACGGGTACGCGGATGAAGTGGCTTCTTTATATGCGGGTCTCGATTTACGGAAGAACTACTGATGAAGTTCCTTTCTTGGCGTATTGGGGTCTTTGCAGCAGCGGCTGTGTGGCCTTTGTACTGGCTTTATGAGGCCTGGATCTTTGCCTTGGGCCCGGATCCGGGAAAGGTGCTGGTTGATAGGCTGGGGTTGGGGGCGCTTATTCTGCTGCTGGTAACACTGAGTATGACGCCGATGCAAAAGCTTACGGGGTGGCCTGGATGGATTGCAGTGCGTCGCCAGATAGGCTTGTGGTGTTTTGCATATGTGGTGCTGCATGTGTGTTCATACCTGACTTTCGTGCTGGGGTTTGACTGGTCGCAGCTGGGTGTGGAGTTGCGCAAGCGGCCCTACATTATTGTAGGTGCTCTGGGTTTTCTGTGTTTGCTGGCCTTGGCAGTGACTTCAAATCGATACAGTCAGCGGCGGCTGGGTGCGCGCTGGAAGAAACTCCATCGTCTGGTGTATGTGGTTGTAGGATTGGGGTTGCTGCATATGCTTTGGATTGTGCGGGCGGACCTCAAGGAATGGTCGGTTTATGCCTTTATAGGTGTGTGCCTGCTGATGCTGCGAATACCCGTGGTCATGAGTCGAATTCCGCGTCTATATAAGAAGAAACCGATATCGGTATCAAGAGTGAAAATTAACCCTTGACTCAGATCTGTAACGGCCTATAATTCGCCCACTTCCGGCGCAGTCGAAACGGAAAACTCCTTGAGTTTCAATGAGTTGGATTGGTTTTTGGCGGTGTCAGCTTCAAGTCATCGAAGCAGGAAATGAGGTGTTGACAGCAGCGTGCAACGCTGTAGAATTCACCTCCCGCTAACGAGAGATCGAAAGCGCAAGTGGTTGATGTTACAGAGGAAACTTTGAAAACATCTTAAAATAACCGCTTGACAGTAACAGAGGCTGCTGTAGAATGCGCGCCTCGGTTCAGCGAAAGCTAAACCAACCGCTCTTTAACAACTGAATCAAGCAATTCGTGTGGGTGCTTGTGGAGTCAGACTGATAGTCAACAAGATTATCAGCATCACAAGTTACTCCGCGAGAAATCAAAGATGTAACCAACGATTGCTGAGCCAAGTTTAGGGTTTCTTAAAAACCCAAAGATGTTTGAACTGAAGAGTTTGATCATGGCTCAGATTGAACGCTGGCGGCAGGCCTAACACATGCAAGTCGAGCGGTAGAGAGAAGCTTGCTTCTCTTGAGAGCGGCGGACGGGTGAGTAATACCTAGGAATCTGCCTGATAGTGGGGGATAACGTTCGGAAACGGACGCTAATACCGCATACGTCCTACGGGAGAAAGCAGGGGACCTTCGGGCCTTGCGCTATCAGATGAGCCTAGGTCGGATTAGCTAGTTGGTGAGGTAATGGCTCACCAAGGCTACGATCCGTAACTGGTCTGAGAGGATGATCAGTCACACTGGAACTGAGACACGGTCCAGACTCCTACGGGAGGCAGCAGTGGGGAATATTGGACAATGGGCGAAAGCCTGATCCAGCCATGCCGCGTGTGTGAAGAAGGTCTTCGGATTGTAAAGCACTTTAAGTTGGGAGGAAGGGCATTAACCTAATACGTTAGTGTTTTGACGTTACCGACAGAATAAGCACCGGCTAACTCTGTGCCAGCAGCCGCGGTAATACAGAGGGTGCAAGCGTTAATCGGAATTACTGGGCGTAAAGCGCGCGTAGGTGGTTTGTTAAGTTGAATGTGAAATCCCCGGGCTCAACCTGGGAACTGCATCCAAAACTGGCAAGCTAGAGTATGGTAGAGGGTAGTGGAATTTCCTGTGTAGCGGTGAAATGCGTAGATATAGGAAGGAACACCAGTGGCGAAGGCGACTACCTGGACTGATACTGACACTGAGGTGCGAAAGCGTGGGGAGCAAACAGGATTAGATACCCTGGTAGTCCACGCCGTAAACGATGTCAACTAGCCGTTGGGAGTCTTGAACTCTTAGTGGCGCAGCTAACGCATTAAGTTGACCGCCTGGGGAGTACGGCCGCAAGGTTAAAACTCAAATGAATTGACGGGGGCCCGCACAAGCGGTGGAGCATGTGGTTTAATTCGAAGCAACGCGAAGAACCTTACCAGGCCTTGACATCCAATGAACTTTCTAGAGATAGATTGGTGCCTTCGGGAACATTGAGACAGGTGCTGCATGGCTGTCGTCAGCTCGTGTCGTGAGATGTTGGGTTAAGTCCCGTAACGAGCGCAACCCTTGTCCTTAGTTACCAGCACGTAATGGTGGGCACTCTAAGGAGACTGCCGGTGACAAACCGGAGGAAGGTGGGGATGACGTCAAGTCATCATGGCCCTTACGGCCTGGGCTACACACGTGCTACAATGGTCGGTACAAAGGGTTGCCAAGCCGCGAGGTGGAGCTAATCCCATAAAACCGATCGTAGTCCGGATCGCAGTCTGCAACTCGACTGCGTGAAGTCGGAATCGCTAGTAATCGTGAATCAGAATGTCACGGTGAATACGTTCCCGGGCCTTGTACACACCGCCCGTCACACCATGGGAGTGGGTTGCACCAGAAGTAGCTAGTCTAACCTTCGGGAGGACGGTTACCACGGTGTGATTCATGACTGGGGTGAAGTCGTAACAAGGTAGCCGTAGGGGAACCTGCGGCTGGATCACCTCCTTAATCGACGACATCAGCTGCTCCATAAGTTCCCACACGAATTGCTTGATTCATTGAAGAAGACGATAGAAGTAGACCAAAATTGGGTCTGTAGCTCAGTTGGTTAGAGCGCACCCCTGATAAGGGTGAGGTCGGCAGTTCGAATCTGCCCAGACCCACCAATTTTGTATGGAAGTACCTGTAGAAATATGGGGCCATAGCTCAGCTGGGAGAGCGCCTGCCTTGCACGCAGGAGGTCAACGGTTCGATCCCGTTTGGCTCCACCATATACTGCTTCTGTATCGTAAAGCTTAGAAATGAGCATTCCATCGAACGATGGTGAATGTTGATTTCTGATCTTTTTGATTAGATCGTTCTTTAAAAATTTGGGTATGTAATAGAAAGTTAGACTGGATAACACTTTCACTGGTGTTTATTCAGGCTAAGGTAAAATTTGTGAACGTTCTTAATTGAACATGCGAATTTTCGGCGAATGTCGTCTTCATAGTATAACCAGATTGCTTGGGGTTATATGGTCAAGTGAAGAAGCGCATACGGTGGATGCCTTGGCAGTCAGAGGCGATGAAAGACGTGGTAGCCTGCGAAAAGCTTCGGGGAGTCGGCAAACAGACTTTGATCCGGAGATGTCTGAATGGGGGAACCCACCTAACATAAGTTAGGTATCTTAAGCTGAATACATAGGCTTAAGAAGCGAACCAGGGGAACTGAAACATCTAAGTACCCTGAGGAAAAGAAATCAACCGAGATTCCCTTAGTAGTGGCGAGCGAACGGGGACCAGCCCTTAAGCTGTATTGATGTTAGCGGAACGCTCTGGAAAGTGCGGCCATAGTGGGTGATAGCCCTGTACGCGAAAACATCTTTGCAGTGAAATCGAGTAGGACGGAGCACGAGAAACTTTGTCTGAATATGGGGGGACCATCCTCCAAGGCTAAATACTACTGACTGACCGATAGTGAACTAGTACCGTGAGGGAAAGGCGAAAAGAACCCCGGAGAGGGGAGTGAAATAGATCCTGAAACCGTATGCGTACAAGCAGTGGGAGCCCACTTTGTTGGGTGACTGCGTACCTTTTGTATAATGGGTCAGCGACTTATTTTCAGTGGCAAGCTTAACCGAATAGGGGAGGCGTAGCGAAAGCGAGTCTTAATAGGGCGTCTAGTCGCTGGGAATAGACCCGAAACCGGGCGATCTATCCATGGGCAGGTTGAAGGTTGGGTAACACTAACTGGAGGACCGAACCGACTACCGTTGAAAAGTTAGCGGATGACCTGTGGATCGGAGTGAAAGGCTAATCAAGCTCGGAGATAGCTGGTTCTCCTCGAAAGCTATTTAGGTAGCGCCTCATGTATCACTGTAGGGGGTAGAGCACTGTTTCGGCTAGGGGGCCATCCCGGCTTACCAAACCGATGCAAACTCCGAATACCTACAAGTGCCGAGCATGGGAGACACACGGCGGGTGCTAACGTCCGTCGTGAAAAGGGAAACAACCCAGACCGTCAGCTAAGGTCCCAAAGTTATGGTTAAGTGGGAAACGATGTGGGAAGGCTTAGACAGCTAGGAGGTTGGCTTAGAAGCAGCCACCCTTTAAAGAAAGCGTAATAGCTCACTAGTCGAGTCGGCCTGCGCGGAAGATTTAACGGGGCTCAAACCATACACCGAAGCTACGGGTATCACTTAGGTGATGCGGTAGAGGAGCGTTCTGTAAGCCTGTGAAGGTGAGTTGAGAAGCTTGCTGGAGGTATCAGAAGTGCGAATGCTGACATGAGTAACGATAATGGGTGTGAAAAACACCCACGCCGAAAGACCAAGGTTTCCTGCGCAACGTTAATCGACGCAGGGTTAGTCGGTCCCTAAGGCGAGGCTGAAAAGCGTAGTCGATGGAAAACAGGTTAATATTCCTGTACTTCTGGTTATTGCGATGGAGGGACGGAGAAGGCTAGGCCAGCTTGGCGTTGGTTGTCCAAGTTTAAGGTGGTAGGCTGGAATCTTAGGTAAATCCGGGATTCTAAGGCCGAGAGCTGATGACGAGTTGTCTTTTAGACAACGAAGTGGTTGATGCCATGCTTCCAAGAAAAGCTTCTAAGCTTCAGGTAACCAGGAACCGTACCCCAAACCGACACAGGTGGTTGGGTAGAGAATACCAAGGCGCTTGAGAGAACTCGGGTGAAGGAACTAGGCAAAATGGCACCGTAACTTCGGGAGAAGGTGCGCCGGTGAGGGTGAAGCATTTACTGCGTAAGCCCATGCCGGTCGAAGATACCAGGCCGCTGCGACTGTTTATTAAAAACACAGCACTCTGCAAACACGAAAGTGGACGTATAGGGTGTGACGCCTGCCCGGTGCCGGAAGGTTAATTGATGGGGTTAGCTAACGCGAAGCTCTTGATCGAAGCCCCGGTAAACGGCGGCCGTAACTATAACGGTCCTAAGGTAGCGAAATTCCTTGTCGGGTAAGTTCCGACCTGCACGAATGGCGTAACGATGGCGGCGCTGTCTCCACCCGAGACTCAGTGAAATTGAAATCGCTGTGAAGATGCAGTGTATCCGCGGCTAGACGGAAAGACCCCGTGAACCTTTACTATAGCTTTGCACTGGACTTTGAATTTGCTTGTGTAGGATAGGTGGGAGGCTTTGAAGTGTGGACGCCAGTCTGCATGGAGCCAACCTTGAAATACCACCCTGGCAACTTTGAGGTTCTAACTCAGGTCCGTTATCCGGATCGAGGACAGTGTATGGTGGGTAGTTTGACTGGGGCGGTCTCCTCCTAAAGAGTAACGGAGGAGTACGAAGGTGCGCTCAGACCGGTCGGAAATCGGTCGTAGAGTATAAAGGCAAAAGCGCGCTTGACTGCGAGACAGACACGTCGAGCAGGTACGAAAGTAGGTCTTAGTGATCCGGTGGTTCTGTATGGAAGGGCCATCGCTCAACGGATAAAAGGTACTCCGGGGATAACAGGCTGATACCGCCCAAGAGTTCATATCGACGGCGGTGTTTGGCACCTCGATGTCGGCTCATCACATCCTGGGGCTGAAGCCGGTCCCAAGGGTATGGCTGTTCGCCATTTAAAGTGGTACGCGAGCTGGGTTTAGAACGTCGTGAGACAGTTCGGTCCCTATCTGCCGTGGACGTTTGAGATTTGAGAGGGGCTGCTCCTAGTACGAGAGGACCGGAGTGGACGAACCTCTGGTGTTCCGGTTGTCACGCCAGTGGCATTGCCGGGTAGCTATGTTCGGGAAAGATAACCGCTGAAAGCATCTAAGCGGGAAACTTGCCTCAAGATGAGATCTCACTGGAACCTTGAGTTCCCTAAAGGGCCGTCGAAGACTACGACGTTGATAGGTTGGGTGTGTAAGCGCTGTGAGGCGTTGAGCTAACCAATACTAATTGCCCGTGAGGCTTGACCATATAACACCCAAGCAATTTGCGTCGAAGAGACCAGATTGCGGTGTGTGAAGACGATACAAACCGAAAGTTTGCGACTCACAAAACACCAAACTATTACATACCCATTCGCTGGAGCGTAAACCGAAAGGTAAACGACCTGGCTACCGAATTTCTTGACGACCATAGAGCATTGGAACCACCTGATCCCATCCCGAACTCAGAAGTGAAACGATGCATCGCCGATGGTAGTGTGGGGTTTCCCCATGTGAGAGTAGGTCATCGTCAAGATTAAATTCCAAAATCCCTGTCTGCTCGCGCAGACGGGGATTTTGTTTTTGTATAAGTACAAGCTTTGTAAAAAGCCTGTGCTGTTAACCAGGTCATTTGCCTGGCTAACACTTCGATTATCTCAATCGAAAGTAGCAGGAAATAAGGTGTTGACAGCAGCGTGTAACGCTGTAGAATTCGCCTCCCGCTAACGAGAGATCGAAAGCGCAAGTGGTTGATGTTACAGAGGAAACTTTGAAAACATCTTAAAATAACCGCTTGACAGCAACAGAGGCTGCTGTAGAATGCGCGCCTCGGTTCAGCGAAAGCTAAACCAACCGCTCTTTAACAACTGAATCAAGCAATTCGTGTGGGTGCTTGTGGAGTCAGACTGATAGTCAACAAGATTATCAGCATCACAAGTTACTCCGCGAGAAATCAAAGATGTAACCAACGATTGCTGAGCCAAGTTTAGGGTTTCTTAAAAACCCAAAGATGTTTGAACTGAAGAGTTTGATCATGGCTCAGATTGAACGCTGGCGGCAGGCCTAACACATGCAAGTCGAGCGGTAGAGAGAAGCTTGCTTCTCTTGAGAGCGGCGGACGGGTGAGTAATACCTAGGAATCTGCCTGATAGTGGGGGATAACGTTCGGAAACGGACGCTAATACCGCATACGTCCTACGGGAGAAAGCAGGGGACCTTCGGGCCTTGCGCTATCAGATGAGCCTAGGTCGGATTAGCTAGTTGGTGAGGTAATGGCTCACCAAGGCTACGATCCGTAACTGGTCTGAGAGGATGATCAGTCACACTGGAACTGAGACACGGTCCAGACTCCTACGGGAGGCAGCAGTGGGGAATATTGGACAATGGGCGAAAGCCTGATCCAGCCATGCCGCGTGTGTGAAGAAGGTCTTCGGATTGTAAAGCACTTTAAGTTGGGAGGAAGGGCATTAACCTAATACGTTAGT